>JBKTJB010000001.1:0-485000 GCA_047241705.1 Streptococcus sp.
GGTTGCCGCATTGCTAAGGTTAAAAGGATTCATTCCCACGGGTAACACCAGCACCTGGGGCGGCGCTGAGAGAGGATTTGACGATCTTCACCGTCACCAGCGTCAAGGCGGAAGCGAAGCAATTTGTCTGATCCTTCGACGCGTTCCACTTCTTTGACTTCGCTACACGGATTTCAACTCTATCGTAAAAGTCTTCAAACTTGATCTCATCTTTTCAGACTTGAGTTCCACTTCTTCTGAATCCATTCTTTTTCTGTGGTTTTCCAGCAGTCATATTTGAGATTGATGGTGGCAATTTCTTCTTCCATATCGTGAGACGTGGAAGATTGAGTTCTTTTGGCAACCACTGTGACATTTTCAGGAAGCCTGGTTAGGTCAAGTTTTCAAGATCGAAGTCCAAGCCCAAGCCGCTGTTCCACAGATGGCGTTTGAGTGTGTTCATCATGAATGGTTGGATCAAGTGAGCCACGACAACGGAAGGCTAGCTGCCAAGTGAGCCATGACCGCTGCCAATTGTTCCTTGTCACCATCTTCTTTAGCGAGGACCCAAGGCGCTGTCTCATCGATGTACTTGTTGGTACGAGAGATGATGTTCCATACAGGCTTCCAAAGCGCGTGGGTAATCAACCGCATTCATTTGCTTGTGGTATTCAGCGATGTTTTCTTCAACCACCTTTAGCCAAATCTGCATCAAGTGCGGTGTAACATTTTCGACATAAGCTGAACTTGACCACCAAAGTATTTGTCAGATCACGGCCACCGTCCGGTTAAGGAGGTCAGGGTCATCGGGCCAACTTACAGTTGATGCGAGCCACGTAGTCTTCTGGGGTGAAGTGTTCCATCTGGAAACTTCAACTGGCAAACTGCGCATGAGGTAGTAACGAAGTGGATCTCAAGCCGAAGCGTTCCACCAACATTTCTGGGTAGATGACATTCCCTTTAGACTTCGACATCTTGCCGTCTTTCATGACAAACCAACCATAGGGCAATCAAGCGTTCTGGCAATTTGATATCCAACATCATGAGAAGGATTGGCCAGTAGATGGAGTGGAAACGAAGGATGTCTTTTTCCTGACCATGTGGAAGACGGTTCGCAGTTCCAGAATTTGTCAAAGTTTTCATGATCTTCTCTTGACCGTAACCAAGAGCGGTCACGATAGTTAAGTTGAAGGGCATCGATCCACACTATAGACCACGCGTTTTGATTAGATGGGACTGGCACTCCCTCAGGTAAAGGTGGTCCGAGATACTGCCTAAGTCTTCCAAACCTGGCTCGATGAAGTTTTTCAACATTTCATTGAGACGGCCATCTGGCGTGATGAAATTCGCGGCTTGAGATTTGAAAAATTCAACCAAGCGGTCTCTTGGTATTTTTGCTGAGGCGAAGGAAGTAAGATTCTTCAGAGACCCATTCTACTTCGTGGCCTGATGGGGCTACCCCACCGATGACCTTGCCATTCTCATCACGGAAAACCTCAGCCAATTGGCTTTCTGTAAAGAACTCTTCATCAGAGACTGAATACCAGCCAGAGTACTCACCCAGGTAGATGTCATGTCTTGCGCAAGCAAGCGTTCAAAGACCTGAGCCACCACTTTTTCATGGTAATCGTCTGTCGTACGGATGAATTTATCATATGAGATATCGAGTAATTGCCAGAGTTCTTTCACTCCAACCGCCATCCCATCTACAAGCCTGCGGCGTGATCCCAGCTTCTTCTGCTTTTTGCTGGATCTTTGACTGTGCTCATCAAGACCAGTCAGGTAGACACATCGTAGTTCATCATACGTTTGTAACGCGCCAAGACGTCACAGGCGATCGTTGTGTAAGCTGAACCAATATGCAATTTACCAGATGGGTAATAGATAGGGGTTGTGATGTAGAATGATTTTGTCATTTTCTTTTCCTTTCAGGGCTACTGGAACCCAATTTAGTAACACTCTATTATAACATTTTTAGGGGAACCCTTGAAAAACCCAAAAGCGGCTCGGTCTAAGGATGAACATAAAAAGCTGACCGAAGTCAGCTTTCTTTTTGTTTATGGATAACGAATCACGCTATCTTACTTACCAAGATAGTATCTCTTTACAACGTTCAATTTTTCGTCAAATTCGAATACCAATGGTGGGAAGTTAGGGATTTCCACATCCATGATTTCGTCGTCTGACAATTGTTTGATGTGTTTTACAAGGGCACGGATTGAGTTACCGTGTGCTCCTACGAATACGTTTTTACCGTCTTTAAGAGCTGGAGCGATTTTATCTTCCCAGAATGGAAGGGCACGTTCCAAAAGTAACTTCAAGCTTTCAGCATTCTGGAATCACTGAATCGTCAAGTGAAGACGTAACGACGGTCAGTGTGTGCTGAGTGTTCATCATCACGGTCCATTGCAGGAGGCAATACATCGTAGGAACGACGCCAGATGTGAACTTGTTCGTCTCCGTATTTTTCAGCAGTTTCTGCTTTGTTTTACCAGTCAAACACCGTAGTGACGTTCGTTCAAGCGCCATGATTTTTCAACTGGAACCCACAATTGGTCAGAAGCTTTCAAGCGCCAAGGTTTGTCAGGTTCGGATCGCACGTTTCAACACTGAAGTGTATGCTTGGTCAAATTCGATACCAGCTTCTTTGATCAATTTACCAGCGTCGATCGCTTGTTGTGTACCTTTTTCAGACAAATCAACATCAGCCCAACCAGTGAAAAGGTTAGCTTTGTTCCATTCAGACTCACCGTGGCGAGCAAAAACCAATTTTACCATTAGATGGATCTCCTTTTTATTCTCCGAGGTTCCCCCCGTTTATCTATTTTATTCTACTAGATTTTCAGTAAAAAATCTAGTGGCGACCATAGAAAAGTGCAATTTCTCACAAAAAAGAGCCTGACGGCTCTGGTTTGAAATTGAGGAATGTTTATTCTTATGTAGAAATAGGTTTATTCTGCCGATTGCTACTTCTCTTATGCTCTTTCATCTTCTAAAGGATGATTTCGTCTATAAACAATCCCACTGACATTCCACCACTCTCTGAGGATAAAAATCCAATAGAAGGCTTGACATAAGTAAAATCCCCATTCCAACCGTAGGAGGTCTATTTGAACAGTCATAGAAAACATGGTGAAGATTAAAATAATGCTACAGGCTACAAAAATTAACAGTGATTGAAGATGCGCCAGCAAAGGATAGCCTGTTTTATCTAGAAGATATTTTAAAAAAATAGCAAGTACTGGTAATACGAAAAGAATCACTAGTGAAATGGTGAAATAGGAATTAAGAAGACCTTCGAACTCTTTGGCATTGTAGAGAGAATGTTCACCTAGGAAAATCGTAAACCGTGCCGAATCATTCTCCCCTATTTTTTGATATATATAAAACGGTGACATCAATAGGGTCAAAACATAGGCCGTAAATAAGCCAAGTTGACGCCATAACTGATGATTAAATTTTATTTTTCCTTTTACCATGTCTCCTTTCACCCCTAACCTTTCCATTCCGAATTTCAACAGTCTCAGATACTTGTTTCCCATCATCGAATAGGCCATACCACCCATCTGGTAGAGACCTAATTGCCAAGTAATGCTTCAAAACTGATTTAAAATCGTTTTCCTGATTCTTTAACCGACTTATATTTTCAGGGGAGATAATTTTAACATAAATGTCTCCTGATTCGATAAAAACTACTATGCAGAGACATCATACCATCCCCTAGAATTTTTAACTCAGAATTAGGAGATGCCATTCTCATATTGCTCCATCAAACTGAAATAATTGTTACCTCGTTTCTTAAAAGGGGATAAGCTTATTTTCAATCCAAGAGCCGCTAAAAGCACTATGCTCGTTAATTTTTTTATCTAATTCTGCTTCAAGCTCGATTCGCTCAGTACTGAATTCAAATCCCTCTCTATAATGAGGCAAATGAGGCCTCCTGTCAAACTCATCCTTAGGTATTTTCTATTCCTAGTGTTTTCCAGCTAAATCAATCTTATTAGAATACATGGCATCACCAAGTGTTTAAATCTGACTGATTTTTAGGGGAGTGAAATCTTTTTCCCTTCAACCGTTTCAGAATAGATAAAATTCACATCCGGACCGCACAGCATTGGGCCGAGTCCCAGAGAAACCTGTAATCTGTGGTATGTCTCCTCGGAAGCTTCTACTATCATAGAAACCTTTTAGGTTAGCGTCTAAATTTCTATAAAAATGAGAATCCACAAGCAGAAACAGTGAGGAAGCGAGATAACCACTACTGAAAGGCTTTTGACCGATCACTGATCGATCGTCTGGCCCTTCTTGAAATGTTTTCGTTCAAATTCGCGTTCCAACTCTTCTTCAAATCCTTCCTCCTTTATAATCTTTTAAATTCTTCAGCATTCCGAACGATTTCTTTCTGCCCACTCTTTGTATAAGGAGCGCTAATAGACCAACTGAAATGATCTGCATCAGGAAACAAACTCTTGATGACAGTTTTTTCCTCCTCCATAGTGAGGTTTTGTTTTAAAATCAAGAGATGGCGATATTTTTTTAGTAGGGTTAAGAGTTTACTATCCTTCACCTTCACACCATTGCGATCTAATCTCTCCGTAGAACTTGAGGAAGTTTCTACTTTTTCATCTTCATCATCATATTCATAATCTATCCAACATCCTCCTACATCTATTTTATTTCTATCAAGACTGTATTTTTTTGTCTCAAATTTGGGTGCAGGCAATATTTGATAAAATCCACTGTAACCATAATCAACAATCATTTTTGGATCTGTCTCTGCGATTTCTCCCTTGTTCAGATTCACAAATAGGAGATTATTTTTTGTAACATTGAAAGCTACATACTCATCTTTTCCATCTGTAAACATGCTACTTCGCATGTTTCCTTCAATCGAGTCGTAACCCATTTTTTGAACGAGTTTTAAAACATCAATGGTATGACCTTCTCCTTTCTCTTGACCCAATTCATAATATCGAATTCTAAAATATTCATTTGCGTCTTTTTTCTTATCTTCGCCACTGATTAGTTTAGAATCTTGAAGGGCTATATATTGGGATCCGATAGTATAATATGGGGCATTATTTTTATCTTCTTTCTCTTAAAAACTATAAGCCAATATTGGAATTCCGGTGGCCTTCTTCACTAATGATTCGATTTTCCAATAACCGTTGTCCTCTACCAACATAATCATAATTTCTATCACTCACAACATGTACTGCTTCTTTTAGGTAAAGGAAGCTCCAAATGCCGCCAACCATTAGAACGGTCACGGCAACTAGGGAAAGGCTGCGCATATTCTCCAGAGAAAAGTTCTCCAGCTTCTTCATCTCGTTCTCCTATCTTCAGCTTTGAGTTTCTAAAAGCCTTTATTGCCATCATGATTTCTCCTATTTTCCTTCACTATCCTAGACGCTGGTTTTACCATACAAAAAGAGCCCTGACGGCTCTGGTTTGAAAATAGCTTTGCTTCTTTTTGTCTTCAAGTCAAACATTCACAATATAGAACTATTCTTTTGATAAGATTTCTGCCTCATTAGCTGTTTTGGTAGCAGAATTTCGATATTCAATCATCTTTTTTATATCACGTAAGTTGCTATAAATATGAAACAAATAAATGAGTAAGCAGACATAGAAACCTGAGCTAAAGCTATGAGTGATCTTTCTGAACTGACAAAGAAAACACCGCATAAACGAACATTACTACACAAGATACATGAATCAACAAAGACTGTAAACTAGCTGTAAATAGGTATCCCTTTTTTCAAGAGAAATTATGAATGAAAAAGCAAGGATAGGTAAGGTTACTAATAGTAAAAGTAAAATGATAAAATAAAAATTTACAAGATCCTCAGACAGCTTCACCCCCAAACACAGGGTTATTGTCCAGAAAGAGAAAAATTTGTGAATTATTTGGTTTGAAATAGCTAGATCATTGTAAAATGGCAAAGCTAGAAAATGAAAAAATTAGGAAAATATACTATCCAAGTTCCCAAGCTAGACTAAGTCCAGTATCCTTTTGTATTTCTGACATGTTTAATCCCTTTCTTTAACCTTTCCATTAAAAATCATAGCTCGAGCTGTGGGTAGTTCAGTTGAGGTATCAAGAGCATAAATCCCATTTGGTAAGCTCGTTTTTTGTAAAAGTGTATTCAACTCATCCTTCAGATGTATACTTTCTTTATCTGACACCTTTTGGTAGCGAAATTTGAACATACAAGGCATTATATTCTAATGCATCCTCTACTGAAATTGATACCAGCCTCCAAGTACTGGTTTCGATTCTTCTTCATTGATTCTTTCTCATATTCACCGAGCCATCTAACTCTATAATAATTTGATAATTGACTGAAAGTTGTAAATTTCAAAGTGATTTTAGAGCCTTTTAACGTAGAGTTTTGATTGATTTTATTTTGAATTTCCTGTTCCAATTTCTTACTGTCAGGATTGAGCTCGAGTGCTTTTTCAAGAATTGGACCATATACACTATACTCGGCAGCATACATTCCAATCGAATCCCCAGTCATTCCATAACGACCTTCTTTACCCAAATAAGGATAATATGGAATAACAAATTGTTCAACCTTCATTCGTCTCTTTAATGGAATAGAAATGACTTTTCCATTGACCTTCTCAGAATAAACATAATTGACATCTATTCCCAATTTATCTTGAGTAGATAGGGAAAGACTGGTGATCTTTATCTCACCTGGATAATGATTGCTTTTATAGAGTCCTTTGATGTTTGTTTCCAAATTTCTATAAAAACAAATACTGATAAGAGCCAAAAAGCCAACTAGAACGAGACAGCTTTTATAGTTTTTCATTTCTTCATTTCATATACTTTCTCAACTTTCTCTTCATCAACTACTTGGATTAATTCCTCAATGTTGTGGATATATTCGTTATGACCATCCCTTGTATAGTCATCATCAATAAACCAAACAAAGTGAGTTGCATCCGGAAATAGCTTCGACACTAATGACTGGCTACTAGATAAATTTCTGTCTTCTTCTAAAACAAGGAGAAATCCATATTTTTTTAATATTGAAAGAAGTTTGCTAATCTTCAGGTTTTTCTTCACTACTGTCTGAAGTTGAATAACTACTATCGTTTGTGGTAGTCATTTTCTTCTTTGGCTGTTTTATAGTGAACCCATGGCCAAGAAATTTTCGTGTTGCTTTCCTCTTCATCGAAGCTCTTCGTATTGAGAATCTGGATTAGACAGGGCCCTATAGATGCCTTTATAGCCATATTGTATCGTTTTCTTCTGGACGTTTTTTACTCTCCTTTTGCGTCCTAAGATTAAAATAAGATGGATTCCTTATCTGTCACTTTCACCCTGACATACTCGTCCTTCCCATCAGAGTACATGGTTGACTCCATGTTTCCATAAATCGTTTTATAACCCCAGTTTCTGAATAATTTTAAAGACATCAATGGTAGTGCGCCCTCTCCTTTTTCTTCTCCAATCAGATAATAACGAATTTTAAAATATTCTTCCGAATCTTTTTTCATTTTGATTAACATTACCCAGCTTAGAATCTTGAAAGGCTATATAGTTATGTCCGACAGCAATTTGATCATCATAACCATCTTCATCTGTATTTTTTAATGAAAGAGCTAAAATTGGGAATCCTGTATCTAGTCCCTTTACTTTTTCATAGTTCGTCAACCGTTGCCCTTTTCCAACATAAATATAATTTCGCTCATGAACAATATAGTCTTCGCATCTTTTGCGTAAAAGAATGAGACAAAGGCTACCAATAAAAAATACAGCCACAGCAATCAAGGTATAAACGTGCCACATCTTCCAAGAAAAATTCTCCAGCTTTTTCATCTCGTTCTCCTTTTGTTTGATCTTTGAAAGTATAATTATATCATGATTTTCCCTATTTTTCTCTCTTCGGTATAAAATATGAGGCGGACTTTCACTGGTGACATCAAAAGAGCCTCCGACGGCTCTGGTTTTCTCCCTCACATTAATTTTCTGACAGTCGGGGCAAAATGCCATAGGACGGTCATCTGAGTCTTGGTGATCTGGTAGCCACTTTGACTGGGCTGGCTTCTTCGCGAAGATCTGGGACTTCAATGTCCACATCTGCGATACGGCCACATTTTTCACACACCACATTCAAATGGTCATGCCCCATGAAATCAAAATAGGTCGTGGTATCATTGCGAACCTTGATCTCAGAGACAACCCCCTCATCAATTAATACCTTGATATTGTTGTAGACAGTTGCTAGACTCATGCTTGGAAACTGAGGCAATAAATCACGATAGATCTTCTCAGCGCTTGGATGTTCATGACTCGCCACTAAATAGGAAAGAACTGCTCTGCGGGTATCGGTAATCCGAATGCCCTTAGCACGTAAATTTTGCAAGACTTCTTCCACGCGCTCTTCTTCATGACGATGCAATGCGTTCACTATGATCCCCCCTTTCCAATATGATTTAATCGATTCGTTACCCTTATTATATCATGTTTCAAAATAAATCACTATTTAGAATGCTTTTAATTAAAAAAAATGTCCAGTGGACATTTTTTTCATGAGCCTGAAAATGGAAGAGCGAGTTTTATGTCCAGTGGACATTTTTTCGCTGAGCCCGAAAACCGAAAAGCGAGCTGGCGTCCGGGGGACATTGATTCCACGAAGCCCGAAATAGATTCGATCTCACTCTCAACCGATCCAACTGGTCATCCAGCGCACGGTTCCTAGGATCATTTTGACCACGAGGATCATAAAGCAAAAGTCCAGTACGAACCACAGCCCTTTCAATAGATACAAAATAGGTCGGATAAACAACGGAGGCAAAGAGTCCTAAAATGAATCGCATGGTTCTTTTCTCTCTCCTTCTTTTTTCCTATTATACCCTTATCTATAGAGCTGTCCAACAAAAAAACCACCCTAGAAATCTAGGATGGCTTTTCAAAATGCAATTATTTAACTGCTTCTTTAAGAGCTTTACCAGCTTTGAATGCTGGAACTTTAGAAGCTGCGATTTTGATTTCTTTACCAGTTTGTGGGTTGCGACCTTTACGAGCTGCACGTTCACGAACTTCGAAGTTACCGAAACCGATCAATTGAACTTTTTCACCTTTTGAAAGGTATTCTGAAACTGCTGCGAATACAGCGTCAACAGCTGCTGCTGAATCTTTTTTAGTCAATTCTGTAGCTTCTGCCACTTTTGCGATCAAATCTTGTTTGTTAGCCATTTAACAAATCCTCCAAATTTTTTTAGGCTTTACGCCTTAACAGTACTATAATATCTAAAAAAAGCCTTTAGGTCAAGTACTAAACCTGTTTTTTCAAACATTTATTCAGCTTATTCGTAGCGCACCAAAACTGCAAATGCATTCTCACCTGTATGGGTTTGGATAATCGATCCAGTTTCGAGAACTGGGATCGCATTTTCAACGAACGATTGCAACTGAGCCTTCATTTCATTGGCCCACTCTGGTGCCCTGCGTAAGAAATCCCGATCTCAGCCACCTTGCTGTGGGAAAGTTTCTCTACCTAATTCATCCAACCATTTCTTAAAGGTCTTGTTACCGCGCCCTTTGACGATTGGTTCTAACTGATGGTCCTTCATTTGCATCACGACACGGATGTTGAGAAGGGAGCTCAAGAAGTCCTGTAACACGGCCAATGCGCCCACCTCAACCAGATTTTCCAAGGTAGATACGCCGATATACAACTCTGTCTTTTTCTTTGACTTCTTCGATGCGAGCCAAGACAGTGTCTAGATCTGCTCCGTCTTTGGCCAACTTAGCTGCCTCAACCACCTGGAACTTCATGGCTTGGTCTGTAAAGCCACTTATCAATCACGGTAACATCTGCTCCTGACAAGGTTGCCCCTTGGCGAGCTGCGCTCTACTGGTTCCTGACAAGGCGTGAGACATATGAATTGAAACGATATGAGCTCCGTCTGTCTGCTAACTTTTCATACACCTCCGCAAAGACTCCAACGGGTGGTTGGCTGGTCTTTGGAAGATTTTTGCTAGACTGCATTAAGCGCAAGAAGTCCCCTTCGCCCAACTCACTGTCGGAATAAAGGACTCCATCCACCATAACAGAAAGTGGCACAATGGTGATGCCATATTCTTCAACCACTTCAGGCTCAATTGTAATAGATGAGTCTGTAACTATTTTAATATTTGCCATATATTTCTATACTCTTCCTAAGAATGTTCTGCTTTCATTATATCAAAAAACACGGGGTTTTGCAGTGAAAGATATCCATTCCTGCTTCCTCAGTCGTCTGCGGCAGAAAAACCTGTATTGTGAAGGACATGGTCTTGGACAATACCTTGATCATCCAAGAGCAATCCATGGAGGACTCCTCCAAAGACAGCGCCCCCATCGACGCCCATTTTCTGATCTGAAATCCAAAGATTTTCGGTACCGACTGGCTCATTGAGCAGTCCATAGACTGGTGTATGGCCAAAGACGATCCATTTGCCTGTATGATTCTCCGCTTCATGGAATGGTTTTCGGATCCAGACCTTTTGGTAATCACTGGTTTCCGCCAATTTTCAAGGGTTAGATCCACACCAGCGTGGACAAAATAATAGGTCTCCCTGTCTCGTAGTCAAAAAGGCAAACTGCGGATAAAGGCTAACAAGTCAGGAACGGCATTTTCTGCTGCTTGCGGATCCGCAATGCCATCTGCAGGAGCATCGAGTGGCCGGCCTAACAGAGAGTTGATGGTCGTGTCGCCACCATTTCTTCGGTAGTGGTCATAACGCTCTTCTGGATTGTCCAACCAGGCTAAAAACATGTATCTCGTGATTCCCGGAAGGCAAACAGCTCCGTGATGGTCTACGTAGTCTTTACGATTTCAATCGATCGTTTGCTGTTTTCGCCTCGATCTATCAAATCCCCTAAAAAGACCAATTGAGGCTTTTCCATCCCACTCTGTCATGAGCTCTTCTAGCATTTGTGCTTTTCCGTGAATATCTCCGACTACAAAGTATGTTGACATTGTTTCAAACCTTCTTTCTCTTAACGCTTGAGAAGTTGCTCTGCTTGTTGACGGGCAGCTTCCGTTAGATCCTCTCCTGCCAGCATCTTGGCAATTTCTTCGATTCGTTCTTCTCTATTGAGCAAACGCACAGTAGAGACAGTTGAGTGTTCATCACTGATTTTCTCAATATAGAATTGATAATCTGCTGCAGCGATGACTTGAGGCAGGTGAGAAATGGCAAGCACTTGGCCATTTTGACCAATCTTATGAATTTTCGCTGCAATGGCTTGAGCCACGCGCCCAGAGACTCTGTATCCACTCGTCAAAGACGATACTGGTTTTTCCTTCTTTTCGAGAAAAAGCCGACTTAATGGCCAACATCAAGCTGTGACAATTCTCCGCCGGATGCTACCTTGACAACGGGGTTTAAAATCCTCTCCTGGGTTGGTCGAAATGTGAACCCGACAGCTTCATTTCTCACGATTAAACTTAGCATTTGCTAAAGCGTACTTGCAAAACGCTGCCTTGTCCATGTAGAGATCTGCCAATTCTTGCTGGATTTCATTTTCCAAAGCTTGGGCCAGGGCATGCCGCTGATCACTCAAATCTTGAGCCAAGGTACCAAACTTTTTTCCAAACGTTTGAGTTCTTTTTCCAAGTCCTCAGACGAGAGGTCACTTCCAGTGAGGAGGCTATATTCTTTGGTGATTTGCGCCAGGTATTCTAAGACGTCCTTGACTTGGCCACCATACTTGCGCGTGATGGAGTGGATCAAATCTAAACGTGATTCCACCTGCATGAGGCGATTGCCATCAAACTCCAGACCATCGACCACATCTTCTAAGCGCTTGGTAATGTCCTCAAGGGCATAGAAGGTTTCTGATAACTGGCTTGAGAGCTCTTTGTAGCTGGGATCATATTCTTCGATGCTCTCCAGATCATTCATGGCTGAGCGAACATTGGAGAGGCTCGAAAATTCTTCTGCATCCAGCATGGTATAGGCATTGGCTAGGGTATCTGCAATCATCTTGATTGAGCAGGCGTTGGCATTCTTGCTCCAGACGAGGTCCTCATCCACTTCCAAGGCAGCTGCCTCATCGTCTGCGAATTTGAAACTCCAACATCTCGATGCGAGCCTTGTTTTCCTGCTGGTTGCGCTGAAGTTCCACTACTTTGTTTAGCGCAGTGACGTTTGTAGTCTTCAAAGGTCTGACGATAAGCGTCTTTGGTTTGGAAAAAGGCTGCATCCCCAAATTCATCCAGCATAGCGATATGCAATTGGGGGCGCATAAGTTCTTCCTGATCATGCTGGCCATGGATGTCCACCAAATGTTGACCGACTGCCTTTAAGACAGATAAATTCACCATCTGACCATTGATCCGGCTGACACTTCGTCCATTTTGCAGGATCTCTCGGCGAATGATCAATTCATCGGTCCACTCTAGTCCTTGCTCTTCAAAGAGAGCCGTCAGATGGCGATTGCTCTCAACAGTGAAGAGACCTTCGATTTCCGCTTTTGGGGCTCCGTGTCGAATGACATCCGTCGTTGCGCGGCTTCCCAGCATCATGTTCATGGCATCGATAATGATGGATTTCCTGCACCTGTTTCCCCCTGTCAGTACCGTCATTCCCTTTTCAAAATTTAAGGAAATCTCTTCGATAATGGCAAAGTTCTTAATCGACATTTCTAATAGCATAGGCTCTTACCACCCAAAGATTGATTTGAGGATATTCTCTGCTTCTGGAGCTGAATAGGCGATCAGCAAGATCGTATCATCATCTGCAACAATACTAAAGATATGCTCCTTATAAATCTCCCGCAAGCGACGTTTGACTAAAGGAGCCGTCCCTGGAACCATGGTGAAATTGACATATTCTCCCATGCGGCGATGAGACAAGATATTGCTTTCGATCATCCCGATCCCCTGGTGGTGCTTACGTGGCAATTCATAGACATAGGTCATGTCTTTTAGAGGGCGTTTTACGATGCCCAATTCTTTGATATCCCGTGACACTGTAGCTTGGGTTGCTGAGATGCCTTCTTCTTTCAAATGTTCGACGATCTCTTCTTGCGTCCCCACTTCATGATCGCGAATGAAGCGACGAATTTTTTCTAATCTGATATTCTTACTCTTCATGTTTAAATTCCTTGTGTGCCAGCTCCACAACAGCCTCCAGCTGCTCTGTCGTTGGCTTTGTTTTCTCTTCTTTTTTTTCTAGATACATCAAAAATTCGATGTTGCCATGGCCTCCTTGAATAGGGGAATAATCCACTCCCATTACCGCAAAGCCATGTGTCCCTGCAAAAGCAGCGACCTTTTCAAGAACGGCTAAATGAATCTTAGGATCCTTAATAATCCCATTTTTCCCGATCTGTTCGCGTCCTGCCTCAAACTGAGGTTTCACTCAGCGCCACGACTTGTCCATTTTCTGCCAAAATCCGGTGAAGGGCTGGCAGAATCAAGTCTAAGGAAATAAAGCTGACATCGATGCTCGCAAAGCTCGATGTCGCTTCAAAATCATCTGGCTCGGCATAGCGGAAATTGAACTGTTCCATCGAGACCACTCGAGGATCATTGCGCAATTTCCAGGCCAACTGATTGGTCCCGACATCCACCGAAAAGACCTGGCTAGCCCCGCTTTGCAGCATGACATCCGTAAAGTCACCTGTAGAAGCTCCAATATCGATGGCAATCTTGTCCTCTACAGACAAACCAAATTGGTTCAGGGCTTTTTCTAATTTAAGACCGCCCCGGCTGACATATTTGAGCTTTTCACCCTTTAATTTCAACTCGGTTGCTTCATCAATTTTTTCACCCGGTTTATCGGAAGCGCTCACCATTGATGACGGCAACGACAAGACCTGCCATCACCCCTCTTTTGGCTTGTTCGCGGGTATCAAATAGGCCTTGTTTATGGGCTAATACATCCACTCTTTCCTTAGCCATCTATTCGTAATCCTTCTATTAATTTCTTGATCGCTCGCGGATCAAAGTCGCAAGCAGTTGTAATCTGATCCAACAAGTCCTCGCAAGCGTCTAATTCACTTGTCAGCAAAGCTTTTGATTCTTCCAATCCCAACAGGGCTGGATAGGTCGATTTTTCAGCTACTAAGTCTTTTTGAGGGGTCTTACCCAAAGCTTCAAAATCAGCGACCAAATCCAAAATGTCATCCCGCACTTGAAAAGCCAGGCCTAATTTTTTCCCGATTTGTTCTAAGAGCTGACCAATGTCCGCTTGCAACTCTAAAATCAAACCTGCTGCGATGAAAGGATAGGCAAGGAGGCGTCCTGTCTTATTAGCATGGATGGTCTGCAACTCTGCTAGCGTGAGCTGTCTGTGTTCCCCTTCCATATCAAGGACTTGGCCCAGCTACCATTCCACGACTACCGGAAGCATCTGACAATTCAAGAATCAAAGCGACCTTGACCTCATTAGGAAGGGCACTCGCAGCTATCATTCCAAAGGGATCGAGAAAAAGCGCATCCACCTGCTAAGAATCGCCAGAGTCTTCTCCGAATTTCTTATGATTGGTCAATTGTCCCCGACGGTAATCGTCATTGTCCATGGCAGGCAGATCATCGTGAATAAGGCTTCCTGTATGGATCATCTCCAAAGCTCCTGCCACTTGAAAGTGAGCCTCCGTCAATTCCAGTCCAAAGGCTTCTAACAATTCTAGAAGAAGCATTGGGCGCAGGCGTTTTCCACCTGCCTGGATCGAATACAGGACCGAGTCCACTAAATGGGGAGCGATGGATTTTTCCTCATAAAAAGAGCGAATTGCTTGCTCTACTCTATTTCGTTTTTCTTCTTGTCTCATGCTAGATCCGCTTCAGTACCATCTGCTTGCATGACCTTGACCAAGGTTTTCTCTGCTTGATCCAAGGTATCTTGCAATTCTTTTGACAACTTCATTCCTTTTTGGAATTCTGTAATCGCTTCTTCAAGAGCCACATCCCCACTCTCCAATTTTTGGACGATGGCTTCCAAATCTGCTAAATTTTCTTCAAATTTCTTTTCTTTCGACATGTTTTACCTCTACTTCTAACTGGCCATCTCTCATGATGAGGGACAGCGGGTCTCCTTCTTTTACTTTCGCAACCGAATCCAAGACCTGACCGTCTTGCTTGACCATGGCATAGCCACGCGCAATAATCCGGCTAGTATCCAGCATCAAGAGGGCTTCTGATAAGCCTTGCACCTTGATCTTTTGCTCTTTAAGGACTTGTTCCATTCGGTTGGTTAAGATTCTCTTATCTTGGAGCAGGCGGTCCTGGTAGCGATCAATACGATGCAAAGGAGACGTGGCTTCTAAGCGATGACGCAGACCTTGCAGCTGATTGGCCCCTTGTCCATAAGCATCGCGCATTCCTTGTTTCAAGCGCAGTGCAACTGGTCAATCTTTGTAGGTAGCCATCATAGAGTCTTTCAGGCTGTCTAAAAATAACCGATTGACTTAATTTGGCCAAGCGTTCACGATTATAGGCCAAGCGATTGGACATAGCTGTTGCCATGCGATTTTCCTGCTTTTGTAAATGGGACAAGAGATCCAACTTCGTTACTGGAGTGGCCAATTCAGCAGCGGCTGTCGGAGTAGCGGCTCGTCGGTCTGCTACAAAATCGGCTAGAGTCGTGTCTGTCTCATGCCCAACACTGGAGATAATCGGAATCCGCTGATTCAAAAATGGCGCGCACCACTACTTCTTCATTAAAGGCCCAGAGATCTTCAATTGAACCACCCCCACGACCGATAATCAAGACATCCAAATCATCCCGTTGGTTAGCCCTTTGAATATTAGCAACCACCTCACTAGATGCACCTTCACCCTGAACCTTGGTCGGGTAGAGCACAATCTCAACACCAGGGAAGCGTCGGCTCACCGTTGTGATAATATCGCGAATCACGGCCCCACTTTGACTGGTGATGACCCCGATCTTTCTTGGAAATTGTGGCAGAGCTTGCTTCCACCGATCCTGAAAGAGCCCTTCTTCGGTCAACTTTTTCTTGAGTTGCTCAAATTGGATGGCCAAGGCCCCTACTCCATCTGGCTCAGCCTTTTCAATGACAATGGAATAACTCCCACTTGGCTCATAGAGCTGAATGCGACCGATGACGTTGATCTTCATGCCTTCTTCTAGCTCAAAACCAAAGCTTCGATAAACCCCAGCCCAGACCGTCGCCTGAATAACCGCTTCTTCATCCTTTAATGAAAAATACTGGTGGTTGGGGCGATTTTCGGAAATTGGAGACCTGCCCTGTCAGATAAACCCTTTCCAAATAGGGATCCTTATCAAATTTTAATTTCAAATATTTGGTCAAACTTGATACGGATAAATAAGTTGGACATAGGAACTCCTTTCTGCAGAATATGATCAAGTTTAATTATACCAAAAAACGCCAAAAAAGGCTGGCAGACAAAGCGAAATCATGAATTTCCTTTCTCTACAAGCCTCATTTTATTCAAGACACTTTCTATTTGTCTGTTTGACACCAGCTTCCTTATTTTTCACACTTCTCCAACCGTTCAATAAAGGAGCTAAGAAGCGCTTGGGGTACCCCTTCATTTGGATAGGCATAACTAATATAGAAGACTGTTTTTTCCTCTTCAACCAGCGGAATTTTGACAAGATTTGGATATTCTGGAAAGAGAGTCAGATCGGTCATGAGGCCAATTCCCAAATTTTCTTCGATGAAACTCAAGACCAAGTTGGAATCGGTCAAGACAACAGTAGACTGGGCCAAATCATCAAAGCGAGCATTTAAGCGTTTAAAAGCCGTCATGTGGACATGATGCTCATCTAACAGAATGAAGGTCTCCTCTAACACCTCTTTAAAGAAATTTCCTTGCGATTTGCTAGTGGATGATCTTCGAAACAATCACAAAAAATTCTTTTTTATACAGAAGCTGACTGGTCAAATGCGCGTGCGAGATAGGCTCTAAGCTTCCCAATAGACTAAAATCTAAATCACCACGCACCAACAATCGCATCAAATCCCTGGAACCTAATTGCACCAATTGCGATTGACGAAAAATCTCAAGCTCTTCATCATGTGTCCCAAATTTTTTCATGATATCGCTAGTGATCAATGGCGGTAGTCCAATGCGCAACAGATTCTTTTACTGCGTTCAACAGCTTTTTCTGTCTTTTCGATTTCGATTAAAACTTCTCGCGCGTGATTGGCTAAAACCTTCCCGGCTGAGTTAGGTGCAAGACACGATTTGAAGACGATTTTTCTACCAACTGGCAAGCATAGTGATCCTCTAAACGCTTGATGGCATAAGTCACAGTCGGTTGACTCACTTGAAAATAATGCGCCACATCTGTATAAGACTTTAATTTCGACAGTTGATAATAATATTCCAAGTCTCGGATATTCATCTCTATCCCTCTATTTCTACAATTTCCATTTCCTTCATTCTAACACAAAACTCTTACTTATAAAAATTTTTTATAAGGACAAGGGAAGTTGACTATAAGAATTACCGAAGACTATAATGGCTTGCGTGAGAAAAAATCTTACAGATAAATTATTTATGAGGAGTATTTCGCAATGAAATCACATGAAATTTTAAACAATCCTTTCTTAAATAAAGGAACTGCTTTCACAATGGAAGAACGTAAAGAACTTGGCCTGATCGGTCTTCTTCCTCCATATGTTCAAACCATCGAAGAACAAGCTGAACAAGCTTATCAACATTTCTTGCGCAAACCATCAGACCTTGAAAAACGTCTTTTCTTGATGGAAATTTTCAATACAAACCGTACTCTTTTCTACTATCTCTTTAACCAACACATCGTTGAGTTCAACCCAATCGTCTATGATCCAGTGATCGCAGACACCATTGAACAATATTCTGAACTCTTTGTAGACCCACAATATGCAGCTTACCTTGATATTAACCACCCAGAAAATATCGAAGAAACATTGAAAAATGCGGCTGGCGATCGCGATATCCGCTTGATCGTTGCAACTGACGCAGAAGGAATCCTTGGTATTGGTGACTGGGGTGTCCAAGGGGTTGACATCTCTGTCGGAAATTGATGGTCTACTACGGCTGCTGCAAGCGCATTGATCCAGCTTGCGTTATGCCTCTTGTCATCGATGCTGGTACCAACCGTGAAGAATTGTTGAACAATCCAATGTATCTGGGGAACCGTCATGAACGTGTTCGTGGTGAAAAATACGATGCCTTTATCGATCAATTCGTTCAAACAGCTGGAAAACTTTTCCCTAAATTGTACCTTCACTGGGAAGACTTCGGTCGTTCAAATGCGAGCTGATATCTTGAACCGTTACAAGAAAGAAATCCAACTTTCAACGATGATATTCAAGGTACTGGGATCGTTGTCTTGGGGGGGATCTTTGGAGCGATGGATATCACTGGTGAAAAATTGACAGACCAAGTTTACCTTTGCTATGGTGGTGGTTCTGCTGGGGCTGGTATTGCAGACCGTGTTCACGCTGAAATGGTTGCTGAAGGTCTTTCTCCAGAAGAAGCTTACAAACGTTTCTTCATGATCGATAAACAAGGTCTTTTGTTTGACGATATGGAAGATTTGACGCCAGCTCAAAAACCATTTGCTAAAAAACGTTCTGACTTCGAAGGTAAAGGCGATATGACCAGT
This sequence comes from Streptococcus sp., assembly GCA_047241705.1. Classification (GTDB taxonomy): domain Bacteria; phylum Bacillota; class Bacilli; order Lactobacillales; family Streptococcaceae; genus Streptococcus. Next base: position 18,578 of record JBKTJB010000001.1, read on the forward strand.
CTTCTTGAAGTGATCAAAACAGTAAAACCAACGATCTTGGTCGGAACTTCTACAAACCCAGGTGCCTTCACTAAAGAAGTGGTTGAAGCCATGTGTGAAAACACTGAACGCCCAGTTATCTTCCCAATTTCTAACCCAACCAAGAAATTGGAAGCAACAGCCCAACAAGTCATCGAATGGTCAGACGGTAAAGCCTTTGTCGCTACCGGTGTCCCTTCAGGAACCATCAGCTACAAAGGTGTGGACTACGAAATCGGTCAAGCCAATAACGCTTTGATCTGCCCAGGTCTTGGTCTTGGTATGTTAGCATCTGAAGCCAAATTGTTGACAGATGAAATGATCGGGGCAGCTGCTCACTCATTGTCAGGCATCGTCAATCCAGGTCAACCAAGTGCTCCAGTCCTTCCACCATTCCAATATGTAGCTGACGTGTCTATCAAGGTAGCAGAAGCTGTTGCCAAGAAAGCTCAAGAACAAGGGCTTGCACAAGCTAAAGAAACAGATATGGCCAAAGCTGTACGTGACCTTAAATGGTATCCTAAATACTAATAAGGAGCTGACTGAACATCCATGAAAAAATTGAATGAAATCAACATTTCCGGTGTCAGTCTTCCTCTATACGCATTCATCGTCATCGTTCTCGCGGTGACGATTGCTATGGGGAAACTCCCACTCAATATGCTTGGATTAACCCTCCTTTTGGTCGTCATGGGGCACTTTCTCTACTTTATCGGTGAAAAACTTCCAATCATGAATTCTTACCTAGGTGGGGGATCCGTCTTCATCCTACTTGGAGCTACTCTTCTAGCGACCTTCCATGTTATTCCAGCAAACATTATCACAGCCACCAAGGGCTTTTTGGGAGATTCCTTTGGCTTTCTTGATTTTTATATCGCGGCCTTGATTTGTGGGGCTATTCTAGGGATGAATCGAAATCTCTTGGTAAAAGCTTCCGCTCGCTTTATTCCTGTTTCCTTGGTCACCATGGTCATTGGGGCTCTCTCGGTTGGGATCGTTGGAAGCCTTTTGGGACAAGGATTTGGACATTCGATTCTCTATGTTTCCTTCCCACAAATGGTCGGAGGAATGGGAGCTGGAATCCTGCCTCTTTCAAAGATCTACGCTTGCCAATCTCCACGGAAGCCAAGCAGCCATCTTCTCTCAATTGGCACCCGCTACTACACTTGGTAATATCCTTGCCATTATTGGTGCTGTTTTGATCGTCAAAGTATTTGCAGATAGTCCCTACAATGGTCACGGTGTCTTAATTCCCGTCAATAAAGATGAATTGAAAAAAGAAAAACTCACCCTTGATCCGACCCAAATCGGAGTTGGAATGATGTTTGCCTTTAGTATTTTTCTTCTCGGGGTCATCTGCAATGCCTTTGTTCCAAAAATCCACAGTTATGCCTTCATGATTATCATCGTCTTTATCCTGAAAGCTTTCAATGCTGTCCCAAAACCTTTGGAAAACTGTGTGGTCATGTTCAACCAAGTCATTATGACCAACCTTACCCATGCAGTCCTAGCTGGGATCGGTCTTTCCTTGATTGACCTTTCAACTCTCGCTAAGGCGATGACCTGGCAATTCATTCTCCTAAGCTTGACATCTGTTCTAGCTATGGGGCTTGCATCTGCTGTGATCGGAAAACTGGTTGGATTGTATCCAGTGGAGACTGCTATCGGATCTGGCATGATCAATAACTCGATGGGAGGAACCGGAAATATCGCTGTTCTCTCCGCATCTGATCGTATGGAAATGATCGCCTTCGCCCAAATGGCCAACCGACTGAGCGGGGCTATCATCCTCATTCTGGGAGGACTCCTCGCTTCTGTCCTCTCGTAAAGAAAAAAAGACAAGTCATAGAACTTGTCTTTTTTTCTTTAGGAGGCTTTTGTATCCTATTTTTGATAGGTTTTCACGACCCAATCAACCCCTTCATCTGCCGTGAGGGTATAGACGGGATTTTGACTCGTTTCATAAAAAGTCATGGAGAGAGTTTTACCATCCACGAATACTTCGATGGAGTTGGTATCGCGAATGATCGAAAAATGATGATCCTTTTCAGGATCCAACTGAATCCATCTCGATTGAAATGCTGGATTTTCTTTTCCAGAAATGGGGTGCCCAAATTGGTCTCGACTGAAGCTAAAACGTTTTTGAGAGGCGTCGTAAATCAATCGCAAGACACTATCAGGATCAGTTTCATCGCCATAACCTAAGATAAAGGAGCAACCCGGTTTGGCATCTAGTTCAAACAAGGTTTGTTTCCCTCTCGCTGGGATCGTGATCTGATTGCCCTGAACAATGGTTTCTGACGCATGCTCTACAAGAAAGTGTTCGTTCACTGACTCAGGTAACTCCTGAACCAATCGTCCGTCTTTCAAGGACAATTTTCTTGGAAGAGTCATACTACCTGCCCACCCATGAGCTAAATCATGACTGGGGATAGACCGGTGCCACATTTGCATCCAGGCAACCATGTATCGTTCGCCATTTGGTCCTTGACAAGTTTGAGGGGCATAGAAATCCAAGCCGCCATCCATTTCATCATAGGAATCGACACGAAAGTCCCCCGTTTCCCAATTCATGTCACCGATAAAGGCAACCGTCGAATTTAAGTTCCAGTATTTTTCTTGCTGTCTTTCCATTTCAATGGGTGACAGGATCAAGACCATTGCCATCTAAAGGGAAGAAATCGGGACACTCCCACATAATCCCTTGCCCTTTTTCACCTTCTAGAAGGACTGATGTAAAGTCCCAATCTACTAGATTACTTGATGCAAATAGGAGAATTTGACCTCTTTCGTCTGGTGTCTTAGAAGCAACGACAGCATAATAGCTTCCTTGATATTCAAATACTTTAGGATCACGAAAATCTGCAATATCTGCGATCCCCTCAATATGTTGAGCATGGATCACTGGATTAGTAGGCAACTTTTCAAGGTAATACCGTCTGTCGACACCGCAAGACACTGCGTCTCTTCTCGCTTTTCCTCATCGTCTACATGACCCGTATACAGCAAATAGAGCTTGTCATCTTTCACAATAGCACTACCCGAGAAACAACCATCCTTATCATAGCTTTCACTTGGTGCTAAAGCTACTGGCAATTCTTCCCAATGGAGAAGATCTTTTGATTTGGCATGCCCCCAATGCATGGGACCCCAAACACTATCATAGGGATAGAATTGGTAAAACAAATGGTATTCCCCACGAAAATAAACAAAGCCATTTGGATCGTTCATCCAGCCGATTGGAGGTAGCAAATGAAATGCCCCTCTATATTGCTGGTCAACCTTCTCCCTGTTTTCATCGATATACTGATTTGCTTTCCGAATGCTTTCCTTCATCTTTTTTACCTATTTTCTATTTTCAGTGCTGATAACCTGATCTTTGTCACTCCACTTCTTCATCCATTTGGGGATTTCTTGGCTGATGGTCGTCGGCAGAACCACATAAACCTCCTTACTCAAGTCTTCTGCAATGGCTGAATGGAGATAGGTCGCAACCGCCACGCGCTCATAGAGATTGACCTGTGGAAATTGACCCACAAATCCTGCGATCATCCCTGCCAAGGTATCCCCCATGCCCCCTGTTGCCTGGTAGGGACCACCAACATCTAGCTGATAGCCCTCTTCTTGCCCACTTGTCCAAATGCGGGTGTGGGGCCCCTTTTCTACAATGACAGTCCCTTTAGGAAAGTTCTGTAGCTGCTCTTCGACTCTTGTCTTCAGTCTGGCTTGCTAGACCAAGCCCTGACAGTTTTCCCATTCTTTTTGATGAGGGGTAAAGACCAACTGAGCTTCTGGCAGGTCAAACTGAGAGGCTGTAAAAGACTGATAGCTCCTCCATCTAATATTAAGACTTGCTGGCTAGAGACTTGCTCAAAAATCATGTGCAAGATTGCTTGGTTTTCTCTTGCTTCCTTTAAGCCTGGACCGACAAGAATCACACCGGCTTTTTGGAGTTGCTCACAAAGGAGTTCGTGATCTGCCAAATCAAAGCCCATGGCTTCAGGAAGATGGCTATGAAGGGCTGTCAGATTATCAGGATCTGTTGCGACAGTAACTAGACCCGCTCCACTGTGAACCGCAGCAGAGTGCATGCATAATAATAAGCTCCTCCATAGGGGTAAGTTCCCCAATCAAGAGCAGGCGACCAAAATCGCCCTTATAAGAATTCTCCTCTCGCTTCACAATAACACCTGGATCTCTTCTTTCTGAACTGTTCTCATACCTTCCTCATTTCTAGCGAAAAAGGAGAAGCCACGACTCCCCCTCCATCTTTTATTTTCCTCTGAATTCTGCAAAGACTTGCAAGATCTTAGCAGCCACAGCTTGTGGTTGATTTTGTTTGGCTACCAATTGATCATCCGCATAAGGCTGAAGGGCTGGAAAATCACCAATCTGAACTGCATAAAGAGCTTTTTCAAAGAGCTCGATATCATTTTGATCATTGCCAAAAGCCACGAAATTCTCTCCACAGAGTTCTTCTACGGTTGTCGCTTTATGAGTGTCTGCTGGATTGAGATAGATGCATTTTTCATGCGCATGATAGCGGATATGGGCCTTATCTGTCTTTTCGATCCGCTCGATGATCTCATCCACGAGCTCCTCATGGCCACCCATATAGATCACGACCTTAATCGGATCTGTCAGCTCCTCTAATGAACGATACTGGGCTTTCTTGAGGGGATCTACATTAGCAACAAAAGGAATCTTTCCAAAATCTGTCCGCTATAATCAAAGGTATCATCCACAAAAAATGGTAGATTGTAATGGCGGCAAAAGCCAAGGACTTCCCGATACACGTCCTTGTCCAATTGTTCCTCATATACCAATTGCCCCTGGCGATAGGCCAATCCACCATTTAAGCCGATCACGAGTTGCTGACTCAATGGATCTCCTAAAAGGCCCAAGCAGTCCCGGTAAGAACGTGCAGAAGCAAAGGCAACTTCATGGCCAAATTCTTCTGCTCTCAATAAGACCTGTTTGATTTCATCATCGATTGTGACACCATCGAATGACAGGGTTCCATCTAAATCAAATACAAACTTCATCTTGTTCACACTTTCATTTTTTTAAGGCACGAACAGCTGCTTCATGGAGTCTGCTCCATCAGCATGGTGACGGTCATAGGACCAACCCCTCCTGGTACCGGGGTAATATGACTGGCCAAAGGGGCAACGGAGTCAAAATCGACATCCCCACACAATTTGCCATTTTCATCGCGATTCATTCCGACGTCAATGACGACGGCACCTTCTTTCACGAAGTCTGCTGTTACAAATTTCGCACGACCGATCGCAACAACCAAGATATCTGCTCTTCTGAACAATTTTAGGCAAATGATGGGTCGAGAATGGGTCAAGGTTACCGTCGCATTTTTGGCGAGGAGCAACTGCGCCATTGGTTTTCCAACGATATTGGAACGACCAATCACGACTGCTCGCTTCCCTTCTAGATCAATCCCGTACTCTTTGAACATCTCCATGATGCCAGCGGGGGTCGATGGCACCATAATAGGATTTCCAGCCCACAAGCGCCCCATATTCAATGGATGAAAGCCATCCACATCTTTTGTCGGGTCAATCGCTAAAAGGACTGCATCCGCATCGATATGCTTAGGCAGTGGCAACTGTACCAAAATCCCATGCCAAAGGGATCCTGATTGTAGTGTCTGGATCACTTCTAATAATTCAGCTTGGCTGATGCTTTCAGGAAGTCGTCTCACTTCACTCCGAAAGCCTGCCGCAATAGCAGAACGCTCTTTATTTCTTACATAGATTTTGCTAGCTGGATTATCTCCTACCACGATGACAACGAGACCAGGCACAACTCCTGTCTCTTCTTTTAATCGTGCTGTTTTCTCCGCAATCTCACCCTGTAATTTTGTAGCGAGCGCCTTCCCATCAATGAGTGTCGTCATGTCAATTCTCTTTCTAGTCAAGTAATGAAAATAGTCCTCTCTATTATAGCAGATTTCAACTCTCAAACCTAACTGTTCCTAATTAGAATTTCTTATAGACGAAAACTATAGCCAGATGGACAAAAAATGAGCTTGAGACCACCCCAAACTCATCCACACAGCTGCTTAGTAAAGCAATTCATAAATTTCCATTGCAATTAAATCAATGCTATCAAATGTATAGGTTTCACGCGCTTCAACATCACGAAGTGTAAAGGTTGAACCTTCTTCTTCATTGTGGTTGTAGGCTACTTCAGCGACAACAACACCGTCACGTTCAAAATTACGTTTCAAGTTTCCACCGTCTTTTGTCATCGTCTCCAAACGGTTGATAATCCGTACTAAATGTGATTCCATTTTATTTCTCCTCTTTACTTTCTACTCTCCTATTTTATCATAAAAGAGAAAGCTCTTCCAATAAAAATTCACATTTTTCCATTGATTTGCTCTTTCTTCAATCCTTAGCGACATTCCGTAGCAAATTCTTGCAAACTTCTAGAATACTGATATAATGAAACTATAAATCTTTGACTATTTTTGACCTTTTAAAAATAGGCTCGTCTCTTGATGGGAAACCATCAAAAACCTACTGTGAGGTATGTATATGCTTTGTCAAAATTGTAAAATAAATGAATCAACCATCCATTTATATACAAATGTAAATGGACGTCAGCAGCAAGTAGACCTCTGTCAAAATTGCTATAAAATTATGAAAACAGACCCAAATAACAGCTTCTTGAAAGGCATGACCCAACGGAGCCAACTCACTGGAGATCCTTTTGAAGATTTCTTCAATAACCTTGGAAACTTCCAAAGTCCGCAAGAACCTCAAACCCCTCCAACTCAATCCGGAGGCAGTTATGGGGGTGGCGGCTACGGCCAAAACAATAACCGTGGTGGTGGTCAAGACCCTCGTCAAGCACGCCCTCAAAAGCCAAAAGGGCTGTTAGAAGAGTTCGGCATCAATGTCACAGAGATTGCCCGCAAGGGGATATTGACCCTGTCATTGGCCGTGATGAGGAGATTATCCGTATCATCGAAATTCTCAACCGTCGAACCAAGAACAACCCGGTTCTGATCGGGGAACCTGGGGTCGGAAAGACTGCCGTTGTGGAAGGCCTGGCTCAAAAAATCGTCGATGGCGACGTTCCACATAAATTGCAAGGAAAAGAAGTCATCCGCTTAGACGTCGTGAGCCTCGTTCAGGGCACAGGCATCCGTGGTCAATTCGAAGAACGCATGCAAAAATTAATGGATGAAATTCGTCAACGAGAAGATGTTATTCTGTTCATCGACGAAATCCATGAAATTGTTGGTGCAGGATCAGCTGGCGAAGGCAATATGGACGCTGGAAATATCCTCAAACCAGCCTTAGCGCGTGGAGAACTTCAATTAGTCGGTGCTACTACCCTCAATGAATACCGTATCATTGAAAAAGATGCGGCCTTGGAACGTCGGATGCAGCCCGTTAAGGTCGATGAACCAACGGTTGAAGAAACCATCACCATCCTCAAGGGTATCCAGAAAAAATACGAAGACTACCACCACGTCCACTATACAGACGGAGCTATCGAAGCGGCAGCTATTCTTTCAAACCGCTACATCCAAGATCGCTTCCTGCCAGACAAGGCCATTGATTTGTTGGATGAAGCGGGCTCTAAGATGAACCTGACCCTAAACTTTGTGGATCCAAAAGTGATCGACCAGCGCTTGATTGAAGCGGAAAACCTCAAAGCCCAAGCAACCCGAAGAAGACTTCGAAAAAGCAGACCTACTTCCGCGACCAAATCGCGAAATACAAGGAAATGCAAGGTCAACATGTCACCGATCAGAGACCCTGTCATCAGTGAAAAAACGATTGAACACATCGTTGAACAAAAGACCAATATTCCTGTTGGTGATTTGAAAGAAAAAGAACAGTCTCAATTGATCAATCTGGCTTCTGATTTGAAAGCTCATGTGATTGGTCAAGACGATGCCGTAGATAAAATCGCGAAAGCCATTCGACGCAATCGTGTTGGCCTAGGATCACCTAACCGTCCGATCGGAAGCTTCCTCTTTGTCGGACCTACCGGTGTCGGAAAGACCGAATTGTCTAAACAATTGGCGATCGAGCTCTTTGGCTCTGCAGACAATATGATCCGCTTTGATATGAGCGAATACATGGAAAAACATAGCGTAGCGAAACTAGTCGGAGCTCCTCCGGGCTATGTTGGCTACGATGAAGCTGGACAACTAACGGAAAAGGTTCGTCGCAATCCATACTCCCTCGTGTTGTTGGATGAAGTGGAAAAAGCCCATCCAGATGTCATGCACATGTTCTTGCAAGTTTTAGATGATGGCCGTTTGACAGATGGTCAAGGCCGTACCGTCAGCTTTAAAGATACAATTATCATCATGACCTCTAATGCTGGAACCGGCAAGGCTGAGGCAAATGTTGGTTTTGGAGCTGCTCGCGAAGGTCGAACCAACTCTGTACTGGGAGAACTCGGGAATTTCTTTAGCCCTGAATTCATGAACCGTTTTGATGGCATCATTGAATTCCAACCTCTATCAAAAGAAAACCTTCTCCAAATCGTTACCCTTATGCTCGATGAGGTCAATCAACGTCTCGCACAAAATGAGATTCATCTGGATGTGACAGAGAAGGTCAAAGAAAAATTGGTCGATCTGGGATACGATCCAAAAATGGGGGCCCGCCCACTCCGTCGTACCATCCAAGACCATATCGAAGATGCCATTACAGATTATTACCTGGAACATCCAAGTGAGAAACAACTCAAAGCCGTCATGACCAGCAATGGGAATATTAGTATCAAAGCTGTTCACAAGACGGCTGAAAAGAAGTCAGAATCATAATCAGTAAATGTACATTCAGAGGCTGGGACAAAATCGTAGCCTCTCAGACTGATTTTGGTTATCGAGCAGACGCAGTGGTTGAGTGGGCTCTACTACGCTGATTTCATCAGCTTTTACAGCCCTACTCACCACTGTGCGGAGGTGGGACGACGAAATCAATTCTGACGAATTGCCAGATTTCTGTCCCGCTCTCTTTCTTTTTCCCTCCAGATTTTTGCTAAAAAATATGATATAATGATGAAAAACAAGAAAAGAGAAAACCATGACCATTCCAAGTTGTGGTGAGAAAAAAACAAGATGTGACCTACGTCAATCGCTATGGTGTCTACGCTGTTATTCCCAATAAGGACAAGGATCAGATCATCCTCGTTCAAGCTCCTAATGGAGCCTGGTTCTTGCCTGGCGGGGAAATCGAGGCAGGTGAAGATCACTTGCAAGCTCTGAAACGGGAACTGATCGAAGAATTAGGCTTTACCGCTGTCTTAGGTCAATACTATGGCCAAGCAGATGAGTATTTCTATTCCAGTCATCGCGACACCTACTACTACAATCCCTGCTATATTTATGAAGTGGTAGACTATAAAGAGGCTCAAAAACCACTGGAAGATTTTAACAATCTTGCTTGGTTTCCTGTAGATGAAGCTATTGAAAAACTCAAACGTGGCAGTCACAAATGGGGCATTGAACAGTGGAAAAATACCCACAAAAAATAAAGGAATTCTTTCACAAAAATTAAAAAAGTGCTATAATAAATGAAGATAGAGGTTAGGAGGAACTCATATGAAGCTCATTAATACCACAAATAGTCATGCTGCACTGGTCAAAAGCCAACTTGCCAGCACTGACGCCTTGCTTGTCGAGGTTTATTCCGCGGGCAATACCGATGTTGTTTTTACACAGGCCCCGACACACTATGAATTATTGATCAGTAACAAACACCGAGCTATTCGTGAAACTGAAGTGGAAAAAATTCGTGAGTTCTTTTTAAAACGTAAGATTGATCTTCAAATCATTGACCAATCCGCTATTAAAACCCTCTACTCCGATAAACTAATTGAAATTTCCTTTCCAATTACAAAGTAAGGCCAATTTGCCTTACTTTTTTTATTTCCTTAATGCATGAATCTATACACCATTTTAGCCATTAAAAAAGAAGTTCCTTTATGGAACTTCTTTTAATGTATTTTATTTAGCTTCAAATCCTTCTGCGACTGCGTCTGCAAAGTTCTCTTCGACTTGATGCTTGCACAGTGATCACAGATGGTTGCATGGTAGCTACGTTCTGCCTGTGGGTCGATACGACGACAACGGTCACAAACTTCACCAGCCGCACGTGTCAACTGTGAAGGCTACATCTTCAAAGGCCACTGCGGCTTCTGGAGCTGATCCTTCAGCGATGGTCAATTCAGAGACGATCAAGAGTTGGGCTACATTGCTATCAACAGCTCCAAGAAGAGTTTTCACCACTTCATTTGGATAAACTGTCAAGTGAGCTTCTAGTGATTTACCAATCACTTTTTCATTACGTGCTTCTTCCAAGGCCTTTTGAGCTTGACCACGGAAGTCCATGAAGGCTGACCAAGTATCCAAGATTTCTTCTTGGTTGGCAAACGTTTCTGCTTCTGGCAATTCTGATAATTGAACAAAATCCTCTGCTTCAAACTCAAGGTATGACCAGATTTCTTCCGCAGTGTGAGGAAGAATTGGCGTCAAGAGTTTAGTGATTTTCACAAGGATGTCATAGAAGACTGTTTGCATCTGACGGCGTTCAAGAGATTTCGGACCTTCGATGTAGACAACATCTTTGGCAAAATCAAGGTAGAAGGCTGACAGATCAACATTGATAAAGTTAACCAAAGCCTTATAAATCGTCAAGAATTCGAAGTTTGCATAAGCATCACGAATAGTCTTAACAAGTTGATTAAAGCGGATGGTCATGTACTTATCAACAGAACGAAGTTCTTCATAAGCGACTGCATCCTCAGCTGGATTAAAGTCAGATGTGTTAGCAATCAAGAAACGAAGGGTATTACGGATCTTACGGTAAGTCTCTGAGACTTGGCTAAAGATATCCATAGAGATCCGTACGTCGTTGCTTGAATCAACACTGGTTACCCAGAGACGCAAAATTTCCGCACCAAATTGTTTTTCAACGTCGCTTGGGGCGATGGTATTTCCAAGAGATTTAGACATCTTCTCACCTTTACCATCTAATGTGAAACCTTGAGACAAGATTTGCTTGTAAGGTGCTACACCATGGTTCGCCACAGAGGTGATCAGAGATGAGTTGAACCAACCACGGTATTGGTCAGAACCTTCAAGGTAAAGGTCAGCTGGGTAAGTCAGATTTGGACGATTCACCAAAACACCATTCCATGATGAACCTGAGTCAAACCAAACGTCCATGATATCTGTTTCTTTCTTGAACTCGCCATTTGGTGAACCTGGGTGAGTAAATCCTTCTGGCAAGAGGTCTTTGGCATCACGTTCCCACCAAATGCTTGAACCATGTACTTCAAAGAGTTGAGCTACATGCTCGATGGTCTCAGCAGTCATGATTGGTGTTCCGTCTTCTGCATAGAAGATTGGAAGTGGCACACCCCAAGCACGTTGACGAGAGATAACCCAGTCACCACGGTCACGAATCATATTGTAAAGACGGACTTTCCCCCATTCTGTATGGAATTTCACTTTATCAATAGCATCCAGGATTTCTTGACGGAATTTTGAAACAGAAGCAAACCATTGTGGCACGGCACGCCAGATGATTGGTTTTTCGTCCGCCAGTCAAATGGGTGGGAGTGGAGAGATTTTCTTGAAGCAAGAAGCAGATCGCCGAAGTTTCTCTTAACAACCGTTGGAACAACCTTGTCATAGAACTGACCTGCAAAGTCAGGTCCAGCATTCTCCATCATGATTCCTCGTTCGTTAACCGTAACGGCTACTTCCGAGGCCATTTTGCAATCCCTACATTGGTTAGTCATCCCCTCCCTACAAAAACCAGGAGCCCGTATGGACGATACCGGTACTCCGGAATCAAGGGTTACATGCTCACCAAGGATCACCAATTCATCAACTTCTGTATCCCATGGGTGTTCTGTAACGATGTGGTTCAATTCTTTCCCTTGGTAAGTCGCAAGGACTTCATCATTCTCCCAACCGAATTTTTCAGAAAGGCTTGGCAAAAGCTCAGACGCTACGACATACTTACGATCAGATCCAGCAGGTTTCACTACGACATAATCAAAGTCTGCACCTACTGTCAATCCACGAGAAGCTGTAACCGTAAATGGAGTTGTTGTCCAAACAACGATGTAGGTATCTGTATCTAGGACACCCTTACCATCTTTAACTTTGTTAGCATAGTAAAGAGAAGTTGATACCAAATCATGGTATTCAATCTCTGCTTCAGCAAGGGGCTGATTCAGAAGACCAAGACCAGTAAACTGGCTTAGCTCCGCGGTAGATATAGCCTTTATTGGCCATTTCACCAAAGACGCGGATCTGTGCTCGCTTCATAGTCTGGAGTTAAAGTCACATATAAATTTTCCCAGTCACCTGACATCCCCAAACGCTTGAAATCATCACGTTGTTTATAAACTTGAGAAAGAGCGTACTCACGACAAAGTTTTAAGTACTCAACCAAGTCCATTTCTTTACGTTTCACACCTTGTTTTGCCAAAACCTGCTCAATTGGCAGACCATGAGTATCCCAACCTGGGATATAAGGGGCGTTAAAACCTGACATAGACTTAGAACGAATGATGATATCTTTTGAGATATGATTCATGGCATGTCCAATATGGATATTTCCGTTTGCGTATGGAGGGCCATCATGAAGCGTAAAATGCGGTTTTCCTTCATTCAACTCTTGACGGCGTTGATACAATTTTGCATCTTCCCATTCTTTTTGCCAAACTGGTTCTTTCGTTGGAAGACCAGCCCGCATTGGAAAGGCTGTTTTCCCAAGATTCAATGTTTCTTTAAGTTTCATTGTGTCTCCTTATTGATTTAAAAAGCTATAAAAAAAAAACACGAGCATCCTAAAAAGGACGATTGCTCGTGGTACCACCTTTGTTCGAGAAGTCGCAAGCGACCTTCTCCTCTCATCCCGTAACGAGGGAAACGTCCGTTCTTACTCAAGGGTTCAGAACGAATACTGTAAAAGGATCATCCATTAAGAGGGAGTGCAGATCTTCCACCATCATCTGCTCGCTAGACCTATCATTAATGGATCTGTTTTTACAAAATTATAAAATATTGACAGATTCACGATTTGCATCATCTTCTGGTTGAACAGTTTCTTCAACCGCAACGACTTCCTCATTTTCATGACGAGCGTGCTCTGCTTCTTCTAAAGCGGATTGAACTTTTTCATTCAAACCTTCAAACGCTTGTGTTGCCCCCAATTCTAAATTAGCAGCTTCGATGCGTTTTTGCAATTCTTCGATTTCAGCTGGAGAGAATTGACGAGTCAAATCAATGTTATCATCTTCTGCATGATGATGGTGAACTGATTCACCCAAAGCTTTCTCCACAATTTCACGGAAAGCTTCATCACTTGTTTGAATGTACATAGCTGTTGGACGAAGAATTTCATCCCATTCAGGTGTATCGATAATGCTCAATTGGCTTTCGATGGTTGATTTCAAACGTTGATGGAAGACGCGTGTCTTGTTCTTCAATTCCTCTGTTTCAACGGCAACCTTCTTGGCATTATCCGTTGCATGACGAAGGATTTCATTTGCTTTTTGTTTTGCTTCATCCACTAAGTGCTGTGCATCTTGTTCAGCTTGACGAACAATATTTTCAGAACGTTCGTTAGCTGCTTGTTTGACACGTTCAGCAGTATCTTGTGCAATCAAAACAGATTGACTCAATGAATCTTTCATTTCATCAAAATAGTTTAAGCGTTCTTCAAGAGCTTGAATTTTTGCTTCTTGATCATGATTTAAACGAACAAGATCTTCATAATCGCGAACAACGATATCTAGAAATTCTTCTACTTCGTTCGCATCATATCCTCTAAATTTAACGCCAAAAGTTTTATCTTTAATTTCTAAAGCAGTAAGAGCCATAACTCCTCCTCATTTTTTACTTAAGAGTACTTCAACAGTTACTTTATATTTTCCACTCTTTGAAATACCATTTTCAGAAACAATTTTAAGACGCCCAAAGCGTCGGACACTGACTAAATCATTCAAACTTACAGCATAGCTAACATTGGAAGTCGTCGCATAATTAACTTTCACCAAGCCAGAGCTAATCAACTGACTGGCTTGTGAGCGCGATAAGCCTGAAGGTCCCAGCAATCACCTTGTCTAACCGGAAACTCGACACGAGAATATCTCGCTGCTGGCTTTCTTCTTCTACAACAATCTGTTCAGATAGAGGAACTTCCTAAGCTTAACAGGCACACAGGAAATTTTCTGGATGTGATCCATGAAATAGGGAACAAAACGCTGTTCAATAAAAACTTGGATCTTTCCTTCACTCGTTAGAATATCTCCAAAAGACTTGCGCTCCACTCCTAATTGGTGAACAATGGTCCCCAGAACCTGGGAATGGGTCAAGTGATGAAATTTGGAAGCATAGACCATCTCTATTAAGGCCAGATCAAAGTCACTTGGATCCAATTGATAATAATCCGGAGCCACAATGACCTTGGCATACTCCATTTTCTGCTCATCACTGGAAGCAAAGACCTGTAATTGATAGCTTGCCGCAACATTTCGTAAAATAGCGACCTGATGAGGGTTTAAAAAACCCGTCACTTCAACAGAATAGCGTTCCACCACTCTTTCTGACAATTCAATACAACGATCAATAAATTCGTGATCTTCGCGATTGAAATGTTGATAAATCTCTTTCTGTCCCATCGTATTCTAACCAATCAAAAATAGAAACAACCGAGCTAATAGCTGATTCATTAGGTTCAAGACCAAAAGTGCTACAAGAACCGTAAAATCCAAGCTTCCAACCTGCAAGGGTAACTTTCTAAAAAGGCTCAAAAATGGTTCAACTAGGCGGTGAACCATTTGTCCAAGAGTACTCTGAGGTGCCCCAGGGAACCAAGAAAGTAAGGCATAGATGACAAGAATGATGGAATAGATTTGAATGATATTTGAAAGATATTGAAAGATAATCATCTTAGCGATTACGTTTCATATCATAGTCGAATTCTGTCACTTCCACATCATTTGGAAGGCGAATATCTTCCACATTAACGACAACATTAATTGGAGTCAACAAGTACATGGTGCTTGCAACACGGCGAAGATTTCCTGCCAAAACATAACGAGCCCCATCCAAATAATCCAAACAACGACGGGCTTGTACCTCTGTCATATATTGGAAATCAATCAAGATACTCTCATTAGATAGTAATAGATCGACAATTTCAGTCGCTTCCTCGTATTTACGGGGATAGCGTACATCAATGGTAATCTTTTCATCTGTATTTGCACGATTAGCAGCCAATTCACGTTGACGTTCATGCAAGCGAGTGATATTTTCAGATGTATTTTTCGTTGTAGACATAGATTCCTTCACAGCTTGCTGTAGATACAGGAGTTGTAACAGGTGCGACAGGAGTCGATTTTGGTTTTGGTTTTACCGGTTCTTTTTGACTAATCTGTGGACGTGGAGAAGTCACTTGAGGAGTTGGCTGTGGCTGTGGAACTGGCTGTGTTTCCGCACCAGCTGCTTTTGCCTCGCTAACTTCTACTTCTTCACCGTCTTCTGTGAAGTAGTCAATAAAGTTGTTAAATTTATCTTTTAATGACATAGTTCTTTCCTATTTAAAAAATGATGTCCCAATTCTAACATAAGTCGCTCCGTTCGCAATGGCTACTTCAAAGTCACGACTCATACCCATACTTAGTTCTGAAAAAGGCATATTTTTTAATTGTTTCTTTTCTAGTTGTTTCTGAAGTTGGTGAGTTTTTGAAAAAATATCCTGCAACTCTTCTTGACTAGCCTCAAAAGGAGCCATCGTCATTAAACCAACAATTTCAATTTTGTCCAGCTGTGCGATTTCCGCTAAAACATCATCCAGTTCATCGGGTGCAAATCCATGCTTACTTTCTTCCCCAGAAATGTTCACTTGGAGGAAACACTTGATCGGGTGTTCTGCTCGCTTTTGAATTTCTTGAGCTAGTTTTACCGAATCCAAGGCATGAAAGTAATCAACGAGATTGATCACGTCTTTTACTTTTCGCCGTTGGAGGCTCCCAATCAAGTGCCAAGTGAGATCATAGTCTTTTAGAGCTTGATACTTTTCTAGGAATTTATCAACACGATTTTCACCGATATGTTGGATACCTGTTTTTACCAGTGCTTCTGTTGTTGCAACATCTACATACTTGGTGACAGCTATCACATTAACTTGATCTTGGCGGTTAGCTTTGTTTCTTGCTGTTTCTACTTGTTGCCGTACAAGATCAGCATTCTCTACCAGATTCATGATTAACGATTCCGGAAGAATGGTGGTGTTTCCAATTCATCATCATCTGAAGATGAATCTACATAACGATCAACTTGATGTGTTGATGTTGGTTCAGTTTGGCGAACGATATTCTCACGGCGAATATCCCAATCGCCAAAAGCTGAGCCACGGTTTGGTTCTACCGCTGGACGACTTGGAGTTGTTGGCAATTCAACATCTTGTTTCAAAATCAAATTCACGGTCAAATGGTGCCAGCTTTGTGGGCGTTGTTCACGTGGTCCTGTTTTATAAGGACGTTGTGAGGAAGCAATCCCGCTGACGCGTTCTACCTTGTCTTGACGGACACCGGTTGCAACAACCGTCACGCGGATTTCATCTTTAAGAGATTCATCAATAGATGTACCCAACCAGATGTTCACTCCGTGACCTGCAGCTTGGTTCACAATTTCTGAAGCTTCTTCAGCTTCGATCAATGTCATATCCAAACCACCTGTTACGTTGACGATCACGTCTTCTGCACCATCAATTGTAGTTTCAAGAAGTGGAGAGTAAATGGCTTTACGAGCCGCTTCGATAACGCGTTCTTCACCGCTACCAACACCAATACCCATGAGGGCATTTCCTTTGTTTTCCATAACAGTCTTCACGTCTGCAAAGTCAAGGTTGATCAATCCAGGACTTGTGATCAAGTCAGTGATCCCTTGAACACCTTGACGAAGAACGTTATCTGCTTCACTCAAAGCTTCAAGAAGCGGTGTCTTCTTGTCTACAATTTCAAGCAAGTTGTTATTAGAAATAATCAACAATGTATCTACATGTTCGCGAAGTTCGTTGATCCCTTCAATAGCGAAGTTGCCACGTTTTGAACCTTCAAACCCGAATGGACGAGTCACAACGCTACTGTCAAAGCAACTGCTTTAGCAATACGAGCGATGACTGGTGCAGCACCTGTACCAGATCCTCCACCCATCCCTGCAGTGATGAAGACCATGTCTGCACCTTGCAAAGCTTCTGTTAACACTTCTTCGCTTTCTTCAGCTGCCTTACGACCAACTTCAGGTTGACCTCCAGCACCCAATCCACGAGTCAATTTTGGACCCAATTGGATAACTGTTTCAGCTTTTGCACTTGAAAGTGCTTGAACATCTGTATTAGCTGCGATGAATTCTACACCGGCAACGCCTTCGTCAATCATACGATTGATGGCGTTTCCGCCACCGCCACCGACACCGATTACTTTAATTACTGCACCTTGTGCCGCTGCTGTGTCAAATGAAAATGTCATAAATACTTACACTCCTTAATCAAACATATTACCGATCAAATTTTTCATTCGGTCTGTGAATGTAGTTTTTGGTTCTTGTTTGCCATCATTGCTTGCTACTGGAATTTCTTGAGCATCCACTGGAGATTCAATCTTCTCAGCATTGTATGCAGGTACTACCGGTTGTGCTGGTTGAGCAGGTTGTGGTTGTACTTGTGGTTGCACCGGACGATCAAATTGAATCGGTTGTTGACGCAAGACTTCGTCTCCATGAACCGCAGCTTGAGCAATAATATCCACATCTGTCAAATTGCCTGCATATTCAGACAAGCTAATTACATGGGCAAAAGCTGGATTGCGAATTCCAATTTGATTTGGAACAAACAATTTCACATTTACACCAAAGACTTCTTGAGCCAATTCTTCAACACCAGGAAGGATCGCTCCTCCACCGATAATCACAATACCTCCAGGAAGATCCAACAGATGTCTTCTCTCAAGGTCTTGTTTGATTTGCTCAAAGATGTGTTTGATACGTGCTGAAATGATTTCAGCTAAGTACTTCTCAGTCACTTCAACTGGCTCTTACTTCACCGATGACTTCTACATGGAAGACTTCATTTCCAGCAGATGGCACATAGGCTTCACCATAGTTGAACTTCAAGCCTTCTGCCAATTTTTGAGAAGTTTTCAATACTTTAGAAATATCTTTGGTAACATAATCGCCACCTTCTTGGTAGATATTTGTAAATTGAAGTTCTTGGCTACGAACAGACGCCACCGTTGTTTGGCCACCACCCATATCGATCACCGTTGCTCCGAATTCACGTTCGCCTTCATTCAAGACTGTTTTGATCATCGCAAGCGGTGAAATGATGATGTTTTCAACTTGTAAGCCTGCACGTTCAACGGTTTTACGCAAATTGTGCAAGATTGTACGAGGTCCTGTATAAAGAAGACCACGCATTTCAAGTCGAATCCCCATCATTCCGCGTGGATCGCGGATTCCTTGGAAACCATCAACTGTGAATTCCTCAGGAATGAAGGTGATTACTTCACGATCCGGTGTCATACTTTTTGTGAGTGCAGATTTGACAACATTTTCAACATCTGCATCTGTGATTTCTTTCGAATCACTTGTGACTGGAATCATTCCTTGAGTTGCTTCGATTTGTAGTAAGTTTGCAGGCAACCCAACATTGACTAGATTGATTGAAATCCCTGCTTTTTCTTCAGCTTGGCTGATTGCAGTTTTAATTGCATTTGAAGCAGCTTCGATATCTACTATAATTCCATCTTTGACGCCAGCACTTTTTGCATTGCTGACTCCAATTACATTCATTTCTCCATTGACATGTTCTGCCACCAATACTTTTATTGAACTAGTACCGATATCTAAACCTGTAAAAAAGCCGTCTCTAGCCATTACACCAGTCCTCTCTCTTTATTTGTTTTCACTTTACATCTATTTATAGCCCTTTTAGTTGGAACTATCCAAACTTCATTATATCACAAAGAAGCCTAAAATGGACATTTTTTCTTCAATTATTTGAGATAATTTATGGGCTTTATTCATTTCCAGAAGAATTCTCTCCTTCTGGATTCTGTTCTTGATTCTGTTCTTGGCTTGCTTCCTCAGAATGTTCTTCTTGCTTTTCTGTACTTTCAGCCTTTTCTTTTTCAGCTTGCTCTTTGGCATCTGCAATGGATTGTTCACTATAGCTGAAGACTCCAGCCTCCATATCGATAGTCGAATCATCGTCTAATTGCTTGCTGATAGCTTTATAGTAAGGAAGCTTGCGGGTAATTTGGAAACAGGCACCAAGATTTTATTATCGTTTTCATGGTGATGGTCACCAGATCCTTGGTGACCTTGCTTGGTGTCAGATCAACCGAAACAATTTTATCCGTAATGGAAGAAGAAATAGACTTCATTTCTTGGACAAATTGTCTAACCAATTCTCGATCTGAGAATTTCAAGCTAATATAGGAGGACGGCAATTCCGAAGCTGGAGTTACTGTCTCCACTACTTCTCCATTTTCCAATACTGGATAGTGGTCTTCTCCGGTCACATAATAGGCAACCACTTTGTGTTCCACGATATTGACTTTAAAAGTCACCGGGAATTGATAATGCATGTGAACCTCTTTGATCCATGGACTAGCCGTTTTCATATTTTGTTCATAGACCGATTTATGAAGGAAAGTCGTCAGAGTATAATCTTCTTCTTTGATGCGACTTTTTTCATATAAGAGTTGCTGGTCAACCGCCTTGTTCCCTGAAAATTCAATCACTTTCTGTGTGGATAAGGGGCTTAAAAAGTAGATCGAGAGAAGGGCGACAATCGAGCTGATTCCGATAACCGGAAGGGCACGATAGATATGGCGTTTTGCCACTGTCGGTTCCTTCTTTGGCTTTTTCGTCTTTAAGCCTTTAAAAAATGAAGGCTTTTTCTCTTGCTTCTCTGAAGGATCTAGCTCCTCTACAGCCGGATCATCCTCTTCTCCTTCTGAACTTTCTCCATCTGCTTCTGGATCCTCTTCGGCCTCAGATTCATCTTCCTCTTCAGACTCTTTTCGTTCGTCAGATTCTTCCTCTGAGACGGAAGCTGTTTCTTTTTCTGAAAGGTCTTCGTCTTCTTTTGCTTCTTCGCTTTCAGTTTCCTCTGTTTCAGCTTCTTCCGCTTTTTCAAGCGCTTTTTTCTAAATATTCTTTATTTCTTTATGCCAGGCTGACAATTCTGTAATTTTGTCATCCGTTGGCGTTTGTGTCGTCCGTCATCTTTTCCCTACTGATATCTTTTTGAAGCAGGCCATAAAAATTGTCTAGTGAAAGGAGTTCTGTCGATTTTTCCATTGCTTGGTGGTAGACTTGGCTTAGCTTCAACATTTCTTGAATGGTTTCATTGAAGGTTTCGAGCGTCAATTGATCTTCCTGCAATTGCTCTGCATAACCTTTATCCACAAAATATTGGGCATTTTCAATCTGATCGCCACGGCTGGCTTCTTTTCCTAGCGGTACAATCAAATGGAGTTTGTTCATGGCTAAGAGTTCAAATAAGGTATTGGCTCCACCTCTAGTCACCACTAAATCAGCCTTCTGGAGCATGGGCAAATACTGATCGGTTACATAATCCACTCGATACAAACCACCCTCAGCCTGATTCAATGTTGAATCGCCCGTCAAATTGATGATATTGTAGTGCTTTCAAGAGCTCTGCTTTGTTCTCTGTCACAAATTCATTAAAGACACGCGCACCAGCAGATCCTCCGACAAAGAGAAGGGTCGACAAGTCTTTTCGGAAACCTTTTGTTTTTTCTTCTAATTCTTCAGAAGTCGGCGGAATATGATCTGTAACCCTGGTTACCGCACCGATATGCGCACTCTTTGTCAAACCATGAGCTTGCTCAAAAGTCGTGTACATCTTGGTAGCGAATTTATAAGCAATTTTATTGGCCAATCCCATCGAGAGATCGGACTCATGGATATAGACAGGAACACGCGTGAGTCGGGCTGCGGATCACTGGTGGCACGAAACAAATCCTCCTTTTGAGAAGAGAACTTGTGGGCGCACACGAAGCAGGATTGCAATGGACTGCGAGCGTCATCCTCAAGAGACCTGTGAACACATCCTAATTGTGTTTGGAAGAGAAATAAGCGACGCAATTTCCCCGTTGCAATTGAATGGAAGCGCACGTCTAAGCCAGACTTTTTGATCTCTTGGTATTCGATTCCTTTTTGTCTCCAATATAATGAACTTCCCATCCATCTTCGATAAATTTTGGAATCAAGAGGAGATTAAGGGTCACATGTCCCACGGTTCCCCCACCAGTAAACATTATTTTTTTCATCTTATTTCAACCCTTTTACTGTAGCAAGGAATTCATCCCCACGCACTTCAAAATTCGGATACATATCCCAGCTGGCATTAGCAGGACTTAGTAGCACAACATCTCCGGGGCTAGCCAAGTCGAAGGCTTTCTTTGTAGCATCCGCTACATCTGCCGCATCAACATAAGAGACGCCAGCTTTATCTGCTGCGCGTTTCACTCGAGGAGCTGATTCCCCTAGAATCACCATTTCCTTTAAACCAGTAATGTGAGGCACCAATTCATCAAATTCATTGCCACGATCGAGCCCCCCTGCAATCAAGATTACCTTGCTGTTATCAAAACCAGAAAGAGCTTTTTTGTGTTGCTAGAATATTAGTCGATTTGCTATCATTGTAGAATTTGACACCTTGAATCTCATCCACATATTGAAGACGGTGTTTCACTCCTCCAAAGGCTGACAAGGTTTCTTTAATGACCTCATTCTCTACTCCCGGACTTTTGCGACCGCAATCGTTGCCAAGGCATTCTCTACATTGTGGCTACCTGGAACTCCCAGTTCATCTGCTCGCATAACAACTTCTCCCCTTAAACTTGAGAAGTCCATCTTCCAAATAAGCCCCATCCACTTTTTCAACCGTTGAAAATGGAAGGACCCTTGCCTTGGTTTTTGTAGCGAGTTCTTTGGCCAGGTCTTGGTTGAAGTTCAAGACAATGACATCTTTTTCTGTCATATTCTTTTGAAGATTCCATTTGGCAGCTACATAATTTTCAAAAGAACCATGATAGTCGATATGGGTCGGCATGAGGTTGGTAATCACTGCAATCTCTGGATGGAAGGCTTCAATTCCCATCAATTGGAAAGAAGACAATTCCATGACCAGAACATCCTTTTCTGTTGCTGTTTGTGCAACTTGACTAGCTGGAAAACCGATATTTCCAGACAATAGACCACCTTGACCGGCAGCCGTCAAGACTTCCCCGATCATGGTTGTCGTCGTCGTTTTTCCGTTTGATCCTGTAATCCCAATAATTGGCGCATCCGAAATCAGATAGGCCAATTCCACTTCAGTGAGGACGGGAATGCCTTTTTCAAGCGCTTTTTCAACCATTGGATTCGAATAAGGGATTCCTGGATTTTTGACCATGACTGCAAAGTCTTCATCCAACAGTTCCAGAGGGTGACCTCCTGTCACAACTTTAATCCCTTCTTCCAGTAAACTTTGTGCTGCTGGATTTTCTTCAAAAGGTTTGCCATCATTGACGGTCACAATCGCTCCTAAGCGATCCAACAAACGGGCAGCTGACTCGCCTGACTTCGCCAAACCTAATACAAGAACCTTTTTATTTTCAAATTGTTTCACAAATTTCATGATTTCTTCGCTCCATTTTTATCACTCTCTATTTTACCTTTTTTTAGCAAAATTAAAAAGCCCAAAGGGCTTTAAAAATCACGTCAGCGTTTATTTTTTCTGTTTGGTCGTCATTTTGGAAATATCCACCAAAGCCAGGTAGCCAACAAAGGCGAGAAAGGCACCGACAAAAAACTCAGACGGTAGTTGGAATATCTGAAAAATGGCGAGACAAGTCAGTACGATAATGGAGACGATTAAGACCACCATTGTGACACTGTTTAAGGTACCACGAATACTTTTGGGGGTCATAAAAAGGTAAAAAAGGAGAATCAAAATCCCTAAGATAAAATAGACCATTTTGTTTCTCCTTTCTTTCCGTATTATTCAGCAGCTGCTGATTTTTTCTTTTTATTTGCTTTTTCGCGTTCTGCTTTGTTCAAGATTTGTTTCCGCAAACGGATAGATTCAGGCGTTACTTCCATGTACTCATCGTCGTTCAAGAACTCAAGAGATTCTTCCAAGGTCAAGATACGAGGAGTCTTGATAACCGCTGTTTGGTCCTTAGTAGCTGAACGAACGTTGGTCATTTGTTTAGCTTTCGTAATGTTTACGGTCAAGTCGTTCTCACGAGAGTTTTCCCCGATGATCATTCCTTCGTAAACTTCTGTACCTGGATTGACAAAGATCGTACCACGTTCTTCGATAGACATGATAGAGTATGTGGTTGCTTTTCCGTTATCGATTGAGACAAGAGCACCACGGTGACGTCCACCGATTTCTCCTGGAATCACTGGCAAGTATTGATCAAAGGTGTGGTTCATGATTCCGTAACCACGTGTCATTGACAAGAACTCTGTTGAGTATCCAATCAAACCACGCGCTGGAACAAGGAAGACCAAACGAGTTTGACCGTTACCAGTTGAGATCATATCCAACATTTCACCTTTACGTTCAGAAAGGCTTTGGATAACAGATCCTTGGTATTCTTCTGGTGTGTCGATTTGTACGCGCTCAAATGGTTCACATTTGACACCATCAATTTCTTTGATGATAACTTCTGGACGAGATACTTGCAATTCGTATCCTTCACGACGCATGGTTTCGATCAAGATAGACAAGTGCAATTCCCCACGACCTGAAACTGTCCATTTATCAGGTGAATCAGTTGGGTCAACACGAAGAGAGACGTCGGTTTGCAATTCCGCTTGCAAACGTTCTTCGACTTTACGAGAGGTTACCCATTTTCCTTCGCGACCAGCAAATGGTGAGTTGTTGACCAAGAAGGTCATTTGAAGCGTTGGTTCATCGATGTGAAGGATTGGAAGAGCTTCAACCTGCGTCTGTCGGTGTGATGGTTTCTCCAACGAAGATATCTTCCATACCAGAAATAGCGATCAAGTCTCCAGCTTTGGCTTCTTGAATTTCACGACGTTCCAAACCAAAGAAACCAAAGAGTTTGGTAACACGGAAGTTCTTAGTCGTTCCATCCAATTTAGAAAGGGTTACTTGGTCCCCAACTTTTACAGTACCACGGAAGACACGTCCGATACCGATACGTCCAACGAAGTCGTTGTAATCAAGCAGGGATACTTGGAATTGAAGAGGCTCATCTGAGTTATCAACTGGAGCTGGGATGTGATCAATGATGGTATCAAAGATCGGTGCCATTGTGTGCTCTTGATCAGCTGGATCATCTGAAAGTGAAGAGGTTCCGTTGATCGCTGATGCATAAACAACTGGGAATTCCAATTGGTCATCATCCGCACCCAATTCGATGAAGAGTTCAAGAACTTCGTCTACAACTTCTTCTGGACGAGCAGATGGTTTATCGATTTTGTTAACTACAACGATCGGAACAAGGTCTTGTTCCAAGGCTTTCAATACGAAACGCGTCTGAGGCATGGTTCCTTCGTAAGGCATCTACGACCAATACAACCCCATCAACCATTTTCATGATCCGTTCCACTTCTCCACCGAAGTCCGCGTGTCCTGGTGTGTCCATGATATTGATTCGAGTTCCGTTATAAGCAACGGCTGTATTTTTAGCAAGGATTGTGATCCCACGTTCTTTTTCAAGGTCGTTTGAGTCCATTGCACGTTCTTGCAATTCTTTACGTTCATCCAAGGTGTGCGATTGTTTCAACAATTCGTCTACCAAGGTTGTTTTACCATGGTCAACGTGGGCAATGATCGCAACGTTACGAATATCTTCTCTTAATTTTGTCATGATTTCCTCTATAAAATTTTAAATAATATTTCTAACTGAACAATTATACCACAGTCCTATCTAAAAAACGACAGTTCAGCTGGTTTGTAAATGTTTTCATCTTCATTTCTTTTCTCCGACTCGATTTCCTTTTCTTTTCTTGGTACTGATGATAAGAATTTCGAAGAAGGCTCCCATGAAGATAGATCAATTAGAGTGGCAGACCATCAGTACGCTCATAAGACATCAAACAACTTTTGGCCCGAAGGCAAATCTTGGTCGATCACCTACCAGCTCAAAAGCTATCCCAAAATATCGACCCTGGACTCCAACAGATTCAAATCGGGGAACGAATCATTCCAGAACCGCGTCACCACTACTACATGCTCCAAACCAATCGGGCCGTGACCGCCAAAGACGCCCACCATCCAACGGTGATCGAGCTAGTGGATCCTCGGCAAGAGTACCCAGACCTTATCCTCTTGGTCGCCTCGATCGCGACACCAGTGGTTTCCTCCTCCTCACAGATAATGGCCCCTTAGGCTTTCAACTGCTCCATCCCCAATACCATGTGGAGAGGTCTATGAGGTAGAAGTCAGTAGCCCTTGCCAGCCCACATCGACAATTTCAGAATGAGTTTGTTCACAGACGGTCTCTATCAAGCCGGCTTCCTTGACCATTTAAAGTACCCCCTTCCAGCAAGGCCAGGTCCGAATCTCCGAAGGAAAATACCACCAAGTGAAAAAGATGTTTTTAGCCATTGGGGGCAAAGTAATGACACAAACAACGTCTTTTGGCCCCTTCACCTTGGATCTCAGTTGGCCCACCTGGAAAGCCGACCTTTGAATGAAAAATTATGACTCATGGGTCAAAATTTCCTTGAAAAAACGAGATAAAGAGGCTGGGATAAAGTCCTAGCCTCTTGGTGTTTTTAGTTGTCAAATAAGACGCAGTGGTTGAGTGGGCTCTACTACGCTGATTTCATCGAATTTTATAGCCTATCATTGCTGTTGTGGAGGGTGGGACGACGAAATCGAATTCTAACGAATTACCGATTTCTGTCCCACTCTCTTTTATTAGGCGTCTTTTTTCACTTTCCCATTCCAAGAATCAAGACCATAAGACAAGACATAAATGTCTGTATAGCCCTGTTTCTTGAGATAAAGGGCCGCATTGGTCACACGCGAACTATTATTCTCATGAGAGCAAAATCGGTTTTGTCTTTGCGCAGGCTGCAAGACTCAATTTCAACTGAGTAGAAGGAATGTTGCGTGCTCTAAAATAGCAGCATGAAACTCGGCTGGCTCTCGCAAGTCAATCAACTGCCCATGACGAATCAGCTCTTCAAAGGTGCATTGTCCACAAATTTAGCGACTTTACGGATGGAAATAATTAAACGCCATCCATCCAAACGCTCCTAAAATAACCAACCAAACAATGATATTTCCCATTACTCTACCTCACTCTTTTTCAAAAATTCTAATTCTTGCTTGTGTTCTCTTCTTAAAACGGTATCGGCTTCTAAATAATCGAGCCGCTCCATCAGGCCTGCATCATAAAGACGTTGACTCAATTTTCATCAATTCGATGTCTGGCTGCCACGTAAATGATGATTCCAAAACGTTTTAAAAATTGTTGAACATCATACAGGTTTTCATGTTCATTGTTATCAAATTTGAAAGGCTTTTACAAGATTTTCAAGCGAAATGATGAAATTTTGCGATTGCTTTACGAATAAATAAGTATGATCAACTTTTATTTTTTACCATCGGTACTTGTATCGCCTCTTTTGGGGCTCGTTGTAGACCGTTTCCCCCAAAACCAATCCTATTCTCGCTCCTCACCCAGTCATTGTGATCACTGCCAGCACGTCCTTGGCGTTTGGGATCTGTCCCCCAGTATCTCGCAACTACTCCATCGTTTTCTGCTTGCCTTCTAGCCCATGTCAGACTATACATTTGGTACTGCCTTTTTTGGGGTCTGGGTAGCCTACTCTTACAGCCTGTGCCAATAAGTGGTTTTTTCTTTCTCCTCACCCTTCTAACACTACAGGGTGACCGTTTTAGCCATCTATGACCTTTACTTTTATGGAATACCCCTTGGTCATCTGGTGCTGTCTTTGTGTCTGGTCTCGCATCCGGTAGGCTAATCTCCTCATGGTCTTTTTTTTTACTCCTTACGATCGGAGCTCATTTTTCTTTATCGGAATGGGGAGCAGGAGATTTGCCTCTTACTCGCCACCTTTTCGCTAAGCTTTTCTTCTACCCAGATCCTCATTCTCATTCAGATCGCATCCATCTTAGGCATTCTCGTCTTTGCTCTCAAAAAGAAAGAGACCGGATTCCCTTTGTTCCCTGTCTCTTTCTCAGTTATCACGCTTTTACTGCTTTTGCTGATATTTGCAGATAAGATTGCTTATTTTGCCTTCAGCCTGAATATCAGCGATGGCGACTACGTCCTTTGTCCTCACGTCCGAAACATTGATGATGATGATCTTGTCTTTATCCAATTGTGGAGCACGTTTGACAGCTTCCGCAATCGCGTGAGCTCAATGGCTGGGAGGATCCCTTCTGTCTTACTGAGTAAGAAGAAGAGCTTCTACTGCTTCACTTCATCTGTCAGTTTGCTAGCATATTCGACACGACCAGAATCTTTAAAGAAAGCATGCTCTGGACCAACCCTGGGTAGTCCAAACCAGCAGAGATCGAGTACCCTTTGGCGCTACTTTTCCATCTTCGCCAAAGACTGCATAGGTCTTCATACCATCAACTACACCGATAGTCCCTTTGGTCATGGTCTGCTTCTAAAGGTGTTGCGTCGGTGTCCGGGCTTCATCGGTCCAGCTGCCACCCCAATCAAGCCGACTTCCTCTTCTGCGACATATTCAGAAAAGGCACCAATGGCATTAGAGCCACCACCGACAGCAGGGGCAATCGCGCGATAATCCGGCGAAACGGCCTTTCTTTTTCCAAGATTTGACGTTTGTGATTTCTTTCGTCTGATTACTTTTGTGAATTCATGCACAATGGTTTGTGGTAAGGGGTGAGGTCCAACAGCAGGGCCCAAACGTAAAAGGCATCCAGATCCGCCGCATCCATAAGCTCCAAACGCCCGCATCAACGGCATCTTTCGAGGTCTTAGTACCGGTTTCAACCGCATGGATCTGGTTGCCCCCATCATTCGCATGCGGAAGACATTCGGCGCGTTGGCGTTCCACATCTTCTGGCCCCCATGTGAGACATCACTATATTGGCGCATACCAAGCTTGTCGCCACTCTTCGCTGCACGGCCACACGCGTTGACCTGCTCCTGTTTCAGCATATCATGCGCGAGTTTTTGCCCATGCGCTTAGCCAAGAGGATTTGCCCCAAGACGTTAGTTTAATTTATGCGAACCTCAGATGATTCCAGTGCTTCGCGCTTCAAATAAATTTTTGCCCACCTAAATGATCTGTCAGAGCTTTCCGCAAAAGTAGAGTGGTGTTTCGCGTCCAGAATAATCTTTCAAATAATGTTTGTATTCTGCGATAAATTCTGGATCATTTTTATACTGTTCAAAGGTTTTCTCTAATTGATTGGAGCAAGTTTTGAATGGGTTCCGGTACGAAAGAATCCACCAAAATTGTCCGAAATAGCCTTTTGTTTCTGTCAAGGATTAGTCCTCTTTTCTCCTATCTTCTAATCTTGTTTATGATCCTTTTTCCTCGCGGCCCTTTGGGCCCAGTGTTGATCTCACTGGGTTCCTATGAGATACAAGAAACCTACTCACACAGAAAAATCTGTGTGAGGACGATTCGATACCGCAGGCGTGCCACCCCGAATTGTAGGAAGCTATTTTTCTCCTACATCTCTGGCCTGTCTATACTAACAGGGTGCACGATAAGGTGTGCTGTCCAATTGAAATTTTTTTGATGAGCCCCAAATTCATGTATCGCAAACGCACTGCAGCCCATTACTCAAAGATCTGCTCCACTGCTTGTTCGCAATCACCACAAGCTCCCTGGAAGTGAGAAAAATCTCTACTTTTCTGCGATGTCTTGAAGTTATTATAGCTCCCGCTTCTGACTTTGTCAACATAAAATTTGTGAAAAGTGGTTAGAAATGTTCCGGATTTTACATTTCCCATTTTTTGCTAGCAATCGTGCTCTGCAATACTGAAAAGCCTAGATGTTTCTCGGATAAGCGCACTAAGGTGTCGGTCACAAATCATCTAGCCTGCATAGACACTGATTGGCATCAAACAAGAGATCTAAGAGAACTTGTTTCGCATTCAATCCACAGGCTCATCGCAAAACCGGAGAGCACAAGACCTGATTCGGCTCCTCAACCAGGGCCATAGCCAAGAGGAGCTGAAAGACTAGCGGGCTTTTAACAAAAAGATATTGGCTAGTGTTTTGGAGAATGACCTTACTGAGTTGGAGGACACTGCGTGATCTGGCCAAGATTCATCACCGAATTAAGAGGAACCAGCGGGACGACGATGCGACTCGGAAATGTTGGGCACCAGCATTGCTTCCATGCCACCTGGCTCGGTTGTTGGGGCAAAAACACATCAGACACAAAGAGGATAAGCTAGAAGAAGAGAGCCGCCACTCCGTAACAGCCTTCTTCCTCTTTTGTTAGTTCTGTATGATCCATCCAGCTCCTTGTTTAAGGTTGGGCGCATGTTCAACTTAATCGCTTTCTCCTGAGATCCTGTTTCATGGCATTTGAGACGCAATTGACCACAGAAGCTGACATCAACATTCTGTACCGTGTTCTTGACGCACTACACGTGTTAACACTCTTGTTTTTTCAAGGCATCATAGAGAGGCCATGACCCGTTCTTTTGGACTCCGGCTATATTGGTCATGCTCACTGACAGGATTGTAAGGAATCAAGTTAACATAAGACAATTTCGCCGATATTCTTGAGCAATTCTGCCAACTCTATCGAGCTTGCTCGACCACCTATCATTGACTCTTCATTCGGCCTATGATGTACTCAAAAAGGTCACCCGGACGGTTCGTAGTCTCGATATAGTATTCAATCGCCGCAAACGCCTTTTCCAATTGGAAAGGCCCGAGTTGATGTCTCCTTGATGCTAGAGCGCAAGTCATTGTTTGGTGCACGTAAGAGACACCTGCCTAGTTGACCTGCACACCTTCATTTGCAAAATCACGAATTTTATGAGCCAAACCAGAAGTAGACACGGTAATATGACGAGCACCAATCGCTAATCCCTTGTCATCGTTGACCGTCCGGATAAATTTCAAGACATTGTTATAGTTGTCAAATGGTTCTCCAATCCCCATGACAACGATATGGCTGACCCGTTCATCTTGGCCACGTTCGTCAAAGTATTTTTGGACCAACATGATTTGAGACACGATTTCTCCATTGTTCAAATCGCGTTGTTTTTTGATCAAACCTGAAGCACAGAAGGTACAACCGATGGTTGCATCCGACCCTGAGTCGGTACAGACGACTGATAATCCCATAGTGCTGACGCAATCAGGCGATTTGTTTCGATCAACATACCCATCTGGCAATTCAAAGAGGTACTGTGGAACCGTTCCATCTGCTGACCTGGGTGCGATCCGTTGCTTAAGTGGGTTGACGACAAATTGATCATTCAACTTCGCAATCAGAGTCACCTAGAAAGGTTGGTCATTTGCTCTCGAAAGACTGGACGCGTTTGGCGATAGGAGCCATTCCCAGATTTGTGCTCTGCGACGGAATTTCGCCGTTTTCTTCCGCACCAATCAATCATATCCTGGCGTGTTAAACTATAAATGGATGGTTTCATTCTTTCACCTCCTCTTTTTGTCGAATCACAAAACGACGTTTGTTGTCTGGCTTCGTTGTCTTTTTAGTCTCAGCAGACGGTCTTGTTTTTTTTTCGGAGGTTTTTGGCTGGTTGTCCCTTGTCGCGTTCTCTAAGCTTTTGGAAACGATCTTTTTGTTTGCGATTGCGCGAACGCTTCTTAGGCTCTCTTTCTTCTGATTGAGCTTTTTTGACCGGTGATTTCTTATCAAAGGAAGCACGATGAGGTTCCTTATTTTCAAGGACAAAATAAGCACAACCATAGCTACAATATTCTAACAAATAATCGTCTAAGCGACTTAATTTATCCATTGTTGCAACATCGCGCTCTTCCATAGAAGCCACGCAAGCGCAACTGCTCATTGCTCCAATCACCAACGGTAATGTAATCAAACTTGGTTAAAATCTCAGAAAATCGCTGACCAAAACAGTCGCATCAAAAAGCTTCCTTCTCATTTTTCAAGAGCTCAAAGGAGAGGTTTTCTGAACGGATTTGGTCTCCTACCTGATGAAAGACAGGTCCAGGAAATTTATTGTAATTATATAATTCAGGGTCAATCTCTTTTCGCATAGTGTTCCTTCATCAAAATCTATTTACTGTAACACTTTATTTTATCATAAATTTGATGACTTGCGTCAGATTTGACTAGAAAAGAGTTGAAATTCAAGCATTGCAAAAGTTTCCAAAGGAAAAAGAGACAAAAGAAGGCAATCTTTTGTCTCTATACATGTTCATCAGATGATAGAAAGGGTAAAAACAGAGTAATTTTGGTATAGCTATTTATGGCCTTAGAATCGATCTCCATATGATAGGCTTCGCCAAATTGAAGACGCAATCGTTGGTCCACATTTTT
This sequence comes from Streptococcus sp., assembly GCA_047241705.1. Taxonomy (GTDB): domain Bacteria; phylum Bacillota; class Bacilli; order Lactobacillales; family Streptococcaceae; genus Streptococcus. Next base: position 50,170 of record JBKTJB010000001.1, read on the forward strand.
CAAGCCAACACCTCCTAAACGAAGAAGGGTTTGGGCTGTTGATTCTGATCGGTCAAACCCTCGTCCATTGTCAAAAATCGATACGCAAGCGTAGTCTCCACTGACTTCAGTTGTCACTCGAATGAGACCAGGCCGATCGATCTCCTTAATACCATGGTAAATCGCATTTTCCAACTAAGGGTTGAAGCACTAATTTGGGGTAGCTGATAGTCGCTCAACCGTTTATCTTCTAGAATTTCATAATTGAGCTTTTCTCCATAACGTTGCTTCTGAATGAAAAGATACTGGCGGACATGGTCAATTTCATCTCTCAGCAGGATTTGTTCCTGGCCTTGGTTGAGAGCCAGTCGAAAATATTGAGCCAGAGACTTAGTGATGTTGACCACGCGCCGACTATCATTAAACTCCGCCATCCAGACAATCGTATCCAAAGGTATTGTAGAGGGAAATGCGGATTAATCTGAGCCGAAAGTGCCTGCAACTCATAACGCCGCGCGTTTGCTCCTCTTCCTTAACCTGTTGCATGAGGTTATCGATTTGATCCAACATGGCATTAAGTGCTTGAGCGAGGTCGACCAATTCTGGAGATCCTTTGGCTACAGCCCTCACGTGAGCTTCTCCTGCTCCAATCCTCAAAATGATGGTCTGAAGGTCTCGTAAGGGTTTGATCCACAAACGCAGAACAAAGCCGATCCCTATCAAACACATGATCAAAGCGTAGTAATCCTGAGACCAATGAAAGAGTACAGGAGCTGCGACTGCAACGGCTCTGAAGTCCTTCAAGTGAAGCTACTCCAATCAAGGTCCAATCACTATCTGAAGATCTGGAACCTGATAGATAAATTCTGCCCTCTTCATAGTCAACCATCTGTCACAGCAATATAGGGTCTGCATGGCCTGCATTTCTTGACTGGAAGGAATAGACCGCCTTTTAGGATGGTAGACAAACTCATGCTTTGATTAATGATAAAACTAAAGCCTTGTTTCCCTAGTTGAAGGTAGGATCCAAGTAAGCCTGAAGGCTATCGTAGCCAATATCCAAGCGCACTACTCCAAGATTTTTGCCAGTCTGATCGACCACTTCTTGGGTAATAGAAACCACCCATTTTTCTTTTTCCGAAGTCAAGGATTCCTTTCGAGCTGGCGTCAAAACTGGCATGGCTCTTTCTTTAATCGCCTCTTGATACCAACTTTCATTCATCATATCTGAGAGAAGTCTGCATGCTGATTTTGGAATCTGTCGCTACCAGACGTCCATCCTTGGTCACCAAGACCGCATGAGACCAAGTCCGGATCCAGTTTCAATCATCGTTCGCATCAGGTGTTGAACCGTTTCTTGATCCGCACTCCTATCTTGGGCAAATTGTCGAACAGCCTGTTCCTGGCTAAGAACCGTCGTGGTCTGCTTTAATTTTTTTAGATAGGAGGTGATAAACTGACTGCTTTGATCGATACTATTTCTTGTCGTCCGCTCTGTTTGCTGGCGGATCGTCCCTGAACTCGTTTGATAATAGAGGCCACCAATAAGACCAAAAAGTAGGAGAATGAAGAGAAAAAGTAGAGGACCAGCTGAATCAGCAAGGGATATCAGTTTCATCTATGCTCTCCTTTTTGTACTGCCTTGGCGTCACCCAACAACCTGCTTAAAGCGTTGAGAAAATAGTTCATATCTTCAAAACCAACCTGATCTGCGATCTCATAAATCTTTAGATCTGTCGTGAGAAGCAAGAGTTGAGCCTTCATTGGCTCTTGAATGAGGTAGTCTTGGAAGGGGAGTCCCAATTTTTTCTTGATCAATACACTTAGATAAGAGGCACTAAAACCAAGTTGATAGGCCAAATCCTTTAGGGTTAACTGGGAATCTGCTAAACGAGCATGAATGGCTTCTTCCAAGTCTGTCGAATAACCATGACTGACCAAATCTTCGACTTGCGCTTTTTTTTCGCTCTTGGATCGAGTTTTCCCTTCACCTTTGCTAACATCTCTTCAATATCATCTTTGAAAAAGGCTTCAGCAAATAATCATCTGCACCTAACTTGATGGCTTTCCTCGCAAACTCAAAGTCATCATAACTCCGTCAAAAAAATGATATGACAAGACGGAGACTTCTCTTTGACGAGATAGGCCAGATCCAAGCCGTTCATTTGCAGGCATGTTGATATCGGTTAGAAGGATGTCGGCTGGTTGTCTCAAAACCTTCTCCCAGGCCTCACGGCCATTTTCTGCCTGGTTGATGACGGTCATTCCAAACTGTTCATAATCCACTAAGGAAGTCAGTCCCTGCCGGATAAGCTCTTCATCTTCCACAATCATGATCGCGTACATGTCTTTCACCTACTTGTCTTTGCTATACTTATTATAGCAAATTATGGTTCCAAATGTCTCAGACGTAGTCCAATAAATAACCGTAGCCCTTTTCTTTCATTTCTGCTTTGGGAATGAAGGTAATAGACAAACTATTGATGCAATAGCGAAGGCCGCCTTTTTCCTTGGGACCATCGGTAAAAACATGGCCCAGATGAGAATTTCCTACACGGCTCCGAACTTCTGTCCGAGTCATATTGAAACTCTTATCCTCCTTATAGATGGCCACATCAGGACTAATAGGCCGACTGAAACTTGGCCAACCACAACCAGAATCAAATTTATCCTTAGAGGAAAAGAGCGGCTCACCGGTCACGACATCTACATAAATACCGGCATCAAACTGATCCCAGTAACGATTGGAGAAGGCCCGTTCGGTATCATTTTTTGTGTCACCGCATACTCTTCAGGAGATAACTTTCTTTTGATTTCCTCATCGCTTGGCTTAGAGTAGCGACTAGCATCAATAACAGGATAAGAAGCCTGATTGACATCGATATGGCAGTACCCATTCGGATGTTTCTTTAGATAATCCTGGTGGTAGTCCTCAGCCTTGATGAAATTGGTCAGTGGCTCTTTTTCCACTGCTAACGGTTTGTCGTATTTCTTTGCTTCTTCTTCAAAGACTTGATTAATGGTTGGAAGGTCTTCTTGGGAAACATAATAGACACCTGTTCGGTATTGTGTTCCTTGATCATTTCCTTGTCGATTCTTCGACGTTGGGTCGATAATCCGGAAATAATGCAGGAGCAATTCTTTCAGAGATACCTTCTTGACATTGTAGGTGATGTGAACTGTTTCAGCTGCCCTGTTTGAGGGACTAATTCATACTTGGTCGTATCTCCTTTCCATTGGCATAGCCTGATACAGCATCAATCACACCTGGAACACAGGAGAAATATTCTCTACGCCCTAGAAGCAACCACCAGCCAAATAAATTTCACGCTGATCCTTTGGATCAACCGTTTCCTTTGTTTCCTTTTTGGCTACTGGAGTCTGACTCATGGACGCTTTTTTGATCTGCTCAGTCGTCGCATCTGATGTATCCAAGGCCATGGATCCTTTGACAAGGAAAAAGATTCCAAAACAAAATAGCCCCACTAAAAGAATGGAAATGAGTTTCCATTTTGTTTCCATTTTATGTCCTCCTTACTTCATTTCTTTTAGAGTCTGGACGATGTCTTCCTTGCTCATATAACCGATATGGGTCTTAGCGAGAGTTCCATCGCTTGCAATAAAGAGTGCCGATGGATAAGAACGAATCCCATATTCTTTGAGCAGTTCCCCTTTACTATCTAGCAAGACCGGGAAATCCTTGTAATCCAAAGACTGGTACCAGTTTTTGAAATCTGCTTCCGATTTTTCACCATTAAAGGTTGGAGCTACAACGGATAAGACCACATAATCCTTACCCTCCTCTGCCTTTGCTAAATCATTTGTGTCGCCTAATGTTGAAAGACAGATTGAGCACCAGGAAGCCCAAAATTTGAGGTAAACTTTCTTTCCCTTGTAATCGGATAAGCGGTAGGTCTTACCGTCTACTCCTTGCAGGTTAAACTCCTTCACTTTCTTGCCAGATGGTTGCCTAGCCCCAGCTTTGGCTGTTTGTTGGCTCATGTCCTTATTGGAAGTAGCCATTCCTTGACTCGAGCAAGCCCCCAAAAGTCCAGTACACAAGAATCCTGCAGCTACTAAAGCTAATTTCTTCATCATTATTACCTCTTTAAATAAGGAGAAAGTCATCCTCAGATGACCTCTCCCTTCTTTCATTAGTTGTCTGATTTCATATCAGATGATCCACTCTTTTCGTCTTTCATTTCTGAATCGCTGGATTTCATCTCATCCTTTTTCATATCGTCCTTCATTTCAGAACTGCTGTCAGACATCATAGATGAATCTTTCATGTCTTCTTTTTTCATTTTATCATCGGACATGGATGAATCCTTCATGTCATCCTTCTTCATATCTTCCTTCTTCATATCGTCCTTCTTCATCATACTACTATCGTCCGTTTTTTCGCATGTCTGAATCCGATTTCTGTCCAGAACAAGTTGCTAAAGTGACGATGCTAAGTGTAGCAATAGAAAGTGCAAGAATTTTTTTCATGATTTTTCTCCTTTAATCATTCAAGATTAGTGAAACAGGGATGCGAGGCTATTAAGATTTCCTAGCATCAGCAAGATGCCCATCAAGATGATGAGGGGCACCACCAATTTTTTCAAGGTTCCCACATGGGGCTTGGAGTTTAGCAAAATGTTGTAGAACCCAGCTAGAAGCCAAGGCCAAAAGCAAGAAAGGCAGAGCCAAGCCTAATGTAGTAGACCAGCATCAGGAGAGCGCCTTGCAATGCACCATCTCCTCCAGAAGCTGCAATGCATAAAACAGAGCTCAAAACTGGTCCGACACAAGGGGTCCAACCAAAACTGAAGGTGACCCCTATCAGAAAAGCATTGAAGAATTCATTGCGTTTTTCGTCCTTCTTCAGTTGGATACTCTTTTGTTTTTGGAGTTGCTGAAGATTGATGAGGCCCATCTGATGGATTCCCAATAAGATGACAATCCCTCCTAGTAGGTAACGGAACCAGGGAGCATAAAGCACCTGGCCAAGGGCCCCTGCACCTGTATCCTAGAATCTAGGAAAACAGTTGATAGACCTGCGATAAAACAAAGAGTCTTCACCAGGCCATACCAAGAAATGTCTCTTCCAAAAATACGCGACACCAGTTTTTGCATGCTCAGAATCCAATAGAATCCCTACATAGACTGGCATCAGTGGCAAAATACACGGGGAGAAAAAGGATAGAACTCCCGCTAAGAATACTGAAATGGAAAACAAACTGGTTTGAATCATTTCACTACCTCCCTTTCTTTCTGATACCAGTATAAAGAAAAAATCCCTCTAAAAATAGAGAGATTGATAAGCAAAAACTTGAATTTGATTAGCAGGTGATTAATTCTTTGATGGGCCTTTATCCATGCAACGAACTCGTCATAAGAGTGAATTTGTGTTTTCTCTCCAGTTGTTTCATCTGTGGCATACAGTTCCATGACTTCTTGACCTTCCGGCGAAACCAATGAATGATTTTATCAAACCATTCGCGTTCATTGTATTGTTTAGGACGGAAATAAATACTATTTAAATATTTTATATTTTTTCTACTTCTGGAAATAATTTGTAAAATTAGATCCATTAACATTAATTTTAGATGATTCATCATTCATAGGGTATATAAAATTTTTAGATCGTGAAAGATGATATTTTGCTAGATTATCATCAATTTGCTCAGATATTCCTCCCCTATCCCAATCATATTTTTGACTAAAATATAATCGTTGTTCTTTGTCAATCTTCTCCATTTCACTTTCAGAGATATCTTTAACTTTCTCTCCGCTAGCAGAAACTAATACAGATCTAATATCATGACCTACTATATCGTACATATTTAGTTTCTCCAAATCCAGTGTCAGGTAATCATCGTCATTTTGTAAATAACTATAAGGAAAATTATGAACAGAACGGTATAAATTATTTTTCCCAAGTAATTCATATAAATTAAATTTAACAATTTTTTCTTTATCATGTACACTATAACTATTAATTTGAAAATATTCTTCACTCCCAATTGGAGGAGTTCTTTCAAAATTAGTAGTATCAAGTGTATGCGAAGAAAAAGTTGTAACATAATTCTGACCAAACAAAATAACACCGTCTGAATAGTTCTCTACAGCTACAAAAACAAATTTATCATTGTCCAACAATTTTATTTCCCTAATTTTTGAAGGAGTTTCATTTCTATAAATTTTCTCTGAGGAATTTTTATATTTGAAAAAATTATACTGCCAACAACAAGCATAATTAGGAATATGAATCAACCTAGCCTTATTTTTGTTTCGCACTAGTGAGTTTCTCCTATTTTTCTTTTACTTCTGCATCACCAAATATCTTTTCACAGCCTACTCCTTTTCTTTTGATAATCCAATGGATGTTAGTATGGTTTCATATGAGATTCATTATTTCACTATGTCCATCAGATACTTCTACTTCTTCTTCAAATAATCTAATAGCGTCTTGAAGGGTTTTGACGGGGACAATTTTCATCTTCGAATGAATTTGTTTCGCGGCTTCTTTAGCTGTTTCATAGTTTGATTTGGCCTTGGGATTGGCTTTCTTTTCTTCTTTGGAAACAGGATTATTAGGGGCAAAGAAAATTTCTGCTCCTTCTTTATCGGCTGCGACGACTTTCTTGTCAATCCCACCGATATCACCAACCGTTCCATCTTGGTTAATGGTTCCTGTCCCTGCAATATGGCGTCCCTGACGAAGATCTGGCATCAGCCACTTGGGTGTAGATGGCTAGAGCAAACATCATACCGGCACTTGGTCCACCACACCCCTGAGTCGCAAATTGGACAGGAACATCGCCTTTGGCTTCAGTCCGGTCGATCAGGCTAATCCCGATTCCGTTTTTCCTGTTGGATAATTTGATGATCTTTCCGTCTGCGGTCTTGGTTTGTCCATCCTCAATATAGGTCACTGAAACAGGATCACCAATTTTTTGAGAACCAACATAGTCAATCAATTCTTTGGAACTCTTAAAGGTCTTGCCATTCACACCGGTGACGGTATCCGCAATGTTCAAGATTCCCTTAAAGGTCGAGTCATCTGCTACTTGCATGACATAAACACCTAGAAAGTCCATCATCGGGTTTTTTTCCAGCTGTCTTTAACCCTTGGTAGATGGCCATATTTTGCGAGGTTTCCATATAGAATTGGTTAATCCGCGTAAATTCTTGGCTCGAACTACCACCTGTCATATCCTTGGCAGAGTAGATATCTGTAAAAGGGGTCGCCCAAGCATAGATCAAATCAGCCGGGGTCGCTTCTTTCACTGCCACGGTTACAAAATCATAGGATCCTGACTTGGTATCCATTTTTCCATCGACTGTCATGACCGATCGAATATCTTCTGCCGTGCCTGCATCTCAATATAATAGGGAAGGCGAATCACAAAAGCAGCTAGCAAGAGAAGCAAGAAAAGAACGCCTGCAATCGGCCATCGGTATTCTTTCAATCGTCCTTTTTTCTTTTTAGTGGGCAAGCTTGGTTTATTCGCTTGTGTCATCTTTAATTTCCTCCATTACACTCTCTGGTACATAAGGTGAGATATCCTGCTGAAAAGCCAGCAACTCTCGAATACGTGTTGAACTAATGGCCTGGTAAGGAGGCTGGGCATAGAGATAAACCGTCTCCAATTCAGGTGCCAACTGGTGATTAAAATAATCCATATTACTTCGTATACTAGATCCTGTGCATTGCGCAAGCCCTGGATCAAGGTGATGACCCCAAGATTGCGCGCCACTGTCACAGCCAACTCTTGAGTCGACGTCACAATTTCAACATTTTCTAAATGAGCCAAGGCCCCTTCCACCATGCGCACGCGTCGCTAATGGAAAAGAGTCCGACTTTTTCCGGATTATAAAAAATTCCTACATAGACACGGTCAAACAAGCGACTAGCTCGCTCGATCAATTGCACATGCCCAATGGTAATCGGATCAAACGATCCTGTAAACAATCCACTTCTATCTGACATATACTGTTACCTTACTAATTCCATAGATTTTTTCTTTCCAGATTCCCACTTGTCCGATTTCCTCAGGAAGTTCTACGTGTTTATCAGTTTCGCACACAATCATGATGTCCTCTGACAAGAGATGGCGCTCGCACAAGGTTTCGATATCGCGAACAATCTCTTCTTTAGCATAAGGAGGATCCAAGAAAACTAAGTCAAAGGTGCCCGTTAAAAGCCCTAAGGCCTGCTTGGCCTCCATTTTTAGCAGTTGAAACCGTTCCCTTTTTCCTTGGTCATGGCAATATTGGTCGCTACAATCTCCTGCGCTCATGCGATTCTCTTCCACTAGAACGGCCTCCTGACATACCTCGAGAAACTGCCTCGATAGAGAGCCCACCGCTTCCAGCATAGAGATCCAGCACTCTTCCACCATCAAAGTAAGGACCAATCATATTGAACATGGCTCCTCTGACCTTATCAGAAGTTGGCCTGGTTGTTTTTCCTTCAAGTGTTTTGAGGGGACGTCCCCCATAGGTTCCAGATACTATTTTCATAGGGACCATTATACCAAAAAAAATCAGAAAATTGCGATTTGATATGGTCAAGCGATCAACTAAGAGAGGCTGGGACAAAAGTCCTAGCCTCTCAATTATTTTTGGATTGTCGAGCAAGACGCAGTGGTTGAGTGGGTCTCTACTACGCTGATTTCATCAGCTTTTACAGCCCTACTCAACTGTGCAGGTGGGACGACGAAATCGAATTCTAACGAATTACCGATTTCTGTCCCACTCCTTCTTTCCTTATAGGATATTTTCATATTCATCACGGACAGATTGAGGCCAGACACTTGTTTGGACTTCACCGATATGTTTCTTACGAAGCAAGAACATAGCCAAACGAGATTGTCCAATCCCTCCACCAATTGTAAGTGGAAGAGACCGTTTAACAAAGCCTTGTGCCACTCTAATTGGAGACGATCTTGGTCCCCGGTAATCGCAACTGGCGGCGAAGCGTATCTTTCATCGACACGGATCCCCATTGAAGACAACTCAAAGGCTGAACCTAGAACGTCATTCCAGACGAGGATATCGCCATTTAATCCCTTGTAGCCATTTTCAGACTCTGTTGTCCAGTCATCGTAGTCAGGTGCGCGTCCATCGTGTGGCTTGCCATCTGCAAGCTCTCCACCAATCCCGATCAAGAAAACGGCCCGAATTCTTTGGCAATGGCATTTTCACGCTCTTTGGAGTTAAATCTGGATAGCGTTCCACCAATCTTCTGTGTGAACGAAGGTAATTTGTTTTGGAAGAACTGACTCAATATCATAGCGCGCTTCTACTGCTAGTTCTGTTAAACGAATGGCCTTGTAGATTTTTTCAACCGTTTCTTTGAGGTAGGCGATATTGCGTTGACCATTTGGGATGACTTTTTCCCAGTCCCATTGGTCTACATAAACAGAGTGATAGCGTTCAGCGAATCTTCATCTGGACGAAGAGCCTCATATGGACAAAGAGACACTTTCTCCTTCGCCAAAACCAAAACGTGCCAAGGTATGGCGTTTCCATTTTGCAAGTGAATGCACGACTTCATAAGTCTCATCAGGAATTTGAAGGACCTTTACAGATACTGGGTGTTCAATCCCAGAAAGGTTATCCTGCATCCCGTCTCCGACCTTACTCAAAATTGGCCCTTGGACTTCAATGATGTCCAATTTATCTTTTAAATATTGTGTAAAAGTCGTTTTAACAAAACGAAATTTCTTTTGTTGGTGTATAAAACTTTTTTCATATAGTTCCTCATTTATAGACATTTTAGAATTGATTATACTCCTTTTTCAATCAAAATCAAGTCTTTTCATTCGTTTTCAACTGAATTTTTCTCTTGCAAAAAGGATTCATTTTTGATAAACTGTATGTAACTTTTAAAACGTTACATAGGAGAAGCGACATGTTTGATGCAAAAAAACTAAAAGAAAGACGCCTGGAAAAGGCTTGACCCAAGCAGATGTCTACGAGGATCTCAAGATTTCTCGCAAGACTTACTCCAGTTGGGAGAATGGCTTAGCGGAGCCGCACGAAAAAAATCTCAGGAGGTTGGCCAAGCGCCTCTCCGTTAAAGAGGACTACTTTATTAACAAAGACCTGCACTCTACACCTACCCTTTATTAACCCCACCTCATCAAAAGAAAGTCGACCAGTTGGCCAGCCAGTTATTTGAACAGCAAAGAAAGTTGTTGTTTCTTGACTGCTTATGTAAGGTTCTTTCTGATTGAGTTGGCAGCTGGTTTAGGACACACCTTTTATGATGACACGAAACGGACTATGAAACTGTCCATTTTGACCAAGAGATCCAGCACGACTTCTGCTTCTTGGGTATCAGGGTGATTCGATGGAACCTCTCTATCCCAACGGCTCTGTTGCCCCCAGCGAAGCAGACTGGCTTTGACTATGATGGGTGCTGTCTACGCCCCATGCTGGAATGGAAAGACCACATCAAGAAAGTCTATCGGGAGGCTGAAGGCTTGCGCTTAGAATCCATCAACCCTGACTACGATGATTTATTTGCTCCCTTATGAAGACGAGCCCAAAATCGTCGGCATTGTGGTCGGGCATTACTTCTTCCACTCGAGGTTTAAATATGCTATTTGATTATTCACGTGAGCCTCATTCTGATATTGCTTTGTGGATATGAAAAGTTTTTATGCTAGCTGTGAATGTGTCCGTCTGGGGCTCAATCCCTTGACGACTTCTCTTTGCGTCATGAGTCGAAGCGACAATTCTGCTGGCCTAATTTTGGCGAGCTCTCCCGTTTTCAAACAAGTCTTTGGCAAGAAAAATGTCAGCCGTAGCTACGACCTACCTTTTGACCTCAAAACCAGAAAATTTAATAGCTACGTCGCTGAAAAACAAGGATTGCCAACAGATCCAGCCTTTATTGCATCCATTGAATCCTGGGCCAAGAGGACCCTAATTGTGCCTCCACGGATGAATGCCTACATTCAGGTCAATATGGAGATTCAAAAAGTCTTTCAGGAATTTGCAGCACCAGATGATATTTTCCCTTACTCGATTGACGAAGGCCTTATCGATCTGACTTCTTCCTTAAATTATTTTATTCCAGATCCCTCCTCTCGAAAGGAAAAACTGATCTTCCTTTCTGCCAGAATCCAAAAAAGGATCTGGCAGGAAACTGGCATCTACTTCTACCATTCGGCCTCAGCAATGCTAATCCCTTCTTGCCAAGCTAGCCTTGGACAATGAAGCTAAGCATTGCCGAAATATGCGCTCCAATTGGTCTTATGAAGATGTAGAAAGTAAGGTCTGGAAACTGCCCCCAGCTCATTGATTTTTGGGGGCATTGGACGTCGGACTGAAAAGCGATTGCAAAAGATCGGGATCTCGTCGATTGCAGAACTGCCCAGGCTCACCCAGATCTCTTAAAGAAAGAATTCGGAGTCATGGGCCTTCAACTGTGGTTCCATGCTCATGGCATTGATGAAAGCAATGTCCACAAGCCTTATCGTCCGAAGTCACGAGGCATTGGCAATTCTCAAATCTTGCCCTATGACTACCATCTACAAGCTGATATTGAACTGGTGTTTCGGGAGATGGCTGAACAGGTGGCTATTCGCTTGCGACGGAAGAAAAAGAAGACCCAACTGATCTCCATTCATGCCTCCTACTCCAAAATCGAGGGGCTTCCGTCCATTCACTGCCAGCAAAAGATTGAGCCCACCCAATCCACTAAGGTTTTATCCGATACGGTTCTGCGGCGCTTTCGCTCCAAGTACGAAGGAGGAGCCATTCGGCAGATTGGTGTTTTTATGGAGAACTTGTCGAGGAGTCTCTTCAACTCTTTTCTCTCTTCGATGACCAGTAGCCCTAGAAAAAGAGGAGAAACTTCAACAGACGATCGACCGCATTCGGGACCAATTTGGCTTCACCTCTCTTCAGAAAGGCTCCTCACTACTAGAAAACTCACGCGCCATTGCACGCAGTAAATTAACAGGCGGACATTCCGCAGGAGGCTTAGATGGATTAACATGATCGACCGTTCTTATCTCCCTTATCAATCCGCACGCGAATTTCAAGATCGTGGCATGGCTAATGGGTCTTCTTTTATCCGGAGCACAACCAGCCCTGCATACAAAAGAAATTGACCGCAGTCAGCTCACGGTTCTTCCACTTGCTGAAAAGATTCAGCTTCTGGAGCAGGCCTTTCAACAACAAACGACGATCTCGATCACAATTCTAGAGGGGAATCAATTTGCAACCTACACAGGTTCGATTCACACCTTTATCTGCTTCTGAGCTTCTTCTCAAAAGCGATGGCCACTACCACCGTCTCCTCGTAGACTCTATCATTTTTATTGAAGCTGAGGAAACACCCTATGAAACCTATTCAGACTAAACACGAATTACAATTTGATTATTTTTCGGAGAATTACCACCAATTTGAGACAGACTCTACAAGTGGGCCGCTACTTCTACGCCGCTCGTCTTTTTAGAAGACGATATTCTCCACTCTATGGCAGCAGGCCAGCGAAACTACTTTCGTCTTCACCACACCAAAAGTCGAGATCATCGAGACCATTATTTCTATTTTAAGGTCTCCACACTCTCCCAATCACCCCTGACCTGTATTTATGCTTATACAGGATATTACTTTAGCAAAAGAGGACCTCGTCAGATAGAGAGGAGAGCTTTATCCGAGAAGCTATCCTCTTTTTAAATTTTTATATTCACTACAGTCCGTACGAGTGATTAGAATCCCATCTACGCTGGGGTAGATTTTTTGTACGTCTTCATCGTCTTCAAGAACGCTATAAAGTTTTTCAAATGTTTCCAAATCTTCACCTGACAACTCAACTTCTGATTGAGGAATCATTTCCAATTCTGTTACTTGGAATTCTTCGACACCTGATTCACGCAAAGCAACGATCGCTTTGTGAAGATCAGTTGGAGCAGTGTAAACAGTGATGCTTCCTTCTTCTGCTTCAACATCATCTACATCCACATCTGCTTCAAGCAAAAGCTCAAAGATGGCATCCGCATCATCACCTGCAAAGACAATGACCTCTTGTTGTCAAAGAGGTAGGATACAGAACCAGAAGCTCCCATGTTACCGCCGTTTTTACCAAAAGCTGCACGGACATTGGCAGCTCGTACGGTTAACGTTTGACGTCAAGGTATTCAATGATCAATATGGAACCATTTGGTCCGAACCCTTCGCAACGCCCTCCTTCGTAAAGGTTTCGTCAGTGTTTTCTTGCCTGTCGTCGATCGCTTCTGGAATCAATCACGTGTTTTAGCACTTGCGCTTGTTTAGTACGGTCGATAACGAATTTCAAAGCAGTATTCAATTCTGGATCTGGTTCACCCTTTTTAGCGGCTACATAGATCTCAACACCAAATTTGGCATATACTTTTGAGTTAGCACCATTCTTTGGCAGTTTTCTTGGCAAACAATATTGGCCCATTTACGTCCGCGAAGGAGGATTCTCCTTTAATTTTTTCTCAAATTATTTTCAATCTTCCTAACACAGGATATGCCACAAATCACTGGAAGCTAGATCTAGACTTTTCTAGCCTTTGTGGCAAGGATACTTATTCAGCTTTCAAAATGTCGATAGACGATCATCAATGAAGATATTGGCAATCCGCCTTTTAAAGGCTTCATTGTTGAGAGAGCAGCTCCATACAAATCTTGACTCTTGAGAGCACCTCTCGTGTATAATGCATCGTCTATTTCCCTCTTCAAAAGCAAACTTAAAATCTTCACGAGAGTCTTACACATGCTGATTGTTATGGGCCTTGATTCTTTCTTCTTCAACAACTCTCGAATAGAGACTGCACTGCGTCATTCCAACTTCAGGTTCAATATTCAAATCAAACCGCTCGGCTTATTTCTTCCAAGATTTCTGATAAGCGCTTTTCTTGGTCTTCTCTGTCACTGATGTTAAACTTGGCTTAGGTAAGTTCACCTCATACTTTTGATCTCAATTCAGAAACCCCGCAAACGAACTCTGTCTTTTTATGCCTTCATAATCAATCAACGAAATTCTAGTCTTATCGGGCAATCGTAAAAAGTCTACTCACTACCAATCTCGGACATCAATCATCCTCACCAAGCGTTGAAGATAACTGCATTCTCGTGTAAGAATTCATTTTGAGCAAGACAGTGTGCCGAAGTTCACAGAAGGTATGGGCGTGGGTAAGAAACCCCGAATCGCCTTTCTTGAATGTGGAGGTACAAGTTAACTGTCTTTGTCTCAGTGTAGCGTCTAACTCTCTGCATGCCTTGAGATCCAGTGTTATTTCGCTGCATCTGCGTTTGTTCGCATCTCGACTAGAGCGTTTCTCTTGGATACAAACATTGACTGAAACTCACGCGCAATCTCTGCATCTAAAAAGCCGCCATATTCGTCCAACTTCCGAATCCAAAATCTAAGAGGTCTCTGAGGTGAAATCGTTTCTGATAGAATCGTTGTGCGATAAGGGAGCAATAAGGGGCAGTTATCGAACGTCTTCGCAAGGCATTTCTAAAACCAAGAATGTAAGGTCTTCTTGTTGTAACAACTCTCGAAAATCTGATTTAGACGAGACAACCGGTCTGAACAGCTCGCAAGACTCCGTGTAATTTTTATTCATACATGGCATGGCTGCTACCAACTTAGCTGACTCAAACCTCTGTTTGGCATTCATTGGCCAATCAGGACCTCGACCCAGTCATCTGTATTAAACTGATCTTTAATGTGCATCTTCTTTTGCAGCCGATTCATCTGTGATTCAGAGTACTTCCTTACCACGATAATTTACCTTACCTGATGAAAGCAATCTGGCGTCCCAATGCTCGTAATACTGGTGGTCTTCGAAATACTTCATGAAAGGCAGAGCTGAAGACAGAGAGAACCGCAGGCTTCAAGCGTCCAGATGTCGTCACACCTATTGCCTTCCCATGTCCACTCTGGCACCCAGCCACAGCACGCGACATCTGATAAAATGATCCATGATGATCTCCACTTTTTGATTGATGTTTTCATCAGATAATTCAATAAACTTAGCAATCTTACGTTTGGCAATAGTAGTTTTTAGTTCAGGATCTTCTTCTACAGCTTTATTTAGCTTCTGCAACAGGTCCTATAGGTCGTGTAGTTGTTGAGGGAGCATCCAAGATAAAGCCTTCATTGATTGCTTAGCTTCATACTATAGACGTCAAATGGAGCTTTCGAGCCATCTGGCTGTGTCGAGCCAAACAACTGTAGGGTAGTCGCCTTAGGAGTTGCTGCAAAGGCAATGATTGAAACGTTATCTTGCTTACTCTGTACGCGCACGGTCCTGCTCGTTCGCATCCGCAACGGTTACTTCCCGCGAACTCTCATCGATAGTTCCATTTTTCTGTATCCGGTTTCAGTCATGACCTGACTAACTGGTTCAACTCAGCGGCAAGAGCCTGTCGTCGAAACCAGTGAGCTTCATCAATCAAAATAGCAAACTTCTTATTGGCGGTATTGCCTACAGACATCCAATCCGACTGATTGATCTGTGCGAATTTATGGATTGTCGTTGCAATAATTTTTGTATTCCCTGCAATAGCATCCGCTAAATCACTTGATGTCTCACGATCACCCATCACTTTCACGACACCATTCTTACATGGTTGGATCTGTCTGACGGCATCTTGTAACTGACGGTCTACCACAATACGGTCTGTGACAATCAAGACTGTATCAACGATATTTCTATTTTGATCATCATGAAGAGACACTAAGCTGTGGGCAAGCCAAGCAATTGTATTTGTTTTCCCTGAACCAGCTGAGTGTTGGTTCAAATAATTATTATCCGTACGGTTGGTCTTCAGGTCGTTCTAGAAGGCGACTAACGGCTCTACGTTGATGATATCTTGGGAAGATAAGAGTTTTCTTTTAGAGTTAGTCTTATCAACTTCATAAAAGATGAAACTCTCAACCAGTTGGAGAATACTATCCATGGTCAGGACATCTAGCCATAAATACTCTGTATCCACCTGTCTGGATTGTGGGGGTTTCCACTTCCTGCTTCTAATCCCTTCCCTTCCCCACATTAAAGGGTAGGAAGTAGGTTTCTTGACCTTTAACTTGGGCAGGTCATGTAGACTTCCAAGGTTGCATCTACAGCGAAAAAGGAAGCCAAAACTCCTGCCCAAACGAAAGAGGCGATTCCTGGATTGGCGACCTTTCAGTTGCTTGATAGCATCCCGGACTGATTGTCCATTTGGATTAAACTTAAGCTCAATAGCAAAAAAGAGAGCCAATCCATTGATAAAGATAACAAGGTCGTGATGCGATCATCCTCTCTTCATAAAACCACTCTTCAATCACCGACAAGCCGATTGGCTTGGTATTGCTGAACAGCTTTCTCATTAAAAACTAGTCGCAGGTTTGCGTGACAGAGAAGAGCGCAGTTGCTTGTTTTCAATAAAGACACCCTCTTTTAAAGCGAACAAAAAACCACCCTTGACGATTTCTGTATTGATGAGATTGATGATCGTCTCCTTACTCAGTTTTCTAGGAAGATAATCCATGGTCTCCCTCCTTGGGCTTCATCAGAAAATCCCAGAGGAGTTCCACATCCATGGCTATAATCGAGGGTCGTACTGAGCCGCATCCCGCTGGATATAACCATTTTTTTCTTTCAAGTCTTTGATAATCCACTGCTGGAAATCATAGCGCTCCTTCAAGCCCAAATTTGCCATATGGTAGTTTCTCACTTTCTAAACATTTCGTTGGTTCAATTCATTTCTTAAACGTAATTTTTCTTCATTGAGAGTTCTGATTATATACTCATCAATCAATTTATTATTCTTCTTCATTTTTTGAAAACATAAGTTTTAAGCATTAATTGGAATTCTACGCTCTAATCAAACGATGAATATCTTCTATCACTTCTATCATTGTACCAAGTCCAGTCTACTTCAGGGTAAAGCCCTCTGTGACATTTTCTTTGATATCTTTTAAAATGTCAAACTCTGAAAAATATCCTTCTATGCTTAGATTGTATAAATCACTCCACTGACTGTTCTCTTGGATCTG
The DNA here is from genome assembly GCA_047241705.1 of Streptococcus sp. Classification (GTDB taxonomy): domain Bacteria; phylum Bacillota; class Bacilli; order Lactobacillales; family Streptococcaceae; genus Streptococcus. The sequence continues at coordinate 67,176 of JBKTJB010000001.1, forward strand.
GGAAGTTTTTTATACCATCCTCATAACTTTTATTAATTCTTTCAATCAAGTATTGGTAGATTTTATTTTGTAGCTTAGAAAAATCATATACTTTAGCAAGCATCAGTTCAATTACTTTGTAATAATCGATATTTTCTGAATCCTCATAAGTGCTTAGAATTTCTAGAACATCTTTGTTTAGTATCCTCTTCAAGATTTTTAAATAAATAATCTGTAACAAACTGCAGAATACTCCTATAATATTTTGAACATCATTATTTCTGATGTTTAATTTTAAAATATCTATATTGAGCTTTTCATGCCATTATCTTCGCAGTTTCTTCTCTCTAGTTGAGCAGTGGCTTTAATAACTGAGAATATAATGGATACGCTGAATGATGGAAGAGAAAATCATTCCTCTAAAATTGTGCTTAAATGTTTACTAACAATCTCTCAGCATCTTAGATTTCAACAAATCACTGTTAATCAAAAGCAACTTTTATTATCAAGGACGACCTTTAACGCTGCTCCCTTAATTTTTATACTCAAATTAAAAATATAGTGTTTCATGAGAGTCTGTAAAAACATTTATTATTTTTGACACGGATTCCATATCATCAACCAGAGGCAAAAAATTTAGCAGATTTCTGAGTTCATGGAGATGAGTATCTACATGAGATTTAACTTTTTCTTGCAGATAGGCTATTCTACTAAATAAAAACTCTCTTGCTTCTTCAGTAACTTTTATTTTACTAAATGAATAATTTCTAAAGTCATAAATTTACTACTTTAAAATCTATACTTAGGAAGAATCAATTGAACGTCACTCAATTCAAATCAAGTTCCCAAATCATTGATGCTGTTCCTTCAAAAATAGATTTTTCATGGTTTACATATGAATTATCATAACTGAGCACATACATTTCTAAGTATCTATTAATATCGATTGATTTAAACATTCTATAATGTTCAACACACAGACAGTTTAGCTTTATAAAGTTATAAAGATTTTTCTACTTCTAAATTCAGCATTATAGTAGATGAGTTATTAAAAGAACGACCTCCCTCCTATAGTTTTCATGCTCTTCACGAATTTCATCGAATAATTCATTAATCGCTTCTAATTTTCTGCATAAAAAGTGAAGTTAAGGATTGAATCTCTAAAAATTCGATTATTTTTTTCTCATCACCTGTAACCGAGTTAATGATTTGTTCCGTGAGTTCATTTAGTTCTCCACTATATAATGATTCAGCATAATTAGGTGTTTCTTCAAAAGATTTATGGGGATGTGCTGGAAATTAAATTCACACACAAGGAAATTAAAATAGTCTTTTGACGAAATGCTGTATTCGCTAACTCCTCTAAACTTTACTTTTGCTAAATCATATTGTTTTTCTTCATATAACTCAAATGCCTCCATTAAAATCCATTTGCTTTGAATTCTCTGGTTTCTTCAAAGTCAATATCAAAAAATGTTTTAAGAGAGATTTGTTAGTGACCATATTTCGTAGTTCTTCATGATCCGCAATTTCAAATCTTAAGTCATCTTTTCCAAACCAGCTATAGCTATCACCCCTGTTTAAAGCTCTTCTCTTTAAAAGTGGAGTATGTCGAAAAATCTTTCGAATCGATAAAACTGAGTCTATCTAAAAAAGCAAGTTGGTTCCATAAATCTTCAGCATTCTTTACCGTGCTATTTCTATTTTCAGCAAGAGTCTCTAAAAATCTCTTTGTACTCAAAATACTTTTTGTTCTGATTGTCCCGTTTCTTCATCTGAAAAAGTTTCGTTAGAAAACAATGATAATGCCTTGTTTTTATAATACTCTCTAATAATCATCGAAGGTTCTTCAGGTGTATAAAAATAGGCAAATTTAGCATCCAATTTAAATGTGTTCTGAATCAATCGAAATATAGAATTAAAAGTAGAATCACCTAAAGAATAACCTACGGGAACAATAAGGTATGGTTCATTATCAATGACTGAATTAAAGTAGAAACCATTGGGAAGTTCAACGCGTAGTCTAAGTAATCATCCTCTTTTAAAACAATATTTTTCTTGCTGAAGTCTCCATGCATTTTAATTAAATATCTTTCAGAACTTGTGTATGGAATATCTTTATCCTCAGCGACGACATTGTACTTTAGCAAGCCATTTTCAAACTGATCTTCCAGTAGAGAATCATAGTTTGTCGTAATAATATGTTTCGGAGCTATTTTCTCTATTAGTGTATGTAACTCGTTTGGTTTACTTGTTCCCTTACTAAAGAAAACTTCCTCTATCTTTTTTATATACTGATTTTTCCCAAAGGTATCATAATAATACTGAGCAACTCGTAATAATCATCCGAATCGTCATCTGGCAAATCCAATTCTTTTTTAAATGATTGAATCAATTCTCTCCAAGTCGGTAAATTTGAATTAGCAGATATCCCTGCACCAACAAATAAGATTAAAGAATTTCCCTTAATCGGATTTCTTATATTTGAGATACAGATAGACTATAATTTTCTTCCATATTTTAAGACCATCCTATCATTCATTTGTTTCAACCAAATACAAGTTACTACTACTATACCCTTCTCTTCCCTGTCACATAATCATAAATAAGAGTTTGTCGTTGTTTATTAATGTTTTCAATTTGCTTGTTTTTTATTTGAATTAGTTGATCAATCTGATATGTTTTCTCTTATCCAGAAGATCTGAAATTTTTGTTTGTTCAGATAAAGGCGGTAAGATAAGCTTTATATTTTCAATAATTCCCATACCTATATTCTGTTGAGTTCTGAAAGACCAATTGAATTCAACTTGAGCTTTAAAAATATTAGATATTAAATAGTAATATATGTATTTTTGAACAGCTAAACTTTTCTTACACCTTATTAGAGCAAGTGGAGACCAAATATCAAATATTTCATCAGTGTTCACTATACCAACGATTCCCAGTTGTTGCACCAGATTTTACAATAAAAATATCGTCTTTTTTAGGAGATATTTTTTTCTTAAAACGTTCATGGTCTTGTAACGAGATATAAACCTCTCTTATAATTAAAATTCAATACACCATTTTTTACAGCTTCTGCCGATAAAAAATGGAATACCTGTCTCGCATAGTAAAGAGAGTTTCTATGTGGTCCATCAGTGACAGGCGTAGACTGCCACATGTTTGGTTGGCTTCACTCCCCACCCTTCAGGCACCTGTCCGATCCAGTCGATTCCTGAACCTTTTCATTGGGACTGTTTTATCCAGTCCTTTTGTGACGACCTCATAAATCAAGCTAGCGCGGTAGTCTTTGAAGTTTTTTGAATTTGCTCCTCCAGTAGTGCTTTTTACCTTATCCAATTGGGCAGTTTTCTTGTCTAAAAAATCAGCAATTTTTTGTTGTTCTTCAAAAAAAGACATTTTTGGGGAATATCATTTTTTTTATACTTTTCTTGTGTAATAGTTGGGATTGTACTCCCTCCGACTATTAACTCACTTTGATCCTTTCCCACAGAACTGTTCAAAAAATAATTAATTAGGCGTGAATCTGTATTTTTTTTAGGTTTTAGAACTACCAATTGAGGATTTATCGTTGCTTTATTTGAAAGCTTATTGACAATTCCAGTTTTACCATAACTAGATCCTGTCTTTACATACAAGACATCACCAAGCTCTTTAATTTGAGTTTCCGGAGACTCATCATGCCTACCCACGAAATATAAGTATTATTACTATCAATCACACTATAGTCAATTATATTTTGAGGGACTATATGAAATAGCTCCTTCTGCCTTCGTTAACAATATCATTTGTAGTGTATCCTCTAAAACCTATTCTTCCATATATATCTACATACTGTTCTAATTTACTCACTTCCCACTCTTCTGGTATCTGTCCGATCCAGTCGATGCTGCACTCTCTTTCATCCTAGTCATGTTTTAGTTCCTCCAAGAGAGTCTGTAGTTCTGCTTCCAAGTCATGGGAACTCTCGCTAAGAGCTTCTCTCTGCACTTTCTGGTGCTTGATATTGATAGAAATATCGGGTAAAAGGAATCTCCGCTCCATAGCCCTTCTCCTCATCAAACCAGTAATGGGCGTCAGGTTTGGCATGGGGATAGACCTCACGCGCAAAGTAGTGTCTTCAACATTCTCTGTCAGTTTGACGATTTCACTGTCCTTGGTTGTCTTATCATAGACAATCCCTCCAGCAATCTCATTTGGCTTGTCTTTCTTCTTAGCTCGGATGGCTTCTGCTGTCTTGTCCATTTCACTCATAGCTATGGCTAGCGCATTGATATTGGCAGGCGTTACCTGATATCCCCCAATAAGTCCTTAATGACTTGGACAAAGCTTTCAAAAGTTAGGATAATCCGTCATCTGTGATTCCTTCACGAAGAAAGCATCTAAAGATAGCTTCTTTGCTTGTCCTTCCCAGCTTCAAAGTCTTGTAATTTCTTCTCATCTTTGGCTAGGAGCGTGGTTCCATCTCTAGCAATTCTTGATACTGGTATTCGTCAAATAGTTTAGCTAGGAAAGGAGCATTTTTTGCCTTCTCAATGGTTTCCTCGGTAATCCAACCACGACGTTGTAGAGGTTGCATGACTGTGTATACTCTCGGTATAGAAACTCATTCTTATCAAAGATCTTCACATGGTCATTTTCTTTAAAATCATCATACCATTTGAGGATCTGGCGGATATTATCTTGAGACAACTCACGACGTTTTGTCCCAGAGATTTACGCAAAGGAACAAACTCTTCCGTCGCATCGATAAATTGGACCTTGTTTTGACGCTCAGGAGATTTGTTTTTATTGTAAATCCAGATATAAATCCCAATTCCTGTATTGTAGAAAAACTGTCCTGGAAGGGCAATAATAGCTTCTAGCAAGTCATTCTCAAGGATGTAACGACGGATCTGACTTTCCCCCAGATGGAAGTACCAATTGGTATAAAAGAGAGGTGAACCGTTTGAAATGATAGCAGCTCGTCCGTTTTCCTCTAGTTTAGCTAAACCATGAAGATGGAAAAGCAGCTCGGGCATCGCCCAGTTCCCGGAGTCGCTACAAAACGTCCTTGTCGACCTTCTGTAGTCACAAAGAGATTATGATCTGCCTTAACAGCTTCTTCTGACGCCATCGTCCGCATCTTCCCGCCCCAAGATTGACCAAAAAGGAGGATTAGCAATGACCAAAACTCATCTCCGTATCTGGGAATGGATCGGTATCTTTTAGGGTGTCTGCCTTCACAAAATAATCCGAATCTTCCTGACGAATCTTCATATCACGCTCGACCAATCCCGAAAGTCTCATCTAAAATTTCCTGACCAAAAAGACGGACAGTCGCTCCTGTATCTAGTTGACGGATGTAACTTTTTGCTGTCGCTAGCATACCACCTGTCCCAGCGGCCATATCTAAGATTTTCAACTCTTTTTTATCGACAAACAATTCTTCATCGGCTTCGATCAAGAGCAGGTTGACCATCCAGAGCAATGACTTCACGAGGTGTATAGTGCGATCCAGCTTCCTCATTTTCAGAAAAGCGACGGATAATATCCTCAAACATATGGCCCATCACCATAGAGTCCACCGAACTTGGCGATAGGTCAATCTGAGAGAACTTTTTGATGACAGTAAAAAGACGCCCAGACTTTGCAAGCGTATGGACCTGTTCTTTTAAACTTCAGATTTTTCGATAATGTCGCTTTACACGACAAGCAGCAACCATCTAGATTGGCAAGAAAAATTCTCTTCGATTGCATTGGGATCATTTTGAAGGTTTTCAAGTGTGAAAGGACTAGTATTATAGTATTTGTAGCCAGATTTGTTCTCAAGAACCTTCTCTGGTGTATTGGGATTTGACTGATAAAGGGCCACTACTTCGTCTTTGGTTGGCAATAAGGCGGCTTCTAGACGAGTCAAGACAAACATAGGAATGATGACGATCTCGATACTTATCTGCACGATAAGCCCCGCGTAAGGTGTTGGCAATCGACCAAGCTGCATTGACCACATTTGAAATCTGAACGTCGTTCGAATTGAAATAATCGGTAGTTTTTCTCTTTAAAATTAGACATTTGCTTCCCCTGTTTTTATATTAACATTCGCTTTTTATTATAGTCCATAAAAGCCCACGCTATAAAGCGGGCTCAAATAAGATTTTAAGTAAAACGATTAAACAAGATCTTTAAATACAAAGACTTAATAATGATCTTTAAATGACAGAAAGGCAACTCCTGACTCATCTAGCATATAAACCAGGCGATTTTCTGCATCAATCCGCCTTGACCATGCTCCTTGAAAGTCATCTGTTTCAAGGGCTCAGGTTTGCCAATCCCTGCAAATGGATCCCTTTGGATCTCCTTAATCAGGGTATTGAATTCAGCTTCAATGTCTTTTTGTCACCTGACTTTGCCAGTAACAATAATCCTTCCAGGCATCTTCTGCAAGCTTGAGTAACATCCGTTGCCCTCAATCTCTACGGGAGCTGAACCTGGCCAGCTCTGGACTTCTTCTGCCATGCCCCGCAAGACATCCATCCGACAATTCCTTGTTCTGGGCTAGTCTTAAGGTTTCTTGAATGCTATCCCACTCGCTCTTAGAGATGACCACAATATCTTCATCTGGATTCTTATTCACGACTGTCAAAGTCTCAAACTCATCGTTCACCTTCTTCATATAATCCTTCAAATGATTGCGGAATGTTGAATAAACGACTGCTTCCATTACCATACCTCATTCTACCTCTTTTCTTTTATTATACATGAAAAAGATAAACTTGTCAGGAACTTGTACAAGTTTATCCCTCTCCACCCAACTATTCGTAAAAAGTTTCTAAATTTGGTAAAAAAATCTACTGTCTAAAAAGATTTTTTAGACAGTAGATAAACACTGTTTCCGTGCATCATAACGTTCTTGCCTTACGTGAATGTGGGCAGAGAAAATTTACGTCAGACTGTTTATTATTCCACTCTCACTGGCACCCGGCCCCAGATCTGCTCTGGCAATTGGGGATGGCCTGGGTGATACACCTGATCACGCTTGCCGGTTCAAACTGTCCCAAGGTTCCTTACCGATTCGAGTCACGATTTCTACTGATTTTTTCAAACCTTTAAGATGAGCTTGTCCCTTTGCGGAAAATCCTAAGACATGAATGGCGTCGGGAAGAGCTTGATCCATCGCCCCTACCAAGATATAGGTCAAGATGCGGCGCACGCGTGCCTTGGTATAGCGCTTGGTTGCGACTTTCTCCACCAGGTCTTCCACAGAGCTAGCACTTCAGAACGGCATCCTTTATCCGATTGGCCACTTCTTCATTGACCTGAAATATCCTGTGTCAAATCTGGACGGCGTTAGGATTTGATAACGGAGCAGTTGGTTATAATCCTCCCAAGATACCTGTGGAGCCGAATGAAAGAGTTGGCTATTGGGCATGAATCTAGCAACAAAGTCCTGATCTTCCTTGTGTAGGCGTAGACCTAGTCGCAGCCTCTAGAGCCACTTCTTTTCTTCTGAATGGTAGCCGCACTCTTGGCGCTGGACAGGCTTAACGCAATCCCCTTCCCAGCACAAGCCTTGGCATAAGCCAGCCCTAGAATATGATTGGGAGTATCTCCCTGTGAACTCCACTCCAGCAAAGGTTTCCCACATTTTTTGGGTCTTTTGTGGATAAGATAAATCGTCTGGAAGACTTCGCAAGAAACCTTCCATTTCCGCTCCTTTCTCCGAATAAGTTGCAATCGGTCGGTAATCCAAGACTTCTTCTGTCCCAAAAGTCAATTGGTCAATTCCTAGACGGGACAAGATTTCTACCGCTCCCTTGGCAAAATGATCAGCCGACTGAACAGCTACGAGAAAGGGGAGCTCGACCACCAGATCCGCTCCATTTTCCAAAGCCATCTGGGCCCGTGGTCCACTTGTCTGCAATGGCAGGCTCCCACGTTGAACAAAATTCCCAGACATGGCCACAATCTTCAGCCCCTCTGCCTGTTCCAGCAGGTACTTGTGTCCATTGTGAAAGGGATTAAATTCTGCAATAATACCTGTAACTGTCATGCTGACCTACTTCTGTGCTACAAAAAACCAACGTTTGCTGGTCTTTGTTGGCTCTTTGTCTTCAAAATCTGCATACAATTTGAAAGATTTAAAGCCAGCCTGCTCCAATAAGATGTCATAGGTTAAAACTTCATAGGTGCGCTCTTCATGGACTTCATCGTGGCGACTAAAGCTGCCATCCTCTTTCTTGGACAAAGAAGGTTCAGCTCATGGACGATCGAGTGAGGTGCGCGCATCCTCATAGTATCCAGAGCATGGCAAAGTCTTTGGCGATTTTCGTGGTAGGAATAGCCTGGGAAGACCTCATCCGGTCTGATAGGGTCGAATGGACATCAAAGATAAAGACTCCAAGTCCCCATTGAGGGCACTATAGACTTCTTCGAAGACATCCCCTGACTTCTACCTCATGTCCTGCATATAGCAGATAGATATCCGAGTAGTAGCAGGTCACGAAAGTCATAAAGTGCCTGCTTGCGACAGGTCCGATGCATATTGCCCCCGTATAAACCAACCTTCTGCATTCGCTGAAGCGTAGCTTTTTCAGCAATTTTCTGCATGTCAGCACTCAGGTCTAACCCCGTCACATCAAACCCAGCTTGGGAAAAGTGAACAGATCCGGATCCTCTGTCCCACAAGCCAATTCCAGTAATTTTTTTCCGATCCTCACGTTTAGGAAGATGGCGGTAGGGAAAAATCCGTCCACAAACCACATGAGATCTGTCATCCATGACCGCATCATAGACTGCACGCAAAGGTTTCATAAGTCGCCATATTCATGATATTAAGTCTGCCTGTAATCCGATAGAAAATTAGAGCACGACGATGGTTTGGAGCTCCAAGGAGAGCTATCTATTTTCCGAGGATTACAGGACGGGTTCAAATCCTTCTAAGATATATTAAAGAGCCTTAAAAGCATAGAGAAAATAGGAAACTTTCTGCCGTATCGTCAGATACAAAGGAAGTTCCTCTTTTTCTCACAGCTTTTAGCTCGTGGGTTCAACTATGAAATTAACCAAACACGAGGCCCCATCCTTTCTTTCCATAGAATTTCAATTTAACCAACAAAACCCAGCTATGCTACCAACTGAGTTTACCTGCTTATGCTAGGCTGCTGAAAGATCGACAGCACTTGCTTCGTGCTTAATAGCTTTTCTCTAGGTTATAGTGGGCACGCATTTCTTCTGAGAAAGACATGGACCACCACACCACCTAAGTCAAGAAGGACCCAACCTCCAGCTGAGTCACCTTCGACGTGGCTGGCATTGCCACCAGCTTCAACGACCTTCTGGCGAATATTTTCAGCGATTGCCTCCAACTGAACGGCATATTCATAGAGCTTGCGATTGATCAAAGCAATTCTGTCACACTGGTCAAGCTTTGAAACATCCAAAGCCACAATGTCTTCCTGCGCGCTTTCTTTTCATCTGCTGCTGACAATTAGTTCAAGTAGTTCTTTTTCTTTCATGTAATCCTCTTTCCTTAAAATTGATTTTGTAATCTAAAACATCCGCAAAACGTTCTGCTCCAAATATTTTCATAAAATTCATTAAGCGTTTCTGCCGGAATATCCTCTCCATCAAAGGTTGTAACAGCTCCTTCTGGAATGACCAGCTTGTAGCCATATTCAAATCCCACTTTGACGGATGTATCGACACAACATTCTGTCTGCATGCCACACAGGACCAGTTGTTCAATCCCTTGTTGATCCAAGTATTCTTTATCCTTGCCCTTTAAATATGCTATTGTATCGCTTCTGAAATACCTTTTCATTCTCCTGTCTTTTCAACAGAGGAGATAATTGCCAATCTTCCGAGGTTAAAGTTTCTGGCGTTTCAATATGCTGAATGTAGATGATTTCAATCTGCTGTTTTCTCTTGCCTGATCTTGCAAATAAGCAATCTTTCTCTAACAGCTTTTCTGTCTCAAAACCTGTCTCCACGAGGATATTTTGTACATCAATAATGATAAAAGCTGTTTTCACTCACTGCTCCTCTTTCAAATACTTCACAAAGGCGTTATAGGTTTCAAGGGTTTGGGGATAAATGGGCAATCCTTGGTGGGCCAGGTGTTCGACTGTGCGAGCCGTCTCATAGGCCACGGCACGATCCAAGGAGACCTTGGGCAATGTCGCGCGCCTGATCTAATTTCGAAAGGCCTGGTTGTGCTCAATGTAATCTGCCACATAGACAATCTTGTCTAAGGTCGACATTCGTCCACTTCCCACGGTGTGAATCTCAATACTGCGAAGAATGGCTGGATCTGTCAGTCCGAGGTCTTCTTGATCTTTGTAAATCCTGACCATCCCATGCCAGACATTGCTGCCCCAGTTTTTTAACGCTGGATCTAGCTCATAGCGATCGATCAAGTCCAGAAATTCCTGATCCGATAATTTCTGGCGTAGTCATGTAACAAACCTGCTAGCCAGCCTGTTCTTCGTCAGCCCCATAGCGTTTGGCCAAGTCACGCGCAAACTCTCTCTCTCAACCCCTAAACAGTGGGTTAGCCGCTTTTCTGGCAGGATTTGACGCATTTTTTCAAGCAAGACCTCACGAGAAAAGCCTAGATAGTTTTCATAGGTCATTGATACAATTTCTTTCTTGATGTAGTCCAAGACTGGTTTTGGCAACATAAAATTCGGCGTCCGGCCTTTGGCTACAAAATCACGTACCATACTAGAGGAGATGTCCATTAGAGGAACATCCACCCAGATCACCGGATAAGAAGTCCCCGCCTTATAGCGTGGTCGCTGGACCCCGACAAATTGCACAATCTCCACCAATTCATCGATGCGGTGCCATTTTGGTAAATAATCCACCATATCTGCACCAATAATGAAGTAATAATCTGTGTCTGGATCCCGTTCATTGAGCAAGAGCATGGTGTCGTAGGTATAGGAAATCCCTTTCCGCTCGAGTTCAATCGTCTCGATTTCCAGACCTTCAATACCTTCAATGGCTAATTCCAGCATCTTAAGGCGATGGTGCTCTGCAATCGTCCCCTTGGCATCGACATGCGGTGGCTCATACTCAGGCATCAAGAGCACCTTATCTAACCCTAATTGTTGGCGCACTTGATCCGCAACGACCAAATGGGCATTGTGGACCGGATTGAAATTCCCACCCAAAATACCAACTTGTTTGCGTTTCTTGTTTTTGATCTCTGGCTCTAACTCTACCTTGGTAAAGGGAGTCAATAGTTCAATTGCCATAGGTTTGCTCTCCTCAATGTCTTAGATTTCTTTTACTTTGACTGAAATCTTCCGATTTTCTTTTTTGCTCGATTGTTTGAACAAGATGAGGATGCGTCCAATTTTTTGAACCGTATCCACACCGATTTCTTCTTCCAAGATTTCTGCTACTTCATGGATGTTTCTTCATCCGTATTTTGAAGAAGAGTGACCTTGATCAGTTCGCGCGCATCTAACGCTTGACGAACACTGGTTTTGGATTTGGTCATTGAGCCCATTTTTCCCAATTTGGATAATCGGTTTTGAGGCTGTGGGTCATTATTGAGGAAAGCCCGTTGTTTAGATGTTAATGTCATGCTTACTTCCTTATTTTGATCGTTATTTTGGTGGTGGGGACGAAAGTCAACCAATTTTTCAAAGACCTCATCTTTGAAAATGGATTTCCCTTACCTCGTAATGGAGCCTTGGTCTCATTTTGCTCCCCGCACCGATCGATTGGCAACTACACCACGGCAATAACGATCTCTATTTGAGCTCACTTCGTTCGCTCTTCAATTTCATTCTATTTCAAATTTTTAAATAATAGCTTTGCGGGTGACGACGGCGACGCCTTCTGGTGCCCACACAGCTACTTTTGCTTCCCCATTGACGCGGATCCAGCCGAGTCCAGAGATGACGAGGTCTGTCTTGTCCTTGATGGTAAACTCATGAGAAACCAAGGGTGGAAATTCTTCTTTTTCCTTGCTGTTAGGGGTGTTAGTAAGTCACCGACATGCTTGTCATAAAAGGCGGTCGCTCCTTCGAGCTTGGTTCGGGTGAAGCTTGAGTTCGTTGTCAAAGAAAGCGGTGAAACCTTGCTTTTCTCCCTTGATAAAGTCAAAGGTGTCCTTGGCAGACCCACTCCAAGAAGAGGGTTTGCTCTGATTGAGCTGGTAGGTCTTGGGCTTGATTTCCTTTTTAGGGCTGACATACTTGAGGTTTTTCGCCGTCAAGTAGTGAGCCATCTGCGGCGATGGATAATCCCTGGTGTATCGTAGATGTAGGATCCATCGTCCAGTGGGATTTCAATCTTGTCCAGTGTCGTCCCTGGGAAGCGAGAGGTCGTGATGATATCCTTTGTCTCCAGTGATTTCTTGGATGATTGCATTGATGAGGGTCGATTTCCCAACGTTGGTCACACCCACCACATAGACATCACGTCCCTTGCGGTACTGTTCAATCTTCTCCATTAAGTCCTTGATAGCACTCTTTGTTTTGAGCAGAGGTGAGGACCACATCGACAGGACGCATGCCTTCTTCGTGGGCCCGCTCCATCAACCAATGGGTCACCTTGCTGTCCTTGACAGACTTAGGCAATATGTCTTTTTTGTTTCCGACCAAGAGGACATCATTTCCTGCTACAAAGCGTGGTAGGCCAGGATAACAGATCCATTAAAGTCAAAATATCCACTACATTGACCACGAGAGCATCACTATCACCTACTTCAGAAGGAGTTTTAGGAAATCATCTGTCAGATGCACATCTGTGATTTCATTGTAGTGTGACGCAGACGGAAACAGCGTTGGCAATAAACTTCGCCTGTTTCCAGGCCCTTTTCAAGAGCTGATTGGGGAGTATAGCCTAGCCCCTCTTTGTTTTCTGTCTGAATGGGGGCTCCACAGCCAATACAAGAATAATTCTTCCATTCTTAAATTCCTTTTTTGTATACAATCGGACCATATTTCTCGGCCATTTGCTTCATGACTCGGCGTTCACGCGTGCCCGGGTTGATCTGGGTCTTGGATCGAGTCATGCTCAACCAAAGGCTTGACCAAAATCGAACGAATGCCTGCAAACGATGGGCGTAGCCCGGATATCGGTCATCAGTTGATCCCTCGACCACGACCACTTCATTTTTCTCTCATAGTGGAAACGTTTGAGGGCCCGATCAATCCCAAAGGTAAAGGGCTTGAGCGACCAGGCTTCATAGTCAATATCAAATTTCTCAACAGCTCGCTTGACCCGTTTGGGACTATTAGACACCACGATAGCTCGAATCCCTCCATCACGAAGGTCATGCAACCACTGGCGCATCTCGGGAGTCCCATCCGGATTGTTCCAAGCAATCAAGGTGTTATCCAAATCCACAAGGACCGCCTTGATACCCTGTTTTCAAGTCTGTAACGGTGAGATCATAGGCTGCCTTCCACCGCAAAATCTGGTTTGTAATTTTTCGATTGACACGTTTTTCTCCAAACATTCGTATTCCTCCCATTATAGCATAAAATGGGGGGTTTTCGCCACGGATGACTTGACCTCAAGACAGGGGTTGACTATCACATAAGTCAAATGTAAAATCTCTTTCACTTTTTCTCTAACACAAAAAAAAACTTTCCAAAAAGGAAAGTTCTAATGTTAGAGTGGAGAGCTCGTTTTATTTCATCAATTTGGACTTTTTTCCATTCTTTTCTTCCTGCGAATTCCTTACGCATATATGAATTGAAGGTCGCTAACAATACTAGTAGCACCTACTTTTTTCTTCTCTTTCGATATGAAGCACTTTCACAGAAAATTTCCGAAAATCACTTTCTTCAACGCTTGGTGCAATACGAATATCTACCGGTTTGCCAACTATCATCTTTCACTTCATATCCAACCAAAACAATCACAAAGTCATTTCCAACCTGCTGTCGACCTGATAGCAACATGGATGCTTTCCAAAACAACGCATCATAATATGTTGGATTAGATACCGCAAATAGGATAATATCTTTGTCTTTTAAATTTTTCCATCAACACTGGCTATGGGAATTTTATCAATATTCTCAATCATAGGTAAAACGGTGTCACGTTGCCAACCCTTCAAAAACTCCATTCATTGTTTATAATCTGATTTCGGATTCATGATTTTATCACTTAACTGTATAGATACTCCGCACCCATACTAAGAAAGAATAAGACCAAAGGAATGCAAAGTAACAATCAGGACACGTTTTTTATTCCCAGCTAATAGATCAAACATAACATAACTGAAATAAATTAATGGTCCCCAGAAAATTGTATTTTGATTGACGAAAGTATCTCGTACATTCGTAAAAGCTATTTCCCATAATTTCTGATGGTATAAATTTATATATTCTTCCACTACATCCTCCCTGAATACCTAGTATACTTATTTGAGCCTTAATTACATCATTATACCATCTTTTAAAACTTTCATCACCTTCATCACCAGAGCTTACAAATAGACAAAAAAATGGTATAGTAGAAGAAAAAAATACACGGAAGAGTTATGATAACAAAAGAAAAAAAATTGAGGGAGGTCTCTCCTCTTCTCCAGCGCATCATTAATTGGTCCTCCATCATCGGAGCTCTTGGGACCTTGGCCTTTTGTATCTGGGCCTACTTTGCTGGCATCCTTCAATCCAAGGAAACCTTGTCAGCTTTTATTCTCCAAGCAGGCATCTTTGGACCCCCTCTCTTTATCTTTCTTCAGATCCTTCAGACAGTGGTGCCTATTATTCCTGGTGCCCTGACGTCTGTCGCTGGGGTCTTTATCTATGGCCACATCATTGGGACCATATACAACTACATTGGAATCGTCATTGGCTGTGCCATTATCTTCCATCTCGCCAGAATGTACGGGCCCAAGTTCGTCCAATCTATGGTCAGCCAGAAGACTTACGACAAGTACATTAGCTGGCTCAATGAAGGCAAGCGGTTCGATCGCTTCTTTATCTTCATGATGATCTGGCCAGTTAGTCCTGCCGACTTCATCTGTATGCTGGCAGGTCTGACCAATATGACCTTCAAACGCTACATGACCATCATCATCCTCTGCAAACCTATCACCCTCGTCATCTACACCTACGGCCTGACCTATATCATCGATTATTTCTGGAAAATGGTCTAAAAATAGGTTACTTAAACTTTTTCTCTTACAGAATCATACAAAAAACACGGATTCCGCCGTGTTTCTGTGTTTATTTCACCAACTTCTTCATCTCATCAATACGTGCTACGGTCGCGTCGTACTTCGCTTGGTAGTCGGCTTGTTTGTCGCGTTCTTTTTGGACGACTTCTGGTTTGGCATTGGCTACGAAGCGTTCGTTAGAGAGCTTCTTACCGACCATATCCAGTTCTTTTTGCCATTTGGCTAATTCTTTTTCAAGACGAGCCAATTCTTCTTCGACATTGAGAAGGTCAGCGAGTGGCAAGTAGATTTCTGCACCTGTGATGATGCTTGACATAACCAAATCAGGTACTTCTACATCTGCTGCAATTTCCAAGTGTTCTGGGTTTGTGAAGCGTTTGATGTAGTTGACATTGTCATTGAAGAAGGCATCGAGCTTGCTGTCGCTTGTCTTAATCAAGATAGTGATTGGCTTACTTGGCGCTACGTTCACTTCTGCACGTGAGTTACGTACTGAACGAATCACATCTTTAAGAGCTTCGACGCCAGCTGCTGCTTCTTCGTTTTCAAACTCTGGACGAACCACTGGGTATTCCGCAGTCACGATCGTGCCTTCAGAGATTTGGCCGTAAATTTCTTCAGTTACGAATGGCATGATTGGATGAAGGAGACGCAAGATTTGATCCAAGGTGTAAAGAAGAACAGAACGAGTGATGACTTTTTCGTCCTCGTTATCACTGTAAAGCACTTCCTTAGTCAACTCAACATACCAGTCCGCAAACTCGTCCCAGATGAAGTTGTAGAGGATGTGACCAGCTACACCAAACTCAAACTTGTCAAAGTTTTCAGTGACCTTACCGATTGTTTCGTTGAGGTTGTGGAGAATCCAGCGGTCTGTAACATTACCTGCTTGACCAGCAGCCACTTTGGCAACATTTTCACGTGCCGCATCCAAGGTCAACCCTTCATTGTTCATGAGGATGTAGCGTGAGATGTTCCAAATCTTGTTAATGAAGTTCCAAGACGCATCCATTTTCTCGTAAGAGAAACGCACGTCTTGACCCTGGTGCAGAACCGTTTGAAAGGAACCAACGAAGGGCATCGGCACCGTATTTCTCGATAACATCCATTGGGTCAATCCCGTTACCAAGTGACTTAGACATCTTACGCCCTTGCTCATCACGAATGAGACCGTGGATCGAGACGTTCTTGGAATGGCTGGCGGCCTGTGAATTCTAATGATTGGAAGATCATACGAGATACCCAGAAGAAGATGATATCGTAACCTGTTACCAAGGTTGAAGTTGGGAAGTAACGTTTGAAGTCTTCTGCGTCGACATCAGGCCAACCCATAGTTGAGAATGGCCAGAGGGCAGAACTGAACCAAGTATCCGAAGACATCTTCGTCTTGTTTCCATCCGTCACCTTCTGGTGCTTCTTCGCGCAACGCACATTTCACCATCAGCATTGTACCAAGCAGGGATTTGGTGACCCCACCAAAGCTGACGAGAGATAACCCAGTCGTGGACATTTTCCATCCATTGAAGGAAGGTGTCGTTGAAACGAAGGTGGGTGAGAATTCAACCTTGTCGTCATGTGTCTTGGTTGGCAATGGCATTTTTCGCCAATTGGTCCATCTTGACGAACCATTGCGTAGACAAGCGTGGCTCAACCATAACCCCTGTACGCTCTGAGTGACCAACTGAGTGAGTCATCTTCTCAATCTTCAACAAGAGCACCGATTTCTTCCAACTTCTTGACAACAGCCTTACGTAGCTTCAAAGCGGTCCATACCGTTGAATTCACCAGCCAATTCATTCATGGTACCATCATCGTTCATAACGTTGACTTGCGGAAGATTATGACGTTGACCAACCAAGAAGTCATTAGGGTCGTGGGCAGGAGTGATCTTCACCACACCAGTACCAAACTCAGGGTCTGCGTGTTCGTCCCCTACGATTGGGATTGGCTTTATTCAAGATTGGCAAGATAACATTTTGACCAATCAAGTCTTTATAACAGATCATCATTTAGGGTTAACCGCTACGGCGGTATCCCCAAAACATAGTCTCAGGACGTGTTGTTGCTACTTCAAGGGCACGTGAACCGTCTTCCAACATGTAGTTCATGTGGTAGAAGGCACCTTCGACATCCTTGTGAATTACCTCGATATCAGAAAGGGCTGTACGGGCTTTTGGATCCCAGTTGATGATAAATTCACCACGGTAGATCCATGCCTTCTTGTAAAGCTCTACAAAGACCTTACGAACAGCTTTTGACAACCCTTCGTCAAGCGTGAAACGTTCGCGAGAGTAGTCTACAGAGAGTCCCATCTTACCCCATTGTTGCTTGATAGTAGATGGCATATTCGTCTTTCCATTCCCAGACTTTCATCAAGGAATTTCTCACGGCCGAGGTCGTAACGAGAGATGCCGTCCTCAGCTAAACGCGCTTCTACTTTAGCTTGAGTGGCAATCCCAGCATGGTCCATACCTGGAAGCCAAAGCGTATCGAAACCTTGCATACGTTTTTGACGGATGATGATATCTTGCAAAGTTGTATCCCAAGCGTGACCAAGGTGAAGTTTACCAGTTACGTTTGGTGGTGGAATAACGATTGAATAAGGCTTAGCCTTTTTATCGCCTGAAGGCTTGAAAACATCTTCGTCAAGCCATTTTTGGTAACGACCAGCCTCAACCTCGGCTGGATTGTATTTAGGTGAAAGTTCTTTAGACATGTGTTTGTCCTTTCTAGTTATTTCTTTTCTTTTCTTCTATAACTTTATCAACTACCTTAGTAACTAAAGTTTCTATCATGAATTTCATTTGTTTTTTAAATTCTTCACTTTTCAGAAATTCTGTTATCAATTCTAGCATAAATTTAATAACAGCTTTTCCTCCTTTAACAGCTAAATCCCCAACATTTGCCATTTTATATACTCCTTTTTAGCTCACGAATAATCTTTTTTAAATATTTGTTTTTGTTGTTTTTTCAAGAAATCATAAGCACTTTTGTTTCAAATCATCTTTTCAATTTCAGGATTAAGTTCAGCCTCAACTTTTAAAGCATGGTATAATACTTTCGGTTTCAAATCAATACTTTTTTGAAATTCAACTAATTGTAATTTTACTTCGTTATCAATTTTCCTGTAGTTGGGGTGTTATTAGATCAGCTGGTAATACTTCTTTATATTTATTTATTCCTTCAGATAAGTTAGATTCAAAACGAACTAACTCTTTTTCCTGTTGATTTTCTACTTCCTTAATAATTAAATCCAAGCTTTCGTTTTCCATTTTGTACCTCAATACTTTATAAGTTATTTAAACTTTACAAATTTTTTTAAGGTAAACTATACTTAGTTATTTCTCATCCCATTCACTCTTCAGCAAGCCGTATCTCAAATCATCACAACGATTGCCTTGGGCATCTTTACGGTCTCTTATACGTGCTTCAAGGGTGAAGCCAAGCTTCTCAGCAACTCGTTGACTTTGGACATTGTAGCTAAAGCAAGACAATTCTACCTTATGAAGCCCTAGTTCTTTAAAAGCCAGATCAATCAAGGTACGCGTGCTTCTGGTACATAACCCCGGCCCCAATAGTCTGGGTGCAAGAGCTAGCCAATCTCAGCACATCGTCTTCGTGGCGATGGTTGAAGTCAACAGAGCCAATGATTTTATCGGTTCCTTTGACCACAATGCCGTAACCAGCTGGAAGATTTTCTTTTTGATTGCGCTCGGGAAGGATATGCTCTAGATAATAAATCGTCTTCCAAGGTCTTGACGGGTGGAAAACCTGCTGGGTAAGAGACTTCTGGAAGACTAGCGTAAGCATGGATGTCCTCAGCATCCGCCACTGTTCGGACTCGTAAGACCAGACGCTCCGTTTCGATTCGTTTCAGGTAATGTTGGCTCTTGTCATTCTTCTTCCTCGCTTTCTTAATAAAGCTTCCCATAGGATCGACTCGGTCATCTGAATAACGGTAAACGCGCTGATGGCCGTCCCCCATAAAGTAAGTCGGCGCAAAACGGTCATTTTGAAATGCCCCTTGTCATCTAGAGCTCTCGATCAGCCAGTCGCTCGAGAATCTTAGCAAAGATATGGCAGATGCCATCTTCCTCGATAATCCGATCTACCTGACAGTCCAATACGACTGGACAAGCCTCCAAAATCGGTGCCTGGGTCCGTTCAGAAATCTCGTAGTCAAGCCCTAGGTGTTTCAACTTTTCCCGATGGCTGATAAAGCCAGCCTGCTCCATCTCAAGCATGAGATTTTCAGTCAGGGATGTTCACGCTGAACTGTTGATAATGCTTAATCTGGTCAGCCGCATTTTCCTCAGCACCAACCCCGATGACAAGCCAATCTCCCAGGCTATAAGAGGAACTGCAGAGTCGTGATATTGTTCCCAAAGTTCTGGTCCTGATACCCCAAGATGAAGATAGGAAAGCCATAGTAGAGTTTGCTGGTTTTAAGATTGTTTCATGACAAGCTCCTTCAGCTAGGGATGAAAGAAAAATCGCCCCTGTCATCAATCTGACAGGGACGAATG
The DNA here is from genome assembly GCA_047241705.1 of Streptococcus sp. GTDB lineage: Bacteria > Bacillota > Bacilli > Lactobacillales > Streptococcaceae > Streptococcus. The sequence continues at coordinate 86,817 of JBKTJB010000001.1, forward strand.
TGTTGATCCGCGAGTACCACCCAATTTCGGGGCAACGCCCGCAACAATGTACTATTTCATTTTCATCCATTAGCGACCAGTTTGACACATTTGTGGACTTCTCAGTACCGCCACTTTCTGTAAAATGTGGTTCAAACACCTCTAATAGGTTCATTTTGGCAAGTTTTCCTGGAAATGGCAAGAAATCATAAAAGCGATTATTTAAATTTAACGCCTAGTTCTTTCAATTTCTTGATCGTAGCTGGTCCGATTCCTTTAGGGCCAACAACTCTTTTCTGTCCAGTTTGCGAAGTCCGCAACAGAGCGAATACCTTCATCATAGAATGTTTGCGCACGATCAAGTGCCACACCTTCCAAACTTGCAGCAAATTCTTCCACTGAAGAAGCCGCATTGTTTCACTTCTTTCGCCACTGCTTTTGTAGCTTTCTCAACCTTTTTAGGTGCTTCTTTCACAGCTGCAGTTACAGTTGCGACAGCTTTTTTCCAAAGATGTCTATTTTGATGTTTGTATTGTTTCGCACGGTTTACGTTCTTCTTTGCCATTTTTCCTCCTAAATTCAGTGATCAATTCCTAAGGCAACAAGGTTTCATCACCATAATTCCATTCAATAATCCGTTGATGTCATTTCAACTTTTTTATTGTATCACAATCCCTTAAAAAATCAAGTCATTGCTCAATTTTCAGATAAATCTAGCCAGTTAAACGCCTTCAATAAGGCCATTTTAATATTTTCTTTCACCAAAGAGGCCATCTGGTAAATCATGAAATCCTTTTCCAGCATGGAAATTTTCAAACTTCCCTTGCAAGAACTGATAAGCGTCCAAACGGCTTTCATAGCGAATCATCGCGATTTTAGCTCGTTCATCCTGGTCTTCATCAAAAACCTTCTTACTTTCTTCGAGAGCCATTTCATTGATCATGACCTGGGTCTTGATCCACTCCTCAAACTCCTTCATAAACTCTGTTTCGTAACTCATCTTTACTCCATTCCTCTATAAAAATCCGTATCGATCTCTCGATAAGGTTGAATGTCCTGAACATATTCCAAGACACCTTGAAAATCTCCAGCTTCATCACGCACGGCTGCATAGGTGACATGGACAAATTTCCCACGCGATTCTGATTTGAACCACATTTCATACTTGTCTTTTTTCCCTTCACGAAGCCCCTGCATGATGGCTTTGACCTTCTCCAAATACTTCGGTGGGTGACACAGCTCAACATTGCGTCCTACCTGCGATGGCGTCCTCTTAAAAATCATTTCCTCAAAAGGCGCAGCATCATTGTAATATTGGAAAATATCATCATTATTGACAAGAGTGATCTCCATTGGTAACTGGTTCAAGATCAAATTCGCTTGCATCCACTGACAAATAGCCATTGCCAAACGGTTGAGGTTGGTTGCGGTCCGAAGCTCTCTTCTTTTTCTTAGGCGGTGAAAGGTAATGGTCAACTGCCCCTCAGGAGTCTCAATGACCTGACGGTGCTCATCTCCTTTTGAAGAAGGAAGTGGTTCAGTTGAACCTTCTGACTCTTTCGACGCTTCCTCCTTGAAGTCCACGCGTTTCGGCACCCATTTCTCACTTGGGAGAATAATGGCATAACCATAAGCATCACTTTCTTCTGCAATGGAGAGCCAGTCATCCTGGGTAAAGGCCTCCAGCAAAATCATCAAGAGGATCGACTCTTCCTTGAAGATCATGCCCTCAAACTCTTGCGCAAAGGCTTCAAAAGCATTCCTTGACTTCCAGAAATACTAGAATCCGGTAATTTCTTGGCCGCATCCAAAGCTTTCGCAAAAGAGTTCCCGAATCTGGTCATCTACTCCCCACATCACTTTTGGTGGGGAATCATGCCCATATTTTTCCATAATCGGAAACATCAACTCTTCCTTACGACGGTAATGCCGGTCAAATTGACCCACCAAGCCCAGCTGACGTAACAAGCCCTTATGAATCTCCTGAATCATCTCAGGATCCTCAGTTGTCTCATAATTGTCTAGCAAGCGGCGTACCCGCATCATAGCCGCACGAAGGGCTAAGTTCTCCTGTTTAAAGATTTGAACAGGATGACCAGGGTGGTCGGTATCTGCTACTTCGACCCCTTGAACCGCATTCTTAAAGAGATTGGCATGGACATCACAAAGCTCCATCACATCTTCAAAAGTAACCCCTGCATCTGAATTCATCAGTTCATGCTCCATAAGAGAGATTTCAATCGCAGAAACCCCTGCAAAGGTCGCATCAAAGCGCTCCTGAACCGACTCAGGGGAAGCTCCATGATGAAGCTCTAATAAGATATCTCTTAAGACGTGAATTCGTTCATCACTCATTGGTCTAGCCCCACTACTTCATAGCCATTGGCCTCTAGTGTTCGCACAATCTTCTCCATAGGAGTACCTTCTAATTTTGATCCTTGTTTCAAGGAAACCTTGCGCTTAACTGTTGTCGCATGATCGGATTGGCTAAGGGTTTAAAAGCCCAACTCCACCAACAAATCCAATACCTCCGGATGTTGATCAATAACTTGAGCAACTGGAATCGATACATCAATAACATTGTCCATTTATTTATTTCCTCTACTCATTCCCTTTATTTTCTCTTTGACGAGCCCGTTCTTCTCCCCACCAAAGGGGCATCAATTCACCTAAAGTAATGGTCTTGCGACTCTCATAATCCACCATAAATTCTAGATGACGATTCTCAGCATCTAGCTCAAGGAGAAATTCACGACAGGCCCCACAAGGCATCCCAGAACCTTCTCCATAAGGAGGTTTGTCTCGAAAAGCAATAATGCGCTTGACCTTGGTTTGTCCTGATTGTTGATACATGTTGAAGAGAGCTGCTCGTTCGGCACATAAATGAAAGACGCCACAGGTTCCTTCCATACAAAAGCCCGTAAAAATCTGACCATCTGCAGCCTCAACAGCAGCAACCACATGTCGAGCATAGACAAAATCTGAAACCTCTTGAGGCGCATAAAGAGCTTTCGCCTCATGATAAAGTTTTTCCCAAATATCCATTCTTCTTTTTTCACTTCTTCACTAATTTCACAACTGCTTCTGTCCTTGCAGTATGGGGGAACATATCCACTGATTGAATGTATTCAACCTGATAAACCTTTGTCAAAGCCACTAGATCCCGTGCCAAAGTAGAGACATTACAAGAGACATAGACCATCTTTTCAGGTGCATAGTGCAACAAGGTCTCGATTAATTTTGTACCCAAGCCCGTACGAGGTGGATCCACGATCACAGCATTAGCCCGATAGCCTTCTTGGTACCAGCGAGGAATGATCTCTTCTGCTGTACCAGCCTCATAGTGGGTATTCTCAAATCCCATCCGTTTAGCATTGTATTTGGCATCTTCAATCGCTTCAGGAATAATATCCATCCCCCGAACACTTTTCACTCTATTAGCAAAAGCAAAGCCAATCGTTCCAACCCCACAATAGGCATCAATCAGGTGATCCTCTGGAGAAACATCTAGAGCCTTAACCGCCTCACTATACAATACTTCAGTTTGTTCCGGATTCAACTGGTAAAAAGCTCGAGGAGACAGGGAGAATTCATAATCCAAAACACCTTCCAAAATAGCCTCTTCTCCCCAAATAATCTGCGTTTGTTCGCCATAGATCTCACTGGATCAGAGACGTATTTTTATTAACAGCAACTGTGACAATCTCAGGGTGTTTCGTGACCAAGTCTTGCACCAAATTATTTATGTTAATCTGACGACTAGTGACCACAATGATCTGAACTTGACCAGACTTCCGCGCCCGTCGAACCATCATGGTTCTGACACCCAGTTCTTTACGCTCATCAGCAATCGGAATCTGATAATAGGTCAATAAATCCGCTAGATCGTTGGCGATAGCTTGAATAACCGGATCTTGAACCAAACAATCCTTTAATTCCACCAAATAATGTGAATTTTGGGCATAGAGGCCCGCCTTCACCTGGCCCTTGAATTTCCTAGTTTGAAATTGCAATTTTGCCCGATAGTAAAGCGGCTCCTGCATTCCAATTGTCGGCCGAATATCATACTGTTCAAATCCTTCAGGTGAGAACTTCTTCAAGGCCTGTTGTAATAAATCTGTCTTAAACTCCAGCTGCTTATCATACTTCAAATGCATGATTTGACAGCCACCACAGGTCTCATAGATATCACACATGGGCGTCACACGAAACTTAGACGCCTTATTCACAGATAGGAGTTTGGCTTCCGCAAAATTTTTCTTAACACTTGTAATTTGACAGAAGATATCTTCTCCCTTCAAAGCGCCTGGCACAAAGACAAGTGTTTTTTTATAAAAGCCAATCCCTTCTCCGTTAATTCCCATTCGTTTAATTTTCAAAGGAATTTTTTGTTTTACTTTAACGTTCATATCCCTATCTTAACACATTTTTCGGTATAATAAAAACATGAAAATTACAAAACTAGAAAAGAAAAAAAGACTCTACCTCCTAGAATTAGACAATGATCAAAAACTTTATATTACAGAAGACACCATCGTCAAATATTTCCTTTCCAAAGATAAAGAAATCAGTGAAGAAGAACTAAAAGAAATCCAAGAGTTTGCTCAATACTCCTATGGTAAAAACCTGGCCCTTTACCATCTTTCTTTTAAAGCTCGGACAACAAAAGAAGTCAGAGACTACCTGACAAAGTATGAGATTGAAAGTGGCATTATTGATAAAGTGGTCCAACAGCTAAAAGAAGACAAGTGGTTAGATGATCGTCAATATGCAAGAAACCTGATAGAAGCCAACCTTCTCAGTGGCGATAAGGGTCCTCTCTTATTACAACAAAAAATTCAACAAAAAGGGATCCCAAAATCTATCCTTCAAGAAATTCTTGCAGACTATGATTTTTCAGAAGTGATCGACCGTACCGCAATAAAACTCGTAAAAAAATACCAAGGAAAATATCCGTTAAAAAGCCATTGAAACGAAAATCATCCAAGCACTCATTTCAAAAGGTTTTGCTTACAATCAAGCAAAGATAGCATTCCAAAATCTCGAGCTCGAAACAGATGAAGAAGCAACCAATGAGCTCATTCTAAAAGAGTTAGAAAAACAATACCGTAAATACAGTAAAAAATATGAAGGCTATGACCTCAAACAACGCTTGACTCAGGCACTAGCCAGAAAAGGCTACGATTATAGTGATATAACATCAGCTATCAGAGACTTCTTAGATGAATAATTCATTCTTCAGTGATCAAATTGAAAATTAAATAGAAAAATAAAAAAAAATTTGAAAAAATATGTTACAATATAGAGGATATACTTAGATTGTAGAAAGTTGGTAAGATTATGAAACTACCTAAAGAAGGCGACTTTATTACAATTCAAAGTTATAAACATGATGGCAGTTTACACCGTACATGGCGTGACACCATGGTATTAAAGATAACCGAAAATGCAATTATTGGAGTAAATGATCATACACTTGTTACTGAAAGTGATGGTAGACGTTGGATCACGCGTGAACCAGCGATCGTATATTTCCATAAAAAATATTGGTTTAACATCATCGCCATGATCCGTGACAATGGTGTGTCTTACTACTGTAACCTAGCAAGTCCTTTTCACATTGATCAAGAAGCCTTAAAATATATCGACTATGATCTCGATGTCAAGGTCTTTACCAATGGTGAAAAAAAATTGTTAGATGTTGAAGAATACGAGCAGCATAAAGAAAAAATGCACTATTCAGATGACATCGACTTTATTTTAAAGGAAAATGTTAAGGTTCTAGTAGATTGGATAAACCAAAACAAAGGTCCTTTTTAAGGAATATATCAAAATTTGGTATAACCGTTATGTTGAACTGCGAAATAAATAAAGTTGAAAAGAGCGAAAGCTCTTTTTTCTTGTAAATTAATAAAGAAATAACTACAAAAAAAGCCTAATGACAACCATTAGACTTTTTCAATACAATATCGGGAAGACAGGATTCGAACCTGCGACACCTTGGTCCCAAACCAAGTACTCTACCAAGCTGAGCTACTTCCCGATCTAAAGCTACCGCTTTATGCACCCTAGAGGAGTCGAACCTCTAACCGCCTGATTCGTAGTCAGGTACTCTATCCAGTTGAGCTAAGGGTGCTCGTTCCTATTCAATTATTACATAGCCTTGCGACCATGCACCCTAGAGGAGTCGAACCTCTAACCGCCTGATTCGTAGTCAGGTACTCTATCCAGTTGAGCTAAGGGTGCTTCTTTCAACCTTTGTCTATGCCGAGGACCGGAATCGAACCGGTACGATCGTTACCAATCGCAGGATTTTAAGTCCTGTGCGTCTGCCAGTTCCGCCACCCCGGCCTCCTCAAGCGAACGACGGGATTCGAACCCGCGACCCCCGCCTTGGCAAGGTGGTGTTCTACCACTGAACTACGTTCGCATCGCTTTCTTTATATAAAAAAATGCCGGCTACATGACTTGAACACGCGACCCTCTGATTACAAATCAGATGCTCTACCAACTGAGCTAAGCCGGCTCATTATTATTCTCTTATGCGGGTTAAGGGACTTGAACCCCCACGCCGTAAAGCGCCAGATCCTAAATCTGGTGCGTCTGCCAATTCCGCCAAACCCGCAAAATATGACCCGTACTGGGCTCGAACCAGTGACCCATTGATTAAAAGTCAATTGCTCTACCAACTGAGCTAACGAGTCTTAAAATAATTTTCATTATCTTAACGGTCCCGACGGGAATCGAACCCGCGATCTTCGCCGTGACAGGAGCGACGTGATAACCGCTTACACTCGGGACCTATGGGAGTTAACGGGATCGAACCGCTGACCCTCTGCCTGTAAGGCGGATGCTCTCCCGAGCTGAGCTAAGCTCCCAAATGAGCCTGAAGTATCTACTAGGCTCAATCTCTTTGCTAAAGCGAGCTACCTTATCTCACAGGGGCAACCCCAGCTACTTCCGGCGTTCTAGGGCTGTAACCTTGCTGTGTTCCGGCATGGGTACAGGTGTATCTCCTAGGCTATCGTCACTTAACTCTGAATGATCTAAACATTCAAAATTGAACATCTATATTCTAACAAGTTAAACTCAAATCGTTGTCAATATCTCTCTGTTACTTTTTGGATAAGTCCTCGAGCTATTAGTATTAGTCCGCTCCATTGCTCACCACAACTTCCACTTCTAACCTATCTACCTGATCATCTCTCAGGGATCTTACTGATATAAAATCATGGGAAATCTCATCTTGAGGTGGGCTTCACACTTAGATGCTTTCAGCGTTTATCCCTTCCCTACATAGCTACCCAGCGATGCCTCTGGCGAGACAACTGGTACACCAGCGGTAAGTCCACTCTGGTCCTCTCGTACTAGGAGCAGATCCTCTCAAATTTCCTACGCCCGCGACGGATAGGGACCGAACTGTCTCACGACGTTCTGAACCCAGCTCGCGTGCCGCTTTAATGGGCGAACAGCCCAACCCTTGGGACCGACTACAGCCCCAGGATGCGACGAGCCGACATCGAGGTGCCAAACCTCCCGTCGATGTGAACTCTTGGGGAGATAAGCCTGTTATCCCCAGGGTAGCTTTTATCCGTTGAGCGATGGCCCTTCCATGCGGAACCACCGGATCACTAAGCCCGACTTTTCGTCCCTGCTCGAGTTGTAGCTCTCCGCAGTCAAGCTCCCTTATACCTTTACACTCTGCGAATGATTTCCAACCATTCTGAGGGAACCTTTGGGCGCCTCCGTTACCTTTTAGGAGGCGACCGCCCCAGTCAAACTGCCCGTCAGACACTGTCTCCGATAGATGATAACCTATCTGGGTTAGAGTGGCCATAACACAAGGGTAGTATCCCAACAACGCCTCACATCGAAACTGGCGTCCCGGTCTCATACGGCTCCTACCTATCCTGTACATGTGGTACAGACACTCAATATCAAACTACAGTAAAGCTCCATGGGGTCTTTCCGTCCTGTCGCGGGTAACCTGCATCTTCACAGGTACTAAAATTTCACCGAGTCTCTCGTTGAGACAGTGCCCAAATCGTTACGCCTTTCGTGCGGGTCGGAACTTACCCGACAAGGAATTTCGCTACCTTAGGACCGTTAGCAGTTACGGCCGCCGTTTACTGGGGCTTCAATTCATACCTTCGCTTACGCTAAGCACTCCTCTTAACCTTCCAGCACCGGGCAGGCGTCACCCCCTATACATCATCTTACGATTTAGCAGAGAGCTGTGTTTTTGATAAACAGTTGCTTGGGCCTATTCACTGCGGCTGACTTTAAGCCAGCACCCCTTCTCCCGAAGTTACGGGGTCATTTTGCCGAGTTCCTTAACGAGAGTTCTCTCGCTCACCTGAGGCTACTCGCCTCGACTACCTGTGTCGGTTTGCGGTACGGGTAGAGTATGATTAACGCTAGAAGCTTTTCTTGGCAGTGTGACATCACTAACTTCGCTACTAAACTTCGCTCCCCATCACAGCTCAATGTTATAGAATATAAGCATTTGACTCATATCACACCTCACTGCTTGGACAGACACTTCCAGTCGTCTGGCTTTAGTTAGCCTACTGCGTCCCTCCATTCACTACATACTCTAGTACAGGAATATCAACCTGTTGTCCATCGGATACACCTTTCGGTCTCTCCTTAGGTCCCGACTAACCCAGGGCGGACGAGCCTTCCCCTGGAAACCTTAGTCTTACGGTGGACAGGATTCTCACCTGTCTTTCGCTACTCATACCGGCATTCTCACTTCTATGCGTTCCAGCGCTCCTCACGGTACACCTTCTCCACACATAGAACGCTCTCTACCATACCTATAAAGGTATCCACAGCTTCGGTAAATTTTTTAGCCCCGGTACATTTTCGGCGCAGGGTCACTCGACTAGTGAGCTATTACGCACTCTTTGAATGGTGGCTGCTTCTAAGCCAACATCCTAGTTGTCTGTGCAACCCCACATCCTTTTCCACTTAATAGTTATTTTGGGACCTTAGCTGGTGGTCTGGGCTGTTTCCCTTTCGACTACGGATCTTAGCACTCGCAGTCTGACTCCCGACCATAATCTCGTTGGCATTCGGAGTTTATCTGAATTCGGTAACCCGGGATGGACCCCTCACCCAAACAGTGCTCTACCTCCATCATTCTCAATTCCGAGGCTAGCCCTAAAGCTATTTCGGAGAGAACCAGCTATCTCCAAGTTCGTTTGGAATTTCTCCGCTACCCACAAGTCATCCAAGCACTTTTCAACGTGCCCTGGTTCGGTCCTCCAGTGAGTTTTACCTCACCTTCAACCTGCTCATGGGTAGGTCACATGGTTTCGGGTCTACGACATGATACTAATGCGCCCTATTCAGACTCGGTTTCCCTACGGCTCCGTCTCTTCAACTTAACCTCGCATCATATCGTAACTCGCCGGTTCATTCTACAAAAGGCACGCTCTCACCCATTAACGGGCTCGAACTTGTTGTAGGCACACGGTTTCAGGTTCTATTTCACTCCCCTCCCGGGGTGCTTTTCACCTTTCCCTCACGGTACTGGTTCACTATCGGTCACTAGAGAGTATTTAGGGTTGGGAGATGGTCCTCCCAGATTCCGACGGGATTTCTCGTGTCCCGCCGTACTCAGGATACTGCTAGGTATAAAGACTATTTCGAATACGAGGCTCTTACTCTCTTTGGCCGACCTTCCCATGTCAGTTCTTCTATAATCTTTAAGTCCACATTGCAGTCCTACAACCCCGAAGAGTAAACTCTTCGGTTTGCCCTCCTGCCGTTTCGCTCGCCGCTACTCAGGCAATCGCTTTTGCTTTCTCTTCCTGCAGCTACTTAGATGTTTCAGTTCACTGCGTCTTCCTCTACCTATCCTTAACAGATAGGAGTACTAGCCATTAGCTAGTGGGTTCCCCCATTCGGACATCTCTGGATCGTCGCTTACTTACAGCTCCCCAAAGCATTTCGTCGTTTGTCACGTCCTTCTTCGGCTTCTAGTGCCAAGGCATCCACCGTGCGCCCTTATTAACTTAACCTTATTTTGGTCTTGCGACCTAAACTCATTTAAATATTTACAGCGTTTCGGTTTATTTTGACTATATGATATTACTATTTTGATATAGATATTCAATTTTCAATGTTCAATCTTAACACCCTTACAAGTGTTAATGGAGCCTAGCGGGATCGAACCGCTGACCTCCTGCGTGCAAAGCAGGCGCTCTCCCAGCTGAGCTAAGGCCCCACAAGACCTCTCAAAACTAAACAAGACCAACGTACAGGTTCCATTTCCTTAGAAAGGAGGTGATCCAGCCGCACCTTCCGATACGGCTACCTTGTTACGACTTCACCCCAATCATCTATCCCACCTTAGGCGGCTGGCTCCAAATGGTTACCTCACCGACTTCGGGTGTTACAAACTCTCGTGGTGTGACGGGCGGTGTGTACAAGGCCCGGGAACGTATTCACCGCGGCGTGCTGATCCGCGATTACTAGCGATTCCGACTTCATGTAGGCGAGTTGCAGCCTACAATCCGAACTGAGACTGGCTTTAAGAGATTAGCTTGCCGTCACCGACTCGCGACTCGTTGTACCAGCCATTGTAGCACGTGTGTAGCCCAGGTCATAAGGGGCATGATGATTTGACGTCATCCCCACCTTCCTCCGGTTTATTACCGGCAGTCTCGCTAGAGTGCCCAACTAAATGATGGCAACTAACAATAAGGGTTGCGCTCGTTGCGGGACTTAACCCAACATCTCACGACACGAGCTGACGACAACCATGCACCACCTGTCACTTTGCCCCCGAAGGGGAAGCTCTATCTCTAGAGTGGTCAAAGGATGTCAAGACCTGGTAAGGTTCTTCGCGTTGCTTCGAATTAAACCACATGCTCCACCGCTTGTGCGGGCCCCCGTCAATTCCTTTGAGTTTCAACCTTGCGGTCGTACTCCCCAGGCGGAGTGCTTAATGCGTTAGCTGCGGCACTGAGGCCCGGAAACGCCCCAACACCTAGCACTCATCGTTTACGGCGTGGACTACCAGGGTATCTAATCCTGTTCGCTCCCCACGCTTTCGAGCCTCAGCGTCAGTTACAGACCAGAGAGCCGCTTTCGCCACCGGTGTTCCTCCATATATCTACGCATTTCACCGCTCACACATGGAATTCCACTCTCCCTTCTGCACTCAAGTTAAACAGTTTCCAAAGCGTACTATGGTTAAGCCACAGCCTTTAACTTCAGACTTATCTAACCGCCTGCGCTCGCTTTACGCCCAATAAATCCGGATAACGCTCGGGACCTACGTATTACCGCGGCTGCTGGCACGTAGTTAGCCGTCCCTTTCTGGTAAGTTACCGTCACAGTGTGAACTTTCCACTCTCACACTCGTTCTTCTCTTACAACAGAGCTTTACGATCCGAAAACCTTCTTCACTCACGCGGCGTTGCTCGGTCAGGTTGCCCCCATTGCCGAAGATTCCCTACTGCTGCCTCCTGTAGGAGTCTGGGCCGTGTCTCAGTCCCAGTGTGGCCGATCACCCCTCTCAGGTCGGCTATGTATCGTCGCCTTGGTGAGCCGTTACCTCACCAACTAGCTAATACAACGCAGGTCCATCTCTTAGTGATGCAATTGCACCTTTCAAATCAATATCATGCGATATCGACTTTTATGCGGTATTAGCTATCGTTTCCAATAGTTATCCCCCGCTAAGAGGCAGGTTACCTACGCGTTACTCACCCGTTCGCAACTCATCCGCTCGGTGCAAGCACCAAGCTTCAGCGTTCTACTTGCATGTATTAGGCACGCCGCCAGCGTTCATCTGAGCCAGGATCAAACTCTCATTAAAATAATTGTTTGTCTTAAACTCATTCTGTCACTGACAGATTTATTGTTTTTTATTGTTCAGTTACTATAACCTTAGTTATAGTGCCCTGCACATTGGTTCGTCTTGTTCAGTTTTCAAAGGTCTTTGTCGCTCTCGCGCGACAACTATATTAGTATATCATGACCTCTCCTTACTGTCAATACTTTTTTAAAAAATTTTTTTTTTTTGAAAGTTTTTTTACTTTTTTGGATTATATAAAAAAATCAGGAGCATAAATGCTCCTGATTCCTCTATAATTAATTGATGTTTTCGATCTCTTTTTTGATCTCTATTCTTTTACTTCCAATAGACCGATGTCTCCATCTTCTCTACGGTAGATCACATTTGTTGTGTTATCCTCTGCATCACGATAAATGAAGAAATCGTGTGCTAATAGATCCATTTGAAGGATCGCTTCATCTAAGTCCATTGGCTCTAGATCAATTGTTTTTGAGCGAACAACTTTTTCTGTGGTTGCTGTTTCTTCTACAACTGCATCGGTAAACAATTTACCTGCACCAGATTTAACACGATTTTTCTTTTCTGATTTTTGTTTTATTCTTACGAATTTGACGTTCAATTTTATCTACAACTAGATCAATTGAACCGTACATATCTTGAGAGACATCTTCTGCACGCAGTGTGATAGATCCAAGCGGAATGGTTACTTCTACTTTTGCGGTCTTTTCACGGTAAACTTTTAAGTTTACTCGAGCGTCTAGCTCTTGATCTGCCTGAAAATATTTTTCAATCTTTTCGAGTTTAGAAACGACATAGTCGCGAATGGCTTCTGTTACTTCTAGGTTTTCACCACGGATACTATATTTAATCATATTAGTACCTACTTTCTAAACATTATGTTTTTATTTTATATGTATATTATAACGCTTTCATAAAGTTTTTGCAAATCTTTTTTTACCTTGCGATTGAAAATGTCTTTATTTCTTTCACACCTTTTTCAATTAGTAGGCGCTTCATTAATTCGATTGTTTTGCCCGTTGTGTAGATATCATCGATGATTAGATATTTCTGCTTTTCTGAAATTTCTCCTTTTAATTGAAAGTGCTGAGAGGTTTTTAATCTTTCTTCTCTTGTTTTTTTTGATTGGGCTAAAGTGTCTTCTTTTTGGAAGAGACTGTTGTACTTTATCTCTGCAAAATCTAGTATAGTCGATACTTGATTGAATCCTCTCTCCTGCTTTTTTTCATGGCTGATTGGAGTCGGTATTATCGTATAGCTTTTATACTTTTTCAAGGCTTTTTTGATTTCACATGCAAATACCATTTCTAATAAACGATCTCCTTCAAATTTATATCGCTTGAAATAGTCCTTCATTGCTGCATTATATCTATATAATGCTTCATGTTCGACCATATTCCCCTTTTGTATCCAGTATTCGCAATCTTTACATACTTTCTCCTCCTTATCTTTATAACATCTAGGACAATGGATTTCGCCAATTTGTTCGAAGTCTTCTTTGCATTCTTTACAAATCCATTCTTCTTGTTGATTCATAAAAATAAGGTCTGTGAAATGTTCACCAGTTTTCAACTCTTTAGTACAAAGCAAACATTCTTTCAAAATCCAGCCTCCTGATTCATTTCCTTTATTTCTTTGATCGCTTTCTTCATTTCTCGTGTTATGCCATCTGATAGAAAAAGTAGTTTACCTGTTGGTCTTTCTTTACTTCGACCGACCCTTCCTGAAATTTGTACGAGGGCACTTTTAGTAAATAATTTGTGATTACTTTCTAAAACAAAGACATCTACAAACGGAAAGGTCACTCCTCTTTCTAAAATTGTTGTCAGAGACTAGCATGGTTATGGCTCTGTTTCTAAACTCTTCTACCATTCGTAGACGATCTGTAGTCTGTGAGGATACAAAACCTACTGTTTCTTTTGGAAAGTATTTTTTTAAGTTCTCAGTGAATTGTTGTCCTAATTCTATTTCAGATACAAAGATTAACAATGGGTAGTGAGTCTTGTCTTTGTTTCTTAATCAGTTGCAATAGTTGGTAAGGGATTCTTCCTTTTTCTATTTTTTCTCTAATTTTCGGCACCCATTTTATTTCAGGGACCACTAGTGGGTTCCCATGAAATCTTCTTGGAAGACTATAACGAATGATTTCTTTTTTCTTGACCTTTTTATCTAACTCATCTGTAGAGGTTGCTGTTAAATATAGGGTATTTCCCTCTTTTTTTATTGCATTCTGAGTTGCTTTATATAAGATTGGATTGTCCACATAGGGAAACGCATCTACTTCATCTATAATAAGGAGATCAAAGGCCTGATAAAACTTTAGCAATTGATGGGTTGTAGCGATCACCAAGGGTGTTCTAAAATAGGGTTCCGATTCTCCATGAAGTAAAGAGATGGGGCAGGAAAAATCTTCCTTCATCCTTCCGTACAGTTCGATACAGACATCGATTCTTGGGGTGGCAATACAGACTGCTTTTCCTGCCTTGATCGCTGTTGCTACAACCTGATACATCATTTCCGTTTTTCCAGCTCCTGTCACAGCATGTACCAAGGCATGTTTTCCCGCTTTAACTGCTTGGATGAGACCTTCGGATACCTCTTGTTGATAGGAAGTCAAGGTTCCCTTCCAGTTTAACACCTCCTGTCCTTCAAAGTCTTGCTGTGCAATAGTATAAAGTTTTTGATCACTCCGGATCCTCCCCAATTGGATACAGGCTCTACAATACAGCACCTCCTCACTCAACTTCCAAAGTTTCTGATCAATCAAACTGCCACATCGAAAGCAATGGTACCTTCCATTCTCTTTTTCTATAGCTGGAAGTTCTTGGGCAATTTCTTTTAGATCATTTGTCATTTGACTCTCTGTTAAGAGTCTTCCATAAGAATCTTCTATCTTCATACTTATTAATTCGCAAAAGTTGGAGAAAATCATTCTTTTTTTGTAAAATAAGAATATGGAATATGTTACATTTAAAGAGAACGGCACTGTTCAAGAAGAAATCAAAAAATCAAAATTCATTTGTCATGTCAAGCGAGTCTCCTCTGAAGAGGAAGCAAGAGATTTTATCAATGCCATCAAAAAGGAACACTATAAAGGCTACACATAACTGCTCTGCTTTCATCATTGGAGAACAAAGTGATATCAAACGGACCAGTGATGATGGAGAGCCTAGTGGAACCGCTGGGGTACCGATGTTAGGAGTTTTGGAGAATCATCTGCATCACTAATAGTTGTGTATCGTGGTTACTCGCTATTTCGGAGGTATTAAATTAGGTGCTGGCGGTCTGATTCGTGCTTATGCTGGAAGTGTGGCACAAGCAGTTCGAGAGATTGGACTGGTAGAAATCAAAGAGCAAGTGGTTCTTGGGATCACACTTTCTTACTCCCAATACCAAGAATTTGCTAATTTCTTAAAAGACCATCAATTGGCGGAACAAGATCCGATGTTTACAGATCAGGTAATGACAACGATTTTTGTGGATAAAGAAAACACAAACTCTATCACAGCAGCTTTAGTCGAATTTTACAATGGCAAAGTCATTATTGAGGATCACGGAATTCGTGAGGTTGAAGTACCCCTACTTTCTGTAGAAAAATAATCAAAGAAGCTATCGGCAACGATAGTTTTTTTTTATCACACCCATAAAATTTCTATATTTTACATTCTTCCCGCAAGGGACTATACTTGTTAGTATCAAGAAAACCTAGAACTGAGGTATATTATGGCTATTTATGAAAATATTACAGAATTGATCGGGAACACTCCGATTGTCAAATTGAACCGTCTTGTTCCTGAAGGAGCTGCAGATGTCTATGTCAAACTCGAAGCCTTCAATCCTGGATCATCTGTCAAAGACCGGATTGCTTTGAGCATGATTGAAAAAGCTGAAGCGGATGGCTTGATCAAACCAGGTGATACCATTGTCGAAGCAACTGAGTGGGAACACAGAGGATTGGCTTTGTCATGGGTCGGCGCAGCTAAAGGCTACAAAGTTGTGATTGTCATGCCTGAAACCATGAGTGTGGAACGTCGTAAAATCATCCAAGCCTATGGAGCTGAACTCGTTTTGACTCCTGGAAGTGAAGGAATGAAAGGCGCTATCGCTAAAGCTGAAGCAATCGCTGCAGAAAGAAATGGCTTCCCTTCCTCTTCAATTTGAAAACCCTGCTAACCCAGAGGTACATGAAAGAACAACAGGACAAGAAATCGTTGATGCCTTTGGAAAAGATGGTTTAGATGCTTTTGTCGCAGGTGTTGGTACTGGTGGTACTGTTTCTGGTATTTCTCATACTTTGAAAAAGAATAATCCTGCTGTCAAAGTCTATGCCGTTGAGGCCAATGAATCTGCAGTCCTTTCTGGTGAAAAACCTGGACCACATAAAATCCAAGGGATTTCAGCAGGCTTTATCCCAAATACTTTAGACACTAATGCATATGATGGTGTTCGTCGCGTATCTTCAGAAGAAGCTTTCGAACTTGCACGCGCTATCGGTGGAGCTGAAGGATTCTTAGTCGGAATCTCAAGCGCAGCTGCTATCTATGCCGCTATTGAAGTCGCAAAAGAATTGGGTAGCGGTAAAAAAGTTCTTGCTCTTGCACCAGATAATGGAGAACGTTACCTTTCTACTACCCTTTACGAATTTGAATAATTCTCTATATTAAAAAAACTTCGGTAGGTTTCATCAACCTATCGAAGTTTTTATTTTTTTTCTTGTTTGCTAAAGAATACCTTTCCTTCTTTGACCCAGGTCGGCATCTGTTGAGCTAAGGGCGCAAAACCACTCTTGTGGCGGTCATTTGAAAAACGATGGTGTCGAATACTTCGTTGTGGTGTTTCTTCTAGTGTTCTCAGAGAGAGGCTAGCTTTCTTAGAATATTCATCAACATCGATGACTTGGACAAAGACTTTTTCTCCAATTGAAAGAATATCAGTGAATATTACTTACATAACCACTTCTAATCTCTGAGATATGAATCAAGCCCGTGACACCCGACTCTAGTTCGACAAAGGCACCATATGGTTGAATGCCTGTAATGGTCCCTTCTAACTTATCTCCAATTTTCATATTAGTCCTCAATCTCGATGGTTTCAATCACGACATCTTCTACTGGCTTATCCATCATCCCGGTCTCAACAGCCGCGATCTCATCCAACACAGCAAAAGAAGCTTCATCCATCAATTGTCCAAATACGGTATGGCGTTGATCTAGGTGAGGAGTTCCCCCTTCTGTCGTATAGATTTCAGCAATTTCTTCAGGCCAGCCACCGCGGACCAATTCCTTTTTCGAATATGGGAGATGTTGATTTTGTACAATAAAGAATTGGCTACCATTTGTGTTTGGTCCAGCATTTGCCATCGAAAGGGCTCCGCGAATATTGTACAGTTCTTTTGAAAATTCGTCTTCGAAGCTCTCACCATAGATGGATTCACCACCCATACCTGTACCAGTAGGATCTCCCCCTTGGATCATAAAATCTTTAATAATCCGATGGAAAATGACACCATCATAATAGCCGGACTTAGCAAGAGCTACAAAGTTTGCAACTGTTTTTGGCGCTTGATCCGGGAACAATTGAATGTTCATCTTACCGTGATTGGTTTTGATCACAGCGACAGGACCGTCAGCCGTAGCAAGTTCTAACTGTGGTAATGTCAATTCTTTTTCAACCATATTTAACTCCTCTAAGGCATAGAATATGCCATCTTCTTCTAAATTCTTAGTGATATAATCAGCTTTTTCTTGTAACTCTGGAGCAGATTTTCCCATTGCGATACTAATTCCAGCATAATCAAACAGTTCTAGATCATTTAATCCATCCCCAAATACTAAAACATTCTCTGGCTTCAAGCCCAAATGATTTACAAGATGAGAAACTCCTGAAGCTTTTGAAGCTTCAAAGCGAACAACATCTGACGAATGGGGATGCCACGAAACTAGGCGCAAATCCTCTTGCAAAGAAGGGGGCAACTCTAGCTCACTATCCTGTTCATCAAAGGTCCACATTTGGAAAATAGGTTCTTTCAGATGCAGATCTGGATCTACAGGTAAGTTGGGATAAATGATGTCAATAGCATCACTGATCAAGGGTGTCCGATTAGACAGGGCAGCTTGATGACTAGCCACTAACCCATAATCAATCTCGGATTCTTTGGCCCAATCTACAAAAGAAGAAACGATTGCTTCATTGATTGGTGATTGGTAGATCACAGTTCCTTTTGTATCTTCTATATAGGCACCGTTTAAGGTTACTAGAAAATCAGGCTTTAAGTCCATGATTTCAGGAACAACACCAAAAATCCCTCTACCGGTTGCAATCCTGTTCGAATTCCTTTTTCTTTCAACTGATGAAAGACTTCTTTGACAGATTCTGGGATCAATCCAGTTTCTTTTGCACGTAATGTATCATCAATATCAAAAAAGACGATTCTAACTTTTTTGGCTTTATAACGTAATTTTGCGTCCACTTGTCTCCCCCTTATGATCACGCTCTATTATAGCATGTTTCCTTTTAAAAATCTTCTTGATTCACCAGATGGTGTCGAAAGGCATAGACGACTGCTTGCGTCCGATCACTGACTTCTAATTTCGATAAGATGTTGGAGACATGGGTCTTCACTGTTTTTAAAGAAATGAAGAGTTCATCTGCTATTCGTTGATTTTCATATCCTTTCGTCAATAAAGCCAGAATATCTCGTTCTCTAGCTGTCAAATCATCATGCAATTCAGCATGGTTCTTTCGTGACTCAACTTTTTGACTAACTTCTGTCTCAATTGCAAATTCTCCCTTTGCAACCTTCCGGACAGCCTGTAAGATCTCAGTTGCTGACGAGGTCTTTAAAATATACCCTTTTGCACCGGCATCTAAGACAGGGTAAATCTTTCGTTATCTAAATAAGACGTCAAAATGACAATTTTAGCTTCCGGCCACTCTTTTAGGATGGCTAGAGTTGCATCGATACCATTTAGCTCTGGCATCACAATATCCATGATGATGACGTCTGGTCTTTCTTTCAGCGCCAACTCCACGCCTTCTTGCCCATTTTGTGCCTCTAAGACTTGCTCAATATCGGTTTGCATGGACAAAAAGCTTTTCAATCCCAATCGGACCATTTCATGATCATCTACTAATAATACTTTCATACAGTTTCCTTTTCATTTTTATCTTTTACAAGGAGGGGAACACGAATATCTACAGCCACTCCCTTTTGAGGACTCGTTCTTATTTTAATGGTTCCCGCCATGTCTTCTACACGTTCTTGAATATTTTTCAACCCATAACTCAATCGTTCCAATTTTTCCTGCTCAAATCCGATTCCATCATCTACCATCCGTAAATGAAGTTGTTTTCCTTCCTGTTGCAAAAAGACATCCATTTGTTGAGCTCTAGCGTGTTTCAAGGTATTGCTGACAATTTCTTGGACGATCCGAAATAGATGTTCTTCCATTTCTTTTGGAATGCTCACGTCATTATGATGGAAGACAACTGCTAGGTTACTCTTTTCCTTCAATTCTCTAAAAATCATCTCCATCCCTTCTACCAAACTTTTTCCTTCCAATTCTGTAGGACGAAGATGTAGGAGCAAGACGCGTAAATCATTTTGGGCTGTACCTAGAATATCTGACACACCATTTAGTTGCTCGCTGGATCTGACTTTTCTCTAACTCAAGGGCCTGTGCTGCTACTCCAGATAAAATCATATTGGCTGCAAACAATTCTTGACTAACCGTGTCATGTAGATCACGCGCAATTCTCTTACGCTCGATTTCCACAATTTCTTCTTCATTTCGCATCACACGATTTTCACTCTTTTGTAAATTTTCTTCTAGTCGAAGCAATTTGCTGTCCAATAAATCTAACTGTTGATTCAATTCTTTGGGGGCAATTTCTTTTCGCTGTGAAGCAGTCAGGATCGCTTCTACCTTTTGTTGTACTGCATGAACCGTTACAAATTGCGTGATTTTAATAATTAAGATAACCAAAGCCGTCAATGCAAGCGTCAGACTAAAAATCAAAAATAGGAATGATTGAAGCAAGGAAAGATCTGAGAGAAGTTTGCCCCACTGAAAACCAACAAAATGGAAAATGGTATGACAAATGACCGCAACCACCATTAGGGAATAGAAATACAATAGGAGATAGTCTAATTTCTTCATGCGCGAATCACCTCAACATCCCCAACAATACCAACTAACACAATTTTTACAGAACGGTGCGATCTCCGATAATGTGCCGTTTCAATATCTATGGTTTCATTCCTCATTTTACGGACAGGAAGATCCAAAAACTTCAGATCTCCATACAAGGTGTTAATTTGTAAATGCAACTCCAAATCAATCGGTAAGATAATTTTTGTATTTCCAAACCCTTTCCGAATGATCACTACATTGTCCCAATTGCAAATGGCTACCTCCTCTAAATGGAGGGTGTCATTCCCAAAAACTCGGATCACATTCAGATCTCGATACCCTCGACTTTGCTTTGAAAAATGTTGTAAATCACCAATCCATCGAGTTTTTTCCTGACGAATTTTCGTATCCTCTTCAACATCAAACACAACTGCTTCATTTTCCTTATACATATAAGGGTAAGCAATCAATAAACCATAAACCACCGCAAATAAAATGGCTGCAATCACAAAAGGATTCAGCATCACGATAAAAAACAAGAGCACACTCAGCGCGATTAATAGAAAATTCGCTTTTTGTTTGCCAAAATAGTAATACAAAAGGAGCAAAAAGAGAACCATCAAGACAACAAATCTGGAAAAATCGATTGATAAAATGGTGATCGCTGCTAATGTTAACAAAACGGCTTCAACGAAAATAAAAATTTGTATTTTCCACATAGTCTACCTCATCTTTTCCTATTTTATCAAATTTTTCCTCATTTGACTTCCGTCTGTGGTTGGATAATAGCAGACAATCAAAAAGACCCAGAAATCCATCTGAGTCTTAGACTGATTTATTAATCTCCACCAGTTGCACTACTGCTTGAACTTTCTGTATCTGATCGTTCACCAGAGGATGAACTAGATGTATCAGAACTTGATGAGGCTTTCGTACTTGAAGAAGCTGTCACTTTAGGCTCATATACAGTCAAAACAATTCGTGTTCGGTTAATATCCACCGTACTCGAAACTTCTGGAGTTTGACTGACAATTTGACCGGCAGAAACAACTACCCCATCAGGGAGATGTTCTGTTTTTCTTAATTCGATATTGGCTTCTTTAATACCATAGATCTCAATCAAATTACTTCTAGCAAAATCATAAGTTGATCCAACATAGTTTGGCATTTCAATTGAAGTCGTTTCTTTCGCTACTTTCAAAACAATCTTGGTTTTTGAATTCAGAGAATATTGCTCTCCTGGAGCTGGAGTTTGTTCAAGAACTGTCCCTGCAGCATAATCGAAGGTCTCAACTTCTTCAATCGTGATCATTTTGCTTGATACTTTATAAGTATTTTTCAGATCTTCTTCTGCTTTTGCCCGTGTTTCACCCACGTAATTTGGCATTTCAAAGCTGTTTGGTCCTTTTGAAACAATCAAATCAATTCGACTTTGTTCTTTCTTTTGGGCCCCTGCATTTGGATTGGTTCGAATGACATAGCCTTCTGCAACCGAATCACTGTACTCTTCTTTCTCTTCACCGACTTGAAGGTCTTGTCCCTCAATAACCGCTCTAGCTTCGGCAATGGTTTTGCCGGAAACATCTGGAACGGTTTCATTGGCTGGGCTCATATACAACAAGAAAGTAAAGGCAGCAAGAACTAGGGCAATGGCAACAAACAAGACCTTGTAGCGCGCCCGCAAGCGTCTTCTTGGCTTTTTACTTGGTGCCATGGTCTGCTGGTCAGATAATGGTCGATTAGGATCTACCGAACTGATTTCACTGCGTACCTCAGAGATTGGAACAGGAGCCGTCTTTGGAGTTGGACTCACTTTTGGAAGAGTCTTTGTATCAGCTTTCGATTGATCTTCAAAAATCAGTTTTTTCTCATTTCTTCTCTCGTAGGACAAGCAACTTGAAAGGTCCACATACATCTCTGCCACTGATTTATAGCGATCCGTCAGTTTTTTAGCTGTCGCTTTGATCACCACATTTTCTAAAGCTTGTGGAACATTCTTATTTTCTTCACGAATAGAGGGGAGTGGCTTTTGAAAATGCTGCAAAGCAATTGTGACTGCACTATCTCCATCATAAGGAATGTGTCCTGTCAACATCTCATAGAAAATGATCCCCATCGCGTAGATGTCACTTTGCACCGTAGCTTTTGAACCACGCGCCTGCTCAGGGGACAAATAATGAACCGACCCCAACATCGAGTTGGTCTGGGTCAAGCTAGTCTCTGCGAAGGCCACTGCAATCCCAAAGTCTGAAACTTTTGCTGTTCCATCTGGTGTCAAGAGGACATTCTGTGGTTTTAAATCTCTATGGATAATGCCACGCGTATGGGCAAGACGCATAGCTAGAAGGATCTGCCCCATCAAACGAACAGCTTCTTCATTTGATAAAGGAGCATTTTCTTTGATATAGCGTTTCAAGTCTAAACCTGCAACATATTCCATTGCAAGGTATTGTTGTCCTTCTTCTTCGCCAATGTCTGTAATCCGAACGATATTTGGATGGTCCAGCTCTGCCATCGCCTTTGCTTCACGCTGAAAACGTGCAACTGCAATGGGATCCGTCTGGTAATTCGTACGCAGTACCTTGACTGCAACTTCTTCCCCATCTAAAATCAAATCACGCGCAAGATAAACATCTGCCATCCCGCCGCGTCCAATTTGTTGGATGATTTTATATCGCCCGGCAAAAATTTTGCCGATTTGAATCATGCTGCGTCCTCCTCAGTAAAGTGGAGCAGTACAACAGTGATATTATCCAAGCCTCCAGCATTATTGGCAAAACGAATCAAGGTTTGAGCTTTTTCTTCCAGTGAAACATCACTCAAGACAATATCTCTGATTTCATCCGGCCAATCATATTAGTTAAACCGTCACTATTGATCAAAATATAATCATCTGCTTCAACCGTCACCAAACCATAATCCGGCTCCAACTCATCTTTTTGGCCAATGGACTGAGTGATGATGTTACGTTGAGGATGATGGGCTGCTTCTTCCTCTGTGATTTGACCTGCTCGCAAAAGAGCATTTACAAGAGAATGATCACTGGTCAACTGCTGGTATTCGCCCTGACGAATGAGGCCAATCCGCGAATCTCCAACATGGGCATAAATCACTTGTCCTTCTACAAAAGCCAAGGCTTCCAATGTCGTTCCCATTCCTTTGTGCTCATCATCTTGCCCAGCTAAATGGATCCGACGGTTCACAGCTTCTAAATGTTCTGCAAACCATTCCCGTACTTGATTAACCGTCTCGATCTCAGAAGAAACCCAAGCCGCACCTAGGTCTGTGACTGCCATTTCACTAGCAATATTTCCGGCACGGTGTCCTCCCATACCATCAGCAAGTAAAACCATAGATTTTCCTGCCTTGTTTTTATATTGATTTGCATAGTCTTGGTTATTTGTCCGTCTTTGACCTACATCGGTTAAGATCGTAATATCCATACTGTCAGTTTCCTCCTGATATTATGAGATTCTCTTAAAACGACTGATAAAGAAGCCGTCGCTTCCATATAATTCGGGTGTAATAAGGATACAATCATTTTTAAGAATATCTTTTCTTTCGTGATCCAATGGGACTTGTTCGAAATTTGGATGGTCTTTCAAAAATTGGTCCACTACTTCAAAATTCTCTTTGCCCATAATTGTACACGTACTGTACACTATTATACCACCTTTACGCACACTTTGACAAACACTATCCAGAATGGCCAATTGAATAGCTTGTAAAGATACAAAATCTGCACTCTCTTTATTGTACTTGATATCAGGCTTTCTCCGTATCAAACCAATCCCTGAACAAGGCGCATCCACCAAAATTTTATCGAAAGCATCAGGTCCAAATGTTTCAAAGACTTTTGTCGCATCTAACTTCTTTGTCAAAATTTTGTCCGCAACATGGAGCCGATTAGCATTTTCTTGAATCAATTTGAGCTTATGGTCATAGAGATCCAAGGCTGTGACTTTCCCAGTTGTGAGATAAGAAGCCAGGTGAGTCGTCTTTCCACCTGGCGCCGCACAGGCATCTAAAACCCACTCATCTCCTTGCAAATCCAAAGCCGGTGCCACCAATTGACTGGACTCGTCTTGAATAGTAATGCGCCCTTCTTTAAACAAGGAATGCTCCTGCAAAATGTCCCTGTTCTTTCACGAGAGCGGACGGAGCAAGTAGAGAGGAGGTTGCTTCGAGTAGCTGAGCCAACTCTTCTTTTTCGTCTAGATCAATCACACGAATACTGGATTTATTACGCTGATAGAGACTCTTAAAAATAGCGCAAGCACGTTCCTCACCGTATTCTTCGATCAATGCTTTGACCAACCATACAGGTAGGGAATACTCTACCGAATAACGTTTGTTCTTTCGCTTGATCGTATCAATAGCTGGTAGCCCCTCGCGGAGGAGCTTTCTAAGAATAGCATTGACAAACTTCTCACTGCCTTCTTTACGACGTTTTGCTATCCGGACAGCTTCATTGACGATGGCATGATCGGGAATGCGGTCTAAATAAACAAGTTGATACAAACTCATCATCAAAAGATAATAGAGCCAAGGATCTAATTTCGTCCGGTCTTCAATTACGTGGGCGAGATACCACTCGAGTGTTATCTTCCGTGCTACAGTACCGTATACAACTTCCGTAACAAAGCTTCTATCTTTATCTGAAAGTTGAGAGTGTTCTAGCGCTTGATTTAGGGCAATATTAGAATAAGCTCCCTGTTCAAAAACCTCTTCTAACACTCGAACGATCTGTTCACGCGCATTCATTTGTTTAACTTCCAAAGTGATCTCCTACTTTCAATTGACGGCCAGCGCCATTCAAAAAGTCTGTGATGGACATTTTTGGTTTTCCTGCCGGCTGCACAACTTTGAGGGACAATGCGCCTTCTCCTGCAGCGACCAGCAACTCTTTTTGGTCAAAGCAATCACTTCTCCTGGATTTCCATTTCCTTCGCATAGCTCTGCTTCATAAACTTTAAAGCGTTGACCATTTAATAACGTATGAGCGACCGGCCAAGGATTCATCCCCCGAATCTGGTTAAAGACTTGGCGATTGGTTTTTGTCCAGTCCAAAACCTCTTCTTCCGGTAAAATATTCGGTGAAAATGTGACCAAACTTGGATCTTGTGGACTTGGCTTGATCTCCCCTGCCAGGTAAGCTGGCAAAGTATCTAGGAGTAAGTCACGTCCAAGGACAGCCAATTTTTCAAACAAAGTTCCCACATTGTCCTCATCTAAAATTGGGAGAGAACGAGCTGCAATCATGTCTCCGGCATCCATTTCCTTGACCATTTCCATAATTGTAACCCCAGCTTCTTCGTCACCATTGATCAGGGCATAGTGAATGGGAGCTCCACCTCTATATTTAGGCAATAAAGACGCGTGGACATTCACCGCAAACTGGAAGTTCTCCAACAATTTTGTCGGTAAAAATTGTCCAAAAGCAGCGGTCACAATTCCATCTGCATCTAGTGATAAGAGAGTTTCCATTTCTGGACTACCCGATAATTTCTCCGGCTGAAGAACCGGTAGTTGATGTTCCAAAGCTACCTGCTTCACCGGGGTCATTCGAATCTCTTTTTTGCGACCTACTTTGCGGTCTGGTTGAGTCACAACTGCCAAAATTTCATAGCGCGAATCTGCTAACAATCCCTTTAAAACCGTCGCTGAAAAATCAGGCGTTCCCATAAAAATTAATTTTGTCATTTCTTTCTTCCTTACATAAAACTTTGAGGTTCATTATCAATACTGACACGTAGATCTTGGTTGCCTCTTTCTTGTGTAAATTCTAAGATTTGATTCAAGACCTGAGTCATGCCTTCTTCGAAACGATATTTCACAATGATTTGATAATGATACAAATTATGTGTGCGTGCAATTGGTTTAGGTGTTGGTCCTAAGATTTGGACCTGATCAGATAAGCCAGATCGGAGAATTTCCATGACCTGATGTGACTTCTCCATCACAATTTCCTCACTCTTATGGGATAGGGTTAACCCAACTGTGAAGTAATAAGGCGTATAGCCTAACTGCCGGCGAATCTGCATTTCATAGGCAAAAAAACCTTCATAATCTTGGTCTTTGGCAAATCGAATCGCATAATGATTGGGGTTGTAGCTCTGAATGATAACCTCTCCTTCTTTCTCTGCTCGTCCGGCCCTTCCTGCCACCTGAGTCAAGAGTTGAAAGGTTCTCTCAGAGGATCGATAATCCGGTAAATTTAAAGAAGTATCCGCATTCAAGACACCCACTAAGGTCACATTTGGAAAATCCAAGCCCTTCGCAATCATTTGCGTTCCTAACAAAATATCTGCT
Source organism: Streptococcus sp. (assembly GCA_047241705.1). GTDB lineage: Bacteria > Bacillota > Bacilli > Lactobacillales > Streptococcaceae > Streptococcus. Next base: position 113,070 of record JBKTJB010000001.1, read on the forward strand.
TCTCCATTCCCGAAAGCATCTAATATCGCTGCGTGGCTCCCTTTTTTTCGAGTGGTATCCACATCCATGCGCAAAATTTTAGCTTCAGGAAAGATCTCTTGTAATTCATCATAGGCTTTTTGTGTTCCTGTCCCGTAATAACGAATGGAAGGACTTTGGCAATTTGGACAGTGTCGAGGAATCGCTTTGCTATAGCCACAATAATGACAGTTCATGGTTTTAGTATCCATGTGGAGGGTCAAAGAGATGTCACAATTGGGACAAGTATCTACAGTTCCACACTCGCGACACATGACAAAGCTGGAATAACCACGGCGGTTCAACATCAAGACAACCTGCTCTTTTTTCTGCAAGCGATCAGCAATAGCTTCCACTAGAACCGGAGTGAAGTTACCAGCTTCATTTTGGCCAATATAATCACGGAAATCAACGACTTTAACTTCTGGAATTTTGGCTGCCGGATTGGCCCGCTGGGTTAGACGAATTAATTCATAAACCCCTTTTGTTGCACGAGCCCGCGATTCTAAACTTGGTGTAGCAGATCCAAGAAGCAAAACTGCTTGATTGTACTGAGCCCTTAGGACCGCGACTTCCCTTGCGTGGTAGCGTGGATTACTATCTTGTTTGTAGGATGCCTCGTGCTCCTCATCAATGATGATGGCTCCGATGTTTTTTAAAGGAGCAAAGATGGCTGAGCGCGCTCCAACGACTACCTTGGCCTCCCCACGTTCAACTTTCCGCCATTGATCATACTTCTCACCATTTGATAAGCCCGAGTGTAGAATGGCTACTTCCTGACCAAAACGCAGAGATAAAGCGGTCCGTCATCTGTGGCGTCAGGGAAATCTCAGGAACCAACATAATAGCCGTTTTTCCCTTATTTAGAACTTCCTGAATAATCTGCAGATAAACTTCTGTTTTCCCACTTCCAGTCACACCTTCTAATAAAAAGGCTTTGATGTTTTCCCAATTTGAGAAACTACTGTTTCGACAGCTTTTGCTTGCTCTGAATTTAAAAGCAGAGCCTGGGTCTGTTCTTTTCCTTCATAGTATGCAGCCGCCCGATTCACTTCTCGTTCTGTAATTTCTAAAACACCCTGATCAATAAAATAAGCCACTACTTCTCGTGAAAATTCCTGATACAATCCTGCTAAGGGTTGCTCCCCTTGCTCTAGCAACAGGCGCTCTTTCAATGCTAGCCTTTTTTTAGCTCTCGCTGATGGTTGAAGTTCTTTTAATCCTTCCTGGTTAACGCGATACCATTTTTCTGTTTTAATTTGTTTCTTATCCTTGGCCTTGTATTCAAGTACCAAATCTCCTTTTCTGACCAACCGCATCACTTGGGCTTGATCGGCCGCATCTAGAGAAGAAAAAGAAACTTCATTTTTTTCACCAAAAAGTTTCACTTTGAGAGTGGGCTCTAAAGAAGGTTGAGGATACAAAATCTTATCATAACTCGAATTGAGGAGAGAAGGAAGCATGGTTTTTAAAATCGTGATCTTATAAGAAAAAACACTTTTTCGTAATTGATCTGCCAACCAGAACTGCTCTTGATTTAAGACCGGAGTGTAATCCAAGACCTCCACAATCGCTTTTAATTCCTCGCTCGTGTCTGCCTCTTCTAAAACATCTACCACAATCCCTTGAATGAGGCGATTCCCTTTACCAAAGGGGACATGAACTCGCATACCTGCCTCCACCATATCCTCAAATTCTGATGGAATCTGATAAGAATAGGGTTTATCTGTCTGCATCAATGGGACATCTACGATGACTTTTGCTATCACTTTTTCACCTCCAGCCTCTATCATATGAGCTTTACTTTATCACGGAACCCTTTAAATAGCAAAAAATAAGATTGAGAAGCCCCAACCTTAAATTTTTTCACCATCTTCTTTTTCTTTGGCAATTTGTTCCTTAATTTTGCGCTCTTCTTCTTCTTTGCGAATCCGCTCTGCTTCAATGCTGACGACGAAGCGCTTCACGTTTGCTTCTGGATCCGGGTGAACAACTACGTTTCCAGACTCGATTTCTTCAAGCGCTTGTAATGTTGATTTAACTGATTGGAATTCTTGAGTTGGTACTGCACCACTTTCCAATTCGTGGGCCCGTTTTGCCTCAAGAATGACCAATGAATATTTTGATGGTACTTTGTCAAGCAATGTATCAATAGAAGGTTTTAACATCATATTCCTATACCTAATTTCTAATTATTTATCTCTTCACAATAGTTTGTGCTTTTGGTAACATATCCAGATAATGGCCAATGACACGGTCTACACGGAAATGCTCTGCTTCGATCACACGTTTGACACGCTCAGCAGCAAGAGGAACCTCGTCGTTCACAATGGCGTAGTCATATTCACGCATCATGGCGATTTCTTCTTTTGCTTTTTCAATCCGTTGCGCAATAACTTCTGCACTATCTGTCCCGCGACCCACTAATCGATCTTGCAATTCATCCAAATCAGGCGGAGTTAAGTAAAATAAAAACTGCATCTGGAACTTTCTTCTTTACTTGAAGCGGCACCCTGAACTTCAATTTCAAGGAATACATCGATTCCCTTGTCCAAGGTTTCATTCACATAGGTTAAAGGAGTCCCATAGTAATTTCCAACGTACTCAGCGTACTCCAACATTTGCCCTTGACGGATCAAATCTTCAAATTCTTCACGTGTACGGAAAAAATAGTCGACACCATCCACTTCACCTGGACGTTGTGCACGCGTCGTCATCGATACAGAATACTGAAACTGATTGTCCGAGTTTTCAAAAATTTCTCGTCTGACCGTTCCTTTTCCAACCCCCGAAGGGCCAGAAAATACGATTAATAAGCCACGATCCGCCATGATTTCTCCTTCAATGTCTTTCTATCTAGTGTAACAAAAATCGGCCTAATTTTCAACTGATTTTTTTCATTCAAAAAGCTTGAGATGCTAGATCTCAAGCTTTTCGTTTATTTTGCGTAATCTACTGCACGCAATTCTCGAATAACGGTAACCTTAATGTTTCCAGGATATTCAAGATTGGACTCGATCTTCTCACGAATATCATGAGCTAAGATCGTCACTTTATCATCCTTGATTGCCTCAGGGCTAACCATAATACGGATTTCACGACCCGCTTGAAGGGCGAAACTTGTCTTAACTCCTTCAAAACTATTTGCAATTTCTTCAAGATCTTGCAAGCGTTTGATGTAGCTTTCAAGTGACTCACTTCGTGCTCCAGGCCGAGCTGCACTCAAGGCATCCGCTGCAGCGACAATGACTGCGATGACACTTTCTGGTTCCACGTCACCATGGTGACTGGCAATGGTATTGACCACCACTGGGTGTTCTTTGTACTTCCGTGCCAATTCAGTTCCAATCTCGACGTGACTTCCTTCCACTTCACGGTCAATCGCTTTACCGATATCATGTAAGAACCCTGCACGTCGTGCCAAGGTAGCATTTTCACCCAACTCGCTAGCAATAATACCAGAAAGTTTGGCAACTTCAATGGAGTGACGCAAAACGTTTTGACCATAAGAAGTGCGGAATTGCAACCGTCCCATGATTTTCATCAAATCTGGATGGAGGTTTGGCGCACCGATTTCATAGGCAGCCGCTTCACCGTATTCACGAATCCGGTTGTCAATTTCCTGACGGTTCTTCTCAACCAGCTCTTCGATACGGGCTGGATGAATCCGACCATCTTTGAGAAGGCTCTCCATTGTCATGCGGGCGATTTCACGACGAATCGGATCAAACCCTGACAAGGTCACCACTTCAGGCGTATCATCAATAATCACATCGACACCCGTCAAGCTCTCAAAGGTACGAATATTGCGACCTTCACGACCGATAATCCGACCCTTCATACTATCGTCCGGCAAATGAACGGTTGAGTTTGTTTGCTCAGCAACAAAATCACCCGCCATTCGCTGCATAGCTTGCACGAGAATGTCTTTTGCGATTTTATCAGAACGTTCTTTCACTTCCAATTCAGCATCACGAATCCGTGAGGCAATTTCTTTTGAAAGTTGCTCTTCCGTCTGACTCAAAATAATGTCACGCGCTTCTCCTTGACTTAGAGCAGCGACACGTTCCAGTTCTTCTACTTTCTTGTGTTCAAGCTCTTCCAGCTGTTGTTCACGCGCATCAATGTGTTTAGTTCTATCTGTAAGACTTTGCTCTTTGTGTTCAAGAGACTGTTCTTTGCTTGTTAAAATGTCGTCTTTGCGATCAAGATTGCTAGCACGTTCTGCCAAACGGCTTCTGAATTGCTTCAATTCTTGTCGTTCTGACTTAAACTCAGCATCGACCTCTTCACGATATTTTCTGGCTTCTTCCTTTGCCTCCAAAAGTGCTTCTTTTTAAGTGAACTTGACTCATGCTTCGCCTCTTTTAAAATCAAATCGGCTTCGCGTTCAGCCTGTCCACGTAAATTCGTTGCTTCTTGTTCAGCATTTAAAAGGGTGAGTTCCGCAGCTTCTTTTGAAGCTTTCATTTTAAGAGCAGTTCCCACATATCCAATGACTAAACCAATGACCGCGGCAAAAACACCTGTTGTAATCACAAAATTCATGCTTTTACCCCAAATCTATTTAATTAGTTGAATTAAAAATTCTTTTACATTTTACCATAAATTACTAAAATTAACAATCTAAAAAAACAGGAAAAACCTTTTATATTTTTGCTTAACGCTTATTCTTTTATCCGACTTTTCTTTCATGGAACATCTGTGAGAAATTCATTTATTTCCACTTTGTTGAATCTGCTTTTTATGCTATAATCAAGAAAAACAAAGAAGGATTTGAGTATGACAAAAGAAGTAATTGTTGAAAGTTTTGAATTGGACCACACAGCTGTGAAGGCTCCCTATGTACGCTTGATTGGTGAGGAAACTGGACCCAAAGGAGACATCATCTCTAACTTTGATATTCGTCTAGTGCAGCCTCAATGAAAATGCGATTCCAACGGCAGGGCTCCAACACGATCGAGCACCTTCTTGCAATGCTTATTCGCAAACGCATCGATGGAATGATTGATTGTTCCCCATTTGGATGTCGCACCGGTTTTCATATGATCATGTGGGGACAGCATTCAAGTACGGAAATTGCTAAAGTGATTAAAGATTCTCTAGAAGAAATTGCTTCTATCAGCACTTGGGAGGATGTCCCAGGCACAACCATTGAGTCTTGCGGAAATTACAAGGATCACAGCCTCTTCTCAGCCAAAGAATGGTGTCGCCTGATTCTAGATCAAGGAATCTCAGATGATCCATTTGAACGTCATCTTGTTTAATACGAAAAAGAGGCTGGGACAAAAGTCCTAGCCTCTCAATTATTTTTGGATTGTCGAGCAAGACGCAGTGGTTGAGTGGGCTCTACTACGCTGATTTCATCAGCTTTTACAGCCCTACTCAACTGTGCGGAGGTGGGACGACGAAATCGAATTCTAACGAATTACCGATTTCTGTCCCACTCTCTTTTTTTTTGTCATTTTTCCCAAAAAGGGGATGTCTGATCAAGCATTAATAATCCAGAGCATCTGAATGACCTTTTCCGTTTCCTACGAAATAACCAGTTTTGGCATTGATACTAAAGAGATAGGTTCCATCTGGTTTGAAGAGGTTGTAATAGCCATTACCGTTAATGATATTGACACGCTCTAAAATGTATTGATTGCCAGTGATATGTCCACGTTTACGAGCAATGTTCAATACTTTTTCAAGGATCCCATCACCAAATACCCAAGCTGGGTTATTGACATCATTGATAGCTGCTTGGTTATACGGCACACGACTCAAGTTCCGCTGAAGTGGGACACCATCGCTTGGAAGACCGTACCCTGAATAGCCTGGGTTTGCCGTTCCTGCACCACCTGTAGCAGCATTGACGGCTGGGGCCGTAGGCGTTGCTGCTTGAGCCGGGGCTGGAGTTGCATTGAAGTATCCGTACCTCCTGTTCCAGTCACTGGTGCCGGTGTCGCAACTTGTTGTGAACGTCCTTGCGCAACCGCTTCATTCAATAAGCTATCTAATTTTTCATTGCCTGTCTTTGTTTCTGCAAAGGTCGCATCACTTTTCGCTTTGGCAGTTGCATCAAGAACTCCATCTTTGATGACTGGAGAACTAAATTGAGAATTCACTTTTTGAATAGCAGAAACTTGCTTCACAAGGTCTTCATATTTTGTTTTAGCTGCATTATAATCACTGCTTCCTTCTAATTTGTCCAGCAGTTTCTTCAGATTTTCCAAGTCTCCGAATTTATCATTCTTAAGTCCACTTTTCGATTCGTCTACAAAAAAGGCATCGTAGGCTTTGGTAAACTCTTCCAATTTTTGAGCTTGTGTTTCACTGCTACTTGATTTAGAAGTAGAAGATGACTTGCTAGATGAAGAAGATACAACTGTTGTACCACCAGATGTTCCACGACTGTGCATCCAGTTATAGGTCACAAAAATGGCCGAACCGACAATCGCAAGACCTAATGCAGAGTATAGAATCGCTTTGATTCGTTTACCAGCATTGCTTGGTGTTTCCTCAGGAAGTTCCTCAGCTTCTACAATTGGTTCAGTTGGTGTGGGTCCAAATTTAATCTTAGCTGGTAATTCTGTTGAGATAGCATCCATTTCAGGTCTTTGTTCCAAGACCGTTTCCGTTACTTCCGGTGCCGCCACTGCTTCAGCTACTTCAGCAACTGTTTCTGTAGCTGCCAACTCTTCAGCTTTAGCCAATTCTTCTTTGGCCAAAATTTTTGTATCGTATTTTTCAGCTTCAATTTCTGCTCGGTGTTGTTTGATGTATTTGTCTAAGACATTATCACCTTCAGTTACACCTGCTTCGATTTCTTCTGCCTTTCGATTGGCCTGCCCAATCGTCATCTCTTTAGCATCTTCAAACTCTAAAATTGATTCTGTTTCTTGCTCTAATGGCTTTTTATCCTTCTCTGTCATAAAAATCCTTTCTATGCCTTAATCTGCCGTTTTACTCGTTCCCCAAAATATTGGTAGAGATCAACTTTTAGGGTTCCGTTATAAAGTTTTCGTTTTTTATCTGCTTTACTACCGAATTTAGATTCAAAACCTTCATCACTGGTTAAGATAAATTTACTCCAGGTTTTGAGAGGTGCAAATACGTGCCCCATTTCAGTATACAATTTCGTCACACCTTCATCATCGGATAAGCGTTCTCCATATGGAGGGTTGGAGATAATCACCCCGTTGATCTTATCTGAGTGAAGATCTTGGACTCGCATTTGTTTAAAAGTAATGTCACTACTAACGCCCGCTTTATGGGCATTTTCTTTGGCAATCTCAACCATCCGCGCATCGATATCGGTTCCCATAATATCCAATTCGATCTCGCGATTGATTTTTCTGCTTGCTTCTTGACGGACTTCATGAATCAAGCGATCATCCATCCAGTTCCATTCTTCAAAAGAAAAGGTCCGACGTAAACCAGGTGCCATATTTCTCGCAATCATCGCTGCCTCAATACAAAAGGTTCCAGAACCACATGTCGGGTCAATCAAGGGTTTATCTGGATACCAGTTTGACAGCAGAAGAATTGCTGCTGCCATATTTTCCTTAATAGGGCTCCCCTTTTTCAGTCCGATAACCACGTTTGAAGAGGCTACTACCAGTGGTGTCAATCAAGACAGTGGCTTGGTCTTTAAGGATCGATACTTCGATCTTGAACTCTGCCCCATTTTCCATGAGAGGAACACCTTCTGGTCGGGCATAGTGTTTTTGTAACTTTTTAACCACTGCTTTTTTCGAAATGGCCTGAACGCTAGGTTCATTATGAAGTTTTGATTTGACACATTTAGCCTTAGAAATAGGAAAACGTGCTCCTAAAGGCAAATAATTTTCCCAATCCAAAGCAAAGACACCTTGAAAGAGTTCTTCAAAGGTTTTGGCTGGAAAAGTCCCAACCACAATTTTTACTCGATCAGCCGCGCGCAACCAGAGATTGGTCTCTATGATTGCTCGACGGTCTCCTCGAAATCGAACCCGTCCATTTTCAACCTGGCAATCGTAGCCGAGATCGCGTAGTTCTCGACCAACAACAGCCTCTATACCAGCAGCGGCCGTTGCAATCAATTCAAATTGTTTTTTCATCTTATTCCTATCACTTTAAAAAGGAGGTTGAGATCTCTCTCCACCTCATCAACCTATATGCAATTTTCTATAAGCCATGTTTTGTTCCAGAAATGACTAGGTACCATTTCCTTCGATAATCATCTGTCTACTGTTTCCAGTCAGAATGCTATGTTCGTTTCCACGCATTCCATGCCCCGACCAAAGTTTGGGTTGCTAGCTTGAGGGGTTTACCGCGTTCCACTTTTTAGGTTTCCCTAAAAACTACGTCACTGTGGCACTTTCAGAGTTACTAGAGCATATCCTTAGACTTAGCTCCTTCACTCGCCGTAACTTGAATACCAAGTCCCTAGGCTTATGGATTCACCTAGCACAAACACTACAGGCATCACAGCCTGTGCTAGCATGGACTTTCCTCATGAGAGGATTCTCTCACGCGATTATCCAAAAATTGCACAATCTATGGGATTAATAATCGCGATCTACGATCTGTTTCCCAAAAACTTCTTTTTCCAAACGATTGAGACGTTTGAGAATATCAAAGTTCGTCGCTGTTGTCACTTGCGGGTATTCTTGCGTAGCAGTGCTAGCAATCGGAGATGTTTGTGGTGTTTCCTGTGCTTTTGGGCAAGTTCTTCACGAAGGCGGGCGTTTTCTTCACGCAATTCCTTCACCAAAGCAGCATAGGTTTCATAGTCTTTTATGACATCATCCAAAAATTCATTTACTTCATCTTTATTATAACCACGAACTTCTCGTTTGAAATCTTGATCAAAAATATCTTTCGCAGTAAAAATAATACTCGCCATTACTCTCTCCAATCTAGTTCATCATCTCAATTATATAAAAAAATGGTAAGAAAAATCAAGGTATAACACTTAGTTTTCGTAAAAATTTTCAGCAAGTTCATTTAAGTCATCAAAACTTAATTGTTTGACATAAAATGGTTCTTTTTCTACCATCATTTTGTAAAGATATTTTAAATTGGTTTCATTTTCTGAATCATAAAAACATAAGCTCCATCCGCGTTATCTATCAAAAACTGATTGTATTCTTTTAGTTGACCCGGATTGCTATAGTGTGGATAGGCATATTTCACGAAATCCACTTGTTTGAAGCGTGCTAATAATTCCTGATTGCTTTCATTCCAATTTTCGCCAACATTCTCAAATAGGAAGATCGTCGCCATTTGAAAATCGTAATCTTTTTTTAATGCAAAGGCGACCTCTAGTACCCAAGCCTCAAATCCCAAATTACCAGAAAAGACCAGCCATTTCACTCCTTCTTCAAATAAACGACGAAGATCTCTTTCAATGGCTTTTTTGATAATGGTCAGTCGAGGGTCTTTATTGGAAAAGACTCCCACATCAAAACTCTTATAACCTGCAACAAGTATGGTATTCATTTTTTCCTCATTATTCTAATTTATGATATAATAGAGTGATGTAATTGTACCAATAAGGAGAACTATGGTCAACTATCCACATAAAGTAGCCAAAAAAACCTTGGTCTCTACACAAAGGAAACATCCAGTCGACTTTGCGAATCGTGGGATGACATTTGAAAAAATGATCAATGAAAGCAATCAATACTATCTTTCTCGAGGTCTAGCAGTCATCCATAAAAAACCAACACCGATTCAAATCGTGAAAGTGGATTATCCACGTCGCAGTCGGGCAAAGATTGTTGAAGCCTATTTCAGGCAAGCCTCAACGACGGACTATTCTGGAGTATACAAGGGACGCTATATCGATTTTGAAGCGAAGGAAACACAGCAAAAGCAATCCATGCCGATGAAAAATTTTCATCAACATCAAATCGATCATATGGAGGCGGTTGTCCAGCAAGGCGGTATCTGTTTCGTTCTCTTGCATTTTGCAAAGTTGAGTGAAACCTACTTACTTCCTGCTCCTGCATTAATTCACTATTACAACATCGATCATGGTAGTAAATCCATGCCCCTCTCCTATATTCAGGAGCACGGCTTTCTAGTAGATGGGAATCGACTTCCGAGCGTTCCTTATCTTGATATTATCGAACAGAAACTTCTAGGCGGTATTTAAATGAATAAACAAACAGTCATTCAATGGTTGAAATATGTTGCCATCGCAGCCATTTCATTTTTCTTACTTTTATTTGTCCTCGGTGGACTGATATTTAGTTACTATGCTATGAAAGCACCAACCTTGTCTGAAAAAGATTTGGTTGCAACAACATCTAGTAAGATCTATGACAACCAAAATAACTTGATCGCAGATTTGGGGGCTGAGAAACGAATCAACGTCTCAGCCAATGAAATCCCTACTGATTTGGTCAATGCTATCGTAGCGATTGAAGACCACCGTTTCTTCAATCACCGTGGGGTCGACATCATTCGGATCGGCGGTTCCTTCCTTCACAACTTACGAGGAGGAAGTCAAGGTGGGTCAACCTTGACGCAACAATTGATCAAGTTAACCTATTTCTCCACTTCAGCCTCTGACCGTACCCTCTCTCGTAAGATCCAAGAAGCTTGGTTAGCAACCCAACTAGAAAAGAAAGCAACCAAACAAGAAATCTTGACCTATTACGTCAATAAAGTATTTATGGCGAATGGGAACTACGGAATGCAGACAGCTGCGAAAAGTTATTACGGAAAAGATCTAAAAGATCTTTCGCTCCCTCAATTGGCACTCCTTGCGGGGATGCCCCAAGCACCAAACCAATACGATCCATACTCCCATCCTGAAGCAGCGCAACAGCGCCGAAACTTAGTATTAAAAGAAATGCTCGATATGAAGACCATTTCTAACAAACAATACGAAGCAGCGGTCAATACACCTGTTACAGATGGTCTGCAAAGTCTCAGTTCTTCAAGCAGTTACCCAGCCTATATGGATAATTACCTAAAAGAAGTGATCGAGCAAGTCGAAGAAGAAACGGGCTACAATTTGTTGACAACCGGAATGGATGTCTATACAAACGTGGATACAGAAGCTCAAAAGAAACTATGGGATATCTACAATACAGATGAATATGTCAATTACCCGGATGATGAAATGCAAGTAGCTTCTACCGTTATTGATGTCAATACTGGTAAAGTCATTGCTCAGCTGGGTTCTCGTCACCAATCCAGCAATGTTTCCTTTGGTACAAACCAAGCGGTTGAAACGAACCGTGACTGGGGTTCAACAATGAAACCAATCACAGATTACGCACCAGCTCTTGAACATGAGGAATATACCTCTACAGCAGCTACTACAACAGATGCGCCATACAACTTCCTCATTCATCAACGCCTGTCTACAACTGGGACCGTTCATACTATGGTAGCATGTCCATTACCTACGCAATTCAACAATCTCGTAACGTGCCTGCGGTGAAGGCCCTGGAAAAAGTTGGTCTTAAACAAGCTAAGAAATTCCTCAATGGATTAGGGATCGATTACCCAGAAATGGTTTACGCCAACGCTATCTCGAGTAACACTAGCGATTCTAGCAACAAATACGGAGCCAGCAGTGAGAAAATGGCAGCTGCCTATGCTGCTTTTGCCAATGGCGGTACCTATTACAAACCATCCTATGTTAGTCGGGTTGTCTTTAGTGATGGCACAACCAAGGAATTTGAGTCCGAAGGAACTCGTGCAATGAAAGCAACAACTGCCTACATGATGACAGATATGATGAAGACAGTTCTCTTGTCTGGTACCGGTACAAATGCTGCCATTTCGGGAATCTACCAAGCTGGTAAGACAGGTACATCAAACTATGCTGATAACGAAATCGGTAAATTGACAAAAAATGCTTATTCAAATATTGTAACACCGGATGAATTGTTTGTAGGCTACACTCCTGAATATGCCATGGCAGTATGGACAGGTTATTCCAATCGCTTTACACCAGTATTGGATAATGGAATACAGGTCGCAACGGATGTCTACCGTCAAATGATGCTCTATCTTGCTAATAATAATAACTCTGGTCATACGGATTGGACGCAACCAAGTGGACTGTATCGAAGTGGTTCTTATCTCTACTTAAACAATGGTAAGAACAACTACAATAACTACTACTATGAGCCAAGTTATTCCACTGATCAGTATTCGTATGAAGAACCATCGTCTAGCTCTTCGAACGAAGAAAATCAATCTAAACCATCTGAGCCTTCTTCGCAAGACTCTAACAATCATAACGAATAATAGAATGGAGAAGTCGGGCTTTTGCCCGGCTTTTTTTAAAACAATGGTTAAAAAACCAGAACGAATAAAATCTGATTTATTTAGTTAGACTTCCCAGCTTTTTTATTTTTGAGTATATAAAAAAAAGAGCCTTTCGGCTCTTATTAGAATGTAGACAAACTATTTTAAAGCAAAATAAGTTAAGTGATTCTGCAAAAAACAAAATTGAGTTCCAATATTTAAATCGATTTAAGAAAATACTGAAACTTTCCGCTGTGAGAAAAGTGCTTGAAACGTTATTGTTTCAGGCACTCGGAATTATTGAGACCTTAGACTCAATAATTAGTCATGGAACTTTAAAGAAGTTCGCTGACGTCCGTACTCACCTAAGGAAAGTTTTTAAGATATTTTGTCTTCAATCTGAAAAGAGCCTTTCGGCTCTTTTCTATATCATTATTTTGCTAAAGCTCCCATTGGATCCCACGGTGCTAGGACAATTGGTTCTGCTTCATAGGCTGCTAATTCGTCTGCTGTTAGGAATTCTTTACGAACCACGATTTGATAGGTATATTCATCCATCCAAGCATCAGAAGCCACAAAGTAACCATCTGTACCGACCTTGTCTCCCCATGAATTTTCAACCTTCCATTTACGAGGCTGACCTGCTTCGTCTAAATCAACCCCTGTCAAGACCATAGCGTGTGTCATGAGACTTTCTGCATAGTCCAAGCGACCCGCCTTGTCTTGTGTCAAATGAATGTCCATGCCTGCTTCAAAATCGTAGACATCTGTTGCCAGGATTCCGGCTTTACGGTTGCTGACTTGGCCTACATCTGAACCAAACCAGACAGTTTCTCCTGCTTTCATTTGAGCAATAGCTAATTCTTTCAATCGATCCATTGGAACATTTAGGTAGCGGACTGGACGGCTACCAACCACATTGCCCAGCATATCTACGGTGTAAGATTTTCCATATGGCTTATCTGTAGTTGGGGCATTGATAATGGAGACGTAATCGTCTAATTGAAGGTCTACATATTTTTTGTAGAAGCTTTGTGGAGTTAAGCCACTTTCGGTATGGAATTGGTTGTCCTTATCACGGTATGAAAAGTCAAATTCACGCGGAGGCAATCCTAAAGACATAGCCAAGAAGTTAAAGATTTCTTGCAACAACGCTTGTTTCTTGCTCGCAACTGCCTCACTATCTGCGCCTGAGTGAATCAAGTCACGCAAGATTTGCGCATCTTGACGCAAGAGTTTATTGAGGTAGGTGTTCAATTCCCGGCTATTACTTGAAGAAATCGATTCCGGATAAACTGATTTTGGAACCACTCCGTATTTCTCAAAGAGGGATACCACCATATCCCATTGACCACCATCTTGTTGTGGGGTTTGTAGGAGAAAAGCCACCTTACGGCTGGTCAATTCTTGATCTGCTGTAGCAATCACTTGCTCCAAAAACCAGTTTGATTTTTCATACTTATCCCAAAAGAAAGTATGTGCTTGAGACAATTCAAAATCCTCCAATTGGAAGCTTGAAATCATCTTGTGACGGAAGGTATTTAAAGCCGCAAACATCCAACAACGTCCAGATGCTTTTTGGTTTGTCACCTTATCCTTGGTCAAATCAAGTGAAAAAACTGGTGTATTTTCTACTGCACTCTTGCGCGTTTCAAGCGATGCATGGATCCCATTGTGGGTAACAGCATTTTCAAGAGCCGCATATTTCACATTTGCTTCATAATTAGCATAGAGCTGGTCTGTAAATTCTTTCGTTAATTCTGACATAGCAATCTCCTTTTTTCATTATTTACTATTATAATCCTTTGAGCAGAATCTTCAAGTAAAAATCACCCTATAGAGAGGGATTCTGTTTAGAATAGATGATTTTATCCCCGCAATATCCTTTGCGTTGAATGGCATGAGGGATGGTTTCTACATACTGCATTCCTGCCTTTTCCATGACTTTCCCTGAAGCAGGATTTAAACTGACATAAGTGGCTTTGATTTCTTTAAATCCGACTTTGTTCAATAAGAAATCCAAAACAGCTATGACGGCTTCTGTCATGAATCCCTGCCCCCAGAATTTCTTGCCAAGGATATAACCTAGCTCGCATGATTGACTTTCCTGGTCTTGAGAAACCACACTAATATCTCCAATTACCTGATCCAGTGATGTTTTCAAACAAAGCGCCCATTTATAAGTATCTGGTTTACGATACTGTTCGATCCATCTTTTGATCGATTCTCTGGTTCTCTCAGTAGATGCATGGGCATCCCAGGTGACATATTTCAGGGTTTCAGGATCCGAAGCCCAATTTTCAAACATCGCTGGTGCATCTTCCAAAACGAAAGGCCTCAAGTATAAATGCTCTGTCTCTATGACAAGACTTCCAAGATGATTCATAGATTGTCTCCCTTCATTTTTTCATGCAACTTGAACGTTGCAAGTTGGTTACTTTAATCTAGAAGAAAAGGACGGATGAAACCGCCCTTCTTTTTGATGCTTTTCACAATATTGTATGGTGAGAGACTACGAAATCGAACTCTGCGAGTTACCGATTTCTGTCTCGTTTTCCTATTTTAAGACTCGGGCTAAAAAGGTCCAGTGGACCTTTTTACTCCCAGAAATGATCAAATACTGTGATTGGCAGGTGGCGTTTGTGTTGGCCTTTGTACCACCATTTTTCAATAGTGGCTTGAGCTTCTGGGCTCACTTGTTTGCCTTCTAGGTAATCATCGATTTCATTATAGGTGACACCCAGCGCTACTTCGTCTGCTATTCCTGGTTTTTCTTCTTCCAAATCTGCAGTTGGGATTTTCTCATAAAGAGCAGGATCAGCTCCCAAGGCTTTAAGCAATTGTTTTCCTTGGCGCTTGTTCAAACGGAAAAGGGGTAAAATATCTGCACCACCATCTCCAAATTTTGTGAAGAAACCTGTAATATTTTCCGCTGCATGGTCCGTCCCAATCACGGCTCCACTCCGCGCTCCTGCTAGAGCATACTGAGCAATCATGCGACTGCGAGCCTTGATATTGCCCTTGTTGAAGTCGGAGATATCCGTTCCTGTTGCTTCGACAGCGCGTTCCATGGCATCAGCTGATTCCTTGATGTTAACGACTAGGCTGACATCTGGCTGGATAAAGGTCAATGCTTTTTGTGCATCTGCTTCATCTGCCTGTACCCCATAAGGAAGGCGAACGGCAATAAATTGATAGGAGGCATCTCCTGTCTCTGAGCGCATTTCTTCCATGGCTAATTGAGCTAATCGCCCAGCAAGAGTCGAATCTTGTCCTCCTGAGATCCCTAATACAAATGTTTTCAAGAAGGGATGTTTTTTTAGATATCTTTTTAAGAAATCAACCGAGCGGCGAATCTCTTCCTGAGGATCAATGCTAGGCTTGACACCCAATTGTTGGATAATCTCTTCTTGCAAACTCATTTTGCTTCTCCTTCTCCATTGGCCTTGTTACGCATTTCCTCGATCAGATCCATCTTATCCTGCCAAATATCTTTTGCCAAGTCAACTGGGTAATGCTGTGGATTGAGGACACGCTTGTATTCATCCCACAATTGATCGTAATTTTTACGAGCATATTCTTGAATTTCTGATAATGGTGGCAGTTGATAAACCAATTGACCCTCTTTAAAAATATCCACTAAAAGAGGAATAGCCTCAAAGTTTCGGACCGTTTTATTGATGTAGGTATAAGTCGGATGGAACATTTTAAGTTCTGTCAGTTGAGAAACATCTACTCCATCATAAGTGATGTAGTCCCCTTCTGACTTACCTTTTTCACGGCTCGTAATCCGCCAGACTTGCTTTTTACCTGGAGTAGAAACTTTCTCTGCATTATTAGAAAGCTTGATGGTATTGATCATCTCTCCTGCTTCGTTTTCAACAGAAACAATTTTGTATACCGCCCCAAGTGCTGGTTGATCGTAAGCCGTAATTAGTTTGGTTCCCACACCCCATACATCAATTTTTGCTTTTTGCATTTTTAAGTTGAGGATGGTATTTTCATCCAAGTCGTTAGAAGCGTAGATTTTAGCATTTGTAAACCCAGCCTCATCTAATTGCTGGCGAACTTTTTTAGAAATATAGGCAATATCTCCTGAATCAATCCGAACGCCTAAGAAATTGATCTTCTCTCCCATTTCACGCGCTACCTGAATAGCTGCTGGTACCCCAATACGAAGGGTATCATAGGTATCGACGAGGAAGACACAATCTTTATGGGTTTCCGCATAGGCCTTAAAGGCTTGGTAGTCATTTCCATATACCTGTACAAGAGAATGGGCATGGGTTCCTAAAACAGGGATTCCAAAGAGTTTTCCTGCCCGAACATTACTAGTCCCATTAGCACCTCCGATGACTGCCGCACGAGTTCCCCAAATCGCAGCATCCATTTCTTGCGCGCGACGTGTCCCAAATTCCATCAAAGGCTCATCTTCAATGACCGAACGAATGCGTGCAGCCTTTGTGGCTATCAAGGTTTGAAAGTTGACGATATTCAAGAGGGCTGTTTCCACCAATTGACACTGAGCCAGAGGACCTTCGACCTGGACAATTGGTTCATTGGCAAAAACTAAGTCACCTTCTTGAGCCGAGCGTACTGTCAGTTCCAATTTAAGATCACGGAGATATTCCAAGAAGGCTCCATGATAACCAAGTGACTCTAAATAGGCAATATCGCTCTCAGAAAAACTCAAGTTTTCCAAATATTTCACAATTCGCTCTAAGCCAGCAAATACAGCATAGCCGTTTTTAAAAGGCTGTTGACGAAAATACACTTCAAATACAGCATGTTTATTGTGGATACCTTGATCAAAATAGACCTGCATCATGTTGATTTGGTATAAATCAGTATGCAACGTTAAACTGTCATCTGGATACATATGAATACCTCTTTTTTTAGATTTGTTCTATGAATTCCTACCATAAAATTAGTACCATTATAGCACATTTCAGCCCCATTGAATACTGAAAGGAAAGCACAAAAAAAATCTGAGACAGAAACCTCAGATTTTTAAAAGATTAAAAGTTTTCTGTGATATATTTATAAACTTCTTGGCCAGCAATCGCACCGTCTCCGACGGCTGTCGTCACTTGACGTAGGTCTTTTTGACGAACATCACCAACCGCAAAAATACCTGGGACTGTGGTTCTCATATGATCATCCGTCACCACCCAGCCATTTTCATCTAAAATACCAAGTTCCGTCGCAAAATCACTGACAGGATCTAAACCGACATAGATAAAGACACCACCAAAGGCCTGCTCTCTAACCTCTCCTGTCTTCACATCTTTTAAAAGGACAGACGTTACTTTTGGTTCCCCCTTAATTTCTTCAACAACCGTATTCCAAGCAAAGTGAATTTTATCATTGGCAAAGGCACGGTCTTGAAGAACTTTTTGGGCACGCAACTGATCACGACGATGGGCAATGGTCACTGTTTTTGCAAACTGAGTCAAAAAGACAGCTTCTTCTACCGCAGAATCGCCACCACCAACGACCAAGAGATCCTCGTCTCTAAAGAAAGCACCATCACAAACAGCACAGTAGGAAACCCCTCTACTATTCAGCTCCTCTTCGCCAGGGACATTCAATGGACGGTGGTTAGACCCTGTTGCAATCACCACGGTTTTAGCTTCAAATTCCCCATCATCTGTGACAATCTTTTTGGTTGCTCCGAGGTCTTCGATGCGCTCTACCTGACCAAACAAATGTTCCACACCAAGATTTTCTAAAGGCTCAAACATTTTTTCAGCCAAGTCTGGGCCACTAATATTCGCATAGCCAGGATAGTTTTCAATGTCAGACGTATTGTTCATTTGACCGCCTGGAATTCCTCTCTCAATCAATGCGACCTTTAAATTGCTTCGTGCTGCATAAAGGGCAGCAGTCATCCCTGCAGGACCTGCTCCAATAATCACTGTATCAAACATACTCAACCTCTTTCTGTTTTGTTGTAACCATTATAATTCTAACACGGTCTTTTTGCAATTATCGTGCTTGAAAGATAAACAAAATCCCTATGACCGCAAAGGTTAAAATAGGAATCGTCATGATATCAATTAAGAGGATATCATACAAATGGGCTTGTCGTTGCTTGGCTGTTTTATCTTTCTTCTTAAGGGCACGGTAGCCAATCCAAATACAAGAAGCGATCCCAACTAAAATCGTTGTCGTCACTAAACTTTGTAAATATAAGGACAATAATTTATTTAACATCACGACTCCAAATATTTTTACATTTTCAGAAAACAAACCCAGCTAGCATCGCCAGCTGAGTCTTACCTCTCCTCTATTATATCAAACATAGGTCCGTTTGTAACTAGCAAAGAATTCTTTTGTCCGTTCTTCTTTTGGATGTTGCATGATTTCCTCTGGTGTTCCAGATTCAATAATCCGTCCTTTATCCAAAAATAGGACCTTATCTGCTACTTGCGCTACAAAAGACATATCATGGCTGACCAGTACCATGGTTTGTCCTGATTTTGCTGCATTGGCAATGGATTTTTCAACTTCTCCAACCAATTCTGGATCCAAGGCCGAAGTCGGTTCATCCAGCAAAAGAACCTCTGGTTTCATGGCCAAGGCACGGGCCAAAGCCACCCGTTGTTTTTGTCCACCTGAGAGGTGACGAGGATAGTGATTTTCACGATCCGATAAGCCGACTTTGCCAGTTCTTCTCGAGCAATTTTCGTTGCTTCTTGGTCGGATAAGCCCTTCACAACAATGAGCCCTTCTTTCACATTTTCAAGAGCTGTTTTTCTACCAAACAAATTAAACTGTTGGAACACCATGGCCAATTTTCTTCTTAAGGTCAAGATTTGATCTTGGGTAATGTGCTCAAAATCAACCTCGAAATCATCAATCTTAATTCTACCACTGTCTGGAGCTTCCAAATAGTTTAAACTGCGTAAGAAGGTTGATTTACCAGCTCCCGAAGACCCGATTAAGGCCACGACTTCCCCTTTTTGAATTTCCAAACTTAGATTATTTAAAACCTTTTGACCTGAAAATGTCTTTGATAATTCTGAAATATAAATCATTAGATACGGACCTCCTGATCTGGTAAATCAATTGCTACGGGAGTCTCAATATCCAGTCGACGTTCAATGTGACGGCCTAGTATTTCAATGAGAATGTTCACAATCCAGTAAACAATCGATACCGTGATAAAGCGTTCAAAGTACTTCAAATCGCTCCCCCCAATAATCCGTGCTTGGGCAAAAATTTCAACTACACTGGCACTAAAGGCTAGCGAGGTCCCCTTGGTCAAGCCAATGAGAGAGTTGATTAAAGTAGGAGTTGCAACGACTGCTGCATTGGGAATAATAATCCGGCGATAAACTTGACGGTTGGTCATTCCAAGACTACGCGCTGCCTCAATTTCACCAGGATCCACTGATAAAATGGCTGCCCGGATGGTCTCACTCGCATAAGCCGCCTCATTAAAGGCAAGAGCCACAATTGCAAATAACTCAGCTGGAATGGCATTAATATTAAAAGCTGTTCCATAAGACTGATTGATCGCTTTTAAAATAAGAGGAATCCCATAATAGGTCAACATCAACTGAACCAACAAAGGAGTCCCCCGCAAAAAACTGACAAAAACAGCTTGAATCGGGTAAAGAATTCGTACACGATTAATTTTGACCAGAGCAAAAATCATGGCAAAAATAATCCCAAAAAATGCGCCTCCTAGGGCTAATAAAATCGTCACAGGCAATTTCCCAATGACTGCCGGAAATGCATCCAATACGGCTCTCAAACTAAACAGCTTGCTATCTGGAACGTGTTTTAAAAAGTCAGCATACCAGTTGGCAGTTAAAAGATTAGTTGTAAACATTTTTGTTACTTCCTTTCTCGAACATAAACATTCTATCACATTCACTATCGGAATTCCAAAAATTGCTACAGAAATAGAAAAATGATAGACTACTCAAATTTAGTCTATCATAATTTTAGACAAGTTCCTAATAGATTTTCTTTATGGAGTTCATAAAGAAAATTTATGTTTTGTTCTGAACATTTGAAACAAGGGGTTAGAAAGTTTGACGTTTGGCCTTTCGTTCCGCCCGACCACGCGCACGGTTTTCAGCTCGCTTAGCTTTTCTCCCTTTCATCAACTGCCCATTTGATTTTTTTCTTGTAGCCTGGTTTGATTTTTTTCTTTTTCTTCTTCACCAGACCAATCATTTCGATATCGAGTTTCTCTTGCTTTTTCTCACGATTGGCCCGTCTATCCCGATCATAAGTATCTTCAATAACCCCATTTTTCAACACTTTCGGTACGAAACGAATTCCCATTTTTCCTAGTTCACGGATATCTGAATCATCACTCGGTTGATAAAGAGTAATAGCGACACCTGGTAGACCATTGCGCCCTGTCCGACCGACACGGTGGACAAAGAAAGAAAGATCTTGTGGAATAGCATCGTTGATGACATGACTCACCCCTTCGATATCAATTCCACGAGCCGCTAAATCTGTAACTACAATATACTCAAAATCAAGATTTTTAACCTGATTCATGATCCGTTTCCGTTCACGTGGTGGGATATCTCCGTGAATCTTTGCCACTTTCAATCCCTGAGCCACCAAATAGGCATGGAGATCATCTGCTCTCGTTTTGGTATTAACGAAAATCATGGCCAAATAAGGTTGCAAGGTCTTGGTCAATTGGTAAATTTGCTCATTTTTATCTCGACCCTTGGTGGAAACCAGCCAATTATCGATGGTATCTGAAATCACCGTCTTAGTCTTAATTTGCTCCATGACTGGGTTTGAGAGATATTTTTTCAAGAAAGGCTGCAATTTTTGCGGAATGGTGGCTGAAAAAACTAAAAATTGCAGTTGTTGCGGAAGACTTGAAGCAATCTTATCCATGGTAGACAAGAATCCCATGTCCAGTGTCATATCTGCCTCATCCACCACAAAGTATGAGCCTTATGAATAGCCAGATCACCCGATGCAACCAGATCATAAATCCGGCCTGGAGTTCCAATCACGATATGTGGTTGTTTGACCTGCAGTTTTTCAATCTGACGGCTTTTATCCGTTCCTCCAACATAATTTACAATCCGAATCTCTTTTTCAGAATGACTAGCGATTTGACGAGCAGCTTGGTAAATTTGCGTCGCCAACTCCCGACTAGGAGCCGTGATGACTGCTTCTACTTGTTGGCTGTCTTCATTTAAGGTTTGAAAAATCGGCAAGAGGAAAGTATGGGTTTTCCCAGAACCAGTCTTTGACTCTCCTACCAAATCATTTCCAGCTAGGACAATCGGAATTAGTTTTTCCTGTACTTCGGTTGCTTCTCTAAAATTGATTTCTTTCAGTGCCTCTTGAATATAGGGCTTAAAATTAAACTCTGTAAATTTCATTTTCTCAGTTCCTTTCATGATCTCTATTATTATATCAGAAAAGCTGTCTTCTTGCCTCTCTTATGGGTCATTTTTCCTAACCAGCGAAGTCTCTCTGAGTCAGCAAAAAAACGATGGGCAAGCTCCACCGTCGTTTTATACAGGTAGAGAAGGACTAGAGTCACGACACTTGTCACCAAGGCAATGCTCCACATAAAGGCATCCACTTTCCATTCTGACCAGTTTTGCCCATTGCCAGAAAGGCCACCCAGTTCTAAATGATGGTGGAAAGGAGTCATTCGGAAAATCCGACGTCCCTTCCTCGTAACGTTTCTGGTCCATTTGAAATAGGTCACTTGTAGCATCACTGAACCTGTTTCAATGACATAGACCAGACCAATCAAGAGCAACGTCCACTCGACATGCAAAGCCATTGACAAGGCTGCAAGCATCCCTCCAAGAGCTAGACTACCGACATCCCCCATAAAGATTTTAGCCGGCTTGTGGTTGAAGACAAAAGAATCCAAGCAAGGCCCCAATCATACTCAAAGTCACAAAGAGAATGTCCCATTTTCTTGCATATAGGCAATAAAGGAATAGGACACTCAGGCTAATAGCAACGGAGATGCTGGCTAATCCATCAATCCCATCTGTCAAATTGACTGCGTTTGAAAATCCAACTCAACCAAAATAAAGCAAAGAGAATGTAGAAATGGCCCGGGCAAAGATCGTAACCAAAGACATTTAAAAGGCTTCCTGCAACGTGGCGTTCAGAAAATATAGAAGATGATTCCACCAACAAGTTGAAGGCCAATTTTTTGTTTTGGGTTGAGACCTTCATTAATCTTACGAAAAACTTTTAAAAGTCATCCAAAAATCCAACAATTCCATATAGAATCAAGATAAATAGAATCAGTTGAACAGGGCGCGTGAAATTTCCAGTCAATACGGTAACGACAAAACTAACTAGAACGGCTGTAATGAGAAATACAACTCCACCCATTGTCGGAGTGCCAGCTTTCGCTTTGTGTTGTTTCACATCTTCGTGCATTTGTTGCCCAGAAATATGAGCACGATGGTAAAATCGAATAAAGGCTGGAATAGCAGCCACTGTTAATAGAAACGATACAAGGATCGTAGCAATATACATCTTAGTCTCCTAATGTTAACGTAATCTTTTTAGTTTTATTGAGTGAGGTGTTCATTTTGACACTTTGTTTAGTTACTTTCTTTCCACTACCTTTATAGGTAATCTCAATTCCAGTCCATTCTCCAAAGATGTCTGCATTTTTCTTAGTCCAACCATACATATCTGGAACCGCATCAAAGTCTTCTGTCAATAACAATACTTGCTGATTGGCTTTGACTTTAGAGCCTATATCCACAGACATTTTGCGGATATTTTTCCCGGTTCCTAGGACAATTGGTTGCACCAAATTGCGACGCAATTCCTCTGAATAAGCACCTGGGCTCAAATTTTGTTTCAGATTCAACTCCTTAGAGAGAGTTTCTACTGAAGGGATTTTGTAGGTCGTTTCTTTGGTCACACCATCCAACGTTGGTGCCTCTGATGTCAAATGCAATTCGTCTTTTAAAGCAACTGCATCTTCCAAAATAGGATTGACCAGCTCTTCCCAGCTGGTCGCTGAGAATTTCACTTCTGGTTGTTGGACCGTCACATACATGATGAATTCAGGATCTTCTGCAGGTGTCATGGCTACAACCGAGTTGATATAATCATTTTCTCCTTGTAAGTATCCTTGATCTGTCGCCATTTGGGCAGTCCCTGATTTCACCGCAACGTTTTGACCTGGTACCTGAATGATGGGTCCATCGCTGTACAAGGTTCCATACTCTGGATCTGTTCCGACGGTGATCTATATAGTTCCGTGTCTGTTGCGCAGCTGATCCTGAAACTGGTTTTCCAACAACTTCTTTTTTTGATTTGCGGGCTGTGTCTGATTTTTTATCGTAAATAGCACTAATAAATTTCCGGCTCCAACATTTGCCCATCATTAGCGATGGCGCTAAAGGCCCGTAACATTTGGGTTTGACTGACGGAAATCCCTTGACCAAAGGCAGATTGTGCCTGACTGACATAGTTATCCCCTGGAAGACCCCCGTAAGCTTCATTTCCCATTCCAAAACGGGTTGGAAGTCCGAATTTAAAGCGGGTTGAGGTAGTCCATCCAGACAGCATTTCCCATCTTCTGCTCTAAGCGAGTCATCCCCACGTTACTTGAGTAAGCAAAGCCCTGTGCGATATTCATATAGCGACCTTCAGCCAGTCCCATATTGACATCCCAGTCACGGATGGTCGCATCTTTTACTTGTAGTTCGTTACTGTAGTATACTTCATTATAGGCTGGGAAAGTTCCATGATCAATCGCCGAAGCTAATAACATGACCTTCATCGTTGAACCCGGTTCATATTGATCTTGATAAAGGATGGTATTCCAGGTTTTCAAGTTTTTCAGATCCAACCCTTGTTTGGTATCCGCATTATAGGATGGACGTTGCGTTGTAGCCAGGATTTCTCCAGTTTTTGCACTCACAAGAGTCGCACTAACATACTTTCCTTTTACTTTTTCTTGGAAAACATCCATTCGCGTCTCAAGGTAGGTTTGTAATTCTGCTGAAATGGTCGTGATAGACATCCTTTCCATCTTCTGTTTTGACAGAAACCTTATCTGAAACCAGGAACGATATTGCCGTTTCGGTCTTTGTCTATAGGTGATAACCCCATTTTGACCAAAGAGAATACGATCGAGGGATTTCTCCATCCTGATTGCCCCTTCAGGGTTTTTATCTCTCTTTATCTTCTTGAAGAGAGGCCTGACCTTAGTACACTGAGGAAGCAAAACTCCATTTTTATAGCTTCGATTTGAACTGGTTGTAAGAGGCAACACCTTCAATCTTCGCTGTTTCCATGGTCTCTATCGGATAGCTGCTGTCATATTACTATGTTATGCCGTTTCGTTCGAGCCAAAAGAAACCTGTTTCACTTCTTTGCGACAACTGTTGAATGACGTAATCCTCATCCATCCCTAAGTACTGCTTAAAGATTTCATGTTACTTTTTTAAATTGGCTTTCTTCTACATAGAGGATTTTCCCAGTTGCTGATTTGTACTTTTTATCAATAATAGCATAAACGTTATAGGTCGTCGCATCTTCAGCAATTACTGCTCCATTTCGGTCGTAGATCGTTCCACGTTTGTGCAGGAACAATGACCGTCTGCTCATGGACTTTTGGCTTGATCCGATAAGGTCACACCAAATTTTTTGTCAGTCCCAATGATCATTGCAAAATTAATCAGAAAGAGAAAAAAGAGGAAAATCGCCAGTACACTGAGATTTTTCCCAACTTGTTTTCGATTCTGATCCGGCAAGCGACGTTTCTTTATCGAATACCCGATCAAAAATTTTTTGAATTTATTCATCACTACTTGCACTCACTCGTTTTTCGATTTTCTTTTGCAGCTTCATCTCCTTGGGAGCTAGCCAACTGTGATAAGCGGTCATAACGTGTTAATTCATTGACCTCTTGACGAACATCTGCCAATTCCGTCTTTTTGGGTTCTAGTTCCGTATTCAAATGCAGCTCAATTCACTTTGAACTTGTAAAATCCGTGTCTGCATAAAGACGATACTAATGGATAAAATAACAGCTGTTAGGACAATCGACCCATAAAAGCCTTTTCTACTCTAGAGGAAACGGCGAAAGCGGTCTTGTAGTACCTGTGTTCTTGTTCTCTCATTTCTTGTTGCCATATCAATTCCTCTTACTTGTGTATTTTTCGAGCAACCCGTAATTTTGCTGAATGAGATCGATTATTTTCCTCAAGCTCTTCTTCACTTGGCAAAATAGGTTTCCGGTTGACCAACTCCATCTTTGGTTTCAAATCATCTGGAATAAAGGGAAGCCCCTTTGGAACCTCAACTGTCGAAGCTTCTTTAAACAATTGTTTGGTCAATCGATCCTCTAACGAATGAAAGGTAATCACAGAAATACGACCATCGAGGGCCAACAAATCCATGGCTTGCTGAATTGATTCATCTGCAGCTCCCAGTTCATCATTGACTTCGATACGAATGGCTTGGAAAATCTGTTTAGCAGGATGGCCCTTTTTCTTGAGCTCCTTAGCTGGTTTAGCAGATTTAATAATCTCGCTAATTCAGTCTGTTGTTTCAATCGGTTTAATTGCTCGTGCTTGCTCAATTTTCCGCGCAATTTGCTTGGAAAATTTGTCCTCTCCATATTTGAAAAAAATACGGACTAGATCATGGTAATCGTAGTTATTTACAACCTCATAGGCCGTCAAAGAAGCTTCTTGATTCATCCGCATGTCCAGTGGCGCATCTTTCTTGTAAGAAAATCCGCGTTCCCGTTCATCTAACTGAGGACTAGAGACACCTAGGTCATAACAGATCCCATCAATTTCAGTCACACCCAATTCATTTAGACGTTCCTCCAAATGACGAAAGTTATCCTTGAATGAAGGTCACCATGCCTTTCTCGATGAATGGAGCTAAACGAATCTTAGCATTCTCAATTGCATGCTGATCTTGGTCAAAGGCATAAAGATGGCCCGATTCATTTAATTTTGTTAACAAATATTCGCTGTGGCCTGCCCCACCCAATGTGGCGTCTACATAAGATCCCATCTGGCTTAACATCCAGCATATCGATCGTTTCATGAAGCAAAACCGTTACATGATGAAATTCTTTACTCATATCTTTACTATTTTACCACAAATGGGACCAAGATGCACTCCTGAAAGAAAATTCACTAACTAATCCTATCGGATCTTTTCAGATCCTACAAAATACTTAGAAAGGCTTGATTTCATTTGTTTCCTCTAGGATTTATGATTACAATATTCTTATAGAAAATAAGAAAACAGATTCTCATCCCACTTTTATTGGTCGATGCTATCGCTCTCTACTTTTTTCTAACCACTATTGAGGCTTGGATTTTTTGGCTTGCTGCCCTGATCCTAGTCGGCTCACTTTGGTGGTTCAAAAAAGCCATTCAAGGACAAAAAACAGAGATGGAAGAAAAATAATTTCTTCCACCTGTTTTCTTTATTCCCTCAAGCAATTCTTAAAGAAAGCAAACTAGCTCTGAAATAATAAAGAGGCTGGGACAAAAGTCCTAGCCTCTCAATTATTTTTGGATTGTCGAGCAAGACGCAGTGGTTGAGTGGGCTCTACTACGCTGATTTCATCGGCTTTTACAGCCCTACTCAATCAGTGCGGAGGTGGGACGACGAAATCGAATTCTAACGAATGACCGATTTCTGTCCCACTCTCTTGCGGTTTATTTACTATGTTTCCAATTGCTGTAAATCCCAAAAAGAATGATCCAGATGGTTGCTCCAATCGCTCCAATGTATGTTGATTCTTGCAAAAGAGACAAACGAATACAAAGAGGAAGAAAACGATGGTCAATGGATTCAACACTTTATAGGCTGGCATGATAAAACCATCTGGCATAAATTCTTTCGATTTACGGTACTTAAGATGGGCAAGCATGGTCAAAATGTAAATAGCAATGTAGACACCAGAAGAAGATGCCGTAATCAAGGCAAAAGCATCTGAGACACCTGGCAAGACATTGATAAAGGCTGAAACAGCAACCACAATCGCATAAAAAATAATCGCGCGACTTGGAATCCCCATACGAGATAAGCTATTCAGTTTCAAACGATTCATCACTTTACTGTTTGGTGTTTCCTTTGCAATCTGGTACAAGTGACGCCCTGTTGAATAGAGGGTAGAATTCAAGGAAGATGCAGCAGCTGTCAGTACGACAAAATTAATCAATCCTGCTGCCCACTTGATTCCTACCATCTGAAAGACCGTTACAAACGGTGACTTATTGACAGGAAGCTGTTGCAAGGAAAATAGCCATAATCGCTAACAAGCCCCTACATAAAGAGTTACAACTCGGATTGGAATTTCTTTAATAGCTGTGGCAATACTTGGCGAGGATTAGCTGTTTCGAAGTGGTAATCCTAACAAACTCAATCAGCTTGATAAGCGGAGAAGACCATTTGGAAGGCCATGACGAACTTGACCCAACCATTTGGAAACATTTGAAAACCACTAGTAATATTAGTTAACTAGCGTGTCCAGCTGGTGTTTCAAAAGTTCGTCGTCACTCATAAAGATCCCTGTTGCGATCAGGGCTAAAATAGTGACAATCCAGTCATTCTCAAACCAGAATTCAACCTCTCCAAAAACCCTCACAGCGATCAAGTTTACAACAACTGAAAAGCGCCAAAAGATAATTTGAATCTGCCAGGCTGGCTGAATTTGGAAACCAAAGTTGGACATGGTTGAAACAGCCGTGATCTCTGCCATTCCCAAAAATACCAAAGAGACCCAATAGGACCATCCTGAGAAATAACCCCAACCTTTTCCTAGATACTTGGTGATAAAGTTGATAAAGGTGTGTTGATCAGGGTCCATATAGAGCATTTCTCCGATTGCCCGCATCATCAAGTACATGAAGGCGCCAGTCAGCATATAGACTAAAATAATTGAGGGTCCTGTCAAAGAAAGGGAACGACCGGCTCCAAGAAAGAGTCCTGTCCCGATGGTTCCTGCAATAGCGATCAGCTGAACATGCCGATTTTGCAGACCACGAACCATCCCATTTTCGGTTTCTTCACCAGGATGATGTTTTTTTGACATATAATTACTCCAATTCTTTTTCTGTACATTTTCAGAAAAGTATACTTCAAATTTTCACACAATCTACTATACCATGTTTTTAAAAATTGGTCAATCTGATCCAGAATATTCTGAATTTTAAAGATACAAAAGAGTGCTGGAGTCTATTCCAGCACTCTTTGATTATGAATTAGGATCATCGAGACTACGGCCATGCAAACCTTTTTCCCGTTGCACTTGGCGTAGTTTCTCGGGTGTTACATCGTTACTTTCTTCATCCACAATTTTGATACCTTCAATGTGGTGACGAACGGAGCGACGATAACCTTCAATGTATTCTTCACGAAGTTTTGCTTGTTCCACTGTTTCTTCTGGAGTCAAACCTTCTGTTTTTTTCTTTTTAGCAAGCTCATTGATCCGAGCAATTTTTTCAGGTGTCATAATAAAACCTACTTTCTACCTGTCATCAGGTACATTATTTTGTGTTCAATTGATTAAAGGTCGTAGCAGCATTAGCTTTCGCTACAAGGCCTGCAAGGAAGGGCCAAACGGTTGTTTTTAACCGCCTCATCTTCTGCAATGCATTACCATAGTATTGTCAAAGAAAGCATCAATGACTGGGCTAAGAGCAAAGCGCCGAGCCAATTTGTCACTAGCTGAACCAGTCAATTCAAGCTCTTCAATCGCTTTAGAAAGGGCTTTTCTTGATCGTTTTCAAAGAGACTAGCGTCGACTGCTACTGAAGCATCTGCTTTTTCTGCCAAGTTGAGACGTGAGAGGGATTCAACTAGTCGCCTTGTAACCATCCCGTCTTCGCAGCTTTCTGAAAGAGCTTCAGTCGCTTCTAGCATATCAGCTACGACAAAGTTTGAACCAGCAAGAACGGCTTTCCTTGATATCTTTAGATGTGCGTCCCATCATCTTGTCCACACGCGCTTTGATGAAGTTGAGCACTTCTGCTTGATTGTCATAAGAAAGACTATCAAATGAAAGGGCGTAAAGTCTGTCAATCAACTCATCCATAGGGATGTGCCAACCAAAAGCATCAAAGATACGAACAATCCCTTGTGTTGCACGACGAAGTGCATAAGGGTCATTGGAACCTGATGGAATCAAGCCTACTGAGAAGAATGAAAGGAGGGTATCCAATTTATCTGCAAGGGCAAGAATGGCACCAACCTTAGTCTCTGGAAGGGCTCCGTCTGCTGAATCAGGAAGGTAGTGCTCACGGATAGCTGTCGCAACCGCAGCATCTTCACCAGCAAGGAGGGCGTATTTTTCACCCATGATTCCTTGCAATTCATCGAACTACCGACCATACCCGTCAAGAGGTCAAATTTGTAGATTTCAGTCGCATGAGCGACGGTCGCCGTTTCTTCAGCAGTCAAACCAGCTTGCTCAGCTAGTGACGCCGCAATAACACCAGCACGCGCCATGTGTTCTGAAAGAGTACCAATTTTTTCATGGAAGGTCACGTTCGCCAATTTAGCAACGAGATCTTCAATCTTAAGTTTTTGGTCTTCACGCCAGAAGAATTCACCATCTTCAAGACGTGCCACCAATACTTTTTCATTTCCTCGGATAACATTTTCCAAGTGCTCAGCGTTCCCATTACGGACGGAGATGAAGTTTGGTTTAAGCTGACCATCAAGGTCACGTACAACAAAAGTAACGTTGGTGCGTTTCATTGAGGTCACCAAGACTTCTTCTGGAACGTCCAAATATTAGCATCAAAACTTCCCATAAAGGCAGTTGGGTATTCGACCAAGTTCAAGACTTCATTCAAAGGCCTTCTTCGATTTGAACTTGAACACCTTGTTCTGCTTCGATGGCTTTGATTTGCTCACGAATCATGTTTTCACGTTCTTTGCTATCCGCAATCACGTAAACGGTACGAAGGTCTTCTTCATAAGAATCCGCATTGGTAATTTCCACTTCATGTCCAAGAAAACGGTGTCCACGGCTCACACGACCTGAGTGGATATCCAAGAAGTCAAGGTCGAGCGCTTCGTCGCCCAAAAGAACGATCAAGGTGTGAACTGGGCGAATGTATTCAAAGGTGTTGTTAGCCCAGTACGCATAACAGTGAAAGGTCAATAGCAAGCACCTCTGGAACGCCAGCTAAGACTTCTTTAGCCCTGGTTTTCCAGCTTCGTGCTTAAATACAAACGTAACTCTTCCCCTTTGACTTCACGGAATTGATATCATCAACCGTCAAGCCTTTCCCACGGACCAGAATCCTTGAGCCGCTTTTGAGAGTTTCCATCTGCATCCAAGGCGATTTTCTTAGAAGGTCCTTTAAAATCTTCAGTCAAATCAGATTGTTGATCTGCTAAACCAATCACACGGACAGCTAAACGGCGTGGTGTTGAGAAGGTTTATGAATGTTTCGCATGAAAGACGGTTGTCATCCAAGAAGGCCGCCATTTTCTCACTGAGTTGTTTTTCACTTGGTGTGACAACGTAGCTGGCAACTCTTCAAGTCCAAGTTCTACTAATAAGTTTTTTGTCATGTTTTTTCTCCGAAAAATATCTTTTTCCAGTTTGCTTTATGTGATTGGCACGCAAGCAACCGACTGCGTCGTTTCATTGCTAAAATCGGAGCCTAAGGTCTCCAATTTTGCCTGGTATCGTTAGTTTCTCTAACGATACCTCTATCACTGCGGCAACTGGTTCTGTAGGATCCCTCTATAACCCAATCCTATTTAATATACTCTCTTTATTCTTCCTCTTCTGCTAGGAGTTTGGCGCGTGTGGCTTCGTCAAGAAGTGGGTAACCGAGTTTCTTACGTTCTGCAACGAAGGTCTTAGCTACGACACGGGCCAAGTTACGGATGCGGGCAATGTAACCGGCACGTTCTGTAACGGATACTGCTCCACGAGCATCAAGCAAGTTGAAGGTGTGTGAACATTTCAAAACGTAGTCACAGGCAGGGTGAACAAGGCCCAATTCCAAAGCACGCCCCTGCTTCTTTTTCAAATTTTCGAAGTTTTCAAGAAGCATATCTTGGTCAGAAACTTCAAAGGCTATATTTTGAGTGTTCATATTCTGGTTGAAGGAAGATTTCTCCGTATTTAACGCCTGGAGCCCACTCAATATCATAAACTGAGTCTACTTCTTGGATGTAAGAAGCCAAACGTTCCAATCCGTAAGTGACCTCAGAAGTTACTGGGCCAGTTGCCAAACCACCAACTTGTTGGAAGTAGGTGAACTGAGTGATTTCCATACCGTCCAACCAAACTTCCCAACCAAGACCAGCTGAACCAGTTGATGGGTTTTCCCAGTTATCTTCAACGAAACGGATATCGTGCTCCAAAGGATTGATCCCCAATTTTTCCAATGACTCAAGGTAGAGCTCTTGGATGTTTGATGGTGATGGTTTCATCACCACTTGGAGATGGTGGTGTTGGTAAAGACGGTTTGGGTTTTCCCCGTAACGACCCGTCCGCTGGACGACGAGATGGCTCTACATAAGCCGCATTCCATGGCTCAGGACCAATGGCACGAAGGAAAGTGTAAGGACTCATGGTTCCCGCACCTTTTTCATTATCATAAGCCTGCATGAGCATACAACCCTGGTCATTCCAGTATTGTTGCAAAGTAAGGATGATTTCCTGGAAAGTCAATTTTTTAGACATGTTTTACTCCTTTTTTATAAATTCTTGCGACACGAGTCTGTCTCGTTGATCATACGAGGCAAGACGAGTTAGTACTGCGTCTAGCTCAGGCACCTTAATGCTGAGCGTTGGGCAGTCCGACTGTAAGGAGGTATCTGCCACTAACGCAGTGAAAGGTTAGTTTTTTTGACATTGAATACTCCTTATTCATAAAGTTTCTTGTGACTCAGGATACAAAAAGAACCGTGTCTCTGCTCCTAAGTCTATGACCTAGGGGCGTTAGAAACACTGGTTCCACCCTAATTTATTACTTCATTTTATTTACTTTACTCAGCTTTTTACTGAGAGAAAGCGCCACGGCTTACCTTTGCTCTACTTGGCTCTCGACTATCCCAAGCTCGCTAGAAAAACGCCGTAAGCCCTTCTTTCTTGACTAGTATTATAGCAGATTTTTAGTGACTTGTAAATTAAAATCCGCATGAAACAATCGCTTTCATACGGATTTTAGGCTAACAAACAATGTTGTTTTTTCTTATGGACGTCTTACTAGCCTTTGGTTTTTACCATGAAGTTTTTTCTTGGCATTCTTCAAGGCTGTCAAAGCATCTTTCACATCTTGTTGGCTTGCTCCTGGATTTGAAAGGATGGTTTGTGCATCCTTGAAGGCTACTAGGTAGCTTCTTTTTCTTCATTTCCAGCATAGATGAATTTCGCATTCTTTTCTTGGAACTTCAATTCTTCCTTGATGTATTTTTTTCAAGACTTGAAAAATCAGTTGCTTTCCTGTTTAATTTTCCTTCTGCACGGCTAAGCTCAGCAAGTGCTTGATTGATTTGTTCTTGCTTCACAGTGTGGATCCAATCTGCAAGCAAGGCTACTGTTTGGAAAGCACGATCGTAGTCGCGACGTACTTTTTTCTTTGGCATTGGCATAACGACCAGTTTTAGCCGTAGCATCGTAAGCCTGCATAGCTTCTTTCAAGGCCGCAACGTTTGAATCTTTCCCATCCAAAGCTGGCTTGGCAGACTTCAAGACTAGCTAGAGCTTGGTTGACTTGCTCTTGACTAACCTTGTTGGTCAAGGCTGCTTGGGCCAGCTTGCAAGGCTTGATCATAGGCTTCCTTCTTATCCGCACTGGCATTGAAGTATTGCGCTGTCTTTGTAACATCTGCTTGGTTGTTCAAAGCAGCCAAGAGATCCACTTTTGAGATCACTCCAATACGGTAATTGTTGTTGCGCCCTGCGACAACTGAGATCACTGGTGCTTCCTCAGCTAGTTCATAGCCTGTAGGAAGAGTTGCAACCAAGGTATATTGACCAGTTGCTACAGATTTACCAAAGCCATTTTTACCATATTTTTCAGCAGGCAAGACAAAGTTTTCACCATCTGCCCCTTTTAATACGATCGTAGCCGCTTTTGAAACCGGTTGATCAAAGCTGATGCTAACTGGTGCATATTCTAAAGTATTGGCAAGAAAAGCGATCGTTTGGAAACTATTATCCTCTGTCAAATCAAATTCTTGCGTCAAGCTGCTGACAAATTTCACTTCTGTACGATCATACGTAAAGATTTCTGCAGTATAATGACCAAAGTTCAAGAAGTTAATATCTTTTGTCTTATCAACTGATACGTATTGACCATTGCTATCTTTGATTCGGTAAACATACATAGTATCCAAATCTTTGTTCGTTTTAGCGTCACGAACTGCAATTTGAACCCGACCACTATTTTGATCCCGAACTAAATCAGCTAGTGAAACATAATCTACGTTACCCGCAAAGTCTTCTACATGGTAGTAGATATTCTTCTTATCGATGTTTTCAGGAAGATCGAAGCTACCATCTGCATTGGCCTTGATCACATGGTAATTTTCAAGCGAACGTGTACCATTCTTATCTTCACTGGTTTGGACCATTGTCCCCTGATCATCGAATGGAGTCACGTAGACGAGTTTTTCAGTTAAGATACCACCATCGCCAACATCTTTGGCTTTACGTGCTATAAACTGTTGAGCCCCATCCTTGAAACGGATATATCCAGATGTGATCACTGGTTTTTGAGTATCGACTTGAACCTTGAAGGTCGTTGATTGCTCCTCAGCTCCAGGAACCATTGGTGTGTAACGAATGACATAATCATATACACCATCTGCTACTGCTTTCCCATTTGCATCGGTACCGTTCCAAGCAGTATTATCTAGTGTGTAACTGCGTGGGTTCTTTTCATTGCCATCAAAGAAGTTCTTACGATGATCAGATGGAGTTCCTTCCCACAGCGGATTTTTATGTTCCGTATCGCTTGCTGCGTAGACAGTTGCATGAAGGTTTTCAATGTTTCGAAGAGCAACCGTCTTGTATTCAACGAGGTCTTTATTTCCATCTTCATTTGGTGAAATGGCAATGCGAACATTTCCATTCTCATCTAGTTGAAGAGCATGAGTTCCTTCCGCATTTTCTTCAATACCAAGAACGGTAATCCGACGACCATCTCGTTTCCCTTGTGTAAGGAGAAGGTCATTTTGAAGGGTGACGAGCGCAGAAACATTCGCACTCGATGAGATATTCAAATCTTTTGGAACATGATAGTAGAAGCCATCTTTTCCTTCACGAACTAAATCATAGATTGGTTTTTCAACCGCTGGAAGGTTTTGGAATTCTCCCTTGAATCCCATAAATGGCAAGCTAACCACATCCCCATCATCTGCTGGATCGACAAAACGAACAAATCCTTCAAGGAAATAGCCATTTGGCATTTCTTTGCTTAATTCTTCTGTGAATTTACTTGTGTCGACTTTCACTGTAACTGTTTCAGAACTATGTGCTTTCACGGTTACTTCAGGCCAAGCAGTTTCTGTTAATTTACGTGGACGAAGGGTAAATTTACCATCCTTCACTTCATCTGTGTCAGTATTCACCAACATTTTCAAGGTACGATCGGTATCTGAAATATTGTGGACAGTGACATCAAAGGTAAAGCTATCTCCAACATTACCAAGAGTGACGCTTGGATAGTTGTTTTCACTCAGTCACATACAAGTCTGTTGAAACGGCTGCAGCTGTGTCTACAACCCCTGCTCCTTGTTGACGTGGAGACGTATAAACACCGGTTTCTTTGTTAACATGTGGTTTAGCCGTAGACATAATCAAGGCTTTGACAGTTGCAGAAACTTGTTCTGGAGTCAATTCTGGGTGGTTCTTCACAAGGTATTCTTTGACCAAAGCTGCCACACCTGCTACGTGAGGAGAGGCCATACTAGTACCACTCATATCCCCGTAGGTATTGTCATTCAAAGAAGAGAAGATATTCCCACCAGGTGCTGTGACATCTGGTTTCAACTGACCATCTGTTGTCACTCCCCAGCTTGAGAAATCAGACAATTGGTCTGCTTCTGGAGATGGACGGTTAGCCATAGTATTGTTAAAGACAACTTTGTAAGATCCAGCTTTCAGAGCTTCCCCATAGCGTTTTGAAATGAAGACAGATGGAATTTTCTTAGCATCTCCATCAATTGCCATTCCAAGATTCGATCCTTCCACATTATTGTAGACCAAAGCTCCTGCTGCACCATGATGGAAGGCATTGGCAATCTTTTCTGAGAATGGAATTTCCCCGCGTTGGATAAGCGCCAATTTACCAGTAAGATCTAGATCTTTGAAATCATCTTCTTTCCCAAGACCAACTGATACATACTCATATTCTTTACCTTTTTCAAAGTCTGTATCTGTTGCAGATTTACTGTAGTCAAACTTCCCGTTATCTACTTCTGCATTACCTTCCAAACCTTTGACTTCAAAAACCTCTGTGGTAATGATTTTATTATTGATTGAAGCAACAGAAATAGAGTCCTCTACTGTTGATGGGTTTCCGACCAAGCCGTAATCTGGATTTTCTGCAGCTGGTCTTGAATAACCATTCCCAAAAGTATTGCTATTTCCTGCAGAGATTAGGACAGATACACCTTTAGCACGCGCCCGTTTGATGGCATCAATGATATCTGAACCTGCATTGACCGTAGAACCAGTAGAAGATCCAAGACTCATATTGATGGTATCTGCACCAAGAGCTACAGCATCATCAATTGCTTTTACATAAAGAGCAGAACCCGTTGTTTTTTGACGATCTGAAAAGACACGCATAAACATAACTTGCGCTTCTGGTGCTACACCATAGATCTTTTCACCGTTTCCTGCTTCTTTATCAGGATTCCCTGTTGCAATCCCTGTAACGTGCATCCCATGAGAATCTCTTTCGGCCTCTTTGATATTGTCGGTCCCATCAAAGTAGTCATAAGCGTAGACAACCTTGTCGTTGTACCATTTACCATAATCGATTCCTGCCGCTTTCTTAGCAGCTTCGATTTCTTCTTGGTTTTTAAACTTAGCTTTTGAAGGATCGGTAATCCGAAGAACCTCGTGGTTCACATCCAAGCCAGAGTCGATGACGGCGACAACCATCCCTTCCCCTTTATAGCCTTGCTTCCAGGTTTGGGGAACAGTAATAATTTCGTCACTTTCGATGCTTTGAGGTTTTTCAGCTGCCTCATGGCGATTCGTTGTTTCAGAACTTGTCGCAGTCGCCACTTCTGTTGCTTTTTCTACAGGGTTTTCCGCTACTTCCGGTTTTGTTTCTGGAACAGTAGCTGCCTCTTTCGGAGCTTCTATTTTTTCAACATGAGCTGCTTCTGTTGCATTCGTTGTCTTTTCAGCAACTGTTGCTTCTTTTGTAACTTCTACTTTCTCACTAGCAACTGCTGTACTTGCTTCTGTTGCTTGTGAATGCTCTTCTTCAGCAGGTGCCTGTTGAGTAGTGGCTACAAGCTGTGTTCCAGCACTCGTTTGGCTGGCCGCTTGTTCTTCTGCACTCGCTTGTGCAGATCCAAATACCAAAACAGCCCCTAATAAAACTGAGGCTACACCAAATTTGTATTTTCTTAATGAAAAACGTTCTTGTCTATTCATAGAAACTCCCCTTTTATTTTAATAGTAACTATTATAACGCAAAATTATCTGAAAATTCATTCAAAAAACCAAATGTAACACAAATGTAACATTTACGAATATTACTAACTATTAATTTATTTTCGTTCGGAAAAATGTAAATTAGTATGGGAAAGTATTATAGAACATCTGTTTTTATTGGATTTTTAAAATTATTTAATCATTGAAAAGGATCTTAAAAACCGAGAACGAAACTGTCCTCGGTTTTCATTAATGAATAGAAATTCTCTCTTAAAAATCTTTGGTGTCTGGATCTGGTGCACCTGCTTCAACCGGAAGATGGCGAAGGAGTTCCATATCATCTGCCGTCAATTCAAAATCAAAGCAATTTAGATTACTCGCAATCCGCTCAGGCGTAACCGATTTTGGCAATGGAAGGAAACCTTCTTGTAAACTCCAAGCCAGGGCTAGTTGAGCAACGGTCTTTCCATATTTAGTAGCCATTTCTTTTACTTGTTCATTTTGGAACAATTCTCCTTGGCCAAAAGGTCCCCAAGCCTCTAGTAAAATGCCATACTTGCGACTCGCTGCGATGGCTTCGCTTTGGTAAACCCCAGGTGCTAGACGAATTTGGTTCACAGCCGGAATGACCCGAGCTGTTTCAGGAGGAGCTTCCAAATGATGAGGCAGAAAATTGCTAATACCAATAGCTCGAACCTTGCCAGCAGCTAGCATATCTTCCATTGCCCGCCAAACCTCAGCATTTCGTTGTTTCCAAGCATCATTTTCTCGAAGAGGTTTTGGATTTGGCCAATGAATCAAATAAAGATCTACATAGTCCAAGCCTAGTTTTTCAAGAGACTCTTCCAAAGCAGCTTGAGCGTCTTCATAAGTGTGATGAGTATTCCAAAGTTTGGTGGTAATAAACAAGTCTTCGCGCGCAAGACCACTGTCTTTAATGGCCCGACCCACACTCTCTTCATTTTGATAAATCGCAGCTGTATCGATATGGCGATAACCTGCTTTTAAAGCAGCTAAGACAGCTTGATAGGCTTCTTCTCCATCCGCTGCTTTCCAGGTTCCAAATCCCAATACAGGAATCTCCACCCCATTATTCAAACGATAATTGTTCATTTCTTCTTTCCTTTCTTCGATTTCGGTTTCTTAGGCCCTCGAAGCTTGAGCTCTGGCTTAAAAATATTCTTCTTGGTTGGCTCCATCTTCTTGCTATAAAAACTATAGAGTAAAATGCCCACTAACGATCACAATAAAGATATTTTTCTTACAATCCCATAGAGCAAGAAAAAAAATTCCCATCAATAAAAAACGTATATCAATTGCCTTCATAAGCTACCTCACATTTCAATTCCCATTATAGCATGAAAAGACAGCATTCACAAAATT
Source organism: Streptococcus sp. (assembly GCA_047241705.1). Classification (GTDB taxonomy): domain Bacteria; phylum Bacillota; class Bacilli; order Lactobacillales; family Streptococcaceae; genus Streptococcus. The sequence goes on from JBKTJB010000001.1 coordinate 151,327, forward strand.
GCACTACCATTAGTAGACAAAGAACCTACAGACTGTTTAACTCCAGAATAAATCACAAAACCTCTCTAGGTATGACCTAGAGAGGGAGTATTCTATCTGCGATTCTTGAATCTAATTGGTAGCTTGGTAACGTTTGACCCCATCGAGATAGGTCGCAACCAGATCCAAATTTTGATCAAGCACGATGAAGTCCGCATCATACCCTTCTCGAATTTGACCACAAACATCATCAATATGGACTGATTTTGCCGGATTGAGGCTGGCCATCATCACTGCTTCGTAAGGGTTGGCAATCCCCACTCTACAACATTTTTAATCCATCTTTCAATTTCAAGATTGAGCCAGCTAGATTACCAGTTGATTTCAAGCGAGCAGTTCCTTCAGCGACCACAACCGGGAATTCCCCAAGCATGTAGTCCCCGTCTTCTAAGCCCCCAGCTGTCATACAGTCAGTAATCAAGGCAACATTTTCTTTGCCTTTTTGTTTCATCAGGATATCACACGCTAGTGGATCCACGTGATGGCCATCACAGATCAACTCTGCTGTAGTATGAGGCAACTCATACATGGCACCAACCATACCGAGTTCACGGTGCGTCAAACCACGCATACCATTGTAGGCATGCACCCAGACACTCGCACCTGCATCAACCGCTTTTTTAGCTTCTTCAAAAGTAGCATTGGAGTGTCCCAGAGCGACAGTCACCCCTTCTCCTGTAATGGTCCGAACAAATTCTTCTACCCCTTCACGCTCGGGAGCAAGGGCAATCTTATTCAACAGACCATTGGCAGCTTTTTGCCAAGCACGGAATTCTTCCATACTTGGATCCTTCATATAAGATGGGTTTTGAGCTCCCTTGTATTTTTCTGTAAAATAAGGTCCTTCAAAATAAATCCCGCGAATCTTAGCTCCTGTTGCTTCTTTGTATCGTGCACCGATATTTTCAGTTACTGCCAAAAGTTGTTCGTAAGAGGAAGTCAGGGTCGTAGGCAAAAAGCTCGTAACCCCTGTACTCAAGAGCCCTTCACTCATGGTATGGAGAGTGCCTTCGATATTATTATCCATCACATCTACCCCACCAAATCCGTGAATATGGGTATCTACGAGGCCAGGCGCAATGCTGTAACCCTGAATAATCCAGCACATCCGCACCTTCTGGTAAGCTTTCCACATGTTTCCCAAACTTGCCATCAACAAGTTCCAAATAGCCTCCGCGGCGAACCCCATGTGGGTAATAAAATTGATCTGCTTTAATATATGTAGACATAAAATCGTCCTTTCCATTGTAGGAACTGTGTTCCATTTATATTCATACATATTATAACGCTTTCACTTCTATTTGTAAATGGTCTAGACCTATTTTTGAATAGAATCCAACAAAAAAACAGAGTAAGCTTCCTACTTACTCTGTTTGACGTTCCTTAAATTTGCTCGATTTGTACTTTCTCAGCGAGATTCATGGCATGGTCTGCAACACGTGTATAGTGAGAAATGATATCAATAAAGTTCACTCCGGCTTGAGGTGTACATTCACCTTGGTTCAAACGACGAATATGGGTTTTCCGAAGTCTTTTCTCCAACTTTTCAATTGCCTCGTGACGTGCTACCAATTGGTTTGCAAGACTCACATCATTGTTCTCAACAGCTTTTAAGGCATCCTCTACAAATTGATGGGTTTGGTTGTAAATATCTTCCAATTCAGCTAAGGCTGCTTCTGAAAAAACGACTTTCTTTCGAATTAAATAATCGGTCAGATTAATCAAGGCTTCCGCGTGATCTCCAATCCGCTCCAAATCCCGTGAGGAATCTAAGATATTGGTGAGAACTTCACTTTCTCTCGGACTCAAGGCTTCACTCGACAAACGAATCAAGTAGCGAGTCAAATCGTCATCAATGGTATTAATGGCTTCTTCTGTCTTATGACCTTTTTCAGCTGTTTTCTCATTTTGGTGAACAATATAATCATAAGAAAGATTAAAAGCTTTGTCTGCATATCCACCTAAATGAAGCAATTCTTTTTTCGCATTTCCTAGAGCAATCGAAGGCGCTTGGGTGATCAAGTTTTCATCCAAGTAGAGCGGTTCATATTTGACAACCTCATCCTCACCAGGAATCAGTTTGGTTACAAAGTATGCCAAAGCTCCAATGAATGGGAACTGGATGATGGTATTGGTCACGTTGAAAGCTCCGTGAGAAAAAGCAATGGTCATTTCTGGCGACAAATGCAAGAGCCCTTGGAAGTATTCAATCATGGCTGTAAAAGGTGTTAACAAGATCAAACAAAGAATTGTTCCGATCAAGTTAAAGAGCTACATGGGTATGCTGCAACACGTTTAGCAGAAACATTGGCTCCCATCGCATGCAATAATAACTGTCAAGGTTGTTCCGATGTTGTCCCCAAAGAGAATAGGGAAGGAGCCGCGAAGATCTAGGAAACCACCTGAATACAAACCTTGTAGAATCCCAATGGTAGCTGACGAAGCTTGAATCAAAACGGTGATGATGGCTCCTGCTAAAACACCCAGAATTGGATTTTTCCCAAGGGTGATCATGTACTGACTAAATTCTGGCAATTCTTTCAAAGGACTCATTCCCGCACTAATCAGGTTTAAAGCGTAGAAAATTCCTCCAACCCCAAAGAGAATCCGACCAATATTATTGGCCATTCGATTCTTGGTAAAGAAAAGTAAGACCGTTCCAAGAAACATAATCGGAAGGGCATAAGTTCCCAGTTTAAATCCAATAATGAACGAGGTGACCGTAGTCCCAATATTAGCCCCCATGATGATCCCAATGGCTTGACGCAGGGTCAAGAGACCCGCACTGACCAGACCAACGGTAATCACCGTTACCCCAGTACTAGACTGAATAAGGGCTGTCATCACAATCCCTACTAAGACTCCAAGAAAGGGATTGCTAGTATATTTATCAATATAGTAGCGAAGACGGTCCCCTGCGGCTTGTTGCAGTCCTTCTCCCATGGTTTTAATACTATAGAGAAAGAGACCCAACCCTCCCAAAAAGTTAAACAAAATTTCCTGCCAGTTAATGGACATGATCATTCCTCCAAATATGAGATCAGAAATAAAACTCCTCTCCCTATTGTAAAGGATAATTTCCAATCACACAAGAGATTTCTGTAAATTTCTATTATTTTTTGAAACCGTTTTTTCTTTCTGTTTTATTTTCCTCATTTTAAGAGCCAAAAAAGAGGTTGGAAATTTCCAACCCGAGACTGTAGATCAAACTATTCTTTTTTATAAATCTAATAAATTCTATAAAAAGAAATGTTACTCGTTAGAGTGATTCAATCATCTACTGAAACTTTTCGTCGTGAGAAAAGTACCTGAAACTTAATAGTTTCAGGTACTCGGAATTATTGAGACCTTAGGCTCAATAATTAGTCATGGAACTTCGAAGAAGTTCGCTGACGTCCGTACTCACCTAAGGAAAGTTTCTAAGAAGACTTTGTCTTTCAATCTGGGCGTGGAAAATTTCAGCCTCTCTAGTCTTTGTTCAAATTGCGCAACATCTCATCGATCTTATTTCCGTATTCGATGGATTCGTCTTTCACAGAAGTAAGATCCGGAATCTTGTACAATTTCAGATTCCGACCTAATTCACGCTTGATGGTTCCTGTTGCTTTTTCAAGGCCTGTCTGAGCCTTTTGATTGTCTGAAGCCAAATCACTCATAATTGAATAATACACTTTGGCCATAGACAAATCACCTAGCATTTGAACATCCGTAATGGTGACGCCTTGAACACGCGGGTCACGGACTTTCTTTTGTAAAATCTCGTTGACTTCCCGCTTAATTTCCATCCCTACTCGGTCTGTCCGAAAATGACTTGCCATAGGAACTCCTTTCTGCTCTGTGTTTAAAAACTAGGAAATCAGAGGGAGCCCTCTTTTTTCCTAGTCAGCTTGCTTATTTTTTAATTTCTTCCATGATGTAGGCTTCGATGGTATCATCTGTCTTGATATCATTGTAACCTTCAATCATCAATCCACCTTCACGACCATTTGTGATCTCTTTGACATCATCTTTGAAGTGTTTCAAGCTTGCAAGAGCACCGTCATAGATCACGACACCGTCACGAATGACACGGACTTTGGAATCACGAGTAACCTTACCACTGAGGACCATAAATCCACCGATGGTACCCACTTTAGAGACCTTAAAGGTTTCACGAATAACTGCTTCCCCGATGACTTTCTCTTCGAACTCAGGATCCAACATACCCTTCATGGCATCTTCCATTTCTTCAATCACTTTGTAGATAATTGAGTGAAGACGGATTTCCACCTCGTCAGCTTCAGCTTGTTGACGTGCTTGTGGAGTAGGACGGACGTTAAATCCGATGATGAAGGCATTTGAAGCTTCTGCAAGGGTCACGTCTGATTCGTTGATCGCACCAACTGCTGAGTGAACGATGGTCACTTTCACACCTTCTACTTCAATCTTTTGAAGGGAAGCAGAAAGAGCTTCAACCGAACCTTGTACATCGGCTTTAATGATGACATTAACAGATTTCTACTTCCCAGCCTTCAAGGTATCAAAGAGATTTTCAAAGGCTGACGCGGTTGGTTGCTTGACGTTGTTTCATCAGAGCACGTTTGGCACGTTCTTCACCAGCTGCACGCGCTGATTTTTCATCTTCATAAACCGCGAAGTGGTCACCTGCCATTGGCGCTTCGTTCAAACCAGTGATAGAAACCGGAGTAGATGGTCCTGCAACCTTCACACGACGTCCAAGGTCATTGGTCACGGCACGGACACGTCCAAAGGTATTTCCGACAACGATTGGGTCTTGGACATTCAAGGTACCTTGTTGAACCAGAAGGGGTTGCGACCGCACCTTTACCTTTATCCAAGCGCGCTTCGATAACAGTACCGATGGCACGAACAGTTGGATCTGCCTTGAGTTCTTGGATTTCAGCCACAAGAAGGACCGTTTCCAAGAGTTCATCGATATTTTGGTTGAACTTGGCTGAGATTTCTACAAACTCAGAATCTCCACCCCAGGCAGTTGACATAACTCCATGCTCTGCCAATTCACCGATGACACGCTCTGGATTGGCTCCTGGTTTATCGATCTTGTTAATAGCCACAATGATTGGAACATTGGCAGCTTTTGAGTGGTTGATGGCTTCGATGGTCTGTGGCATCACCCCGTCATCTGCTGCTACAACCAAGATGGTAATATCGGTAACAGATGCACCACGCGCCCGCATAGAAGTAAAGGCCGCGTGTCCAGGTGTATCCAAGAAGGTAATCTTCTTGCCATTTTCCACGATTTGATAAGCCCCGATGTGCTGAGTGATTCCTCCTGCTTCACCTGTTGCTACACGTGAATTACGAAGGGTATCCAAAAGGGTTGTTTTCACCGTGGTCAACGTGTCCCATGATGGTGACAACTGGTGGACGCTCTACCAACTCATCTGGATTCAAATAACCATCTTCAACGAAGAAGCGTTCGATATCGGCATTGTCCACTTCAACCTTTTTCTTGGCTTCAATTCCATAATCCACCATCAAGAGTTCAATCGTATCTCCATCCAGCGATTGGTTTTGAGTCGCCATGACTCCCATCATAAAGAGTTTCTTGACGATTTCAGCCGGTTCACGCTTGATGCGTTTTGCGATTTCTGGCAACCGTCATTCCATCCGTATACTCAAATTCACTTGGTAATTCATGGAATTTACGCTCTGTTACTGGTTTTGGAGCATCATTACGGTTGTTCTTTCCTTTTTTATTTTTCTTATTGTTATTCCAGTTACTATTTCTCTGATTTCTCACTTGATTTTGACTATTTCGATTCCTTTGTTGTTTTCTTGGACCATCTTCTTCACGATCAAAATCATCGCGTTTCTTATCTGGTCGCGCTTGTTTCTTCCGACGTGTATCGACTTGAGCTGGAGCAGCAGCAACAGCTGGTTTTGTATGGTTCTCAACAGCTGGCTCCTGTACAGGTGCTTTCACTTCTGGTGCTTCTACCCGTTTCCGGCGCTGTTGACGTTCTTGTTCTGCTTTTGCAGCTTGTTGTTTGTAGCGATCTTCACTTCCACGTGCGTACTCAGCATTTTGTTCAGCTTTCAGTGCTGCTGCACGCGCTTTGAAATCAACTTTTGGTGCCACTTGGGGTTGTGCACTACGTCTTTGATCTGGTCGGTTATTGCGACGCTCAGAACCTTGATTTCGTTGTTCATTTCGCTCTTGTGGTCGTTGATTTCGGTTGTCACCATGACGCTGATTGTCCTTGCGATCGCGTTTTGGACGATTGTCTTGTTGTTTCCTACGTTCAGCCTGCTCTTTTGCACGCGCTTCTCGTTCCGCTTTAAAGTTACGACTCTTTGGTTTAGCAGCTGGCGTTACTGATTTTGTCTCAGTTGCTCCTTCTTTTTTGACGGGCGCTGCTTCTTTTTTCTCTGCGACAGCCGTTGTCTTGGCAGCCACTTCTGCTACTTTCTTTTCGACTGTTTCTTTTTTCGCTGAAAAGCTCTTGATCAACTTTTCAGCAACATCAGTATCGACACTAGATGCATGACTCTTGACGTCAAAACCTAATTCTTTCGCTACGAGTGACGACTTCCTTACTTTCCTTGCCCAATTCTTTGGCAATTTCGTATAATCTTTTCTTAGACAATTGCTGTCCTCCTCTTCTATTCCATAAGAGACCTCATTTTCTTTGAAAATCCAGCATCTACAACAGCGACGACCTTACGGGCACGTCCAATTGCAGTGCTTAATTCTAGTGTTGAAAACACGGTAGATACTTGAACCTCATAATAGTGACCCTTATCTGTCACCTTTTTTGTCAGGTTACTAGCTGCATCATTTGCCAGAAAAACTAATTTTGCTTTTTCTTCCTGGATGGCTTTGATCACGAGTTCTTCTCCAGAAATGAGTTTTCCTGCTCTTTGCGCCAAGCCCAACAAATTACTTATCTTTTGCTTATTCAAGGCCTAACTCTCTTCTCTTCACCTTATGATCTACATAAGCGATCAATTCATCATAGAAAGCTTCTTCCACTTCCATATTAAAGCTACGATTAAAAACTTTCTTTTTCTTAGCAAGTGCCGCTTCTTCATTGTCTAGCTTGATGTAAGCACCTCGACCATTGGCTTTGCCAGTTGGATCGATAAAGACTTGTCCTTCTTTATTTTTGACAATGCGGAGCAAATCGCGCTTATCAATAATTTCATTTGAAACGACAGATTTTCTTAAAGGGATTTTTCTTGTTTTTACCATGTTCCCTCCCTCTCTTAATCGACTTGCTCTTCGCCACTTTCTACTTGGTCTTCAAAAGTTTCTTGAGCTGCTTCCATTTCTTCGAACTCACTAGCAGATTTGATATCGATGCGGTAACCAGTCAAATGAGCTGCCAAACGAACGTTTTGACCACGACGACCGATGGCAAGAGATAGTTTATTATCTGGAACCACAACGAGAGCATGTTTGCTATCTTCATCATCAAAAATAACTTGGTCCACTTCTGCAGGAGCGATCGCATTGTAGATGAATTCAGCTGGATCTGGAACCCATTCGATGACATCGATGTTTTCTTCTGTCGGAACCATACGGTCTAATTTTTGATCGTATCGAGCTGGGTGGAACTTGCTGGTAATCTTTTTAATATTCGATCCACCACGACCAACGATAGTCCCAATCGCATCTACGTTTGGATTATGGCTACGAACCGCAACTTTTGTACGATCTCCAGCTTCACGCGCTACACTCATAATCTCAACAGTTCCATCATAGACTTCAGGAATTTCTTGTTCCATCAAACGTTTGATCATTTCAGGGTGGCTTCGGCTAACAAAGACATTGACACCACGTGGATTATCTTCTACCTTGTAGACAAAGACTTCAATTCGATCATGAGATTGGAACACTTCTCCTGGAATTTGGTCTTGCTTAGACAATTGTGCTTCGATCGAACCAAGATTGACATAGATAAATCGATTGTCAAAGCGCTCCACCGTTCCACTCATGATTTCATTTTCATGTTCTTTATAAGTGTTATAGGTGATGGTGCGCGTTTGCTTACGCATTTTTTCCATGATCGTTTGTTTGGCAGATTGAGCTGCTACACGACCAAATTCAGCTGGTGCTTCTTCAAACTTGATCTTATCCCCCAACTCATAAGCAGAGCTAATGGCCAAGGCATCCTTCAAGCTGATTTCTAAACGGCTATCAAAGACTTCATCCACCACTTCACGAACCGTATAAACACGGAAATCTCCAGTTTTTTCATTGAATTCAATCGCTGCACTTTCTGATTGTCCATAACGACGGCGATAAGCTGAACGCAATGATTCTGTGACGGCTTCGATGATATCTTCTTTTTTGATCCCTTTGTCTTCTTCCAAAATGCGGAAGGCTTCTAGCATTTCTTTACTCATGTTTTTCTTGCCTCTACTATAAAGGCATCCTTTCTTTCATTCTGTTACAATTTTACAGCCAACCTTGCTTTGGACACAAGGTTATAAGGAATTTCTACAGTTTTCTTTCGTGTTTTATCCATATACTCAATGGTCAAAACATCCTCTTCAAAACCTACCAAGTTCCCCTCAAAGACCTTTTGCTTTTCAACAGCCTTATACAAGCTGATATTGACATACTTGCCAACAGCTCCCTCGAGTGCTTCCTTGGTTTTCAAAGGTCTCTCCAAGCCAGGACTGGTAACTTCTAAAAAGTACTGTTCTGGAAATGGATCTGGTTTGATTTGATCCAATAGCGGGCTAATGATTTCTGTCAAATCCGCTGTATCATTCAGTGTGATCCCTTCTGGTTTGTCTACGAAAATGCTTAAGACGTAGTCACCACCCATTTTGCCATATTCAACATCGACCAATTCAAATGGTTCTTTTATGGCTGGCTGAATCACTTCTGTTACTAAGTCAACAATCGTTGCGATGGTTGCCACCTCCTCATAGATAAGAGGCGAAGATATTTCCCCGCCTCTCCTTTTCTATTCATTTAAGGTATTATAACACGATTCCCCAATGATTGCAAGGAATATGCTAAAACTGTGCTTCTACACGGTAAATGACCTGTCCTTTACTTGAGAACTTTTTCTCATATTCCGTCATGACATTCCCCTCAAAATCACTAGCATGAAGGTCTAGCCAGACTCCCTTCAAAGTCATACCATACTGTGAAAAGCTCACCAAACTGTATTCAAACAGACCTCGATTATCTGTTTTAAAGTGAATCTCCCCATGTTCTGGAAGAATTTGCTTGAAGGTATCCAAGAAAGTCTTGTAAGTCAAGCGACGCTTCTCATGACGTTTCTTAGGCCAAGGATCTGAAAAATTCAGATAGAGTTGATCAATTTCCCCATCTTCAAAATAGTTGGTCAAGCTATCTCCGTCTACCCAAAGCAATTTAATGTTAGGAACATCAGCTTCTAAGACCTTATCTAAAGCATAACTCAAGACCGATTTTTGAATATCAATTCCGATGTAGTTGATCTCTGGATTGGCCTTGGCCATCCCAGTAATAAAGGCCCCTTTCCCGCTGCCCACTTCGATATGAATAGGATGGTCATTCCCAAAAATTTCATGCCACTTTCCCTTGGCATCTTCTGGATTTAGGACCACATATTGCGGATTCGCTTCTAATAATTCAGTCGCTCCCTTGCGATTTCTAACTCTCATATTTCCTTTCCATATTTCAACCGGAAATTGCGCAGAGCATAGATCTCGCGATTGACATTTTCTAAATCATTATTTTCATAGTATTTAGCAATTTGGCACAAGAAAGAGTATTGACCAAACCAATAGAGTTTATCAAATACTTTTTGATTGTACTTGTAGCCATAATAGCCTAACCAATCGCGCCAATTAGAATCTGGGATATAGTGACTCAAGATATGCGCCACATCCAACATCCGGTCTGTCAAACGAACAGAGTCCCAATCGACTAGATAAATCAAGCCGCTCTCTGTCTCAATCCAGTTACTATGACGAACATCTCCGTGAACGATCGTCGCATAATCCTCCCGGAAGGCAGGCACTGTCTTACGTAAATTCTTTACGACTGATTGGATATAGTGGTTCTGACGTAGGGCAATTGGCAACCGGTTACTCCAAGAATTGAGCAATTCTAATGGAGATTCCACAGGATAGCCAAGTTTTTTCAATTGAGTCATCAAAGGTCTAGAACGGTGCAATCTCGTTAAAATATTGACGACTTGTTTTTTCGACATCCCATTTGGCGTGAGAATTTCCCCATTCAACCATTCTTGGGCACTCATCACATTTCCATCTGGCAAGCGTCGACTCCATAACAATTGAGGAGCAATCTGTTCTTTTGCTAGACCCGCAAGGATTGGGGTCGTATTCATTTTTACAAAAACGCGCCCACCATCTGGGTAGGTCCCCATGTAGGCCTTCCCACTCTTCCCAGGAATTGGGGTGAGGCTTAGCTCTTTTTCATTCGAGTCCATCTTTTCCTCCGTAAAAAGTTTCCAATCTATTTTACTAATTTTAACGACTTTCGTCAACCAAGCGCGCCATCTTAAATGGAAGATAGAGTAGGATTAAAGCAACTGTATAAGCCAATAAGCCTAACAACAGGACTTTATCTGAAATAAAGACCAGGCCAATTCCCCCTTCTATCACCGTTATCATCCCCATGACCAGCTGAATCGTTTTGTTCAACCCTGCCTTTTTACTGCCCTTTTTCATTGGGAAAAGGAGGGTCAAGGGTTGGTAATCAAAAGCACTGTAAAGCCCCAGTAATTGAAAAATAACCAAGTAATTGAGCAAGGCTACAAGGGCAATCACTACGAGGGGCTGGGGAATAAAGATGATAGCGAGAATGGAAAGAGCCAAGAGTCGGAGAGTCATAGAGAAAAGATCTCCATTCCGTAGGAAGGAGCGCATATATAAGTGAAGCCACGTATTCCCATGTGTTTTGGGAAGAAGCCCTAAGAAACCATCCAAGTAGGCTCTTCTTTTGACACTGTTAGTAATACCTTTCACCGTTGTAAACAAGGCAAAGAAGCGAAGAATCAATTGTTTCCTTGCATTCTCACGAGCAATGGCTAAGTTCCAATTCAAATTTCCATCCTGGTAGAAGCGCGCTTCCTTCCAGCTAAAAACAGCCCCTTTAGCCACTCCTAAGACAAGGATATAAGCTACAATAGCAAGTTTATCCAGCCCAGTTGCCAGAAGAAGAGGCACAAATAATAGAAGGACAACACTTTGAATCAAAAACCAAAACACAAAAGACTTCTTGGCCTGCCCTTTGATATAACGTTTCACTTCCTCTTCCTTTACCAAAAGGAATAAAGCATCGGGTTTCTCTAAGTAGGTCGCAATAGAGTTCTACTCGGAACCAAGAGTGAGAACAAACCAATCATGAGACCCCAGCGGATCAGGCTTATATCTTTGGGTAGATCTTGTAAGAATTGGCTGTATTGAACCGCCAAAAATCCTATGAAAATCAGCATAAAGAGGACGAAATGATCATTGAGAACATAGCGGCTATATTTTACACATTGAGTTCGAAACGTTTCTTGCCGTTTTTTCATCAACTCTTTCATGCTGTTTCCTCTTCTGTCAAGGTCTGTAGATATCATTTAGACTTGCTTTATCCCCAAAAGTTGAACGCAGCTCGTCCAAGGTCCCTTGTGCTCGGATCTGACCCTTATGGAGGATCACAAAACCATCACACATCTTTTCAGCCGAATCAAGAACGTGGGTACTCATCAAAATCGATTTTCCTTTTGCTTTCTCATCTGCCAATAACTGAATCAAATCTGCAATCGCAACAGGATCCAATCCTAAAAAGGGTTCATCGACAATATAAAGATTCGGATCCACTGCATAGGCACAAATAATCATGACCTTTTGCTTCATCCCTTTGAAAACTGGGTCTGGGAACCAATCTAATTTTTCAGCCAAACGGAATCGTTCCAACAAAGGCCGGATGGACGCACCATGACCTGATCCATGTCTAAATCATAGGCCATAGCTACGGTCTCGATATGCTCTCTCAGGGTTAATTCTTCATATAGGCTAGGGGTTTCTGGAATATAGCCGATTTTTTTACGATAGTCAGTTGGAGCTTCTGGAAGACTCAAGCCGTCAATCCGTACTTCCCCAGCATAAGGATGCAGGAGACCAATAATTTCATTAATCGTGGTTGACTTCCCAGCTCCATTAAGTCCAATCAAACCAATCAGTTGGCCATCCGGAACTGAAAAACTCACCTCTTTCAGGACAGGGATGTTGACATAGCCCCCTGTCAACTTGTTGATTTCTAACATATTTTCTCCGATTTCTGGTATAATGTTCTTATATTATAACAAAATTTAGTCTAAATGAGGTGTATTTATGGTTGACGATTGTATTTTTTGTAAGATTATAGCTGGCGACATTCCTTCCTCCAAAGTCTATGAGGACGAGGAAGTCCTCGCCTTTTTGGACATCTCTCAGGTTACACCAGGTCATACGTTAGTGGTTCCAAAAAAACACGCTCGCAACCTCTTAGAGATGGACGAAACCGCCACAGCTCAACTATTTGCACGTGTTTCTAAAGTTGCTAAAAAAGTAGAAGCTGCTACCCAAGCTAAGGGAATGAATATCATCAGCAACATGGAAGAAGTTTCTGGACAAACTGTTTTTCACACACTATGTCCACATTATCCCTCGCTATTCCGATCAAGATGAGCTTGGCATTTCATTTACTGAACACGAGCCTAATTTTGAACAACTAGCAGTTCTCGCAGAAACCATCAAAAACAGTTAAAAAGGAGGCCATATGAAACTCAAAAATCTCTTTTGGTTTGCAACAGGAGCTAGCATTAGCTACCACCTAGTAAAAAACCGCAAAGAAATCAAAACAGAGGTGACTGAATCCAGCCAATTGGTTAAGGGAATTCAAGATAACCTAGCAAAAATCCAACGCAATTCGATATTATCCAAGACCAAAAGACCAATCTTCAAGAATTGGTAACGGATTTCCAATACAAGACCAAATTATTTAGTCAACAAGCAACAGCTTCTCTAAAAGAAATTCAAGACATCCTATCAATTAGTAAAAACGATTGAGAAAACTCAATCGTTTTTTTCTTTATTCCTGACGGCGCAAGCCTGTAGGCGACACTGCTCGACTCTGTAGCTGCAGGGGCAACTGGTGTTACTGGTGCGACAGAACTTTGAGTGTCACCACTCCCGTATCCTGAGTCGATGGTGCAACTGGCAGTTGGTTAAACTCTTGGTAAACAGGTGCTTCCTCAGATGATGCCACTGGCGTATCATTTTGAGAAGAAGCATTCTTCAAATCTTCATCTCCATCCAATAGATAAGCATTGGTTTTCAGTGTTTTAATTTCTTTCATGCCCTAAAGATTTGCGGATGATATTTTGAATTTTTAAGATATGTTTTGAAGTGACAATCTGGTAGCTACCACCATCTGCTAAGGTTGTACCTTCTCCTTTCAACTGTACTGATGAATCGTCGAAAGGGCGTCTTTATAGTCGAGCAATTGAAGAAGGCTGTTGCTGTCAAGTGAAATGTTGGTTTGCATATTGTCACTAACAGACTCAATGATTCCTTTATAATGACTCAAACTATTGAGGCTTAACACTTTCTCAACAATCTTTTTGATCACTTCACGTTGACGTTTTTGGCGTCCATAGTCTCCTTCTGGGTCCTGATAACGCATTCGTGAATAAACGAGGGCTTGATCCCCATTAATCTCCTGACGTCCTGGTGCAATCTTAGCCGTATATTCTGGCTCATTTTCCTCGATCGAGATATCAAAGTCAAATGGATTGTTGACCTAATGCCACCAACCTTATCCACTAATTGAACCAATCCCTTCATATTGATCATGACATAACGGTCAATATGGATATTCAAGAGATCCTGAATGGTTTTAATGGCTAACTTGGCACCACCTTGAGCATATGCCGAATTCAATTTTGCTTGGACTGTTTCGCCATCTGAAGTAATATTGGTTAGGATATCTCTTTCCAAGCTAGTCATGGTTGTTTCTTTGGTTTGAGGATTAACAGTCACCAAAATCATGGTATCACTATTTCCGGCCCAAGGATCTTCCCGAGAACCACTACCTGTATCAACCCCCATCAAAAGAATGGTCATCGGCTTGTTTTCTGCGATGACATTGGTCTCATTCCCAAAGCCCTTATAGGTCTTACTGAGGGTCCCTGTTGTTTGATTGAGGATGGTGAGACCATAGGCCCCGATCCCAATCACTGTTACCGTCAATAAGCTCAAAAACATCAAAAATAATTTTTTAACCATATAGAATCTCTCTCTAATCTCATCAGTTTCCCATAAGGTAAACATCTAAGAATTCTCCTTCAGCTGAACAAGCTCCACGAGCTTGGCAACCTTCGATCTCAAAACCTAACTTTTTATACAGGTGAACTGCTCGTTCATTGCGCACTTGGACATTCAAGACTAGTTTCCTAAGAACACCGGTCGAGTGCGCCCACTCGATTCCTTCTTCCAACAAGATCTGTCCAAGTCCTTGATTCCAATAAGCTTTTTGAACCACAATAAAGACATCACCAATATGCCGAACGGACCGTTGAGAAGCCGCAGTGATATTTAACAAAGCCGCCAGTTCCTGATCTAGAAATAGCAAGAGGCAAATCCGGTTTTCCGCCATCTCTTGCACCATCAGAAATTGCTCCATGTCTGCTGGAGACATGCCAATTCCAGCTTCATCTAGCGTCATGTAATCTGACTCTTTCCCAACTTGATTTAAGAAATCAACGACAAGAGCCGCGTCTGCACTGTCAGCTTGCCGAATTTCTACTGTCACTTCTTTCCTTAGTCATCGGTTTTTTCCACCTGCTCAAAGGATGCTAGCAAAGCTTCTGCACGCGCTCCATGAGCTTCAAAAGCTAACTCTCGCCCATCTTCTAATTTTCGGATAAAAATTTTTAGATAAGCATCCGAGAGACTCGGCTCAATCAGCTCTCCCCATTCAATAATGGTAGCACCATCTCCAAATAGAAAATCATCTAAATCAATAGAATCTGGATCATTCCCAATCCGGTAAACATCCAAATGGTATAAAGGCAAGCGACCTTCGTATTCACGAACAATGGTATAGGTCGGGCTTTTAATCATCTGATCAATCCCTAACCCCTTTGCAATTCCCTTGGTAAAGGTCGTTTTTCCTGCTCTAGATCACCTGATAAGATGATCACGTCTTGCTTTTCTAAGAGTTTTCCTAGCTGTTTTCCTAGAGCGATCAGCTCCGTTTCATTGTGACTAATCATTTCTCTATTATACCAAACTTTTTAAAAATCTGCTCTTTCTTTTAGAAATTGTTCGACTCGGTTTGCTTTTTGAGACAAAGTAATCAAAGAAAACAGGAAATTCTCCCATTCATTCCCTCAATCTGATTTAAAAAGTGAATGGGAGTAACTCCCATTCCTTTTGGCACTCTTTCTGATACTTAATTCAAGGCCATGCTAACGTAGTAGTTTGAAAATAAAAGAGAACATCTAGAATCCAAATCATGCTGTGCACTTCTTTGGCTTCTCCTTTAACCACTTTCACTAAGCTATAGGTGATAAATCCAGCAGCGATCCCTTGTGTAATCGAGTAGCTGAAGCCCATAAAGATAGAGGTGAAGAAGGCAGGAACTGCTTCTGACATATCTTCCCAATGGATATTTTTCAAGCCACTCAACATCATGATCCCAACAACAATCAAAATTGGGGCTGTGGCAGCGGTCGGTACAATCGCCAACAAAGGACTAAAGAGACTTGAAATAGCAAAACAGATCGCTACAACCAAGGCTGTCAAACCAGTGCGTCCACCAGCTCCGAAATACCAGCTGCCCAGATTCGAACATACGTCGTTACGTTTGAAGTTCCTGCAATAGCTCCGACTGAAGTCGCTACATAGGTCTGAATAGAGGGGCCTTATCTCAATTTCGCTGATTGGATGGTTTTCCCCATTTGTCGCAACAATCCCAACTTTTTCACCCGTACCGATTAAAGTTCCTGATTGTTCAAAAATATCAGTCAAGGAGAAGGCTAAGATGGCCATTAAGGTCTCAAGGCAAACGAGACATGTTGAAATCAAAGTCCCAATCCTTTCGATCGTCAAGCTTGAATGTAGATCGTGCCTAAATCATGACAGGCAACTCCTAGATGATTACTACAAAGTCGATTTGAGTGATACTCAACCAACATGTGGATGAGAATTCCAAGCACAGTCGTTACTAAGATAGAAAGGATAATCCCTCCCTTAATCCCTTTGACAACAAAGAAATAGTAATCCGTAGTAATCAACAAGAGCCAGAGTAACAGCTGGATTGTTAAAATCAACCAACACAGGAACAGCAGATGCATTGGCTGGAGATCGTTGCATTCCGCCTTATCTGCTCCTTCTCCAACCACTGTATAGGTATGAGGGTCAATCGTGAATTTCAAAATCCTGCATTCTTAATCCCAACATAGGCCAAGAAAATCCCGATCCCAGCTGAAATAGCAGAGCGAAGAGCGGTCGGAATCGATTCGATGATCATCTTCCGAACATTTGTCAATGTGATAATCAATGAGATCACACCACAAACGAAGACCATTCCCAAAGCTTCCTGCCATGAGTAGCCCATACCAAATACAACGGTAAAGGTAAAGAAGGCATTCAAGCCCATCCCAGGTGCTTGTGCATAAGGTAAATTGGCATAAAAAGCCATCATCAAGGTTCCGACAACGGATCCAATAATCGTTGCAAGGAAGACCCCTTGAGCTGGCATACCTGTTTGTGACAACATTTGAGGGTTTACGAAGAGGATATAACTCATCGCAAAAAAGGTTGTCAAACCAGCAAGAACCTCTGTTCGAACAGTGGTTCCATGTTCTGAAAGTTTAAAAAACTTATCCATTTCAGAATAAACTCCTTTTTCATCATTCTCGCTCCCAATCAATTTGCGAACGTTATTTCTATTTTACCAAAAGATCTTTCGCCTTTCAAGAAATCCTACTTCTCTTCTCGATTTTTGAGCGCTTTTCCGATTTTTCTGATATAATGGTCTCATTCTTCTCGAAAGGAACTGAAATATGCATAAAAAGATGATCGCTCTAGATCTAGACGGCACTCTCTTAAATTCCGAAAGCAAATTGAGCGACTTTACCATTGATACGATTAAAAAATTAGTGCTCTTGGCCATAAAGTCATTATTACAACAGGCCGCCCCTACCGTATGGCACATACCTATTACAAACAACTAGAGCTAGATACTCCGATGATCAATTTTAACGGCTCCCTTACGCATCTACCTGAGAAAAAATGGGTGGATGAACAATGTTTGACTTTAGATAAAAAATACCTGCTAGATATGGTCGCTAACCGAGACACTATCCAAGCGGACTTTATAGCAGGCGAATACCGCAATAAATTCTTTATTACCGATCCAAATGAGCACGTTGCAGATCCTAAATTATTCGGTATTGAATCTTTCCAACCAGAAAATCAATTCAATCCCGAGCGGGTAACGAGCGACCCAAACTGTATCCTCTTTCAAACGAAAGCGGAAGACAAATATGCTCTGGCAGATGAAATGAATCGGCATTATGACTACAATCTGTCTATCAATACTTGGGGTGGTCCCTTAAATATTCTGGAATGCAATCCAAAAAATGTGACCAAAGCTTCTGCTCTGACCTACCTTCTGGATAAACTCAATATGGATCAGAAGGATTTGATTGCCTTTGGAGACGAGCACAACGATACTGACATGCTAGCTCTCGCTGGTCATGGATACGCTATGAAAAATGCTAGCTCCGTCCTTCTCCCCTATGCAGACTCCGTCACAGATTTCACAAATAACGAAGATGGTGTCGCGCGCCAACTCATTCAATTATTCTTATAAAACTAACAGACATGAGTTATCCCCTCATGTCTTTTTCTGCGCCAAATCCTTAATCGGTTAATCAATACCGCCCCTTTTTTCCATTTTTTTCATTGCCTCGTCATCTGGTTTGTGATATTATTAACATAGTTATTAAAGAAGCGCTTTCAAAAATTTTAAACCGCTTCTCGTTCACTTAAGGAGGAACAAAATGAAAGCTGTTGTTGTAAATCCAGAAGGTACTGGTGTTGAAATCGTTGCAAACAAAGACATGCGTCCACTTGAAACAGGGGAAGCACTTGTTCAAATCGAATACTGTGGTGTCTGCCACACTGACTTGCACGTTGCTCACGGAGACTTCGGTAAAGTTCCAGGCCGTGTTCTTGGACACGAAGGAATCGGTATTGTTAAAGAAGTTGCTCCAGATGTCAAGAGCCTAAAAGTTGGGGATCGTGTCAGTGTCGCATGGTTCTTCGAGGGATGTGGAACTTGTGAATACTGTACAACTGGTCGTGAAACTCTTTGCCGTACTGTAAAAAATGCTGGTTACTCTGTTGATGGAGGGATGGCTGAACAATGTATCGTTACTGCAGATTACGCAGTGAAAGTACCTGAAGGATTAGATCCAGCCCAAGCATCTTCTATTACGTGTGCAGGTGTTACCACTTACAAAGCCATCAAAGAAGCCAAAGCTGAACCAGGACAATGGATTGTTATCTATGGAGCTGGTGGACTAGGAAACTTGGCTGTTCAATATGCTAAGAAAGTCTTCAACGCACATGTCATCGCTGTCGATATCAACAATGATAAACTAGAATTGGCGAAAGAAGTTGGTGCAGACTTTGTCATCAACGGTCGCGAAGTTGAAGATGTCCCAGGATTGATTAAAGAAAAACAAATGGTGGAGCTCACTCTGCTGTCGTAACAGCTGTTTCTAAAGTAGCTTTCAACCAAGCAGTAGATTCTGTTCGTGCAGGCGGCCGCGTGGTTGCAGTTGGTCTTCCTTCTGAAATGATGGACCTCAGCATTGTGAAAACTGTATTAGATGGTATCCAAGTCATTGGTTCTCTTGTAGGAACTCGTAAAGACTTGGAAGAAGCCTTCCAATTTGGTGCAGAAGGCTTGGTAGTCCCTGTCGTTCAAAAACGTCCAGTAGAAGATGCAGTCAAAGTCTTTGACGAAATGGAAGCTGGAACCATTCAAGGACGTATGGTACTTGACTTTACAAACTAAACAACTGAACCTACAGGACTAGCCCAACTGGGCTAGTCTTTTTGAGTGCTCTCAATCACTCTCATATACAATTTGTTATATATTTATTTTTTGTTTTCGAGAATATCGTTTGATTCTCGGAATCTTTTCATTGAGAACAAAAATCCTATAAAACACATATCTATTACTTTGATTTTAGCCATCAACAAGTAATAAACAAAATTCATTCAAGAGCATTCTTTTCTATTCTAACGATGATTTAATATAATAAATCAATGTTTTTACATCGAGATTTTGATAGAAAAATTGACTTAAGTGTGGAAACGATTTATAATAAAGTAGCTTAAAGTTTTCTTAAACTGAAAGTCAAACAAATTTTATAAGGAGGAATGTCAATAATGAGTATTGGTATCATTATTGCTAGCCACGGTGAATTTGCAGCTGGAATCCACCAATCCGGCTCGATGATCTTTGGGGATCAAGAGAAAGTTCAAGTGGTTACGTTCATGCCAAGTGAAGGCCCGGATGATCTCTATGCTAAATTTAATGCAGCTGTTGCCGCATTTGATGCAGAAGATGAAGTCTTGGTTTTGGCTGACCTTTGGAGTGGTTCTCCATTTAACCAAGCAAGTCGCGTCATGGGAGAAAATCCAGATCGTAAATTTGCGATCATCACAGGATTGAACCTTCCGATGTTGATTCAAGCTTATACAGAACGTTTGATGGATGCAAATGCCGGCGTTGATCAAGTCGCTGCAAACATCATCAAGGAAGCAAAAGACGGTGTCAAAGCCCTTCCAGAAGAATTGAATCCTGTTGAAGAAGCTAGTACAGCCGCTGCTGCTCCTGTAGCCCAAGCTGCTATTCCAGAAGGAACGGTTATCGGAGATGGAAAACTCAAGATTAACCTTGCCCGCTTAGATACACGTCTTCTTCATGGACAAGTCGCAACTGCTTGGACACCTGATTCAAAAGCCGATCGGATCATTGTTGCTTCAGATTCTGTTGCTAAAGATGAACTCCGTAAGGAATTGATCAAACAAGCGGCACCGAATGGTGTGAAAGCAAACGTTGTCCCAATTCAAAAATTGATCGACGTTGCAAAAGATCCACGTTTTGGAAATACCCATGCTTTGATCTTATTTGAAACACCTCAAGATGCTCTTCGCGCCATCGAAGGTGGTGTTCCGATTAAAACCTTGAACGTTGGTTCAATGGCCCACTCAACTGGTAAAACCATGGTTAACAATGTGTTGTCAATGGATAAAGATGACGTGGCTACATTTGAAAAAATGCGTGATCTTGGAGTTGAATTTGACGTCCGTAAAGTGCCAAATGACTCTAAGAAAGATTTGTTTGACTTAATTAACAAAGCTAACGTTCAATAATCGATTACTTACGAAAGGATTTTAAACATGTCTATTATTTCTATGGTATTAGTGGTCGTTGTTGCCTTCTTAGCAGGTCTTGAAGGTATCCTTGACCAATTCCAATTCCACCAACCCCTTGTTGCTTGTACCTTAATCGGTTTGGTAACAGGTAACTTGACTGCTGGCATTATGCTTGGTGGTTCACTTCAATTTATTGCACTTGGCTGGGCAAACATTGGTGCCGCAGTTGCACCCGATGCTGCCCTTGCATCTGTCGCTGCTGCCATCATCATGGTACTTGGGGGAGACTTCAGTACAAAAGGAATCGCTGTCGCCTCAAAGTGTCGCTATTCCACTTGCAGTTGCTGGTCTTTTCTTGACCATGATCGTCCGTACCCTTTCCGTTGGTTTGGTTCACACTGCCGACGCTGCTGCTAGAAAAGGGGATATCAAAGGTGTAGAACGCGCTCACTTTGTGGCCCTTCTTCTTCAAGGTCTTCGTATCGCCATTCCTGCAGCCCTCTTGTTGATGATTCCTGCTGAAACTGTCAAAACTGCTCTTGAACAAATGCCAAAATGGCTCTCTGATGGAATGCAAATCGGTGGTGGTATGGTTGTAGCCGTTGGTTATGCCATGGTTATCAACATGATGGCAAGCCGTGAAGTATGGCCATTCTTTGCCATCGGTTTTGCTCTTGCAGCTGTTAGCCAATTAACTTTGATCGCTCTTGGAGCAATTGGCGTTGCCCTTGCCTTGATCTACCTTACTCTTTCTAAGAAAGGCGGTCAATGGAGGTGGCGGTGCCGCTACTTCTAACGATCCAATTGGCGACATTCTCGAAGACTATTAAGAAAGGTGTGACACTATCATGACTGAAAAATTACAATTATCTAAATCAGATCGTCAAAAAGTTTGGTGGCGTTCAACCTTCTTGCAAGGTTCTTGGAACTATGAACGGATGCAAAACTTGGGTTGGGCATACTCATTGATCCCAGCTATCAAAAAACTCTACACAAAGAAAGAAGACCAAGCGGCTGCTCTTGAAGCGTCACATGGAATTCTTTAACACTCACCCATACGTTGCCGCTCCTATTCATCGAGTAACGCTTAGCTCTTGAAGAAGAACGAGCAAACGGTGCCGCTATTGACGATGCTGCTATCCAAGGGGTTAAAATTGGTATGATGGGTCCTTTGGCGGGTATCGGAGATCCAGTCTTCTGGTTTACAGTACGTCCAATTCTTGGGGCTCTGGGTGCATCACTTGCTGGGTCTGGTAACATCCTTGGCCCACTCATCTTCTTTATCGCATGGAATGCGATTCGTATGGCCTTCTTGTGGTACACGCAAGAACTTGGTTACAAAGCAGGTTCCGAAATTACCAAAGATATGTCTGGTGGGATCTTGCAAGACATCACTAAAGGGGCTTCTATCCTTGGGATGTTCATCCTCGCTGTTTTGGTAGAACGTTGGGTATCTATTAAATTCGTCTTCAATGTTTCTTCTGTCAAATTAGCCGATAAAGCTTATATCCACTGGGATAAACTTCCTGAAGGATACAAGGGTATCCAAGAAGCCTTCGCTCAAGTTGGTTCAGGCCTATCTCAAACACCTGAAAAAGTTACAACTTTCCAACAAAACTTGGATTCATTGATTCCTGGTTTGATGGGATTGCTTCTTACTTTTGCTTGTATGTGGTTGTTGAAGAAAAAAGTATCTCCAATCACCATCATCATCGCTCTCTTTGTAATCGGTGTACTAGCACACGTTGCTGGCTTGATGTAAGCAAAGATCAACTAAAAAGAAGGTTTCGGCCTTCTTTTTATTATGATATAATGGAGTGAACAGCAATACAGGAGGATCTCATGGCTCAATCATTGAATAAAACCGTTGAATTCCATACTACAGGGGTTTCTTACCTTGGAGTGGGGGGAAAGGTTGGAAAAATCCTAGTCGGGAATGCCGCTTTTGAATTTTATGCGGATGCAAATGTAGAAGACTACATCCAAATTCCTGGCAAGAAATCGAGCGAATCGGAGCCAATGTATCCGACGTAAAATTAGCCGCCAGTTTGAAATCTATACCAGAGAATCAAAATTTCTCTTTGCTTCAAAAGACTCTGGAAAAATTTTAAAGATTGCTCGGGAACATCTAGGAAATGATAAAATTGTCAAACTTCCTACGTTGATCCAAATCATCACGGCTAAAATTAAAAATCTATTTGCAAAATAGAATCTTTTCTTGTATAATAGACGCAAACGGATAAGTAAGTTAAGAGTCTCTTTCAGAAAGTCTGCGGTTGCTATGCGAGCAGATAGAAATCTTAATTGAAATTCTACCGTTTCTTTAAAATACAATATCGAATCAAGTGCACACCTGTGAAGTTGGATGGAACCGTGGCTCTGCCACTCCAACACTGTAACAGGTGTGTTTTTTGTTAAAGGAGAAGCTATGTTGGATATTAAACGGATTCGTACAGACTTTGATGCAGTTGCAAAAAAATTGGCAACACGTGGAGTAGATGCGGCTATTTTGAATGAAATGAAAGAAATCGATGCCAAACGTCGAGACATCTTAGTCAAAGTAGAAAATCTCAAAGCAGAGCGCAACACCGTATCTGCTGAAATCGCACAAGCTAAACGCAACAAGGAAAATGCAGATGATAAGATTGCTGCCATGCAAACTCTCTCTGCAGAGGTCAAAGCATTGGATACAGAATTGGCTGAAATCGATGCCAAATTAACTGAATTCACTACTACCCTTCCAAACATCCCTGCTGATAGTGTCCCTGTTGGAGCAGATGAGGATGACAACGTTGAGGTTCGCCGTTGGGGAACACCGCGCGAATTTGGCTTTGAACCAAAAGCTCACTGGGATTTAGGAGAAGACCTTGATATCCTTGACTGGGAACGCGGGGCTAAAGTCACTGGTGCTCGTTTCCTCTTCTACAAAGGACTTGGAGCTCGCTTAGAACGCGCTATCTACAACTTCATGTTGGACGAACATGGCAAGGAAGGCTACACTGAAGTCATCCCTCCTTACATGGTCAACCATGATTCTACGTTTGGTACTTGGTCAGTATCCAAAATTCAAGGAAGACACTTTTGAACTTAGCGATACCAATTATGTCCTCATTCCAACAGCCGAAGTTCCTTTGACGAACTACTACCGCGATGAAATTCTTGATGGGAAAGACCTTCCAATCTACTTCACCGCTATGAGTCCATCTTTCCGTTCAGAAGCTGGTTCAGCTGGTCGTGATACTCGTGGCTTGATCCGTTTGCACCAATTCCATAAGGTTGAAATGGTGAAGTTTGCTAAACCAGAAGAATCATATGATGAATTGGAAAAAATGGTTGTCAATGCTGAAAATATCCTTCAAAAACTGAATCTTCCATACCGTAGTAGCTCTCTCAACAGGAGACATGGGCTTCTCATCTGCTAAGACTTACGACTTAGAAGTATGGATCCCAGCACAAAATACCTACCGTGAAATCTCAAGCTGTTCCAATACAGAAGATTTCCAAGCTCGTCGTGCAAGCAAATCCGCTACCGTGACGAAGCAGATGGTAAAGTCAAACTTCTTCACACTTTGAACGGTTCAGGGTTAGCTGTTGGACGTACCGTCGCTGCTATTCTTGAAAACTATCAAAACGAAGATGGTTCTGTAACCATTCCTGAAGTTCTTCGTCCATATATGGGTGGCGCTGAAGTCATCGCACGCCGATAAAGTTTAAAAAAACTGAGACTTGCAAATTGCAAGCTCAGTTTTTTAATATTTACGAAAACGTTGGTAGCGTTGCTCCAGAAGCTCTTCGAGAGGTAAGGCTTGTAAAACCTTTAACTCTTCCTGTAATTCCTTCTTCACTTGAGCCAGTAGTTCTCCATTTGAAAATCCATGCTCGGGAATCACCTTATCGACAATTTCCATATTTAACAATTCGTGAGAAGTAATCTTCATCAACTCTGCTGCTTCCATGGCACGACTTCCATCTTTCCAAAGAATAGAGGCAAAACCTTCTGGACTCAAGACCGCATAGATGGAGTTCTCAAGCATCCAGACCTTATCTGCTACAGCAAGAGCCAAGGCACCACCAGAGCCACCTTCTCCGATGATAATCGCGATAATCGGAACTTTTAAATCACTCATTTCCATGAGGTTACGGGCAATGGCTTCCCCTTGTCCTCGTTCTTCAGCACCAACACCAGGATAAGCACCCGCTGTATTGATAAAGGTCACAACTGGACGACCAAATTTCTCCGCTTGCTTCATGAGGCGCAAAGCTTTTCGATAGCCTTCTGGATGTGGTTGCCCAAAATTACGTTTTAGATTATACCTGAAGATTTTTTTCCTTTTTGGATTCCAACGACTGTAACCGTTTGATCGCCTAAGCGTCCAATCCCACCAATCACCGCACCATCATCACGGAAGTTTCGATCTCCATGTAATTCGATAAAATCATCAAAGATTCCTTGAGCAAAATCAAGCGCAGTCAATCTTCCTTGGTCACGTGCCTCTTTAATAATCTGTGTTATTTACTCATGTTTACCTCCATGAAGGGCTAATAATTGTCCAACTGTCGCTCCGGATTTGACTTCTCTCCACGATCAAGTCTACAAATCCATGTTCTTGTAGAAATTCTGCTTTTTGGAAATCATCTGGCAATTTTTCACGCACAGTTGATTCGATCACGCGTCGACCAGCAAACCCGACCAAGGCTTGACTCTCTGCCATGATAATATCACCTTCCATAGCAAATGAGGCTGTCACCCCACCAGTTGTCGGATCTGTCAACACCGTCAAATAGAATAATTTTTCTTTGGAATGGCGTTGAACAGCCGCAGAAATTTTTGCCATTTGCATCAAACTCACAATTCCTTCTTGCATCCGAGCACCACCGGAAGCGGTAAAAAGAACAACTGGCAATTTTCTTTTGTCGCAAATTCAAATAAACGAGTAATTTTTTCGCCTACTACAGAACCCATTTGAAGCCATGATAAAGTTGGAATCCATGATCCCAAGCGCAACTTTTTGACCTCTTAATGCAAGGCAGTTCCAGTCAGGACAGCTTCATCCAGTCCTGTCATTTCCCGCACTGCTGCTAATTTCTTCTTATAATTTGGGAAATTCAAAGGATCTGTCGTTTCGATTCCTGTAAACATTTCTTCAAAGCTAGCTGGATCCACTGTCAACGCCAAGCGTTCTTTAGCAGAAATACGGAAGGTATAGCCACAATTCGGGCATACCCGCTCACTACCTAAATCCTTTTGGTAAATGGTATGTTTACAACCTGGGCATTGTGAAAATAGTTCATCAGGAACTTCAGGTTTTGGCTGAGGCTCCTTCCAGGCTGACCTATTCGGATTGATCCGAATATATTTATCTTTTTTAGAAAATAATGCCATTACTTACTCCTTATAATATGCTACAGTATCTGAAGCATTACTATAAAAGCCTGAAACTGTGAAGATGATGTTCATACTTCCCTCACAAGTCCAGGCTTTTTCATCATTCCTTATTATAATTTGGAAGGAATTGTTCCATCAAAAATGCAGTGTCATAATCACCAGCGATCACATGTGAATCTGAAATCAAATCCAACTGGAAACTGCTATTGGTGGTGACACCATCGATTTCCAACTCATAAAGAGCACGCTGCATTTTCATCAGTGCATCAAAGCGATTTTCACCATGAACAATGATCTTGGCAATCATACTATCATAGTATGGCGGAATCGTATAACCAGGATACACAGCAGAATCCACACGCAAGCCAACCCCACCACTTGGAAGATAGAGATTAGTGATCTTACCTGGGCTTGGTGCAAAGTTGAAGGAAGGATTTTCCGCATTGATCCGGCATTCAATCGCATGGCCTTTAATGACAATATCCTCTTGAGTAACGGATAATTCTTGGCCAGCTGCGATTTTAATCTGTTCCTTAACGATATCAACTCCTGTTACAAATTCTGTGACAGGATGCTCCACTTGCACACGGGTATTCATTTCCATAAAGTAGAACTCATCCTTGCCTTCATCATACAAGAATTCAATCGTTCCAGCATTCTCATACCCAACTGATTCAGCAGCCCGAACAGCAGCAGAACCAATTTGATTACGAAGAGTTTTTCCGATAGCAATTGAAGGGGATTCTTCTAGAACTTTTTGATTGTTCCGTTGAAGAGAGCAATCGCGTTCACCTAAGTGAATGACATGTCCATGCTGATCCGCTAAAATCTGTACTTCAATGTGGCGTGCCGGATAAATCACCCGCTCCGATATACATGGCACCATTCCCAAAAGCAGCTTGAGCTTCTGAGGAAGCAGATTCAAAAGCAGCAACCAAATCTTCTGGTTTTTCAACCTTCCGAATTCCCTTACCACCGCCTCCTGCAGATGCTTTCAACATCACAGGGTAACCAATACGTTCTGCAATCTCGAGGGCTTCTTCAGCAGTATACACTTCACCATCTGATCCAGGAATAACAGGCACTCCTGCTTTGATCATCTGTTTACGAGCATTAATCTTATCCCCCATCAAATCCATGACTTTAGCAGAAGGACCAATAAATTTAATGCCCACTTCCTCACACATGGTCGCAAATTTTGAGTTTTCACTTAAAAATCCAAAACCAGGGTGGATAGCTTCTGCTCCTGTTAAAACAGCCGCAGACAAGACAGCGCTCATATTCAAATAAGATTCTGTTGATTTAGCAGGTCCAATACAGACCGCTTCATCCGCTAGTAAGGTATGCAAGGTTCTTTATCAGCAGTAGAATACACCGCAACCGTCTCGATGCCAAGTTCACGAGCCGCACGAATAATGCGCACTGCAATCTCACCACGATTGGCGATTAAGATCTTACGAAACATAGATAGGCCTTTCTTAATTTCCAATTGCAAAAGTAAGTGTTCCTGAAGCTGCAAGCTTACCGTCTACCTCTGCTTTCGCTTCAACAACAGCAATGGTTCCACGACGTTTGACAAAAGTAGCTGGTCATCACCAAGTTGATCTCCTGGAACGACTTGTTTTAAAACTTCACCTTGTCCATCCCTGCATAAAAGACTAATTTCCCTTTATTTTCAGGTTTTGACAACTCTAATACACCTGCTGTTTGTGCCAAAGCTTCCATGATGAGAACACCTGGCATAACAGGATATTGTGGAAAATGTCCATTAAAAAATGGTTCATTAATTGTCACGTTTTTAATGGCAACAATCGTATCTTCGCTTGTTTCTATAACGCGATCCACCAAAAGCATTGGGTAACGATGCGGCAAAGCCTCACGAATAGCATTAATATCAATTGTCATTTGATTCGAACCAATCCTTTTCCAAATTCAACCATTTCTTCATTCGTTACCAAAATTTCAGTGACCACCCCATCTTTTAGTGCTGGGACTTCATTCATCACTTCATGGCTTCGATAATCAAGAGTGTTTGACCCTTAGTAACTTTGTCTCCTACAGATACAAAGGCTGGTTTATCCGGTGCTGGCGACAAGTAAGCCACCCCAACCAATGGACTTTCAACCACATCACCTTTCTGCAGCCTGAGCTGGAGCAGCAACTGGTTCAGCCGCTACAGCTGGAGTTGCTGGTGCTTCAACAACAGGGGCTACTACAGGAGTTTGAGGAGAGCTGCTACCACTTCAACTGCAGGAGACAACCGGTGTAGCCGCAACTGAACTCGTTTGGTTTTTGTACTTCCTAAATTCTAATTCCCCTTTTCGCCATTATTTTATATGAGAATTCACGCAAAAGCTGGACGCATCAATTCTGAGCCAACAAATCTTTGATTTCAGAAGTATTCATGAATTAACCCTCCCAACGTTTAAAGGCCAGAACAGCATTGTGTCCTCCAAAACCAAAGGTATTTGAGATAGCGTACTTTGAACACTCCGCTTCTTGACCTTCACCATAAACAACGTTTGCTTCGATATAGTCAGACAATCCTTTGGTACCAGCCGTTTTTGGTACAAAGCTGTGACGAATCGCTTCGATGGTAGCAATCGCCTCAACCGCACCAGCGGCACCAAGCAATGTATCCGGTAAATGATTCAGTGGATGATACAGGAAACTTCTTTACCAAGTACAGAAACGATAGCTCACACTTTCACCTCTTCATTAGCAGGTGTAGAGGTGCCATCGTGCGAGGTTGACATAATCGACGTCCTCAGCGCTTGATACCAGCTTCATTGATCGCCAATTTAATTGCTTTGGCCGCACCTGAACCATCTGGTGTCGGTGTTGTCATATGGTAAGCATCACAGTTTGCGCCGTGAACCAACAATCTCAGCGTCAAGCAGCTAAGCATAGCACCACGTTTCTGGGCGCGTTCAAACTTTCGAGACTAAGAGACGCCCCGCCTTTCCCCCTTCATCACAAACCATTACGGTCTTTGTCAAATGTGAACCGAGGAACGGTTCTGGGTCTTCCGTTGTTGAAAGGGCCGTAAGGGCATTGAAACCACCGATACCAATCTTAGTAATCGAAGCTTCAGCACCACCTGCCAAAACAACATCATGCATACCAAATTTAATTTCACGGAATGCTTCACCAATGGCATCATTGGCAGAAGCACAAGCTGTTGTCACGGATTTACATACCCCTTGAGCCCCAATCTTAAGTGCGATGTTTCCAGCACCCATGTTTGAAAGAGCTTTTGGAATAAACATTGGTTGGATTCTCTTCATCCCACGTTCATGCATCCGGATAATTTGATCTTCCAATTCTTGCAAACCACCGATACCAGATGATACAATCACACCTACACGATCGCGGTCTTCTTCTTCCATATTCAAGCCTGAATTTTCCATAGCTTCCATCGCAGCATAGATTGCATACAATGAGTAAGTATCCATACGATTTTGATCTTTTTTCACAAAATATTTATCGAATGGGAAATCTTGAATTTCACCAGCATTAAAGACTGGAATTTCAGAAGCATCAAATTTCGTAATGGGCTTGATTCCAATTTTTCCTTCATGAAGGCTATTCCAGAACTCCTCTGGTGTATTTCCGATTGGTGAGGTTACACCGTAACCTGTAACAACAACACGATTTGTAGACATATATATTCTCCTTTTGTCGGATGGATATTTAAGTAAGTGATTTTCGATCAGTAAGCATTCATTATTGCATAGTCATGCCGCCATCAATGGCAATTGTTTGACCAGTTAAATATTCTTGACCTGCCAAGAAAGCCGCAACTTCTGCCACTTCTTCAGCTTGACCAATTCGTTTCATTGGCACTTGAGCTAGCATGGCATCTTTCATTTTCTCTGGAATAGCATCAGTCATATCTGATTCAATGAAACCAGGTGCAATGGCATTCACACGAACGCCACGGGCTGCAACTTCACGCGCAACTGATTTGGTAAACCCAATCAAACCGGCCTTTGAAGCCGCATAGTTTGCTTGACCGATATTCCCCATAAGACCTACTACAGAGGACATGTTGATAATGGCACCTTGGCGAGCTTTAGACATAGGTTTTAAGACAGCTTGAGTCATATTGAAGGCACCGGTCAAGTTGATTTTCAAGACCCGTTCAAAATCTTCTTCAGTCATTTTCAACATCAACTTGTCGTTTGTAATGCCAGCGTTATTGACCAAAACATCAACACTTCCAAGCTTTTCAATTGCTTCAGCTACCATACGTTGCGCATCTTCGCCATTAGAAATATCCCCAGAAATACCAACAACAGTCACACCATAGTCAGCAAACTGCGCAAGCAAGTCCTCAGAAATTTCAGAACGTCCATTTAGGACAACATTGGCACCGAGACTCGCAAATTTATGAGCCACAGCCAATCCAATTCCGCGTGTTGAACCTGTTACAAAAACATTTTTATATTTAAGTTCCATCTTTACCTCGTTTTAAGCATTCAGAAGTGCATCTAGACTAGCCTGATCTTCGACGTTATGAGTTGGAAGAGTTTTATCAATTTTCTTCAAGAATCCTGACAAGACTTTTCCAGGTCCGATCTCGATGACTTCATCTACACCAAAGTCTTGAATCGTAGCAATTGAATCATAGAAACGAACCGGTTCTTTTACTTGACGGGCCAACAGTGCTTTCACATCTTCCGACTTCATGATCGTAGCTTCTGTATTCCCAACTAAAGGAAGATCAAAATCATTAAATGATACTTTTTCTAGTTCAGTCGCCAATTTTTGACTAGCAGATTCCAGTAAGGCTGTGTGGAATGGACCTGACACATTCAAAGGGATCAAGCGTTTGGCACCTGCTTCCTGCAATAGTTCCACAGCATAGTCCACAGCCGCAACCTCACCACCAATCACAATTTGTGCTGGCGTATTGTAGTTAGCTGGTGTTACTACACCCTTTTCAGATGCTTGTTGACAAATCTCTTCGATCAAACTTGGATCTGTATTCATAACAGCAACCATTTTCCCACTTCCAGCAGGAGCTGCTGTTTCCATGAATTCACCACGTTTCGCAACCAAAGCTACTGCATCTTCAAACGAAAGAGCTCCAGCCGCAACTAAGGCAGAATATTCCCCCAAAGAGAGGCCGGCAACAATATCAGGAGTGATACCATTTTCTACTAAGAGACGATAAATGGCTACTGACGTTGTCAAAATAGCTGGTTGAGTATAGCGTGTCTGATTCAGTTTTTCTTCGTTAGAATCAATCAATTCACGCAAATCATAACCTAGAATACGACTAGCCGTATCAAATGTCTCTTTAACAACGGGATAAGCCGCATACAAATCGCTCGCCATGCCCAATTTCTGAGCCCCTTGACCAGCAAATAAGAACGCACGTTTTGTCACTATCCTAATCCTTTCGACGTTTTTAGACGTTTACATCTGCCCAACGAGCAGCCTCTCTTTGAATCACCTTGGCTGCACCAGAATAGATATCTTCTAGAATTTCAGCACAAGTTTCTTCCTTGCTGACAAGTCCAGCAATTTGACCCGCCATTACAGAACCATTGTCAACATCTCCATCAACAACAGCATTGCGAAGGGCTCCTGCTCCTAATTCTTCAATTTCTTCTTGAGTCTTCTTACCTGCCAAGAAATCTTTTTCAGCTTGGTTATAGGCAGAAGCCAATTTATTTTTGATCGCACGAACAGGGTGTCCAACAACAGATGCTGAAACTACCGTATCAATATCTTTTGCTTTCAAGATTTTATTCTTAAAGTTTTGGTGAGCATTAGATTCTTTAGCAAACCACGAAACGAGTTCCCACCTGAACAGCTTCAGCGCCTAACATAAAGACAGCTGCAGCGACCGGAACCATCAGCGACACCTCCAGCACCAATTACTGGAATAGAAACAGCTTCAACCACTTGACGAACCAAGGTCATGGTCGTCAATTTACCAATGTGACCTCCAGCTTCCATGCCTTCTGCAATCACCGCATCGGCACCCAATTTTTCCATCCGTTTTGCAAGGGCAACAGATGGAACAACTGGAATGACAGTGATCCCTGCTTCATGGAAACGATCCATGTATTTCCCAGGATTTCCAGCACCAGTTGTAACAACTTTTACACCTTCTTCAATCACCAGGTCAACAATGTCATCCGCGAATGGGGACAAAAGCATGATATTTACACCAAAAGGTTTATCTGTAATAGACTTCACTTTATCAATGTTAGCCTTTACAACTTCTTTTGGAGCGTTCCCGCCACCAATGATTCCAAGACCACCGGCGTTTGATACTGCTCCAGCCAAGTCACCATCAGCGACCCATGCCATCCCACCTTGGAAGATTGGATATTTAATATTCAATAGTTCAGTAATTCGTGTTTGCATTATACCTACCTCTTTTTTCGCTTAAGTAATAGTTTGAGTTTAAAAGATTGTTTCTTTGAGCCTCAAACTATTACCTAAACAAGAGAGAATATCTTTCGATACTCTCATCTATCATTATTTTGTTTTTTCTTCTACGTAAGCGACAAGGTCACCAACTGTAGACAATCCTTCTTCAGTGTCGATTTGGATGTCAAAAGCATCTTCAATTTCAGAGATCACTTGGAACAAATCCAATGAATCAGCTTCTAAATCTTCGAATGTAGATTCAAGAGTTACTTCTGATGGTTCTTTACCAAGTTCTTCAACGATAATTTCTTGTACTTTTTCAAATACTGCCATGACAGGCCTCCTTAAAAAAAATATATAAATTTTTAAAATGTGTTTCCACATGTTTAACTAGATTGTAACAAGAAGTGTGCCCCATGTCAAACCTCCACCGAATCCTGTCAGAAGAATTTTTTGACTTCCATCCATCTTGATTCGATGATTCTCGACACACTCCGATAATAGAATGGGGATACTAGCAGCACTAGTGTTCCCATATTCCATCATATTTGCTGGGATCTTCTCTCTAGAGACACCCAGTTTTTTTGACATCTTATCTAACATTCGGTCATTCGCCTGATGTAAAAGAAAATAGTCAATCTCTTCTGCTTCCATAGAGGCGTCTGCTATAATCTTTTGAATGCTTTTCGTGACATCACGAATAGCAAAATCAAAAACTGCCCGCCCATCCATCGTCAGATATCTTCGATCGGTAACTTCCTCTGAATAAGGAGAAGACAGACCCAAATAGCAAGATTCAAGACTAGAACCACGGCTACCATCCGTAAAAAGACTTTCAGCATAAAAACGATTTTTGATCGCTCGCTTCTAAGCAAGACACCGCCAGCTCCATCTCCAAAAAGTACTGGAAGTAGAGCGATCTGACCAGTCTAATACTTTTGAAAGCGTCTCACTACCGATCACAATCCCTCGCTGGTACATCCCTGAAGAAATGTATTTTTCAGCAGTGGCTAATGCAAATACAAATCCGCTACATGCTGCAGTCAGATCAAATGCAAAAGCTCGAGAAGCTCCAATATTAGCTTGTACTCGGGCTGCAGTTGATGGCATTAAGCTATCTGGTGTAATCGAAGCAACAACGATGAAATCAATTTCCTCAGCATCTAAGTTTGCTTTTGCTAATAATCTTTGTGCAACAACTGTTGCTAGATCACTTGTCGTCTCATCTTTTGAAATGTGACGCCGAAGGATACCTGTCCGACTACTGATCCATTCATCACTTGTATCCATGATCTCAGCCAAATCATCATTTGATACGACTTGGTCAGGTGCATAATGAGCAACTTGACTAATTTTAGCAAAGACCATTATTTAATTTCCTCCAAGAAACGATACAGATTTTGCAATCCTTTTTGCATCACTTTCTTCTCTTCGGGACTCATATCTCCAATAATCTGGTTGACCATCCGTTTATGGAATTGCTGATGAAGACGATAAAGTAGACGACCGTTCTTCGTTAAACTCAAGTGTACAACCCGGCGATCAACTTCCGATCTTCTTCTTTCGATATACCCTTTGCGCTCAAGATTATTCAAACTTGTCGTGACAGTCCCCAAAGTCACCATCAACTCCCGTGAAATATCACTCGGGGTTGCATTCGGTGTCGAACCAATCACATCGATCGTATGCATTTCTTTAATAGAAACGTCTTTGAATCGACTTGCTCTTAAGCTCGACTCCTCAATAACCAAAACATTATTAAAGATGGATGTTAAATAGTCGTTAACTAATTGGTAATTCAAAACTCCACCTCCTAATTTTACTTTGATAGTCAAATTTTATCAAAAATGAAAATAATTTGCAAGCATTTTTTCACAAAACATAGAAAAATTACAAATTTATTTTCCTTTAAATTGTGGCCGACGTTTCTCAGAGTAGGCAATAACCCCTTCCTTGAAATCTTCTGTAAATGCTAGTTTCTTTTGCAAATCCAATTCAAGACCCGCATATTGGTCCCATTCTTTCAAGAATGCTTCCCAAACCATTTCTTTCATGGCAGCATAAGAATTTGAAGATCCTCTTCTTAATTTTTTAAGCAATTGCTCAACTGTTTTATCGAGTCTTTCAGATTCACAAA
This sequence comes from Streptococcus sp., assembly GCA_047241705.1. GTDB lineage: Bacteria > Bacillota > Bacilli > Lactobacillales > Streptococcaceae > Streptococcus. Next base: position 185,706 of record JBKTJB010000001.1, read on the forward strand.
CACGATAAGCTAGGCCATAATCAAATGCCTTTTCAGCAGTCAAGGCTTCACCCGTCATTACTAAATGAGTAGCCCGGAGACATGCCAATGGCTTCCCTAACAAGAATAACCCACCCGCATCTGGTGCTAAACCAACCCCAACAAAGGCTTGGATAAATTTAGTACGATCACTAATAATACAAAAATCAACAGCTACTGCAATGTTGGCCGCCGCTCCTGCGACTGCTCCATCTGCCACCATAATAACCGGTTTTGGTAATTGCTTAATTTTCTTAGAAATCGTATTAACTAATTCAGCAATTAAAACAAGAGACTCGATGTCATCCGCATCGACTGCGCGTTTCATTTCGCTCAAATCTCCACCAACTGAAAAGATTTTCCCTTCTGCTGATAGAATAATGAATTTAACTTCCTCATTTTTTTCTGCATCTTCCAAGGCAGCTAAAATTTCCTGACACATTGGAATGTTAAAACCATTGGATACTTCAGGACGATTTAAAGAGATTGTCGCGAGGTCGTTTTCGACAGAATACAAAATTGTTTCAAACATCACAGACTCCTTTTGTTTAAATATAAAATATTTTGATATTAAAACTTTTGAATTATAACATATCATACCACAAAAAAGTAAAATAGTAAAATATATCTATAAGATGTAAACAAAATTGTGAAAATTTGAATAATTACAATTTCTCTCTTCTACAGAATCAATTATTTTATGCTCCTATCTGTAAATACATTGTATCAATAACTGAACTTTGGTATAATGTATTAATGAAACTATTAAGGAGAAAATATGAAAGTAACTAAATTCGGTGGAAGTTCTCTAGCATCAGCTTCTCAATTATAAAAAGTACTTAATATCATTAAAGATGATCCAGAAAGAAGATTTGTAGTTGTATCAGCTCCAGGCAAACGCAACGCTGAAGATACAAAAGTAACAGATGCACTGATCCGCTATTATAAAGAATTTACTTCAGATAAGGATGTCACACAAACACAACAGTGGATTATTGAACGTTATCGTGCCATTACAGAAGAATTGGGTCTCAAAGATTCCATTATTCAAGAAATTGCTGAAGATATCTATGATTTAACAAATTTACCTAAAAAAGGGAATCCATTCACATACGATGCATTCCTAGCAGCAGGCGAAAATAACAATGCTAAACTTATTGCTGCTTATTTCAATCAAAATGGATTAGAAGCAAGATATATCCATCCAAAGGAAGCAGGAATTACGGTCACTGCAGAACCATCCAACGCTCGTATTTTACCATCTAGTTACGATAAAATTGAAGAACTAAAAGATTCAAGTGAAGTGATTGTCATTCCAGGATTCTTTGGTGTTACTCAAGATGGTGACATTTGTACATTTTCTCGTGGTGGATCTGATATTACAGGATCGATCATTGCAGCAGGTGTAAAAGCAGACTTATACGAAAACTTTACAGATGTAAATGGTATCTTTGCAGCACATCCAGGTATTATTAAACACCCACATTCAATTCCTGAATTAACTTACAAGGAAATGCGTGAATTAGCCTATGCAGGTTTTTCAGTCTTACATGATGAAGCACTCGTTCCAGCATACAGAGGTAAAATTCCATTAGTCATTAAAAATACAAATAATCCAGACCACCCAGGAACCCGAATTGTTTTGGAACATTCAAATGATCATGTGACTGTTGTAGGAATTGCAGGTGATTCAGGATTCGTTAGTATCAGCACTACCAAATACCTCATGAACCGCGAAGTCGGTTTTGGTCGAAGAGTCCTTCAAATTTTAGAAGATCCTCAATATTAGTTGGGAACATATGCCAACTGGAATCGATGACTTGTCCATCATTTTGCGTTCACGTGAACTGACTCCGATCAAAGAACAAGAAATTCTGAAACAATTAACACAAAAGCTCGAAGTTGACACAGCCGAAATTGAACATGATCTTTCTATCATTATGATTGTTGGTGAGAAAATGAAGAGTCAGGTAGGGGTTACCGCCACTGCGGCCAAAGCACTATCAGAAAATGAAGTGAATATTCAAATGATCTCATGAGGTTCTGGTGAAGTTTCCATTATGTTCGTTGTAAGTAAAGATCAAGAAGAGAAAAGCAATTAAAGCCTTATATCAAGCATTTTTCCCAAATAACTAAATAGAGAAAAGCTCCGTTAACTAAACGGAGCTTTAATTAACATTAAAATGAAAGTAAAAAAGAGATCAATTACTTGATCTCATCTTATTTCTATACTCCGCCAGTAGGACTCGAACCTACGACATCATGATTAACAGTCATGCGCTACTACCAACTGAGCTATGGCGGAATCAAGCTAAGCGACTACCTTATCTCACAGGGGGCAACCCCCAACTACTTCCGGCGTTCTAGGGCTTAACTGCTGTGTTCGGCATGGGTACAGGTGTATCTCCTAGGCTATCGTCACTTAACTCTGAGTATTCTCAACATTCAAAATTGAATATCTATATTCTATCAAGATAACCTAATCGTTGTCAATATGTCTCAGTTGACTTCTTTGGATAAGTCCTCGAGCTATTAGTATTAGTCCGCTCCAACCATCACTAGCCTTCCACTTCTGACCTATCTACCTGATCATCTCTCAGGGATCTTACTTTCTTAAAGAAATGGGAAATCTCATCTTGAGGTGGGCTTCACACTTAGATGCTTTCAGCGTTTATCCCTTCCCTACATAGCTACCCAGCGATGCCTCTGGCGAGACAACTGGTACACCAGCGGTAAGTCCATCCCGGTCCTCTCGTACTAAGGACAGCTCCTCTCAAATTTCCTACGCCCGCGACGGATAGGGACCGAACTGTCTCACGACGTTCTGAACCCAGCTCGCGTGCCGCTTTAATGGGCGAACAGCCCAACCCTTGGGACCGACTACAGCCCCAGGATGCGACGAGCCGACATCGAGGTGCCAAACCTCCCCGTCGATGTGGACTCTTGGGGGAGATAAGCCTGTTATCCCCAGGGTAGCTTTTATCCGTTGAGCGATGGCCCTTCCATGCGGAACCACCGGATCACTAAGCCCGATCTTTCGTCCCTGCTCGAGTTGTAGCTCTCGCAGTCAAGCTCCCTTATACCTTTACACTCTGCGAATGATTTCCAACCATTCTGAGGGAACCTTTGGGCGCCTCCGTTACCTTTTAGGAGGCGACCGCCCCAGTCAAACTGCCCGTCAGACACTGTCTCCGATAGATGATAACCTATCTGGGTTAGAGTGGCCATAACACAAGGGTAGTATCCCAACAACGCCTCCACTCGAAACTGGCGTCCCGAGGTCTATAGGCTCCTACCTATCCTGTACATGTGGTACAGACACTCAATATCAAACTACAGTAAAGCTCCATGGGGTCTTTCCGTCCTGTCGCGGGTAACCTGCATCTTCACAGGTACTAAAATTTCACCGAGTCTCTCGTTGAGACAGTGCCCAAATCATTACGCCTTTCGTGCGGGTCGGAACTTACCCGACAAGGAATTTCGCTACCTTAGGACCGTTATAGTTACGGCCGCCGTTTACTGGGGCTTCAATTCATACCTTCGCTTACGCTAAGCACTCCTCTTAACCTTCCAGCACCGGGCAGGCGTCAGCCCCTATACGTCATCTTACGATTTTGCAGAGACCTGTGTTTTTGATAAACAGTCGCTTGGGCCTATTCACTGCGGCTGACCGTAAGACCAGCACCCCTTCTCCCGAAGTTACGGGGTCATTTTGCCGAGTTCCTTAACGAGAGTTCTCTCGCTCACCTGAGGCTACTCGCCTCGACTACCTGTGTCGGTTTGCGGTACGGGTAGAGTATGTTTAACGCTAGAAGCTTTTCTTGGCAGTGTGACATCACTAACTTCGCTACTAAACTTCGCTCCCCATCACAGCTCAATGTTATAGAACTAAGCATTTAACTCAATTCACACCTCACTGCTTGGACAGTACACTTCCAATCGTACTGGTTTAGTTAGCCTACTGCGTCCCTCCATCACTACATACTCTAGTACAGGAATATCAACCTGTTGTCCATCGGATACACCTTTCGGTCTCTCCTTAGGTCCCGACTAACCCAGGGCGGACGAGCCTTCCCCTGGAAACCTTAGTCTTACGGTGGACAGGATTCTCACCTGTCTTTCGCTACTCATACCGGCATTCTCACTTCTATGCGTTCCAGCGCTCCTCACGGTACACCTTCTCCACACATAGAACGCTCTCCTACCATACCTATAAAGGTATCCACAGCTTCGGTAATATTGTTTTAGCCCCGGTACATTTTCGGCGCAGGGTCACTCGACTAGTGAGCTATTACGCACTCTTTGAATGAATAGCTGCTTCTAAGCTAACATCCTAGTTGTCTGTGCAACCCCACATCCTTTTCCACTTAACATATTATTTTGGGACCTTAGCTGGTGGTCTGGGCTGTTTCCTTTCGACTACGGATCTTAGCACTCGCAGTCTGACTGCCGACTATAATCTCATTGGCATTCGGAGTTTATCTGAGATTGGTAATCCGGGATGGACCCCTCACCCAAACAGTGCTCTACCTCCAAGAATCTTAATGTCGACGCTAGCCCTAAAGCTATTTCGAGAGAACCAGCTATCTCCAAGTTCGTTTGGAATTTCTCCGCTACCCACAAGTCATCCAAGCACTTTTCAACGTGCCCTGGTTCGGTCCTCCAGTGAGTTTTACCTCACCTTCAACCTGCTCATGGGTAGGTCACATGGTTTCGGGTCTACGACATAATACTAATGCGCCCTATTCAGACTCGGTTTCCCTACGGCTCCGTCTCTTCAACTTAACCTCGCATCATATCGTAACTCGCCGGTTCATTCTACAAAAGGCACGCTCTCACCCATTAACGGGCTCGAACTTGTTGTAGGCACACGGTTTCAGGTTCTATTTCACTCTCTCCCGGGGTGCTTTTCACCTTTCCCTCACGGTACTGGTTCACTATCGGTCACTAGAGAGTATTTAGGGTTGGGAGATGGTCCTCCCAGATTCCGACGGGATTTCTCGTGTCCCGCCGTACTCAGGATACTGCTAGGTATAAAGACTATTTCGAATACGAGGCTCTTACTCTCTTTGGCCTGACCTTCCCATGTCAGTTCTTCTATAATCTTTAAGTCCACATTGCAGTCCTACAACCCCGAAGAGTAAACTCTTCGGTTTGCCCTCTCTGCCGTTTCGCTCGCCGCTACTCAGGCAATCGCTTTTGCTTTCTCTTCCTGCAGCTACTTAGATGTTTCAGTTCACTGCGTCTTCCTCTACATTATCCTTAACAGTATAGGAGTACTAGGCATCAGCTAGCTGGGTTCCCCCATTCGGACATCTCTGGATCGTCGCTCACTTACAGCTCCCCAAAGCATTTCGTCGTTTGTCACGTCCTTCTATCGGCTTCTAGTGCCAAGGCATCCACCGTGCGCCCTTATTAACTTAACCTTATTTTTGGTCTTTGCGACCTAAACTCATTAAATATTTACAGCGTTTCGGTTTATTTTGTTTCTTGTTACTATATTGATATAGATATTCAATTTTCAATGTTCAATCTTAACACCCTTACAGTGTTAATGGAGCCTAGCGGGATCGAACCGCTGACCTCCTGCGTGCAAAGCAGGCGCTCTCCCAGCTGAGCTAAGGCCCCACAAGACCTCTCAAAACTAAACAAGAAACTCAACGTACAGGTTTCGTTTTTCCTTAGAAAGGAGGTGATCCAGCCGCACCTTCCGATACGGCTACCTTGTTACGACTTCACCCCAATCATCTATCCCACCTTAGGCGGCTGGCTCCAAATGGTTACCTCACCGACTTCGGGTGTTACAAACTCGTGGTGTGACGGGCGGTGTGTACAAGGCCCGGGAACGTATTCACCGCGGCGTGCTGATCCGCGATTACTAGCGATTCCGACTTCATGTAGGCGAGTTGCAGCCTACAATCCGAACTGAGACTGGCTTTAAGAGATTAGCTTGCCGTCACCGACTCGCGACTCGTTGTACCAGCCATTGTAGCACGTGTGTAGCCCAGGTCATAAGGGGCATGATGATTTGACGTCATCCCCACCTTCCTCCGGTTTATTACCGGCAGTCTCGCTAGAGTGCCCAACTGAATGATGGCAACTAACAATAGGGGTTGCGCTCGTTGCGGGACTTAACCCAACATCTCACGACACGAGCTGACGACAACCATGCACCACCTGTCACCTCTGTCCCGAAGGGAAAGCTCTATCTCTAGAGTGGTCAAAGGATGTCAAGACCTGGTAAGGTTCTTCGCGTTGCTTCGAATTAAACCACATGCTCCACCGCTTGTGCGGGCCCCCGTCAATTCCTTTGAGTTTCAACCTTGCGGTCGTACTCCCCAGGCGGAGTGCTTAATGCGTTAGCTGCGGCACTGAGTCCCGGAAAGGACCCAACACCTAGCACTCATCGTTTACGGCGTGGACTACCAGGGTATCTAATCCTGTTTGCTCCCCACGCTTTCGAGCCTCAGCGTCAGTTACAGACCAGAGAGCCGCTTTCGCCACCGGTGTTCCTCCATATATCTACGCATTTCACCGCTACACATGGAATTCCACTCTCCCTTCTGCACTCAAGTTAAACAGTTTCCAAAGCGTACTATGGTTGAGCCACAGCCTTTAACTTCAGACTTATCTAACCGCCTGCGCTCGCTTTACGCCCAATAAATCCGGATAACGCTCGGGACCTACGTATTACCGCGGCTGCTGGCACGTAGTTAGCCGTCCCTTTCTGGTAAGTTACCGTCACAGCGTGAACTTTCCACTCTCACACTCGTTCTTGCTCTTACAACAGAGCTTTACGATCCGAAAACCTTCTTCACTCACGCGGCGTTGCTCGGTCAGGTTGCCCCCATTGCCGAAGATTCCCTACTGCTGCCTCCCGTAGGAGTCTGGGCCGTGTCTCAGTCCCAGTGTGGCCGATCACCCTCTCAGGTCGGCTATGTATCGTCGCCTTGGTGAGCCGTTACCTCACCAACTAGCTAATACAACGCAGGTCCATCTCTTAGTGATGCATTTGCACCTTTCAAATCAATATCATGCGATATCGACTTTTATGCGGTATTAGCTATCGTTTCCAATAGTTATCCCCGCTACAGAGGCAGGTTACCTACGCGTTACTCACCCGTTCGCAACTCATCCGCTCGGTGCAAGCACCAAGCTTCAGCGTTCTACTTGCATGTATTAGGCACGCCGCCAGCGTTCATCCTGAGCCAGGATCAAACTCTCATTAAAAATAATTGTTTGTCTTAAACTCATTCTGTCACTGACAGATTTATTGTTTTTTATTGTTCAGTTACTATAACCTTTAGTTATAGCGCCCTGCACATTGGTTCGTCTTGTTCAGTTTTCAAAGGTCTTTGTCGCTCTCGCGCGACAACTATGATTAGTATATCATGACCTCTCCTTACTGTCAACACTTTTTCTCAAAAAATTTTATTTTTTTGAAAAAAAAAAAAATAGAGAGGGAATCCTCTCTATTTATATTCTTGTCTGTATTTGTTTTCTTCAGCTTTGTTAGCCCATACATAATGACCTGGTTTAATTTCAACCATTTGTGGTTTATCTTCAGAGTAATCATGTTGTTCTGGATCATAGATTTTTAGAACTTTTTTACGTTCTAGAATTGGATCTGGAATTGGGACTGCTGAAAGTAGGGATTGAGTGTATGGATGGATTGGGTGGTTAAATAGTTCTTCAGTTTCTGCCACTTCTACAATAACCCCTTTATAGATAACTGCAATACGGTCAGAAATGAAGCGTACAACTGACAAGTCATGGGCGATAAAGAGGTAGGTCAAGCCTAATTCTCTTTGGAATTTTTTCAAAAGGTTCAAGACCTGTGCACGTACTGAAACGTCAAGAGCTGAGATTGGTTCATCCGCAATGACAAATTCTGGTTCCATGACAAGTGCACGGGCAATACCGATCCGTTGACGTTGACCACCTGAGAATTCGTGAGGATAACGTGTCAAATGTTCTGCTAGAAGCCCAACTTCATGCATAATATTTTTTACTTTTTCCTGACGTTCTTCTTCGCTGTTAAACAAATGGTGGTTGATCAAACCTTCAGAGATAATATAATCAACTGTTGCACGTTCATTCAAACTTGCTGCTGGGTCTTGGAAGATCATTTGAATTTTACGGATCAACTCTGATTTTTCACTATGAGAGTTTTTTCCGTTGATCTTGCGACCGTCATAAATAATTTCTCCAGCACTTGTATCATTCAAACCGATGATCGCACGCCCAATTGTTGTCTTACCACTTCCTGATTCACCAACAAGAGAGAAAGTTTCTCCCTTATTAATGAAAAAGTTGGCGTTCTTTACAGCAACGAATTTTTTACTTCCTTCACCGAAGGAAATTTCTAAATCTTTAATTTCAACTAATTTTTCAGTCATTTCCTTCCTCCTATTCTGTAATTTGAGTGAAGCCCATTTTTGAGCCAATCTTTTCGTGAAGGTTTTCGATTACTTCTGGTTTATGAACTGTTGGTGCATCTGGATGGAGCAACCATGTCTTAGCCCAGTGAGTATCGGTTACTTTGAAAGCAGGTGCCTCTTCTTCAAAATCAATCTGCATTGCATAGTCTGAACGAAGTGCGAAAGCATCTCCTTTGATTGGAGCATACAATGATGGCGGAGTTCCTGGAATAGAGTAAAGATCACCATCTGATGTTGACAATTGAGGCAAGCTTGAAAGCAAGCTCCATGTGTATGGATGTTTTGGATCGTAGAAAATTTCTTCTACTTTACCAAACTCAACAATTTCTCCAGCATACATAACGGCTACTTTATCTGCAATACTTGCAACCACACCTAAGTCGTGGGTGATAAAGATAACTGTAAATTGGTATTCTTTTTGAAGGGATTTCAACAAATCAATGATTTGCGCTTGAATGGTTACGTCTAGGGCTGTTGTTGGTTCGTCACAGATTAAGATATCTGGACGGCAGGCCAAGGCGATGGCAATAACGATCCGTTGACGCATCCCACCTGAATATTGGAATGGATACTCATCAAAACGACGTTCAGCATCTGGAATTCCAACTTTCTCCATATAGTCCAAAGCCATTTCTTTGGCTTCTTTAGCTGTTTTCCCTTGGTGTTTGATAATGACTTCTGTAATTTGTGAACCAATTGTGTTGATTGGGTCCAAACTTGTCATTGGGTCTTGGAAAATTGTAGCGATCTTAGATCCACGAATATTTTCCCAATCTTTATTCGATTTCAAATCTGTCAATTCTTGACCACGGTATTTAATCGAACCTTGGGCAATACGACCGTTATCTTCTAACATTCCGGTGAACGTTTTTGTCAAAACTGATTTCCCTGAACCTGACTCACCAACTAAGGCAAGAACTTCACCTTCTACTACCAGCTCAAGCGATACTCCACGAATAGCTGTCAGCACGCGATCGCGCACGTCAAATTCCACTACGATATCTTGAGCAGATAAAATAATATTGTTATTTGATGTCATATCTACTCCTCCTATCTAGTGTACGTGGGTCGCTGGCATCGGCCAAGTTTTGTCCGACGATAAAGAATGACAAGGATACTAAAATCAAAACAGTAAGCGGAATCCAGAATAGGTAGGCATTTGTAGTTACGTTTTGAGAATAGTCAGAAATCAACCGTCCCAAACTTGGAACTGTGATTGGAAGACCAAGTCCGAAGAAGGAAAGGAAAGCTTCGTAAGAAATAAAGCTTGGAAGCAACTGTGATGTTTGCGTCACGATAACAGATACCAATTGAGGCAAAATATTTTTCGTAACAATTTTCAAAGTTGGTGTTCCTAATGTTCGGCTGGCAAGGTTGTACTCCAAATCACGGTAACGCATAATTTGGACACGAATGGTATAAGCAATTCCGATCCATCCTGTTAAGGACATGGCAAGAATCAAGTTCCAGAAACCAGATCCCATTGAGTAAGTCAAGACGATAACGATCAACATAAATGGAATGTTTGAAATAACGTTATAAACTTCCATCATGATACGGTCGATAGATTTTGAGATCCCCCAAATTCCACCAACGATAACTCCGACTACCACGTTAATAACAGTGGCGATGAAGGAAATGATAATTGAATTCCGAGCACCAAACCAAACTCCATCAAAGAGGGATTTACCGTTATTATCTGTACCAAAGAAAGCTTTGGCACTTGGTGGATTCAAACGTGCTGAAAAGTCATTTACCTTACTTACGTCGTTGTAATCAAAATTTGAAAACATCGGGTAGACAAAACTCATCAAGAGAATCCCAATCAAAATAGCAAGCATAATGATCGTGGTTCTTTTTTCAAGAATTGTCTGAATACAGATTTCCAGTATGAATACGCTGGAGCATCGATTACTTCAGAGGCAAAGTCATCGCGTTTTACAAACTGAAATTTATTTTTATCGATTGTAGCCATTATTTGCCTCCTTTCGTATTCGTTAATTTAATTCGTGGATCAAGCACTGTCATCAAGATATCACCTAACATGGCAGCAAAGATACCAAGTGATGTGAAGATGAAGACAAGTCCGATGACCATGGTGTTGTTTGATGCTTTAATAGAGTCAATCAACATTTTACCCATACCTGGGAAAGCGAAGACTGTTTCAGTAAGTGTCGCACCTGAGATAACTCCAATGATAGAACCTGGAATACCAGATACCAATGGAACCATCGCATTTTTGAAGATGTGTTTTCTTGAGATCTCACGTTCTGACAATCCTTTTGAACGAGCAAAACGGACGAAATCTTGCGAATGGATATCGATCATGTAACGACGAATCCAAACTGCGATAAATGGCGCACTCAACAAACCAAGAATCAGAGACGGCAATACATATGAACGCCAGTCCTGTGCTCCAAGTACTGGGAATGAGTCTGGAAGTCCAACAAATGAACCTGCTAGACGCACAATGTAAACAAGGGCAATAGTTGGAAGAGACATCATAAATGTCAAGGTTGCTGTTGAGATGCTATCAAACCATGAGTTCTTGAACAGAGCCATGTAAGACCCTAATGGGATCGCAATCAAGTAAGCAATCGCAATACCAATCAAACCAATGATTGAAGAAGATGCAATCATGGATGGATTCTCATAGTTGCTCAACGTTGCTGTATAAGCGTCCCCTTTACCAAATCGACTGATGTCTTGTGAGTCTGCCTTACTTGGTGATTTGTAGGTACGTGAGTAGATATCAATTGAAGATGTCTTTTTACCTGTCGGGAAGTTCACTTCACTCTTCTTAGTCGTTCCTTGTCCTTGTGTAATAACTTGAAGAACTGGGGTATTAGAATAAGTTGGATATGAATTTCCAAGGTTTAAGGTCACAAAGTTTTGGTGTACATATGGGAATTGACCATTAAAGTACAAGAGGTATTTGTGTTTCGTACCAGAACCTACAACTGACCAACCAATAGATGGATCATTTTCAATACGGATATAGCGTTTGAGGTTTGGATTTGAGGCATCTTTCACCCAACCTGGATGATCAAACTGAATCAAATTTGCATAGAAGCTGATGACACGTTCAAAAACCGGAATTTCACGCACCGCATAAAAAGACTTACTTTCTGGGAAACGTTTCAACTGCCAACCATGACCTAATTTGTTAATGTATTCTTTATAGATCTTTTTCATTAGCAGTAGTCGCATCAACTGTTACAGAAGAATCTTCTTTACTTGCTTTTTGTTGCAAGCTCTTTGAATCCATGTATTCCAAATAACCCATGCGATCATAGACTGTATTTTCGTAGTTGATCTTCGAATCTTTTGTCTTCGCTACTTTATTGTAGTTGGGGTCATTTTTAAAGATGAGATTTCTCGGTGTTAGCGTATAGATAATCATGTAGGTTAATGTCGTGACGAGAAAGATCGACACTAACGAACGCAAAATACGCATAAAAACATATTTTTTCATATTTCATTCCTTTAATGTCCAAAAGAACTTTCTCCCCTAGAAGAGAAAGTTCTAATGAAAATCAATAATTTAATTATTTAACGTGTTTTTCAAGATCTTGTTGAGCTTTTTTGTTTGACTCAGCTTTTTCTTTTTGCCATTTCTTAAGGGCTTCATCGTATTGTTTCTTAGTAACCGGCTCATCTTGAACTTCAACGTATTTCAAGTATGTTGAACCTTTGTTACCTGTTTGTGATGATGGTTCAGAGAATGGAACTACCTTAGAAACAACTGTTGCAGCACCTGTACTTGACATCGTTGGAATAACAATCGCACTATCTGTCAACCAAGCTTGAGCTGCTGCGTATTTTTCATAACGTTTCACAACATCTTGTGTTTCGTTGTTTGCATCGTCAAGAAGTTTTGCAAACTCATCCAAACCTACAGCTTTTGCTGATGGGTTATCTACACCACCTGCAAAACCAAGGTAAACTTTTGTTTGGATCCTCAGAAGCTGGTTGAAGAGTATCAAGGTAAGTTGATGGATCATCATAGTCTGGGTTCCATCCTACCATTCCTTGAAGATCCCAGTCTGCGTCTGCAGCTGATGGCACATTCAAAGTAATATTCAACACTTCGTCTGAGTCCATCATTTGAAGATCAAGAACGACATTGTCTTTACCAAGAGTATCTTCCACAGTTTGTTTCAGAGATTGCATCCGTGAAACAAAGTTTGTAGAATTTTGTGCTACCGGTACATCAATATGAATTGGGAATTGAACACCATCTTTTTGAAGTTCAGCTTTGGCTTTTTCAAGTTGTGCTTTCGCTTTATCTTTGTTGTAAAGACCATCTTGACCATCTGCAAGGTTGATACCCTTCCATTGGTCTCCATAAGTAGTCAACTTATCTGCAACTACATTTCCGAAGTCTTTTCCATCTACTTGTACGAACGCAGGTGCAACATATGTATTACGGATAGCTGGTTTAGCAAATTCTTTACCATTGACTTGTGCTGAGTAGCTTTCACGGTTCAAGGCAAAAGTGACGGCCTGACGGAAATCTTTGTTCAAAATTGCTTTCTTAGTAGAAGATTTTTCAGCATCGGATTTCTTTGCAGTGTGTTTGTAAGATTGACGATCAAGGTTAAAGCCAAGAACTGCTACACCTGATCCTGCTGGTGTAGTAAAGATATCGTCTTTATATTTTTTCTCTACAGTTGCAAAGTTTGAACTTGCAGGAAAAGGCGAGCTTCTGTATAAGCACCATCAGAGAATCCACGTGCCAATGAATCTTGGTCTGATCCATCGTAATAAGTATATTTTACTTCTTTCAGGTGAACGTTTTTCTTATCCCAGTAGTTGTCATTCTTTTCAAATACAACAGATGATTTTGAAGTGATTGATTTAAGAAGGAAAGGTCCGTTTGCAAGGATTGACTTCACATCGTTTGGTTGACCAAAATCATCTCCCTTACTCTTCAAGAACTCTGTGCTTATTGGGAACAAAATTCCGTTAGTCGTTTTAGAGTTCCAGAAAGTTTCAGGTTTGTTCAATGTGTATTGAAGTGTGTAATCATCAACCGCTTTGACACCAACTTGGCTGAAGTCTGTAGTTTTTCCTTGCACATAATCATCCAAGCCTTTGATTGAGCTCCTTGAACTAGTGGAAGTTCTTCTGATTTTTTATCAGCAGCGTGTTTCAAACCAGTCACGAAGTCTTTGGCAGTCACTTCGCCGTGTTCTTCACCATCCGCATCATACCATTTGACACCTTTACGAATCTTGTAGGTATAAGTCAAACCGTCTTTAGAAACAGACCAGTCTTCCGCAAGTGAAGGTACAAGGTTACCGTATTTATCATTTTCTAACAAACCGTCTACCACATTTGTAGTGATGTCATGGGTAGCAGCTTTAGAAGAAATTGTATAGTCCAAAGTTGTTGGATCTGAAGTGTAGACATAACCATAGTTTTTGTCTTCGCCTGAGCTTGCTTTACTAGTATTAGAACCAGAACATGCAGCTAACAATCCAGCTGCAAGGAGTGTTACTCCGGCAACTGCGAATACTTTACCTTTTTTCATAGGAATTCTCAATAGTTTTTTTAGATTTGTTTAAGATTATATCACAAGTAGAAAAAAAAGTAAACTAAATTTTCTGAATATTTGCTTCAACACCAGCCAAAAACCTTGCTATGATTGACTTTTTAGCCTAATTGATGATTTTACGATTTTCCATTAATCATTTGTATGATACAATAGAGAGGACTAAGCAACGAGGAAACAACTGTGAAAAAATTCTTTCTTTCTTTTTTAACCTTCATCCTGCTGTTATGCAGTTTACCTTATCAAGTCGTTCTAGCAGACGAGCTAGAACTTCCTGCTCAAAGTGCTATTGCTGTTGAAGCTGATTCAGGTAAAATCTTATATGAAAAGGATTCAGAGAAAAAGCGAGATGTGGGGGGACTATCTACACTCTTGACCACTTATCTGATTTTCGAAGCCATTCATGAAAAAAAACTTTCTCTGAAAGATCCTATTAAATTGTCTGAGAAAGCTCTGGCCTTAAATGATATCGAAGGTGCTGGTACTCTTCCTATGGAAGCGAACCAATATACGGTTGAACAGTTATTGACTGCTCTTTTAGTTGGAAATTCTAGCACTGCTGCCTTGGCCTTAGCTGAGAAAGTGGGGGGCTCTGAGAAAAGCTTCGTTGAAAAAATGAAGAAAAAACTTGCTGAATGGGGCATTCAATCTCCTCATTTAATCAATGCTACCGGATTAAATACTCAAACCATCAGCGGAGATCCTGACGGGAAAGAAGACGAAAATCAATTGAGTGCTTATGATATTGCTGTTATTGCCAAGCACTTACTCCAGGATTTTCCTGAAGTGACCAAATATACTTCAAAGCCCACTGCTCTTTTTTCAAACACGCAGATTGAAAACCCCAATCTGATGCTAGAAGGCATGCCGAATTACCGTTCGGGAGTCGACGGACTTCGGGTCAGCAACTCTACCAAAGGTGGCATCACCTTTGCTGCATCGACGACGCAAAATGGCATCCATATGATCACAGTTGTCCTAGGAGTGGAGGCAGTTGACGGTGATCCATATGCACGCTTTGTGGCTACTTCTTCTCTGATGAACTACGTGGTACGGACCTTGTTTCTTCCATTGTCGTCAAAGAAGGAGATCCCTACGGAAAAAGTAAGGCAACTGTCATGGATGGGAAGTCAGAGACTGTTTTAGCTGTTGCAAAAAAGACTTCTATATCGTTGAAAAGCAAGGCAGTCAAGCAGAACCAAAAATTCAATTCAAGAGTGACCAAGAATCATTCCGAGCACCTGTCAAATCAGGCACAAATCTTGGAAAATTACACTACACTGATCCAGATAAAATCGGACGTGGCTACTTAGAAGATCAAGAACCGACGGTCGATATGGTATCGGGAAGAACCATTGAGAAAAGCTTTTTCTTAAAGGTTTGGTGGAATGAATTTGTTCGTTATGTCAACGAAAAGCTATAAGCAAAAAAATCACAATGGAGTCAAATCCATTGTGATTTTATTTTGCTATTAAAACGAATTATCCTACAGATCCTTCCATTTCGTAGCTAATGAGTCGGTTTAACTCAACGGCGTATTCCATTGGAAGTTCTTTTGTAAAGGGCTCTACAAATCCCATGACAATCATTTCTGTCGCTTCTGATTCAGACAAACCACGACTCATCAAATAATACAGTTGTTCTTCTGAGATTTTTGAAACCTTAGCTTCGTGCTCCAAAGCAACTTGTGAGTTGTGGATTTCATTAAATGGAATCGTATCTGATGCAGATAAATCATCCATGATAATGGTGTCACACTCAATGTGAGAAACTGATTTCTTGGAGTTCTTGTTGAAGGTTACTTGTCCACGGTAGTCTACCTTTCCGCCACCTTTCGCGATGGACTTCGATACGATAGACGAGCTAGTGTGAGGTGCATTGTGGATCATCTTAGCACCTGTATCTTGGTGTTGACCTGCATTCGCAAAGGCAATGGACAACATGGTCCCACGCGCTCCTTCCCCATCCAGATAAACAGATGGGTACTTCATGGTTGTCTTGGCTCCTAAGTTCCCGTCGATCCACTCAACTGTGGCATCTTTTTGAGCTTTAGCCCGCTTGGTGACCAAGTTGTAGACATTGTCAGACCAGTTTTGGATGGTCGTGTAACGCATATAAGCATCCATCTAAGGCAAAAGATCTCAACAATTGCAGCATGCAAGCTATTGCTTGAATAGGTCGGTGCTGTACAGCCTTCTACATAGTGAACGCTTGCCCCTCATCCACGATAATCAAGGTGCGCTCAAACTGACCTGTATTTTCATTGTTGATACGGAAGTAAGTTTGAAGGGGAACGTCTACTTTTACGCCTTTTGGTACATAAATGAAGGTTCCACCAGACCAGACTGCTGAGTTTAGGGCAGCCAATTTGTTATCCGTTGGTGGTACTAACTTCGCAAAATACTGTTTGAAAAGGTCTGGATATTCTTTTAGGGCAGAATCCGTATCGGTAAAGATAATCCCCAACTTTTCAAACTCTTCTTTCATATTGTGGTAAACCACTTCTGATTCATACTGAGCAGAAGCCCCTGCTAAGTAAGCACGTTCTGCTTCAGGAATCCCGATACGCTCAAAGGTTTCCTTGATTTTCTCTGGAACTTCGTCCCATGAACGGGCAGGTTTATCCGAAGGTTTTTGATAATAGATCAAATCATCAAAGTCAATCTCTGATAGATCGGCTCCCCAGGTTTGCATGGGCATCTTTTTGAAGGTTTCAAAAGATTTCAAACGGAATTCGAGCATCCATTCTGGTTCATTTTTTGCTGCAGACAATTCACGAATAACTGCTTCATTCAATCCCTTCCCGGTAGAGAGAATGGGTTGAACGTCATCGTGAAATCCAAATTTATATTCACCGAGATCAATTGGTTTCGGTTCGACTCTTTCTTCAGCCATAATTTCCTTTCTTTCTCTGTTTCTTCTTTTAACTATTTGCTACGTTCAATCGCTTTTGGAGAGCATTCCAGGAGAGGGTTGCACATTTAATCCGTTGTGGGAATTTTGAGACTCCAGATAAGAAGGCTGCGTCTCCCAATTCCTCTTGGCGAGGATCTGACTCCCCTTGGACCATTTCTGAAAAGACCTGTGCCAATTCTTCGACTTCCTCTATTGTTTTTCCCATTACAGCATCTGTCATCATGCTAGCTGAAGCTGTTGAGATCGTACAGCCTGAATTCACAAAGGCAATATCTTCCACCCTGTCATTCTCATCAAATTTCACACTTAACTGGATCACATCTCCACAAGTTGGATTGTTGAGTTGGATCTGATCAACATCTTCAATCTGCCCTTGGTGATGGGGGTGTTTTGAATGGTCAGCTACGACCGCCATGTACAGCGAATCTAATTTAGAAAGTGCCATTGAAAAACTCCTTTGCTTTGATCAATGCCTCAATTAATTTATCACAGTCCGCTTTGGTGTTGTAGATATAAAAACTTGCTCTCGTTGTCGCTGGGACTTGTAGGTATTGAAGGAGCGGTTGTGCACAGTGGTGACCTGCACGAACAGCAATCCCTTCATAATCTAGTGCTGTTGCTAAGTCATGCGGATGGAGATCTCCTAGATTAAAGGAAATGACGCCAGAACGTTGGGCTAAGTCTTTGGAACCATAGATGGTCAAGCCTTCGATAGCCTGTAATTTTGGAAACACATAGGCAATCAATTCTTGCTCATGCGCTTCTACCTGGTCCATACCCAGCTCTTCTAAGTAATCGATTGCTGCACCAAGACCAATTGCGCCCGCCATATTAGGTGTTCCAGCTTCAAATTTCCAAGGCAATTCCTTCCAAGATGCAGATTGTTCGTAAACAAAGTCAATCATCTCGCCCCCAAACTCGATCGGAGACATTTGCTCTAAGATTTCTTCCTTCCCATAGAGGACACCAATCCCTGTTGGTGCAGCCATCTTATGGCCAGAAAAAGCAAAGAAATCCGCATCTAAGTCTTGTACATCAATGGCCATATGAGGGGTTGATTGAGCCCCGTCTACAACCATGATCGCTCCAACTTCATGAGCTAATCGAGCAATTTCCTTGATCGGATTGACAACCCCTAAGACATTGGAAGCATGGGTGATGGAGACAAATTTTGTCTTCTCACTAAGCTTGCTCTTTAAGTCCTGCATATCCAGTAAGCCATCTTTTAGATAGACATAGACCAGTTTCGCTCCCGTCTTCTTGCAGGCTTGCTGCCAAGGAATGATGTTGGAGTGATGTTCCATGATGGAAATTAGGACTTCATCCCCTTCCTTTAGGACTTCTTCTGCATAGCGGGCTACCCAGTTGAGTCCAGTCGTTGTCCCTCTTGTAAAGAGCACTTCCTTGGTTGATGAAGCATTGATAAATTTTCTGACTTTCTCACGCGCTGCCTCATAGGCTGCTGTCGCTCGTTCAGCCAAAGTATGGACTCCACGATGAACATTGGCGTTATCTTGCAAATAATAGTGATTAACGGCTTCAAGAACACGTTTAGGTTTTTGCGTCGTCGCTGCATTATCTAGATAAACCAAAGGCTCATCGTGAACTAGTTGATCGAGAATGGGAAAATCTTGAGCAATCGTATTTTTATCTAGCATTGTTTCTCCTTAGCGTTGAGATAACTTTTCTTCAATGGTGGCAATCATTTCATCACGTACTTCTTTAACTGGGATTTCAACAATAACAGATCCCAAGAAACCACGCACCACTAATCGTTCCGCTGTGTGTTGATCCAGACCACGACTCATGAGGTAATACATGTCTTCTGGGTCCACTTGACCGATCGATGCAGCATGGCCTGCTGTGACGTCATTTTCATCAATCAAGAGGATTGGGTTCGCATCTGAACGTGCTTGATCCGATAACATCAAGACACGACTTTCTTGCTGAGCATCTGCTCCTTTAGCACCCTTGATAATATGACCAATTCCGTTGAAGGTCAAGGTTCCTTTTTCAAGAATAACCCCGTGTTGCAAGATATTTCCGATCGAGTTGCAACCAAAGTTGGTCACGCGGGTATCAATTCCTTGCACCTGACGACCGCTTGATAAGGCAACGACTTTCAAATCTGCATGGCTTCCGTTTCCAACCAAGTCACTGTCAAAATCTGCAACCACGTTGCCTTCGTTCATAACACCGATAGCCCAATCAATGCTGGCATCCTGACCTAGTTTCCCACGTCGACTGATGTAGGCTGTGACATTTTCACCCAGGCGGTCAATCGCCGCAAATTTCACTTGGGCACCTGAGCGGGCGATCACCTCAACCGTCACATTAGCAGTTGCTGTTGCTGAGCCTATCACCTTTTGATTCTAGGCGTTCCAAATAGCTAAACTTGCTGTTTTTACCTGCAATAATCAAAATGTGTTTGTTAAAAGGTACATCACTATCACTATCCTGGTAGAAAATACCTTCGATTGGTTCTGAAATTTCGACGTTATCTGGAACATATAGCACAGCCCCACTATTAAAATAAGCCGTGTGGTATGCTGCTAGTTTATCATCGTCGTATTTAACCGAAGACATAAAGTAGTCTTCCACTACCTGAGGAATTTCTTCTAGGGCAGTATGGAAATCTGTAAAAAGAACTCCTTGGTCTGCCAAGGCTTGTGGCACCTGTTCAAATACAGTTTGAGTTCCAACTTGGACCAATTTTAAGTTTGAATCGAGGGCTGTAAAATCGGGAACATTGGCAGAAGCCTCGCTTTCTGTGATCGTCCCATCTCCAAGATTCCAGCGGTGGAATTTGACACGTTCAATGGCTGGCAATTCCAACTGATCGATCTTGTCAAAAGCTTTTTTTCGTAAATCTTGCAGCCAGCTTGGCTCAGCATGCAGTTCCGAAAAGAGGGTAATATTTTCAATACTCATTTTTTTCTCCTAATAAAGATACTATCTGTTTGATTTTATGACAACATTAGATCACTTGTCATCAGGTTATAGTTCTTCTTTATAGTCGTAACCGAGTTCTTCTGCGAGTTGGGCATATCCTTCACGTTCCAAGCGTGCAGCCAATTCTGGCCCACCTGAAAGCACGACACGACCTTCCATCATCACATGAACGACGTCAGGAGTAATATAGTTCAACAAACGTTGGTAGTGGGTGATGATCATCGCTCCAAAACCTTCACCCCGCATTGCATTAACCCCTTTAGATACGACCTTAAGAGCATCGATATCCAAACCAGAGTCAATTTCATCCAAAAGGGCAAATGTTGGTTCCAACATCAACAATTGAAGGATTTCATTGCGTTTTTTCTCACCACCTGAGAAGCCTTCGTTCAAATAGCGTTCTGCCATTTCTTCTTTCATGTTGAGCAGTTCCATCTTTTCATCCAATTTTTTGATGAAATCACGAATAGAGATCTTCTCGTCCTCTTCTTTACCAGCATTCATGGCTGCACGTAAAAATTCTGCATTGGTAATCCCTGGGATTTCTGAAGGGTATTGCATAGCAAGGAACAAGCCCATCCGTGCACGTTCGTCTACTTCCAATTCCAAGATGTTGACACCATCAAAGAGAATCTCCCCTTTGGTTACTTCATAATTTGGGTTTCCCATAATGGCAGCTGACAGAGTAGATTTCCCTGTTCCGTTTGGTCCCATGATGGCTGCGATCTCACCAGTTTTTAGGGTCAGGTTTACACCTTTTAAAATTTCTTTGCCTTCAATTTCAACGTGAAGGTCTTTAATTTCTAATGTCGACATTGCATTCCCTTTCTTTTTACTTTGAAGTCTGGAAGGCTTCTCAAAGCAAAGATTCCTTCATCACAAAGTATTTTTTTACCTTTCAAGTATATCAAAAAAAAGCCTAAATGGCTTTTCTTTTGATTAGAACTATTCTTATTTAGTTTTTTCTTTTCGTTTTTGACGAACTTCCTCCCGATAGGAAGAATTCCCTATATAGCGCAGAACATTTAACAAAGGACTATGATGTGGCCCCAGTACCCCAATCAATTCCGCTAACAACTCTACTCCAAATAAGAGCCCGATCACAAGTAGGACACCCCCAATGCGGCTCGAGATGTTGAGCAAGAGAGAAATCAAGGAGAAAATCATCGAAATTCCATAGATCACCAAGTACAGTTCCCTGATGTGTCAAGCCCAGAGACAGAAGTCGGTGGTGCAAGTGATTGCGATCCGGTTTATAAAATTTTTGACCAGAAAGAGTCCGACGGATAATGGCTAAAAGGTATCTGTAATCGGTACATCCGAGGATAATCATGGGCGTGACTACCGCAACTGCCGTTGCATTTTTCAAACCTTGCAAGGACAAGACAGAAATCATGAATCCGATAAACAAGGCACCGGTGTCTCCCAAATAGAGAATGGCTGGATGGTAGTTAAAGGGAAAGAAGCCAGCGATGGACGCAACCAAGACAAAGATCGTCATGGTCAGAAAGAGATTGGGTACTGGAAGAAAGAAATAGGACACAATCCCCATTGTCACCAAGGAAATAATAGAGACCCCACTCACCAAGCCATCTAATCCATCAATCAGATTGACCGCATTGGTAATGGCAACAATCCAAATCACTGTCAAAAGGTACGATAGCCATGGTTCAAAATGAAGTAAGGGACCACCAAATGGAATCTTGAAATCATTCAGCCGAAAATCTGTCAAAAACCAGACTAGACTCGCTGCCAGCAGGATACCGATCATCTTTTTCTTGGCTGACAACTCTTTTACATCATCGATCAAGCCTGTAAGAGCGATAATCCATCCCGCTCCTACGACCGGCAAGGTATAGGACAAGTAACTTTTGATTGGTGCGGTAGTGGATGTCAGCATAGGAATAAACACAAGAGTCGCAATTGAAAAAGCAATCACAATAGACAGTCCACCCGCGCTTGGCATGGGCTTGGTATTGATCCGACGCGCATTCGGATAATCCACTGCATCAATCTTAAAGGAGAATAGGCGAACCAAGGGCGTCAATACCAAGGCAATCATAAAAGTTCCAATCAGCACCAGAACAAATTGCAAGGAAAAGGACATCATAAGCTAGCAACTTTCTTCAAATTCTCAATCGCACCAGACACCATTAGTAAGTGACCATGTTCCTGCAGAACGGCCCGTGTCACTTCGGAATCATCCGCATACTCCCGAATGATAGCAAGTAACCAGGTTGGATATTGATTTGGTTGATCCTCTGTATCGATCAAGACAGTTAAATAATAATCAGATCCCATTTTGTATAATTCAGAGGTATCCACTGGAAAGATGACCGTTTTTGAAAAGGCAACTGCTTGCTGGATATTTGAAAAGCGCAAAATGTAATAAATATACTGACTTACTGGTGCTTCAGATGTAGGATCTTGTTCTTGATTGTCCCGCAACTCTTCTTGTTCCAAATGGTGGATAGCTTCTGCATCCCCTTTTGTCTTATCAGAGATTGTTTTTTCCAAGGTTTTGATAAATTCATCTGGCGTCATGCGTGACAACTCTTCCATATCAGGAAGATCTGACAAATCCTCAAAATCCAATTGTTGGTCAATTTTTTGATTTGGTAACAAAAACATCCAGTTTATCTGGTTTTGGTGTCACACGAAAACTAAGCATCCCGCTATCCAGGAAGCTTTCTGGCATTTCGAGTTCATCCAAAATAGCGTAGAAAAATTCTGTTTTTTTTCTTGTGGGACAAGGAAATCAGCAATTTCCATCCCACGTTCTTCTAAGTCTTCTAGTTGGATCGTGATCTTAATTGTTGAATCACTAATTTGCTTCATCTTCATAGCATAACCTCATACTTCTAGTCTTACTATTATACTAAAAAATTGGATAGAATTCAAAAAAAGGATGCATAGAAAAGAGGTCGGGACAAAAGTCTCCAACCTCGAAAATAATTTGATCAAGTTCAACCGTTCTCTTAGAAAATAACACGGAAGAGTCCATACAATAACAAGATGGAACCAAGAACGATCCGGTATTTCCCAAAGACTGTGAAATCATGATTTTTCACATAATCTGTCAAGAAGCGAATGGCGTACATGCTGACCACGAAAGCCACTCCCATCGCTACCAGTAGAATAAAGAGTTGTCCCAGTGCAAGCGAATGTCCGCCAAGAGCGAATTTTCCAACCTTTAAGAGGCTAGCCCCAAACATGGCTGGAATCCCCAAATAAAAGGTAAATTCTGTCACCACTGGACGGCTAACACCATTGATCAAGCCACCTACAATCGTAGCACCTGAACGGCTTGTTCCTGGAAATAGCGATAAGACTTGGAAGAGTCCGATATAAAGAGCTGTTCGATAAGGAAGCTTATGCAATTCCGTTACTGCTGGCTCAACTTGTTCCCGTCTTTCCAGATAGATAAAGGCAATCCCGTAGGTGATCAACATAATCGCAACGGAAATCGAATTGTGGAAATGCGCCTCAAACCAATCATCCAATTTAAAAACAAAGACAAGAGGGAGCGTTGCAACCGCAACTTTTGCCCATAATTGCCAGGTCCGACGTACTTCTAGTGGAGATTTACCAGGTTTGAAGGGGTATAATTTATCAAAATAAATTACCACAACCGCTAGGATCGCACCCAATTGAATCACAACATTGAACATCTCCATAAAGGCTGGATCTTGGTTTTTAAACTGCACAAAATCCTGTAATAGAATCAAGTGACCTGTACTTGAGATCGGTAGCCATTCTGTAATCCCCTCGACAATCCCAAAAAGGATCGCCTTGATTAATTCGATCAGAAACATCTTTTTCTCCTAAACTTACATTTGCTCTATTATATCATAAATCTATGGACTGGACCAGGTCTTCCAAACTAGAAGGGAAAGAGCGACCAAAACCATTCTTAGTACTGCTTAGAAGGCACCAAAGCCTCCTCCGCCTCCTCCGCCAGAGAAGCCTCCTCCACTACCAGAAGAAACTGTGAAATGACTAGCTGTCGATGCTGTCGATCCATAAGTAGACATGGCATGACTTGAGTGGGTCACATCATGATAGAATGGGGTGTAAACGAAGGCGTTTAAGGCTTGATTTTCTAACTGAATATTTCGAAGTTTCATGACCTTTGTGACCTGATCGGCTACACCATACAAGGCCGCATAGACCAATAAGCGGTTCCATAGGACCAGAGATTGCAACTCTGCATCGTTGAGGTGAGCAATCTCTCTTTAACATCCGACCAAAACTATCCCAATAATAGCGTTGCTCAGCACCCGCAACATTGACAACCCCATCTCGTAAGCAGGCCTTAAAGACGCCATTGAAGCGTGCTGGCAAAAACCAAAGTGTCAAAATTGCAATTAAACAAGGAACAGAGAACCACCCCAGAACAAAGATGGCAAAGATTTCTGCTCCAAGGGCGATAAACCAAGCAGCCCAACCAAAGAAGAGGCTTCGTCTAGCTTGCGCTTCTTCATTTGCCTCTAAAGGGCGATAGTAGCTTGGCAAATGGAGATCTTCCACCTTGCGATGAACATCTCTGGCTACCTGGTTGACAGCCGTATCAAAGTGAGCCTGTGCCCTACTTCCTAGCGAACGAATAGCATCTTGATCTGCTTTTTGGCATGTTTGTATACGTCATCACTAAATTCATAATTCTTAAAGAGATCTTTAACGGTACAGGAAACCTGATCCCCAAAAGCCATATTCATAAAAGAGCGTTCAAAATCATCCACATGTCCATGAGACTTCCTGGTCAAAACGACTTCATTTCCTTGTTGCTCGTAGACAATCACTCCACGATCCATCAAATCCAGCAAAGTGGCTTGAAGCATTTTTTCAAATGTAAATACCGGAGGAGTCGCCTTCTCTTTATTGGTAGGGGAAGCCTCATCTAGTTCAGCTGAATAAACAACCGAACTCATGATAAGAGGTGCAATATCCTGTGGAATCTCATAAAGACGAGTATTGGTCGGATAGGTCACACCAGGCCAAATCATTTTTTTGAACCGATTGCGACCCAAGAGAGAAAGAAGCCAGAGTGCAATAATTAAAGCTGGCAAGATCCATTTCCAAAACATGCGTGTCCAGTATTTTTCCTGTTCAATTTCAGCTTGGTTCTTGTGAAATTCATCCAATTTGGTTAATCCTGTATTTCGACCAGAATCATACAAAGTAGTTAGATCTGACTTCAACCAGTAACCATACAACTCCACAGCCTTTCCTTTGCCTAGGTTATAGAAAGTGGCAGAATAGATTCCATCTTCTTTCTTTACAGTCACATCCGGTCCCATAAAGGCTGTATGGATATACAGTTCCGATTGGGCATTAGCTGGTGCAAACTTAGGGATGACACGAAACTGAACTTCGTCCACCTTCTGATCGCCATCAGTAATTGGTTTCCAATTCAACTGCAAGATATCCTTATGTGAATAGAGGAGATTTTTTAATTTCCATGTGACTTTTATTTTGACAGTATCTGTCGCTACACCACTGTTATAAATTTTCACTCGGTAGCCATCACCTAGATTCGTAATCTCGGGTTCTCTTTGAAGATCACGACCTTCCACCTCAACCTTTGGCGGTATCTCAATTGCAAACCCTTGTGGCATGTTGCCCGCAGTTCCTAGGCTAACATACTGCCCTCTATAAGAATCTTTGAAATAATAGACCAGTTCTTCCTCATAGGTGGCGTCGTCCCAGGTATCCAAGGTCAAGGTTCCACCATAGTAAAGTACATCATAAGATGGGCTAGATGCATGGACATTCTGACTGACAAAAAGGCAGGCCAGAAAGGCGAAAAAAACATACAAATACTTTTTCATTTGATCACGCTCCTTTGTATTATTATAGCATTTTTTAAATAAAAAGAGGACCATGTTTGAAATGCAGCCTATTTTACTGTACAATAGGAGAAGTTAAAATAAGGAAGAGGAGAAAAATGAGAAAAACATTATTCGCGCTCTTAACGGGGCTTTTCATTTGCCTGGGGATCACACAGGTTGCTCATGCAGATGACTATTTACGAATCGGAATGGAAGCGGCCTACGCTCCTTTCAACTGGACCCAAGAAGATGATGCAAATGGAGCTGTTAAAATTGACGGTACCAATCAATATGCCAATGGGTACGATGTCCAAATCGCCAAAAAAGTTGCTGAGGAGTTAGGTAAAAAACCTCTGATCGTAAAAACATCTTGGAACGGTTTAATTCCAGCCCTCACTTCTGGTAAAATCGATATGATTATCGCTGGGATGAGTCCAACCGCTGAACGTAAAAAAGAGGTCGCCTTCTCCAAGAGCTACTATACCAGTGAACCGGTCATGCTCGTTCGTAAAGATGGAAACTATGCAAACGCCACTAGTCTAGATGACTTTAAGGATGCAAAGGTCACCTCTCAACAAGGGTGTCTACCTCTATTCTCTCATTTCCCAACTCAAGGGTGCGAAACAAGAAACTGCAATGGGTGATTTTGCCCAGATGCGTCAAGCTTTAGAATCGGGTGTTATTGATGCCTATGTTTCTGAACGTCCCGAAGCCCTAACCGCCGAGTCCGCTAATTCTAAATTTAAGATGATTCAATTCAAAAAAGGATTTGAAGTTGGGGAAGAAGATGCGACTATCGCTATCGGGATGAAGAAGGGTGACACTAGAATTGACCAAGTCAATGCCGCACTAGCTAAGATTTCGTCTGAAGACCAAGTCAAACTCATGGATGATATGATTAAGAAGCAACCAGCTTCCAGTGATGCTAGTGATGATAAGCAGACATTCTTTAGCCAAATGATGAAGATTTTAAAGGATAATGGCCCACAGTTCTTACGGGGAACTGGAATGACCCTCTTAATCTCTATGACTGGAACTATCGCTGGGTTGATTATCGGTTTGTTAATCGGTGTCTTCCGGACAGCTCCGAAGGCTAAAAATAAATTCCTTGCTGGATGCCAAACTGCCTTTGGTTGGTTCCTCAATGTCTACATTGAAATCTTCCGTGGAACTCCGATGATCGTTCAATCCATGGTCATTTTCTACGGTTCCGCCCAAGCCTTTAACATTTCCTTGGATCGTACCTGGGCCGCCATCTTTATCGTATCCATCAATACCGGAGCTTATATGAGTGAGATTGTTCGTGGTGGGATCTTAGCAGTGGATCCAGGTCAGTTTGAAGCAGCGACTGCTCTAGGAATGACCCATGGACAAACCATGCGCAAGGTCGTCCTTCCACAGGTTGTTCGCAATATCTTGCCAGCAACAGGGAATGAATTTGTTATTAACATCAAGGATACATCTGTTTTGAATGTTATCTCTGTAGTTGAACTGTACTTTACAGGAAATACGGTCGCAACTCAAAACTACCAATACTTCCCAACCTTTACGATCATCGCTGTGATTTACTTCGTTCTCACCTTTACTATCACACGAATCCTTCGCTACATCGAACGTCGCTTAGATTCTGATACTTATACTACAGGTGCAAATCAAATGCAAGTCAATGAGGTGAAATAATGGCAGAAAAAATTCTTGAAATCCAACATTTAAAAAAATCTTATGGTCAAAATGAAGTCTTGAAAGATATTTCCCTTACGGTTGAAAAAGGAGAGGTGATCTCCATCATCGGGAGCTCTGGTAGCGGAAAATCAACCTTCCTTCGCTCCATCAATCTTCTAGAGACTCCTACTGCTGGAGAGATTATCTATCGTGGACAAAATGTTCTTGATCCTGAGTATGATCTTACCCACTACCGCGAGAAATTAGGGATGGTTTTCCAAAGCTTTAATCTCTTCGAAAATTTAAACGTCTTGGAAAATACGATTGTTGCACAAACGACCGTCCTCAAGCGTGATCGTGAAACTGCAGAAAAAATCGCCAAGGAAAACCTTGAAAAAGTCGGTATGGGATCTCAATATTGGGCTGCCCGTCCGAAACAACTTTCAGGAGGCCAAAAACAACGGGTTGCTATCGCACGGGCCCTTTCCATGGATCCTGATGCCATCCTCTTTGATGAACCAACTTCCGCCCTGGACCCTGAAATGGTTGGAGAAGTTTTGAAGATCATGCAGGACCTCGCTAAAGAAGGTTTGACCATGATCGTCGTAACCCACGAAATGGAATTTGCCCGCGATGTCTCTAGCCGTGTCATCTTCATGGACAAGGGTGTCATTGCTGAACAAGGAGATCCAAAAGAAATCTTTAGCAATCCAAAAGAAGAACGGACCAAGGAATTCCTTCAACGCTTCTTACATTAATCTCTTGAAACAGTTTGCTTACCAGTATGGAAGCAAGCTGTTTTTTTGTATCGCTTCTGCTTTTGAGGCATCGAAAAAAACCAGAGAGCAAACTCTCTGGTTTTCAATTGGAACAACAAATTAATCTTCAAATTTTTGATGATTTTTGTCATAAAAATCAATCAATCCAAGTGCAGTTTCAAACGAGATGTTCTTCACTTTTGCACGTCCTTGAGCCAAGGCAATGATAGACATTTCACGGGCATTTGTTTCTTTACTGATACGATATCCCGTAATTTTCTTATCGCGTACCCATCCAACAACTGATTCTACTTTTTCAAAGTTCGATTTAGCCATGATCTTTCTCCTATATTATTATTTCCAATACTAATATAAATTGTTTTGCACATTTTGTCAACTAAAATCGCTGAAAATACGAACCTTTTTTAAAAAATGAGAAAAAGTTTATTTTGCTTTCAGGGCTGATAATATTTGTGTACGAATGTTTTCGACGCCATCTGGGTTTGCTGGTAGGAAAATCGTATTATTCCCTTCTTTATCTGCAAAATTATTTAAGGTATCTAAGTACTGGTTGGTTAAGAGAATTGACATGATTTGTTCTTCGGTCAAGTCTACATTCGCGCCTTTTAACTCTTTAATAGAGTCTGCCAATCCATCGACAATGGCCTTCCGTTGCTCGGCAATACCAACCCCGTGCAAACGGTCTTTTTCCGCCTCAGCTTCGGCAGCAGTAACGATCTTGATCTTGTCTGCTTCTGCCAATTCCTGAGCTGCCACGCGTTTTCTTTGCGCCGCATTGATCTCGTTCATGGATTGTTTCACTTCGGCATCTGGCTCAACTTTGGTGATCAAGGTTTTTACAATAATATATCCATAAGTTGACATTTCTTCTGCCACTTGTTTTTGAACCTCAAGGGCGATTTCATCTTTTTTCTCAAATAATTCATCCAAGCTCAACTTGGGAACAGAAGAACGCAAAGCATCTTCAATGTATGATTTAATCTGTGATTCTGGACGCATCAACTTGTAGTAGGCATCCTTTACGTTGCTTTCGTTCACTCGGTATTGCGTCGCCACATTCATGGTAACGAATACGTTATCCTGAGTTTTTGTTTCAACCACGATCTCACTCTGCAAGACGCGCAATTGAACTCGTGCTGCAATTTTATCGATACCAAAAGGCGCTCGCATATGAATACCACTATCGCTAATTTTTTGATATCGTCCGAAGCGCTCGATGATGGCAACGGATTGTTGCTTGACCACATATAGTGAGC
Source organism: Streptococcus sp. (assembly GCA_047241705.1). Taxonomy (GTDB): domain Bacteria; phylum Bacillota; class Bacilli; order Lactobacillales; family Streptococcaceae; genus Streptococcus. The sequence continues at coordinate 215,118 of JBKTJB010000001.1, forward strand.
TAATCACAATGAATCCTGCAACCAGTAGCAAGAATAAAACAAAGATAATAAATCCAGGCATAAAAAGTTCCTCCTTTTAATTTACGCATATCATATCACAAGTGTTGATAAAAAAGCAATATATTCCTTAAAAATATATTGCTTAAATGGTCGATTGTTTCTGTATGATACTCAGACGAGCATATTATAGAGTGTTTCATTGCCGTTCAAGTTAATGAAAGACGGATCAAAACGCTCGATACGGTTGACCAAGCCTGCATAGTCATGTTTATTGGCTAAAGTAACCCCAATCAAGACAGGGCCTGTTCCCTTACTAGCGCGCTTGATGTATTCAAAACGTGTGATATCATCATTTGGCCCTAAGATATCATTTACAAACTCGCGAAGGGCCCCTGGACGTTGTGGGAAGTTTACGATAAAGTAGTGTTTCACTCCATCGTAGATCAAGGCACGTTCTTCCATTTCAGGCATGCGGTTAATATCATTATTCCCACCTGAGATAATACAACAGATCGTTTTACCCTTGATGTATTCGCGCAAGATTTCAAGGGAGGCCACACTAGCTGCTCCTGCTGGTTCGGCTACGATCCCTTGCTTAGAATAAAGATCAATCAAAGTCTCTGAAATCAAACCTTCATCGACTCCAACAAGAGTTTCCACATGCTGACGGGTTACTTCATAAGTTAATTGTCCTACTTTTTGCACGGCAATCCCATCTGCAAATTTATCAATTTCTGGTAATTTGACTGGGCCCCCTGCTTCAAAAGCAGCCTTCATGGAGCGCGCCCCTTCGGCCTTCTACCCCAATGACCTCAATCCTAGGCTCTGTTTCTTTGATGTAGGTAGAAACACCTGAAATGAGGCCACCACCTCCTACAGGAACAAGGACTGCATCAAAAGCAATCGATTCTTTTCGAGCTTCTTCAAGGATTTCGTAGGCCACTGTTCCTTGACCAGCCTGTACGTTTGGATCATCAAACGGGTCAATAAAGGTCCGTTTTTCTGCAAGAGTAAATTCTTGTGCCGCCTTAGCTGACGCGTCAAAGGTATCCCCAACCAACTTAATCGTTACATAATCCCCACCAAAGAATCGAACTTGACCGATCTTTTGTTGCGGTGTCGTAATCGGCATGAAGATGGTCGCTGGAATCTTCATTTCATTACAAGTATAAGCAACCCCTTGCGCATGGTTTCCCGCAGAAGCACACACTACCCCACGCTCACGCTCTTCTTTTGAGAGTTGAGAAATTGCAAAATACGCTCCACGAATCTTGAAAGAGCGAACGCGTTGAGCGTTTTCTTTTTTCAAATAAATCTTTGCCCCATATTTTTCAGATAAATAGTGGTCGTATTCAAGGGGCGTATTGACAACGACTCCACTTAATATTTTATGGGCCTTGGCCACATCTTTTGCTGTTATCATTTCATACCTCTGTTGCTGTGTATTGATCAAAAAAGCAAGCTAGGGTGTCCCAACTTGCTTAGTCTTCTACAGACAATTAGTTGTAGATTTTGAAGGCGTCATCGTCGTTTTGACCAACGAATGGCATTGCTTTACGCAATTCAGCACCAACTTTTTCAATTTCAAGTTCTTCAGCTTGTTTGCGGAAGGCTTTCAAACGTGGGAAACCAGCATCGTGGTCTTCAACGAATTCACGTGCAAATCTACCTGATTGGATATCAGCAAGGGCAGCTTTCATGTTTTCTTTGACTTCTGGACCGATAACACGTGGACCAGTTACGAAATCACCAAATTCTGCAGTATTTGAACATGATTGACGCATTTTCTTAAAGCCACCTTCGTAGATCAAGTCAACGATCAATTTCATTTCATGAAGTACTTCGAAGTAAGCCAATTCAGGTGCATAACCAGCTTCTGTCAAAACTTCAAATCCAGCTTCGATCAAGCTTGTCAAACCACCCATAAGAACAGCTTGTTCACCAAACAAATCTTCTTCTGTTTCTTCTTTGAAGGTTGTTGAAAGAAGACCAACACGTGCTGAACCAACACCTTTTGCCCAGTCCATTGCGATGTCTTTCGCGTTACCAGTAGCATCTTGGTAAACAGCGTAAAGTGCTGGTACACCAAATCCTTCAGTGTAAGTACGACGTACCAAGTGACCTGGTCCTTTTGGTGCAACCATGAAGACATCTACGTCTTCAGGAGCTTTGATGTATCCAAAGTGGATATTGAAACCATGAGCAAATCCGAGAGCTTTACCAGCGCTCAAATTTGGAGCGATTTCATCTTTGTAGATATCTTTTTGGATTTCGTCTGGTGCCAAGATCATGATGATATCAGCCAATTTAGTTGCTTCTGCAACTGGGTAAGCTTCAAAACCATCTTCTTTTGCTTTATCGAATGATTTACCAGGACGCACACCGATGATCACATCATGACCTGAATCACGCAAGTTTTGTGCGTGGGCATGACCTTGTGAACCATAACCGATAACGGCGATCTTTTTACCATCAAGTGCTGGTACTTTAACGTCTTTTTCGTATTCCATTTGAACTGCCATAAGTAAAATCTCTTTTCTATTTTATTATTTGCCTTTTTAAGGCGGGGTTAACAATGTTAAGGTAAGAATTAATCTCGAGTAAATCCGGTTGCACCGGTGCGGGCGATGTTTTTAATCCCATACGGGCGAATGACACGAATGAGGGCCTCGCTCTTTTCTGCATTTCCCGTCATTTGAACGGTAATCGAACTTGGGGCTACATCGACCACGGTCGCACGGAACGGTTGGATGATGGCCAAGATCTCTGCCCGCTTCTCAGCAGGTGCAGAAACTTTCACCAAGATCACTTCGCGCTCCAAGTGTGGTTTATCTGTGATATCCCGAACACGGATCACATCCACCTGGCGGTTGAGCTGTTTGATGATTTGCTCCACTTCATCGTGCGAAGCAACATCAATGATGATGGTAATCCGCGATACGTTAGGGTTTTCTGTTGCGCCAACAGAGATACTTTCGATATTGACTTGACGTCTCGATAGAACTCCTGTAAAGCGGTTCAGAACACCTGAGCGGTTTTGAAGTTTGGCTGTTAACATTCTACGCATTAAACTTCACCCCCAACATCTCATGATTACTCTTACCAGCTGGTACCATCGGTAAGACATGCTCTTTCCGAGAAATGTCTACTTCGATGAACATTGGTACATCTTCTGTGATGACTTCCAAATCCTTCTCTAGGGTTTCAGGATTATCAAATTTATAATTCTTGATCCCGTAGGCTTGCGCCATCAATTGGAAATCCGGAAGGCTATCAAAGACTGACTCTGATGTCCGACCATCATAGAAGGCTTCTTGCCATTGACGGACCATCCCAAGTGAATGGTTGTTGAGCATAACGACCTTGATGGGAACCTTATAAATATTTAAGATCGCCAATTCCTGGTTGGTCATTTGGAAACCACCATCTCCGACAAAGAGAACAACTTCTTTATCGGGATTGGCAATTTTTGCTCCGATAGCTGCAGGAACACCGAATCCCATCGTTCCTAGACCACCTGAAGTCACCAATTGGCGCTCATTTTGGTAAGGATAGTATTGAGCTGCCCACATTTGGTGTTGTCCAACGTCTGTGACGACAATAGCGTCCCCCTTGGTCAACTCTCCAATGCGTTCGATCACAGCTTGGGGCTGTACAACCCGTTCCTTCTTGTCGTAAGAACGAACCCGGTTCTTATCTTGGGTAACCTTTTCGATCCATTTTTCAGTGTTGTTATGAACCGTTGGCTCTGCTAGCAATTGTTGCAAGGCTTTCTTTGCATCGCCAACAACAGGAATGTCGACAGCAATGATCTTACCAATCTCTGCAGGATCAATGTCGATATGGGCAACCTTAGCATTTTTAGCGAAAGTCTTTGGATTCCCTGTCAAACGGTCATCAAATCGACAACCAACACTGATCATGAAATCCGTCTCTGTCATGGCGATATTAGCCGCGAAGGATCCGTGCATCCCTCCCATCCCTAGGAAAAGAGGATGACTGGTTGCAATCGTTCCTTGACCTAACAGACTGGTCACTACTGGAATCTGATAGCGCTCTGCTAGAGCAATCAACTCTTTTGCAGCTCCAGCGTAACTCACCCCACCACCAGCAAGAAGAACTGGTTTTTAGCCTTACTCAATTGCTTCAAAATCTTTTTGATCTGCAATTCATTGGGTTCAATGGTAGGCTGGTAGCTTGGAAGCTTCACACTTGGTTCATAGATAAAATCTGTCTCTAAAGCAGACACATCCTTTGGAAGGTCAATTACCACCGGACCAGGGCGGCCAGTCGTCGCAATATGGACAGCTTCTGTGATAATTCGCGGAATATCTGCCGTCTCACGTACTTGATAGTTGTACTTGGTGATGGGCATGGTAATTCCCACAATATCCGCTTCTTGGAAGGCATCTTTCCCGATTCCTGCGCGATTGACTTGACCAGTGAAGACTAATAAGGGAACGCTATCGCTCATGGCATCTGCAATCCCTGTAATGGCATTTGTAGCCCCCGGTCCACTAGTGACGACTGCGACACCCAGCTTTCCAGTTGATTTAGCGTAGCCTTCAGCCTCATGCAAGCATCCTTGTTCATGACGACCCAAGATATGCTGGATACCCTCAAAGCTATAGATGGCATCGTATAAAGGCAAAACCGCTCCACCAGGATAACCAAAAATCGTATCAATGCCCAAATCACGCAGGGTTTCAAGAACGAGCTCTGAACCGGTTTTTGCAGTTTCTAAGGTAATTTTCTCCATGTCTCTCCTTTCCAGTACTTTGTATATCAAATTAGCATGCTACTATCATACCATTTTTAGAAAATATTTCAAGGAAAAATAGTAAATTTTCTGAATTTTCTATCCAAATCCGAATAATGAGAGTTTCTCTAGAATTGCTAAGTCTATCACAAAAAAGAGGGTGGGACAAAAGTGAACTGCACCCTAAAAGTTAGACAGAAAAATCTAACTTTTGGGGTGCTTTTATTATGAAATTAACTTTTGAAGATAAAGTTCAAATATATGAATCAAGAAAGCAAGGAGAGAGTTTTAGGCGACTTTCAAATCAATTTGGGATAAAGATTTCTAATCTTCAGTACATGATTAAATTGATTGATCGTTATGGAATAGAAATCGTAAAAAAGGAAAGAATTGTTACTATTCTCCTGAACTAAAACGAGAAATCATTGATAAAGTCTTACTTGAAGGTCGTTCACAAAAGTGTAAGCCTTGATTATGCTCTTCCAAACCAAGGAATAGCTTCCAAATTGGCTGGCACAATACAAGAAAAATGGGTATACTATTGTTGAGAAAACAAGAGGGAGAGCACTCTAAAATGGGACGCAAGCTAAAGAAGAAATCTGAAGAAATGACAGAGTTAGAACGTCTTCAAGCAGAAAATGAATACCTGAGAGCGGAGAATGCCATTCTAAAAAAGTTGAGAGAACTCCGATTGAAGGAGGAAAAAGAGAAAGAAGAAAGACAGAAATTGTTCAAGAATTAATCACTGAGTTTTCGTTAGATATTCTTCTAAAAGCCATTAAACTCGCTCGTTCGACCTTACTATTATCACTTGAAACAGCTAGAAAACCGAGATAAGGATCACGGGCTTAAAGCTGAAATCCAATCTATTTTTACTGAACACAAGGGAAATTATGGCTATCGTCGGATACATTTAGAATTAAGAAATCGCGGTTTTTTGGTCAATCATAAGAGGGTTCAGCGGTTGATGAACGTCCTCAATTTACAAGCTAGAATCCGGCAGAAGCGAAAGTATTCTTCTCACAAAGGAGATATTGGTAAGAAAGCCGACAACCTTATTCAACGCCAGTTTGAAGCTTCAAAACCAATGGAAAAGTGCTACACAGATGTGACAGAATTTGCCATTCCAGCAAGCAGCCAAAAGCTCTATTTATCAACAGTATTAGATGGTTTTAACAGTGAAATCGTCCGCTTATAATCTTTCAACTTCACCAAATTTAGAACAAGTGAAAGCTATGTTAGACCATGGCCTTTACTGAGAATCATTACACAAATACAATTCTCCATAGTGATCAAGGATGGCAGTATCAACACCAGTATTATCATCGTGTTTTTAGAGGATAAAGGAATTCAACCGTCCATGTCACGTAAAGGAAACAGCCCAGACAACGGCATGATGGAATCCTTCTTTGGCATTTTGAAATCGGAAATGTTTTATGGTTACGAGAATACATTTAAGTCACTTAACCAATTGGAACAAGCTATTGTAGACTATATTGACTATTACAACAACAAACGAATTAAGGTAAAACTAAAAGGACTCAGTCCTGTGCAATACAGGACTAAATCCTTCACTTAAATTATTTTGTCTAACTTTTGGGGTCAGTACAAAGTCCTAGCCTCTTTTTGTATTGTCGAGCAAGACGCAGTGGTTGAGTGGGCTCTACTACGCTGATTTCATCAGCTTTACAGCCCTACTCAACTGTGCGGAGGTGGGACGACGAAATCGAATTCTAACGAATTACCGATTTCTGTCCCACTCTCTTTTCTTCCTTATAACCAACCCTTTTCTTGGGCAATCCTTGCTGCCTCCGTCCGATTTTCTGCATTCAACTTGGTCAGAATGGCTGACATATAATTGCGGATGGTCCCGTTCGAGAGAAATAAGCGATCGGCAATTTCTTGATTAGATGCTCCTTTAGCGACTTCTTTTAGAACCGCCTGCTCCTGAGAGCTGAGAGGATTGGGATGGGTCAAGATGCCTTCCATTAATTCAGGCGAGTATTCTTTTGCCCTGCTAAAACTGCATACAGGGTAGCCATCAAGTCCGTGATACGGCGTTCTTTTAGAACATAGGCATCGACTCCGGCCTTGAGGGCTCGCTCAAAGTAACCCGGCCGCTTAAAGGTGGTAACGATGACAACCTTGAGCTGGGGTTGTTGGCTTTTGGCCCATTCCAACACTTCTAGCCCTGTTTTGATGGGCATCTCAATATCTAAGATAGCAATATCAACTGGATGGGTTTCGAGTAAGCGAATGGCTTCTTGCCCATCTCCAGCCTGCAAGACTTCGTCTACATCCTCTTGCAAAAGCAAGAGCTGGCAAAGGGCATCGCGCAACATACTTTGGTCTTCAGCAACTAATAAGCGCATCTTATTTCCTTTCTTGATAGGGGATCCGTATTTCTATGCGGGTCGGCTTGTATTGATGACTGATCTCCAGCTCCCCTCCCAACAAGGCAATCCGTTCGCGGATCGAGTGCAGATCCTTATCGGAAACTTTGGCAAAGCCGATCCCATCATCTTCTGCGATCATTTCTACACCTATATCTGTGGAGCGATAAGAGAGAAGAGCCTGCGTCGCTTTGGCATGTTTGATCATATTGGTGGCTAATTCCAGAGACACCATGGCTAGAGCAGATTCTAGGATCGGCGAGATGCTGGCTGTATCAAGCTCGTTCTGAATCTCCACTTTGATTTGAGCTACTTCCAGCATTTGCTTGACGGTTTCTAGCTCTCTTGCCAGGGTTCGCTGCTTCAAATTCTCCACAATCTCACGGACTTGGTGCATGGACTCTTGACTGATGGCTTGAATCTCTTGCACCTGCTCCTGGGCCTTCTCAACCTGACCCAATGCCAAGAATTGATCAGCTAGGTCCGCCTTGACACTGAGCATGGCAAAGGTGTGTCCTAGACTGTCATGCAGATCACGGCCAATCCGATGGCGCTCGTTTTCTGCCAGCAAGAGATTGATCTGGGCGTTTTGCTTGGCATGGTCAACTTTCAACTCTTCCATCATCTCCATCCGAACCATACTAAAGGTCATAACCGCGATAAACAAAGAGACGATCAGGACAAAAAGCCAATCATTTTCTCTCATCTCCCTATTAAATAATAGAGCTCCAAAAAGGATCAGTAGTGATCCAACAGCCGTCCAAAGAAAGGGCGAGCGAAAATCGCGAATCCCAAAACGATAGATCAAAATATTGCTCACATAATAGTAAAACCAACAAAAGCTAGTTCCAACAAAAAAGGTATTTCCTGCAATATACAGCCAGATAGATAAATCCAAAAAAGCCAGGTCAGTTTCTTATTTTCAGTAATGAGGATACCTAGATAGCTCATCATAAAGAAGATGGCTAAAAAGAAATGCCACCAGGGAATCTGCCCTAAGAAAATAGAAGCAAAGGGAAAGACCATAAAGATTAGGCCTACGTAAAACATATGGTGAATATGTTTGAGTTTTTCAATCATGAACGAACCTCAGAATGACGACGATAAACGATAACAAGGGCAAACAAGACCAGGGTAAACAAGGTTAAATAGACACTCGCAAAGACATTGACCTGCTCCCTTGTTTAAAAAGGTCTTAATCAGTTCCATCAATTGATAGGTTGGTAAGGCATTTGCCAATGGCTTGCATCCATTCTGGAAAGAGACTAATGGGCATCCATAGTCCACCCATGACAGCCAGCCCCATGTAAAGGAGATTGCCCACAACAGACATCAATTGACTGGAAGGAAGCAGGGTCAAAACCAGACCGAGAGCCACAAACGCTAGACTTCCTAGGATGAGAATAAAGGCTGCTAAGACCCAATCCTGTAGGGGCATATTCACATGCCGCACCACATGGCCCACGGTAAAGACAACTCCAATCGATAGGAGAAAATCGACAAAGAGACCCACAACCTTTATTAGATAATATTCTACCATAGATACGGGGGTATGGCGCAAGACTTTTTGCCAATTATTGAGTCGATCGGTTTCAAGAACGGTTGGAAAAGAAAAGATAGCCGTAGACATCATAGAAAATGCCGTCATAGAAAGGAGATAATCCCTCATAAAGTGAGCAGGTGCTCCTGGTGTTTCCTGGTACATCCCTGAAAAGAAGAGATAAAAGGCCGTGGGCATCCCAATTGATAACAAGTAATAAATAGCTTGGCGACTAGTCAAATGCCACTCAACCACGCCGAGAGCTTTCATGCGTTTCATCTTCTCTACCTACTTCCTTTGTATTTTCAAAAATAGAATCCAATAAACTTCGATTGCTTACTTCGATTTCTTGGATCGAACATCCTTCTTCTTGCAAGCGAGTCCACAAACTATTGGCATCACGTGTCACAATCTGAAGAGCATCGGGTTTAATGATTACTTCACTAACACCTTCCATCTCTGCCACTAGAGCTTGGTAACGCAAAGGCAGGGTGAAATGTTTTTCAACTTCTTCGCTTCTCATAGCGAGAGGCGTCGTATCCCGAAGCAAATGCCCCTGATGCAAGACCAAAATTCGATCAGCCGTGTGCTCTACTTCCTCGATGTAATGCGAAGAATAGACAATGGTCACACCTTCTTCCTTTAAATGCCCAACGATCTCCCAAAAGCGTTGGCGAGTGGATGTATCCATTCCAGCAGTTGGCTCGTCCAAAAACAAAAGACTCGGACGACCAATCAAGGTCAACACAAAGGATAGGAGACGCTTTTGCCCACCAGATAACTTACTAGCCAATTGCTTTTTTTGTTCCAGACTGAATCGCAATAGATCATCAATTTCTTCTCCTGTTAAGGGGTTGGGATAAATAGAGCGAAAGAAGTTGATCAGTTCCTGCACGGTTAGCTTTTGCACAATGGCATTCTCTTGAGGGAGATAGGACACACTAGCCTTTAACTGAGGATGACCAGGAGCCTTCCCCTCTACTTCAATGATCCCAGACGTCGCTTTCATATCTCCCAGAAGACAGTTCATCAAGGTTGTTTTCCCAGCTCCGTTTGGCCCGATCAAGGCCAGACAATCCCCCTGTTCAACCGCAAAAGAAAGATCTTCTAAAATGACTTTTCCTTTGATACTTTTTTCAAGTTCTCTACTCTAATGATGCTCATGATACTCTCCTTTCAAGCAGGCTTGGCTAGCTGGAATGATGACAAAGACGACCAAGGTCGCTCCCGTTTTTTCATTGCTCCATTTCCTTTTTACCGCCTTGACCATTTTCAATCCTTCTTGAACCGCCCAGCTCATGATGCCAATCCCAGCAAATAATTCCCAAGGGAAATGGTAATAGAGACTATCATCCTTTGAAAAGATCAAATAGACGACCATCCCCACCACTGTTAACGTAAACACTTTATAGAACCATTGTTTCATTTTTCCTTACCTCTTACTTTCTGACTTTATTATATGAAAAGGAAGAAGAGGCAACTAGATGATTTTGTCACTCGCTCACATGACAAAAGTCACTAAAAAAAGCCAAGTGACTTCACTCGACTTTTTCTATTCTTCTTACTGACCTTCTTCTTTCATGCCATGCAGTTTCAAGGCCTTGACCAAGGCATCTGCCTTCATGTTTTTCAAATCATTGAGACCAGCATCTTTGAAGTAAGAAATTTCTTCTAGAGACTTGGCGTCAATTTGGTTGAGGTCAATCACACTGGTTGAGAGCAATTTTTTCTCTGGGGTGACTGTGTATTCCAAACTAAAACCGGGAACGGTTTTTAGCTTCTTATAGTCTTCATTTTGTTCCAGCAAAGCTTGAATGGCTGCTGTGAGCTCTTCAGGTGACTTTTCTGCTGCGATGGTCCCAAGTTGTTGGGGCAGATCAGCCGTCACTTCGATGCGAAGGTTTTCAACCTTATCTCCCTTAGACTTGATAATATCCCGGTGTTTTGTTCCATTGATATCTCCTACTAAGGTTGTGGTTTTTTCTTCATTTTTTACTTCTTTTTTAACAGAGGAACTGCTAGATGAGCTAGAGGTTGTAGTTTTCTTTGTTTGGGATTGCGAACAACCAGTCAATACCAAAATGGCTAGCCCAAGGGTTACAAAAAATTTCTTCATTTTTATAACTCTCCTTTCACATACTGATACCAGTATAACATATCGCGTCTTTCTTGTCTAAAAACTCCACTGCTCAAACCATTTCCCCCTCTTTTCAAGCTCTTCCATTTGAATAAAAATCTGATGAATGTGAGACTTTTTGCAGAAACCCCTTTTTCTCACGAATAAAGCTTCCGTGTAGGGGTCACTTCAATCTCAATCCCTCTGAATCACGCTGCTTTCATAGGGAATCTCCTCGTTTTTCTATATACAAAAAAAGGTTCCGAAAGGAACCTTCTGTTCAATTATTCTACACTAAACAAGTATGGGTAGACTGGTTGGCCACCTTGGTGGATTTCCACTTCTACATCCTCGTACTTCTCAGCAAGGGCTTGGGCCAATTCATTTGCCAACTCCTCACTGCCGTCTTCACCGACATAGATGGTCACAATTTCACTGTCTTCGTCCAACATATGAGCGAATGTTTCTTCCAAGGTTTCCATCATATCTGGATTTGAAACAACGATTTTGCCATCGACCATTCCAAGATTATCATTTTCATGGATTTCAAGCCCATCAATAGTGGTGTCGCGAACCGCTGTTGTCACACTACCAGACACAACATCGCCCAATGAAGCGCTCATGCGTTCGTAGTTTTCTTCGATCGACTTGCTTTCATCAAAGGCAAGAAGACTAGTCAATCCTTGAGGGATGGTCTTGGTCTCAACAACTGCTGCAGGTTGATCAATCACTTCTGCTGCAGATTGAGCAGCCATCAAGATATTTTTGTTGTTTGGCAAGATAATAATGTTGCGCGCATTCAACTCTTCAACTGCTTTGACAAAGTCTTCTGTCGATGGGTTCATGGTTTGACCACCAGAGATGATGTAATCAACTCCTTGCGCTTTAAAGATATCAGCCAATCCGTCACCAGCAACTACTGCAATGATCGCATATTCTTTTTCTTCAACTGGTTTGGCTTGGCGCTCTTCTTTTTCAACTTGCGCTTCGTGTTGGTTGCGCATGTTGTCGACTTTACCTTGACCAAGCTTCCGTACTTAAGACCTTCTTGCATGACAAGACCTGGATCTTCTGTATGGACGTGAACTTTGACAATCTCATCGTCATTCACCACCAATAGGGAATCCCCAAGGTTGTTCAAATAGTTACGGAATTCATCGTAATCGAAATCTTTGACATAGGTTGGACCTTGTTTCAAAGCGACCATGATTTCTGTACAGTAACCAAACTTGATGTCTTCAGTAGCCACATGACCAGCGACTGACTTGTGGTGTTCTGCATTGATCATTTCTGACATGGTTGCAGGTGTTGCTTGGAACTCTTCAGAAGCGATGAATTCACCTGTCAAGGCTGACAAGAATCCTTCATAGATGAAGACCAAACCTTGACCACCAGAGTCTACCACGCCAACTTCTTTCAAGACTGGCAACATATCTGGAGTCTTCGCAAGAGCTGTTTTAGCTCCTTCAAGAGCTGCACGCATCACTTCCACTGCATCGTTGGTAGATTCTGCTTTTTTCTTAGCCCCGATAGCTGCCCCACGAGAAACCGTCAAAATGGTTCCTTCAACCGGCTTCATAACGGCTTTATAAGCAACTTCTACACCAGACTGGAAGGCTGCTGCAAGTGCTGCTCCATCCAATTCTTCTTTGTCTTTGACACTTTGAGAAAATCCGCGGAACAATTGAGAAGTGATAACTCCTGAGTTCCCACGCGCACCCATCAAGAGACCTTTAGCGAAGATCCCTGCCGCTTCTCCAACAGTTGATGCAGAACGGTCAGATACTTCTTTGGCCCCATTTTCGATGGTCATTCCCATATTAGTCCCTGTATCTCCATCTGGTACAGGAAAGACGTTCAAAGAGTTCACATATTCCGCTTGTTTATTTAAGCGCGTAGCCCCCGCTTGAACCATTTCTTGAAATAAACTTGTAGTAATATTAGCCACGATTATTCTCCCACAATCTTGATATTTTGAATATAGACATTCACAGTATCCGTAGTGATTCCAAGTTGATTTTCCAAACTAAATTTCACACGTTCTTGAATATTTTTTGAGACTTCGCTAATCTTTGTTCCATAGCTCAAAACAGTGTAAACATCAACTGCGATAGTTCCTGCTTCCGTTGTTTTGACAACAACACCTTTAGAGAAGTTTTCTTTCCCTAGGAGGGCTTGGAAATTATCTTTGATCGCATTTTTGCTGGCCATTCCAACCACACCGAAGATCTCAGTAGCGGCACCGCCTACAACAGTTGCGATAACCTCATCAGTCAATTCAATTTGACCGTCCTTTGTATTGATTTTTACTGTCATAATTTCTACCTCAAAAGTATTTTATATTCTATTTTACCATAAAAGAGGCCAACTGTAAAAGGGTAGGGACTATTCTTCTCCCGCTGTAACAGCTGTCTCTAGAGAAAAAGAAAAGGGAGTGGGAAAGAACTCCGATTCGTTCAAAAGAGTTCGTATTCCCACCCCCGCACAGTTGATTAGGAAGTACGAATGTTTCAAACATGAGTAGTTCCAATCAACCACTGCGTCATACTACTATTCCTATCCAAAAGCGAAGGCTGGACACTTTATGCCCAGCCTTCTTTCTTTATTAAACGCGTTCTACTTTACCAGATTTCAATGCACGAGCTGAAGCCCAAACTTTTTTAGGTTTACCATCGATAAGGACAGTTACTTTTTGAAGGTTTGGTTTTACGGCACGTTTTGTTTGGTTCATAGCGTGTGAACGGTTGTTACCTGATACAGTCTTACGACCTGTGAAATAACATACTTTAGCCATTTCTGTGTTTCCTCCTATTAGATCTAATATAACGGATGTGCTAGCACCACATACCGTACTATATTACCAAAAAAAATCTCTCTTGGCAAGCTTTTGGCCAAAGTTTTTCATTTCCGACTTAAGAAAACGAATTCGCTCCGACATAGATAATTTCCAGATTTCCTAAGGAAACGTCGCCCGTAATATAGAAATCCTTGCTTGTCAGAGCACTCGGATTTTCCTGATGTTGGATCGCTGAGAGGGAATTATCCACATGAACATGGACACGCCAATCACTTGGTACATAGAGACTCAAACTTCCAAGGGAAACATCGACAACAAACTGGGCTGACGGACCTTCGATGCGGCAATTGTCAAAATAAACCGAAGCTTCTCCCATACTCACATCTGCACTTCCGTGAGTAAAGTGTTGGTCATTGAGATACTTTGTCACTGTTGAAAAAGTGACATCGATGTCATTGCCATCCGACTTATTCATGGATCCAGCAGAATAGGAAGCTAGGCGGGCTTTTGTTTTCTTAGAGGGTTTAAACAAAATATTGAGCCCAATCACTGCGAGAATCGAGGAAAGGATGACAACTGAATTGGACACCGGAAGGAAATGGTATTGCCCATTGAGACAAAAGAGGGCTAAAAGTCCATAGATGAAGCCCCAACCAAAATGGCGTTTTAAGAAACTAGAGAGGGATAGGACGGCAAGCAAGGTAACCCAAGCTAAGGTCCAGATGCTAATGTCCCATTTTACAAAATAGCCTTGTAAAAGGAGTAAGGCTGCTAAAAGGATTAAGAATACTCCGATTAATTTTTTTCTCATGATATTACCTCATTTCATTTAGTCGTTCTTTTAAGAGTTGATAGTAGCGTCTAGATACATGAACCTGCTTATGGGTCTGATAGAAATTGACCGTGCTGGTCCCTGAAAAAGACTTTTCCAGAGAATAGATCTGCTTGGCGTTGACAATGGTGGATTTGGATATCCGACAAAAAGCGATGGGAAGCAGCTCCTCCAACTCGTAGAGCTTCTGCTTGACCTCATAGGCCTCGTCCTTGGTGTGTCCAAAAATCTTCTCCCCATCCGTCTCAAAAAAGAGGATCGATGCCACATCCAGAAAATACTCACTTCGATCCTTGTAGAAGGCTAAAGGAGCGACTTTTTGTTCTAGGATTCTCTCTTGCAGCTGGGTCAACTCCGGGGTCAAGCGCGGAGCTCGAATCAAGATCTCAGGCTCATCCATTGATGGATCCAATTCGATTCTAACTTTCATAAAACTCCTTTCCCAACGTTTTGATAGTACCATTATAACAGCTGTTGAAAACAAAACAAGGGCTTTTCAGTAAGTGGCACGTTTTCCCCATCAAGAGGTAGTTTTTGAGAAGTAAAAAAGAGAGTGGGACAGAAATCGGTAATTCGTTAGAATTCGATTTCGTCGTCCCACCTCCGCACAGTTGAGTAGGGCTGTAAAAGCTGATGAAATCAGCGTAGTAGAGCCCACTCAACCACTGCGTCTTGCTCGACAATCCAAAGACAATTGAGAGGCTAGGACTTTTATCCCAGCCTCCTTTCTTTATTTATTACTTACCTTATCCGGTAAAAGAAAACTAAGACCTACGCAAGCAAGCACACCTGCTGTGATGACCAAGCCATTTGAGACCGGTAAAAGATCGTAAATCGCATTTGCGATCATCAGCGCAATCAAGGCACAAATAACACTTGCCTTGTAATCTTTTTCAAGAGATTTTCAAGAGTAAAGAAAGCAAATAAGAGAACGGGAAATAAAGGCCAGATATTCACATCGATCTTTGGAAAGCCAACCATTCCCATTATCACAACCGCAAAAGCAGCAAGAATCAATGAAAGTCCAAGTAATTTTTTCATCATATACCTCGTTTTCAATATTCGGAAGTTTTTTTCCTTTGATGATTCTATGATAACAGAGAGCCCCTAAGGCAACAAGGACTTTTGACTAAGTGGTCAAAAATGGCGCCTATGCGGTCAAAAAAGGAGCGAGACCGAACGAATATGTGATCACCATCATTCGTCGTCTTGTTCCTTTAAAGCAGTTTCTTCCTATGCCGATTGCAGGGATCGAACCTGTGACCTACGCGTTACGAGTGCGTTGCTCTACCAACTGAGCTAAATCGGCGATTACCTTCTTAGTATAGCACTCTGATAGCGGATGTCAAGCACTTTTAGTTGATCTTTTTAATCAGAATCTGACATGGATTCTGTGGATCCCATAGTTGCGGAAAAATCTCTAATTTTTTAAAACCAAGACTGCGATAAAAGACATTTGTTCGGTCATAATCTTTATTTGAACCTTCTGCGACTGTTTTGACCTGTAGGTAGTCGACTTTTTTGCAGGCTTCACTTTCCAAAGTAGCAAGCAACTGACTTCCAATCCTCCTGCCTTGATGAGCTTTTTACACCGAGACAATCAATCTCTGCACAATCTTCACTCGAATATGATAAACCTATAAACCCTACTACATCACTTTCTTGATAAGCAGCCCAAACTCGTAAATCCTTAGCTCCTTCAATGTAGGCTTGCGTGCTTTCTGGTATTCCAAACCATTCTGGCAAATCCCTTAAAATCTCAGTGACAACTGCCATTTTTTGATCTTCACCCTTGACTTCTTTAATTACAAACATCATAAGTTCCTTTCTTGATTTTAGTCTTACTTTACCTCTTACGAACCAGCACTTTCGTAGGCATCCAATCCCCTGTCCCAAAGTTTGAGGGAAATAACAAAGAAAACAAGGGAAATCAGAATCAAACCACCAATATTAAAGAGTCCATCCTTGCCCTGCAAGAAATAGCTGGCAGGATAGTAGGCCGTAAAGGCGAAAGGTACAATAAAGCTAATTAACCAACGAAGGAGCGAATTGTAAATGGAAATCGGGTACTTGGCAAAATCATTAAACATATAGAAAATGTAAATCATTGCACCTGACTGCTTGGTCCAAAAAGCGATACTGGCTGTTGCAATTTTCAAGGAAGTATAAATCAAGGTCGCAAAAGGAATACAAACAAGAAAAATCAGGAATTTTGGAAGAGTCCAAGCAATGCTAGTCGCCGTTGTCGCTAGTAAAATACCACCGACCAAAAGTTCACCCAAGGCATCAATCTGAAAGGTCTCAACGAGGATGTGAAAGAGAGGATTGATAGGACGAGTCAGATACTTGTCAAACTCCCCTTTTCGAACTAGTCGTTGACCTAAAGCCCAGAGATTGTCAAAAAAGAGATGATCTAGTCCCTTTGGAATTAAGGAAAATCCATAGATAAAGGCAATTTCTTGAAAGGTCCAACCTTCTAGCGAGGGGATGTGTTGAAAGATGACATTGAGAAACAAGAGGTTCAGGCCTTGAGTCAGAAAGACTCCCAACACACCAACCACAAAATCTACCTTGTATTCCATGATTTGCTTGATGTACTGTCTGATAAAAATCAGATGCATGCGTTGATATTTTTTCATACTAACCTCCCTGAATGGTGATAAATGACTGGACTCGTTTCCAAATCAACTGAGACAAGCCCACCATCACTATAAGCCAGAAAAGCTGAAGCAAAAGTGCTTGAAGAATCTGACTAGCATCGTATTTCCCAACAATAATCATGACCGGAGTGTAAATTAAGGATGAGAAAGGCAAGAAGGACAGAATATCTGAAATGACCTTTGGAAAGAAAGCCAAGGGAATCAAACTCCCAGACATAAAGGCCACTATGGAAGTCTTAAGTAGGTTGGAACCCCAAAGATTTTTAAATACAAAGGCTGAAAATCCAAAGCAGATATTAAAGAAAAAGTTAATCAGATAGGCCAGAGTTAAGCTAAAAAGATAAAGGGTAGTTAGTCCCAGCACTTCTACAATCCCTTGCCCAGATAAGATTTTCATCAAAACAATGACACTTAAAAATGGCAGTCCAACAGAGATAAAAATCAACCACTTGGAACCAAGCTCCGTAAAGAGGTAAGAAGCCGCAAAATGCACTGGTCGCAACAAGCGCATGATAATGGAACCATCCTTGACCTCATCACCAATCATAAAGGAAGAATCCGACCTAGTCAGAAGATTAGTCACAAAACTCATGATGATGTAGAGGGTGATATCCGCCATACTGAAGCCCTGAATCAAAGGCTCCTGGGAGGAATCAAAGACAGCCTTCCATAGATAAAAAGCCACAAAAG
Source organism: Streptococcus sp. (assembly GCA_047241705.1). GTDB lineage: Bacteria > Bacillota > Bacilli > Lactobacillales > Streptococcaceae > Streptococcus. The sequence goes on from JBKTJB010000001.1 coordinate 232,905, forward strand.
CACCCATGACATCGCCAATCCGATAAAGGATAAAGTTGACTCGATAGCTAATCAACTCCTGAATCCCTGCATTGATAAAGGGTTTATAACGTCTCCACAATTTGACCATCTTAGAGCTCCTTTCGGTAGAAGCGACGGATAATATCTTCAATATCCGTATCTACCATCTTCAAATCACGGACCTCAAAATCAGATAAGGTTTGCTTGATAATATCGGCCGACTGGTAGCGGGAACTATCGAATTCAATATTGAGAGTATTTCCTTGTCTATCAATGGACATATCAGGCAAGCCCTCATAATGAGAGACGAGATGATTTTGACCTGGCGTCAGGTCAAAGGAGAGAGTCTTCATCTTTCCAAAGGTCTCCTTGAGCTGGCTAACCGTTCCATCAAAAATCTCTTGCCCCTTATCAATCATAAAAATCCGATCACAGAGTTGCTCAATATCACTCAAATCATGAGTAGTCAAGAGAATAGTTGTCTCTTCCTCCTGATTAATCTGGGTAATGGCCCGACGAATGTTGTCCTTGACCGACACATCCAAACCAATAGTCGGTTCATCTAAAAAGAGAACTTTGGGATTGTGAAGCAAGGAAGCCGCAATATCCGCCCGCATCCGTTGACCCAATGAAAGAGTCCGCACAGGATCCTTGATAAATTCCTTCAAATCCAAAACTTCATTCAAAAAGTCCATACGCTTATGGAAAAGCGAGTCTGGCACATCGTAAATCTCCTTCAAAACCGTGTAGGTCTCTTGCAGTGCCAAATCCCACCATAACTGGGTGCGTTGTCCGAAAACGACTCCAATATCCTTGACATAATCTTGGCGATTATCCTGCGGAATCTTGCCGTTAATCCGACAAAAGCCAGATGTGGGCTTCAAAATTCCTGTCAGCATTTTGATGGTGGTTGACTTCCCAGCACCATTTGCCCCGATAAATCCTAAAATCTGCCCTTTTGGAACTTCAAAAGTTAAATCCCTGACCGCTTCAAAGGTCTGCTTTTCAGGATGAATAAAGGAGCGCAAGGCTCCCTTTAACCCCGGCTCCTTAACTGTCTTCACAAAATTTTTCCGAAGATGTTGCACTTCTATCATTGCCATATCTATCTCCCTATCGTAAGAAGCAACATTGTATTTTTGACTACAAATATTCTAAATCCTTACTTTCTACACTTTCTAAATATTATTACAGAAGGCTTTATACCAACCTATTATAATCCAATAAAAAAGGAATGCAAGCGTTTGCTTATAGATTGTGAAATTAGAGATTTCTCTCTTAAAATGAAACTTTTAATCAAAAATCCTGTTAAATAGTTTCCTTTAGACACCAAAAAACCTGCCCTTAGGGGCAGGCTTATTGTTAAGAAAAAGAATTTTTTTAATCGAGAAAATTAACGATTCTACTGTTAATCCTTCAGCATTTAATTATTATCATCAGTCTCAATGGATTTTTAAGCCCTCAATTATTCTCTAAAAATTCTTTAATACGAGAAACAATAGCATCGCTTTGATAATGATAGAGGTCGTGAGGCGCATCCATATAGACGACTTGAACATTAGACTGGTCGCTTGCAAATCTCTCTGCATAACGTTGCCACTCTGATTGGCTAAAGGTCGTGCCTTCACCGTTAGAAACCAGGAGTAAGGCTGGAATTTTCGGATTAATGCTAGATGGAACTTTCTTGGCATTTTCCTTTGCCAAACGGGATTCATGAAGCATGGCTTGTGACATCAACTGCTTATATGCTAGTAATTTATATTGTTGTCGTTCAGTTTCAGTCAGAGTTGGATTTTTTATATAAAAGGACTCAGGGAAATAGCGTAATAAGCCAATCTTACTGCTCCAATAAGCCACAGTAAGCAAGGCCTGATTATCCTTTAAATCTTCATAGCTCGCTGGCAAAGCCCAATCCAGGCCAATCAAAGCCTTCACTTCATTTGGATATTTCTCTTGCCAAGCAAGACTCTCTAAACTAGCCATAGAATGCGAAATAATCACATAAGGACCTGAAACATGAGCTTGCGCCAAAGCTTGACGAGTTTCAGAAAGGACCTCCATCACATCTCTTGAACGATCACTATCTTGGCTAAAACCATATCCTGCTCGCTCCACGACAACAACTTTGTATTTTTTGGAAAGGGAATCTGATAGATTCTTAAAGTCTAAAATAGGAGAGGCAATCCCTGCACCTGAAAGAAGAACGATTGTTTCAGATCCTTCACCTTTAACAGAGACATTCATTCGATGTCCATTGACTGTCACTTGTTTACCAATGAGGGTGAGAAGCTTACTTTCATTTTGCAAACTGAAGTTGATGAAAACCAAATGTAGCACCTAGAAAAGAGCAGGAGAAGTCCACAAACGATCCAGCTCCACAGTTTGAATTTTTTCATAGGCATATTGTACAAAAATTAACCCCTGGAAGCAACCTTTCCCAAACAAAAAACAAGATCCACATGGGACCTTGCTTTCCTGTTTTTATTAAGCTTTGCCTTCTGAACCGAATACATCGATACGTTCTTCAACAGCTGCAGTAATTGCTTCGAAACCTGGTTTCAAGAATTTACGTGGGTCGAAGAGTTTCTTCTTATCGTATTCTGCTTCGTTTGCATCGTATTCACGTACGAATTGACGAGTAGCATTTGCAAATGCGATTTGGCATTCAGTGTTCACGTTAACTTTTGCAACACCAAGTTTGATAGCTGCTTGGATTTGATCATCAGGGATACCTGATCCACCGTGCAATACGATTGGGAATCCTGGAACAGCTTCAGTCAATTTTTGCAAGTGGTCAAGGTGAAGACCTTTCCAGTTTGCTGGGTAAGGACCGTGGATGTTACCGATACCTGCAGCCAAGAAGTCGATTCCTGTAGCAACCATTGCTTTAGCATCTTCGATTGGTGCCAATTCACCGTCACCGATGATACCGTCTTCTTCACCACCGATAGTACCAACTTCAGCTTCTACTGAGATACCTTTAGCATGAGCTTTTTCAACGACATCTTTCGCCAATTTAAGGTTTTCTTCAACTGGAAGGTGTGAACCGTCAAACATGATTGAAGTGTAACCAGCTTCAATACATTCAAGAGCATCGTCGTAGTGACCATGGTCAAGGTGAATAGCAACTGGTACAGTGATACCCATTGATTCTACAAGGTTTTCAATAAGGGCTTTACATACTTTGTAACCACCCATGTATTTAGCAGCACCCATAGAAGTTTGGATAAGTACTGGAGCTTTCTTAGCTTCTGCTGCACGCAAGATAGCTTGAGTCCACTCAAGGTTGTTTGTGTTAAATCCACCAACTGCATAACCATTGTCACGAGCTGCTTGGACAAATTTTTCTGCTGAAACGATTGCCATGTGTAATAGGCCTCCTATAAATTTTTGTGGGATTGATCCCACTTACATTGTTTATTTTATCACTTTTTAGATGAAATTGCTAGCTTTTCCTGTGTCTTTAAGCACTTTCTTATGATAAATAGGGCGGAATCTCCTATCTCCTAAGGCTTTCACCCTAGCAAATAAGGAAAAGAGGCTGGGACAAAAGTCCTAGCCTCTCAATTATTTTTAGATTGTCGAGCAAGACGCAGTGGTTGAGTGGGCTCTACTACGCTGATTTCATCAGCTTTTACAGCCCTACTCAACTGTGCGGAGGTGGGACGACGAAATCGAATTCTAACGAATTACCGATTTCTGTCCCACTCTCAATTCTCTTCTTTAAATTTTTTTAGTGAAAGGAGAAAGGCAATCCCGCAAATCACAAGGAGTACTGCTACAACCCATTGAGAATAGAAATAAGCAGCAAATAATTGACTGTCGGTGAACATTTTTCCAAAAAGCCCGTTTAGCACTCCCTCAAGAAAGGGAATATTCTCACACATAGCAAGGATTGACGCAAGAAAGAGAATACTGCCCGCTATCAAGAAAAGATTGGGAATCCATTTTTTGATTCTTTTTTCATCTCTGAGCAGATACTGAGACGCCATCGCAATTAGAAAAATGAAAACATTCCATATGTTTAAGGCGATAAAGTATCTAAAGGTATATTTGTATGCGCCCATCCCCATCGCTAAAATCAGGATAGGACCGAAAAAATTAATGGCACTTCCCAATAGTGCAAAAAGGCCATCAACCCAAACCAGATACTTTTTCTTCATGTTCTCACCTCATCTCACACCTATTCTACCACAAAGAAATTTGAAAACAAAAAAAGATAGCCGAAGCTATCTTGATCCGATGCGGAGAGAGGGACTTGAACCCTCACGACCTAAAGCGGTCACAGGATCCTTAGTCCTGCGCGTCTGCCAATTCCGCCATCCCCGCGATTGAGTACCTTACTAGTATATCAATCTTCTACTTTCTTGTCAAGATTTTTTTCAAACTTTTTTCAGAGTTTGTCATTTTTTCACAAAAAGGAGCAGGTCGAAGGACCTGCTCCCTTGATTTTTATTTGCTATCGTGGTTTTCAACTGCCGCTGTGATAAAGGCTGTGTAAAGTCCTTCTGGGCGGTTTGGACGGCTTGACAATTCTGGGTGGTATTGGCAAGCGACAAAGAATTTGTTTTCTGGGATTTCAACGATTTCGACCAAACGGTTGTCTGGTGAAACACCTGAGAAGACAAAACCTGCTTCTTCGAACTGTTCACGGAAAGCATTGTTAAACTCATAACGGTGACGGTGGCGACGTTGCACCACTTCTTGATTGTCATAGGCAGCGGCTGCTTTTGAGCCTCGTTTGAGTTTAGATGGGTAAAGACCGAGACGGAGCGTTCCTCCCATGTCTTCCACATCGATTTGGTCCCGCATGATATCGATAATTGGATACTTGGTTTCTGAATCCAATTCTGATGAATTGGCCCCTTCCAAGCCTAAAACGTGACGGGCAAATTCGATACAGGTTAACTGCATACCCAAGCAGACACCCAACATTGGGACGTCCTGTTCACGCGCATACTTGATGGCTTGAATTTTTCCTTCTGTTCCCCGTTGACCAAAACCACCTGGGACAATGATCCCATCCGCGTCTCCAAGGAGTTCTGCCACATTTTCAGCTGTCACATCATTGGCATTGACCCAATTAATCTTGACCTCTGCATCATTGGCATACCCTGAGTGCTTCAAGGCCTCAACGACAGAAATGTAGGCATCTTGCAATTCTACGTATTTTCCAACCAAGGAAATCTTGACCTGTTTCTTAAGGTTCATGACCTTGTCGACCATCGCAGACCATTCTGTCATATCTGCTGCAGGAACATCCAATTTCAAATGGTCACAAACGATTTGGTCCATATTTTGTGCTTGCAAGTTCAATGGGATTTGGTATAAATGTTCCACATCAAGTGACTCGATGACAGCTTCTGGTGCGACATCACAGAATTGAGCCAACTTGTTCTTAATTCCTTGACCAGCTGGTTTTTCTGTACGAATGACCAACATATTTGGTTGAATCCCAAGACCACGCAATTCTTTCACAGAGTGTTGCGTCGGCTTGGTTTTCATTTCTCCCGCAGCTTTCAAGTAAGGAAGAAGAGTGGTGTGGATGTACATAACGTTTTCAGCACCAACATCTGCCTTCATTTGACGAAGAGCTTCAAGGAATGGAAGGGACTCAATGTCTCCAACTGTTCCCCCGACTTCTGTGATGATGACATCTGAATCCGTCGTTGTCGCTGCTCGTTTGATCTTTTCTTTCAAAGCATCTGTAATATGAGGAATCACCTGCACCGTCGCACCCAAGTATTCTCCACGACGTTCCTTGCGAAGGACTTCGCTATAAATTTTCCCTGTTGTCACATTTGAGTACTTATTCAGATTGATATCAATAAAGCGTTCATAGTGACCAAGGTCCAAGTCTGTCTCTGCGCCATCGTCTGTGACAAATACTTCCCCGTGTTGGTAAGGGCTCATCGTCCCTGGGTCAATATTGATATAAGGGTCAAACTTTTGGATGGTCACTTTCAATCCACGATTTTTGAGCAAGCGACCAAGACTTGCTGCGACAATCCCTTTCCCGATGGATGATACGACACCACCCGTGACAAAAATATATTTTGTTGACATGTGCTTTCCTCTTCTTCTAATGTTGTAGAGGCCATTCCTCTTTGCAGAAAAAACAAAAATAGCTCCCTAATCCTTAGGGAGCTCCGACCTCAAAATGAGGTGCCCGAACAATATCTTACCGCAAATGGTCTACTTTGTCAAATTGAAAATTTCATGAAAATATTTTTCGCTGTTTACACGACCTTTTCCACGCCATTTTGTGTGACGAGAAATTTCTCAAATTGAAGCTGAGGCATGCAAAGAGCAAGGTCCTTATGGATTCGTTCCAGCGCTTCTAAACGCATCTTGACTGACGTCTCGGTATTTCCTTGAATGACAAAGAGGGCGTTTTGCGTAGTCTCCTCAAATTTGTAATGGTCACTATCGCGTACATCCAACCAAGCCAGAACTCCTTTTTGATCCCGGTAGACAGGATCTGTCGGTGCGACATGTTTTTCACTAGAAAGGATCGGGAGGAAGAGATCTTCTCTTTGACTCACTGTAAATTCAATCGGTCCCTCAATCTTATCTAGGTCATGTCCTCCAATCGCGAGAAAAGACTTCAGAGATTCGACATTATAGATATCAATGATGCTATTGATCTGAGGAAGAGCACCTCGATGCTGGATGTTTCGGATAAGAGCTAGGACTGTTGGTGGATTTTTCTTAATGCTACGCCCTACTTTTTGCAAAAGGTCTGTATACCCTTTAATGACAGGAGATGCCACTACTTCTTCTGTCTGACACTGAAAGCGCCCATTGTTCAAGCTCTTTTTTCTTTTCAAGAAAAGAAGGGGGCAAAACTGCTTGAGGATCCACATTTCTAGCAATTCCGACCACAACCGTATCAATACCAAGAGCTACTAAACTTTGATCTAAACGAAAGTCCATCTGGAACACCTCCTATTGGGAAACCTTACACGTTTATCATATACCATTTCGCCACTTTTTTCAATGCAAACAAAAAGAGAGTGGGACAGAAATCGGTAATTCGTTAGAATTCGATTTCGTCGTCCCACCTCCGCACAGTTGAGTAGGGCTGTAAAAGCTGATGAAATCAGCGTAGTAGAGCCCACGCAACCACTGCGTCTTGCTCGACAATCCAAAAACAATTGAGAGGCTAGGACTTTTGTCCCAGCCTCTTCTTATGATTTATTCTTCTTCCTCGTCTTCAGAATCCTCTTCTTCGTCGTCTTCTTCGCTTAATTCAACTTCCTCACCCAAATCATCTGGTACGATTTCATTGATTTCAGCATCGTAAGCTTCGACTTCACTCTTTTCATCATCTGGATTTTCTTCATCATATGAAAGAGCTGGATCTGCTTCGTAAACTTCTTCGTCTTCTGGATCATCATCGTTGTAGTCGATCGCATCTTCGTCTCCATCCATGAAGGCATTGACACGTTTTTCTTCCGTTTCTTAGGAGTTTCATCTTCGTCTGTTTCTTCAAGAGCGATGATTTCTTCGTCAACTTCATCGATAGCATACCATGAACGAAGACCCCATTTGTTATCTCCAAGTGGGATAAAGCTTCCATCTACATTCAATTCTGTGTAGAACAATGGGAGGGCTTCACGGATCTCGCTGTTTGATTTTTCAAGGTAATTTTGAATTTCATTTACAAGATCGCTAAAGTACATTTCATGGTCACGTCCGCGTAATTCCAAAATCGCACGCGCCACTTCAATCATAGAAAGTTCACTTTTTTCTTGTCCAGCAAATACTTCTAATTCCAAGGGTAAATCTCCTTATGTTTCATTTCCTAAATGGAGAAGGATCCGGTCTTCAACCTCATCCTATCCTCAATGATAGATTGAAAACTTCTCGTCACTAAATCTATCATGCATTTTATCGTTACACTCTATTGTACGATAAATTTCCCCTTTCGTCAAAGGAAAATTCCAGGATTCTCCATGAAATCAGAAAAAAGAAGAACCTCACGGCTCTTCTTTTTAATCTCAATTATTTTACTTTTGCTGTGCTTGTGATCACGTTCACTGCTTTCTTCACTGTGATGTCATGTTTCAACATTTCTGGTGAAAGAAGGTTGCGAACTTGTTCAACTGGCATATTGTAATCTGCTGCCAATTGTTCGATTTCAGCGTTGATTTCTTCTTCAGTTGCTTCGAAGCCTTCTGCTTTCGCTACTGCTTCAACCACAAGGTTTGTCTTCGTACGGCTTTCAGCTTCTGCTTCGTATTGTTTGTGAAGATCTTCTTGAGTTGTTCCAGTGATTTGGAAGTACATTTCAGGTGAGATACCTTGACGTTGCATGTTTCCAAGGAACTCGTTGATTGAACGGTGTACTTCTTCGTGGATCATTTCTTCTGGAAGGTCAACGATTTCAGCGTTTTCAACTGCAAGATCGATTGCTGCTGCTTCTACTGCATCGTTGTATGCTTCTTCTTTAGCTGTCGCCAATTCTTTGCGGTATTTTTCTTTCAATTCGTCAAGAGTTTCAACTTCTTCGTCGATGTCTTTTGCCAATTCATCGTCAAGAGCTGGTACTTCTTTTGCTTTTACTTCGTGGATAGTTGTCACGAATTTCGCTTCTTTACCTGCAAGGTCAGCTGCTTGGTAGTCTTCTGGGAATGTTACGATCACATCAACTGTTTCACCAGCAGAGTGTCCAACCAATTGGTCTTCGAAACCTGGGATGAATTGACCTGAACCAAGTCCAAGTGAGAAGTTATCACCTTTACCACCGTCGAATTCAACACCGTCGATAGAACCTACGAAGTCGATCACAACTGTGTCACCTTCTGCTGCAGCACCTTCTTTAACAACCAATTCAGCCAAGTTGTTGCGTTCGCGTTCGATACGAGCATCCACATCAGCATCTGTTACTTCTTTAGAAACTTCTACTGATACTTCAAGGTCTTTGTAAGCACCCAATTTTACTTCAGGTTTTGTTACAACAGCTGCTGTCAATGTCCAGTCTTGACCTTTTTCCATAGATACAACATCGAAAGTTGGTTGTGCTACAACTTCGATTCCAGCTTCTTTAACAGCTGCTTCGTATGCTGCTGGAAGAAGATCGTTCAAAGCATCTTGGTAAAGAGCTTCTTCACCAAAACGTTGGTTGAAGATTGGACGTGGAATATGACCTTTACGGAATCCAGGTACGTTCAAAGTTTTCTTAACTGACTCAAACACACGGTCCAAAGCAGGTTTGATTTGCTCTTGGCTGATTGTGAAAGTCAATACACCGTGGTTAGTTTCTTTGTTTTCAAATGATACAGACATTCTGTCTCTCCTTAAAATAATATAGTCATTCCTTATAATTTTACCACAAAACTTTGAAATTGCAAGTTTTAAAACGTTTTTGCCTCTCTTTTCATCCAAAAAACTAGCCCTTTAAAGCTAGTTCTGATTATGATTTTCGGATGGGATCATCGAGGTAGAGAGCACGGGCACCACCGATCAATTTTGGCCGACTGGCGAGGGCTGTGACATGGGCTCCACCTAGTTCACGCAAGATAGGGCGAATTGGAACTTGCACGTGTTTGACGTGCATCCCCACCGAGTACCTCCGATGTCTAACCCGCTTGAGCTGTGATAAATTCCACCTCAACAGGATCCTTAAAATACTTGAAAGCTGCGAGTTGTCCAGCACCTCCTGCATGGAGACTCGGAAGGACATTGACGATTTCTAGCTCCTTTTATCTGCCAATTCTCTTTCGACCACCAAGGCGCGATTGAGATGCTCACATCCTTGTACCGCCAGATAAATGCCTCTTGGATTCAACTCATCTAGTAAGGTCTGGACAATAGCTTCTGCAATGTCGATGTTGGAGGCTTTTCCAATTGGCCCTCCTGCAACTTCACTTGAAGACATCCCGAGCACTAAAATCTGTCCTTGGCGGAGACGGCTTTTTTCCAAGACATCTACCAGGATTTCTTTTGTATCCTTCTTCAGTTGCTCCAGATCCATGAATTAGCTTCCTTTCTTTTGAAATGCATAATAGACCACATAGCCTAAAGCCATTCCAACAAAATTCTGAGCGAGGTTATTCGGAATATCCGAGATAGCAGCTCCCCAGCCATTGCCTAAAAAGAGAGCAGAAGCTAGTGCGTAACCGCCTACCATGACGACTGTCGCAAGGAAGCAAGCCTAGGTAACGAGCTTTTCCCTTGAAGCCAGCGAAATAGCCTTGTCCCCCGTGAAAGAGGAGACTAAAGAACATCCACTGAGGATATCCTGAAATGAGATCCAGTAAGAAGGCTCCGACACCACCTACAATAGCACCTTCCTTGCGCCCAAAATAGAAGGCTGTGAAATAGGCACCAAGATCTAGCAGGGTGACGATCCCTGTCGGAGTTGGGAGTTTGGTATAGTAGCCAAGCACAACTGTCAAGGCTGTCAAAATAGAAAGGCGGGCAATGAGTTGAGTTCGATTAGATGTCATATTGTACTACTCCATACTGGTCTGAATGTTGAATCGCTTGGAAAACAAAGTCTTTAGAGGCTTTAACAGCTTCAAGTGGAGATTTCCCTTGCACCAACTGGCTGGAAATGCTAGACGCAAAGGTACAACCAGCTCCTGTATTGTTCTTTTCTAAGACCGGCTCTTCAATGACGGTGAAGTCTGTCCCATCATAAAAGACATCGATGGCCTTTTCTTTATTGAGACGATTGCCCCCTTTGACCACGACAGTCGCTGCTCCTAATTCGTGGAGCTTGCGCGCTACCGCCTTCATATCGTCGAGCGATTGAATCTTGCTTTGGGTCAAGATCTCAGCTTCTGGTAAGTTTGGCGTGATGATGGTCACATAAGGGAAGAACTTGATCAATTCGTCTCGAAGAGCTGAAACTTCTACATCATGGCTTTCCTTGCAGACCAAGACAGGATCTAGTACCACAGGGATCTCCGCATGGGCTTTGACATAGTCCAAGGCCAAGTCTGCCACTTCAACATTTGGCAAAAGACCGAGTTTAATAGCAGAAAAAGGAACATCCTTGAGAGAGTTGAGTTGCTGCGCAAAGGTCGTCGGATCCACCGGAATCACTTCAAAACCGTGCTCCGTCATAGCGGTCAAACAAGTCACCGCCACAAAGCCATGTTGTTTATTGGTTGTATAGGTTGCAAGGTCTGCGTGAAGACCTCCCCCACTAAAAATATCATTTCCTGAAATAGCTAGAATCAATTCATTACTCATAACGGATCTCCTTTAAATATAAGCCATTTGGCGCTGCTGTAGGACCTGCTAGATTGCGGTCCTTCTTTTCTAAAATCAGATCGATCTGCTCGATCGGCATCCGATCATTTCCAATCTTCAACAAAGTTCCCACCATATTGCGGATTTGCTTGTAGAGAAAACCATTGCCCGAAAAGGTAAAGACAAGGCGATGATGTTCTGCATCCTCAACCAAGCGAGCCTCTGTAATCGTACGAACCTTATCTTCCACACTGGTTCCTGAAGCTGTAAAACCGGTGAAATCATGGGTTCCCTCCAACTTTTGGATGGCTGCTTGCATCTTTTCCACATCCAAAGGATAAGGATAGTGGGTGGCATAGTGGCGCATCATGGGGTTCTTGGGACGACCATAATCCACGATAAATTCATAGGTCTTGCTGTGCTTCTTGTAGCGTGAGTGAAAGTCATCTTCTACTTGCTCCACTCGGATGAAATCAATATCCTCTGGGGTTTGGGTATCGAGGGCAAAGCGGAGCTTCTCCTCGTCCCGCGCTTGGGGGAGATCAAAATGAATCACCTGGCCAAGAGCATGGACACCTGAATCCGTCCGCCCCGCTCCATGGACGGTAACAGGGTTCCTTGATTGAGACGCGTCAAGGGTCTTCTCGATTTCCTCTTGCACACTACGGGCATGCGGTTGGCGTTGAAACCCTGCAAACAAGGTCCCGTCATATGAAATGGTTGCTTTGTATCGTGTCATGTTTTTATTTTAGCAGGATATAGAAGGGGTTACAAGAGTGAAAAAATCAAACTGTCCGGGTACAGTTTTGTAAACACAAAAAGAGGCTGGGACAAAAGTCCTAGCCTCTCAATTATTTTTGGATTGTCGAGCAAGACGCAGTGGTTGAGTGGGCTCTACTACGCTGATTTCATCAGCTTTTACAGCCCTACTCAACTGTGCGGAAGGTGGGACGACGAAATCGAATTCTAACGAATTACCGATTTCTGTCCCACTCTCCTAACTTCGACCTGTTACAAGTCAACTAGGTCTCAGTCTCTTTTTTATTTTTCAAGTCCATTCCTGTTGCTCCTAAGATCGCTCCTAGTAAAGCGAGTCCAAGTGCAGATTCCACTCCTGTTTCTGGAAGTTGCTTGTTAGAAGATACTGCTTCTGAACGAACCTCTTTTTCCACAGCTGCTGGAATTGGCGTTGGTGCATTTACTGGTGCTACTGGTTGATCCTTCGAGATCGCTTGAGGTGTTGAACGATCTGGAACCACTTTGTTTACAAGCACGTCTGGACTTCACTGGTGCTTCTACTGAAGGGCTTGTTGGGATCACGACTTCTTTGGTACCGACTTCAACAATTTCTGCAACTGGCTCTGTGGCAACTTCTGTAGCGATTACTTCTCGACTTTGATCAAGCGCCGAAACCTCTACATACTCAAGGCCTTGCCCTTTAACTCCAGCCTGGATTACTCTGCGTTCTCCTTTAGCGAGATCTGGATTGGTCCGTTCCACAAGGTCAAAATCAAGTTCTTTCTCCACGATGTCAAGACTTGGTTTGTCTTCCACTAGGGCTTTGACGTCATTTTCAGCCAAGCTACCCACTTGTGTAATTGGCTTGAGCCCTGCAAGGGCTTGGGTCAGAGCAGCCACTTCTTGATCCACCTGATCTTGATGAGCACGACTCACATTCCAATTCAAGCTATCTAAGACTTTCGCAAGGGCTGCGCGAGATTCTGGTGTGTATATGTCTAGATCTGTTGGCACCGTAGCAACTGCTTTTCTAAGAGCAGTGAAGTCCGCCTTGAAATAGTCCTTGTTGTGGTTGGCAAAAGCTTCCATAACCTGGAAGACTTCTTCTTCCTTGTATTCCATTGGCCGGCTCATCAGCCCAAATTCCCAACATACTTCCGGATGTCGGTAATTTGACATCAGGATACTTGGTTTGAAGCTAACTGTTCAAACGGAACAGCTTCTGTATTCTTAATAGCTTTTTCGAGCGGATAACTTTGATCACCTTTGTGGCCCAAAACATAGTACCAGTCTCCGTTGGTATTAAGGAATTTATACCCCTTATCTGCCAAATACTGTGGAGATGCGAGGTTATAGCCCCACCATCCTTTAGACCAGTATGAAATCAAGACGTCCTTGTCAAGGGCAACATCATCTTCATCTCCATAATAGAAGCCATCGTTAAAGGCCATTGGCTGCAAGCCTTTTTCACGCGCCATAGCTGCAAGACTATTGGAATACTCCGCAAACTTACCATAGAGGTCATACCACTTGAGGTAGTACCACCCTTGCGCACTGGTAGCGTCATTGGCATATTCATCTGTTCCGTAGTTAAAGATCTTAGACTTGTCTTTGAAGTAGTCCATGTACTTGCCAATCAAGGCTTTGGTAAAGTTGACTCGCTGCTTCATTGGTCAAATCCATGGTTGTTTTTGAAACCGTATCAAAGCTGGCTTGTGAATTTTCAATGCCCAATTTTTCCATGGCCACCAACAAAGCATCCATGTGGCCAGGACTATTGACTGCCGCAATCAAGCCGATTCCTTTAGCAGTAGCATAAGCATGGAGTTCATCCATTTCTGCTTGGGTCAAGGCTTGACCATTTGGATCATCGTAATAGGCCTTGGTGCCTTCTAAAATGGCCTTTTTCACATCATCACTGGCATAGGTTTTGCCATTGGCTTCCACCGTCATATCATCGAGGACGAAGCGCATGCCATCGTTTCCGACAAGGAGGTGCAAGTCAGAATAGCCCAGCTCACTGGCCTTATCGACGATCCGTTTCAGCTGATCCAATGAGAAGTATTTGCGGCCTGCATCGATCGAGATGACCTTCTTCATGGCGAGTTTTTCTGCTGCTTCTTTTGCAGAAACTTCTTTCGCGTAGCTTTCTGTATACACCAAAGCATCTTGAGCTGCTTTAAGATGATCGATCAAGGTTTTGGCCTCTGCTCGAGTCGTGTCTGCTCCTACCCCTTCTAAAGCTTTTTTAGCTGCCGTAAAGGCTACTAGAGATTCTGGTGTATAGTGGTCCAAATCAGTTGGAGCTTCCGAAAGAGCTTTTTCGACAACTTCAAGATCTGCAACAAAGTAGTCCGCATTCTTGTCCGCGAAGGCATGCATGAGCTTAAAGAGAAGGTCTTTTTGTAGGTTGCGGATGGCGTATCTGCCCAGGCAGACTACCATGCCACCGATGAAAGGTACCTTAGCTCCATCATTTTTTTGAACCACATCAATCGCTGACTTGGAAATTCCTTCGAGACCTTGATCAAGGTTGTACCAACCAGATCCAGCCTTGTCCCGTCCAAGCACATAATACCAAGCATCATTGGTATTAAGAATCTGATGACCTAGTTCAGACAAGAGTTTTGAAGAAGCGACATCATAGCCATTCCAGCCACCTGTCCAGTAGGACACAATGATATCCTTGTCAAAAGTACCATAGGAAGTATCGCCATTGTAGTAGATTCCATCATTGAAGGCCATTGGTTTCATCTTGTGTTTTTTCACAATAGCTGCTAGATCATTGGCGTATTGAATGAATTTTTCATAGCCTTTTTCTGGATAGCCTTCACCCGGCCAATGCTTGCTGGCTTGGAGAACCTGCCAACCATGGGCATCTGTGGCATCGTTGGCATATTCATCCAAACCAATATTGAAAATATCTGCCTTGCCGCTGAAATAAGCCGCATACTTGTCTACCAAGGCCTTGGTAAAGTCTAAGGCTTTTTGGTTGTCCAAATCAACGGTCCGAGCTGATTTTTTAGTGCCAAAGTAATTAAAGTGAGGGTTTTCGATGCCCAATTGTTCCATGGCCGTCAGAATCGCATCCATGTGACCTGGACTATTAATGGTTGGGATGACACCTACTTTCTTCGATTTGGCGTAGGCCAAAATATCATCCATTTGAGCCTGGGTCAAAGCTGTCCCGTTCGGATCATCGTAATAAGCCTTTGTCCCTTTTCAACCGCATGTCTGTCACGGCTTGGCTAGAATAAGAAGTATCTCCCACTTTCAAAGACATATCATCCAGCACAAAGCGCAAGCCGTCATTTCCCACTAAGAGATGCAAGTCTGTATAGCCCGTCTTACTAGCTTCATCAATGATTTCCTTGATTTGGTCTGGTGAGAAGTACTTGCGACCGGCATCGATCGAAACAATCTTTTTCTTGGCTAATTTTTCTTCTTGGTCAGGATCTTTGGCAGGCGTTTCCGTCGCTGCTGTCGTTGGTTGAGCTGCCACATCCGACTCTGCGACAGAGCTTGCTTCTTCGCGAATCAAACAGTCAAGATCTGATACCCGCAATTCTCGATCAGGCAGTGTCGGTTGACTTTGATCGACGATTGGGGCAGGAGCCGTTGGTTTTTCTACTGTTGGCTGAGAAGCTTCCTCATTGGGGGAGAGCGTCGCCTCGCCTTCGCTTGGCTGAGTTGGAACTGTCGTTGCAGGACTTTCAGTAGTCGTCGGCGTATCAGCTGCTACAACATGAGCACCAGCAAAAAATCCTATGAGCACCGAAGCCGCCCCTACTGCATACTTGCGAATCGCATAACGTGGTTGATGTGATTTCATCAGGACCTCCTAAATTGTCTTTGTAATCGTTTTCTTAAATTTACCACGATATCTTAATAAATTCAATGAGGGTTCACATTATTCTTTAATTAGGAGAGGAAGTTCCTTGGATTCGATCCAAAATAAAACGAGCCCCTTACTCAAAAGGAAACTCGTTCATTCTTATAAATCATCTAAAGCATCTTTGACCTTGTCAAAGAACCCTTTTTTCTTTGGGTTGACCTTCAAATCACTTGCTTCCGCAAAGGCTTGAAGGGCTTCTTTTTGCTTGTCATTTAAACCAGTTGGGGTGACGACATTGACAGATACATATTGATCCCCCATAGCACCACCACGTAAGCTTGGAGCCCCTTTTCCACGGAGGCGGAATTTCTTACCGGTTTGGGTTCCTTCAGGAATGACCAAATCGACATCTCCGTGAACGGTTGGCACATGGACCGTATCTCCAAGAGCTGCTTGGACAAAGTTCAAGTCTAACTTGTAGTAGATGGTTGAGCCATCTCGTTCGAAGCGATCGCTCGGCTCAACATTGACAACGACATACAAGTCCCCATAAGGTCCACCGTTAAAGCCAGCTTCTCCTTGACCAGCTAAGCGGATTTGTTGACCTGTTTCAACTCCTGCAGGAATCTTGACATTCACGCTATGAGCTTGTTTTTCATGACCTGTTCCACGACAAGTCGTACATGGATCCTTGATTTCTTGACCACGACCATGACAGACATCACAGGTCACTTGACGGCGCATCATCCCAAGAGGGGTTTGCGTATCCACATTGATAACTCCAGAACCATGACAGCGTCCACAGGTCACCGGACTAGTCCCTGGCTTAGCTCCAGAACCATGACAGGTATGACAGCTAGCTTCCCGATGGTACTTGACTTCTTTTTCCGCACCAAAAATCGCTTCTTCAAACTTGAGATTGACGCGGTATTGGAGGTCATCCCCTTGACGAGGAGCATTCGGATTACGGCTTGCACCACCACCAAAGAAGCTAGAGAAGATATCTTCAAAGCCACCAAAACCAGCACCATCAAAGCCACCAAAACCACCTGCTCCGCCACCGAAGCCACCATTGGCACCCGCAGCACCATATTGGTCATAAGCAGCCCGTTTTTGCTCGTCACTCAAAGTCTCGTAAGCTTCTTGAACTTCCTTGTACTTTTCCTCAGCACCAGGCTCCTTGTTGATATCTGGGTGATATTTTTTAGATAATTTCCGATAGGCTTTCTTGATCTCATCTTGAGATGCATTCTTTGAAACGCCCAAACGGTCATAAAATTCAGTATTGTTCATACAAGATACTAAGAGCGAACAGAAAGCGACTGAAATTTAGGAAACCGACAAGAAATCCTGATTTCTTAGGCGGTTTATCTAATTTCAACGCTTTCCGCTCGGGTTCAATTCCCGAACACTCTTTGTTCCTTTCTATTGATGTTGTGAATCAAACCACGATTTAGGTCGGGTTCAATTCCTTTCTTTCATTTTGAGTAAGAATTTATGGAACCCGTGTTCAGTTACGAACACTCTTTGTTCCTTTCTATAATTTTCATGTACATCTTTAGAGGGTGTTTTCTATACTTCGCTTCACTTGATCAAACTCTTGGTCTGATAGAGTAAATATCAAATCCTCTTCATGAGTAGTCGTTTCGTTCTTTAAAATAGTTGTCCGTATTCTCTGCCAAGCCTAAACTTAGAATCACTTTTCTTGCAAACTCTTGATGGGCAAAACCGATAGCCGTAATGATCTGTTTATCTTGCACAACCACTTTCGGTTGGAAATTCTCACGTGGAAGAAATTCAAAATAATCAAAGAAGTTTTGCCAAATTCCACCTGTAAATTTCGTATCGTTCAGCAAACCTGCTTTCGCTAATAAAAGAGGCGCTGAAGAAATGGCTGCAATGAGGATATCTTGCTCACCAAGGTCCTTCAAGAACGAAATCAATTTCTCATCCTGTAAGGCAGGCCCTATATTGACCATTCCTGGCAAAATCACACAAGAATACTCTTCTATACAGATTTGATCCAGTGTTTTGGTCGGTTGACAGAGCAAGCCATCCTCAGAGACCACCATCGAATGATCTGAAGCGACATAATCAATCGTGACGTCAAAAGACAGAGCTAAAGTACTCGTTAAAGCAGTTATCTCATAAAGAGAAAAATTAGGATAAATCAAACAAAGTACTTTTTTCATAGGCAACATCCTCTATTTTACCGAAAAACAGAGGCTGGGTTGCAACCTCTGGATTTCTTTTATCATTTAGCTAGTTAGGCTGAATTGAGATGCCCCTGGCCTCTTGGTGAAAAGATAAATCTTCCTGAGAGAGTCAAGTTCCTGCGTCCAGATTTCCTATTTTCACTGTGAGGTTTTAACAGTCTATTGCATCTTTTACTTTTCAGTAAACTCTCCGTCTACGACGTCATCGCCTGCGTTGCCTGATGCTTGTGCTCCTTCAGCTCCTGCTTGTGCTTGTTGTGCTGCTGCGACTTGTTTCGTAGAGTTTAACAGCCAGAGTCCTTGAGCTTTTTCGTTCAAGGCTTCAAGTTTTAGCTTTCATTTCGTCCAAGGTTACCTGTCTTCTTGAGCTTTCTTAAGATCATCAAGTCCTGCTTGAGCTGCGTCACGTTCTGCATCAAAGCCTTTGCCTTCAGTTTCTTTGATGGTCTTTTCAGTCGCAAAGATAGCTTGGTCTACTTCGTTACGAAGGTCAACTTCTTCTTTACGTTTCTTATCTGCTTCAGCGTTTAGCTTCTGCATCTTTCATCATGCGGTCGATTTCTTCATCTGTCAAACCTGAGTTTGATTGGATAACGATGGTTTGTTCTTTTTGAGTTCCAAGATCTTTCGCTTTAACAGATACGATACCGTTCTTGTCGATGTCAAATGTTACTTCGATTTGTGGGATACCACGAGGTGCAGCTGGGATATCAGTCAATTGGAAACGTCCAAGAGTCTTGTTATCTGCTGCCATTGGGCGTTCCCCTTGAAGAACGTGGATATCAACGGCTGGTTGGTTGTCTGCTGCAGTTGAGAAGACTTGTGATTTAGAAGTTGGAATTGTAGTGTTGCGGTCGATCAATTTTGTGAAGACTCCACCCATTGTTTCGATACCAAGTGACAATGGCGTTACGTCAAGAAGGACAACGTCTTTCACGTCACCAGTGATCACACCACCTTGGATCGCAGCACCCATAGCCACAACTTCGTCAGGGTTCACTGATTTGTTTGGTTCTTTACCAGTTTCAGCTTTAACAGCTTCTACAACGGCAGGAATACGAGTTGAACCACCGACAAGGATGACTTCGTCGATATCTGACAAGCTCAAACCTGCATCTGAAAGGGCTTGACGAACTGGAGTTTTCGTACGTTCTACAAGATCACGAGTCAAATCGTCGAATTTCGCACGAGTCAAGGTCATTTCAAGTGAAGAGGTCCAGCAGCTCCTGCAGTGATGAACGGCAAGCTGATTTGTGTTGAAGTCACACCAGAAAGGTCTTTCTTCGCTTTTTCAGCTGCGTCTTTCAAACGTTGAAGCGCCATCTTGTCTGTTGACAAGTCGATACCATTTTCTTTCTTGAATTCTTCAACCATGTAGTCGATGATTTTTGGTCAAAGTCGTCACCACCGAGTTTATTATCCCCTGCAGTTGCCAATACATCAAAGACACCATCACCCAATTCAAGGATAGATACGTCGAATGTACCACCACCAAGGTCGAATACCAAGATTTTTTCTTCTTTATCAGTCTTATCCAAACCATAAGCAAGGGCTGCTGCTGTTGGTTCGTTGACGATACGTTCTACTTCAAGACCAGCGATTTTACCAGCGTCTTTAGTTGCTTGACGTTGAGCATCGTTGAAGTAAGCTGGAACTGTGATAACAGCCTTCGTTACTTTTTCACCAAGGTAGTCTTCAGCGTAACCTTTCAAGTATTGAAGAATCATCGCTGAGATTTCTTGTGGTGTGTATTCTTTACCGTTAGCAGAAACTTTTTCAGAAGTACCCATCTTAGATTTGATAGAGATCACTGTATCTGGGTTTGTGACTGCTTGACGTTTTGCAGCATCACCAACGATGATTTCACCGTTTTTGAATGACACTACAGATGGAGTTGTGCGGTTACCTTCTGGGTTTGCGATGATTTTTGATTCAGTTCCTTCAAGAACTGCTACTGCTGAGTTTGTTGTACCTAAGTCAATACCGATAATTTTAGACATATGTTTTCTCCTTAAGTTTATTTTTCTTTTTCTTTTGAGACTCTTCTTAAGTGGCGACGCCGTCAGAGCTTGACTTCGTCAATCTCTTTGACTAAACTTTGAGCCTAAGGTCTCAAAGTTTGCGAAGATACCGCCACGGCGAAGAGTATCGCCTTTGGTTCGCTTCGCTCACTATTGGCAAAGCCGAACCAATTTTAGTCTTTCTTTCATAGTTTAGTGTCGTTTCGGACAAGGTAGCCTAGTTGTATACTACCACCATGGCTGGGCGTAGGATGCGGTCATGGAGTTTGTAGCCTTTTTGGAAGACTTGTGCGATGGTGTCTGCTGGATGCTCGTCATCTGCAGGTAAGGTTTGGATGGCCATGTGGTAGTTATGGTCAAAGTCTCCGTCCGCTGGAATTTCTTCAATTCCTTCTTCTTTTAGAGCATGTACCAAACTTTCTTGAACCATTTCCAAGCCCTTCTTCACATCATCTGTCAACCCTTCAACGGCAAGGGCACGTTCGAGGTTGTCCAGTGATGGTAAGATCGCTTTTGCCAAATCTTGGCTACGGTATTTTTGTAATTGTTGACGTTCTTCATTGGCACGGCGCTGAATGTTTTGCATTTCTGCATGAGCACGAAGGTATTTGTTTTCAAATTCTTCGGCACGCGCTTGTGCTTCTTCTAACTCAGAAGGTTGTGGTTGCTTTCCTCTACAACTTCTTCAGTTGTTTGGGCAACTTCCTCTTCTTTCACGTCTTCTTTTTTGATATCTTCTGTCAAGGCATACACCCCTTTCATTTAGTCTTAATTTACTTCATAATGGTTGCTGTTGAGGTAACGGTAGTAGTCCGTCAACTTCATAACCAGTACCCGTCCGATGACATTGACCAGGCTAATCACACGCCTGTAATCCATCTCTACGGGACCGATCACATGCATGAGGGCCATTCCACGATAAGGAACCAAGAACTTGTGACTAATCACTGTCACATTTTTCAAGGCCTTCTCTTGAGATTCTGCAACCAGGATCTGGGTCATTTGGTCTTCTGGCATTCCCCCTCGCAACTCGAGAGCTACGTGTTGGGGATTATCTAAGAACTGATAGGTCTGAAGATCGGCGTAGGTTAAGTGATGAAACCTTTCCTTCTACAAAGACCAGTTCTTGAAACAGTTGCGAGAAGACGTAATCAAAGAGATCCAGCACATTATCTGTCGTCTTGAAATAACGCTGTACAATCTGTGGAATCTCTGTCCGCAAGCGGTAGTGGATATCCAAGACTGTATTTCCAATGAAACGTTCTTGAACCAGCTGATGGAAAATTTCCAAATCACTGGTTAAGAAATTCTTTGGAATGGCAAACTGGACGGTGACAGGCTTTGATTCATCCAAGGTCAACACCGCTAAGGCATCGTGGTTGGACAATGGAACAATCTCAAAACCAGTCAAGCGCTGACGTGTCGGTTCAACATCCTGAATCACTGCGGTGTAGCCCGTCATCTGGGCTAGTAACTTGGCCGTAGCATCCAAGATATCGTCTAATTTAAAGGCTTCGAAATCAAAGGCTTTCACCACCTGGTAGACATCTTGCTCATCAATCAACTCTAGATCAAGCGAGTTCTGAACAAAATATTGGAAACCAGCTCGGCTAGGCATGCGTCCACTCGAAGTGTGGGCCTTTTCTAGTAAGCCTTGTTTTTCGAGGGCAGCCATGTCGTTTCGAATGGTCGCACTACTGGATTGAATCACATCTTGTAGCGCTTTTGAACCGACTGGTTCGTGGGTCTTGGTAAAGATATCGACAACAAGATTGAGAATCTCATTTTGACGTTCTGTAACCATGACCTCACCTCTCTTTCATTTTTTAGCACTCTAAACACTCAAGTGCTAAACCATGATTCTATTATACACCCATCCAAAAGAAAGTCAAGAGAAAAAACCAAAAAATTAGCACTCTTTTTTCAAGAGTGCTAAAAATCATTCTTAAGACCTAGAGAAGTAAATCTCCTCTTATTTGCCAGCTTTTTTCAAGAGCAGAATATATTCTTCCAATACTAGCTGATGCTTGGCCATATACTGAGCATTTTCTACGCCAACATAACGGAAATGCCAATTCTCAAAATTCACACCCGTGATGTTGCTCTTCCCATCTGGGTAGCGAAGCACAAAGCCATATTGTGGTGCGATGGCAGCCAGCTGCAAGCCCAACTCATCACTTTGGCCAGCTTCGACACTCATATCAATCGCAAGCCCCGTCTGATGTTCACTCGCACCAGGGACCTGTACCTGGGTCTGCACCTGCTTTTCAGCTTCTTCGTGCGAAAGGCCACTAGCCTCTAGTTGCGCAACACGTTCATTATAGAGCTCTGTTTGCTCGGCCACACTTCGATAGCCTGATATCAAGGTTTCTTCTGGGGCAATTTTTCGAGCCGCTTCTAAAAATTGACGAGTCGGTTCTACAATCCGACTATCCACTTTGATAGCATCCACATCTGTCAATTGTGGGTTCAGCTCAGGCTTCACATTGTCACGATTAACCAAGATCAACTGCCAGTCTTTGGTCGAAACGGCTGGTAAATCTGATTTTTCTTCCTTTTTCTTAGAAGAAGAGAGTCGTTACAGCTGTTTTTAGCCTTCCAAAACTGAAGCCCTGAAAACAAGCTCGGTTTTGCTAAATAAGCACCAATTCCTGATCCAAGGACCACAAGAAGAAAGAAACTCAATAGGTAGGGCCACCATTTCTTACGTTTTTTTCTTGCGCGTCTATACTTATTCGTCATGGCTACCCTCTAGAAGTTTTGCTCCAACCTTACGATAAGACATATCCCCAATCTTTTCAATACTGAAAGCACCATCTTCATAGGCCAAAACCGTCACGCTTCCGTTGTCCAAGACCAATTCTTCGACCGCTTTTGGATCGATGAGATAAATCAAGGTCGTAATCGTCATGCCATGGCTAACCACAATAGCATTGCCACCGCCAGCTGCTTCTACCTCTTTTGCGATGGCTTCAAATCCTTCTAGGATCCGGCCACTCAAGGTACCCCAGGATTCAGCCCATCCAGTGGTATCCACTTCGACGATTCCTTCTGCTAGCTCCATCAGGCTCAACTGATGGAAATCATCGACCTTAAAGACACGGGGTAAGACTCCCATGAAGAGATCGCCATCATAAGCACCGTCAAAACTACCAAAACACCACTCGCGGATCCGTTTGTCATAACGATAAGGGATTTTTCCTGTCAGACCGAGTTCTTGAAGAATAATTCCCATGGTTTGAATGGTGCGTCCAGAATCACTCGAAACAGCCTCTTCAAAAGAAAGCCCAGCTTCCTTGAGACCAAGTCCTAATTCTCGAATCCCACGCTCCCCTGCTTCTGTCAGCGGAGTGTCTGACCAGCCCTGTGCCCGCCCAATGGTATTAAACATGGTTTTTCCATGACGAGCAATATATAATCTGGTTTTTGTCATTGTATTACCTCCGTATGTATCTCTTTCATTATATCATTTTTTGCAAAAAGAAAGTAGGAAAGCTCTTACAAGTTTCGAGAAAAAGAAAAGGCCATGACCAAAGGGTCAGCCTTTCAGGACGGACTAGGATTCTTGCAAACTTTCACCGACCTCACGGTAACTGCTATCTCCGAACCCCTTAACCGTCAATACTCCATCTTCATATTCTACAAGGGTAACACTACCGTTTGAAAGAGGCAGATTGAGATTTGGTTTTCCTTCGATCAAGCAGACTAAGGTCTGAATGGTCCAACTATGGCTGACCACCAAGGCATTGCCTCCACCATTTTCTTCTACTTCTTTAGCAATAGCTTCAAAACCTTCTAGGATTCGGTTTTTCAAGACTTCCCATGGTTCAGCCCAATTTGCTGTGTCCACTTGGCAAATTCCATTGGCCAAGTCTTCCAAGGTCAAAGTCTTATAGTCTTCTACATCTAGCACGCGCGGCACGACACCGTGAAAGAGCTCCCCACCGTAGGCCCCATCAAAGCTACCAAAACACCACTCGCGGATCCGTTTGTCAAAGCAGTAAGGAATCTGGTCTTTCAAGCCCAATTCATCGAGAATGATCCCCATGGTCTGAATGGCACGACCTGAATCACTGGAGTATGCTCGAGCAAACTCTAAAGCAGACTCACGCAAGCCAATTCCTAGAGCCTGAATCCCTCGTTCTCCTTCTGCTGTCAAGGGCGTATCGGACCAGCCTTGAGCACGACCAATGGTATTAAACATGGTTCTCCCATGACGAATCACAAATAATCTTGTTTTAGCCATCTTGTCTCCTTTTGCAAGAAAAAAGTCTGGAGTTTCATCATCACAGACTTTTCTATTTTCTACTATTATACTAGATTTCTCTTAGTTTTTAAAGCTATGAACCGGAGCTGGAATTTGGCCACCACGGGCAATGAAATCAGCTGACGAAGCCTTGTTGACCTTCATTACCGGAGCAGACCCAAGAAGTCCACCAAGCTCTAACATATCGCCTTCCTTGCCATAAGGAATGATCCGAACGGCTGTTGTCTTTTGGTTGATGACCCCGATAGCTGCTTCATCGGCGATCATGGCCGCAATGGTTGTATCTGGAGTATCAGCTGGGATGGCAATCATATCTAGACCGACTCGAGCAGATAGCTGTCATGGCTTCCAATTTTTCCAAGTTGATATGACCGGATTGAACCGCCGCAATCATCCCCTCATCTTCTGAGACCGGAATGAAGGCACCTGACAACCCACCGACTTGATTACAAGCCATGATGCCACCTTTTTTCACTTGGTCATTGAGCAGAGCGAGCGACTGCAGTTGTCCCATGGGTTCTCTGCCACATCAAGCCCCATAGCCTCAAGGACACAGGCAACCGAATCCCCAACAGCTGGCGTTGGTGCGAGAGACAAGTCCACAATCCCAAACTCAACACCGAGACGTTCACTAGCCATTTGACCGACTAATTGACCGACACGGGTAATCTTGAAGGCTGTCTTCTTAACTGTTTCCGCCAATACATCAAAGCTTGCTCCCGGAACTTTTTCAATCGCCCGTTGGACGACACCCAGGTCCTGAAACCCCAACGTTGATGACAACATCCGCTTCACCGACACCGTGGAAGGCACCCGCCATAAAAGGATTATCTTCTACTGCATTGGCAAAAACTACGAGCTTACCAGGCCCCATTGGATCTGCTTGGGATGCTTCTTTTAATGATACGGCCCATGTCTCGGACAGCGGTCATATTGATCCCCGTCTTGGTCGATCCGATATTGACTGAAGAGCAGACAAAATCCGTCTCTGCAAGGGCGCGAGGAATGGAATTGATAAGGATTTCATCCCCCTTTTGGTAGCCTTTTTGAACAAGGGCTGAGAAACCACCGATAAAGTTGACCCCAACTTCTTTGGCCGCACGATCTAGTGCCTTGGCAAAGGGTACATAATCTGTCGCATTGGTTGCAGCACCAATAATGGAATTGGAGTGACTGAAACGTTTATTCACAATTGGAATGCCAAGTTCTGCCGCAATCTCATCCCCAACAGCCACTAAGTCCTTGGCCTTTGTCACAATCTTATTGTAGACTTTTTTCTGCCGCCTTTTCGATATCTGGATCGATACAATCTAGAAAGGGAGATCCCCATGGTGATGGTCCGAACATCGAAGTTCTGCTCCTCAATCATGGCAATGGTTTCTGTTACCTGTCTAATGTCCATAAATTCTCAACCCCTATCTTACAAATTGTGCATAGCATCAAAAATCGCTGCGCTTTGGATATTGATTTTCACATGCAGAGACTGACCGAATTCTTCCAACTCTGAACGAAGCTGTGTGAAATCTTTTTTCTCATCTGACGATACGACCGCCATCATGGTAAAGTATTCATCCAATACAGTTTGAGAGATATCATCGATATTGAGTCCTAATTCTGCTACTTTCGTTGCAACACCCGCTACGATTCCTTTTTGGTCTTTACCAACGACTGTAATAATTGCTTTCATTTCACTGCTCCATTCTATCTATTTGCTTCCATTGTAGCACAATCCCCTTAAAATGGCCCTTCTCAACTGGGAACGTTCGGATATATTAAACGTGTATAAAAAAATAAAGAGGCTGGGACAAAAGTCCTAGCCTCTTTATTTGTTTTTGGATTGTCGAGCAAGAGCGCAGTGGTTGAGTGGGCTCTACTGCTGGTTTCATCAGCTTTTACAGCCCTACTCAACTGTGCGGAGGTGAGACGACGAAATCGAATTCTAACGAATTACCGATTTCTGTCCCACTCTCTCTATTTTGACGATTCAGTTTCATCTTTTAAGATCTCTTTCTTCACGCGCACGGTACTCTCATACTCGGCTCCCTAGACTGGTCAAACGGAAAGCGACGACTTGAGCAAGATGATGGCAAGGAGTGAGGATCAGGTACAACAAAAGCATAAAGAAGAGCAATAAAATCATAGGACAGGGTTAAAGGGAATTGTCCGTCAAATCGCTGATTCAAGAGCGATATCAAATAGAATCAACCCTTGGGGAATCCAGATAGAAATAGCCTCACCACCAGGATTCCTCGCCAGATGGTGCGAATCCATTTTTGCTTGTCAAAACGCAAGCGGAATTTCAGCAAAGCCATTCCCAAGGTTTTGCCCCGCCACAAAGGAACCAAGCCAAAGTAAACCGCCAGAACCGCCACATAGGTGCATCTGTACCCTCGCTCGCCGCGATCACCGCGTAGAAGCATAGGATAGCATCACAAAGTCGATCAAGAAGGCAAGACCCATCCGAAAACCAGATACTCTCGTTCCTACTCGGAAAGAATGCTCGTCAATTTCGTCCTCGTGTTGGCAATAACCAAACCAGGAACCAACCGAGCAGATAGCCCACTCCACCACCAGTGGTATTTTGAATAATATCATCGACATCTGCTAGGCGGTAAGGGCCCGGATACGTAGAGAGGCCCAGCCTGATAACTGGGTCAGTTCCAAAAGAGACTAAAGGGCTGTCAGGAATCGTCTTCTTAAAACCACACTTGAAATAATAGCGCAGATACATCCCAAAAGGAATCAACATCAGGACATTAAAGGCGGGCACATAAAAAGTTGGATGCTTAAGGGCTTGAATCCAAGTACCAGTCTGCGCTAAATCAAGGGGCTCTCCTTGAAAAAATCCACCACAAAAGCAAAGGGATGGAGATTGACCATTTCCGAGTAGCTAGTATGAATCTTACTCGGATCAGGCAGAGACAAGATCACCAGCAGATAGACCGTCATCAAGTAAAGCATAAAAGAATAGAAAATCAGCACCCGCAATTTATTGACCGAACCATATTTTCGATAATTCAAAATCATGTAGGGCAAGGTCAGCAAAAATGCCAGGAAAGGAAAGAGCTGAACAGCCGTTTTAATTGTAGAAATATATCCCATTGTGTCTCCTTTTTTTCGTTATAAAATCACCCTTTGTACAATGACAAAAGGTGATTTCTTCATTGATATAGAATATTATACGGCCTGGTAAAGGAAGAGTCAAGGAAGTACGATGAAAATCTCACTCAGAGCCAGCTTCATTGGTTAGGACCCTTCTTCAGACTTTACTTCCAATAAAGACCAATAGATAACCGGCAATCCCTGAAAGGTGCAACAGAGTTGAGATCCAGCCAGTGATGGCTGGTAAGAGCATGAGGCCAGATAGAAAAATTAAGAATAGATAAAACCATTTTACGGTGCGTGAAAATTCTTTCCACACGTTTGGCAGGAGCATGACTCCCTCCGGTCACAAAGGCGTATCCTACAGCAGAGATCCCTGTTGCCTGAATGTCCTGCCCCTGGGTTAAGAGGTGAAAAACGATGGAAGAGAGGACTGTCGCCGTCACAAAAACGATCAAGACTTGTCTGGAGCCTCTTTTTCTTTCTAGCAGTCCTCCGAAGGAAGGATCATGAGTCCATTTAACAACAAATGGACCCATAAAAACCAGATAGGGGCTCCTTTACTACCGTGCATCAGGGTCCCACTGACATATTGCCAACCATACACCGGCTTCGAATGAAAAGCCAATAGGTCATACATAGCATCCCCATAAAAGGAAGTCAATAGAGCAAGCAACAAACAGATTAGAGCTAAAGATACTGATAACAGGGGAGGTTGTGAGGATTCTTTTCATATTTCTCTTCTCTTTTTCAAAAACAGCGTTACGATGTCTCCATTCACGACCATTATACCATTTATTTCATTGGAGACAGAAAAGTTTTTGCTTCTTTCGTTTCAAATCTTTGCTGGAAAAACGAAATATCGTGACTTATTAGTCGCTCGCTATTTGCCATCAGATCAAACGTCGATCCTGCTTTCAGAATACCGTAGCAAAAATTTGACTTTCCATTTTAAAAGAATATACTCATTCTAATCTGAGACAAATATTTTTATTTTTTTAAATCAACAGTATTGCATTCAGAGAAAAAACTACTAACTTCATGGAGGTGACGCTATGTCATTAGAAGAAAAATTGAACCAAGCAAAAGGTTCTGTTAAAGAAGAGCCTTGGTAAATTAACCGGCGATACAAAAACAGAAGCTGAAGGCACTGCTGAAAAAGTTGCTTCAAAAGCAAAAGAAGTTGCTGAAGATGCAAAAGAAGCTGTTGAAGGAGCTATCAAGGGCGTTAAAAATATCTTTCATAAAGACGACAAATAGTCTTTAACATCCTAGACCTACTCTATTTTCTACAGTCACATTTGACTGTGAAAGATAGGGTGGGTTTTATTTGCTTCAAATTCAGTTATACAAAAAGAACACCCCGAAGGGTGCTCTTTGTAAGTATAGTAATTCTTTCGAATTAACATTTTGAGTGCAGTGGTTGCCATCCAATCAAACATCGCTACGCTTGTTTTCTTGGGGCAACTATGCATAGCATATCTCTACGCGACTAAAGTCGCTAGAGCTATCCTAATTGCGCACCGCCAGTTCTCATACAAAAACACCTTGCAAGATGCAAAGTGTTTTCGTTTGATATTCTACTTTCCAGCAGCTTGAATTAACGTTTTAGAGGCAATTGACTCTCGTCGAATTGCGCGCCGTATTTGTATGAAGTTGGCTAAAGCCACAACAACTACGGTCATCAACTGCCACAATTTAGTATGAAAAAATATAAAAGAACACCTCGAAAGGTGTTCTTTGTAAGTATTGTAATTCTTTCGAATTAACGTTTACTAAATTGTGAAGCTTTACGAGCTTTCTTAAGACTCCGGTTTGACACAGTTGGATTTCAGGTACTTTCAGTTTGGCTTTATATCAGCCACCATCAAAATCCAACTATTTTCTTATTTTAAAAAATATGAATGTTAGTTTGATTGAATGAGGGAATTTCTTTAAATTTTTTTCTTAGCACCTATAAGTTAATAATACCTATTCTTTAAAATTATAGTTTTATAATTATCTGATGTTTCAATGACCACAAAACAAAGTACAGCGAATCACTTCCTTTAGTCAAACATATAACTGAACTAACATTGTTTATCTTCCCTCGCACTTTCATATTTTTTCAATCCTTCTCTAAAAATTGTACGACTGATAATAATCAAAAAAAACTAGCCAAAAACTATTTGATAAGCAAAAATAAAGGTTCAATGTATCTTTCCCCTAAAAATATTAATACTGCAGGATTGGCAGTTAGTAAATTGGGAACAAATAACATAGTGATCAATCTGTTAATACCTGTAAAAATATTATATGGATACTCAGAAATTCCAATATAATTCAAAAATACATCTACTTTTGAAAATTTAGTTGGGAACCAAAATGAACTAATCGTTATTGAGAAACCAAATTAGTAATAATATATAATACAACCACACATTAAAGAAAGGATATAAAATAATATTTTTAATGAATTTAAATGTACATTTAAATTTCCCATAACTTTTCAAAAATGATCGCAAAGACCAAAAAGTATTCACGAATTGAACTAAAATTAAATGATCTAAAAATATAGAACAACTATGAGGTATCAAAACTTGGCCTCAATAAAATTTGATCCAAGTTACCACTCAAAATATCTGATTCCTAAAATTCCCATACTTCTAATTAACAATCCCATCATAACTCCATCTACAATGGTGTGGGAACCTACCAAAAATAAAATTTGATAATAGTCCCAACCATTAAAGAGTCTATGTTTAAGAAAATCCAATCTAAAAATACAATAGGTAAAACCAATCCACAGTACATCGACGAAAATAGACCACAAAAGAAGTCAAAATGAAAATTCATATCAGATTTAAAACCAAAATGAAGTAGCCTAAAAATTACTTTTATTCTAAACATTTTATCCTCCCACATTTGAGAAGTGCTCCACTCCTTTTTCTCAATATGAATCTTGATATAATATAAAAAATGATGCACCAAATCAGTTGAATACAAATAATTCTCAAATAGTCTATTAATTTATATGTATCATTACTAAACATCTGAAGCCGGTTTCGCCCATACTAAGTATTTAAAGGTGAAAATACATCTAAAAACAGACGAAAATTATTTGAAAAAAAAACTTAAAGAGCAATAATATTCCTGATAAAAACTTGAATTACTATTTCTTTAACAGTAAGGACAAAAAATATATTTTCTAACCCAAAAGAAAGCATACCTACACAACATGATATTAAAAACCATAGAACCATAGATAGAATAATTGCAATGTACTTCCTAAAATAAAATTTCAATGGTTAATAACTCATTCTTGTAATAAACACTGGAGAATAAAATGACAGGAATGATAGATAAATAATAAATGAGCAAGCCTATCTCCAAGCATTTTACAAAAAATAATACTTATAAAAGTAACGGAGTTTTATTAATATGCTAAAGAATTTCCTGAATGAACATCGTCATTGATTTCCCAATCAACTGGATAAAAAACAAAATATGAGAAAAATTATAGTCCCCCAAATAGTATTGAACCATTGAGGTAAAATCATATCCCTGCTATATTTATCTGGTTACTCTGATATATATACGTCCATAAAAATACTGATATCATAATTTGTATGCTTGCCTGTAACATTAACAATAGTACACTTGATTTTATAGTTCCAAAATGGATCGAAATGATATCAGAATAATAGACATTTCTTTTTCAATTGTGCTCCTTTTTTGTAAAATAGTTTTGTAAAATAATTTCATTCTAGAAGAAGATTTGATATTTCAAAATCTTCTATATCTACAAGCTTATTGATTGATTCTATTGTCTCAAAGACAAAATCTCTAGGTATTTTTCGTATACATTCCGATTTTGTTTGAGAAATATTCTACTCATTTAACAGAGCATAACTCTGGGTACCAAATCTAATGTCATTTTTATCTTTAAATGTTTAAAATCAGAGAAATTTAGATAAAAATAACATCCATTGACTCCTGCAAAATAATTTTCCTTTGTCAATGACGATTAATTCGTCACGAAGCAGACGAAATATCATCCATATCATGACTCGTTTAAAATAATAGTAGTATGACATTCTTCATTCATTTTCTTTAAAAATGTTTCACGATATCTTTTTTAGACTGTATATCTAACCCTATAGTAGGCTCGTCTAAAAATAATATTTCCGGACTTGTTAAAAGATGCCGCGATAAACTCCATTTTCATTTTTGTCCAAAGAGAGAGGTCCGGACCTGCTGGTAAAGCTGATCTTTTACATTCAACAAATTGCTTAATTCCTGAATTCGTTCTTGTAAAATCGCCGGTTCTGCCTCATATAAAGATTACCAATCAATTGAAAATAATCCATAGCCGAAACATCTTGGAAATAACTGTAATTTATTTCCCACTACTACTATTGAGAATTTTTTTCTAAAATTTATACTTCTTTTAAATGGAATTTCTCCATTCACTTCTAATAATTTTCCGGAACTAGGATAAAGAGTCCCAGTCAACATTTTTAATCGTTGTGGATTTACCAGCTCCATTACTCCCAATAAAGCCAACTATACTCCCCTCTCTTAATCGTAAAACTAATATCTTGAACAGCTCGAATCGTTATTTGATTACGTTTTCAAAAATCTCTTGATAAATGGGAGTCTTGAATCAAAATTATAAAAATTTTTAGATAAATTCTGAGCATTAATAACTATTTCACTCATATATCTCTCCTTTCGATAAAATATATTTACTTGTACTTTTTCCATACTTTTACCAAAATGCTAAAAGATTGAGCTAAAATCTTCGGGATGGGTAAAATAATATTTGTCTTTAAAAAGTTTCTCAAAGCCTTCAAGGCGATTATTGAAATCATTAAATTTTTGTATTGTCTAGCTGGTTGAATGTCTCTTTAATACCCATAAACTTTCTCCGTGATTCTTTATTTCACTTTATAAATAGAAGAGTGTCTGTATATTTATAGATCCTCAAGAACTTGCATTTTATCAAGTATAAGTAGAAGACAGTATGTAAGGGTTTACATTTTCGTATTATATATGATTATTTAAGGAATCCGTCAATTTTCCACATTTATTATATGACAAAATGTATTTTTAAAAATGCAAAAATCTATGGGCAAGATGTTTGACTTCCTTTTAAAGTATATATACTTATATTAACCTTAGAAAAGAAAAAATGTTTGAACAGATATTCAATAATAATTACTTTTTAAAATTAAAATTCGAACTTTAAATTTTTATCTTTTTTATATTATTGAGTAACCTAAATTGCCCAATTTGTAAAATTTAGCTAGACAAAAAAAAAAGACATCCAAGAGAAATTTCTTAAATGTCTGTAAACGTTGATATAAGCGCGTGTTTGATTAACGTTTTGATAATTGTGATGCTTTACGAGGCTTTTCTTAAGACCCGGTTTGGAAAGTATGAATTTCAGTTGGACTAAAAACAGCGTAATATCAAGACTTTTCTCCGCTTTTATATAAGCGTTTTCCAATCAAATTCAACTAATTTTATCTAAATGGTGTGGATTTTACCCCCAAAATTACAGAGAATGGAGCTGATAAACACTAAACGTTCACACCATTAGTTAAATGATTTTTTTCATCATTTTTCTTAGATGATAGAACTTCTAATTTATTTCTTATTCAAGCAAAAACAACCTGCTATAAGTAAGAAAGAGGAAGATACAAGAAAAACACGGCGTAAAAACCGATTCAGTTCATTGTCCTCAATCCTTGTCTGCTTCATTTTCTTTTACGAGATCGTTTTGTGAATCTTTTTCAGAGAGTTTTTGATCAATATACTTGTCCAATGTTTTTCATACAAATTCGCGCGGTCGCTTCACTATCTAATGTTGGCGAGTTCGAACCAGACTTGGTTCACTTTCAATTGAACAGATTGAATACCGTAAGAGAGCTTGTTTTGGGGTGGAGTGTTTCTAATTCTTCTTCTGAAATCGGATCTCCAACAACCGTCAAGAACCAATTTCATTCGTTACTTGACTTGTGAGACTTGATTAATAACCGTATAATTGGCGAACTCTTTTCCTACAAACTGTTTGATCCCTTCTTTGCGCGCTTGTTCTATTGTCAGAGTAACTGCCGAATAGCTAGCTGGAAGAATCAACAATACAATCAAAGAAATCAAGCCAATTCTCATTTTAATGCTCAGCTCCTTTAAATGAAGTTAAAAAGGAGATTTTCTCATCAAAATTCTTGTTCCAACAATGTTGGCTAGCATGATAAAGACACAGTTGATCAAGAAGAAAGATAGAGAGCCCCGAATAAAAATCGCACATTCCCATTAGCTAAACCATAGCCTGCAGTACAGATGAGGCGGCATCAGAGCTGTTGCAATGGCTACGCCTGGCGCACGATATTGTTTGCTTCTTTTTTTTCCTTGAACCGATGACACCTGCTATCCCACCAGCAATAGCAATGAGAACATCCCAAATGGTTGGAGAGGTTCGTGCGATCCAGCTCGCTACTTGCATAAGATAAGGGAGAAATCCAGAAATACAGAGTCGAGACAAGCAAACTGACCAACACTTGAGTCAATAAAACCTCCTAGAGATTGCTTGATTAAACGCGTATCCAAAAATAGCTAAACCGAATCCCAGTCCCACAATCCGGTGTCATGAGAGGGAAATCAGCATGGCTCAATAATAACAGCTGTTGAATTCATGTTTAGACCGATAGAGGCAATAAAAATCGCACACATCAAAATCGGTGTATCTCTCAATCGAACATGAAGGTCATCGTATTATTTCTCACGGTATTCCCGTGTTGAATAATTGGCAGTCATTTGTCCTCTCCTCTTTCCTTATTTAAATCGGTATAATAGATTAGTAATAACAGCTGATAAACAGCCAAAAAAATATGAGCCCATAAATCGTCAAAGAAGACACTGGTAATCCTTCCAATCAAAGGTCACAGCTAGGAGATCCCCGTAGCCGACAGTCGTCGAAGTCACAAAAGCATACCAAAGACCGTCTCCGTAATTTGTGATAGCAGGTTCAACTAGGAAAAGCACGCCTCCTGACCCAAAAACAAAGGTCACAAAACTCAGAGCAAACCGAGTAAAACCCGTAACCTGTATAATATGCCATAACATTTTTAAACGTCTCATTTGTTCTCCTTATTCATACTAGCTCTGATTGAGCCGTTTTTTCCAGTAATCAAAGCAGAGAGATAGGACATGGTCTCCATCAGAGAAAGATAGACAAACTGATAGATCTGATTTAAGCTGATTATCAACTGATATTGTTTGAAAAATGACTGGAAGAAAGACCAGATATGACTGTCTTGAATCAGTCCCTTCTTAACATCAGACAGGATATTAGCTAAAGCTCCCAAGGACTGAAACGGTAAATCCTTGACATTTATATAGATCCGGTCCACCACATCCCATTTCAGACTAGCTAGTTTTATCTTGGATGGCATGAGAAATTCTCCAAAGAGAACTCCTGCCGCTCCAAGAGTAGAAACAAATTCCAGCAAATAATTTCTGAGGAAATTTTCTCAACCTTTTCCCATAATGTGTTTAGTGCCATCCATAACGATCCCAACCAGAAAAAGGAAAGAAAACAAGCAAAGAAATTTTGCCGTAAATCCCAAAAAGCTTCAAGACTTGGTGTTGTTGGTTTTTCTAACTCTAAAATCAAGATGGTCATAATAATTGCTAGAACAGCATCTGTCAATACAATTAATCTGTCTTTCTTCATCGGATTGCATCCCCTTTCTTTTTTGTAACATTCTATCTTATCGCATAATATTGGATATTCTTTCATAATCCGACTACAAACAAAAATAAACCAAAAAGTCTGTCCCTATTATGCTATATTTAACTCTAGAAGTATTCATCCATCTAATTAATAAATATATCATATTTCACAATAAATGAATACTATCAAAGATTCATCCCCTTTCACTTCATCATTTAGTGTTGCTTAGATTTATCAAAAACAACCAAATTTGTATTAATTTCAAGTATCACCTAGTTACAAAAATTTGGGGTGAACAGAAAAAGCATCCCGTATTTTTGATACGAAATGCTTTCAATAAGTTTAAATAAGTTTTAACGTTTACTAAATTGTGATGCTTTACGAGCTTTTTTCAAGCCTGGTTTGGAAAGTATGGATTTCAGTTGGACTAAAAACAGCGTAATATCAAGGATTTTCTGAACAATATCTACTTTTTAATTTCATAAAATCTGAATCAATATTTTTAAAATAGGGAATAGTTTAGGTCTCTAAGCATTAAAATAATACACCTAACTTTGGTCACCGTTTTTTAGTTATTCACTCTTTTTTCGGATAGTGTTTTTAAAGTTATGATGTAAAATGCCGCAATTAAAACACTATACATCATAATCGGAGGATAGAGAATTAAGGATAGAATCAATCCCACTCCTTTAATTATTAGGTCAGGTATCAATAACTTCCTATATTGTGCGGTAGCTTCAAGTAATTCTTTCTGATCTATATTGGGTTTATCAATTACTTTATGTAAAAACCAGTTTGCTACCGTTGAAACAATAACGATCAGTCCATAAAAGAGCTGTGCCATATGATTCATGAAATGACTACTAACTATTCCAGTAGCATATGGCATAAATGAAACAAAAAATAAAAGATACAAATTCTTTCAAATTCCTCCCTTTTCAACTTGGCTAACTTGACCTGCATTACCTAGGTCGCTTTGCTTTAAATTATACTTTTTTCTTAATCATTTGATACGAGTAGGTATTTCTTGTGAGTAATTTTCATCAAAAAATTTCATAGATAAGTCCTATATATAATCATGGTAAAGTAGTAAAAATAGTTGTTATCCTAGTTGATTAAAAAAGTCTTTGATTTCCTCATCTTTTATAAAATAATATATAATTTTCCCCTCTCTTCTAGTATCCAAGATGTTTTGATTGGCTAGTTTACGAAGATGGTGGGAGGCAGATGCCATACTGAGATTTAGTAAACAGGCTATATCACAGACACAGAGTTCTTCGACGGCAAGGAGATAAAAGATGATATTTATCTGTTTATTATCGGTAAATTTTGATAAAATGCGAAGTGATTTTTGGACTTTTTCCTTTTCAAGGTAGTTCGTTGCGGTTGTAACATTTTGTTGATTTATAACATCCACTTGACAGATACTATCTTTTTTCATAATTTTTTCTCCTAGCCTAACACAGCCCATAGCATG
Source organism: Streptococcus sp. (assembly GCA_047241705.1). GTDB lineage: Bacteria > Bacillota > Bacilli > Lactobacillales > Streptococcaceae > Streptococcus. The sequence continues at coordinate 269,486 of JBKTJB010000001.1, forward strand.
TCAAAGCTGTTGTTTTCAATCAGGATATACATCCCCAATCCTAAATAGACAACGGCAATAAACCATCTGCTATATTTTTCCAAAGTTTCTCCAACAGAAGGGACTTGTGCTAATTTTTGGGCAGAAAAAACCAAGAGATAAATCATGACTAGAAAAGTAAGTAAAGTCACTATCAAATTCGCTAAATTTAAGGTGGTAAAATATGGGACAAAGACACCAATATTGTCAGCGCCACAACTTGCAAAAGTAATCATAGCGACTAGAAAAATCAAGTTTTTATTGTCTTTTCGCAAACCATCTTTTGCAATAGCTTCTCCATCAGAATCTCCTAAAAGCAAAACTTTGAGGCCTAGGAAAATTGGAATCAAACCGAGTAAACCTAAAATCTCTTTACTAGGAATATAATTTAAGACAAATGCAAAAAGCAAACTTAGGAATATTAGACTAACAGAGCCTAGAAATTGTCCTAAATAGATGTTAATGATGTCCTTTCTGCTTTTTCTTTTGGCAAAAAATAACATTAGGATAATAAGTAAGTCTACGGCTGTCCCAGAATACAGGATTATTGAAGTAACAACATTTTGAATCATAAAATACCTCATTCAAATATATTTTTGAATGTATTCTAACATTAAGCTTTGTAGATGTCAACTTAAAATCCACCAATTAATAATTGCATGTCAATATTTGTATTGTGAAACTAGTTTCAGAAATATATAGTCTTAAAGTATGTCCACTGCCAATGGTTTTTTCAATATTTAAAAGGAGAGAACCAATTTGGTCCTCTCCAGGGTATAATTTTCCACCAACCCACTACAGTTGACAAAGAGCCGTTATTCTCAAATGAGACAACTCCTTTTAGTTTTTATAACCTCAGCTTCTCGGTCTCTTACCTACTTTTAATAGAAAGACTACGAAGGACGATTCTTAAAAAGTAGTCAGATTGTGCAATATCGAAAGATTAGATGGGCTTAACCAATTTAACAACCCAAATCCAATTAAACTTCCATTTATTACAACTGTTTCTTGAATATTTCTTTGAATTAATTTCTGCAACGATTCAGATAAAGAATTCAATTCCTCGAAGAAATCTAAACGATTATCTAATAATAAAATATCACTCATCTGCTTAGAAATATCAGCACTTTCATTCATCACAACCCCAATATCTGCAAGCGTCAAGGCAGCAGAGTCGTTTAACCCGTCTCCAACCATCAAAATAGTTCAGGCCAGCTTTCTGTAATTCACTGAACTCCAACTGAAACTTACCATCTGGTTTTTAAATCAGTATAAACGTTGTCAAATGGCAGATCTTTAACCAACTCTTCTGTTCTAGCCAACGTATCACCAGTTGCCAGAATCAGTTTTTTCCCTTGGCGCTTTAGCTTTTTCAATGCAACTTTCGCCTCGCTTCTCAAGGGAGTGTGGATACAAAACATCCCAATTAATTCTTTCTTATAAGCCAAAAACAATAAATTGTAATGAGTCTTATATTGCTCAATCAAGGCCAGCTGCTCAGAACTAATTCTTACCTGTTCGTCTTGCATTAGTACATAATTTCCAATGACAACCGATTGACCATCAATTTGCGATTTAATCCCTTTGCTTGCAACATACTGAAGCTTGCCATGCATTTCTTCGTGTTCAATGCCTTCAATTTCAGCTTGTTTAACAATTGCATTGGCAATAGGATGATAGATATGTTCCTCCAAACATGCACTTATTCTTAAAATATCTTTCTCAGTATAATCTCCGAAAGGAAGAACCTTTTCAACCAAAGGATAACTCGTCGTGATGGTACCCGTTTTATCAAACAAGAAAGTATCCACTTCCAGATATTTTTCTAATACATCACCATCTTTAATAACCATTTCTCGATTTAGACCTATCCTTTGCATGGCCGGTCAGAGTTGGCTTCGAGGTGTGGATATTTTAATTAGTAGCACATGAAAAATCCACCAATAAGAGGAAATGGCTTTTGCAAAGCAAGACCTGTTCAACAGACAAGTCAAGATCAACTCTAGCACCTAAAGTTATATTTGTGCTACTAGCCTTGTCTGCCATCCTAACTAAAATTGACGTTGTTTTTGTCTGCTTACTCTCTTCAGATTTTTTCATCAGATTGATGAGTTGCAAAATACGACTGTTTATCTGATTATCAGTCACACGAATTCTTAACTCTCCTGTTTCCAAAACAGTATTCGCACATACAGAATCTCCCTCTTTCTTTTCAACAGGGAAGCTCTCTCCAGTCAAGGAACTCTCATTGACCATGCCTAATCCTGAAACCACTTGGCCGTCAAACAAGATTTCATTACCTTGGGAGACAACTAATACATCACCTACTTGAACATCAGAACTCTTAATGCTGATGACCATGTCTCCCCGCACTAAGAAAACATCACTTTCTTTAGCAAGAAGGCTTTGTTCCAAATCTGTTGCTGTTTTTTTTAAAGACCACTGATCCAGATGATTACCCAAATCAAGCATAAACATGATGTTGCTAGCTGTCTTGGATTGGTTCATAAACAAGGACAACAAAATGGCCGAACAGTCCAAGACCTCCATGGTTAGTTCCTTGCGCGCTAAAGTTTGATAGGCTTCTTTGACATAACCCAAAGCCTGATAACACAGTCCAAATATAACGAATAGAGGTAGGGTACAAAACTTCGAAACAGCAAACGCTTAATCGCTGCACCCGATACAATTGAATAAGCACTCTCTTCTCTACGAATGGGAAGAGTCATCAAGTCCGAAACTTTCCCCTTGTCAATTTTTTTTAAAAAGGCCTCTGCATTTTCTAATACAGAGAAGCCTTCTTTCATACGTAGAGTAAAGTGCTGCTGATCCATATAAAACTGAATAGAGTCGATCCCTTTTTCATCTTTAGCCAAGGAACGAAGATAATCTTGAATATCCAAGGTCAGTGAAAACGAGGACGATAATCGGATATGTTGATATCCTCTGTGTAGCACTTTAAAAGACATATTATTCACCTGTCAGGCTATCTAATTGTTCTTCTTTCTTTTCCTGTTCGTATAAATATTTAGCGTCTTGTAAAACATCATCACCGTGTTGTTTTACAACAGAAACAGATGCATCCAGTCCATCTTTCAATTTGTAAGCTTTAGCCAAGGCCTTAGAATAGCCTTTCTTAGCTTCTTTACTTGCTAAGACTTTCAAGCCAAGCGTCCCAAATGCTACCCCTCCTAAGAAGAGAGATGATTTTTTCGCAACTTTTGCGACGTTTAATACTTCTTTTAACATGTTTATTTCCTCCTTGTAACTATTGTAGCGAAAAATGACAGCAAAAGCAATTGCTGATATCTGATATATAGATAAAATTCTCTATACTGATATTTAATTATATTATGATGAAAACAATATACTTTATTTTTGATACTGTAAATAATTATGTGTAAACACTTAAGTAGAGTTACGGAGTGTTAATTAAATAAGCTTTCAAGTGTATCAGAACATTGACCAAACCCTTTATGGATTCGTTGACTTTGCTTGAAATTATAATCTTCAAACAACGTAACTAAGTAACGTTCCAGAGCCTCCTCATTAGGAAAAAGAACCTTCTTTTTCGTTTGATGTTTGATTTCTTTGTTAAGAGACTCAATGAGGTTTGTCGAATACATGCTGTGCCAAATCTGGTAGGGAAACTGATAAAAAGTTAAAAGATTATCCGTCTTCTCCAGACTTTCCATGACTTTCCTATACTTTGGTTTCCATTCGGCGAGAAAGTCCTCTAAAGCTTGTACTGCCATTTCTAAATTTTCAGCACGATAAATCATTATAAATTGCCCCAGAATAACCGCTCTATCTGCTCGTTTCACTTTACTAGCTAGATTTCGACTAATATGAATTAAGCAACATTGTTGTTTAGCTAATGGGTGAGCCTGACTGATAATCTGCTCAAGCCCCTTAAAGCCATCTGTAACTACAAGAGAAATCTGTTGGATTCCTTGGTTTTGAAGCTTGTCTAACAGGGTGGACCAAGAAGCATTGTTTTCTTGAGGCAACTGTGCATAGCATATCTCTATGCGACTAAAGTCGCTAGAGCTATCCTAATTGCGCACCGCCAGTTCTCATAGAAAAAAACACCTTGCAAGATGCAAAGTGTTTTCGTTTGTATTCTGCTGTCCAGTAACGAATTAACGTTTAGAGAACTGGCTAGCTTTACGAGCCTTTTTCAAGCCTGTTTTCTAGTATTTTTATATCTATTGGCAGATTATCCGACTTATCCCCATCAACATCTGACTCTAACTCAACCTCTGAAGAAATCCTAATATTGCGTACTTTGATATATTCGATATTATTGTTACCTACTAGATCCCCTTTTTAATAAATCTGGGATAGCCGATAATTTAGAAATGATGGATGAATCCTTTAAAATCAAGATATTTCCATATTCATCTGTATTTTCATCAAATAGTTTTTTGTCTGCATAGTAATTGGATAGAAGAACTAAGACCTGAGTAGCTTCACCTTCATAATTGCCATTTTTGCTTTCAAAAGGTAATAATTGCTTGTTCATAGCTTGGCGAATCAGTTGCACCAGCCAAATTAATTGTCTTGACCGACGAATAAAGCGACTTCTTTCAAGGATTCGACCATAAGGAAACAGTTGGCAGATTCTATAAAAGTGTCGATGTGATTCGGCACGCTCATCAGACTCGCTACACAGAGCTGGTACATAATATCTGCTATAATTTTCTGGAAGATTTGGTCAAGCGGTCTTTTAGCCGTGTGACAGGCATACAGGAAAAACACTATTTATTTACTTTTTGCACGGGAGGCTTTAAGATGTTGCTGGACGCCTTTCTTGATAATCACTCAGAGTCGCCAGAGTGTCTGGGCTGGGATATGGCAAAGATATACCGCTGCCTGAAACTGTTCTTTGACGCTGATAAACGCGACATATCAATTAAAATGTCGCACTAAAATGATTGAAAAGTGATTGAAACTGTATTATAATGAACGTATATATTTAGAAAAGAGGTACTAACTATGGAAAACCTAGTAGTTTCAGTCTTTAACACTGAAAGCGAAGCTTATCAGTCCTTTGCGGATTTGAAGGCTTTCCGCCAAACTCAGACGACCAAGGTTGCTCAAATCGCCTTGGTCAAAAATGAAAACGGTCACATCGTTGAAAAAGAACGCTATGACTTTGAAGATTCAACGACGGATGCAACCCTAGAGGTGGCTTGCTCGGTGCAGTTATCGGGCTTTTGGGTGGTCCTATCGGCGTCTTGTTTGGTTATGGTATTGGCAGCCTCTATGGTTTGGCTGCTGGTGATACCGTTGATACGGCAGAAGCTGGCTTGATTGACGTTGTGTCTCAAAAATTGATCGACGGCGAAACAGCCGTTGTCGCCTTGGTGCAAGAAAACAACGAAGCAGTCATCGATGCTTACTTCACCAAGTACGACACCCAAATCGTGCGTTGGGATGTAGCAACCGTCGTAGCCGAAATCGAAGCAGCTCTGCAAGTCCAAGAAGACCTCTACAACCAGGCACGTGCACAAATGAAGGCTGAACGTAAAGCCGAACGCAAGGCTAAACTTGAAGAATTCAAGGCAAATGTCAAAGCAAAATTTGACAAATTGAAAGCCTAACGTCTAAGCGTCTCATAAATTTAAATGTGACTGAGACGCCATTTAAAATTTATGTGCGTCGGATTCTCACAGTTAAATAATTGCGTTGACAAAGCCGTTACAGCCGTTCTTCCATTCTTTGAAAAGAATGTTTAATAGACAAGAAATCTGGACTAGTATTGGTCTGGATTTTTTTGTGAATATAGAGGTCATAGCTTTTTGACTATGCTTCGTTATAATTAGAAAAATTTTAAGTTTTATCAAGATGAAATCAGTCAGACGAAGACATCCCGAATTAGCACCAGCATCACCACACAAACTAAGACATACTGGTGCTACTCTTGCTAAACAAGCAGGTGTTTCTCTTGAAGCCTTCTCAGAAGCTCTTACTCATAGTGATAAAGAGATTACAAAAACTTACGTTAATATCAAAGATAAAGTCAATCAGACTGTAGGTGATATTGCTTTTCGTAGTTTAAAAAATTGATGGGGTGAATATGGGGTGAATTTTGGGGTGAACTTTGATTTTTTGAAACAAAAAAGACATCCAAGAAATAATTCTTGAATGTCTGTAAACGTTGATATAATCGTATTGATTAACGTTTTGAGAATTGTGATGCTTTACGAGCTTTCTTAAGACCTGGTTTCTTACGTTCAACTTTACGTGAGTCACGTGTAAGAAGTCCTGCGCGTTTCAATGAATCGCGGAAGTCTGGGTCTACTTGAAGAAGGGCACGAGCGATACCGTGACGGATAGCTCCTGCTTGACCAGCGTATCCACCACCTACAACGTTAACGAAAACGTCGTATGAACCTGCAGTTGAAGTAACTGCGAATGGTTGGTTGATTACAAGACGAAGGTCAGCGTGTGGGATGTACTCTTCAACATCTTTTTTGTTAACAGTGATTTTACCAGTTCCTGGAACAAGGCGAACGCGTGCAACAGCGTTTTTACGACGTCCAGTACCTGCATATTGTGCTTGTGACATACTTTATTGTTCCTTTCCTTAGATAAGTCCTGAAATATCAAGAACTTCTGGTTGTTGTGCAGCGTGAGTGTGCTCAGCTCCAACGAATACTTTCAATTTCATACCTTGAGCGCGGCCAAGAGTATTGTGTGGAAGCATACCTTTAACTGATTTCTCGATCAAACGTACTGCATTTTTAGAACGAAGTTCACCAGCAGAGATTGATTTCAATCCACCTGGGTGGTTTGAGTGAGTGTAGTAGATCTTATCAGTTGCTTTTTTACCAGTCAATTTAACTTTTTCAGCATTGATAACGATTACGAAGTCACCTGTATCAGTGTGAGGTGTGAATGTTGGTTTGTTTTTTCCGCGAAGCACGCTAGCAACAACTGCTGAAAGGCGTCCAAGAGGTACATCAGTTGCGTCAACAACGTACCATTTGCGTTCTACTTGGCCTGGTTTAGCCATGAATGTAGTTTTGTTCATGATTTCTCCTATATGAATGTCGTTTTTGTTTACAGGGCGGATGTTCCGGTCCGCAAGTTATTTGAAAGGTTCCGGGGCCTTACAAATGGGGTAAACAATACCGCCTACTATTGTATCAAAATTCTAAGATAAAAGTCAACCGATTTGGAAAATTATTTGCGATTTTCTTTTCCAATGACAAATCCGATCAAGGAATTCGGGCCGACGTGGGCTGAAATAACCGGTCCAAGAGGCATCACGAGAACTTCATCGATGCCTTCAAGCGCAAGCATTTCTTGCTTCAGTGCTTCGGCTCCTTCTAGATCGTTGGTATAAGATACCAAGGCTGTGCTTTCACCGATATCTGCTTTGATCAGCTCCAGTAATTCCCGGACAGCTTTTTTGCGTCCCCGAACCTTGCTAATAGGGACTAATTTCCCTTCCGCATCTATCCAGAGAATGGGTTTGATGCTGGCCAAACTTCCCATGATCGCGGCACTTTTTGAGAGACGGCCGCCACGCATGAGGTGGTAGAGGTCATCAACTAGGAAATAAGTCCGCAGTTTTGGCGCTAGGTCCATGATTTCTTCTTTGGCTTCTGCTAATGAACGACCCGCATCGCGCGCAGCTACTGCTCGCATGACCAGATAACCCTCTCCAATCCCAGCAGCCTTCTGATCGACAATCTCGATCACGGCTTCCGGGTAGTCTTCTAAAACCAGGTCTCGTGCCATGACTGCACTCTGATAGGTCCCAGATAAGACTGATGAAAAGGCCACATAAAGCAGATCTTTTCCTTCTTTGGCAAATTGTTTAAAGGTTTCCTGAAATTGGCCCACATTGACCCTGACTGGTTGTCGGTTTGGCCCCATTTTCATGGCTTCTAAAAGCTCCGGGCTGGTCAATTGAGCTTGGCCTACTGTCTGGTAAACCGTCCCATCTAACTCAATGGTCAAGCCAAGAATGGTCACCTGATGTTCCTTGGCCCAGTTTTGGTCTAAATCTGCGGTCGAATCGGTTAAAATAGCAAATGTCATTACTTGTCTCCCATCATTTCTTGTAATTGTCGCAATACTTCGTGATCGAGCGGTCGCATGGGTGGTTTTTGATCGTTAACCACTCGCTGCGCTTGATTGAGGTTTCCTTTGACGACTGCGACCCGTTTTTCTAACTCTCTGGCAGATACCCGAAGAGCTCCTTGAGCAAAGACGGTCCATTGCTCATTTAAGTCACTGGTCGCTACTGATACTTGGTGGAGGGGCGTGTTAAGCTCTGCCGCCAAGCGCTCGATATAGTCATCTGCCGTCTCATCCTCACCGGTAAAGACCACCTGAACATTGAACTCCTCATAGGTCTGCCGCACTCCTGGCATATACTGGGCATCAAAGACACAGATGACTTCGATTCCTTCAAAGCTAGCATAGTGGCTCAGTTTTTGCAGGAGGATATTGCGGGCTGCATCGAGCTCACTTTTTTGAAAGAGCTGGCGGGTCTCCTGCCAAAAGGCAATCATATTATAGCCGTCAACCAATAAGATTTTTCGTTTCATATCATTGCCTTTCTAGGATTATAGTCGATTGCGAAAGACCTCATACATAAGGATGGCTGCTGCCACACTGGCATTGAGGCTTTGAACGTGTCCATTCATGGGAATGGTGATCATCTCATCGACCTGCTTTTTAATATTGGCTGAGATCCCTTTTCCTTCATTGCCAATGATCAAGGCTAACTTGCCAGCCGTATTCCACTGATGAGATGGCGTGCCGTTCATGTCGGTTCCAAAGATCCAGAAGCCCTCTTCCTTGAGCTTGTCTAAGGTTTGGCTAAGATTGGTCACACGCGCAATGGGAATGTGTTCCACCGCTCCGGTAGAAGTTTTTGACACCACTGGGGTTACCCCGACTGCCCGGTGCTTAGGAATGATGACTCCTGAGACATTGGTCGCATCAGCTGTCCGTAAGATGGATCCAAGATTGTGCGGATCTGTTAAACCATCGAGAATCAACAAAAGTGGGTTCTCTTCTTGGGCTGTCTGTTTCAGAATCGCTGCCAAGTCTGTGTAAGCAAAGGCTGCCACACGGAGAACGAAGCCTTGGTGAACAGCTCCTTCCGTCATTTCCTGCAGGGTTTTCTTTGGCGTCCAAGAAATCGATACTTTTTTCTCGAAGTTTGCACAATGCCTTGATCTTGTCGACATTTTTCCCTCGGAGGTCTTCTTGAATATATAATTTATTGCCTGTATTGGCTTGCAAAGCCTCGGTGACTGCGTGGACACCGTATACGATATCGTTATTTTCCATAGAACTAGTATACCACAAGAAAGGAGGAAGAGGCCAATTCATGATATAATGAAATCAAATCTATCTCAATGAAGGAACCGAACTAGAAAGGAAGCCATGCCTCTTTTTCAACGAACCATCAAACTCACCTTGGCCACCTGTTTAGCAGCGGCCCTCGCTTATGCTCTGGGCTTGACCTATGCCATCTCAGCTGGCGTCATTGCCATCTTGAGTATCTCTGATACGCGTCGCAGTACGATCAAGCAAGCCTACCAGCGCTTTATGTCGACCTTGCTGGCCCTTGCTATCGGAAGTCTCGCCTTTTCCTTTTTTGGATTCAACCTTTGGGCACTGGGAGTCTTTATCGCTCTCTATGTTCCTTGCGCCTTTCTATTGGGTTGGCAGATCGGCATCACGCCAAGTACGGTGCTGGTCACCCATCTCTTGATTGAGCAGTCTACTTCCTGGGGGCTCTTGCTCAATGAACTTGCTCTCTTTTTAATTGGAACCAGCTTTGCCCTGCTGGCCAATCTCTATATGCCTTCGAATCAGAGGTTGCGATCGATCATTACCATGATGTGGTCGAAGACCAACTAAAGAAGATCCTTGATCGTTTTGCGGAATTTCTTGGTAAAGGGGATGGTCGCAATGATGCTCGCTTGATCAAGGAGTTGGATGGTATCCTAGAGGACGCTTTAAATCTAGTCTATCTGGACCATTCCAACCACCTCTTTCACCAAACCAACTACCATATTCACTACTTTGAAATGCGCAAGCGCCAAAACGATATCCTGCGGGATATGGCAGAAAACGTCAACCGCTGTCAGTTAGCAGCGAGTGAAAGTATGATCTTGGCTCAACTTTTTAAGAAGACTGCGCAACAGTTAAGTCGGGAAAATCCTGCCCAAAATCTTCTAGATGATATTACTCAGTATTTGGCGATCTTCCGCGAACGGCCCTTGCCCAAGACCCGGGAAGAATTTGAAACACGCGCCACCTTGCTCCAATTGTTAAGAGATTTAGAAACCTTCATTCAGGTCAAGGTTGATTTTTACCAACAATTTCATCAGGAGACAGAATAGACAAAGAAGCCCTTGCCAAATGCAAAGGCTTCTTTATTGCGGGAGATGTTGAAAACGTTTTCCTAAAATGGTATGCTGGAACAGGAAAATAACTTTTTAAGGAGGGTCTTCTATATGAAGTCTTCATATAAGAAACATTTGTACACTACGACGCTCAGCCTCTCAGCTGCTGTCTTGCTTTCTGTCATCGGTCATGGTCAAGTATCAGCCGATAGCTTAGAAGCGCCTCAAACAGAACCAAGTACGGTCCTTGAAGCAGCACCCGCTACTGAGCAAGCAGTGACAGCTGAGACTGCCAGTCCTGCTACAGCTGAAAAAGGAGACACCACTGGCCCCTGCCACTTCTGCGGAAACAGCCGCGACCTCTGATGTGGCTTCTACTACAGAAGTTGCTCCAGCTGCTAGTCCAAGCACTAACCGTGCTACAACAACCGCTGACCAATCGACACGATTGGCAGATAGCACCATTTATCTCTCTGAAAAGAGCACGATTGATGACAAAGTCCAAGAAAAAGCTCAAGTTTGCTGGCAAGATCAACTGGACCTTGGACAACAAGCCTCTCTCCGGAGTGGAAAACCTGGGATATGGAGACTGGAACCCTAAGCAAGGATCCATTCCTTACTATCACAGAGACTGCAAACGGCAATGATTTGGATCTCCATATGGAAGTGAAAGATCTCTTTGGTGAAGATCTTAGCCTTCGGAGCCCAAATAGTCATCCGCCGGACTTACCGCAACTACATCGGTAATCATGAGCTGGTCGGAACCAATGCAGACTTGGGTGTGACCATCAATAAAACTCTTGTTTTTCGACCTTACCAAGACTACCATACACATGAAGAGATGCTCGCTGCTATCGAAAAATCCAAGGAAGAAGCGAAACCCGATCGTTTGGTGCAGTTAGAAACCCTTGGTAAGAGCGCCCAAGGCCGGGACATGAAGATGGGGATCGTGAGCAAGGACCAAGCCAGCATCGATCACTACCTGTCTAGCACCAATCCTACAGCTTTGACCAAACCAAGCGAAATGCTGGGTTTGCACTGAAGGACAAGACCTTGGATTACAAACTACCTGTCTTAGTCCACAACACCCATGCGGATGAGCAGCCAGGGATCGACATCATCACAGGCCTCTTTAATACCTTTGCGACCAAGGAAAAGGTGAGCTTTAACACCACAGATGAAGCTGGAAATGCTAAAACTGTCACGCTAGATATTCCAACCTTGCTCAATAAATTCATCTTCTTATTTGACTTCACGGAAAACCCAGATGGAGATGCTCTCAACCTGCGGGCCCTAGCAAACGGGCTCGATCCAAACCGGGATGCCAGCTACCAAACCAACCCTGAAGTCCGGACCGTCATCCAAATGATCAACAAGTGGAATCCGATCGCTCTCTACGACTTACACGGTTTGTAAAGAATTCTTAATCGAACCTGCAACACCTCACATGATCCGAACTTTGAATACGATCTCATGTCCAACCTCATGCTGGAAAATGCCCATCATATGGGCCGGGCTGGAAGTTGCCAATTCCAAATACGACAGTTACATCATTCCAAAACTAGATTGGGGCGATGGCTGGGATGATTCCTTCTCTGGCTATACAGGGGTTTATGCTGTCTATCACGGCATCTTGGGCCATACTATCGAAATTCCGGAAGGAAATGAAGAATCCTACAAAGCAGGTCGCAATGCTGTCCTAGGAGGGATTGACTACCTCAACCAAGATCCGGACCGTCTCCTTGAGATGCGTCTCAACTTCTACCTGCGCGGTCTCAATAAAACCGAAGATCCAAAAGCTGAAAATGAACTGGTCGGTCCAAATGGGGAAATCGTTGGACGTGTGAAAAATGGTCGTCCGAAATTCTTCCCAGACTACTACGTCATCCCAATGAGCCTCGACAAAGACAACGATGCCCAAGAAGCCTTCAATATGATCGACTACTTCAAACGCAATGGTGTCCTCGTCAAGGAACTCAAAGAAGATATTGGCAACTATAAAAAAGGGGACTTAGTCATTGACATGGCCCAAGCCAAACGTGGCTATGCTAACCACATTCTCTACAAGGGCTCCAACGAATCTGTCTGGGCTGCTATGTACGCAGAGTTGCTGGTCAACTTCCCAGATATGAGAGGGTTCAAGTCCGAACCTGTCTTTGCGGATGGTCTTTTCAACGGAAAATTAGGAGAAGTCACCACCACCCGCGCCACTCGTACCTCTGAGATCGATCCAAAAGCTCCTTACTATGTGATAGCAAATACCTCAGCCAGTGCCGTTAAAGCTGTCAACCAGGCCATCGCGCAAGGTAAATCTGTCTATCTAACAGACGATGGCTACATTGTTGACCGCGATACCTTTGCTTCGCTCCTGCCAAACTATGCCATTTATGGTGATGCCCTCTACAAGGTACCAAGCGGCCCAACCTTGAAACCGATGAAGGTCTACTCTCCAAACTACCACTATAATTGGGCTGGAGTAGATGCGCCTGCTCATACTAGTTTGGTCCTTGAAAAATTAGGCTTCCAAATCGTCAATACGCCAGAAGAAGCGGATGTTGTTATTTTGGAAAGCAATCGCTTTGACGCTTCCATTTTTGGCAAGAAACCAACCCTTGTCATTGGTGGGGAAGCCATGCAAAAATTGGAAAAATTGGGAGTTCTTACAGGATTTGACGATGAAAAACTAAAAGGCGGTAGTGACTACGAAGGCTTGATGAAAGCGATCATTGATGATCAGGATCCATTGACCAGCGGATACGAGAAGAATACCCTCTTCTACTCCAACTCAGGAAACTGGATTGAAAAGGTTCCAGAGCATTTCAAGACCTTGATGAGCATCGCTCCGAGCGATTATTATATTGCAGGTTGGTGGCCACATAATGATGTTCTGGCTAACAAAGTCATGGCCATCTCTGGAGAACTGATGGGACAACCACTCTTTGTCTATGCAGGAAATCCAACCAACCGTCAACACCCTGTCCACTTCTTCCGCTGGGTAACCAATGCGATCTTTGGCAGCAAGTTGGCAAGTTTGATGGATTACGTTCCAGCTAAAGAACCAGATCAAGTGGTGGTTCCAATTCATAACCAAACAAGCAATCCACAGCCAATCTTAGCCAAGAAGGATACTCCTAAAGTGCTCCTTCCACAAAAAGAAATGACAACTAAAGAAGAAAGCGTGCAAGCCTTGACTTACCAAGTAGGACAAAGCTTCCAAGAAAGTCCAGCCAAGGCACAATTGCCACAAACTGGAGAAGACACAACCGCACACTTCATTCTTTCAGGCTTCTTGCTAGCCGTTAGCGGAGGCTTCCTCCTCTTGAAAAAGAAAGAAGTTGAGTAAGTTCCAGGTTTAGACTTGGATGACACGAAAAGAACCTTCGCAGACGCGAAGGTTCTTTTCGGAGATAAAATATCTTTCAAAACTTTCCTTAGGTGAGTACGGACGTCAGCGAACTTCTACGAAGTTCCATGACTGATTAAGATATAAAGGGCGTCTGCGGATACAGTCAAAATAGGACGTTTGACGCAGAATTTTTTTGATTCTAGGAAAACTTATCTTTTTGACACAATCCGCAGCCCGTGTTCAATTCGTTTTGGACCCCTTCGCTTTTTAATTTTTAGGCTCAGGCTAAAACAGTTCCCCGAACTGTTTTACTCCCAAAATTCCCGAGTGCCTGAAACACAGTTGTTTCAGGCACTTTTCTCACGGCGGAAAGTTTCAGTTTATACTTGACTGATTCTAAAGTATAGATAACTTTTATAAATTTCTCCAGATTTTTAATGAAAATACTATTCTACATCTTAAATCTAACAATAATACAAAGTTTCTTTCTATTCTGCTAATTCTAGCACAACAGTTTGGTAAGGGTCAATTCGAGCACTTGGTCTCCTTCTTGGAATAATCCTGCTGTATTATTTAAAACGACCGTTTTAATCGGAGCTGGCAACTCCAAGCTAGCCTGGCGATTTTGGAAATTGCTGACAACCAAGAGACGTTTGTCCCCACGGCGTTCAAAGGCGATGATGTTTTCACGGTCCCGATACGCTGGGATCATATCTCCAAATCGGATAGTATTTCCATAGAGGGGATGGCGATACAAGGCCGTCGAGATTTGCCGGTAATAATTCAAGATGGAATTTGGATCCTTTTCCTGATCTTCCACATTGATGGCAACATTTGGTTTGGGACTGATCAACCAGGCTGACCCATCGCTAAAGCCCAGACCTGGCTCTTTTGTCCACTGCATGGGTGTCCGCGCATTGTCCCGGCTGTATTTGGCAATCGCTGCTAAGGCTTCTTCCTCGCTCAAACCAGCTTCTTTAGCGACGTGGTAGCCATTGATGGTCGCGATATCATCAAAGTCCTCCACTGATTCAAAGACTTGGTTTTCCATTCCAATTTCTTGGCCTTGATAGATAAAAGGAATTCCCTTACGCAAAACCTGAATAGTCCCTAAAGCTATTTTACTGGTGTCGTTGACTTGACCTTCCGCGATATAATGGGACACTCCACGAGGTTCGTCGTGGTTTTCAATGATGGTCGAGAGAACTCCAATACTATCTGCGCGCTCATACGCTTGGAAAATACTTTCCTTGAGTTCATCCGCTGTCGGAAGAGCATGGTCCGAACCAGCCTTTTCCTTCCTGACCCAGCATGGTTTGTTTGAAGTCAAAGATGGAAGAGAAGACACCGTCTTTTCCAATGAAGAAATGCAACTCTTCGTCAGTTTCATTGAAAACTTCCCCTACTGTGAAGGCGTTGTACTTGGCGAAAGTACGCTCTTTAACTCTTGCAGAAAGGTTCAATCGGTTGGGCATTGACCAGCGATTCCGGCACTGGGACCAGGCCATTGTCACGATCGGATGGAAGCGAACGCCATTCTAAATCCTTTTTGATATTGATAATAGCGTCGATCCGGAAGCCTGCAATTCCCTTGTCCAACCACCAATTGATCATCTTGTAAATCTCTTCGCGTAAGACAGGATTTTGCCAATTGAGATCCGGCTGATCCTTGTGGAAAGAATGGAGATAGTATTTGTTGGTGCCAGGAACGGGTTCCCAGACACTGCCTCCAAAGTAACTTTCCCAGTTGTTGGGTTCCTTGTCACTTTCGATGAAATAAAAGTAATCCGCATAAGGACCATCTGGATCCGCTAGAGCTTTTTGGAACCACTCGTGATGACTGGAGCAGTGGTTGACCACCAAGTCCATGATGATGGAAATGCCCCGTTTCTTACCTTCCGCAATCAGCTCCTCCATATCTTCCATAGTTCCAAAAATAGGATCAATGGCATAATAGTCAGAAATATCATAGCCCTGGTCAATAAACGGACTCTTGTAAATAGGCGATAACCAGAGGATATCAATCCCCAAGTCTTGAAGGTAATCGAGTTTCTCCGTGATCCCTTTTAAGTCCCCAACACCATCTCCATTGCTGTCTTTGAAGCTTTTTGGGTAGATCTGATAAGCGACCTTCCCCTTCCACCAGTCTTTTTCCATGTTTTGTCTCCTTAAAATGAAAGAAACTGAGACATATCGTCTCAGTCTCTACAGTTTCAGTAGGTATTAGTATACTGTTTTTTCAGTTTCTTTGTCAAAGAAGTGAGCTTTGTTCAAGTCAAATCCAAGTTCGATGGTTGCACCAGTTCCAAGGTAGTCACGCGCATCCACTTTAGCGATGAATTCGTTGTCACCAACTTGGCAGTACAAGTGAGATTCAGAACCGAGCAACTCAGACACAGAGATCGTAGCTTTCACAACTGATTCTGGGAAAGTTTCAAGGAATGCAGCTTCTGTATTCACGTCTTCTGGACGGATACCAAAGATCAATTCTTTACCATCATAGCCTTTTTCTTTCAAGACTTTCAAAGCACCTTCTGGAACTTTCAAGTTCAATCCATTGGCAACGATGTGTCCACCTTCCAATTTCACGTTAATGAAGTTCATAGCAGGGCTTCCGATGAATCCAGCTACGAATTTATTCACAGGGTTCTTATACACTTCTTGCGGAGTACCGATTTGTTCTACACGTCCGATAGTACCTGTACCAGCTGGGTTTTTAGTAGCAGACATGATAACGATACGGTCAGCCAATGTCATCGCTTCTGTTTGGTCGTGAGTTACGTAGATTGTTGTAGCTCCGATACGACGGTGGATTTTCGCAATTTCAGCACGCATGGATACACGAAGTTTAGCATCCAAGTTTGACAAGGTTCGTCCATCAAGAACACTTTTGCATCACGGACAATGGCACGACCCATGGCCACACGTTGACGTTGACCACCAGAAAGGTCAGCTGGTTTACGATCCAAGAATTCTTTCAAGCCAAGGATTTCAGTTGCTTCTTGTACACGTTTGTCGATATCTTCCTTGCTATATTTACGCAATTTCAAACCAAATGCCATGTTATCGTACACAGTCATGTGTGGGTAAAGAGCGTAGTTTTGGAATACCATGGCGATATCACGGTCTTTAGGTGCCACGTTGTTTACAACGACACCATCGATCGAACATTCACCTTCTGTGATGTCTTCAAGACCAGCGATCATACGAAGAGTCGTTGATTTACCACATCCTGAAGGACCTACGAAAACGATAAACTCTTTGTCTTTGATGTCCAAGTTGAAGTCTTCAACTGAATAGTGTTCGCTGTTTGGATATTTTTTGTAAATATTTTTAAGATTTAATTCTACCATGATGGTACTCCTTTGATTTTTATAATTCTATTGTAAATGAAAACGTTTTACAAAGCTATGGCAAGTCTTACAAAAAAGAAAAAGAGTTTTGTGCAAGTTGCACAAAACCCTCTATTTATTCCGTTACATCACATCCTGTAGAACCAAATGGTAACAAAGAGCTAGATCTGTCAGGTTTTTCAGTTGGAGACCCGTTAGCTCTTCCCATTTGTCAATCTTGTATTGAAGGGAATTGCGGTGGAGATAGAGTTGTTGTGCGGCTTTGGTGACGACTGCACCATTGTCCCAAAGAGCAACAATGATGTCTTGCAATTGATCTTGACTTTCAATCAACTGATGCAAGCTTGCTTTGATTGGGAGTAAGATCCAAATCTGCCTGCTCGATTCCCCACAGATAGAGTTGAGAAAAGCGATAGACACCTTGATGGCCCTCTCGAATCCAAGCTCGAAAGACCGCCTGTTCTGCTCGGATGACAGCAGACACTTTCCCGTCTTTAGACTCGGTCCATACTTGCCCGACCAGGATAGATAAACGAATGTTGAAGTCATACTCCATGGCAGAGACGGTATCTTTTAAGATATCGGCCACAGGTAAAGACTGGTCTTGGTCCAGAATGAGCACATAATCTTTCCGCTCAGTTGCAAGGTTGCTCGGAAGCTGGGCAGAAGTGTCTGCATCATCTCTAGCCAAGAAGCCGTCCCTTCCGCTGTTGAATGCGAAATGTGGCAATAGACGAGCTGCATTTTTTTGATGACTTGAGGGGCTTCTCCCTTTCCATCGATCAGGTACTGGTACCAAGGATTAGGGGCAACCTCTTCTTCACCGCCCAACCAGGAAATCAATTGTTTTTCTCGCTCGGTTAGCTCTTCTTCCTTCAGCAGACCATTGATGAGCCTGAAGGGGAATGGCTACATAACCAGCTGGTGGATTGGCTTGATCCGTCACCTCTGCATGAGGAAACCACTCTCTGATATTTTTCACTGCTTTCTTCCTTCTTCTACTTGCTGGATGCACCAGTCAATCAGCTCTTCTAGCCAGAGAGCTCCCCCGTCATATGGAGATAGCCCATGACAGCCTCAAAGCCCGTCGACATGCGATAGGTCACGACATCCGCATTTTTGGCCTTGGTATGGCTATTGGTATTGCGACCGCGCTTGTAGATCTCCAACTCTTTTTCCGTCAGAATTTCTTGCTCCAACATGCTTTCAATCAAGCTAGCCTGAGCTCTAGCAGAGACATAGCGGGTGGCAGCCTGGTGAAGCTTATTGGGCTTGGTCATCCCTTGAAAAATCAGGTGTCTGCGAATATACATGGAATAGACCGCATCTCCCTCAAAGGCAAGGGCAATCCCATTGATTAGATTGACATCAATCACGTGTCCACCTTACACCTTCTTTTGTATCCAAGAGCTTGATTCCTTGTGCAGCCAATTCATCGCGAATGGCATCTGCTCGCGCAAAGTCTTTCTTAGCCCGGGCTTCCTGACGTTCAGCGATCAAGGCTTCAATATCTGCATCCAAGACTTCTTCGACAAAGACCACTCCAAAGACTTCTAACATCTTGGTCAAGGCATCCTTGACGTCTTGGTTGTAGTGACCTGAATTGACCCATTTAGCCAATTCAAAGACGACGGTGATTCCGTTTGCCGCATTGATATCTTCATCCATAGCCGCGATAAACTTTGTCCACAAAGCCTTGCAAGTCTGCTAAATCCACTTCTCCTGTGAACGGTTGCTCATAGGTATTTTTCAAATACTTGAGGTTGGTCTCCGCATCGCGCACCGCTTTTTCTGTGAAGTTAATGGGCTTGCGATAGTGCTGGGTTGCAAAGAAGAAGCGAAGCACTTGGCCGTCAATAGTCTTCAATGCATCATGCACCGTAATAAAGTTCCCCAAGGACTTGGACATCTTGACATTATCAATATTGACAAAGCCATTGTGCATCCAGTAGTTGGCAAAGGTCTTACCTGTCTTAGCTTCTGACTGGGCAATTTCGTTGGTGTGGTGCGGAAACTCAAGGTCAGCTCCACCACCGTGGATATCGATGGTATCGCCCAAAATCCCCGTTGACATGACCGAACACTCGATGTGCCAACCAGGACGACCAGGTCCCCAAGGGCTGTCCCAAGAAATCTCTCCTGGTTTGGCAGCTTTCCAGAGGGCAAAATCGACTGGATTTTCCTTGCGAGCCGTTTCTTCATCTGTTCGACCTGAAGCTCCTAGCTCCAAGTCTTCTAGAGTTTTGTTGGCTAATTTTGCATAGTTGTGGGATTTTTCCACACGGAAATAGACATCACCTTGGCTCTCGTAGGCATAGCCTTTTTCAATCAAGTCATTGACAAAACGAATGATGTCATCCATAAACT
This sequence comes from Streptococcus sp., assembly GCA_047241705.1. Taxonomy (GTDB): domain Bacteria; phylum Bacillota; class Bacilli; order Lactobacillales; family Streptococcaceae; genus Streptococcus. Next base: position 288,952 of record JBKTJB010000001.1, read on the forward strand.
CGACCACACGAGGGTGGCGAGTTGCAGGCTTCACGCCAAGAGCCGTCACATCTTCACGAAAAGCCGCAATATACTTGTCTGCCACTTCCTGAGGTGTAATGCCTTCTTCTTTGGCACGGTTAATGATCTTATCATCCACATCTGTAAAGTTGGAAATGTAGGCAACTTCGTAGCCACGATACTCAAAGTAGCGACGAATCGTGTCAAAGGCCACTGTTGAGCGGGCATTCCCTACGTGGATATAGTTGTAAACCGTTGGCCCACAAACATACATGCGGACCTTTCCTTCCTCGATGGGGATAAATTCTCGCAAATCACGAGACATGGTATCATAAATTTTTAACACGCTTCATTTCCTTTCTGTTTCTACTCTTTTGGCTTCAAATAAACCACCTGAGTCTGTTTGACAAAGCCAATCTTTTCATACAAGCGTTTGGCACCTACATTGCTGTCTTCCACGGCAATCTGAAATTCCTTATCATTTTGCTCAATGACTTGGTTGACGAGGGATTTTGCCAGATAGCTTCCGTAACCCTTGCCCACGATGGACTTCAGCAATCGCAAGTCCATAAAGGTAATTGCATTTTCCAGATACATCGACCGTACAAACGCCAATCACTTGACCTTCTTTGAGTAATATGTACAGCAGACTATCAGGATCCTTTAAAGCCTCTGAAATGTATCTGTGGCTCACTTCCGGTGCTTCCACTTCATCTGAAAAGGTTTGGTGGTGGAGCTGGGCAATGGCTTCAAGATAAGAAGGTTCTGCCAAGAGCACATCGACATCCGAACGGGAATCTAATGCATAAGCGGTTCGATCACGTCCTAACCAGGTTTCTGTCTCTTCATCCTCGTCCAGTCCCCAATTGCTGGCAAAATCAGGATGATTCTCTAAAAAAATACGTTCTGTCTGAAAAGTCACAGACTCAATTGGATAAGATGCCGTTTCTTTCTCAAAACTTCCATACAAAGCACGCGCAATTCCCTGACGACGATAATTAGGATGGACCAGGATCGCCACATCCACATCTTGATCATCCGCATAGACGGTTAATAGGCCAACAAGTTCACCTTTTTCATAATAAAGGAAAAAGGCCAGCATATCGGGGTCAAAATTGAGCATATTGGAGAGATAAGGATCCCGAAACGTTCCGTCATACTTCTGACAGATGGCAATAAGGGCCTTTGCTTCCAGTAGTTGGTGGTCATTCAATGTATTGGTTGATTGAATCACGTAGCGATCTCCTTACAAGCTCGAAGACCGATGGCTAGCTTCCTTAGCTTGCTCCAGCTTGTTCATGTAGTATTCGCGTTTTTCTTCTTCTTGGTGAATGACTGGTTCGTCTTTTCGACCGTGCACCCGCACAATCTTGGCTGGAACACCGACAACGGTCACATCACTTGGTACATCTGAGACGACGACAGCTCCCGCTCCGACTTTGGCCTTGGCTCCGATTTCCACCGGGCCGATGACTTGAGCATGGGCGGAGACCAAGGCTCCCTCACGTACCGTCGGATGGCGTTTGCCGACATCCTTTCCTGTTCCCCCAAGCGGTCACCCCGTGGTAGAGCATGACGCCTTTTTCAACAATGGCTGTTTCCCCGATAACGAGGCCCGCTCCATGGTCGATGAAGACACCCCGAAGCAATGGTCGCTCCTGGATGGATTTCGATCTGGGTCCAAAAGCGCCAGAACTGACTGTGCATCCGAGCTAGAAGCTTAAAGCCATGATTCCACAAAAAGTGAGAAACACGGTGAGCAGCTAACGCTTTAACGCCTGGATAGGTCAAGAGGACCTCCAGCGAGGTACGTGCTGCTGGGTCATTTTCTTTTACAATATCAATGGTTTCACGCCACCATCCCATACCGTGCTCCTCCTTTTCTAATGATTATTCTGAATCTTTTTGTGTAATGGTAAAGTCTTTTTTAGGTTTGTGGTCTTTATTGTGGTGACGAGGACGATCGCCGTGGCGAGGACCCTTTTCACCTTTTTCTTCTGAATGTTCAGGTTTTGGCGGACGTGGCAATAGTGCTTTCATAGAAGCATCGACACGACCTTTTTCGTCAATCTTGATAATCTTCACATCCACTTCATCGCCAATCGCTACCAAGTCTTCGACACGGTTGGTGCGCGTCCAAGCCATTTCAGAGATATGAACGAGGGCATCTGTCTTGTCAAAGAGGTTGACAAAGGCTCCGAATTTCTCGATCCGAACCACTTTGGCATGGTAGACTTCATCCACCTTCGCTTCACGCACCAAACCAGCAATGATTTCCTTAGCACGGTTAATCGCATCTTGATCGCTCGAGTAGATAGACACGTTTCCTTCTTCGTCGATATCAATCTTAACGCCTGTTTCAGCGATGATCTTATCGATGGTTTCTCCACCCTTACCGATGACAATCTTAATCTTGTCGACATCAATCTTGATGGTATCAATTTTTGGAGCAGTTGGTGCCAATTCTGGACGCACTTCTGGAATGGTTGCTTCAATCACGTCAAGGATTTCAAAACGAGCTTTCTTGGCTTGAGCAAGTGCTTCAGTCAAAATTTCTGCAGTGATCCCTTGGATCTTGATATCCATTTGAAGGGCGGTAATCCCATCACGTGTACCTGCAACCTTAAAGTCCATATCTCCAAAGTGGTCTTCCAAACCTTGGATATCTGTCAATACGGTATAGTTATTTCCATCTGAGATCAGACCCATAGCAATCCCTGCTACCGGCGCCTTGATTGGCACACCACCAGCCATAAGGGCAAGTGTTCCCGCACAGATAGATGCTTGAGATGAAGAACCATTTGATTCCAAGACTTCTGCTACCAAACGGATAGCGTATGGGAATTCTTCCAAACTTGGCAAGACTTGAGCAAGAGCACGCTCACCGAGAGCCCCGTGACCAATTTCACGACGACCTGGCGCACCGTAACGTCCAGTTTCCCCAACAGAGTATTGAGGGAAGTTATAGTGGTGCATAAAGCGTTTCTTGTACTCTGGGTCCAAACCATCGATGATTTGCGTTTCACCCATTGGTGCCAAAGTCAAGACAGAAAGGGCTTGCGTTTGTCCACGAGTAAAGAGACCTGAACCGTGAACGCGAGGAAGGTAGTCGACTTGTGCATCCAAAGGACGGATTTCATCGACCTTACGACCATCCGGGCGAACCTTGTCTTCAGTAATCAAACGACGCACTTCAGCGTGTTCCATTTGTTCCAAGATTTCAGCCACGTCGCGCATGATGCGATCAAACTCTTCGTGGTCTGCATATTTTTCTTCGTAAACTGCTGTGACTTGGTCTTTAACAGCTTGAGTCGCAGCTTCACGCGCCAATTTTTCTTCAACTTGAACTGCTTTTTGAAGGTCGCTGTTATAAGCTGCGATAATTTCAGCCTGCAAGTCAGCATCTACATGAAGCAATTCAACTTCTGCTTTTTCTTTCCCAACTGCCGCAACGATTTCTTCTTGGAAAGCAATCAATTCTTTAACGGCTTCGTGCCCTTTGAGAAGAGCTTCCAACATGATTTCTTCTGATAATTCTTTGGCACCAGACTCTACCATGTTGATAGCGTGTTTGGTACCAGCTACTGTCAATTCAAGAAGCGAGCGCTCTGCTTGTTCTTGCGTTGGGTTGATGATGATTTCCCCGTCAACATAGCCTACTTGGACCCCAGCGATTGGTCCGTCAAACGGAATATCTGAGATAGAAAGTGCCAATGATGAACCAAACATGGCTGCCATTGGGGCAGAGGCATTTTCATCGTAAGAAAGGACTGTGTTGATGACTTGCACTTCGTTACGGAAACCTTCCGCAAACATTGGACGGATCGGACGGTCAATCAAACGCGCTGTCAAGGTCGCATCTGTAGAAGGACGACCTTCCCGTTTCATAAAGCCACCAGGAAACTTCCCAGCCGCATACATTTTTTCTTCGTAGTTGACTTGAAGTGGGAAGAAATCCCCAGTTGCCATTTTCTTAGACATGACAGCTGCCGTCAAGACAGTTGACTCACCATAACGCACGACAACAGAGCCATTTGCTTGCTTGGCAACCTGACCAGTCTCTACGATTAACTCACGACCCGCAAAAAGTCGTTTGAAACACTTGTTTTGTCATTGTAATCCCCTTTGGATTGATAAAATTATACGACTTGCCTACAAAAATCAGGATACAAAGGGCGTGAAGAATCCCGTATGAAAATAGGAGATTGACGCAGTGTGCCACGCACACTAGGAAATCTATCTTTTTCACTAGGGATTTAGCCCGTGTTCAACTATCAAGATACTAAGCCGTTAAGCAACTCAAAGGAAAATAGGAAATCGAACGACGGAGCGAACGCTCCTAGGTAGATTTATCTTTTTCCACAGAGTTAGTAGGCGGGTTCAATTACGCATGATAGCATTCGATTGTATCGTAACCTATCTGTTTGTTATATCCTCATCTTTGTATCCAAGCACGTATACCTTTTATTTTAACATATTCAAGCCCAAAAGAAAAAGGCTTTGAGGGCCTTTTTCTGTGAATCTTCAGCAAGTTCTATATAAAAATTTTAGAGCTAGATATAGCTTTTGATTATTTTTACGATTTCACGAATTCAGTGCTGTCGACATAAAAGCGTGTTTTGTGGGTTCCACCCTTGTAGTTCTTGTTGTTGCGTTTCAAGACAAAACGTCTGTATGGATCGGAAGTGCCTTGGATAGTCGTTGTCACTTCAACTGAATCTTCATTGACCACCCATTCATCCGGTGAAGGAATTTCCATCGGTGGCATCGCTCCGCCACGACCACCAGCTACAATTTCGTAGAAGGCCTTGTCTTTTGTCGAATAGATCCAGCCGTCCTTCTTTTCGTTTGTCAGTTGGATCAGCTGGTCTTGTGACAGACTACGGATAGAGTCCGAGGTCTCTTCAGCATTCAATTTATTAATGACATCTTGCAAATTATAAGTTCCCGGCGTGTAGGTATTGTAGTAATCAATGAACATGTCTTGTGGGTAACCATCAACTGCACCGTGATCATTGTTCAACTCCAGCAAACGAGTCGGTTGCACCTGAAGTGAATAGGTCAAAGACGCACTGTTTTCAATGATCGAATAGATATCCGCTTGGTCTGCTTTTGATAAGGTCCCAATGGCTTCTTTATCATGTTCATCTGACTTAGCTTCTTCTGTTTTGCTCTTTTTCTCGGGCTTTGTCAGATGATTTTTTGACCGATGAAGCCCCCACCGGGCTGTGCTTACGCTCATAGCGTTTTGGGGCGCAGGCTGCTAGGGAAATTACCGAACCAACTGTTAAGAATAAAATAATAAATTTTTTCACAATATCTCCTATTTTTTTATCCTAGTCTATCAAAGGAAATCTATTTACTCAGTATCAATGAAGAGACCACTAGCAAATATAATTTTTTGTTTTTCTAACCTTTTTTAGTCTTCCTTATAGAACAAGTCGCTTTGATCTGAAATAACATTCTGACCCCAATAAATAATATCCTTACTATTATCAACAGAAAAATTTCCATATTTTAATGATGCAGGAAACTCTTGACCTGCTGGGAAAAAACTCATTGCTGAAGCACCAGCTAGAGCAGTTGAATGAACACTACTACTTAAGTATCCAAATTCATGATTAAAGCGGTCTACAACCTGATCTGTTGGTGCACCATTTATCTTTGATATACCGTTATCATCAAATGTTACACTCATTCCTTTCCCATTTCTCCAGGTCCCTGCAATACTTGAAAAATCACCGTTCTGAATTTCTTGAATATTCATTCTGCTGCTTTTCTTACTTGAGCTCACTGATTTAGAACCATCCACCCGCGTTGTGAATTCAAGGGCGATCCAGCCTTGTCCAGATTCCAATTTGCCCCAAGTATGACCATCTGCCTCTACGGTTTCCGTAATGGTGTGAATTCCTTTTGCGATCATTCCTGCAGATGGAGCTGAGGTTGAGGGCTCTTTTCGAATACGGAGATCCGACACACTGACTTGCACTTGGAAGCTTTCCGATTTTTTCTCTTCGGCTTTAGCTGTTGATTTGGAATCCCCTGAACCATCAAATTTTTTCCAGTCTAGCTTACTGAGGTTCAACTTCTTAGCTGAAATCCCAAGAGCTTGCTCTGCTGTTTCGGTTTCCACCAATTTGAATGGTTGCTTTCTTTTCTTCCTTGGCTTCCCCTTTTCCTAGCGAATAAAGGGTCAATTCCATTTCTGGATTAAGGGATTGCCAAGTGGCGTAGACGATTTGCCCATTGTCAAAAACATCTAAGCTGGAGCGATAGCCACCTGCAGAAGCTACATAGGCTACATGGAGCAAGGTTGGCTGGTTATCTTTCAAATAATACACAGCAGCAATCGTTTTGCCATCCCCTATCAGCAGTTCGTCATTACCATCACGATTAAGATCCTCAAAAGCATATTGCCACTCATTGGTACTCCCAAGTGTTTGAAGGTTAAAGACATACGCATATTCTTCTGAAGTTGCTTCGATCTTCTTCAGTTCATTTTGTAAAGCCGTTTGGTCCTTAGTATTAATGGCAACCGCATAAGACTTATAGCGATCTAATACCTCTTGATAGTGCTTTTGACCTGTATCCTTCTTCTCTTTTTGACCGACGAAGAGCTTGCCGTTTTCGGTTTGCTTTGGCGTTCATAACGTTTGGGCGTGCAAGCTACTAGAGATAGCACGGATGCACCTGCTAATAGTGTAATCATAACCTTTTTCATGAAAAATCTCCTTTAACTATCTTTTCTTAAAAATTATATCATTTTAGGCTGGTTTCCCAGCCTAAATAAATTTTTATTTTGATTCGCGTTTGCGTTTCAATCCAGCAAGACCTAGAGCCATCATAGCTACGCCCATAAGTCCAAGTGCACTTGCAGATTCACCAGTTGATGGCAATTCTTTAGTGTTTGCTTGTTTAGTTTGTTTAACTTGAGGTGTTGCTGGTGTGATTGCACCAGGTGTTACTGTTGCAGTTGGAGTAGTTGTCTTAATCACTTTGTTTTGAGTAGATTCATGACGAACTGGTTCGTTGCGACGAGTTTCTTCTTCGTGTTTGATACGTTCTTGTTCACGACGAATTGTTTCTTCCAATTGTTTTGCTTGAACGAGTTTTGGTAAGCTTCGAAGACACGTTTGTAATCTTCTTGAGACGCTTTTGCTTTCAATTTCAAAGCTTCGAGTTTTGCAATTTCAGTTTCAAGAGTTGCTTTGGCTTCAGCTGTTTTAGCTTTTGCTTCAGTCAATACTTTTTCGGCTTCAGCAAGTTTCACAGGTGCGTTCTTAAGCAATTCAAGATAATCTTTTGATTCTTTTTTACTGCTTGTTCAGCTGATTTGACAGCTTGTTTAGCACGTTCAACTTGAGCTTTAGCTTCAGTTGTTGCAAGACCTTTTGCTTTCAAATCGTTTTCAGCATCGATTGCTGATTTGAGAGCTACTTTAAAGAGCTTCTTCTTGAGCAATCAATTTAGCTTTAGCGTCTTTCAATTCAGATTCGCGTTGTGCACGAACTTGTTGCAAGTTTGCAAGATTTGATTTAGCTGTTGCAAGTTCAGCTTTAGCTGTTTCAAGAGCTTTTTGCCGTTTCAGTCACCTTAGCTTGTGCTGAAGGTGTTTGTTCTTTTGCAAGCAAGAGCGTCGTCGTATGCTTTTGAGCTTTCGCAATAGCGTTCTTTGAGCCGCGTTCAATGCAGTTTGAGCATCAACTTGAGCTGATTTAGCAGAAGCAAGGACGTTTTCAGCAGATTTAACGACTTGGTCAGCAGTTGCTTTCTTAACTTTAGTCGCCCGAAGCGCTTGTTCTTCCTGCTTCAACAGATGATGTTAAAGATGCTTTGTATTCAGCGTCAGTGCTGATGTAGTCACCTTTGTCTTGGTTTGTTGGACGGTTTGTTGACAAAGATGTGAACAGAACCTGAGCTTAGCACTAAATCCGATACCTGTACCTTCAAGTGAAATCAAGTGTTTAGCGTGACCATTTGCTTGGTCGCCGTCAGCAAACATCATTTGCGAATAACGTCTGCGATGTCTTGTTTCAAGTTCAACATGTTGTATCCGCCCATGTTTTCTTTGTGCCATTCAGGCAAAAGTCCACCGAGGATTCAGTTGCGTTATACGGACGGAGAACTGAGTATTGGTGACCCCAGTTTTTAGCGAAGTTGAATTTGTCAGGTGTTCCGCCGTTGTCTGCGTAGAACTTGAGAGTATCCACGCGCGATAGCGTCTGCAAATTCTTGACCACCAACTGTTAATTGGATTGGTGTGTGTGCTTTACCAGATTTCGCGTTGAGACCAGTATTGTTGGTTAAGGTCGTTCAACATTTGAGATACGAATTCAGCGATTTCTTTACGTTGAGCAGTTGTAAGGTTTTCAAGGTTAACTTTATCTTTGTTTGTTCCAAGAGCTGTTTTGTTGTAAGCATCCCAGTTAATTTCAGGTTGCAATTTCATGAATTCATCTGCACTGAGAGATGAACCATGCGTAATCTTCAATGTCGTGTTTTGCGTATTCAGCCGGAATAACGATTTTACGGAGAGCTTCGTCTTGTTGCAATTTAGCAACTTTTCTTGATAAGCCGCATTTGCAGCATCGAGTGCTTTTTGAGCAGCATCAACTTCAGCTTGAGCGACACCTGCTTTAGCTTTGTTTCAGCAAGAGCTTTTTCTTTAGCTTCTACGTTAGCTTTTGCAGATGCGAGGCTATCTTCGAGAGCTGGAATATTCTTTTCAGTGCGTTCTTTATCGAGAGTTGATTTTGTTTCATTAATTTTAGCTTGACGAGATGCGTCGAATTCTTTTGCACGAGTCAATTCGTCTTGAGCTGCTTTATTCACAGACTCAGCATCTTTCACTTTATTCCCCGCAATCGTCACTGTTTCTTGTGCTCTGGTCAATGTTGTTTCATTTAGAGCTTGTTCTGCCTTCTTAACTTCTTCCTTGGCTGATGCGACTTTTGCTTTTTCATCTTCTACTTTTTTAGTAGCTTCTTCATAAGTTTTTTCTGATTCAGCTTCCTGCTGTCTCAGCTGATTTCACACCTTCTTCAGCCGTTTTTACACTTTCTTCAGCTGATTTTACCCCAGCCTCTTTTGTTTTAATGGCTTCTTCAGCTTTGGCAATATTTTCAGGGTTGCTTCCTTCGCAACTTCTTTTGTTTTTCATAGGTTCGTTGCGAGCCGTTTCTTCAGCAGCTTCAGCTTCTTTAGCCTTTTGATCTGCCACACTGACAACCTTTTCTTGTTCCGTTACTTGTTTAGCCGTTTCATCAGCTTTCTCTCTTGCTGTATCGACTACCTCTTTTGTAACCTCAGCAGTCTTATCGATATTTGAAGTAGTTACCGGTGTTTCTGTATGCGGTTGAGCAACTGTCGTTTCCTCAGCTTGTACAACTGAAGTTACAGCAGTTGCGCAATAATAGTAGCACCGATAGCAATACTTTTCTTTGTTGATTTATTCATAGACTATATCCCTTCTATTTACTTTCCTACCTATATTTTCCGGATTTTTTATCTTCCATAACGAATATTCTCAAGTTCACTTGCTACAGCACGTGATGCCGCAGCCGCTTCTTGTGTTTCTGCAATTTGTCTTGCACTTAAAATATTTGCATGTTCTTGAAGCTTGATCATTCGTTCTTGATTAATAATCTGCTCTTTCTCAAGTTCAATCATCTCTGCCTCAAACGCTCGACGTGCTTCACGGTCTAAATATGTATCATATAAATTAATCAGCTTCTTTTATATTATCTGCTTTAAAGTTATTAAACGCGTGAATTAGATAATTCACTGCATCTAGTGCGTAATAATCCTTAGGGTACCATCCTTGACCAATTGCTACAGCTTGATTCCGGAAATTTTCCATCAAACGTCCCTCTTGCTGATAGGCAAATTCTAATCGTTGATTTTCTGCAACCACTGCTTGGTAATCTCTTAAATGCTGTTCATTTTTATTACGAATACCTTTATTCACAAACGCAATCATTAATTCCAGCTTATTTTGAATGATGAAATAGGTGGCTACAATTGACACTCCAAGTAGAATTAATGTTATAGGATTAGGAGTCAAAAGTAAACGTAGAGGGAATACAAGTAGGATCCCTCCCATAATCAGTGTCGCTGGATAAATCCAACTATCCTTTGAACCTTTCATACGACGAAACAATAAAAATAAAAATCCTGATAAGAACAAAACTTCAAAGATAATATCACCGATTAATCGATTCACAGCACCAAGTAAGATGACATACAATAAATCCCCTAATAGTATCGAAATACTTGAAAATACCATAATTGAAAAAGCAAGCTTGAGGGATTTATGAGACAATGTGTTATCGTTATATTCATCTTGTTGAATCAATTTGGCTGTTCTCATTTGATTAACAAGTGTAACTTGACGTGAACGAGCTTGAATAAATCCCAATATATTCTCACGAATGAGTTCTAATTTAGAGACAATTTCTTCTCTTGTTTCCATTAATAACCTCCTCTATCACTAATTAGCAACATTTTACTAAAATTTTGAATATAAGAATTGCCACAAAAAATTATTAAACAATCCTTATATTCTTTAGAGCCATTAGTGTTGAGTGTTGCATGAAATGCAATACTCTGATAATACTTAGTATATCAGCAGAAATTCTAATCCATGCCTTACCTAAATATAGTGGTTAGACTTAAGTTTTTTAATCTTAACTTTTTTCCAGCTCTTTTCAAGATTTTTACACAAGCATTTTCCCCTCTCCCTCTATGTTTCTGTCCTTTTTTCTGCTATACTTAAGGAAGAACACCGATCAAAAGGAGAACATTATGGAATTAAAAAAACGTTCTGAATTTCCCGAGAACGAACTCTGGGACCTCACAGCCCTCTACCAAGACCAGGAAGACTTCTTGCGCGCCATTGAAAAAACACGTGAAGAAATCAATGAATTTGTCCGCAACTACAAGGGCAACCTCCACACTTTTGAAGACTTTGAAGTCGCCTTTGCGGTCTTTGAACAGATTCAGATCCAACTCAGCCACATTGGCAACTACAGCTTTATGCCACAAACCACTGACTTTGGCGACGAAGCTTTTGCGGAAATTGCCCAAGCAGGGATGGATTTCGAAACTTGGGCTAGCGTTGAACTTTCCTTCTTTGATGATGCTTTGGTAGAAGCGGATGAAGAAGTACTCGAACGCCTGGGGCAACTCCCTCACCTCACTTTTGCTATTCGTCAGGCTAAAATCAAAAAAGCTCACTACTTAGGAGCTGATGTCGAAAAAACATTGACCAACTTGGGGGAAGTCTTCTACGGACCTCAAGACATCTACACCAAGATGCGGGCAGGCGACTTTGAAATGGCTGATTTCGAAGTGGATGGAAAAGTCTACAAAAATAGTTTTGTCACCTATGAAAACTTCTACCAAAACCATGAGAATGCGGAAGTTCGTGAAAAAGCCTTTCGTTCTTTCTCAGAAGGTCTCCGCAAGCACCAAAACACGGCTGCTGCTACCTATCTAGCTCAAGTCAAGTCTGAAAAACTGATTGCAGATATGCGGGGCTACGACTCTGTCTTTGACTATCTCTTGGCTGAGCAGGAAGTAGATCGTGCCATGTTTGACCGTCAGATTGACCTGATCATGAAGGACTTCGCTCCGGTCGCTCAAAATTCCTCAAACACGTGGCCAAGGTCAACGGCCTTGAGAAATGACCTTTGCTGATTGGAAGTTGGATTTGGACAGCGCACTCAACCCAGATGTCACCATTGATGACGCTTATGATTTGGTCATGAAATCTGTAGCACCTCTTGGGGAAGAATACTCCCGCGAAATTGCCCGCTACCAAACTGAACGCTGGGTTGACTTTGCGGCCAATGAAGGCAAGGATTCCGGTGGTTATGCAGCCGACCCATACCGCGTCCATCCTTATGTCCTCATGAGCTGGACAGGACGGATGAGCGATGTCTACACCCTGATCCACGAAATCGGACACTCTGGTCAATTTATCTTCTCAGACAACAACCAAAGCTACTTCAACGCCCACATGTCGACCTACTATGTGGAAGCTCCTTCTACCTTTAACGAGCTCCTCCTCAGCGACTATTTGGAACACCAGTTTGACGATCCTCGTCAAAAACGCTTTGCCTTGGCTCACCGTTTGACAGATACCTACTTCCACAACTTCATCACCCACTTGTTGGAAGCAGCCTTCCAACGCAAGGTCTACACCCTGATTGAAGAAGGTGGCACCTTCGGCGCTAGCAAACTCAATAGCATCATGAAGGAAGTCTTGACAGAGTTCTGGGGAGATGCCGTTGAAATCGATGACGATGCAGCCTTGACCTGGATGCGCCAAAGCCACTACTACATGGGGCTTTACAGCTATACCTACTCAGCTGGCTTGGTTATCTCAACAGCGGGATACTTGCATTTGAAAAACTCCGAAAATGGAGCGAAAGATTGGCTAGACCTCCTCAAATCAGGTGGTAGCAAGACCCCACTTGAGTCAGCCATGATCATCGGAGCAGATATCTCGACTGACAAACCACTCCGCGACACCATCCAATTCCTTTCAGACACTGTCGATCAAATTATTGCCTACAGTGCAGAATTGGGAGAATAAAATTCAAAAAAGCTAAAGAAGGTTCATTCCTCTTTAGCTTTTTGCTTACTAACTCAACTCTGCCACAATGGCCTTAATTTGTGCTGCGGTATGCACTCCTGCTACTTGTTTAACAACCTGCCCATCTTTTTTAAAGAGCAAGGTTGGGATGGACATAATGCCGAAAGCACGCGCTGTTTCTGGATTTTCATCCACGTCCATTTTTAGGATTTTTAACTCATCTTCCGAAAGTTCTTCCGATAATTTTTCTAAAATAGGAGCTTGCATGCGACATGGACCACACCAGGTTGCCCAAAAGTCTACCAAGACCAAGCCTTCTTTTGTTTCTGCTTCAAATGTTGCGTCTGTAATTGCTTTTGCCATTTTCTTTCTCCTTTAGTTTTGGTACTGCGTCAAATCTTGCTTCATCAAATAGAAGAAGACATCTCCGTAAGTCCCTTGGTAGTCCAACTCATGCCCATTATAGGTCAGTTTCACAACAGGATAAAAATCTGCTACCCCAATCAAGCAGGCTTGTTGGGAGCGTTCAAACTCTTCGTAGGAATCAAAATGCATGACTCTTTCTTGTTTTGCACCGTCTAGATATGTAATATCAATCATGTCGATAACCTCTATTTCTTATGATGCATCAATTGTAACTCTAGATATTACATCTGTCAAACAAAACGACTTCCTCAGAATGATGGATCTCGTTCGATAAGGAAAAGACAGCAAAAAAGCCCTCTGAATTCAGAGGGCTGTTTTGAGCTCGGGCTAAAATCCTAGTGAAAACAAAAAATCTCCCCGAAGGGAGATAGATCTGGTCTATTTTACCTTACGATGCTAGGAACCGTAGCCTGAAGATTATACTCGAGTATATCGAGGCAAGGTGACAACGCAGCGTAAGTGAAAAATAGAGCAGATTAACGACGAAGTCCAAGAGAGTTGATCAACTCACGGTAACGGTTAACGTCGTTTGTACGAAGGTAAGCCAACAAGTTACGACGGCGACCGATTTTCTTCATCAAACCACGGTAAGTAGCGTGGTCTTTTTTGTGTTGTTTGATGTGTTCGTTCAAGTGGTTGATTTCCCAAGTAAGGACAGCAACTTGTACTTCTACTGAACCAGTGTCACCTTCGTGACGTGCGTATTGTGCAATGATTTCATTTTTTTTCTCTTTTGAGATTGCCATGATAAGCTCCTTTTCTTTATGCTCTATCCGAGTGGCAGGTTTGGCATATCCTGCTACCAAGAAAGAGTTAGTTGTCTATTCGACCTTCTTATTCTACCAAGATTTCATCTTTCTGTCAAACACTTATGTTTCCTTTGAGAGGAGCTTTTCTCTTTTCTAAAAAGAACCTTGGGAATTTGGACGGTTTGATGGATCATTCTTCAAGTAACTTATTCAAAAAGACAAATATCTCTAGGATATTTGCCTTTTTTCGGTATGAAGCTTATTTCTCTTTCCGTTTACCACGCAAGAGCAAAGCCAAAGCAAAAATTGCTAAGAGGGCACCGAGTATGGTCAACCCGTAAGCAACAACTTCACCAGTTGATGGAAGAAATTTTTCTTTCCTTCTTTTGGTGTAGTTGGAATTTCTGGTTTTTCCGGTGTGCTTGGCGGCGTTGTTGGTGGGGTTGTTGGTGGTGTCGTCGGTGGAGTTGTTGGTGGTGTCGTCGGTGGAGTTGTTGGCGGTGTCGTTGGCGGTGTGCTTGGTGGTGTGGTAGGAGGTGTTGTTGGTGGTGTATGACGATTGGTTACCGTGAAACCATCAATGTTGCTTGTATAACCTGCTACTGGATCTTCTGTAATCGTGTAGGCAATCTTCTTACCTTCCTTGTATACAGGTAGATCTGTAAAGCTTGCCTGCCAATTATCAGTAGCTGTGATTTCTTTTACAGCTACTTCTTGACCATCCGCAAGGAGACGAACTGTGATTTTTTCAGGACGAAGACCATCTTTATTGTCTGCATCATCCCAGATCTTCTTGACCGCTACTTCCGTTACTTCTGGTGTGCGGCTATTGGTGATCACTACATTTCCCTTGTTACTGTCATCGACCGTACTAGTATAGCCTTTGACTATCCCAACTTCTTTCACTTGGTACTGGATCTCTTTGCCTTTCGCTTTTAGAGGCAAATTGCTAAAGGTATGGGTCCAGTTATTTTTATCAGAAAGTTCCACTTCTTTTCCTTGAGCTTTGCCATCTGCATAGAGCTGTACCTTAATGGCGCTTGGACGTTTGCCATCTTGGTCATTGTTGTCTTCCCAACGTTTTGTAACAGTGACGCTGGTTTTACCTGGCTTGTAGCTATTGATAATGGTTGTTCCATCAATCGCAGCAGAGTAATTGGCTACTGTGTCTTCTGTGACTGTGTAGACAATTTGTTTACCGTGATTGTATTTTGGAAGATTAGTAAAGACTGTCTTCCAATCAGTCGCTGCACTTAGCTCTTGGCTAGCTACTTCTGTACCATCTGCAAGGAGACGAACAGTAACCTTGTCAGGACGAACGCCATCTTGGTTGTCATTGTCCTTCCAAACTTTCGTTACTGGAATTTCAACAACTTCTGGTGTACGAGTGTTGGTAATATTGGTTCCTTCGATAGTTGTTTCATAACCTTCAACAGGTTCTTCTGAAACAGTATAAGCAATAATATTGCCAGCATCATCGACCACATCGAGATTATCAAAATGATAAGCCCAAGTTCCTGCCGCATCTGGTTTCACTTCTTTAGAAGCGACTTTGACACCATTTGCTAGGAGATTGACTGTGATTTTTGATGGACGCTTGCCATCTTGGTTGTCATTGTCATTCCATGTCTTTTGGCCAGAGACACTTGTTTTTTCTTTTTGGTTCACAACATCACGAGAAATCGCAAGGTCATTTCCAAAATCATCCTTGCTAATCTTGATAGGTTCTTCAGAGAGAACATAGCCTGTTGGAGCTTGAATTTCTTGAACCGTATAAGCCTGTTTGATCAAGCCCGTAATGGTGCCAACACCATTCTCATCTGTCGTAATGGTTCCCACTTGCTCACCTGTATCATCTGCTGTCACAGCAAAGACGGCACCGGCAAGCGCTTGACCATTTTCACCTTTTTTATGAATGGTGAAGGAGTACTTCTCACCATTGAAGTCTCCATCAAGGAACTGATACAGAATGTCTGCTACCTTATTTTGCTCCTTGATTTCTGTAGCTGTCATGCTAGCATTGTTTTTATAGGATGTATTGATGGCTGGGACCTTGTCCAAATAGACATCATAGCGAATCGTCATTCCTTGTTCAGGAGCTAGATCGCCAATATGAACTGTTAGAGAACGACCATCAGCGCTGACAACAGGGGAATAATTCTTGGTGACGTTTGTGGTATTTTTAAATGATAAGCGCCATCTTCATCACTAACCTGCCAAGTTCCTGTATGGATGTTGACAGAATCTGCTTTGATCTTACCATCTGTAAAGGCCAATTGGTCTTTAATGTCAATATTATGAAGGGCTGTGTGGCCTTGATTGATGTTCAAGGTATAGGTCAATTTTAATTTATCATCTGAGTTGGTCCACCCCCACTTGCTAAAGACTTCTGGAGTAGGAGGATTCTCACCTGGATTGACCCCTTTGTAATCGATATTCCCACCCGAAATCACTTTCTTATCGATCGTAAGAGTAAAATTAAGTGTCTTTTGTCCTTTGACGACTTGGTGGTCTACACGCGCAAAGAAACGCAGTTTCCCTGTCACATTGGCCATTCTTTCAGGATAGTCTGTGTAGGTTACCGTGATGACCTTTCTTTGATCGTCTACCGTTGCTGTCGCAACTTTTTGACCACTTGGATCCAGCAGGTCAATGGTGTCCGTTTCAAAGACTTTAAAATCATTTCCAAGTTCGATAACGGTCTGATCTCCCTTTTTTACACGACCATTTGGCAACACAAAGTTTGCTTCAACTTGAAAACTCTCCCAAACACCGAGTGGATCTGTAATCGCTCCACCAGTTGATTTCGAGATGTTTACAGATGTCACAACATCATTGATCGTATCTGCATGGACTTTAGCTGGACTATTGGGTTTGGCAAATCCTAAAGCCGCTAGTAAAAATAGGGCAACTGTTGTCACAACAGAATAGAGCCACTTTTTCATAAACGATTTTTCTCCTTTTTCTACGTTTACTAGATAAGGTATGTGAGTAGAAAAATTATCACTACATATTGTGAATTTATACACAACCTATCTTGCTTCATTATAATCGATTTACTTTGAGAAGACAAGCTAATATATATGCTTTTTGTATTTTAAGTACAATTTTTTGAAACAAAGAAAAAATAGAGAGTAGGACAGAAATCGGTAATTCGTTAGAATTCGATTTTGTCGTCCCACCTCCGCACAGCTGAGTAGGGCTATAAAAGCTGATGAAATCAGCGTAGTAGAGGCCCACTCAACCACTGCGTCTTGCTCGACAATCCAAAGACAATAGAAAGGCTAGGACTTTTGTCCCAGCCTCTTGGTCTTTTGCTTATAAGGGAACTCCGAAGACCTCTAGGGACTTGAGTTCAGAAGGATGGAGCCTCCGCCATGCTCCCAATTGAAGAGTTGAATCTAGCGTTAGAGGTCCCATAGAGATCCGCTCTAAATCCACCACTTCCTTGCCACAGGCGGCGACCATGCGCTTGACCTGATGGAATTTTCCTTCAGCGATTTCGATTTCGACGTAGGAGATGGCATTTGCCTCATTCACCTCCTAAGATCTGCAATCTCGCAGGCAGGGTCGTGAAGTCTTTGAGGGCAATGCCTGCTTCAAAGCAGGCTACATCTGCCTCATCCATGATCCCAGCCACTTGGGCACGGTAGATCTTCGACACATGCTTCTTTGGCGAAAGCATGGCATGAGCGAGCTTGCCATTATTGGTCAACAAGCGACAAGCCATGGGTATCGATATCTAAGCGCCCGACAGGAAAAGACTTCCTTATGACGGGCTGTCTCATCCAATAAATCTAGCACAGTTTGGTGATGGTCATCTTCAGTCGCTGAGATGACTCCAGCTGGTTTATTAAACAGATAATACACAAAGGTTTCATGGACCAGATTTTCCCCCATAAAGGTCACCTGATCCTTGTCTGGATCAATCTGTAGCTTCCCTGCTGTCTCTTTTTTCTCATTCACTGCGATTTTCTTTTGCTTGAGAAGCTGCTTGACCTCGGTCCTACTCCCCACGCCACAATCCACTAAAAATTTATCTAGCCGCATGATTACTTCCCGCTCTTTCGCACAATCCAAAGGCCAAAAAAGGAAATCAGGATCATGAGGATACCAGAAAATCCAAAATGAAGGCTGGAGTAGATGAGATGAGTCCCTAATAGACTAAGGACAAAGGTCGTTGCGATCGAACCTGTACTACATCCCAAAACCGCCATGGACGTTGCCTGGCTCAAGACCCCTGCTGGCATCTTATCTGACAAGACATTGTAAACCGTTGTAAGAGCTACACTGTAGGCGAAGCCAGAAGCGATGGTTACAAGGGCAAGAATCAAGAGATTTGGAGAGACGCCGATCAACAGTTGGCCCACACCATAAGCTACACCCGAAACCAATAATAAACGATCGCGGAAGAGCTGGGTCAAGGGTGAGAAGGCTAATCCTGCAAGGATCCCGACAAATTGCATCAGTTGCTAACATAATCCCTGCAGTTTTGGGCAGTGCCATGCCCAACTTGCTCCACCACACTTGGAATCCGAACAGTAATCATGACATTAGATAAGACGATCGACGCCGCAACAACAGCTAAGCCTAGTGCCGTCCGCCATTGACCAGCTGTCATCTGATCATTCCGATGTTTCTCACTCTACACCAACTGTTTTCGAACTATATGGCACAAATAAGAGATACAAAGTAAGATTGGAATACTGATACCGTAGACGAGAAAGGCAGCCTGCCAGCCAAAGCGAATCAAGAGACTCACTCCAAAGGTCAAAACAGCTGTCCCAACAACCTCTGCAGAACCCCGAATGCCAAGTGTTTGGACACGTTCTTTTCCTTTATAGCGCTCACTGATAATGGCAATGGCAGAAACATTGAGCAAGCCAACCGCCATCCCGAAAATAATCCGAGACAAAAAGACAACCGGATAAGCTGGACTGATTAAGGGAATAAAGCCACATAGAGCGTAAGCGACTAGGCCTATCACAATCATCTGACGCTCTGAAAATAGGCGCCCAATCCATTTATTGAAGATGAGTGAAACCATGATCCCTGCAGAAGGAAGCGAGACCAAGAGCTCAATCATGCTGTGAGGAATTCCCTTGTAATAGGCAAACATGGCCGACTGCGCACTCGAAATCGAAAACGAGGTCGTCAAAATAAATGAAAGCGCGAGAATACTCACTTTCTCCATGATTCTTTTCATTATTTTTTCCTTTAAACTATTCTTTTTTTCACACTCCTCCTATAATAACACGAGCTAGTGACAGGACGCAATAGATTGAATTAAAAAAACGAAATGATTTCTCCATCATTTCCGTTCGTGCTAACAATTGTGAGGCAAATACTCCCGTTCCAACCATCAAAGCGCCAATCCAGACAAAGAGCAGATGATTGGAAGGAGCTAGTGGCGTCACCAACTGGATGAAGAAAGAGGAGACGGCTGATCCAAGATTGCGACCAATCAAGACAAGCGAGGTCGCAAGATTCAGGAGATTAGTCGGAATTTTTCAGATAAGTGATAGAAGATACTGGTGACTCCTGTACTGTAGGTAAATCCTGCCAAGAGGGTTC
This sequence comes from Streptococcus sp., assembly GCA_047241705.1. GTDB lineage: Bacteria > Bacillota > Bacilli > Lactobacillales > Streptococcaceae > Streptococcus. Next base: position 308,299 of record JBKTJB010000001.1, read on the forward strand.
CTAGAACCAGGCTCCACAGCTGTCCAGACAAGCCAATCAAGGCTAACGCTAGACCGAAACCAAAGCACATGATCATGAGCAAGTTCTTTTTGAAAACATGTGTCAAACTGGCAAATCCCACTCCCGCTACAATCCCTGTCAATTGCATCAGACTTAGGACTGTTCCAGCTGTTGTCGCCGTTCCCATACGAGCGTCAACGATGATGTCCGGCACGCGCAGGCTAATGATGGAATTGAAGCAAATGATGATACCAGCAATCACGGCTAGCATCAGACTAAAACGCCATTGAGGGGAGCGAAGGCGTGCGGAACCTTTCTTTTTCTCCTTCAATCTAGCCTGTTTTTTCTCCTTAGGATAAGGGACAAAAAGGATATAGAGGAGTAAAATCAAGTAACCACCACCATATACGGCAAAGATCGCTGGCCAGCCTAGGGGTAAGAGTTGTCCCACCATAAAGGTCAAGATGGCAGAGCCCACCACTTCAGCAGATCCCCGATAGCCCAGCATCCGGGTCTTATCATTGCCTGAGTAGCGCTCACTGATAATTGAAATAGCCTTGGCATTGATCATTCCTGTCCCCAAGCCAAAGATCAGACGACTTAGAAAGATGAGAGGATAGTCCTGCACGACCAAAGGCAAGAGGCCACTAGTTGAAAAGAGCAAGAGCCCTGTGACAATCATCTGGCGCTCACTCATCCACCGCTCGATCACGCTATTTAAAAAGAGCATGGCTACGACCGCAAAGGCTGGCAGGGAAACCAAGAGTTCCACCTGGCCTGCTGAATATCCGAAGTGGCTAAAATAAGCCTTCATAGCTGGCAAACCGGCTGTAATTGAAAAGATGAGATCAGCATGAGCGACAAGCTCAAGAGACTGATTCTTTCCATTGTTTTTTTCATTTTTTATTTCCTACACTTTACTGGTAATATTTGATTTTACTAGTTTTTCAGAAAAGATTCAAACTAGTATTTTCAATAGAATCCTAGTATAATCAATTTAGAAATAGAAAAACAGGACATTTGTCCTATTTTAGGAGATTGAGATGAAAAAAATTTCCCCATCTACCAGACTCAAGGAAATCATCACAGACTACCAATTGGACCAGATCTTTCCGGGCGACTGCCTCAGCCAGCTGGACCTCGTTCTCTACCAGGCTGGAGAGTATATCTGCCGCCAAGGTTCTGAACAAGATGTCATTCCTTATTTTCTCAAAGGTCGGCTCAAGATCGTTCACAGTCTTGAAAACGGCAGTGACACCATCCTTGAAATCCAAGAAAAACCTGGACTCTTAGGAGAGATTGAGCTCCTGCTCGATCGGGTCTGTATTACATCGGTCATTGCAGACCAGGACTCGCTAGTCGTCCAGCTCCCAGCCCAGCACTTTAAGAAGCGCCTCCTGCTTGATCCAACCTTCTTGCGCTCTACGGCCAAGACCTTGGCTGAGAAATTGCACCAGATCAACTATTTAGCTCCTGCTAACTTTCATTATTCAGTCAAGGAACGCCTCGCTACGCATTTTATGGAACATTGCGATGAAAATGGGACCCTCAAGCCCAAGATGAATCAGCTGGCTCTGCGTTTTGGGATCAGCTACCGCCACCTTAGCCGTGTCATCAAGCAGATGATCGAAGAGGGCTTAGTCCAAAGAGAAGGGCGAGTCTATACGATTTTAGATGCAAAAAGGATGAATGATTTGTCCATCAAACATGCGGAAACCGTCGACAGATAACTTTAATTTTAGGCTCTTTTGTGTTATCATGGAGGGTAGAAAGAAAGTGAGAGTAAAACGATGAAAGCAATTGAAAAAGTTACAAGAGCGTCCCATTTGATTGATATGGATGATATTATCCGCGAAGGAAATCCAACACTTCGAGCTGTTGCAGAAGACGTGACCTTCCCTTTGTCTGACCAGGAAATTATCCTGGGTGAAAAAATGATGCAATTCTTGCACCATTCTCAAGACCCTGTCATGGCTGAAAAACTCGGCCTCCGTGGAGGAGTGGGACTCGCAGCCCCTCAGCTGGATATCTCTAAACGAATCATCGCTGTTTTGGTTCCCAATCCAGAAGATGCCGATGGCAACCCACCAAAAGAAGCCTATAGTCTTCAAGAAGTCATGTACAATCCAAAGGTTGTCGCCCATTCTGTTCAAGATGCGGCTCTTGGCGACGGGGAAGGCTGTCTCTCTGTAGACCGCAACGTCCCAGGCTATGTGGTTCGCCATGCCCGTGTGACTGTTGAGTATTTCACAAAAGATGGGGAAAAGAAACGCATCAAACTCAAAGGTTATAACTCCATCGTCGTCCAACACGAAATCGACCACACCAACGGCATCATGTTCTATGACCGCATCAATCCAAACAACCCATTTGAAATCAAAGAAGGACTCTTGATTTTAGAATAGGTGTAAATGACAGAAATACCTAACTGAGAAAGCTCTCGGTTAGGTATTTTTTTGTTATTTTTTGCCTTGCCTTTTCTTTGAAAACTTGCGCATGATGGCACGTGCTACACTAGTGAAGAAATCCAAGACGAGCCCCAAGGTAAGCATTCTGACAATCCACACTAATAAAATTGGTCGTGCTAGACTCGAGCCATTATATCCTAAATGATCAAGTAATTCAATTATTAATACAAAAAATACTATTTCTAGTGGTATGCGAATTTTGGCTTTCTTCAAACTGAAGCCTTTCAACCAATCCCATAGTAAATCCCACAACGTCGGATTATTCTCAGGTTCATCTTCCCAGTATTCCTTGCTTTTGTTTTCAAATACAAGAGGTAGCCCACTTCTGTTAACAACTGACTAAAGGCGTAACTAAATAATATCGTTAAGGCTATCCCTAACACCACACCAAAATAGCCAGAAAGTATAGCTCCTAGCATGGAGCAGACGAAGATGATCGTTAGGGCATTGCTACTGTAACTACTTGATTTTGCGAAATAATTTCCCAAGGTTCTAGTTGGCGAAAAGCCAATCTTTAACTGCTTCTTAAGCCAAAAATAATGATAAATAAAGCCCAATAAGGTACAAATCACAAGAAAAGGAATGACGATGAAACCATATTTCGGGAAACCTACTTCAAATTCCTTATTTGCCAGAGCAGAAACAATGATGAGCAAGCCCATGACTTGGAGCGATAAAAACATTCCTGCATAGGTGAATAAGAGAAGAGTCGTTGACAATACTTGTCTTCTATATATAAATGCCCCCATTAACGGCAAGAAAAATACAATAATATGGTAAAGACAATAGATGACGAGGATATCAAAAAACCAATGACTAAATGGTTTTATACCTTTCGATACATCATACGAATAAAAACAAAGGATTTCAAATGCGAACAGAAATACGCCTGTCCACGAATTGATCATCATAGCCGATGAAGCGCGTGTATTAGCTAAACTTTTAAAGTAGACTTTGTTCGCCTGCTCAATACCGACTTTCTTTTCGTTTTTCATGACATACTACTTTCTAAAAATTCTTTTAAGATCCAAAAGCAGATGGATGTTGCTCTTGCTTCTGAATTTCACTTGACTGGATCTACTTGACTTTAGCTTTGAAAGAGATAATTGGGGAATAAAAAATTAAATTCCCAGCTGATAAAAATAGAAATGAAATACATAATAAAACTATATGAAAAATAAAATTAGGGCTAAGGTTTAAAAGAATCACGTAGCATACTGCAATTGATACTACTAAAGCAAATAATGTTAAAGTCAGAATCAATAGTATTTTCTTTATCTCACTTGGGAAACAATATACTTTTCGAGGTGTTTTATCTGCCACAATTTCACGCATCCCTTCTCCTCTACCCATCCAAATCCGAAGTCCCACTACAAAAATTAAAATCAACATCATCAAGGTTAGATTGACGAAGCGAGAAGTAAAATTGAGGAATTTTTCTATTGGAAATACCCTTGCTAATAGCATGGAGGTTACACCTAGACCAACCGATGCCCTCCCGATATTATTATTCACTAAACTCTGATGATGCTTGTCTCTTTCAAACACTTTCGGAGCTAAGGTTTCTACTTCATCCTCTGTTAGCTGATAGGCCTTATGAGGGATAAAATAAACAAACCACGGAAGAAAATAGGTGATGACAATCGGCCGATCAACTTCCATCAAATACCACTCTCCATCGACTTTTAACAAATGGTAGCGAAAGTTCATTTTCGGTAAGCGTTCGATTTTTGCTGGTTGAAACATAGATTAACCTTTCTTGATCGCTTCATACTTCAGAAGAAAAACGAGTCTACTCTGAATATTGTTTTTCTTATTTTTTAATTTTTGCTTTGAAATCATCGCCTGGAGCATATAAGCCTAAAATAGCTGATGCTAAATACATAAATAGAAGTAATAAATAGGACCATATGAACAATTAAATTTGGTTTAATTTTACTCAAAACTGAGTAAATCATTGCACTTGACAAAAACAAAGGAACTATCAACAATAAAAGATTTCTTAGTACTATCCTAAATTTTACGGGGCGACAATAGATTCTATTAGCTTTTTGAGAAGCTATCATTACCGTCTCTATTTTCCTAGTACTCAGCCAAATACGAAGTCCAATAACAATACATAGAACAAGGATCATTAGCACTAGATTAAGTAGATGGGAGCTAAAATATAAATAATCCTCTATTGGAAAAGCTCTGCCTAGTAAAACTGCTAAGGAACCAGCACCAAGAGCTGAAATCCCTGCTTTAGTCTGACTTGAAAGTATGTTCTTATCTCTTTCAAGCACTTTTGGAGCTATTGTTTGTACTTCATCTTCGGTCAGCTGATAAGCTTTATGGGGGACAAAATAGGTAAACCATGGGAGAAAATAACTTGTCACAATTGGCCGATCGATTTCCATTAGATACCACTCATTCTCTACTTTTAACAAACGATATCGAAAATTCATTTTTGGCAAATACTCGATTTTTACTGGTTGAAACATAGATTGATCTTACTTTCTATACTATTTTATTCTTAGACAGTCATAATTATCTTATTTATTCATAAAAGAACATACCATCCATCATACCTGATTTTACTTTGATGATCAAGTTTTGACCAAAAAAAGTATCCAACTTCTTAGCAGTTGGATACTTTTTACACTATTATTTTTTGGCGCAGTGGTTGATGGCTCAAAACACTGTTTTGAGGCGGCAGATAGGGATTGCAAAGCAAGCCCCTTCCTCATCAACTGGGCGGGGGTACTAAAAAGGTCCTGTGGACCTTTTTTGCCCGAGCCTTAAAATCGAAAAGCGAGGTAGAAATCGAGACTGCGTCTACCGATTTCTGTCTCTTAGCACAGTGGTTGATTGACGGTACTCGAACCTTTCGGTTCTTCGTCCAGTCTAATCAACTGTGTGGGAGCAGGACTACGAAATCGAGACTGCGTCTACCGATTTCTGTCCTGCTCCCTATATTGCCCAATCTCCGTTGCGGAAGACTGGGACGCGGGTTCCGTCTTCTCGGATTCCGTCGATATCCATTTGGCTTGAGCCGATCATGAAGTCGACGTGGACATCTGAGCGGTTGAGGCCGGCTGCTTCGAGTTCTTCTTCTGTGAACTCTGCGCCACCTTCTACACTGGTTGCATAGGCTGCCCCGATGGCCAAGTGGTTAGAGGCATTTTCGTCAAAGAGAGTGTTGAAAAAGGTAATGCCTGATTGGGAAATCGGGCTTGGATCTGGTACGAGGGCACATTCACCCAAGGCACGCGCTCCCTTGTTTTTGAAGACCAAATCTTTCATGACTTGATCGCCTTTTTCTGCTGTGATGTCTACGATTTCTCCATTTTCAAAGGTCACTTTGATGCCTTCGATGATGTTACCATTGTAGCTAAGCGGTTTTGTAGACGTTACATAGCCTTCTGCGCGACGGAAGTCAGGAGCTGTGAAGACCTCTTCTGTCGGCATGTTTGGCAAGAAGCTTTCACCTTGGGCATTGATGGCTCCGGCAGATTCCCAGACGTGGTTTTTCGGCAAGCCAAGAGTCAAATCTGTACCAGGCGCTGTGTAATGAAGGGCTGAGAATTGTTCCTTATTCAGTGTATCTGCCTTGCTCTTGAGAATAGCAGCATGCTCTTCCCAAGCCTTGACTGGATCTTCCTCATAGACTCGGCAAGTCTTGAAGATTTGATCCCACAGGAGATCCACTGCTTCTTCATCGCTCGCCGCATTTGGGAAGACCTTTTTCGCCCATTCTAAACCTCTTGCTGCAGCAACTGTCCAGCTGACCTTGTTAGATTGAGTAGCGATGCGCATTGGTTTCATGGCCATGCCCAAAGCCTTAGCCGAGGCAGAAAGCTTCTCTGCATCAACACCATTTAAGGCACCTGGATCAGACGAGCGCACACCCAAGCGACTAGCCTTGTGGTCTAAGAGGTAGTTCATTTCCGCGATCTTATAGTCTGGCACATTGTCCAAACGATCCATCGGTGCATGGAGGAATTTTTCCCGGGTAGTAAAATCATCTGCCCATTGGACAATCACTTCATGCGCACCCAAAGCATAGGCTTCCTTCACAATCAAGTGGGCCAATTCTCTTTGTTCCACATCGATGTTCAAAGCCAAGGTATGGCCAGGTTGCACGTTGATGCCGTTCGCAACCAAGAGTTTTGCGTATTTTTCGAGGTTTTCTTTAAAATTTGGTAAAACCATTTTTTTCTCCTTCATAAGTGAATGATCTCTTCCTAGTATACCATAAGTCCATGCAAAAAGAGGCTGGGACAAAAGTCCTAGCCTCTCAATTGTTTTTGGATTGTCGAGTAAGACGCAGTGGTTGAGTGGGCTCTACTACGCTGATTTCATCAGCTTTTACAGCCCTACTCAACTGTGCGGAGGTGGGACAACGAAATCGAATTCTAACGAATTACCGATTTCTGTCCCACTCTCTTTTTCTTGTTCCTTCTAACTTAAGGAAGAACATAGCCTTGATCATCCACGGTATGGGGTTGTTCAGAACTGCCGTTCTCTCTCAAGGCTTCCAAATCTTGATCCAAAATAGAATTGTAGTCTGTACTACCTTCACGGGTTACCCGAGTCGATACTTGGCGCAAGAGTTTTTCATTAAGATTGCGGACCCAGCGACCATTACTATGGTCATTGGCACGCATATAATTCCCCTTCACAATCTCTCCATAAAGAGCTTCATTGACTTGGTAACCTTGCTTACGCAATCCTAACAGACCGATCTCCACGATCTCATCTGGGCTGTAGTCTTCAAAATCAAATGTAGTCGGGATCCGGCTTTGCAGACCTGAATTGACCTGCAAGAAGTCGTGCATCTCTTTCGTGTAACCAGCAAAGATAATGACGATATCGCGGCGGTGGTCCTCCATAAATTTGAGGACTTCATCCAAGGCTTCCTTCCCAAAATCATCATTTAAACCGGTATAGAGCGTGTAGGCCTCATCGATAAAGAGGACTCCACCCAGTGCACTCTCCAAGACTTCACGCGTCTTCAAGGCTGTTTGACCTTGGTAGCCTCCAACTAGATTGCTCCGCGATACTTCGATGAATTTCTTCTGCTTGATAACCCCTTTTGGAAGAGGATATTGCCCAAAATGCGGGCCACAGTCGTTTTCCCTGTACCGGGATTTCCAAGAAAGAGAGAGTGCAAGGTCGTGTCTTCGACGATGCCACCTTGTTCAGCCCGTTTTTGATTGAACTCAGCCATGGCCACGAATTGTTCGACTTGCTCTTTCACCTTAGCAATTCCAACCAAACGGTTGAGGGCAGCCATCCCATCTTCTTCCTTGTCGGCTCCTGCTTGATACTTACCTTGGTTAAGGACAGCATCGATATCGCTATTGAGGATGGTCTCAATATCGTCAGAACCTTGGGCGACCACCCGATCTGCCATGGTCTTGGTCAATTGCTCATCCAGGTTCCGAATCCAGCGACCATTGCTCTTATCTAGCGAACCATCATAAGCCCGCTTAACATGCCGCGCATAGTAATCCCGGTCTTCGAGTTTGTAGTCTCCTTTGCTTAGGATCATTTCACCTAGTTGGACAATCTCATCTCCTGTGAAATCTTCAAAGATGAAATTATTTGGTACCCGAGAACGAAGGCCTGGATTGGTCTTTAAGAACTCCTCCATTTCCTTGGTATAGCCGGCAAAGATAATCATGATGTCGTCACGATTGTCCTCCATAAATTTGAGGATGGTATTGATCGCCTCGATCCCAAAGTCCGCACCGCTATCTTTTTTATCCAAGCTATAGGCTTCATCAATAAAGAGGATGCCTCCTCGCGCTTTTTCAAGCAGGGCTTGGGTCTGTTCAGCTGTTCCTCCAATATTCGAAGAGATCAAATCGGACTCCGTTGCTTCCACGAAACGGAATTCCTCCCCTGAGAGAACACCTGCATCAAAGAGCACTTGTCCTAACAGACGGGCCACAGTCGTTTTCCCTGTACCAGGATTTCCCATAAAGGCAGCATGAAGGGTTTGTTTTTCAGGAGCCTTGCCACTGGCGATTCGTTTCTTGTTAAATTCCACCATGTTGATCATTTTCTTGATCTCATGTTTGACTTTCAAGACCAATCAGGCTATTGAGTTCTTGAAGAGCATCTTGTTTCTTCTCTGGTCCAGAGTCTCTTGCGGTGGTTGGAGCCACCGTTGCATCCGTCGCTTGTCTCGTAGGAACGACTTGCACATTGCCCTTGGCCACTTCTCTACCGACAAGATAATCACAGTCATCCTCAATTTCCTTGGTCAGATCACGCGCATCCCCTTGCTTATAGGTCATGGTGCCCACCTTCGCAAAGGCTCCACCTTGAAGCCGTATATTAGGATCCGCAATCTTATGACAAATCATATGCTCAGCCATCAGCACACTCTCATCAAAAACGCCAAATGAAATGGTTTCGGCATTCTCATTCAAGAAGGTTGTTTCTCCAGTCAGGGAAGCAAAGGATTCCTCATAGGCGCATAAAAATTCTGAAAATGTAGCTTGATGAGCTCGGATCATACTATTGTATGAATTGATGGAGGTCATACGATCCGAATCCGAATTGAATTGAACATTGTTATCAAGACAGACCCCAGTCCCCGTAGGTAGCTCAATTTTACAGTTTTCAGACTCCCAAATGACATTTCTCAACCAAACTGGTGGAAAATCATTTTCCAGATCCCCGCCTGTAATCGTTGATTTTTTGCGATCACTTCTGAGTCCTTGGCATGGATCGTATTATTCCCAAATTTTCAATATGGACATTTTCTAAGGTCAATTTAGATCCTTCTGACAGATCAATCTTAGAAAAAATCGTTGAATTTTGAATGGACAATTCCGAAGCGGACATACCGATGGCACTTTGGTGTTTTTCCGGAACCTTCATTCCGACTCCTTCCAAAGTCATTTTCGAATGCGTATCCATATAGATAAAAAATTCACTATTTGTCGGAGTGGTTGCTTCAAAATAGACCTGTTTACAGGTGATATCTGAGCTATTCCATAAGAGCAAGGTAGTATAATTCCCACCAACTTTAAACCACAGATCTTCAAATGTCACCTGAGCTCCCTCTACAAATCGGAAGGAAGCCTCAATGATGTTGTTAAACATGCGCCCATTGCCATTTGGATTTGGGACCACATGCCCCACAAAATGAAGGTTCTTGTCGATCTCGATCACTTTATTTGTCGGCCATTGAAAGACATACCCATTTTCAAACTCGATGGTATCCCCATCCTGCGCTTTTTCAATCGCATCCATAAAGTTCCAACTATTGTTGTAAGGCCCTACTAAATATCTTGCCACGCGCATTTCCTCTGTTTCATCTTTTCTGTTTCCTTGTTACTAAACACTTGTCACTAAAAATTGTAACACAATCTAGTGCCAAAGAAAACACTTATCAGATCTGAAAGGACTGAAAAACCTCTATTTTCAACAGGAAAATAGAGGCTATCAGTTAATCTTTCAAGGCTGAAAATAAGCCGGCTAGAGCAATCGCTCCTGAGATCATGGCGGTGGAAAGGAGCAACACATTGTCTGCCACTTCTAGCTTGTACTCAAAGACTTTTTCAGCTGGTTTGTCTTCTGCAAAAATTTCTAACTTCATGTTCTCCTCCTTTGTTTCTAGAACAAATCATCAAACAAACTCAACTGATTATCCTCTGGCATATTGCCCAGAATGCCCATTTCATCCATCTTTTCAACCAGGGTTGAGGAGACCCCGCCACGCTTACGGAGCTCCGTCTTAGAAAGGAATTCTCCTTCTTCACGCGCCCGCACGATTTGCTTGGCAACGTTCTCTCCTAGACCATCCATCGCGACAAATGGTGGAATGAGGGTGTCCCCATCGATCAAGAATTCTGTTGCCTGACTGCGATAGAGGTCGAGCTTGCCAAACTTGAAGCCACGCTCCCACATCTCATTGACAATCTCAAGGGTGGTGTAGAGGTCGATCTCTACGTTGGAAGCTTCATTATTCTTGCGTTTCTCAGCTATTTCTTTCATTCGAGCTTTCACGGCCTCCAGGCCAGCTCCCATGGTTTTGATATCAAAGGCCTTGGCCCGAATCGAGAAGTAGGCACAGTAATAATAGAGAGGATGATGCACCTTAAAGTAGGCCACCCGAAGGGCCATCATAACGTAGGCCGCCGCATGGGCTTTGGGGAACATGTACTTGATCTTTCCACAGGACTCGATGTACCACTCAGGAACATTGTTTTCCTTCATGGCTTGGATATAGCCATTGCGCTCTTCTTCTGAGATCTTGAGCCACATGCCTTTCCGCACACGCTCCATGATGGTAAAGGCCATCTTAGGCTTGAGCCCCGCGTGCATGAGGTAGACCATGATGTCATCCCGACACCCGATAACGGTCGATAGATCGGCAATGCCCGCCTTGATCAAGTCTTGGGCATTTCCCAACCACACGTCGGTACCGTGAGACAGACCAGAGAGCTGCAAGAGCTCCGCAAAAGTCGTCGGATGGGTCTCATCGACCATGCCCCGAACGAAGTTGGTCCCAAACTCTGGGATTCCCAGCATACCTGTTGAAGTACCGATTTGCTCCGGTGTCACTCCTAGGATATCGGTCCCTGAGAAGAGGGCCATGACACCTGGATCATCCATAGGGATATCGTTTGGATCAATGCCTGATAAGTCCTGGAGCTTGCGAATCATGGTCGGATCATCGTGTCCCAGGACATCAAGCTTGAGGACGTTCTCATCGATATCGTGGAAGTTAAAGTGGGTGGTCTGCCATTCAGCTGTCACATCATCTGCCGGATACTGGACCGGAGTAAAGTCATAGACATCCATATAGTTTGGAATAACAACGATTCCCCCTGGGTGCTGACCGGTCGTCCGTTTGACCCCAGCTGCACCGAGAGCTAAGCGTTCGACCTCGGCATCTCGATAGTACTTGCCAAAATCACGCTCCATACCCCTTGACAAAACCGTAGGCGGTCTTAGCTGCGACCGTACCTACCGTTCCTGCCCGGAAGGCATATTCTTCCCCAAAGATATCCCGAACATCCAAGTGGGCACTTGGCTGGTCTTCCCCAGAGAAGTTCAAATCGATATCGGGTACCTTGTCCCCATCGAAACCAAGGAAGGTCTCAAAGGGAATATCCTGTCCATTTTTGCTGAGCTTGTGGCCACAGTTTGGACAATCCTTATTGGGCATATCAAACCCTGATCCATAAGAACCATCCGTGATGAACTCACTGTATTGGCACTGGTCTGCAGACATAGTGAGGCGAGAGCGGATTAACCTCGGTGATCCCAATCATGGTCGCGACAAAGCTGGATCCTACGGATCCACGCGATCCAACCAGGTAGCCCCGCTCATTGGAACGGTGCACCAGCATTTGCGATGCCAGATAAATCACGGCAAAGCCATTCCCCAAGATGGAAGTCAATTCTTTCTCAATCCGCAGATCGACAATATCAGGGAGCGGATTACCATAGATCTCAAAGGCTCGCTGATAGGTCAATTCCGCAACCGTTTCTTCGGCCTTGTCGATAAATGGCGTATAAAGGTCGCCCTTGACCACTTCAACTGGCTCAAAGGTCTCTGCAAGCGCATTGGTGTTTTCAATAACAATCTTGCGCGCCAAGTCTTCTCCCAAAAAGGCGAATTCATCCAGCATTTCATTGGTGGTTCTAAAATGCGCTTTTGGCAGTGGCGCTGGCTGGGCATCTTCTCCCGTGTCCGATGGTCCGGTTGATCATGGCTCCTTGACCAAGACTACGGACAATGATCTCCCGATAGATCTCATCTTCCGGCTCCAGATAGTGGACATTTCCTGTCGCAAGAACAGGCTTGCCGAGGAGATCTCCCACTTCGATCAAGCTCTTGATAATGGTCTGGAGCTCGTCCATGTCCTTGACCTGCTCCTTGGCAATGAGGGGCGCATAAATAGCCGGCGGCATGACCTCGATAAAGTCGTAGTACTTGGCCACTTCGACTGCCGCATCCACACCTTGCGACATGACCGCATCAAAGACTTCCCCTTCTGAGCAGGCCGATCCGAGGATCAAGCCCTCGCGGTGGGCGTCCAACACGGTTTTGGGAATCCGTGGGACTCCTTCGAAATACTTGGTCCCAGAAAGTGAGACCAGTTTAAACATATTCTTAAGGCCGGTCTGATTCTTGACATAGAGGGTGGCATGCTTGACTCGCGCCTTCTTATAAGAATTCTCATCGATCAAATCGATATTCAGATCCTTGAGATTGGTCACGCCATGCTTTTCTGCTACATCCTTGATAAAGATGAAAAGCAAGCGCCCCGTCGCTTCCGCATCATAGTTGGCCATATGGTGATGTTCCAAGGCGACCCCAAAGCGCTTGGTCAATGGCCCCAAACCATGCCGTTTAAAATCTGGATAGAGGTTGCGGGCAAATTCAGGGTATCGATGACCGGCTGGGTGATCTTGGGAAGACCATGACGCTCGTAGTTGACATTCATGAAGCCCATGTCAAAAGTGGCATTGTGGGCAACCAAAACCGCATCCTTGCAGAATTCCTGAAACTCCTCCAAGACCTGCACCAAGGGTTTGGCCCCACGGACATGCTCGTTGGTGATCCCTGTCAATTGGGTCGTATAGGCCGACAGAGGATGCCCCGGATCGATAAACTCATCAAACTCCTCAATGACATTGCCCTTGTACATCTTAGAAGCGGCGACCTGGATCAAGTCATTGTAAATGGCTGAAAGTCCCGTCGTTTCCACGTCAAAGACCACATAAGTCGCTTCATTAAGGTCCAGATCCACCTCGTTGTAGGTGATGGGCACCTTGTCCTCTACGATATTGGCTTCCATCCCATAGATCAGCTGGATCCCAGCTTTCTTGGCTGCTTTAAAGCCATGCGGGAAACTCTGCACATTACCATGGTCGGTGATAGCCACAGCCTTATGCCCCCACTCAGCTGCCTTGGCGATCAGCTCTTCGACTTCCGGCAGGGCATCCATAGTCGACATATTGGTATGCGCGTGGAATTCCACCCGGCGCTCACCCTCTGGCATCAGGTCCTTGCGGGCATAATGCACGACTTCCTGGATGTCTTGGACATTCATGGTCAAGTCGCGCGTGAAATTGTTCATTTCGATATTTCCCCGCACCCGGAGCCAGCTGTTCTTCTTGATCATGTCAAACTTCTGGGCTTCTTCCTCATTTTTGACCCATTTCTGAAGGAAAAACTCGAGGTATAGTCGGTCATCTTAAAGCTGATCAAGACCCGACCGGTCCGTGTCACCTTGTGCTCCACGTCAAAGACCACACCCTCAAAGACAATCCGGTTCTCTTCTGTCGTAATCTCGATCATCGGAGTGATCTCGGCCTTGTCTAGCTTAGGTTTAGCCGTAGCTTTCTTAGCCTTGAAGTCAAAGGCCGGCTTTTCTTCAACCGCTGGTGGCGGAGCCATCTGGGCCAAGGATTCCATAGCCCGCAAAGTCTCTTCATTGGCTGCTTGGAAGATCTTTTCATTTTCCTCCTCAAAGCGCGCCACTTCTTGCTCTGTCAACTCCTCATCAGACTCCACCCGACAGGTAAAATGCGGAAAACCAAAGGCTTCCAATTGCTTGGCAAGGTTAGGCAAATGATTCTTACGAAAATGCTCCGTATCAACCGAAGAAGGCCCTGAGATGATCAATTCCTGCCCTTCCGCACGCACCTGCAAGTCTTGGTAAAGTCCCTTAAATCCTTGACTAGCACAAGGACCTTCCTCAAAAACTTCCCGGTAGTAGGCCTGCAATAAATCCGCAGAAAAATCCTGATTGGCCACTTGGATGGTAAGAGTCGCCTGGTTTCCTGTCTTTGAAAATTCATCCTTCAAGCGCTGGCGCAATTCCTTAAACAAAGCAATCGGCAAGACTTCCGCAAAAGCAAAGCGGAACTCCCAGACCCGACTAACCTTGTGCACCACGACTTCTTGAATCTCCGCATGCAAAAAGGCACTGGAAGATCGCATCTCCAGCGGCATATCCAGCTGATCCATTAAAATTTCAAAGGTGTTGGACATTGTTTCTCCCTTGATCTTGATTCTTTTGCTCGCTTTTGACTGGCCGACTTCCTATGCAAAACCAGACCAGTCAAAAACATTCGTAACCCTTATTTTATCACAATTTAAGGATTAATTCGAGGGAGAAGTGAAGACGAAAAAATCACCGATAAGACGGTGATTTCTATTCATCATTTATATTTATACTTCATCCCCATGGTGATGGACACAACTGCTAAAATAGGCAATAAAATTAACATCCAGATTCCAATCCACATTTGCCGTTTATAAGATTTATCTAGCCCACTATAGCGTTCAACGTATGATTCTTTTGGACAGGCTGGATTATACCAGACCGTCATGGTCGATCCCAGTGGAAAAGCATCTTGAAAAAGATTGCCCTTTGAGACTACAGAATTGGTGTAGATGGTTATCCTTTGCGCCATCAAATCATTATCACTGGCCGCTTGATTCGTTTTCCAAGGTAGTGTCACCCGCACCACCCAATAATATTTCAGACTATTTCGATAGGTCTGACCATCCACTCTATATTCTACAATTGGAGCCGCTACTATCTGTGTCCTCTTATAGCCAATTACCACTCCCTCAACGCTCTTTGACGAGAGGGTCTTAATCCTAACTTCTCTTCTATAAAAATATCCAAAAAAGAGTACTTCAAATAAAGGAAATCCAATAACAGCCACAGCAATGACTAGAAGTATTCTGATATCGGGCATACCCATCACCTACTTCATCATCAGATCTGACATACTAAGACTCATCTTCGTTCCATCTGTTATACTTTCGACAATTGATTGTTGCTCCTTAGTCAAAGGAAGCAAAAAGATCGTTGCCGATTGCGTCGGTAATTTGCCATTTTCAGAAATACTATACTCAACTAACTGATTTTGAAATATAGATTGTCCATCATAACTCCAATTGAGCTTAAACTCTGCATCATGATCAATATTCGTTGTCGTTTTGTTGACCAACATAAATACTACATATTCTTGTTGGTTCAAAGTATAGGTACTCCCTGTATAATACAAAGTGATCTCACCTTGCTTACCAGCCTCCGGATGCTCCTTAACCAACTTCTTACCCAGCTCTATCAAATCAGATGTTTTTCCTTCATATTGAGGTGCCACTACAAATTTCAAGGCCTGTTCCTCTTTAGCAGACGAGGAGACTTTTGTGGTTTGTTCTGTTTTGTTTGTAGCTGACTTCTTGACCTCTTTTTTAGGCTGAGCGCAGGCTGTTAAAACAAGCACACTCGCCAGCAATACCATCATCTTTTTCATGAATCATTTCCCTTCTTTTGTGATTGAGTGAGATTCAAAAAACATTTTCTACTATCATACCGAAAATTAGTTTGAAGAGCAAGTTCGTTACTAGGTGGAGAGAGTTGAAGGAATGAAAAAGATGATGAGACAAAATATTTTTGAAAATACAACAAAAAGACAAACATCAAATTGACGTTTGTCTTCGTTCTGGAAAAAGAAAACCGTTGTTTTCCCTTGTACGTAATTTTTCGCTCTACACATTTTACTTACTATTCTTTAAAACGAGAAAAAGTAAGTTTAAATCAAAAAATAAATTTCTTTTTAAAAAATCAATCTCCTAAAAAAGATAAAAATTTTACAAATAATGTGATTATTTTAGTAATTCAAAAGGTTGATTACGATGGAAAATCATTATATTGACTATTATAATTGTCAATTATTTTCCTACGCTTATATCTATCTGATAAATTTTTTCCCTCTGAAATATAGCTTTCTTGTTTCTCTTGCCACGTCTGCTTAGGTGGTACACTATAAAGCCCTCCATCGATTGAAGCTGCTAAACTAGCATCCGTTTTGGCAAAAGCATCGGCAACACTATTCAAATATGCATCCAAAGAATCTACAGTTTTGACCGGGTTACCCATCGATTTTTTGTTAACTTAACGCATTCTTCAAAATTCCCCGTTACAGGAGCTTCAAGTAACGATTTTACGCCGTCTGACATTTCATCTGCGGATGCATTCATATTCGCTTTAATACTCTTAATTCTATCTGGATTAATCCGTTTCATCTTTACTTCCTTCCGATTGTATTTCTTTAAGAACAGCTTGGAATTCCTCTTTTTGTTGTTTAATCCACGCCTGATATTCCTCATAAGTAGAGATCGGAGTTTCCAAGACATTACCTTTTCGATCTATACCATATATTGTTAGTTTTTCTTCACCTTTAGGTGCCATCCAATAGAGTACTTTGTTAAACCATTCTTCTGGGGAGACATATTGTACTTGAGGATAAAGAATCCATCCATCTTTTAATTTTTCTTCAATTTCTGGATAGTCCTTAAAAAGATTTATATTAGTATCAATTATTTTTCCTCCAGCCTGTATATCACTATTAATACTAATACGATCATCAACTAAATATCCTTTATCTTTTGTATAGTTCGCTAAAGTATGTATCATAAAAATCTGGGATTTCATCATATGTCTCTGGCCGTCTTGCCTTATCTCCTTCAACTTTCCCAGTGTCAATATTAAAAAGGAAAGTCTTAACGATACCCTTATCATTCTTTACCTCTATTTCAATAGTATTTTTAGGATTAGTACGGTAAGTATAGATCTTAAAATTAGTAGGGTAAAAATTAGATTGATAGTCTGGAGACAACTTTGTTAAGATTCACTTCTTTATCAACTAGGCTATCGGTACTATAATCATAAAGGCGGAGTTTCCAATAATCTGACTTTGGGATTTTTCTCATCTGTAAGATCAACTCCATCTTTTTTTACCATTACTTTCCGTTCTG
Organism: Streptococcus sp.; assembly: GCA_047241705.1. Taxonomy (GTDB): domain Bacteria; phylum Bacillota; class Bacilli; order Lactobacillales; family Streptococcaceae; genus Streptococcus. The sequence goes on from JBKTJB010000001.1 coordinate 325,561, forward strand.
TAGTAAAAAGATAATGCCCACCTCCCAAGTGTAAATCAGACTGTTTATTTAACAATATATATTTTTGTTGGTTCCCAAAAAAGTAAACTGAATTATCAACCTCAGCAAATTTTTCAATAGAGTATTCTGTTTTCTCACGTTTTTCAAAGTATTGTTTCGACCAAAAAGCAAATACCATAACAAAGGGTAGTAAAATCAATCCTATTATTAAATATTTAAAAGTACATCTAATTTCTAGTTTTCTCTTCATATCAACTTCCTCCTTGGCCTACTCCAGTCACATAGTCTAAATAAGACCAAGTACGATAAGAATCTCGTGTAAAAATTGAAGAATTATTTTCATATGCAGATTTTCCATCTTTAGATTCTCCATTAATAGGTAGCTCTGCATCCTTCAAACCATTATATAGTTTATCAAATCCAATTACTTCTAATCGATAATCACGCTTACCCTCACCACTTAAAAGAGCCTTCATTTCTGCATCATAAGCTCCACTTAGCTTACTGTTATCAATTCTACTGCTAAATTTTTCTAATGCCTCATATGGGTCCTTACCATTCTTTACAGCCGTCTCAGCTATATAAGTTCGTAAGCCATTTTTCTCTAAATCTCGTTGTTTCAAATAGGCCTCCACATCAAAGCTTGGGCTGACGTATTGACTGTTACTCTTTGCCCCCCCCTGTTTGAATGATGTCCCACCATATTGCCAAAACTCAGCCTCACTGTCGTTTTTCAAATTTTTGATCTCTTTATCATATTTTTCTTTTTTATCAAAATAATCGTAAATATTTTTAGAGATATTTAAAGCGCCCTCTGCTTTACTAGTATATTTATCCACAGGCGTATCATTCCCAAATTTTTGAGGAAGAAACTGTTTCTCCACTGTCTATGAGCTTTTTGATATCTTTGTCTTCACTCATACCTGTCTCAACAATTCCTATTAAAACTCCAGCAGGTGCAATATAACTTAGCTAAATCTTTCATTGTATTAGCCACTGTTTTTGGAAAAAGCATTGTTTTTCAAGATTTAAATCTTTAATTTTATCTATATTCTTTTGAATATTCAAATCTGTTTTTTCATCTATAATATCTGCTTGAACCTTTGTGGATCCAGGGAAATTGCTAATAACGGAAAATGAGAAGCCCTACCATCTTTTCCTCTTGTTAGTTTTGAAGCTGTCTTTTTCAAAGGAATTCTTAGAGGTATAACCCTTAGTTTCATAACCACCATTCGGTCTTGGTTCTTTGATAATTTCTTGTATCACCTACTCCCATTTCATTTATAGCTGTATACATAAAAAGACTATTAAGTTTTTCATACCACTCTACTTTATTGTTTAGAGATGTAACACCCTTACGGACTTCATCACTATTTTTCTTTTAAATATTCATCATAAGCTTCTTTTGGAGAACCTGGGAGGAAATTCCAGCATAAGGTCACCTACTTGAACCTTATAAGCCCCTCCTGTGGCTTCTGCCGAAGATAATCTTAGTGAATAATCCTTTACACTTTCTTTATCACGTTGGGTTAAAGCTTCCATGAAAATTGATAAATTAGGGATACTTCCATCATCTTTTGGATGATTAACCTCATACATTAAACGCTCTACAATAATCTGTGACACTTCTAAACTAGAATCCTTCGTCTTCACATTTGCTAATTTCGTGAAAAACTCTTTTTTATCATCACCTTCACTTAAAATCACGGTCATAATTTCAGCATCTGCTTTAGTTTGAACCGCATCAAGGTAGTAAGCTTTATCAGATGTAAGAGTTTTGTTGACAATGGAAGCCAACACAACATCCGGTGCAACAGCAAGTTTTGCTTCTGCTTCTTCAATATCTTTGCTCATCCCCATTAAATCTGACATAACTTCAAATAATGTTGCATTAAAAGTATCATGCGACGTTTGAATCGATTGTGAGTCTTTTGTCGTGAATCTTTAGAACTTGCCAAACCTCCTTCAGCTGCTTGTTTTGTTGCCTCTAAACTTTCATTCTCAATCCCCAGAGCAGAAGTTGCTCTATCAAACAATTCTTGTAGGTGCTTAATAGTATCCTTTATTGCGTATAACTGACTATCTGAACCCTCATCTGTCAATTTTTTTACTAAATCTTGCATACCAGATCCACTGGTCCAAGCTTCTTTATTGAATCCTGCTCCACTTACACTACTTTCAAAGTGAGAAACACTACTTGCAAAATTTTCCATATACTTCGGATATCTATGAAACACTAGATTCTGCAAAATATTTAAACGCTCAAAAAAAGCTACTAACGCTAAAGCCTCATCATTTCCATTTCCTGTTTTAGAATTGAATTGCCTCTCTGTTTCACTGGCAGCCGCCTCAACTTCTTTCGAAAATTGTTGGATTGATTTTGCATAACGTCCTATTGCAGGTAAATCATGAATTTTAATAACATCATTCATATTTTATTTCTCCTTTGTCGTCAACAGTTGATTAAGTAACAAATTCATTTTATTTTCTAATCCAAACTTTTGACTCTCTAACTCATGAATCTTATTAGACACCTTCTCAGAAACATTATCTATCTTTGTATCAAAATCACGCTTAATGTTCTTTAATAAATCTTGTTCAAAACTTGTGTCTTTTGAATACTTCGCACCTGCTATATTATAATTACTTTTAATATTTTCATCGTTAATTAACACATAGTTGACGGTTGTTGGAAACGATTCCAAAGATCCTTTTATTTCAGTTAATTTAGTAATTTTTGCATTTAGTGTTAAGATAGCTTGACATTGTTTCATTCTATAGATGCAGTTATGGTCTAGCTTTTCCCATATTTCATCTCCCTTCTATTTCATTAATACTTTCACTTTTCTTACAAATCCATCTTCTACATAGTAGTTCACCTGGCTATCAAGTGGTTCTTCACGGACTGGTCGATTGATAACATTTAGGACACTTTGGTCTGTAATCCGCATGGCCACGATCGCTTGTTTATAGAGTTTGATAGATTTTGAAACCTCGTCAATTTTTCGATTCAACTGACTACCACTCATGGCTACTGTAGCATAGCCTGCACGCGCCCCTTTTTCAAGGACATAGTTCAGACTAGATTGAAGATCCATACTTAGATCATTCATAAGTTCTAGTTGATTGTATAGCACAATCGTTGCTTCATGTTGCGATTTCTGCTGTTCCAATCTCAATTGGATATTTTCTTCCATTTTCTTGATTCCAGCTACATAGTCTTCCTTCGTAGAGAGAATCGTCACACCTTCCATCTCTGGTAATTCATTATAAGCTGGCGCCAACACAATCACCTTTTGCTTGCTACGAGCAATTTGTTTAACGAATTGTGCCATTTGCTCTTCTTTATCTGTCAGATAGAGAAGGTTGCCTTTCTTAAGATCCCATGTCACAGGCTCAACTGTTTCCAGATCCAATCCGAGTGGCACTTTTCCTTCATCCAGCAAGGCAGCTACATCCTCACGGCCATAGAAGGCTACTTCTGTCAACTCATCTGGCACCATTGGGATGCCTGCTGGGGTGCGACCCGTCCACATCTCTTTAAGACTTTGGACTTGGTCGCGGAGGTTGTTGATGATTTGGATATCATTGTCCCCTGCGACTGGTAGAGCGAACTGGACGACATCGACTTCGTCACGCTTCATGAGCAGCCCGTCCCTTGATGTCTTCCATGGTAGATGCTAGTGGGGTTGCTCCCACGATACCACGGACTTCAGAGATATCATTTTGTGGCAAGGTCAGCTGGTGCTTGAAGTTTGAATAGAGCTGAGCCCGTAGGTTGTTCTGACGGCTAGCTGTGATGATCAGGTGTACACCGATGCTGAGACCTTCACGAGAGATCCGCATGAAGAGTTTGAAGAGGTCAGTCTCATAAGGCTCGTCCTTCATGGACTCATAGCTATCCATCAGGATGACCATAGTAGGCTCTTGCTTGCCGGTCACTTCACGGTAGAGGGCGATGGTGCCGACACCATGCTCAGAAAGCAGCTTCTTCCTACGATCCAACTCGCGGTTGATGATCCGGATGAATTTCTGGATTTTCTCCGTCTGATCGAGCAGCAGGCTATCAGCCACATGTGGCAGTTGAGTCAAGGGCGCCAGACCATTGGTTCCGAAATCCAGCAGGTACATGGTCAGATTTTCTGGGCTCTGCTTGCGGGCCAGATCCATAGCGACTGTCTGTAGGAAAGTCGTCTTTCCTGTCCCTGGACTTCCGTAAAGGAGGATATTTCCCATCTTTGGACAGATCGATGGCGACTGCTTCTTGTTTTTGCGCTTGAGGATATCGGCGACCCCGATTAGGACGCTTGGAGCTGTCCGTTTTTGCCAAGCCTCGATCGGCACGACCTTGTCCAACTCATCCAGCGTGATCCGCTCTTTGAGCGGTGGCAACCATGGTTGGGCCACAGCCGCGATGCCTTCTTGTTGGTGCAAGTGGTTGATTTCTTGCACGATGACATCTAGCTCTGTCGGCACTTCCTTGATTTCTTCTGCCATATCTAGACCGGAGAGGTCTTGGTTGAGGACTTCGTATTGGCCCAGTTCATTGATCAAGTAGATGGTATGGTCTTCGATCCCTAGCTGATCTTTCTCAGGCTGGTAGTCTGCTCCAGACCAAGCGGTTTGGAAGAGTTCATAGACTTCGTTGTTCCCCACTTGGAGGTAGGCACGACCGGTCTGGGTGATTTCAGCCGCATCTGCTGTCCGTAGCATCTCCATGGAGTCTCCACGGTCTGCCACCTTGAGGGCTAGCTTGAAGCGGGAGTTGGACCAGATCTGGTCATCCACGACCCCAGAAGGTTTTTGCGTCGCAAGGATCAGGTGTACCCCGAGGGAACGCCCGACACGCGCGATAGAGACCAACTCCTTGATGAAGTCTGGTTGGTTGACCTTGAGTTCGGCAAACTCATCACTGATCAAGAAGAGGTGAGGAAGCGGTTCGGTCGCTTCACCCAGTTTAAATTTCTTTTGGTATTGGTTGATATGGTTGACCCCATATTGGCCAAAGAGGCGCTCCCGACGATGGATCTCCGCATTGATAGAGGCTAGGGCCCGCATAGACTGGGCACCATCCAAGTTGGTGATGGTTCCCAGCAAGTGAGGCAGATCCTTGAAGAGGTTGGCCATTCCCCCACCCTTATAGTCGATGAGGAGGAAAGCCACATCATGTGGGTGGAAGTTGACGGCAAGGCTCAAGATATAAGACTGAATGGTTTCAGACTTACCAGAACCGGTTGTCCCTGCGATCAAACCGTGGGGTCCATGGGCTTTTTCATGGAGATTGAGGTAGACCAAATCGTCCTTACCGCGCAACCCGATCGGAACGGCCAAACTTTGGTAAGGAGCATGGCTCTCCCAACGACTCAAGACCTTGAGGTCATTGAACGTTTCCGCCTGGTACATTTCAAGGAAGGTCACCGAGTCCGGAATCGAGCTCTTAAGCTGTTGGATATGTTTCAGTGGGGCAAGGCCACGCGAGATAGCTTCCTTGTCATATCCTTCAGGAAGTGATCCAATCGGAAGTCGAGCTCCCGAAGAACCCCTTCTTGCAAGAGCAATTGCCCTTGGTTGCGGTCCTTGATGGAGATAACCGTTTGGATATTTTCAGAAAGAGATGAGAGCACGTCTGCCACATAGATGATAGAGCAACCCAGCTCTGTCGGATCCTCACGGAAGAACTCCATGATGACATGATCCAAAATCAAGGTCTCATCGGTGATGAGCACCACATAGTGAGGGTGGAAGATCTTGGTGTCATTGGCTTTTTCTTCCTCTTTTGCAGCTTGTGCAGGAGGATTTGGTTGAGACTGTTCAAGACCTGATCGCGTGTCCGCTGATTGTAGACAAAGCTACGGACATTCCATGTCTTGCAGGGTCGCATGGGGCAACCAGCGCATCCAATCCCAGCTTTCTTTTTCCTCTTCTGGAATGATCGGAATAATGGTCAGATCATGGTAAGAGTGAAAGACAGCCAATTGGGCAACGAGAAGCTGCAACTGCTCTAGCACGATAGGACGAGGGCCGACATATCCCACGGGACCACGATTAAGGCTAGCTACAATCGGAAGATTGTCAATCTTTTGGTGAGCTTGGAACAGGGCATAGCCTTCTTCTTCCAAGGCATCTTTCTTCCCACTGCGCTCTTCCTGACCATATTTGAGCTCGTAGCTGGTTGGAACCTTGCCCAAGCCCAAACGATAGGCCAAAAAGTCAAAATGAAGCGGTGTTTTTTCGTAGATCCGCGAGTCATAGCGTTTGACCATCTTAGTCAAGTCTGCAATCGCTGGGAAATGGTAAAACATGCCTTCTCGTTGCTTACGAGAGAGCTGTTCCAAGTCCTTAGCCTTGTCCTTAAGATAGAGATGGTAGAGCTCCACGCGCTCTTTCTTATCTTCTTTGTATTTCTTACGATTCTTGAAAAATCCTTGGACCGAAAAGATAACACTGACCACCGACATGGATACCGTCGCGATGATATAGAGCCCCCGCGGTTGGAAAATGGTGATCAAGAGGGTCACCCCAACCATGATAAGGGGTGGCATGATCAACTTCAAGAGTTCATCGGAAGGTTTTTGGGGCTCCGCACCCGGAGGATTGATCAAGATCTTGTCTTCTGAGCTCCGGTAGATGATCCGCGGAGACCGGTGGTACTCTGGGTAGTCCTTGTAGAAGTCGTAACGCGAATGCAAGCGCGGTACCAGATAAGGACTTACTTCAACAGTCCCTTCCACGCCAAATTCTTCCGGATAGAGCTTAAAGGTCACATCTCCAATGGCCAGCTCATCTCCAAAAGCCAGTGGAACAGTCGCTTCAGTGACGAGTTTGTGGTTATGGTAGAGTTTCCCAGATAAGAGCTGGCAAGCCCAGGTCTGGTCTTTTTTCACAAGGAGAAAGCGCACTGGATAATGCACGCGCACATCCGCACCCTGTTCATCTGCTACCAGGATTTCTTCCTTGTCGAGCAGCTCATAGGTATGGACTTCCCCTGTCGCTAAGTAGCAGACCACATCTCCAAGGATCTTGCTATTTTGTAGCACGCCTTTGTCTTCCCCATATTGGTAAAAGATTTCTCCCTGACTCCATTGGAAATGAAGGGGATGTTCTTGAGAAGAAATGGTCAACTGAGCCGTTTCTTGATTCGATACGGTTGCTGTCTTCCCTTCTTCTAGTGCTAGCTCATAGCGAAAACCTTTTTTATAGAGTATGATACGTTTTTTCATAGACTACTCCTTGTGTTCGCCAGACTCACTTGAGCTTGCGGTTGTAGAAGACGAGGTCTCTGTAGAGGAGCTTTCTGTAGACACAGGAGTTCCTGAGTGGCTAGTGGATGCTTTGGTTTCATCCGTTTCTGCCTCCAAGAGTTCTGAGCGAGCATCCCAGTATTTCTTATATTCGCCTTCTAACTCAGAGAGTTTCTTCTCGCGCTGTTCACCAGAGAGTTTTTCGCTATCACGTGTCGCCTTGATTTCTTTGCGAAGAGCATAGATGATCAAGTCTGAATCGTCGATCCGCTTAGCTGTATCCAAGGCTTGGGTAAAGTCATGACGGCCGATATAGATCCAGTAGTGGAGATAGAGACTGTCTGACTTGAGCGTGACGTTGTTAAGGATGACCTTCTTTTGGTCCTCTGAGAAATTCAAGCCTTGCAAATAAGAAGTCGCCAACTCATATTTCTGTGTCATCGGAAGACTGCTTGGTGCGACCCCATCCAACTCATCGATGACGCCAGTGTAGTCCACCTTGAGAAAGGCAGTATCCGCTTGGAGCAACCTTTCTTTAAAGGGTGCTTGGAAAAAGACCAAATAGATCAATGGCAAGAGTAAGAGAGCGACCACAGCTGAAAGCCAAACGGTTGCCAGCTTAAAGATGCGATGTTGACGGCTTGATACCAAGGTCAAGGTCTTTTCTTCTTCTTCCTTACGCTCTTGATAGGCTTTTTCTAAGAGCATCTTCATTTCTTCTAGGCTAGCTGCGATCACGGATTTCCACCAAGAAATCTGGTAAGTCTTCTAATTCAAGTGTGCCTTGATAGAGCTCCATGAAGTCCCAGTCACCAAAAAGAGTGACTGCATAACACTTAGCTTGGCGTAAGAATTCGACCTGATCCCACTTGCGTGGTACCATCATTCCTGGAACCCCACGGTAGGCAATTTTGACTTGCGCATCCTTGGTCACAAACAAATTGACGGGATGCAACATAAAGGTCACTGGAAGCTCCAATGCTGGCGCCAAATCCAAGACATTGATGGCTAGACGCAGACGGTCTGATACGGGTAATTCTTTGATTTCTTCTGCACTCAAGCCTAGCGCGTCTGTCTGATAGGTCAGATGAATCTGGTCTTGATCGGCCGTCATACTTTGCTCTAAAAACAGGGGATGATGGAGATCCAAAATCCATAAATTGCGTAAATCCTGACTATCCACTTCTGAACGCTTGAGGTCCAGTCGCCAGCTCGTTTCTTCTTTTTCAAAACGGAAGACTTGTTCTTCCAGTGTAAATTGTTCTTCTTTCACCTTACCACTCCTCAATCTCGATCAGATCACCACTCGTGATCGGATACTCTTGTACCACCTTGCCTTCATCCAGCAAGATGCCCTTATTTACCACGCGCAATTGATACTTGCTTCTAGGCTCCATGGCAGACCCAAAGATCTGATCCAATTCCCGAATCAAGCGTCGCACCTCCATCCGCGTCGGGATCCGGAGGTCATGGCTTGCCCCATTTATACGGAAGGTGACATTGATATGTTGGTCCATTTAGGCCTCTTTTCTATAGATTCGATAAGAAATATAGCCAGCAATTCCAAAGAGAAGGGCACTCCAAGCCAGCATTTGCAAGGCTGGAATAAAATCCGCCAAACTGGCCGAATTGTCCTCCACATTGATCTCAAATTTAGATAATTTTTGATTTTCAGGCTGGAACAGGTCCGCTTCAGGCCCTGTTTTTCTTTTCCCTTTATAGCAGAAAACAACTGGCCGTCTGAATCGGTCAATTGTTTCTCTTGCTTGCGTTTTTCATCTGCTAATTTTTTCTGATCCTTCTCATTGAAAAGAGACTCAGTCGCATCCAATTGGCCCCCGAGTGTCTTTTCCTCTTCTGTCTCCAAACGTGAGTTGTTGACCTGCAGACGATTATCAATAAAATCATCTGCAGAAACAACAACTACTGGCAAGAGACTAAAGACAAAGAGAAGATACATCATTTTTTTCATAAGCTTGATTCAATTTCCTTTGTTTGAGTAAACTTCTTTGGAATGAAGATATTGGCAACAGCCAAAAGGCCGAAGAAGACCAACAATCCGAAGAAGACGCCGATACCGGCTGTTTGTCCATCAAAGTAACCCGCAAACTGTCCTTCTAAAATAGAAAGGAGGTTGACATTTTTCACCAGTGCTGGAAGGCCTGACAAGGTCGCGGTCGTTCCGATCGCGCTTGATAGGTAGACATAGCTGATTAACATGAAGAAGGCCAGTCCCATTCCAATCACACGGAAGTGTTTCAAGAGGAGGTATTGCAGTTGTACCAAGACAAAACTTGCTAGAACCGCTAAGAATACCCATGAAGGTACATATTCACGACCAACAGAGAGTTGAATACTTGAAATCATTCCGATCACCAGTCCAAGGATGAGAGAGAGTCCCACAAGGACACCAACAGACAAGAGATCTGATTCTTGCAAACGATCCAATTTGAAACGATCCTTAACCTTACGAATGATTGGCTGAGTCGCAAAGAGATAAGCTGTGAAGAGGCTCAAGACTTCCAACATAAAGATCCAGATAAATGGACGGTAGACGTTGATGGTCGCTTTCACAGAAGAAGATTTTTCTGCAACTGGGTTTGACAAGAAGTCAAGCAAGACTTCATTCGGTACTCCGTTTTCATAGGCATTGTTGAAGACCTTACGGAAGGCTTCGACGAAGTTCCCATTTTCAGACAATTCCTTGTCGAATTCACCCATCAAACTCTCTGCATTGCTAGACAATTTCTCTGTATTGCCTTGGGCTTTTTCCAATTCTTTGTTCAATTGACTAAAGATTTCATTGGTAGAGTTAGCAGCTTCTACATTGCTACGAGATGAGCTCTTAACGCCTTCTGTCGAGCTCAATAATGACGTGTATTCAGAACCAAGAGCTGACAAATCTGCATCGGTCTTGGTTTGAGCCTGTGTCACTGTTTCTTGTGCAGCTGAGATAGCTTCTAAGCGTTTTTGAAGGTCTGCATACTGCTTCAATTGATCGTTGATATTTTGGGTTAGATCCTTGTTGGTGTTTTCGATTGCTTGAAGATTTGCCTGCAATTGTGGTCCCAAGTCTTGCAACTGTTTAAGGGTACCATCTAACTGGGCTTTCACACTCTTCGTTGCATCCCCAGATTCATCCGTTTCAATACTCTTACGGTAATCCTTCATGTTACTTGAAACGGCAGCCTTCACGACATCGACCAAAGCATCTGTCAAATCCATATCTTCGATCGGATCATAGAGCGAATGACGATTTTCCTTTTCATCTTTTGGATAGTAGGCATCGATCAATGCTCCCGCTCGTTGATAATCCAGGGCGATTTCACTAGCTTTCGATGCATAGTTAGCTACAGCTGTTTTCAAATCATCTGCAGATACGGTCACACTGGTTGAAGAAACTCCATTCACAAGAACTTCAACATCAATCGCGCTTGGCATAGCTCCTCCATCTTCAACGAGGTGAATTTGAATTTGTTTGCCATCTTTCAGTTCGACTTCCTGCTCACCACCACCTGCATAAGTCTGTCCATCATAGGTCCAAGTATCAACCTTGACCCCTGCAGGGACATGAATACTAACTTTCTGTTTTCCAGATTTAGCATTGAGGACATCCGCAACTGCCGTTGATTTGGCATCCACTTCTGCAGCCAATCGTTTTAATTCATCGGCATTCCCTTTTGCTTGCCCCTTCGTACCAGCAAAAGCACTATCAAAATCAATCGCTGCGTTGAGATTTCCATACTTATTCAGATTAAGACTAGCAGGATCTAAAGACGGAAGTTTTTCAATTGCTTGACGAATGTCATCATCCGCTTTATCTCGAGCCTTGCTGATAGTTTCGATTTTTGGCTTTCCAAGCAAGGTACGAAGAGTGACTTTGTCTCCTTCCTTTAGACCATAGTAGTCAAGGATCTTCCTTTTACAGAAGACTCAATGTTCTTTTCGTGCTCATCTAATTTGTCGCGTTCTGCCTTGATCCCTTTTTCGAGGTCTGCCACACGATCATTCACATCTTTTGTCAAGCCTGCATAGGTCTTGGTCCCTGAAGAATCTCCTTCTGTTTCAGTTGGCTGACTCAATTGTTTAGTAATCGCTTCTTGGTTTTGTTGTAGATTCTTATACAACTCTTGGGTCTTTTCACTGACAACAGACTGGTTCATAGACATCAGCTGATTCATGAACTCTTCATGGCTAATTTTATCCTCAGAGCGTTGTTTGATCAATGTGTCGAAGTTTTGACCGTACTGATCCTGAGATTGGGTCAATTGATCAAAAGCCTGTGTATAAGACTCAAGGACTGTCTTCAAGGCATTATTCGACTCGACAGAAGACGTAGACAAGCTATAGAGACTTGGGAAGATATTCTTCGAATCTAAAGCTGAATCCAATAAGTTACTCCGGTATGAACCAATGTTGGTCGATTGGATCTTGTTACTTGTTTCCACGTTCTTTTGAGCTGTATAAAGGTTGCTCAAAATGCTAACCATATACATATCAACCAACTGGCTATTCAAGTCTGAAACGATATCTTTAGCGACTTTATTGGCCTCGTTTTCAACCTGAGAATTCCCAGCCGCATTGACCTTATACGTCACCGTGGTCTTCTCTGCATTGACCGCGTTCACTTCCAAGACCTTCTCTGAGAAGTCACTTGGAATGACAATCATCAACTGGTACTTGCCATCTGCAAGCCCTGACTCAGCAGCTCCACGAGGGAGTACAGACCAGTTTTGCGAATTATCCCGCTCGATATTCTTTACATAGCTAGCCCCAAGGTTGTATTCTTTATCATTCAGTTTAACCGCCTTGTCTTCATTGACAACCGCAATATTAAGCTTGGTGTTTTCTGTCGTTTGTACGGTCTTGGCTTCGTTTTGCTTTTGGTCCTTTTGAACCGTCGTATAAAGACCCACTACAGATCCCATCAAAAGGAGCACAACCGCACTCTGACCGATGTATTTTAACCATTTTTTATTTTTAACTTCCATACCTTTTCCTTTTTCTAATTCATAGATACAAAATAGGGGTTAGGAATTAAGAATCTAACCCCTATTTTCTATATATCAAAAGACAAAAGGGTGATCTACCTACAAGAAGTAAGATCACCTCCAAGACTATCTTAGTGGATTTGTGCAGCGATATCTTGGTCAGTTTGTTCAACGATATCAGCAACTTTGATCAATTGAGCGTTGATGTCTTCCAACAATTGAGCGAATTGTTTGATTTTTGGAGACAATTCGTTGAATTGTGCTTCAAAGCTATCAAATGCAGATCCATCCCAGTTTGCGTCGATGACTTGTTGTTCATGAGTCAAAGTGTTAAGGATTTGATCGATTTCTTGAGAACCTTGTGCATAGCGTTGTGCTGATTGACGTAGTTCTTCTGGAGTTAATTTAATTTGAGCCATATGTTTCTCCTTTTGGGCTGATACCCTTATATTTTTTTCATAAACAATACATTTTAGTACGAATTAGTAAAATGCCAGATAACTGTATATTTTACCTTTTGCTCCCTGTTTGTATTATTTACTTAAAAATATCTTAATGAAATATTGCCAGAATGTCAAGTTTAGAGGGCTAACTGATAAAACATTGTAACTTTGTTACAATTGTGTAACATTTTGTCATAAATATGTAATATATTTTCTGAATTCCTTGCCCCAGTAGTCTCCAACTAGTATTATTTCTGAGAAGAAAAGAAGACACTCTGTCCTTTTATATTAACTCAACACATAGATAAAAATTGTTGATTTTAGGTGTTTTTAAAAGCAAATTTTGAAGATTTTTGTATATTTTTTCATTTTTAAAACTTTTATGGTATAATGAAACCTGTTCAAAACTTGTTTCATACAAGATCGAACACCATTAACCTATAAGGAGTATATATGAAAAAATTTCTACTTGCCTCTGTCTGTCTACTAGCTCTTACCGCTTGTAGCCAAGGCCAACAAGGCAAAGGAACTACTGCCGCTTCTTCCAAGCAAGAAGCCACTCAAACCAAAAAGGAGCAAGTCCAAACCAAGACCTTTGTTAGCGACCTCGGCGATCACCACCAAAACAAAATTCAAATTGGCTACAAAAATGATGAGATTGTTTCCATGACCATCATGGGAGTTGCACCAATACCGGAAGATATGCAAAATCAGATGTCGCTGAATTGAAGGAAGTCTATCAAGAAGAAGCTGATAAAGCAAATTCCAAACACGGTGTTAACGGACAAGCTGGAATCAACACAAGCATCAAAATCGCTGATGATAAACAGACCTATACAAACGTTATGCATGTTGATTTTACTCAAATGAAAAAGGAAGATTTTGTGAAATTACTGGCTGATCAAGGGGAAGAAACCAACACTACCATGTTGAAATACCTCAAAGGCAAAACCTCAAGATCTCTTTACCTATTTCAAAGATCAAGGCATCAAAGAAGAAAAATAAAAAGAGCTTCCTGAGTTTCATCACCACACTGGTGAGAGCTCAGAAAGCTTTTTCTTATTTGTTCAAGATTGAAAGGGTTTCAAGGAGATTGTCCGCATGAACTTCGATGGTATCTCCTGTCGCTTTGATTTTCACTTCTACGATGCCCTCAGCTGCTTTCTTACCAACTGTTACGCGGATTGGAAGCCCAATCAAATCACTATCGCTGAATTTGACACCAGCGCGTTCATTTCGGTCATCCACCAAGACTTCGTAGCCTTTATTCACCAAGGCTTCTTCGATCCGATCAGTCAAAGCAAGGCTTGCTTCATCCTTAACATTGACTGGAATCAAATGCACATCAAATGGCGCCAATTCTTTAGGGAAGTTAATTCCCCAAGCGTAACGGTATTCCCCTTTTGGAGTCTTATTGACAAAGAGTCGTGCATGTTGCTCCATAACGGCTGAAAGAAGACGGCTGACACCGATTCCGTAGCAGCCCATGATGATTGGAACCGCACGACCGTTTTCGTCCAAGACATCTGCTCCCATGCTAGCTGAGTAGCGTGTGCCGAGTTTGAAAATGTGACCGATTTCGATCCCACGTGCAAAGTTCAAGACCCCTTTCCCATCTGGTGAGATTTCGCCTTCACGAACTTCACGAATATCCACGTATTCTGCAGTAAAGTCACGTCCTGGGTTGACACCAGTCAAGTGGTAGCCTGTTTCATTGGCACCGACTACTGCATTACGGCTGTCTTGTACCTTGCGGTCTGCGATAATCTTAACATTTTCAGGAAGATCAACTGGACCGAGAGAGCCAAAATCTGCTCCTAATAATTCTTTCACTTCCACTTCGGTTGCAGGTTCAAAGAAATCTGCGCCAAGATGGTTTTTCAACTTCACTTCATTGAGCTGATCATTACCTACAAGAAGGGCAACAACAGGCTCACCATCTGCAATGTAAACCAAAGTCTTGATAGTAGCTTCTTCTGGAACATCCAAGAATGCAGCTACTTCATCAATCGATTTGACACCTGGTGTTTCCACGCGTTTCACTTCTTCTTCTGCTACGACACGGTTACTTGGCTTGTATTCGTTAGTAGCCATTTCCAAGTTCGCAAGATAGGTTGATTCACTTGAATAGGCAATGGTATCTTCACCAGAGACCATCCATTTGAGCAATTCTGCTTTGATTTCTTCTTGGACTTCTGCTGGGATCTCATCAAAGGAAGCCACTGATTTGTCTAAAACAACCCAACGGTCCAAGTCTGTACGAGCAGGCGTAACAGCCATAAACTCTTGGCTATCTTTTCCGCCCATGGCACCACCATCACCGATGATAGCCTTGTAGTCAATGCCACTGCGGGTGAAGATCCGCTCATAAGCTGCCTTGTATTCATCATAAGTGACATCCAAGCTATCGTAGTTGGCATGGAAACTGTAACCATCTTTCATGATGAATTCACGGGTCCGAAGAAGACCGTTCCGTGGGCGTTTTTCATCGCGGTATTTTGGTTGAATTTGGTAGAGATTCAACGGCAATTGTTTGTAAGATTTTACTGAGTCGCGCACAATAGCGGTAAAGGTTTCTTCGTGAGTTGGACCCAAGATAAAGTCAGAGCCTTCACGGTTTTTCAACTTATAAAGGTCTTCCCCGTAAGTTTCGTAACGACCAGATTCACGCCAGAGATCCGCACTCAAAAGGGCTGGAGCTAGCATTTCTACTGCTCCAATTTTTTCAAATTCTTGGCGCATGATGCCTTTTGCTTTTTCAATCACTCGATTTGCTAATGGCAGATAAGAATAGACACCAGCTGAGACTTGGCGAACATAACCTGCACGCAACATCAAAGCATGGCTAATGACTTGAGCATCGCTTGGCATTTCGCGAAGCGTTGGAATCAACATTTTACTTTGTTTCATGGACAATATCCTTTTCTATTTCAAAAATAATTTCATAATATCATTCCAGGTGACAGCAATCATCAAAATAACCATTATAGCTACACCTGCAAGCGTCATATAGGTTTCTACTTCTTGTTTTAATGGTTTTCTCCGGACGACCTCGATCAAATTGATCAAGATTTTCCCACCATCCAAAGCCGGAATCGGGATTAGATTGAAGATCCCAATATTAATGGAGAGCATGGCCATAAGTGACAAGACTGCCGGAATCCCTAATTGAGCAGCTTGTGAGCTGGCATTGTAGATAGCGACCGGGCCACCCAGTTTATTGAGACTAAAGTGGAAAATGATATCTTTCAAAGCTCCCAAAATCCGAGTCGCTGTATTCCAGGTATCTGTAAAACCAGACAAGAGTTTATCCACAAATCCTGTCTTAAGGCCGTTTGTCACACCCAGATAGTAACGATTTCCTGACTTGGTTGGCTTCACTTTGACTTCTTTTTCTTGGCCGTCTGTCTTGACTTTCAGGGTCAATTCAGGAGCCGTCTTGCTATCCTTGGTTGCCTTCTCCACAGCATTTGTCAACTCATCCCAGTTGCTAACGGTATCGTTGTTGACTTGAAGGATCTGAACATTGCTTTTGACACCGACCTTAGCCAGCGCCCCATCGGGTGCCACCTGAACATTGTTGCTGTAGTAGTCAATCGCACCACCACGCATAAAAGCTAGAAGTGAGTAGACGACAATACTGAGGATAAAGTTGTTCATAGGACCCGCAAAGTTGGTGATCAACCGTCCCCAAATGCTGGCATTCTGATACTGAACATCTCTCGGCGCAATCCGCACTTCTGTCCCATCTTCCTCAACAATAGTCGCATCATGATCGACATCATAGGTCTTGGTCTCATCGAGAACCAAGCTCGTAATTTCCAGTTTGTCTTCAAAGTCAAACTGGGTGACATTCATAGGAAGGGCTGTCTGATCCAGATTCTTTCCTGAAAGATTGATCCGGACAACCTTGCCAGCCTCATTTAGCGTCAAGCTGACAGGCGTTCCGGTTTTAATCTCAGTTGTATCCTCACCCCAGCCAGCCATACGCACATAGCCACCTAAAGGTAGAATGCGAATCGTATAAGCTGTTCCATCTTGACCAATATGGGCAAAGATCTTGGGACCCATCCCGATCGAGAATTCTCGCACCAGGATGCCCGATTTTTTTGCAAAATAGAAATGACCAAACTCGTGAACGAGAACGATCACTCCAAAAATAACAATAAAGGCAATAAACTGCATCGTTCTATATGTGGTTTCCTTTCTATCACTTCTGTCTTAGAATAAGCCCAAGAAATGCATCAAGGGAAAGACAAAAATCAAACTATCAAAGCGGTCTAGAACACCACCATGTCCTGGAATAAATTTCCCAGAATCTTTCACACCGAAGTGGCGTTTAATCGCGCTCTCTACCAGATCTCCAAACTGACCTGCAATACTAAAGAGGATGGTAAAGAAGATCATAGCAAGAAAACCATGTCCACCCGCCACAGAACGATCCACGATCATATAGATCACAGTTACCGCAACTGCAGACAAGATCCCTCCAAGACTGCCTTCAATCGTTTTATTAGGAGAAACCGCAGGCATGAGCTTGCGTTTCCCAAACCGACTTCCTACCAGATAAGCACCTGAATCTGTAGCCCAGACAATAAAGAGGGCTAACAAAACCTTATCAATACCAGCGATTCGCGCATCTACTAAGGAATGGAAGCCAAGTCCAACATAAAAGCTGGACGCAATGGGGTAGACCACATCTTCATAATTATAATTCTGAGCAAGAACAGTTGTCCCCATGAGAATCAAGACAACCAAACCATAGGCAATCATATTGCCATCTGCTGGAAGGTAAGGGAGGTAGTCCTCGATCGGCAAAGTCAGGACGAAGGCCGCTAACATGGCTAGCGCTCCTTCAAAAGTCGCTGTCTCAAGCCCCTTCATCTTGAGCAATTCATGAACCCCTAGCATGGCGATCAAGCCAATCACAATCTGGAAGAACACCCCTCCAACCATTACTGTTGGAATGAAAAAGAGCAGGGCAATTCCTCCAAAAATCACACGTTTTTGTAAATCTTTCGTCATCATCTTCTCCTAAACACCACCAAATCTCCGATGGCGATGGCTATATTCTACTATGGCACTTCGTAGTGCTTCCTCTCCAAAATCTGGCCACATCACATCTGTGAAATACAACTCGCTATAAGCAGCCTGCCAAGGAAGGAAATTACTCAAACGGATCTCTCCGCTGGTACGAATAATCAAATCTGGATCCCTTAGGACACGTGGCAAACTCTCAGTATAGAGTGAATCTGCGATCATCTCTTCTGTGATATCTTCTGGACTGAACTTCGCATCCAAGACTTCTTGCGCGATCTGCTTCACAGCCTGAGTGATCTCTGCACGTCCACCATAATTGAGTGCGAAATTCAGGATCAAGCCCGTATTGAGATGGGTCATCGCTTCTGCTCTTTCCAAAGCCTCCAGCGTTTCTTTTGGTAATTTCTTGGTATCACCGATCATTTGAATCTTGACATTGTTGCGATGCAATTCGGGGACGAAACGATCATAAAACTCGACCGGCAAGTGCATAATGAACTTGACTTCATCTTCAGGGCGTGTCCAGTTTTCCGTAGAAAAGGCATAGACCGTCAAGACCTGAACCCCCATATTTTTTGCTGCAATCGTCACTTCTTGGAGAGCTTCCATCCCCGCCTTATGACCGAAGACGCGCGGTTGCATCCGCTTTTTCGCCCAGCGACCATTGCCATCCATAATGATCCCAATGTGTTTCGGGACTTCTAAAGGTATCTCGATTTTTTCTTTTTTCTTAAAACGAAACATGTTTTTCTACCTATTTTAATATTTATCGCTTCATTATACCATAAATCCCCATAAAATAGGGACTCTGGCCTCTTTTTTGAACCAGCAGGACTTTCCTTCATCACATCGTCCTATTTGCCCACCAAAAAAGAGGCCCTTGCCTCTTCTTTGATGATTATTCTTCGATGGCTGAATCAGCATCTGAGCTAGCACCTTCTGTCGCAGTAGCTGAGATTCCTTCTGATACAGGAAGAACTGTTTTGATCGCTCCCAATTCA
Organism: Streptococcus sp.; assembly: GCA_047241705.1. Taxonomy (GTDB): domain Bacteria; phylum Bacillota; class Bacilli; order Lactobacillales; family Streptococcaceae; genus Streptococcus. The sequence continues at coordinate 344,277 of JBKTJB010000001.1, forward strand.
AAGGTCAGGTAGACACCATCAACATCCAAGACAACGGTCTTGCGGATCTGTATCGACTTCATCGATGGTTCCGTACAAGCCACCAATCGTGATGACTTCATTTCCTTTTTGAAGTTTATTCAAACTTTCCATCCGTTTTTGGTACTGTTTCTTTTGGCTACGGCTCATGAAGTACATCAAACCGACCATAAGAACGAGCATAATTAGCAAACTTCCGCCTTGCATATGTTTCTCCTTTAATTTTCATATATGCTATACTATATCAAATTTCGCCCGTCTTTTCAAGTTTTCCCATCCTCTTCAAGCAAAATCAGGCTCCAGTCTCAGAGAGGAGGCAAGTTTTGATGAAAAAGAAAAAAACCACGAAAAGTGGGCTACTGACTAGTCAATCGTAATGCCATACTTTTCATGATTCTCATCATACCAATCAATCAAGGCCAAAGCCGTTTGATAGGTAATATTTTTGATTTTACTCGTTCCCTTCGTCAAAGTCGCCAAGCTCATTTTGCTGATGTTTGTTTCAGTTGCGACACGATAGCTCGTCAAGCGACCGTCAACCATCAGTTGAACAACGGCTTCCACTTTTCTGTATTCGGGAGTTGAGTAGATATCAATTGTATTGCTCATCTTACTTCCATTCCTCAAATTTTATTCTTGTATAGATTATATACTTATTTTCTTTATTTATTAATAATTTTGCTCAAATTGGATTAATTTCACTAATTATTGATGTTTTTTTGCCCCAAATAGGGGGATTTTGGCCTTATACGGCGAATAATTTCCCCCAGGTGGGAAGAAAAAATAAAGACTGCTATATGATAGCAGTCTCTATTTTCTACAAACTAATTCGCCTTAATCTGCTTGTTTATCAGCGTTTTCTTCCTTCTTTGTGTCTTTTTCTCTGATCACAAGGACACCATCTTCCATGTCTGCTTCGAGATGTTTGGCATCCAAGTTATCCAAGTGGAAGTCTGTGACTTTGTCACGGATTTGTTGTTCAACTACCCGACGGAGTGGACGAACACCCATCACTTCATCATAACCTTCTTCAGTCATGTATTCTTTAGCCGCATCGCTCACTGCCAAGTCGATTTCTTTCTTAGAAAGGGTCTTATTGACATCTACCAACATCAAATCAACAATCTTAGAAAGGTCTTCCTTGCTCAAGTGTGAGAATTCAATAACAGCGTTGAAACGGTTCAAGAATTCTGGACGGAAGTAAGGTTTCAAACGATCCATGAGTTCTGGTTTATCCGCATCTTCTGTCAAGTTAGCTTCATAGCCAAAACCTGCGTTTGAAGTGGCGATAATAACAGTGTTCTTGAAGTTTACAGTGTTCCCTTGACCATCAGTCAAACGACCATCATCCAAAACTTGAAGGAGAAGGGTGATCACTTGAGGGTCCGCCTTTTCAATTTCGTCAAGAAGGACGATTGAGTATGGGTTACGGCGAACACGTTCTGTCAAGGTATTGCTGTTGTCATCGTAACCAACATAACCAGCTGTTGTACCAATCAATTTAGAAACGGCTGTACGGTCGCTGTATTCTGACATATCCAAACGGATGATGGCATCTTTGGTTCCGAACATATCAAGAGCCAATTGTTTAGCCAACTCAGTTTTACCAACACCAGTCGGACCTACAAAGAGGAAGCTACCGATTGGGCGGTTCCCCTTCGTCAAATCCTGCACGGTTCCGACGGATGGCACGTGCCACTGCTTCAACGGCTTTATCTTGGACCGATAACCTTTAGTTTGCAAACGGCGACCCATATCTTTCAAACGTTCGATATCAGTTGCACCCATTTGTGACACTGGAATACCCGTCATCCGTTCTACAGATTCAGCCACATCGTTGATTGTTGCCGTTACTTTATGGTCTTCCGTATGGTTTTCAATTTTCTTTTCAAGTTCTTCGATACGAACTTTTGCATTAAGAGCTGCTTCGTAATCTTCTTTAGCAAACTGCAGCTTTCTTGTTTAGCTTTTTCTTCTTCAATTTCATGTTCCACAGCATGGACATCTGTTACTGGATGTTGGGTCGCCAAGTGAGCAGCTCCGTCACATCGACCAAGTCAATGGCCTTATCAGGCAAGCTACGTTGTGGAATGTATTGGATCGAATAATCAACCGTCGCTTCAAAACTTCATCTGGCAAGATGACATTGTGGTGTTTTTCATAAAGATCACGGATCCCTTGGAGAATCTTGAAAGTATCTTCAGCTGATGGAGCATTGACTTTCACTTCGTTGAAACGACGAGCAAGAGCCGCATTCTTCAAGATGTGTGTTACGGTATTCATCTTGAGTAGTTGCCCCAATGACTGTCAATTCCCCACGTGAAAGAGCAGGTTTGATGATATCCGCAAGACCTTTAGATCCTTGACCATCACCTGTGCTACCTGCACCAAGGATTTGATGGATTTCATCAAAGAAGAGAATAACATTTCCCATAGCTTTGACTTCTTGGATAAGATTTTGAATATTTTCTTCAAAGCTACCACGGTATTGCGTACCAGCTTCTAGACCAGAAATATCAATCGAGATGATTTCTTTATTCTTGATAGCAGCTGGAACATCCCCGTTCACAATAGCTTGTGCCAAACCTTCTACAACTGCTGTTTTACCAACACCGGCATCCCCTACAAGGACAGGGTTGTTCTTGGTACGACGAGACAAGATTTCAGCAGTTTCTTGAATTTCTTTATTACGTCCGATGACTGGATCCAATTTTCCTTCACGAGCTTCTTCGGTCAAGTTGCGACCAAGTTTTGCAAGGATCCCATCTTGTTTCATTCCTTTACCTTGATGGTGTTGCACTTGCTCACTTCCTTCATTTGGAAGTTGACCAGTTTGGCGGTAGATAGCGAATTCTTCTGGTGTCACTTCACGACCATTAATCATGTAGCGACGGCTTTCAGAACGAAAACCACCCATGTTTCCCATTAGTTGATTGAAAAGATCATCCATATTGTTAAAGTTGTTATTCATATTGTATACCTCTAATTTACATAATTTTAATTCATTCTTGAAAATTAGCAGACCAATTGGCTGCTAATTAATTGTTTACATAATTTTAATTCATTTATTTAATAATAGCCCTACAGGCTAACAGTTTCTATTTTTCCTTTTATCAATTAGTTGTCTTAATTTTGGAAATAGCATATCACCATCTCCTTTCCACTATTGATCTTGTAAACCAGCAGGTTTTTTCAACCTCTTTTTGTTTACATAAATTATTATAACGCAGACTGAATTCTTTGTCAACACTTTTTTACATAATTTTTAAAATTTATTAAAAAAATCTGGAGTCACTCCAGATTCCATATTTAAATAGAAGTTCTTGGCTAGATAGATTTAAATTTACCAGCTTTTTCTTGAATAACCGTCTGTACATTTTTAGCAAATTGACCCACCATGGACTGATCCAGTTGCTTTCCAACGACCTGGACGTCTTCTTCGGCTACTGTTGCAATCGCAGTCAAGCCATCATTGTAACGTTTCTCAACTCCTGCCTTGCAGGTCAATAAAACGGGCGCATAGACAACACGGATTAAATCTTTTTCAAGTTTCTTTCGGCTTTCGATGATCCTCATTTTATCTTTCATATCTAAATCAAAGAAATCTTTGACTGGACTATCACCCATACTTCCTCCTCTTCTATACTATGAAACTTTATCTTGTGCAAACTCCTCTTCCAGTTGGCGTCTATCTTTCCGGTAGGATTGCCATAAATTCTCTTCCTCGATTTCGATCTGTTTTAAAGCTACTTGTGCAGCTTCTCTAGCTTCGATATCATACTCTTCGATACAGCGATGGAGGGACTCCCATCCACAACTGTTATCAACTTCCTGCTCTTGTAAGAAGGAAGCTGCCATCGCATACTCTTCTTCCAGCATCTGGGTGAAGAGCTGCTGTTTTCTTTCCACTAGGCAACGCTTTTCATCTAGCTCCAAGCGCGCTTTTTGGAACTCTCTTTCCAAGTGATCTAGTTTCTTTTCCTTTTTTGAAAGAGTAGATGAAATTAATAAGCTAGTTGTTCCCACTGGTTCATTTCTCCTGCTATTTCTTGATCTTTTGTTTTTAAGAGCTCAATTCCTGCATTCACTTGCTCGTTTAAAGCATGGAATTCATTCGAAAAGGACTGATATGCAGCCAAACGATTGTCAAACCTTTCTCTTACTTCAGTGACAACTGTTTGCCTTGTTGCACCAGCCTGTGCATAGGCCTCTTCTACTTCGGAAAGATTGAGAATGAAGCCTTTCGGAACGGTCTGTAATACTTTCTCCAAAGCTTCTAAATCTGTATCCAGTTGTACCTTAGATTTCTGAGCTTGCTCCAGCCCTTCATCCACTACTCGAATCAGCTCATCAGAAGCCAAGCGCGCCTGCAAAGCATCAAGATAAATCCGTTCACCTGAGCTCAGTCCACCACCTGTTTTTTGTAATTTATCCTTTAGGCGATAGTAAACCTTCATCCGCTCTTCAATGATTTCCTTCCGAGTGATGGCTTCCGTTCCCTTTTCAAGAACCAAATTCCCATCCTTATCATAGATATAACCATGCATCATGTGCTGCAGGCCCGTATTTATCAAATTCTTAGTTTTGAGGTGCTTGACAATCCCACTGGATTCCTTGCTTCCAGAATCCTGATAGCCCAAGCTAACCAAATCTTTATGGTCAATGTGGTTGTAGATTTTGTACTTCAGCGAATCTATACGCGCTTTTTGCTCGGGTGTTAAGATGGAATAGGCATTAGGACCATTGTATAGATGGACAGTCCCAATATGAGAAGCTTCCTCCTCCGTCAAACAGGCAAGCGCATACTGAATATTCATAGAACCCAGAGAGTGACCGTATAGATCAATCTTGGCATTGGGATATTTTCGGATCACCTCTTTCAAATGAGCTGCAGCATCTTTAAACTGCGGAGGCGGGAAAGTACCGTTTTCATCATTGTATTTTTTTAAAAAAGCAGCTCCAACTAAAGCAGGAAATTTAACCTGTTCTACAGCTGTTCTTTCTGCAAAAGGCCGACCGCATCTGATGCTTTTTCCTGTATGAAATTGCTAACAGGATTGTCCAGCGCTTTTTTCATAAACCTACCTAAGGGCGTGGCCTCCGGAGGAAGTATAACAGAATTAGGAACAACCGCATCTTCAAAAGCTTCTACAAAATTATTAAAACTATCCTTAGCCTTATCTCGCGCATAATTCTTCGCATATTCTGTTGCATACTCGCTCGCACCACCAGGGTTCAAAATATTGGAAGCTGCTGGCAAATCTGTCTTTACCCAATCCGTATATGTATCATGGAGTAATTTTTGTGTATTTATTTCAGTTTCAGATCCCTTCATCAAGACAGTCACGTCATGGATTTGGGCACGTTCTTCATCAGAAACAGTATAGGGGACTGGATCTTGTTCAACACCCTTGCCACTATCCGTCAGTACGAAGACCTGTTCTTCATTGCCATTTACACTATCATAAATATGAGAAACATTGCCAACATATTCACTACCTTCTTTAATTTTTTGATTTTTTCCTAATTTTAATGATCTATATTCAATTAATGATGCTTCTACATGCTGTCTGTCTGAAAAATTTGTGTTATTTACCATATTCATCTCCCCTCAGTAATCGACTTAACTCTGCAGAAATACCATAACTTCCAGCCTCAAATTCTCCCGAATCTTCCATATGAACAGTCGTATCAATAGTTAGTTTTTCATCATTATTGACTTCCAAATATACATTCTATCCCACCCATTGGATTGTATTCCAATTGATTTTCCAAGATTTTATACGAGTGTATTTTCCCCTGCGGAGTTAATGCTTCAGGATCAATATCCTTCAACATATTTTCAATCGCCACTTTCATCTTCTTACTCTCTGCGATTTGAATCATTTCTTGTTTCTTGGCAGATTGTCCATTAAAAAAGCTACATCCTCCTAAGCTCAGGCTAAATACTACCATTATCAACACAATTAAGTTACTTTTTTTCATCTTCTTCCCATTCTTTCTTCAGGTTTCTTAGAATTTATTATACAAAATTCTATTCATACCTGAAATGTTACTTTTGTTAAAAAATGTTGCCAAATCGTTACAAGCACTAGCTATTGATGTAACATACCAACTTTGATTCAGAAATGTTTCTATTTTCCTATATTAGGGGTATTTACCTGAATGAGTTTATTTCCCAGTCTCTTCTGCTTTACTTAACAGATCATCTAATTTTGCTGAAATACCATAACAACCTACTTCGAACTGTCCTGAATCTTCCATTTGAACAGTCGTATCGATCGTTAACTTTTTATCGCCATTGATAACGAGAGTGACATTCATCCCTCCCATTGGATTGTATTCCAATTCACCTTTTATCAGGGTATAGGAGTGAATGACACCTTCTGAAGTGAAAGCTTTCGGATCGATACCGATTAACAAGTGTTTTATCGCTCGCTCCATTTTCGTGCTTTCTGCGATCTGAATCATTTCCCTTCTCTCAGCAGCTTTATCCGTAAATAGACTGCAACCGCCTAGAAACAAAGTTAATAAGAATAGTAGTACAAATCCTTGTTTTTTATCAATCATATTTCCCTCTCACTTATATTATTCGTAATGATTTTTAAAAAATGAGTCAATTTTTAAAAATTTTTTCCAGAACCTAAAAAACACACCCTTACTGGGTGTGTCTCTTGTTAAATCATGTATTCGACGCTATAAGTGGCATCGGATAAAATCCGTGAAAGGAATTGTTTGGTTCGTTCTTCTTTTGGACTGTTGAAGAATTCATGGGGTTCGTTTTCTTCGATGATGTGTCCGCCATCCATAAAGATAACGTGGTTGGCTACATCACGCGCAAATCCCATCTCATGGGTTACGACAACCATGGTCACTCCTTCTTGAGCCAATTGCTTCATGACATCTAAGACGTCACCGACCAACTCTGGGTCTAACGCTGAAGTCGGCTCATCCAGCAAGATCACGTCTGGTTTCACTGCGATGGCACGCGCGATTCCGATTCGTTGCTGCTGGCCCCCTGACAATTGAGAAGGATAGTAATCCTTGTAAGCGAGGAGACCAACTTTTTCAAGGGCTGATTCTGCCCGTTGGATGGCCTCTTCTTTTGGAATCTTACGAGCTACAACCAGTCCTTCTAGGATATTTTCAAGCGCTGTTTTATTGGCAAAGAGATTGTAATGCTGGAAGACAAAGGCTGTCTTTTGGCGGATTTCTAGAATCTCTTTTTTGCTGAGTTTTGAGAGGTCGTACTCTTTTCCACCTAGGGTGAGGTGGCCTGTATCTGCCTTTTCCAAGTGGTTAAGGCAGCGAAGGAAGGTTGTTTTTCCTGATCCAGATGGACCCAAAATAACGACGACATCCCCTTGGTTGACCTTGAGATTAACATCTACCAGGACCTGGTGATCCTTAAATTTTTTCGATACGTGTTCTACTTCTAACATCTTCTTATTTCTCCTTCTTCTATGCGAGTGTCAGGCGTTTTTCTAAGAGATTGAATCCCCACTGAATCACCCCACAAATGATAATATAAAGAATAAAAATCACTAGATAGGATTCAAAATATTGATAGCCATAAGAGGCTTCGACCTTGGCAATGGCGGTGATATCCTTGATGGTCATGACAAAGACAAGGGAGGTTCCTTTGACCAAGTTGATGACCAGGTTACACAGATTAGGCAGGGCTGCACGCAGAGCTTGTGGAAAAACAATGCGGATATAGGCTTGGCGATTAGTCAAACCAATGGCTTGCGCTGCTTCTAGCTGGCCTTTATCCACCGTCAGAATGGCTGACCGTAGAATTTCAGCAAGACTTCCTGTTGTCATCAAGCTAAAGATGATAAAGGCATAGTAAATGGGATTGATCTCAAAGACATTAAAGTGACTGCCAATACTCTTAAAAAAGCTATTTAAGAGGCTGGGAAAGAGACTATAAAAGAAGAGAATCAAGAGAATCGGAGGCGTCGCGCGGATAAAGGCTAAGTAAATCACTGAGAAACTGCGAACACCTTTGACCTTATAAATCTGACCGAGTGCCAAAAAGAGGGCTGGAAGGAAACTCAAAAGAATCGATACGACCATGATCAGAAGGGTCACTGGAACACCACCCAAGGTGGCTAGAAATGCTTTACTAATAAAATTGAAATCCATAAGCTACCTTTCTGTTACACTGAGTCGTTTCTCAAGGAGTTGAGCGGAGAAGGAGATCACAAGGGCAATTCCCCAGTAGATCACTGCTACAGCTGTATAGGTCTCGAGGGAATAATTCCCAAGATTGCGGCTGATCAAGTTGTTGCCTGCTCCCATGATATCGATAAAGCCAATGGTATAAGCCAAAGCGGCATCGCGCATGAGGTTCAAGATGGCAGTCGTCATATTTGGAAGAGCTACGCGAAAGGCTTGGGGAAGGACAATCCGCCAAATGGTTTGAGCTGGCGTCAAGCCGATACTCAAGCCTGCTTCCATCTGACCTTTTGGAATGGCCAAATAGGCTGCCTTGAAGACCTCAGAGATCATCGCCGCAAAGAGAAGAAACATGGCCACAAGAACAAAGACAAACTTGGACCAGTGATCAATGTCAATACCCAACCACCAGTTCAAAAATTGGGGGAGCCCATAAAAGACCAAGAAGAGCAAGACAATCGGAGGGGTACAACGCAAGGTAAAGACATAACCCTTTGCCAGACTTGCTCCTACCTTATCTTCTGATACTTGTGCCCAGGTCAAAACCAAGCCAAATGCAGAACCGAGAACCGTCGTTAAAACCATCAAAGCTAGGGTCGCTGGTAGGGCTTGGACCAAGGTTGGAAGAAATGACCAGACCTTGGAAATGTCGTATGAGACCATGTTTCTTTTCCTTTCTGTATCCGTATAGAAATAAGGAAGCTGGGGCTATGCGCACCCAGTTCCATCTTATTTCTCTTTATCTACATAACTGAAGACATCTTCACCGAAATATTTTTTCGACAATTTAGCAAGTGTGCCATCTTTTTCTAATTCTTTGATGGCCTTGCTGTATTCTTCCGCAAATTTTTCGTTTTTCTTATCCTTGTGGATCAATGGGTAAGTTGGAATTCCTTTGTAGGCAAACCAGCTCAGTTTGTCCGCATATTGGTGGTAAGAACCATCTTTATCTGTGACAGCTTTTTCAAAGGAAAGTTTGATGTCAAAGAAGGCATCGTAACGTCCTTCAAGAACCCAAGCATAGGCATCTGCGACTTTGAAAGATTCCGCAGCTGTTAATTCGATTTGTTGGTCCTTATGCTTTTCATTGTATTCTTTAATAACATTCCACTGCGCATTTTGTGGTGAAATTGGAACCAATTTTCCTTTTTCTTTAGCGAAGTCATCGATGTTCTTGTATTTATCCGCATCTTCTTTCCGTACGGTAAATCCGATGATACTTGCACCGATTGGTTCTTTTGGAATGATAAATTTCTTGGCACGTTCTTCGGTATACCAAGCTCCTTTGGTTCCGATATCGTATTTACCAGATTCTAGACCGATCAAGAGATCGTCATCACTCGTTCCAGTGTACTCAAACTTGTAGTCTGGTAGTTTTTCGTCAATGGCTTTGAGAACGGCTACTTCATAGCCATCTGATTCTCCTTTTTCATCAACGAAATCATACGGTACATAGTTTTGAGTGTGGGCTACTTTCAAGGTTGTCACCTTGTTCGATCCTGTTGAGCCCTTGCTGTCATTTGCATGGTTCAAGCTCCGTCCAAGAATGGTTGCACCTGCAATGGCAAGTACTGCCACCCCACCGATAATCCATGTTTTTTTACTCATACTCTGTTCTCCCTTTTTCTATTTTCCTTATTCTGCTGCAGCTTCACGAACCCATTCGATTCGTTCTTCATCAATGTCACTTGGGATGGTACAATCGGCACCGATGACCAAGCCTGTCGTTCCTGTTTCTGCGATGATGCGTTTGGTTTCTGCTTGGATGGCAGCCTTGTCTCCTGTGTAGAGAAGACCATTTTTGCCATTTTCAAAACCACCAAGAACCGTGCGTCCACCGAAGATTTCGCGTCCTTCTGCCAGGCTGATGCCTTCTGGTCCGACTGCCCAGTTAATGACTTGGGCTGGGTAGTCTGTGAAGAGATGGATATCATTGCGAGCTCCTTCGTAGCCACAGATATGAAGAATATTTACGCCACCGGCTTCATTGGCTGCTTCTAAGACATGGAGTTCACTCGGCGCAATAATGTTTTTATAAACTTCTTGTGTAACCCGTGCATCTTGGATACTTTGAACACTGAGGTAGATCCCGTCTGCCCCTGCTTCTTTGATGATTCGTTGGCTCAAACTTGCAATATCTTGGCCAATCGTATCCAATACTTTTTTAAGAGTTGCTGCATCTTGATCGATAAAGTTTGCGATCAAGTCATCTCCTCCTGAAACTTCTCCGACCAACCATTTGAAGTAGGTCACTGGAGCAAAGATATTGTAGATAGCCACAATGTCTTCTTCAAAACCGGCACGGATTTTTTTAACCAGCTCTACTTGCTCTGTGATCCATGGATGATCTGCTCCTAGTGGTTCAATCCCTGCTAAATCTGAGATGTTTTCAAGGCCTTTGTGAATAGCTGGATTTGGATAAGCAAAGTAACCATCGCTCATGAGTTTGACAAAGTCTGGTTTGACCTTGTGAAGGAAGTTTTTATGGCCATTCAAGTTTTTTTCAATAATTTCCGGATTAGAAAATCCTTTCAACCATTCTTCTTCTGTTGTAAAATGATGCCAAAATCCAACTGGCACACGGTCAACTGCTTCTCCTTTAAAAGCTTTTAAGACTAATTCTCTTTTTGATGACATGTTCTTACCTCGTTCTAATCTTTTCTTGTTTGTTATCTTATCACTTCGATAATTGTTTGACTAATATATATTTTTTATCAAGCTCTTCATCTTTTTTTATCACTGATCTTCGAGAAGAAGAATTCCTGCTAGATCAGACGGGCGAAGGAGGGAGAGACTATGGGCTGGAATTTTCTCCAGTCTTGCCATATCTGGATCTTTTTTTGCCTTCCCTTGACTGCTTGCTAGAGCAGCTTTACTAAGCCCGAGAAGCAAAAACAAAACGGTTACCACGATACACCATACATTGATCTTTTTCATCTCCCTCTCCTTTCTTCTTACAATACAGCTGCTTGACGTACCCAATCTAAGCGATCCAATTGGAAATCATCTGGCACGGTACAGTCTGCTCCAAGGATCAAACCACGACTTCCGGCTTCAGCCACCAAGCGACGAGTTTCTTGCTCAATAGCTTCTCGTTCCCCTTGGTAGAGCAAGCCTTTCTTGCCATTGACAAAGCCACCCAAAACGGCACGATCGCCGAAAAGTTTGCGACCTGCGGCTAGGCTAAGGCCTTCATGATGGGTCGCCCAGTTAATGACTTGAGCTGGATAATCCTTGAAGAGCTCCACTTCATTGCTAGCCCCTTCAAAACCACAGATATGAAGGATATTGATGCCTCCAGCTTCATTGGCCGCTTCTAGGACAGCGATATTGCTCGGTTCAATGATCTTGCGGTATTCTTCATCTGTCACACGCTCATCTTGGACCTGCTGGGTTGAGAAGTAAATCCCTTCAACACCTGCTTCTTGGATCAAGCGGCGACTTAAAGTAGCGATGTCTCCTGCAATCACGTCAAGAACATGAGCCAAAGTTTCCGGATCTTCCTTGATAAAGTCTGCAATCACTTGGTCTCCACGGGATTGATCCGTACGGAACCAGCGTTTCAAATAAGAAATGGGCGAGAAGATGTTGTAGAAAGAAGCAATCTCTTCATGGAAATGAGAACGAATCTCCTTGACCACTTCAATTTGTTTTTCAATCCAAGGATGATGCTCTCCAATGGGTTGAATATCCTTCAATTCTTTGATTGATGTGATCTCTTTCGAATAAAGTGCACTCGATAGCGGAAGAAGCCATCGCTCATGATCTTGACAAAATCAGGTGAAATTTCTTCTACATAGTGTTGGTGGCCCTTAATACTCTTTTCTACTACAGCTGGATTGTCTAGACCCAATTCTTTTTCTTCTTGGGTCACATAATGGAGCCAAAATCCTACAGGGATTCGCTCTACTGCTTCGCCTCGAATAGCACGAAGAACCAATTCTTTTTACTCATACTGTACATCCTCCTCAATATTTCTCCAACAGAAAGATTGACTGCTTTCCTTCTGGAATTTGTAACCATGATATCACCTCGAAAAGTAGCTGACTAATATATTTTCCCTATCAAGGCCTTAAAATTTCTCTATTGAGAAAGGCATCAAAAAAACGCAAGTCCTTGAAAATAGGGACTTGCGAGTATCTTTCTCGATTGTTTCATTTTAGAAGAAAAGGGCCGCTTTGATCTTTTCTTGATCCGGTTATAGCATAAAACTATACCCCTTCTTTTAAGCTGAAAAATGGCATCTATTGAGGTGAAAAAGCCCTTCATATCAACATTTCTTTCTTCCTATTCATTTTACCATTCCCTGGATCCCCTTCTCTCTCTTTCTTGTCAGGCAAGATTGAAAGGAGTATAATTTTTATAGAATAATTTTAAGGAGTGTACGGTTTATGAAAACAACAAAAACCACCTTTACCATCGTTTCTGCTCTTGCTTCTGTCATTTTACTGACGAGTTGTGGAAGCAACACCACTAAAACGCAAGAGACAAAAGCAAGCAGCACTAAAAATCAGGTAACAATGACCTATGATCAACAGCGCTCACAAGAAAATACCATGTCTGTTCTCTGGTACCAAAAGGCAGCAGAAACCAAGGCTTTGTATTTACAAGGCTACAATGTCGCTACTGACCGTTTGAAAGAGATCCTCCAAACTCCTTCTGATAAGCCTTATTCCATCGTCTTGATTTGGACGAAACTGTTTTAGACAACAGCCCTTACCAAGTTCAAAACGTCAAAGATGGTACGGCCTTCAATCCTAAAGATTGGGATGTTTGGGTGAAAAAAGCAGCCGCAAAAGCGGTGCCAGGTGCCAAAGATTTCCTTCAATATGCGGATCAAAACGGGGTTCAAATCTACTACATTTCTGACCGTACAACCTCTCAAGTAGATGATACCATCAAGAATCTTGAAAAAGAAGGCATTCCTGTTCAAGGACGTGACCACCTCATGTTCTTAGAAGATGGCGTCAAATCAAAAGAAGGCCGTCGCTAAGCTGTGCAAGAAAAGACCAATCTTGTCTTGCTTTTGGGGACAACCTGGTTGACTTTGCAGACTTCTCTAAGACATCTGAAGCTGATCGCGACAAGAAATTGGACGAATTGCAAAAAGAATTTGGTGAAAAATTCATCATCTTCCCAAATCCAATGTATGGATCATGGGAATCTGCTGTCTACCAAGGTAAAAAACTAGATGCCAAGGGACAAACAGAAGAACGCCTCAAAGCCTTGCAAGGTTTTGACAAATAAAGCAAACATCCTCGCTAGGAAAAACCTAACGAGGATGTTTTTTCTATATAAACAAGTTTATTCAACGGTTACAGACTTAGCAAGGTTCCGTGGTTTATCAACATCGAGCCCACGATGAAGGGTTGCAAAGTAGGCAATCAATTGGGTTGGCACAACCATTGAGATTGGAGAGAGGTAAGGGTGAACCGCTGTCAAGACCAAATCATCTGTCTCTTTAGCGACATTTTCTTCTGCAATGGTTAAAACATGGGCCCCACGTGCTGCCACTTCTTGGATGTTCCCACGTGTGTGGCTGGCTAGGACTGGATCTGACAAGAGGGCGATGACCGGTGTACCCTCTTCGATCAGAGCGATGGTACCGTGTTTCAACTCACCCGCAGCGAAGCCTTCACATTGGATGTAAGAAATTTCTTTTAGTTTCAGACTGGCTTCCATAGCAACAAAGTAGTCTTGGCCACGTCCGATATAGAAAGCATTGCGGGTTGTTTCCAACAAGCCACGGACTTTTTCGTCGATCACTTCTTTTTCTGAAAGGGTTGATTCGATCGATTGGGCAACGATAGACAATTCGTGCACCAAATCAAAGGCTTTGGCCTTCTCATTGCCATTGGCTTCCCCAACAGCTTTCGCAAGAAAGGCAAGGGCTGCGATTTGAGCCGTATAAGCCTTAGTAGAAGCTACCGCAATTTCAGGTCCAGCATGGAGCAACATGGTCATGTCTGCTTCACGTGAAAGAGTTGAACCTGGAACATTGGTTACCGTCAAGCTTGAATGCCCATTTCATTGGCTTTGACCAATACTTGACGGCTATCGGCTGTTTCACCAGATTGGCTGATAAAGATGAAGAGTGGTTTCTTGCTGAGAAGTGGCATACCATACCCCCACTCAGATGAAATACCGAGTTCTACTGGGGTATCCGTCAACTCTTCCAACATTTTTTTAGACGCAAATCCAGCATGGTAAGAGGTACCAGCCGCAAGGATATAGATGCGGTCTGCTTCTTGAACAGCCTTGATAATAGCTGGGTCTACTACTACTTGACCAGATTCATCTGTATAGGCTTGGATCAACTTACGCATGACAGTTGGTTGCCCATCGATTTCCTTGAGCATGTAGTATGGGTAAGTCCCCTTTTCCAATATCAGAAAGGTCGAGTTCAGCCGTGTAGCTAGCCCGTTCTTTGACGTTGCCATCATAGTCTTGCACTTCAACGCTGTCAGCCTTGACAATGACCAACTCTTGGTCATGGATTTCCATGTATTGGTTGGTTTCACGAATCATGGCCATGGCATCAGAACAGACCATATTGTAACCATCGCCAAGACCGATCAAGAGTGGTGATTTATTTTTTGCCACATAGATGGTGCTTGGATCTTCCGCATCCATCAAAGCAAAAGCATAGGCCCCACGGATGATGTGGAGGGCTTTTTTGAAGGCTTCGAGCGTAGACAAGCCATCTTCTTCAGCAAATTTTCCGATCAAGTGGGCTGCGATTTCTGTATCTGTTTGCCCCTTGAAATGGTGACCGGCTAGGTATTCTTCCTTGATTTCAAGGTAGTTTTCAATCACCCCATTGTGGACCAAAACAAAGCGACCTGTTTCAGAGCGGTGTGGGTGGGCATTGTCCTCAGTTGGTTTTCCATGAGTGGCCCAACGGGTATGTCCAATCCCAGCTGTCCCTTCGACACCTTCTGCCTTAGATGACAATTCTGCAATGCGGCCAACTGCCTTTACCAATTGGCTCTTGCCTTCACTAGCCAGAAAAACACCCGCAGAGTCATAGCCTCGGTATTCGAGTTTTTCAAGTCCTTGAATCAAAATATCAGTAGCATTTGTATTTCCTACAACACCAACGATTCCGCACATAGTTTTTACGATATAGCCTTGCTATACTTTCCCCTTTACTTAGTCAAATGACCTATGGTCGATTTCTCAGTTACTTTAAAATTGGTCTAGTCTAATTTGACCAAAAAGCAACCAGCGGAGTCAGTATACAATGCTTCTTCCAGTTTGTCAACTAGGAAATTCAAGAAAATTGGTCTAGTTAAGGGAGGGTTAAGAAAACCTATCAACATCTTGGTTGATAGGTTGCTTTTTCTACTCTTCAAATCCATTCCGCTGACTCAACTTACGGAACCAATGACCAGATTTTTTGAGGGTTCGTTTTTGACTTTCGAGATCCAACTCAACTAAGCCATAGCGGTTCTTGTAGCCATTGAGCCATGACCAACAGTCAATAAAGGTCCAGATCAAATAACCTTTACAGTTAGCACCATCTTGAATAGCCCGGTGGAGCTCACGAAGATGGTCTTTGACAAAGTCAATCCGGTAGTCGTCTTGGATCACGCCATCCTTGCGGAATTTTTCCTCTCCTTCAACCCCCATTCCATTTTCTGTCAGGATCCACTCGATATTGCCATAGTTTTCCTTGATATTTTGGGCAATGTCATACAAACCTTGCTCATAGATTTCCCAACCTCGGTGGGGATTGATCTTGCGTCCTGGCATGACATAGGGTTCATAAAATTGTTCAAAGAGTAAGGGAGATGCTGGATTTGGAGCATAACGAGGAGCTGCTACACGGAGTGGCTGGTAATAGTTAACCCCTAGGTAATCCACCGTATTTTCCTCGATCAAGCGCAATTCAAAGGGATCATAATCCGGTAAGAGATCACGCTCCCGTAGGATCTCCACTAATTCTTCAGGATAATGACCAAGAACAGATGGATCTAAGAAGGATTTGGCTTGAAAGAGCTCGGCAATGCGCGCGGCTTTCACATCTTCTGGATGCTGGCTCCGAGGATAGGCTGGTGTCAAATTGAGCACAATCCCGATACGGAAATTAGGATCCACCTCGTGACAGGCCTTGACTGCTAGAGAGCTTGCTAACTGGGTGTGGTAGGCTACTTTTACTGCTGCTACTGCATCTACCTTATGAGGAAAATGGGCATCATAAAAATAACCAAACTCCACAGGGACAATGGGTTCATTAAAGGTGATCCACTGATCGACCAGATCTCCATAGGTCTTGAAACAAAAACGCGTATATTCTTGGTAAGCATAGGCGGTTTCTTTATTTTCCCAACCATCCCCTTGCTCTTGAAGAGCCATCGGTAAATCAAAATGATAGAGGTTGACCAAGAGGTGAATCCCTTTTTCCTTTATCTTTTCAAAGACACGACGGTAGAAATCAACGCCTGCTTGATTGATCTCCCCTCGTCCTTCTGGGAAAATACGGGACCACTGAATAGAGGTTCGAAAGGCGGTGTGCCCAGTTTCTAACAAGAGGTCCAGATCTTCTTCCCAGTGTTCATAAAAAGTCGATGTTTTCTCTGGTCCTTGCCCTTGATAAAAGCGGTTGGGCTCGATCCTATACCAGTAATCCCAGAGATTGTCTCCCTTTCCATCCTGGGCGAAACGTCCTTCCGTTTGAGGGCCCGAGGTCGAACTCCCCCATAAAAAATCCTTTGGAAATTGATACATGTCCTAATCCTCCTCATTCTACTAGCTCTATTGTAGCGAATCCTCCCCCAAAACCTAGGCACAATTTACAGTCTTTCTTACGCAGATTAAAGAAAAAGCCCCTTAGGAAAAATTCCTAAGGGGGCTGGTCCTCTTTACAATTGAGTCACGACATATTCAAAGAGCTTACGATCTGCTGGACTCTTGTCAAAACGCAATTCCGGATGCCACTGAACGCCGAGGAAACGACTCTCATCTGTGGATTGAACGGCTTCTATGACGTCATCTTTAGGATCCCGCGCGATCACTTCTAAGCCATCTGCCAAGTCTTTAATACTTTGATGATGGAAAGAATTGATGCGACTGGTCTTACCATAGATCTCTTGCAGGATCGTCTGATCCTTGGTCACCAACTCTTGGCTGGTGTACTGACCTGGATTGTCCTGCCAGTGGTGTTCAATGTCTTGATGCAGAGTTCCCCCTAAAGCGACATTATAGAGCTGGGTCCCACGGCAGACGGTAAAGATCGCTTTTTTAGTCGCACGCGCTTCTTCAATCAAGGCCAACTCAAAGAGATCGCGTTTCAAGAGATAGTCATCACTGTCGATGGTGATTTCTTCTCCGTAAAACTTGGGCAAGACATTTTGTCCACCGGTGATGATGAGCTTATCAATCATCGATATGTAGTCTTTGGCCAAGGCCGCATCTCCAATCGGCAAGATCAAAGGAATCCCTCCTGCCTCTTTGACCGCTTCGACAAAACCAGTCGCCGCATAACTCATGTTCGCGTCTGGATCATCCGGGAAGGGTCTTTCATTTCCTGTAATTCCAATCACTGGTTGTTTTTTCATACTTTTTTCCATATACTTTCATTCATTTTCAAGGCTTATTGTAACACAATTTTAAGCCAGACTCAATGGAGTTTTTTTGAAGAGAAGGTCTCCCCTTCTAACCCAAAAGCTTGCTGAAAGGATATGAAATTGCTTTCTATTAAAAAATTCTCAAGTGCAAAGACTTGAGAATGGTTTGTTAATTTTTCATCAACCCTTCTTTCACCAAAAAGTCACGCGCTACTTTAGCAGCAGGCTTGCCTTCTACTCCGACTTGGTAGTTCATCTGACTCATTTGGTCTGCTGTGATTTTACCAGCTAGCTTATTAAGCACACCTTCCAATTCGGGATGTTTCTTAAGAAGAGCTTCTTTCAGGAGGGGCGCCCCTTGATAAGGTGGAAAAAGTTGCTTGTCATCTTCGAGGACCACCAGGTCATAACGAGCCAGCTCGGCATCCGTTGAGTAGGCATCTGTTATCTGGATATCACCAGACTGGATCGCCTGGTAGCGAAGAGCTGGCTCCATAGTGGAGACTTGTAGTTGGAGACCATAGACCTTCTGCAAGCCCTTGTTTCCGTCTTCTCGGTCGTTAAACTCCAGAGGTAAAGCCTGCCTTGAGTTGTCCTTCCACCTTTTTCAAATCTGAAATAGTCTTGAGTCCATACTCTTGGGCAATCTTCTTAGGCACTGCAACAGCATAGGTATTTTTGATAAGCCATAGGTTTGAGCAAGGCTAGGTCGTCTTGTCGCTTGATCCCATCTCGAGCAGCTTTGTAGACTGCTTCTGGATCATGACTGACTTGTGGTGCTGGCTTGAGGAGACTTTCGGTCACCGTACCTGTAAACTCTGGATAGATAGCGATATCCCCTTTTTTAGAGCTTCATAGAGGAAGGTGGTCTTGCCAAAATTCGGTTTGACAGTCACTGTCATATCCGTATTTTTCTCGATCAAGATCTTATACATATTGGCGAGAATTTCAGGTTCAGGACCCAACTTCCCAGCAATGACCAGATTTTCTTTTTTCGGTTTGGGAAGAAGACTTGGCGTATAAGAAGCTCCTAATCCAATAACCATCACAGCAAAGGCTGCAAAGATGGTCCGCAATTTGGCCTTTTCCATCCATTTGAGAAGAAGGTTAAATGCGATGGCTAAGAAGGCAGAAGATAGGGCACCGATCAAAATCAGACTGGCATTATTGCGGTCAATCCCTAGGAGGATAAAGGAACCGAGTCCCCCAGCTCCAATCAAGGCAGCTAGGGTAGCTGTCCCAATAATCATCACGGCTCGCCGTGCGAATCCCAGACATAATGACGGGCATGGCCAAGGGAATCTCGAACTTCTTGAGTCGCTCCCACTTGGTCATCCCAAAGGCGATTCCTGCTTCTTCAAGGCTTGGATCAATCCCCTGTAAACCGGTGATGGTATTTTGAAGGATGGGGAAAATGGCATAGATGACAAGAGCTGTTAAGGCCGGAAGCGTCCCGATTCCCATAATAGGAATGAAGAGGCCCAAAAGAGCCATGGAAGGAATGGTCTGGAAGATCCCAGCTAGCTGTAAAACCCAGTTGCTTGTTCTTTTGTGGATACTCAAATAAATAGCTAGAGGAACAGCCAGAAAAATCGCAAGGAGCAAGGTCAGTAATGACAGTTGCAAATGTTGCCCCAGTGCAGCGAGCCAGTCCCCAAAACGCTCTTGAAAAGTTGTAAGCAGTTTAGACATGGTGAGCACCTCCAAACAAATCTGCGACAAAGTCTGTCGCAGGCGCTTGTAAAATTGTTTCAGGGTCTGCCACCTGGCGAATTTCTCCATCCTGCAAAACTGCAATTCGATCCCCTAATTTTAAGGCCTCATCCGTATCATGGGTTACGAAGATGGTCGTCATGCCGAACTCCTTGTGCAAGTCTTTGGTAAGAGCCTGCAACTGCTTGCGAGAGATGGCATCCAAGGCTGAAAAAGGTTCGTCCATCAATAGAATCTTTGGTTCCCCAATGATAGCCCGCACAATACCAATCCGCTGTTGCTCACCACCAGATAACTCGCTTGGTAAACGATGAGCATAATCTGCAGCAGGTAGCCCCACCTTGGCCAAGAGTTCTTCTGTTTTAGAAGCAATTTGTTCTTTAGTCCAGCCCTTCATCTCAGGAATGAGAGCAATATTTTCAGCAACGGTCAAGTTTGGAAATAGGGCAATGGCTTGAAGGACATAGCCGGTACTGAGACGTAACTCCCGTTCATCATAGTCCTTGATACGTTTCCCATCCATATAGATATTGCCATCTGTCGGCTCCAAGAGACGGTTCACCATCTTGATCATGGTGGTCTTTCCAGATCCTGAAGGTCCCACAAGAACCATAAATTCTCCATTTTCAATGCGGAGATTGACATCTTTCAAAATGTCCTTTTCCGTGTAGCGCAAGGCTACATGTTTGTATTCAATCATATTTTTCCTCAATAAGTTTTCTGTCTCTAAGAATATCCAATAGACTACTTGCTGGATGCCCTAGGACTTTTTCGACATCTGTAGAAACCCCAGCTTGTTCTCCAGCTTTAATCGCTGTATAGGTGCACTGACCCAGGCATCATACTCCCAAGTTTGTGCTGGCCATTTTTTCCGTGACTCATAGGCTTCTTCTACTGATTCATCCACATACGCGATGGTCTTACCGGTCTCTTTTGAGAGAAGCGCTACGATTTCTTCCATGGAAAGATCCTCTGGCCCTGTCAGATTCAAGGTTTGATTTTCCCACTCCTTAGGATTTAAAAGAATTTCTGCTGCAACCCTAGATGTGTCCTTACGGGCAACAGCTGACACCTGCCCACTGCCAGCCGGACCACGAATCTCTCCATTTTCAAGCGCCATATCAATCAAGAAGTCCAAGTAAAAATTATCTCTCAAAAAAGTGTAGGTGAATCCTAACTCCTTGATATAGGCTTCCGTCTGGGCATGATCTCGAGACAAGGTAAAAGTTGCCTTCTCATCTGCCCCATAAAAGGAGGTATAAACAATATGCTGCACCCCCGCCAGCTTTGCAGCATCTAAAAACTCCTTGTGCTCCTTGACACGCTCTGGATTTTCCCGAGCAGAGACCATCAATAAGACATCGATACCCTTTAAGGCCTCAACCACCTCTGGAGTATTGGCATACACCATCTTACGAAGTTCCGCTGACGCATAAACTTTTGCACGCTCTGGGCTTCTTGCCAGATGGACGGAAGCGATTCCTTTTATCGACAAGATCCGCCACATAGGAACCTAATTTCCCTGTTACACCTGTAATTCCAATCATAACTATTGCCTCCTTTCCCTAGATGTCATTCTCTTTAGCTTTTAGATTTAGAGATTATCCGCTCTTGATAGGCTTCAAATTCTCGAATTTCTTGATCCGAAAATCCTTGATAGAAAATCTCACCCAGTTCCTTACTAACACGATCCCCAATTTCCTTTTGTGCCCAACCGAGGTCTGTCAAAGAAATATATTTTTCCTTTTATCCTGCGTACAAGGTTGAATCGTAACCAAGCCTTGTTCTTCCAATTTCTTAACCATGCTGGTCAATGTATTGTTGGCTAGACCCGTCGCAAGAGCGATATCGGTCGCAGTAGCGCACTCCAACTCTTGCTTCCACAAAATCGTTAAAATTTTCCCTTGTTCACTTCGGTATAGGGCATCTGGTTCCTTACTCAGCAGTTTTTGAAAGATACGCCCATTTAACAAGCGTATCTGTAAAGCTTGATAGCCCCCTTGCATCTTGTCCATTTTGTCTCCTTTTTATTTCTATATCGAAATATCAAAGTCATTGTACCACTGCTTATTACATCTGTCAACTATTTCGATATAGAAATAGTATTTTTTTGACAAGTGGCTCTTCAAAGGATTCTTGCACAGCTCCAAATGACCAGACTTTTTACTCCTTTTACACAAACTTCTTTGGAATACGGTCAAAAATTCGCTATAATAGTAACAAATGTTAAACTCCTTTTGTAACGACACTTGGTTTTACGATGTGGTAATCTGTTAACTATATGATAGAAAGATCGGAGTATTTGCGATGCATATCCCAGATAATTATTTGAGTCCTGCAAGTTGTGCCCTCTTAGCTGTAGCGGCTGCCCCTGCGATTGGCGTATCCATTGCCAAAGTCAAAGTTCAATTAAAGGAAAATAAAGAGTTGGCCCCTATGCTTGGCGTCGCAGCCTCTTTATCCTTCTTGTTAATGATGTTTAATGTTCCAGTTCCAGGGGGGACAACGGCACACGCTGTCGGTGGTGCTCTTCTGGCCATCCTGATTGGTCCCTATGCAGCTTCCCTTGCCTTATCTGTTGCCTTGATCCTCCAGGCCTTCTTATTTGGAGATGGAGGAATCTTAGCCCTTGGAGCCAATATCTTCAATATGGCCGTTGCCATGCCTTTTATCGGCTATGGGATTTACAGTTGGTTCCGCAAACACCATCATGAATCTCTTGGAGTGATCGTGGGGTCCTATGTCGCTATCAACGCTGCAGCTCTCTTAACAGGGATAGAACTTGGACTGCAACCTTTGATTGCATCCGAAGCTGGACAACCTCTCTACAATCCTTATGGATTAGAAGTCACGATTCCTGCCATGATGGCTGCCCATCTTGTGGTAGCTGGCTGGGTCGAAGCCTTCTTCACCTATGTAATTTACCGCTTTGTCAAACAAGTAGCCCCAGCTGAATTGTATACACCAAGTAGCAAAAATACGACTTCATTTGTCAAAAAAATCCGCTGGGTCCTCTTGGGGCTGATCGTTTTGAGCCCTCTCGGTCTCCTGGCAGATGGTACAGCTTCGGAGAATGGTCTTCTGAAGAATTAGGATCCTTGCTCAAAGGGGAAAGTTCCAGCTGGTATCAAAAATGGATTTTCTTTTGAAGCCTTGTTCAGTGATTACACCATTCCTGGAACTAAAATTGCGATTGGCTATATTCTATCAGCCATTACAGCTGTTCTTATTTTCTATATCATTAGCAAAATGATTCGATCAATAAACGGAGCAAAAACTTCTCATGCGTAAACTTCCTGACTGGCTCCCTTCAAGAGCAAACGACTCTAGAAGCTTCCAAAAGCCATCACTATTTACAAATGAACCTTCACACATTGCGCCATTTTCTTGGTAAAATGAAACAAACGACACCCGCATTCAAGGCCAAAACTTCCTCTTGGATGCGGCTCGTTTACTTTTAACCCTAGCCATTCTCATCACAACAGCCCACCATACGATCCAGCTCTGGATCCTCGGTATCCTCTTACTACTTCACATTGCCATGCTTCCAGGAGAAGCCCTTCTTCACCTGTTTAAGGTCCTCGTCAAGGTCCTTCTTTTCTCTGCCATTGTGATTTTACCGAGTATCTTATTTCAAGGATTTCAAAACGGTGGACTCTTTTTGTTGCGTGCGGGGGTCATTGTCCTCAATATTTCTCTCTTTTTAGCCACTACCACAAGCATCCAACTGGTGGAGGCCCTAAGGCAGTTGCATGTCCCAAAGACCTTTGTCCAGACCATTGATATTACGCTAAAATATAGTTATATTTTGGGAAAACACCTTCACCAACAAATTGAGTGTGTGCAACTTAGGACTGTTGGTCAAAAAGTGAGCCTCCATCTTTTTGGTTCTCTGCTAGGTCTCTTGTATCTCTCAACGAAGAACCATACCAAAGAGGTCTACGAGGCCATGTTGCTAAGAGGATATGGCATGGACAGGAAACAAAAAGAGCCCTTCTGTTGGAAAAAAGAAGATGGCCTTTTACTACTGGAATTAGTCTTCCTTATCGCCGTCACCACTCTACTCCGTTAGAAAGGATAGCCTATGATTACCATTCAAGATGGAAATTACCACTACACCGATGAGATTGGAATCCACGATATCCAACTACAGATCAAGCAAGGAGAAACGATCGCTTTGATGGGACCAAACGGAGCGGGAAAATCCACACTTTTCAAAATTCTGGTTGGACTTTTACCCCTGTCTTCTGGTCACTACCACTTTAAGGATTGGACGATTGATGGTCCTTTCTTAAAAGATCCCCATCGTGCTGGTCAGCTATTTCAACAGGTGGGACTCATTTTTCAAAATAGCGATACGCAACTCTTCAACACAAGCGTCTATGATGAACTAGCTTTTTGGCCCACGTCAACTCGGCTTAACTGCAGTTGAAATTGACCAACGCGTCAATGACACACTCGCTCTTTTAGAGATTGAGCACCTGAGAGATCGCATTCCCTACCATCTCTCCGGAGGGGAAAAGAAGCTAGTCGCTATTGCCAGTGTCCTCACCATGAATCCTAGTCTCTTGCTATTTGATGAGCCTTTTAACGGCCTCTCCCCCAAATACCAAAAGCTGATCGTCGCCCTGCTCCAAGATCTCAAAACAGCAGGAAAAACAATTGTGATTTCCTCCCACCATTTCGACCAAATCGCTCCGATTGTGGAACGGGTTCTGCTCTTTCAGAGGAACACACCATTACAGGCAAGCTACGATCGAGGCTGATTGGGAACATCATCCAGATATTCAACAATCGTTTTCGACATGTTAAAAAAGCCTCGGTAGGGTTCTTCCTACCGAAGCTTTTTGATATCACGCATCCAACCAATAACTATTTTCAAGTTGAGTTTGAAAAATCCTCCAGAGCTGAACTCTGAAGGATTCATTTTTATTTCACAACAATATTAACAAGCTTATTAGGTACCGCAATCACTTTCACGATTTCTTTGCCATCAATCTCTGCTTTGACTTTTTCGTCAGCCAGAGCGACTTCTTGCAATTCTTCGCGCGAAAGGTCTTTTGCGACCATGAGTTTAGCACGGACTTTACCTTTGATTTGAACGACGATTTCGATTTCGTCTTCAACCAATTTGCTTTCGTCCCATGTTGGCCAAGCTACGTAAGAGATAGACTCACCTGTTGCTGCCACTGTTTGCCAGAGTTCTTCTGCCAAGTGAGGGGCAAATGGGGCGATCAATTGGATGAAGCCTTTGGCGTAATCCACATAGAGTTTGTCTTCCTTGTTAGCCGCGTTGACAAAGACCATGAGCTGGGCAATGGCTGTGTTGAATTTCATGGACTCGATTTGCTCTGTGACAGCTTTAACGGTTTCGTTATAAACCTTGTCAAGAGCACCATTGTTTTCCGCAACGATTTCTTTACTTGTGATCAAACGGTAAACACGGTCAAGGAATTTACGGCTTCCTTCCAATCCTTCTTCAGACCAAGCGATAGAAGCATCGAGTGGTCCCATGAACATTTCATAGACACGAAGGGTATCGGCACCGTATTGTTCCACCACATCGTCTGGGTTGACCACGTTCTTGAGGGATTTAGACATCTTGGCTGGCGCCTGCTCCAACTCTTCTCCTGTTTCCACATGGAAGAAGGAACCGTCACGTTTTTCAACCTTGTCAGTCGCCACAAGAGCTCCACGGTGGTCACGGTAGCTTGTTCCCAAGATCATTCCTTGGTTAAAGAGTTTTTGGAATGGCTCTTTAGTCGGTACAACACCAAGGTCATAGAGGAATTTATGCCAGAAACGAGCGTAAAGCAAGTGGAGCACGGCGTGTTCTGCACCACCCACATAGATATCTACTGGCAACCATTGTTTGAGGAGGTCCTCATCAGCTAATTTCTCAGTGTTGTGTGGATCGATATAGCGGAGGTAGTACCAGCTTGAACCCGCCCATTGTGGCATAGTGTTGGTTTCACGACGACCTTTCACTCCATCCTCACGAGTCACTTCCAGCCAGTCTGTCAAGTTAGCCAATGGGCTTTCACCAGTACCTGAAGGGCGGATGTCCTTGGTCACTGGCAAGACCAGTGGGAGTTCACTTTCTGGCACAGCTGTTGAAGTTCCATCTTCCCAATGAATGATTGGGATTGGTTCACCCCAGTAACGTTGACGGCTAAAGAGCCAGTCGCGGAGACGGTAGGTAACCTTTTCCTGACCAAAGCCTTTTTCTTCTAGCCAAGCCACGATTTTAGCAATCGCTTCTTCTTTGTTGAGACCGTTCAAGAAGTCAGAGTTAACGTGAAGCCCATCTTCTGTGTAAGCAGCTTCTTCAACATTGCC
Source organism: Streptococcus sp. (assembly GCA_047241705.1). Taxonomy (GTDB): domain Bacteria; phylum Bacillota; class Bacilli; order Lactobacillales; family Streptococcaceae; genus Streptococcus. The sequence goes on from JBKTJB010000001.1 coordinate 370,097, forward strand.
ACCTTCCAAGACTTCTACGATTGGAAGACCAAACTGTTTAGCAAATTCCCAGTCACGCTCATCGTGAGCAGGTACGGCCATAACAGCACCTGTTCCGTAGCTAGCAAGAACATAGTCGGCAATCCAGATTGGAATTTCTTTGCCGTTTACAGGGTTGATCGCATAAGCACCAGTCCAAACCCCTGTTTTTTCCTTGGCAAGATCTGTACGAGCCAAGTCTGATTTAAGGCTGGCTTGATGTTTGTAATCAGCTACAGCCTCAGCTTGTTCAGGTGTTGTGATGGCATCTACCAAGTCATGCTCAGGAGCCAAAACAGTGAAGGTCGCACCAAAAAGAGTATCTGGACGTGTCGTAAAGACGGTAAATTCCTTGTCTGTCCCTTTTACTTTGAAAGTTACGTTAGCACCAGTTGATTTACCAATCCAGTTGCGTTGCATGTCCTTGATAGACTCTGGCCAGTCCAACTCATCCAAGTCATTGAGCAAGCGCTCAGCATAGGCAGTGATTTTGAGCATCCATTGGCGCATTGGTTTGCGGACAACTGGATAGCCACCACGCTCAGATGTTCCATCTGGAAGAACTTCTTCGTTGGCGATAGCTGTTCCTAATTCCTCAACCCAGTTTACTGGCACTTCCGCTTCATAAGCTAAGCCTTTTTCGTAAAGCTTGGTGAAAATCCATTGCGTCCACTTGTAGTAGTTTGGATCTGTCGTATTGACTTCACGGTCCCAGTCGTAAGAGAAGCCAAGCGCATTGATTTGGCGTTTGAAGTTGGCAATGTTTTCTGCTGTGAATTCCGCTGGGTCATTCCCTGTATCCATAGCGTATTGCTCTGCAGGCAAACCAAAAGCATCCCATCCCATTGGGTGAAGGACATTGTAACCTTGGGCACGTTTGAAACGGCTAAGGATATCAGTCGCTGTGTAACCTTCTGGGTGTCCTACGTGAAGACCCGCTCCAGATGGATAAGGGAACATGTCCAATGCATAAAACTTAGGTTTTGAAGCATCTGTTCCTGTCTTAAAGGTGTGATGGTCAGCCCAGTATTTTTGCCACTTAGGCTCGATTTCTTTATGATCGTAAAAACTCATAGCGTCTCTCCAATTTTCGTGATGCTCCTATTATACCATTTTTAGGCGATTTTTAAAGGTTCAGACAAAGAAAAAGACAGGTCCCATATGGGACCTGTCTTTCCTGTTTTCTTCAAGAAAAGTCTATTTTACATGCTTTTCAAGTTCTTCTTGCGCTTTTTTATTGGATTTTTCTTTTTCTTTCTTCCATTGTTCACGCGCTTTGTCGTAGTCTTTTGCCGATACGACCTTGTCTTGAACTTCCAAATATTTATAGTTGAAGGATTGACCCTTGTGGCCTGTCCAAGCAAAGGCTCGCAGAGTATGGTACAGTCTTACGAACGACTGGAGAAGCTCCATCTGAATGGATCGGAATCAAGAGGGCACTATCGGTCAACCAAGCTTGAGCGGCAGCATATTTTTCGTAACGCTTGTTCACATCTGTGGTTTCTTTTTGAGCATCCTCAATTAATTGATCGTATTCATCAAAACCAGCTGCTTTTGCGGCCGCATTATCTGTACCAGCATCGAATCCAAAGTAGGCATTGGCATTTTCGCCAGATTTACCACTAGTGATATCGATGTAAGAAGATGGGTCCGTATAGTCTGGTCCCCAACCCAAGTTATTGTTCAAATCCCAGTCTTGTTGCGAAGCATTTTCAGCAAAGTAAGTGACCCGTTGAAGATCGTCCTCAGAAACCATATTCAGGTCGATGACAATATTTTCTGCTCCCAATGTAGACTCAACTGATTGTTTAAAGGATTGGGCCTGTTTAATTCCTTCCGTATAAGTTGAAGAAGTTGGAAGGTCCAAATGAATTGGGAATTCAACTCCTTGAGCTTGCAAGTCTGCCTTGGCTTTGGCAAACTCTTCTTTGGCCTTGTTTGGATTGTAGAGGGTATCTTTTCCATCTGCGACAGAGACCCTTTCCATTCATCCCCATAAACTTCCAAGTCTTTTTCTACTGCATCACCAAATTGTTTGCCATCGATTTGGACAAAGTTTGGTGGCGTAAAGGTATTACGGATAACCTTATTGGCACCCGCTTCCCCGTTAGTTTGCGCTACATAAGCCTTGCGGTTGAAGGCAAACATAATGGCTTGACGGAAGTCTTTATTTAAGATTGCTTTCTTAGTTGAAGTCTTTTGAGCATCAGTAGTCTTCTTTGTGATTTCATAAGCCTGACGGTCAATGTTGAAGGAAAGGTTGTAGGTTGAGGAACCTTGGTCAGTATAGACAATGTCGTCTTTATGCTTCTTCTCTACACTCTTATAGTTGGAACCATTTGGGAAAACACGGGCAACTGTATAGTCGCCGTTATCAAATCCACGAATCAAGGATTCTGAGTCTTGTCCATCATAATAGGTCAGCTTCACTTTACTGATCTTAACATTATCCGCATCCCAGTATGTTGGGTTCTTTTCCAATATCGCAGAAGATTTAGATGTGATGGACTTGATCAAATAAGGACCGCAGTATAGGATACTAGACGGAGAAGTTCCTTGACCATAGTCATCTCCTTTAGATTTCAGAAATTCTTCGTTGACCGGCATCAAGATCCCCATCGTAGTCTTAGAATTCCAGAAACTTTCTGGTTGGCTCAAGGTATATTGGACTGTGTAATCGTCAATAGCCTTCACTCCAACAGTTGAGAAATCAGATGTCTTCCCTGAAACATAATCATCCAAGCCTTTGACAGATTTTTGGACCAAGTAAATCGCTTGTGATTTCTTGTCTGCCGCGTGCTTGAGACCTGTGACAAAGTCTTGGGCTTTGACTTCTCCGTATTCTTCCCCTTCAGAAGTCATCCATTTGACCCCTTTACGGAGTTTATAAGTATAGGTCAAGCCATCCTTGGAAACAGTCCAGTCTTTAGCAAGCGATGGGATCAAGTTCCCGTACTTGTCCACTTCTAACAAGCCATCTATCGCATTTCCTGTAAACTCGGAAGTCGATTTTTTATTGGAAATCGAGTAATCCAGTGTATCCGGATCCTGGGTATAGACATAGCTATAGGTCTGACCACCAGAGCTACTAGATTTCCCTCCTGAGCAGGCTGCCAGTACACCAGCTGATAAAAGCAGAGCGCTGGTAGCTAAGAGTACCTTCCCTTTGTTCATATAAATCACCTCATGTAAAAAATGTTATACTCAATTTAAATTATAGCACTTTCTAGGGAAATGTAAACGCTTTTACTGCGAAATTATTCTATTTTTCCTTTATTTTTTCAATTTCTACTTTTTCTAAAATTTTTTCAAGTTGAATCCCTGGCCTGTATGATATAATGGAATCTATGAATTATGTGAGACATTTACACAAACGACTAAAACGCAGCCTCTTGTCCCTCCTTGTAGGAGTCTTGACATTAGGCCCTATTTCCACTGCTTTTGCGGATGACATCTACCAGCAAGAAGATGTCATGAAAATCGCAGCTGATGCTGGACTGGTATTGGACGATTTTTACAAGCCTAAGGCTGACATCGTCATCGACGCCAATACTGGAGCCATTTTGTACGGAGACAATATCGACACGGTCCGGGACTCCGGAAGCATGGCCAAACTCATGAGTGCCTATGTGGTCTTTCGGGCCCTTAAGGAAGGCAAGATCAAATATGATACCGTGGTCACAGCAACAGAGGCAGACCAAGCCATCTCGGAAAACAATCTGTTAAGTAACTCACCTATTGTAGCTGGTGTTGACTACAAGGTATCTGAATTGATCAAGATGCTCTTTGTTCCATCTTCTAGTGCGGCCGTGATTATGCTCGCCAACGCCGTCACTGACAATGATCCCGATAAGTTTTTGGACTTAATGAATCAGTACGCACAAGAAATGGGGATGAGCCATACCAAATGGCACAATCCAAATGGGGCGATGATTTCGGTCCTTCAGGGCTACTACAATCCTCAGCGCTACGATGTCAATGCCAATAACGAAATTACAGCGCGGGACATGTCTATTCTGGCTTATCACATCGTAAACGACCTGCCAGAAATGTTGGAATACACCAAGCAAGCTCATACTACCATCATGGAAGGTACCCCCTACGAGCAAAGCTATGATAACTACAATACTTCCCTCGAAGGTGGAAAGTTCGCCCTTAAAGGAACAGATGGACTCAAAACTGGATCCAGCCCGACTGCTGACTACAACTACACCGCGACAACCAAGCGGGGAAACAGCGGATTATCGAAGTCATTTTGGGGGTTGGAAACTACGATGTCGAGATCGCCGAAAGTTACCGCAATCAAATCGGGAATACCTTGGCTGAGAAAATGTTCGCAGACTACCAGTATAAAAATCCTCTCTGCAGGCGATCATACCATCGACGGGAAGACAATTCACTTGAAGCAAGACTTCTATGCGACCGTTAAGAAGGGGACGAAGCCAGCGCTAAAACTAGAAAATAACCGCCTAGTCGTCCAGAACGGCTTGCAACAGGTATCTCCAAGCATTAAACCGGGAGTGGCCGTCAGTGAGTCTAAAGCAACGACCTCTAGCAGTAAAAGCAAGGGACTCGATGTTATGTGGCTCTTCTGCTTCTTGCCTGCCGGAATTTTATACCTGATCTTTAAACAAACCGATCCAAAAAGAAGAAAATAGGAAAAGAACTCCCATTACCATAAGGTATGGGAGTTCTTGGTTTGTCGACAAAGCCATCTTAGGCCAAACCTTGAACGTAGGCATCTACTGCTACGATGGCTTGGGCAATATCAGAAGCCTTCACTTCAAATGGCATTTGATGGATGGTTTCTCCTTCGATGGTGGCCTGTTGGCCAACCTTGAGAAGATCTTCATAACTTGCAGTTTCAAGATGCATTTCTTTCAGAGTGGTTGGCATACCGATTTGTTGATAGAAACGAATGTATTTATTCAATTCTTCCTTAGGACGGTTTTCTAAGAACAATTGAACTAACGTTCCGTAGGCTACTTTTTCACCGTGAGTCAAATGGTGGATGTCCCCAGTAAGGGCTGTAAAGCCATTATGGATGGCATGGGCAGCCGCTAACCCACCACTTTTCAAACCCAATACCACTAAGAAGGGTATTGGCTTCAATGATGTTTTCAAGAGCAGGGGTTACGACTTTGGCTTCACAAGCAGCCATGGCTTGGAGTCCATCAGCAAATAAGGTTTCTTCACAACGTTGTGCAATGGCGACACCCGCTAAGGTTTGTCGTTGACCCAACATGGTTTTTCCATTGGCTTGCATTACCGCACGCGCTTCGACCCAAGTCGCTAATCCATCTGCGATTCCAGAAGCGAGCAAACGTTTTGGTGCTTGAGAGATGACTTTGCTATCCACCAAGACCAATTCTGGGTTTTTAGAATAGAAAATATAGCGAGCAAAGGCACCTTCATCCGTGTAGATAACTGACAAAGCGGAAACGGGAGCATCTGTAGAGGCAATGGTAGGGGCAATCACAACTGGTGATTTTAAAAGATCGGCAATAGCTTTCGCACTATCGATGGTCTTTCCTCCACCAAGTCCAATGACCAAATCACAGCCATTTTCTTCTGCCAAACTAACCACACGATTGATTTCGTTATCAGAAGCTTCTCCATTAAAGAAGACTGGCAAGACTGTAAATCCATACCGAAGGAGATATTTTTCAAATCGTTCTCCTACGATTTCATAGACTACTGAGTCGCATAGTAATACAGGATGACTCCCCAGTTCTAAAATAGGTTTTGCATTTTCAAATAAGGCATTTTCCCCTTGAATGTAACGTGACGGACTTGCAAAATTTCTCATATACTCCTCCTTTATCAAATTATATTCTGATGATGAATAGCTGACCAATCATTTGCAAAATCATTCACCGCTTTTTCAATTGACGGCATTCCAAAAGCCGCTTCAAAGACATCAGCCCCAGCAGTGATGGCTTGTGCCCCTTCTTTGAATGCTCGATTGACTTGACCGACATTCTTAAAGGATGCTGCTAGAATTTTGCTTGATGATTGATTTTTTTCGATTGAATCTGCCAATTGTGCTATTACCTGTGCTGAATCAATATTCAAGTTCTCCATTCGATTATAATAGGGAGCAAGGTAATCTGCGCCTGCTTCAATAGCCAAAAGACCTTGAAATACAGTATAAATTGCGGTTGCAGTAATTTTATAACCTTCTGATTTTAATGTTTTGATAGTCTGCCAACCCCTCAGGAGTAACCGGAACTTTAATAAAAACATTTCCGCCACATTCTTGTCGAATTTTCGCAGCATCTTTTAAAATACCGTCATAATCTTTCGCAACAACTTGCACATGGATAGAAGGAGCTTCACCAATGATCTCCCGAACCTCATGAATCCGTTTAAAGAAATCGATTTCTCCTTCTTTTTTGGCAATTGTTGGGTTAGAGGTTACCCCAGCAAGAGGTAACACTCGAGCCCATTTTTTTATTTCATTTATATTTAAAGTATCAAGCATAAATTCCATATACATACCTCTTTACTATAGAGTATGCTCTGTCCGTCCAATAATATCATCTTGTGTAGCTCTTGATAGTACATTGAAGAAAGCTGAGTAGCCTGCAACACGTACAATTAAGTCACGGTGTTTTTCCGGATGTTTTTGAGCATCTAATAACGTTTCTCTAGAAACCACATTATATTGAATATGGTATCCATGTAGACGATTAAAGAACGTACGGAGTAAAGCAATAAGTTTTAATTTATCTTCTTCTTTGGCTAAAGTTTGTGGGTTTACTTTTTGGTTCAGTAAAACACCACCAACTATTTCATCTGTTGGCAATTTAGAAACTGATTTTAGAACAGATGTTGGGCCATGTTGGTCCATATTGTGGGATGGAGAGCATCCTTCTGCTAGTGGAGTTCCAGCATTACGACCGTCCGGAGTAGCTAATGTTCCACGACCTTGTCCTACATTGGCTGAAATAGAAGATGTACCTGAGTAACGGATACCACCGATTGGCCCACGTCCATAGCGAGTATTTGGATATTTAGCAATTTCATCCACATAAATATCGTATGCTTCTCGAACTAAGCTGTCTGCATAGTCATCATCGTTTCCATACTTCGGTGCATCATGGATAAGCATCTCTTGGATTTCTTTTCCACGTTCGCCCTCGTAATCGGTTTCCAGAGCATGCCATAGTTCTTGTGGTGTTAAGCGCCCTTCTTCAAATACCAGTTTCTTGATCGCTGCAAGCGAATCGGATAAGTTTGCAATACCCACTTGTAAACCAGAAATATAATCGTAGACAGCCCCACCTTCTTTTAGGTGTTTTCCACGTCCAATACAGTCATCTGTCAAAGCTGAACAGAGGATATCTGGCACTTCTCTTTCAAGAGATAGGTCGATAGAGTTTTCTACGATCACACTCATGCGGGTTAAGTGGCGTAAGGTCTTGTCCCATGCTGTTTGCAATTCATCGAAGCTCTTCATGTCTTTAAAATGACCAAAGCTTGGTGCAAAGCGCTTGCCAGAAGCAGGATCGATTCCGTCATTCATCGTAATGAGCAAAACTTTAGGGAAGTTCTATATAACTCATACCTGTACAGCGATATCCCCACTTACCTGGAACAGCTGTTTCTACACAACCAATTGCACTGTAATCATAAGCATCTTCTTCAAGCACGCCTTTTGAAATAAAGGATGGAATAATGATCTCATCATTATTGAAAGCAGGCATACCGAATCCGAGCTTCATAACTTCAATACATTCGTTCATGAAGCGGGCATCCAAACCAGCATGGTAACGAACAGTTAAGTTTGGTTGAGGAAGGTGAGTTTGAGCAACAGACTTCAACACTAAATAAGACAATGGGTTAACAGCGTCTTTCTTATCACGCGTTTGACCACCAATCGTAACATTTTGATAAAGCGGACTACCTGCAGATGAGAAGGTATGTGCTTGACTACGTACTTTGTTAATTGTAATAGTCTTAATCCAAAGGTTGGTCAAGCGTTCAACAATACTCTCTTCAGTTTCCCGTCCACTTTCCAAATCAGCTTTAACGTATGGATACATATATTGGTCAAAACGGCCATATGAAAGTGAGTGTCCATTTGATTCAATCTGAAGAATACATTGGATAAACCAAACAGACTGAACAGCCTCTGCAAATGTACTTGCAGGCTCGTATGGAACTTTTGAGCAAATCTCTGCAATTTCAAGCAATTCCTTCTTACGTTCAGGAGTTGCTGTCTCAGCAAGTTGTTTAGCAAGTTCAACAAATCGTTGAGCATAGGTCTTAACAGCATCAACTACGATAAAGATAGAATCGTAAAAATGGTACTTATCAATGCTAGCTGGATCCGTTAGATCTAGGGCTGCTTTAGCTTGGCGGGCTCTTTCTTCAAAACCTTTCAAGCCATATTGCAATAATTTTTGATAATTGACTGCTAAGTGGGCATCTCCTGAATTCATCTTCCCTTCCATACCGAAGAATCCTGTTTCCATATAGACAGATACTTCTTCAGGTAGAAGAGCTCCAGCTCTTGCACGTAAGTTATTATTTTCCCAGAACGGTGCGATACTACGGAGCTGCTCTTTCGTTTCTTCCGTAATATAGAAGACGTCACCATCCCGCTTTTCAAAAAGATCCAATTCCTTCAGAACGAACTCTAAAGTATATTCTGGGAAGATCGGAGCATCTTTATTAGAGGATGCTTGGTTTCCAGCAATCATGGATTCATCCTCAATATAGATTGTCATATTTTCAAGAATCTCTTTCAACATATAGGCACGTTTAAGAACATTTGGTTGTTCCTTATAACGATCATATGCCTTAGTTGCAAGAACGGCACGTTCAGCGTCGATATAAGGCTTCTTGTTTAAGACATCTTCACGATACTTATTCATGCGTTCAGTGAGGCTTCCAAAATATTCTGTTTTAATGCTTGTACTTGCTACTTCTACTTGTTTCATTTTTTCAAAACCTTTCTTTTGAAATTATTTTGTTTTCTTTCGTAACTATAGTAGCATTAAATTTTACGAATTTCAATGAATTATGGATAATACCTATAAATTCTATTCTAGTCGCACATCTGTGCACTCTAATAAACGCACTATTTTTTCAGCTTGTAATTCGTTGTTATAGGCAAGATTATCTTGGAATTTGAAGAATGGGAAATATACGACAGTCGAGGTTGCGAGAACCAGCACTTGAACGAAAGCACCTTGCCAACCTCCAACCATAAATCCAGAAATAATGGCTGGTGTACTCCAAGGAAGGGTCACACCTGAGAATGGATGCATGAACCCAATAGCAATTGAAGTATAAACAATTATCGCCGCTAAAATTGGAACGATAATAAATGGAAGGAACATCACTGGGTTCATTACAATTGGGAAGCCAAATACGACGGGTTCATTAACATTGAAGATTGCAGGAAAAGCTGCAACTTTCCCAAGTGCCTTATATTGTTTTGACTTAGCAGCAAATAACATAGCAACAACCAAACCAAAGGTTATACCTGATCCAGACAAAATAAGGAAACTATCTAGGAATTGTTGAGTTACAATGTGAGCACCATTTTCAACGGATAGCTTCCCAGCTGCCAACATTGATTTATTGGCATCCAGGTTAGAAAGTAGTAAGGCTGTTACTACACCATTGACAACTGATTGTCCGTGCACACCAAACCACCACAAGAACGAAATAAAGAAGGCAATTCCAATCGCTCCGTAAAGTGATCCTGTTAGACCTTGTAGAGGAACCTGAATGACATCATAGATCATTTCAATGAAAGTACCGCCACTTGTCACTACTTTTGATACGATATAGACAATCATTGATAGTAAGAAAATCACGAAAGCAGGAATCATCGCTTCAAATTGTTTGGCAATGGCTTGAGGTACTTGTTCTGGCATTTTAATAACAATGTGTCTTTGGATAAACACAGTATAAATCGCACCAACTACCAGACCTATAATAATAGCCCCGATAATCCCTTGACCACCAAACCATACTTTTGCAATGGCATCACCAATTGGTTCTCCCTTAGCTGGTACATAAGAAGATTTTAACAAGATAAAGTATGAAGATAGGGACAAAACTCCTGCTGGCAAGGGTTCTACTCCACTGTTTTTAGCATATGAATAACCAATGGAGAAGCACGAAATTAAGCCCATGATGGCGAATGTTCCTGAATAAACCTGCATAAATGGCTCTGTCCACGTATCGCCAAATACACTAGCAATAGCCTGATTAAGGCCTTCAAATGGTAATTGCCCAATAATCAGGAACAAACTACCAACTACCGTTAATGGAAGGATCGCTAACATCCCATCTTTAAGAGCAATAATTCCTTTCAAGTTTACAAACCGCATGATTGGAGCGATAATTTTCTGAGAATTAAAATTAGACATGGGAAGCCTCCTTATTTTTCTCCTAGCAATTCTAGAGCTAGATTTAGTACTTTCTTACCATCCAACATCCCATAATCTGCCATAGGGATGACAGCAATAGGAATATGGTTTGCCTCACAAATCGCTTTTGATTTATCCAAAGTATAAGCTACTTGAGGGCCCAACAAAGCGACATCGATTTCAGGAGCAAAATCTGCTAATTTCGCTTGAGAATAGGCATCGATTTCAGCATCAATCCCTAATTCCTTAGCCGCCACCTTCATATTATTTACCAACATTCCTGTTGAAAATCCTGCTGCACAAAACAATCCAATTTTCATCTTCTTTTCCTCCTTATTGTTTCGCTGAAAGTTCTTTACGTAAGTCAATCATTTCTTTGATCAAGTTAATCTCTGTGATTGAAGTCATTAAGTGATCTTGTGAGTGCACAAACAAAGCTGTAATCTCTGTCTTTGTCCCACCTGCTTCCTGGGCTAAAAATTGTGTTTGCAAGTTATGCGCTTCTAGCAATGCTGCATCTGCTTTCGCAATTTCGTCTTCAGAAGATGTAAAATCGCCCTCCTTAGCATATGATAAAGCTTGGTAAATATGCTGTTTAGCATCACCCGCATTTAAAATCAATCCCATAATAATTTGGTCTGCAACAATTATTTCCATGTGCACTACACTCCTTTATCAATCTACTGAAAGCGCTTTTTCTATTGTCAATATACCATTTATATTTTTGCCGGTCAATAAAAATCACAACATTTGATTATTGTTTTTGTTTTTTGCACATTTGTGCTATTCAACTCAAAAAAATAAGGACTGCATTCCTGCTGTCCTATTTTTTAGTAAATTGCTGATCACCATCTAATTCTAAGACTTTTAAGATCGTTGCTTCATCTGTGACTAAATGATTGATATAGTTGGCTTTCAAAACCGATAAAAGTGCTTTTGCTTTCTGATCACCGTAGGCCAAAGAGATGGTGTTTGGTACCTCTCTCAATTCCTCCAATGTGATAGATATTGTTCTTTCCTGTAATTCAGGATAAACGGGGATACCTTCTTGATCAAAGAAACGACAGCATACTTCTCCTACAGCATGTTCTGACTCCAATTTCTTAAAATCATTTGATGTCAGCATATCAAACCACTGAGGATTCTTGCTATCTGCATAGCCACCAATCCCTACAGCCGCAACATCCAAACAACGCCAACTAGCTTTCAAATCCTCAAAATACTTAGAAGATAAGATGCCTTCCGTCACCTCAGAATTTTCTTGAATGACACTCGCGTTTATAAAATGACATTCCCCATGAAATTTACTCGCCATACTGTAGATCAGCGTATTGACATGGTAGCGAGCATGAATATGACTGGGACCTCCAGCTAGGGGATAAAACTGTACACCATCCAAGCGCTTCGTTCCAACTTGTTCTACCATTAATCTGAGAGACTTGCCCCATGAAAATCCGACTGTCATTCCATCTTCAATCAAATTACGAAGCATGACCGCACTTGCTTGCGCCAGTCGCTTTTCAAGGCTTTCTCGAGGTTCATCAACTAGATTCGGTATAATCTCGATAGCTTTTAAGCCATATTTTTGTTTGATATAATTTTCTAAATGGAAGAGGCGAGTATCAAAGTTTTCGATTTCAATTTTTACTACGCCCTCTTTCTTGGCCTCTGCTAGCATTCTGCTGACAGTTGTACGGTAGATTCCAGTTTCTGCTGCGATTTGCGATTGACTTTTGTCTTCAACATAGTATAGATAGGCTAATTTAGCAAGTAACTTTTTCCGTTCATCTTTCAATTGGCTTCTCCTTCTTATACTAAAGTTAAAATTGTTTGTGAATCCTCAAGTTTTTCTTTCGCTTCTTGAGATATATTCTTATCTGTTATGACTCTCGAAACTTGTGAAAGTGCAAATCGTCTGACAGTTCCACATTTCCCAAATTTACTTGAATCTGTTAAGACAATCACTTCTTTAGAAACATCGGACATAGCTTGAACAACTTCACTTCTCATCATATCTTTCCCAGTAAAGCCAAGTTCGTCATCATATCCGTCTACCCCTACAAAAGCAAAGGGAACTCTAAAAGAGCGGATTAATTCTTTCAAAAGCGGACCTACAGTCACTCTCGATTCTTTTTGAAATTCACCACCAAGTAGGATGATTTTACAAGAATCATATTCCTGAATATAATCTGCAATAAAGTAAGAATTTGTCACAATCTTGACATTCTTTTTTGTTTGGCAAATTTCTTCCGCTAGCAAGGCACATGTAGAGCCCGATTCAATCAAAACCGTGTCGTTATCCTTAATTAATTTAGCAGCTTCCCTGGCTATTCTTTTCTTGGTATCATATTGAAAGGACAGTCGAACATTGATATCATCTCCACTATTTAAAACAGCATAGCCGTGTTCTCTATGCAATAATCCTTTGGATTCTAGCTTGTCCAAATCCTTTCGAATGGTCACTCTTAGAGACTTGTAATTTCTCAGACAACGCTATTAACATCAATCTTTTCAAATTCCGATACTAATTTTCAATATTTCATCTAAACGTTGCATTGTTGTTACCTCTTCTCTATTTTAGCAAATTTTCGAGTGAATTCAAAACAAAATAAACTTTCGTTCGTAATTGAATTAGTTTCTTAAATAATGTATAATGGACTTACTAGATTGATAGGAGAGCAAAAATATGGAACAAAATCGCGGCATAATCTTTAATATCCAACACTTTAGTATCCATGATGGCCCTGGAATCCGAACTACTGTATTTTTAAAAGGATGTCCCCTACGTTGTCCATGGTGCTCCAATCCTGAATCCCAGCGTGCAAATCCTGAAAAAATGTTGGATGCTGTTACTAAAAAGGAAACCATCACAGGAGAAGAAAAAACAGTTACCGAGATCATAGATGATGTCTTAAAAGACGTTGACTTCTACGAAGAATCTGGTGGTGGCCTTACCCTGTCTGGTGGAGAAATCTTCGCTCAATTTGAATTTGCCAAAGCTATCTTAAAAGCTGCGAAAGAAGTTGGACTTCATACTGCAATCGAAACGACAGCTTTTGTTGAACATGAGAAATTTGTCGATCTCATTCAGTATGTTGATTTTATTTATACAGACCTTAAACATTACAATACACTTAAACATAAGAAGGTTGTCGGAGTCAACAATCATCTGATTATTAAAAATATTCATTATGCCTTTGCTCAAAACAAAACAATCGTTTTACGTATTCCAGTCATTCCTAATTTCAATGACTCTTTAACTGATGCTGAAGAATTTGCTTCCCTTTTTAATTCTCTCAACATCGATGAAGTACAACTTCTCCCATTTCACCAGTTTGGAGAAAACAAATACAAGCTTTTAGGACGTCGCTATGAAATGGAAGGAATAAAAGCCCTGCATCCAGAAGATTTATATGACTACCAGCAAGTTTTTAGATCATGACATTCACTGTTATTTCTAATCCACTCAAAATCCCCAAAACTAGTTTCAGTAGATTGAAACTTGGCTTTGGGGATTTTTATTTTTTTACGACCGTCGAGAAAAAGAGAGATTGCCTGGTGGGCATGGCCCACATGGTCAATCTCCTATTTTCTTCTCGCTTTTTTTACGGGCTTAGTATCTTGATTTACCAAATGATCACACGATCTTCTGGTGCGCGCCACATGCCGTCGCCTTCTTTGACATCAAAGGTTTCAAAGAATTCGTCAAAGTTTGGTAATTGGACATTGGTGCGGAGTTTTCCTGGTGCGTGGACATCGACACTTGCGAGGAGTTGCATGTACTCTGTACGGGCTTTCATGCGCCAGATGCGAGCAAAGTTGGTGAAGAATTCTTCTGCTGAGAAATCTTCCTCTTTCTTAGCGGCTTCAAGGGCTGCAGCGATACCACCGAGGTCTGCTACGTTTTCAGAAACGGTCAATTTCCCGTTGATCTTGGCACCGTAAGAGTCTTGTCCTTCAAACTGATCGATGACCTTTGTAGTGCGAGCGGTAAAGGCTTCGTAATCTTCTGGCTTCCACCAGTCTTTCAAGCTACCATGCTCGTCAAAGGATGCTCCATTGGTGTCAAAGGCGTGGGAGATTTCATGGGCAATGACTGCACCGATTCCGCCGTAGTTGGCTGATGATGATTGGTGAAGGTCATAGAAAGGTGCTTGTAAAATCGCTGCTGGGAAGACGATTTGGTTTTGTTGCGGATCATAGTAGGCATTGACCAGGTGGGCTGGCATGTGCCATTCGCTTCGATCAACCGGTTGGTTCCACTTGCTCCAAGTATGGGCAATGGAAATTTCGTAAAGGGCTTGAGCATTTTCAACCAAGGTCTTGCTTTCGTCGATGATCTTTTTGGCGTATGTTTCTGGTAATTTTTCAGGGTAGCCGATATGTGGTGTGATGACATTGAGTTTGACAATAGCTTTTCACGAGTTTCAGGAGCGAGCCAGTCTGCTTTTTCTAAGCGCTCCTTATAGACGTCAATCATGGTCGCTACTTTATGCTCTACGTCTGCTTTCGCTTCTGGTGAGAACTTTTCGCCCGCATACCAGAGCCCAAGCGCTTGGCTATAAGGTCCTTCTGCCAAAGCCAAAGCTGCCTTTTCTTTCGGACGTGCTTCTGGTGTCCCTGTGATGGTCCGTCCATATTCACCAGACAGGACACGGATTTCTTCGGTCAAGAAGGAAGTCCAAGAAAGAGCTGCGCCGAGTTTCAATTTAGCATGAAGGTTTTCCCAGTTGGCTGCTGAGTAGAATGTTGGTGCGAATTCTTTCCAGAAACGCTCTTCCGGCACGATGATTTTATCTGGCGTTTGTCCGATCACTTCTGTAAAGAAGGTATCGAGTGGCAATTCTGGAACCAAGGCCTTGAAATCTGCCCATTCATAAGGATGGTAGAGTTTGTTGTACTCTGATTTTTCTTCGTTTGACAAGACATATTTGGCTAATTCTGCATCAGCCGCAATGACCTTATCTAGGATATCTTTGATTTCTTCCTCTGAGAAATCGAATTTTGCCAAGAGTTTTTCAACCATTTGACGCCAAACAGCTAATAACTCTGGTCCTTTTTCATTGTCTTCTTCATAGTAGGTTGTATCAGGCAAAATCAAACCGAGTGCTTCTCCCCACAAGACATTCATTTGGGCATTCATAAAGTCTGGTGACACGCTAAATGGCAAGAGATTTGGTTTGCCAGCTAGCTCATAGGTGCCCAACTTGCTGGTATAGTCTTCAAAGGAAGATAAGGCCTTGATTTCGTTGATCAAGGCATAGCTGGAGCCACACCAGCTGCTTCCCGTGCATCAAAATCTGCCACCATTTTGTGGTATTTGACAAAGTTTTGCAGAATGCTATCTTCAGGCAATTCTTCTCCTCGTTGCCATTTTCCGGTAATATCCAACATCAAGTTTTCGATATCTTGGATCAAGTCCATAAAACCACCGGTTGACGGTTTGTCATCTGGAATCACAGCTGTCTCAGCCCATGCCCCATTGACGTAATCATAAAAATCATCTTGTAAACGTACCATGATCTTCTCGCTTTCATTCTTTTGTAATAACCTTATCAAAAATAGGAACTTTTTTCAATGATTTCAAGAGATTTAAGTTGAATTATTTTAAAAATTAACTTGACTTAACTTTTTATTCGTGTATAATTATTTCAAAAATTAACTTGACTTAATTTTTTTTCATGTATATTAATGGTAAAGGAGCAAAATCATGATTCAAATTGAACATCTCAGTGTTGCTTACCAGCAAACACTGGCCTTGGAGGATCTTTCCCTCACCATCCAGGGTCCAACCATCCTAGGCATTCTTGGCCCCAATGGGGCTGGAAAATCAACCCTAATCAAGGCCATGCTAGGACTTCTCCCTCATGCGGGAAAGGTCCAGCTCGATCAAAAAGATCTCAGCCAAGTTCTTCAACGGTGGCCTACGTCGAACAGAAATCCGCTATTGATTTCCACTTTCCCATCACGGTGAGAGAGTGCATCTCACTGGGTCTTTATCCCCACCTTTCTATCTTCAAGAGAAAAGCAAAGAAGATCTCCAAAAGGTGGAAAATGCCTTGAAACTTGTCAATCTTCTTGATCTAGCGGATCGCCAGATCGGCCAGCTTTCAGGAGGGCAATTCCAACGGGTGCTGATCGCCCGCTGCTTAATCCAAGAAGCAGGATGTCATTCTCTTGGATGAGCCCTTCGCGGGGATTGACTCGTCAGCGAAGACATCATCATGCAGACCCTCCAGACCTTGAAACAAGAAGGCAAGACCATTCTGATCGTCCATCACGACCTCAGCAAGGTCCCAGCTTACTTCGACCAAGTCCTCCTCCTTCATCGCAAGCTAATTGCTTTTGGAAAAACAGAGGAGACCTTTACCAAGGAGAATCTGCACGCCACCTACGGCCATGAACTCTTTATAGGAGGTGGAGTTGGATGATTACAGAATTTATCGATGGATTACAACAATTTCATTTCCTACAAAACGCCTTTATTACTGCTATCGCCATCGGAATTGTTGCTGGTGCGGTCGGATGTTTCATTATTTTACGAGGCATGTCTCTCATGGGAGATGCCATCTCACACGCGGTCCTTCCAGGGGTGGCTTTGTCCTTTATCCTGGGTATCAATTTCTTTATTGGCGCCATTGTCTTTGGTCTTTTAGCTTCTTGTCCTCATCACCTATATCAAGAGCAACTCCATCATCAAGAGCGACACTGCGATTGGGATTACCTTTTCTTCTTTCCTCGCCTTAGGGGTCATCTTGATTGGAGTCGCTAAAAGTTCCACCGACCTTTTCCACATCCTCTTTGGAAATATCTTGGCCGTGCAAGACCAGGATATGTGGATGACCATTGGTATTGGTGTGGCGGTCTTACTGGTGATTGTTCTGCTCTTTCGTCCCTTCTTGCTCTCACATCTTTTGATCCCGTTCTAGCCCAATCCATGGGTGTTCGGGTCAAGGCCTATCACTACCTCCTCATGGTACTCTGACCTTGGTTTCTGTATCACTGCTATGCAGAGTGTCGGAACCATTCTCATCGTCGCCATGCTTATTACACCCGCGCGACGGCCTATCTCTATGCCAATAGTCTCTGGTCCATGATGCTCCTTTCATCCGGATTAGGTGCTCTTGCATCCATCCTGGGACTCTTTATTGGCTATAGCTTAAACATCGCCGTCGGGTCTTGTATTGTCCTCACTTCTGCTGTCTTCTTTCTCATCAGCTTCTTTATCGCTCCTAAGCAGAGAAAGAATAAGCACGCTCTTTCATCTCATTAAAGGAGAAACACATGAAAAAACCGCTTCTATCCTCGCCCTCTTTGTGGCGCTCTTATTTGGTCTGTTGGCCTGTAGCAAAGGCTCTTCTTCTGGAGCTTCTGGTAAATTGAAAGTGGTCACCACCAATTCAATCCTTGCAGATATAACTAAAAATATTGCTGAGGATAAGATCGATCTGCACAGTATCGTTCCTGTCGGCAAAGATCCTCACGAATACGAACCGCTTCAGAAGATGTCAAAAAGACTTCGCAAGCAGACCTCATCTTCTACAACGGGATCAACCTCGAAACCGGTGGCAATGCTTGGTTTACTAAATTGGTCAAAAATGCCAATAAAGTTGAAAACAAAGACTATTTCGCAGCTAGCGACGGAGTCGACGTCATCTACTTGGAAGGCCAAAACCAAGCTGGAAAAGAAGACCCTCACGCTTGGCTCAATCTCGAAAACGGGATCCTCTACGCTAAAAACATTGCCAAACAATTGATCGCAAAAGATCCCAAAAATAAGGACTTCTACGAAAAATCTAGTCGCCTATACTGAAAACTCAGCAAGCTCGACCAAGAAGCCAAACAAAAATTCAACAATATCCCAGAAGATAAGAAGATGATTGTAACCAGCGAAGGCTGCTTCAAATACTTCTCCAAAGCCTACGGCGTCCCATCTGCCTATATCTGGGAAATCAATACGGAAGAAGAAGGCACACCTGACCAAATCAAAACGCTGGTAGAAGAAGCTCCGGCAAACCAAGGTACCAGCCCTCTTTGTCGAATCCAGTGTCGATGAACGTCCTATGAAAACCGTGTCTAAGGATACCAATATCCCGATCTTTGCAAAGATCTTTACTGCACTCGATTGCCAAAGAAGGGGAAAAGGGTGATAGCTACTACAGCATGATGAAGTGGAACTCTGGGACAAGGCACCGCGAAGGTCTGAACGGATTGAGTCTAGTAGACCGATTCAGATTTCATAAACAAATCGAGTGGCCCCTCCCCCGGTCATTGCGGTACAATGAAAACGAAAAGGAGTCTTTGCTATGGCAACATCATTTTTAGGAAACCCTGTGTGACCTTTACCGGACTCTCAACTGCAAGTTGGGGATACTGGCCCACGATTTTCACTGACCACCCCTAGCTCTGGGAGAAGAAATCTTGGGCTGATCTTTGCTGGGAAGGAAAAAAGTCCACTCAGCGTGATCCCATCCATCGGCACATGGCATCGGTTCGACCTGCAAACACGTCACTTCAACCAGGCCCTCTCGGACATGGAAGAACACTGTGCGTCTTGACGGTCTCTGTCGACCTTCCCTTCTTCGCTCAAGGCAAATGGTGCGCTGCTGAAGGGCTCGACAATGCCATCATGCTCTCCAGACTACTTCGACCCATTCCTTCGGAAGAGCCTACGCGACCTCTTTGATCAATGAATGGCACCTGCTCTGCGCGCGCTGTCTTGGTCCTAGAGGGATAACAAGGTCACTTACGTTGAATACCTAGACAACATCAACAGCAGACAGACCACCACGACGCTGCAATCCGAAGCCAAATCGTCAAAGCACTTGGATAAGTGAAAAAGAGGTCTAGGACCTCTTTTTACTTTATCTGCTAAAATCTTGTTCAGAGACTTTCCTTAGGTGAGTTTCTAAGAGGCCTTTGTCTTCAATCCGAAAAGAGGACCACTATAAAATCCGATGGGAGCCCATTCTGTGAGTGAGGACGCGCCAGCGTAAGCGAGGAATGCCTCTGAGGCTTCTCACGCGCCTGTGCCACTTGTTGCTTGTAGCTCTTGCCTCCTTGTGCAAAGACTCCTTTTCGACTCCAGTAGCCTTCGACACTGCGATCATTTTTAGGGGCTAGATAGCGAACACCTTGACGATAAAGGACCTGCTTCCGAAAGGCTGGGTCCCAAGCTTTGACAGGGTCAATATCTAAGTCCTTATGGGTCCGTCCCCTAGCCAGCCCGTAGTTAAAACTAGCCCCATTGACAATGCCATTTTCAGAAACTTCTACTGGATCGACTTCATTGAGAAAACGCCCGGCTTGATCGAGAATATACTCCGTATGGAAATTTAACAAGACCTTGAAATTGACTTGTTGGGAGGCCCCTGATGGATAATGAAGGTGACCATCTGGCCCTAGGGAGACCTTATTGTGAAGGCGGGCAGCCGCATAAGCATCCACCGTGACCGCTCCTGAGCCTCCTGTAGGTAAGCTTGTAAGGCCTCCTCGTCAGTCTGTCCAGCTCTAGCCTCATGCGTCCGAATCCACTGGGCTTGGTAACTTGAAAGTAGGTAGCGCAACTGGTGAACCTGGCGTTTCAAAAGCTGATCTCCCTGACTGATCCGCTAAGGGATCCTTTTCAAAGGCGACCTGCACGACGCGTGAAAAAGCCTTCCAAAAGTCGGAACCTGGCGGACAATCTGGAGCCATCCTACTCAGAAGAAAGGCTGTTTCTTCACAAGTTCCGGACAGGTCACTTGGCATAAGAAGAATTTTCATGACTCCCCTCAGCAGGTCTTGGGCAGCCGTTTCCGTTAGATCCTTGATCTCTTGAAACCACATGTTTTGAAACAGAGGACTGGCAAAGAAAAAGACAGACTGGTATTGTTCTTGGTAGGCTTGTGGATCTTTCAATCCCTGCAAGTGCTTCTCTAGATAGGCTAAACTACTTCTCTCTCCAGCCTAATCTCACTAATTCCCGTCTGTTCATAATGCCGTCCTTTCTATGCTACTATACTACCATCTTTTGGAGCTTGAGACAATTCTCATTACTCCACTAGCGTTTTTGAGGAGATTTTTGATATACTAGAAGTGAGCGAAGAAAAGAGGAAAGCATGACACCAAACAAAGAAGATTACCTCAAGTGCATTTATGAAATTGGCACAGAAGTAGAAAAAATTAGCAACAAGGAAATCGCGAGTCGCATGCAGGTCTCTCCACCCGCTGTGACCGAGATGATTAAGCGCATGATCTCAGAGGGTCTCTTGGTGAAGATAAGGCTCATTGGGTATCTGCTAACGGATCTAGGCTCGCAGTTGGTCTCTGATCTCTACCGCAAGCACCGCTTGATCGAAGTATTTCTTCTGGAAAAACTTGACTATACAACTGAAGAAGTCCATGAAGAGGCAGAAGTTCTCGAGCATACCGTTTCTGAACATTTCATCGACCGGCTGGATCACATGCTTGGAACTCCTAAGACCTGCCCTCACGGTGGGACAATTCCAAAGAAAGGCGAAAGGCTTGTCGAAGCCTACCAAGACCGTCTCAGCGAAGCGACCCAACCTGGTCTGTATATTCTGCAAAGGGTCCATGACACCTATGAATTGTTAAAATTCTTAGACCAGATCCATCTCCAGATTGGGGATACTATCGCGTTTCAACGGTATGATGACTACACAGGCCTCTATCACTTAGTCATCCATGGACAAGAAATTTCTATCAACCAAGTGATCGCCCAACAACTCTATATTGAAAAACATGCAGTCTAATCCGACTGCATGTTTTCTTACTTATGGATTTTTTGTATCTAACAAAATCGTCACTGGACCATCATTGATCAATTCAATCGCCATATCGGCCCCAAAGATCCCTCGTTTGACAGGGACTTCTTTTTCTAATTGATCATTAAAGGCATCATATAACTGACTGGCCATATCTGGCTTGGCAGCCCCTATAAAAGCAGGACGGTTGCCTTTTTTTGTCTCCGCAAAGAGGGTAAATTGAGAGATCGACAAGATTTCTCCTTGGATATCTTTGACCGAAAGATTCATCTTATCTTCCTCATCTGAGAAAATACGCATCTGCGATACCTTGCGGACCGCATAGTCTAAATCCTTCTGGTCATCCTCAGGCCCCACTCCCACTAAGAGCAGCAAACCTTGCTGGATCGCATTGTAGAACTTGACCATCAATGGAAACCGAGGCACTCTTGACCCGTTGAATTACTAATTTCATTTTATTATCCTATTTTATAAATCTATTGAGCATTCACTGCTACCCTTGAAAGAACGTCAACCTCAGACGACGACCTAACCAAGCAATAAAAGAGTTCTGAACATATCCTAGCTTCTTCAAAGAAAATCGACATCAAACAAGGCGGTGAGACGCAGGCATACTATCTGAAAAGTAAAGGCTGTTCAGTTGCTTTTAGTGCGAGGCAGCGAGACAAAGACAGTACTGAAGTACGGCAAGACGGCTAACGGGGCTGTGCAAAGTTCTGAGCACATCCTAGCTTCTTCCAAGAAAATCGACATCAGACAAGGCAGTGAGACGCAGGCATACTATCTGAAAAGTAAAGGCTGTTCAGTTGCTTTTAGTGCGAGGCAGCGAGACAAAGACAGTACTTAAGTACGGCGAAGCGAGCTTACGTAGCAAAGGTAACTAAGCGACCAGTGCTCGTTGGTACGCTTAACAGAGTACACCTCCGGCACACTCTTAATCTTATCCACAACCGTTGTCAACATCGATAGGTTCGGAATCCCAAAGGAAATGTGGATATTGGCAAATTTCATGTCTTTGGTTGGTTGGGCATTGACAGTTGAGATCATCTTAGCTGTATTGGAGAGGACTTGGAGTACATCGTTAAGAAGTCCGGCACGGTTGAGTCCGTAAATATCGATGTGGGCGATATAGTCCTTGGTCGTATTGTTGTCTTCCCACTCGACATCGATCAAGCGTTGCTCGTAGTTGTCGTGAGCGCCGGAGATTCATACAGTCCTCGGCGGTGAGTCGCAACGACACCACCTCTGGTGATGTAGCCGACGATTTCATCGCCTGGAACTGGATGTTTACAGCACTTAGCAATCCGAATCAAGAGGCCAGAAGCGCCTCGGATAACCACGCCCACCTTCGTGACCGGACCTTCAAAGGTGTCATTTTTATTTTCAACCTTGACCTCGCCGCACCTTTGACCAGCTCTTCTGCTTCTGCGCGGTGCTGCTTAGCCCGCTCTTCTTCCCACGGCTTGATTCATCCTCCGTCAAGCGGTTAAAGATGTGCAATAGCAACCCCGATCTCTCCAAAACCAATCGCCGCAAACATGAGGCTTCTTCTGTCTTGTAACTGGATTTTTAGTAGCACTTTGTCCATGTGTTTTTTGTCCATGAACTTATTGGCTACCAAGTCATGCTCGTGGAATTGGGCCATCAAGAGGTCACGGCCCCGGTTAATCGACAATTCCTTGTCTTGATTTTTAAAGAATTGACGAATCTTGTTGCGCGCCTTGGTAGTTTTAACAAGAGTCAAGCCAGTCACGGCTCGGACCAAGGAGTTGGCATTGAGTGATAATCTCCACCTGATCTCCCGTCCGTAGCTTGGTATTGAGGGGCACCATCCGGCCGTTGACCTTGGCGCCAATCGCTTTTCCCCAGCCTTGGTGTGAGATCTCATAGGCAAAATCGATTCGGTCCGAGAATCTTTCGGAGGCTTGAGCGCACGGTTCCATCTGGTGTGAGGGCGTAAATTTCTTCTGCCAGGATGTCTTCTTTTACATTTTCAACGTATTCTTTGGCATCGCCTGACTGGTCTTGGAGTTCCATCATCTCGCCTGATCCAGTTCATCCCAATGGCCGTTTCCTTGCTGTTGACCTGACCCTTGATCCCCGCTTTTTCATATAGGCCCAGTGAGCCGCAGCCCCATACTCAGCAACCTCGTGCGTTTCCTTGGTTCCGGATCTGGAGATTCAATCCGGTCCTTTAGGGCCGTATACAGTCGTATGGATAGACTGATAGCCATTGGCCTTACGGTTGGCAATATAGTCCTTAAAACGCCCTGGCATTGGCTTCCAAGAGCTCATGGATGTAGCTTCTTGCATAGCATAAGCATCACTTGGGTGGGTATCAGGATGCAGCCGGATGGCAATCAGGTCATAGATTTCATCAAAGCGTTTCTTTTTATCCTGCATTTTGCGATAGATCGAATAGATATGCTTTGGTCGACCATAAATTTTCCCATGCAGATGGCGTTCCCCCGCATAGGTCTCAATCTTGTGGACAACCTCTTCGACCAACTCTTCTCGCTCGCGACGTTTTTCCTTCATCATATGCGAAATCTTGTAGAATTCGACTTCATTCAGATAACGGAAGGACAAATCCTCAAGCTCCCACTTGACGCTGGAAATCCCGAGACGGTGGGCTAGCGGTGCATAGATCTCCATGGTCTCACGCGAAATGCGCTCTTGCTTATCCTTGCGCAAATGCTTGAGGGTACGCATATTATGCAAGCGGTCTGCCAGATCTGACCAAAATGACACGGTTCATCTTGGGACATGGCGCATGAGCATCTTACGCGATGGTTTTCCGCCAACTGCTCTTCATTGGGACTTGTACTTGACCTTCCCGAGCTTGGTCACCCCATCGACAATCACGCGCACATCGCGACCAAATTCGCGCTCTGAAATCATCTAAAGTCGCATCCGTATCTTCCACGACATCATGCAAAAAGCCACAGGCGACCGTCACAGCATCCAGTTTCAGCTTGGCAAGGATTCCTGCCACTTGAATTGGGTGAATGATATAAGGCTCGCCAGACTGACGGAATTGCCCATTATGGCAATCAACCGCATAGACCAAAGCCTTTTGCACAAAAGCAACATCTTCAGGTGATAAATATTTTTTTGTAAGGGCAACGACTTGGTCCCCTGTTAAATTCTCTTCTTTCGGCATGTATTTTCTCCAGTTTCTTGGATACTATTTTAACACTTTTAGAAGCAGATGGGAACCGTAGCTACTTTTAATATACGGATACTACTCTGTCTTACAAAACTCTTGCAAAGCGTTTAACTCCAATTTTTCTTCAACCCCTTCTTTAACAGAGTTTGAAAATTTTCCAGCCAAATCCGAATCAATAGTTCCAATAACCTGATCTAGAGAACTTTCAAGTTCTGTTAAACTAGATGAAATTCTTTTTTTAATGCTTTTTTGGTCAACAGTTGCCTTTGTTAAGGCTATTTTCCCCCATAAATTTAACACTAAGAAGAGCTGCCATGAAACGCTTATCTTCGTATGTTAAATCATTTGTAAGATCAATTTTCGACATACATATCCTTTCGTAATTTTGCAATCTCATTCGCATATTTTTCAGAGGCTACCTGTAATTCTTTTTGTTTTAACTGATGCGCTTCCTCAATATGAGCTAGTTTGTGATAGTACTCTGCATTCAATTCTTCATAAACATCTGATAATTCCCCGTAATAATCCGATAAAACTTCGAAGATTACCCATCGTCTTGGAGAAATGTCCGACCTTGCTCTTCATCATTCTATGGCTGTTTTACAAAAAATAATTTTCTATTCACTGGATGCCAGTTCATTCTTTTTTCTAGTTCTTTCCTTTCAATTTTGAACCTTCTTTATTCAATTTCCATTCCATTTTTCTTCTCTTCTCTAATCATTAATACCATTCAATATCTTTATTTTTTACAATTACACCTTTTGATTGAGAAGTTGGCTTGCTGGAGCAGCATCATTTCTTACAGTTACAGTTTCTTCTTTATGTCTGTTGATAAAATTTAAATACTTTCTTTATTTTTTGGTATCTTTTTAAATTTTTTCTATTCTGTGATGCAGTTAGTCTCAATCTGTTCTTTTTATTATACTTTCGTTTGACAGTGCAGCATGATATCCTTTCCTCTTGCAGCAGTTCCTATTGCAGTTGGTGGCAAAAAAGTTAATAACATCCTCCCAAAGTTTCAGCACCCCTTATCTCATAATAAATCACAGACAGCTAAATAATCAGAACTGGCTGAGTGAAGCTCTTCGTGACCTCTTCCCATTGCCTGAGTCATGCCTCCAACAAATAAAGGTCAGCTAGAAGAGTCACTCTTTTTTCCAGGAAGCTCAATGTGTTTCTTCAACTGCAGTTCATGTTCTATTTTGTCTGCTTCTTCATTTAACCAGTGATTCGTGTCTAACTCTCTTTCTTTATTCAGTGTATTACTGCAGTCCATGCATACCATATGTTGTTTTCTAATTTACCCACCATCCTTTACTGTCAAATCCAGGCAGAGTGTTTAACAACTCAGCTATTTCCCCTCTTAGAATCTGACCCCCATGTTGATAAATTCACTTATTATAAAAGTTAAAAATTTTATATTTATTCTTCTGTCAGCCTGTTTCTTTTCTTGCACATCATAACTGTGAATTAAAGTTAGGTGCTTCTGCCTTATATATTTATCAATTCTATCTAAATATTTATCTATAAAGACCCAGTGAAGAGATTCAGGATATTTAACTAAGAATGAGCATGCATTTTAAACGCCTTTGTTCGGATATCTATCCAGTCTTGCTTTTACTTCTTTCCCAGAAAGCACATCAGCCTGGGGTTTTCCAGTTTGATTAAATCTCTTGGCCCATTAATCCTTTATAATGCATTCTGAGACTCTCAGTGGCTTTAATGTGTCAGCTCCCATGAAAAATTTTTATCAAAATTTGCTTTGATCCCTCAAAACAAATTTATTACTTCTTTGCATCTTCTGGTCTGCTTTCTTAAATTGAGTTTTATCTGTCACAATATATCCCATTTCAAACTTCAAGTAGAGCTCTCCCTTGACTGTGCTTTCAAATTCTTTGAGAGGAAACCATATCCTCTTCTGGTGCCTAATAAAAGCAGAAACACTAGCTATTGTTTTTTCATATTCATCCTACAACATCAGTTTTGCTGCTTTGTGTTTCGTATATTTCTACAGCAATATCATTCTTTTGTTCATCATTAAAATGCCGTTTTTAATCCTGATAGTTCTGTGGTTTGTGTGACTCAGACATCCACAGATCTAATCAGAGACAATCTTCTCTCTTTATATTCTGCTTGATTTAATATCTTTGTTGCATTTACAATCCTTCAGCTTGTCCCCCCAGTGGATTAGTGACAATTCAGTCTTATTAATCAATTTCTTATTTTGATCTTGCCTTTGAGTGTCAAAGGCATGGATCTCTTACTTTAGTTCTTCTTCTATCAGTTTTTTCCCTTCTTTACTGGACCCAAATCTGGAACCATTTCATGAAAATCAAGATGGTTCTTTAGAAATCAGACCTCCCCATACCAAGACTCCTAATAGTAGTACTCCAAATATATAACGACCGATTTTTCTTTTTGGTTTCATCTTCATCCTCCATAAAGTGTTAGTAGTATCACTTTACACTATTTAGTTTTCAAATTTATTACTCTTACTTTAATAATTCGTAAGTTTTCAAAAAAAAAGACCCTTTTAAAGAATTTTTTCTAAATATACAAAGCGCTCAAAGAAAATATATTTCATATTCGAATAAATTATGCTTTTCTTTATTTTGATTATCATTTCTTTTCTACCAGATCTTGAAACTCAATAGATTTACGCACTCCACTTGTTCGTTGGTGCATCCTTACTATCTTTTCGTAATCCAAAATTTTCGGTTATTTCTTTGTCTCCATTAATGATGATACGAAACATAATCCCTCCCATTGGATTGTGTTCAATCGTTTCATCATCAATTTCATACGATTGGATCTTACCTTTTGGTGTTAAGGCATTTGGATCCAATTCCTTCAGTTCTTCTTCTATTATTTTTTCTACTTCCTTACTATGAACAATCTGAACCATTTCATTTTGAAAATCAAGATGGTTTTTTACAAGTAAACCTACCCATATCAAAATTCCTAATAGCAACACTCCAAATATATAACGACAATTTTTTCTTTTTGGTTTCATCTTCATCCTCATAAATTCCTAGTCGTATCGCTTTACATTATTTAGTTTTCAATTTTATTACTCTTACTTTATTAATTTGGAAGAAAATTTGGAAAAAAGCTAAATAAACAACCCAGTCTCCATTTATGATTGATTTCCCCGCAAATATCAAGCTTACTCTTCCATAAGTTCTTGAAGACCTACAGAGTATCCATCCCCTACAGACTCAATAGGGCCATCTTCACTACGTTTCCATAATCCCATACTACCTGTTATTTTTATCTCCATTAATTATTACCTCAAACATAATTCCTCCCATAGGATTGTGTTCGATCGTTTCGTCATCAATTTCATACGATTGAATTTTTTCCTTTTTCTGTAAACGCATCACGGTCTTTCTGTTCAAATCATATACAATTAACTCTTTCACTTCCTTACTATGTACGCAATTCGGACCATTTCTTGTTGGAATTCTAGATGATCCTTTACTTTTGATCCTCCCCAGATCAAGATCCCAACAACTATCGCAGAAAATACCAAACGTCGTCTATTCTTTATTTTATTCATATGCACCTCTCCTCACTATTATAATTCGTAAAAATTTTGAAAATAGAAGATTTTTGTAAAAAAACTAACGAAGCGATTCCTTCACTTCGTTAGTTCATTAATTCACGCAACAACACTCACGGCACTGAGAGCGTAGAGTGGGGCCGTTTCCGCTCGTAGGATGCGAGGACCAAGCCCTGCTAACACTGCTCCCTGAGCTGTAAAACTTTCAATTTCTGCAGGGGAGAAGGCCTCCCGCCCTCTGGCCCAAAAGATAAAGAGCAGTTTACTTCCGGCTTCCTAATCCGGTCCCAGCGACTGAATCAGAGCAAGCCGCCTCGCCCTCTTTGGCTGACTCTTCGCAGGCCGCCACGGTGCGGTCAAACTGGTCGAGCTGGGCTAGAAAGTCTGCCTTTTTCTCAAATAGGGTGATGCTCGGGACCAGATTCCGCTTGCTTTGCTCGGCTGCTCCAAGGGCGATTTTTTTCTAGCTTTATCGACCTTCTTGCCCAATTTTTTTGCCATCCCACTTGGCGACGGACCAGTCCGCAGGGAAAGCCCAGATCCTGGCTAGCACCGAGTTCGGTTACTTCTGAGTGATGAACTCGAGCTTGTCTCCCTTGAGGAAAGCCTGATGCGATGAGTCACTTGGACTGAGCGGCTCCACATTGTCTGCCAATTCCTCGACCAGCTCCAACTGGCAGCGCCTACACATTGACCACGCGCGCCATAGCGCTTGATCCCATCATCAAAGACCAAAAGTCACCTCGTCATCCTCCTTCAGGCGCGTGACCTGAAACATGTGCTTGCTGGTTTCCCTTGTCCTCGATGGTGACAGGTGAGCTAGCCAAGCCTTTTACAAAATACTGCTGCATGCTAGCCTCCAATCACACCGGAGACATCCTTGGTCTTCTTGAAGACGCAGGCATTCCATTCCCCTTGGATCATGTGGGTTTCAAGGAAAAATCCAGCTGACTCAGCTGACTCACGCACCATGTCCCACTTGTCCTTGATAATGCCACTCATGATCAGGTAGCCTTCGTCCTTGACCAAACGATAAGCATCCTCTGTCAGATGGATCAGGATATCCGCCAAGGATGTTGGCCACGATGACATCTGCCTCAATCTCCACGCCCTTGAAGCAAATCGCCTGGGGCTACATGGATGTTCTCCATGCCCGGATTGAGTTCAATATTTTCCTGAGCGACGCGAACCGCTACGTCATCCAAGTCATAGGCTAAGATTTCCTTGGCACCCAGGAGCGAGCTAGCAATAGAGAGGACACCGGAACCTGTGCCCCACATCTAGCTTCCGTTTCGCCACCGCGAAGGAGACCTGCTCCAAGGCAAAGGAGGCTCATCGCGGTTGTCGGGTGATTCCTCGTCCCAAAGGCCATGCCCTGGATCCAGACTTGATAATCTTCTGCGCCAGCCGTCGCCTCACCTCGAGTCCGTCCATGACGGCTTCGATGGTCAAGTCATGAGTGATGCACCGAAGCTGGCTCATAGTATTTCTTCCAGTTGTCGGCCCAGTCTTCCTCAGCCAAGGCAGTCGTGCCAATATTAACCTCTCCCAAGATCCATAAAGTCGGTCCAATTCTGCCAGAGACGAGGCCTGCAAAGTCCGCTTCAACCGCTGCTACATCAACCGTTTCCGGGTAGTAGGCGGTTACCACGATCTCTTCTTGTCTGCTCGACATCCGGGGAAAATCTCACCGAAGCAGATCGCCGCTTCCCACATAGTCCCGTGCTGTGTCCTCGATCGCGACCCCTTGGGCGCCCAGCTCGATCAAGAAGGGTGGAGACCAGCTCCTCACCTCTCACGTTTCACTGTAACCTTTAACTCTTGCCATGTTTCCATCATTGAGATACGCAAGCCCGTAAAACACAAGAGCCTAAAATTGGAGACTCTCTGAAGACGCTTGTGTCTAAGAAGTTTATCTTTTGGCACCGTGTTTAGGGCAGGTTCAATCTAGAAATTTAAGCCGAACCATCGCTTTCTGCTATTGCTCTATCAATTTTTCATGTAGACCATATCCATACCTTCTTTTTCCAGGCTCGATATGGGTTTGACGGTAGCCATTCTTCTCGTAGAGAGGCGACCATGCTCGCATCCTGTAACCGTACACAAATCCCACTGTGTGATGGTTGAAATTCTCTTCTAGCAAGCTGTAATCCATCAGATCCATACCCTTTCTCCTGATACGGAGGCAGTATCGCTGCGGTCCCCAACCAAGCTTCTGTTAACTCTTCATTGGTCTGAATTCGTAAAAAACCAATCTTCTCTTCGTTTTCTTTCACAAAGTAGTAATAGCTATTGGGACGCTCTGCCAGTTTCCATTTGATTCGTTCACGGTCCTCCAGATAAGGATCATATTCATCTTTGTATTTTTCATAAACTGCCTTAAAACTGGCTCTTTGAATGGCAATAATGGTTTCTAAATCTTCCGCCCCTGCTCTCTCAAGTCTTATCATAAACTTTCCTCCACATAATCTCTCACTCGTTCTTGTAATTGGGGAACAACACGATCTGAAGTTAAAAACTCTTCAAAGCTCACTAACTTATAGCCCTGACCCTCGTCTCCAAAGTCGATGCGGTCAAACTCTTCTTTGGCTAGATTGCCAACTAGAAAAACGAACTGTTTCTTCTCATCCAAGATGCCAGGATAGATCCCAGAGCCAGATCACTTCCTCTTAGACAGTTGGATGTTCAATTCCTCATAAACCTCACGCGCCACACTCGAAAGGTGTCTCATTTCCTTCCGACCACCACCTGGCAAGTCCCACATATTGGGGTAAGGAATCGTTTCTTTATCATCGCGCAAGATGGTCAAAATTTGCCCCTCACAAATCAAGGCAATTTTACAACCCGTAAATTCGAATCGTGCTTCTAAGCAATCCTCAAGCATGAGCTTTCCCTCCTAGTATCTCGGATAAGGATAAAAGGTGCTTTCTTCTAGGCCAACTTTTCCTTCTTCAAAAACTTCTTGGTTCCAGACAATCTCAAAGCTCTCTGCTTCTTCGTCTGCTAAGAAATCCATGAGCTCATCCAAGGCCAGCTCAGCTGTATCTCGGGAGGAAAGTCGCAAAATAGGCTAGAAACTCACGAGATGAAGCCTTTTAGGCTCATAAGGAATCGCCGTTAAATGGGCATCTTCTTCCACATGCGACTTGGCTGGATTGTAGAAGATGACGGCTTCTTCAAAGAAGATATCCTCATCAGATTCTTCGCCAGCTTCATCAACCAGTGCAACCCCTCCGTATTCTGTGCTTCCAAGAGAAAAGCCACTTCTACCGCATGGTTTTTCTTATCCCAATTGATCTCAAAATCAAAAGGAAAAACCTTGTCCATCTCCTCTTCTAAAATATCCAAAAATCCATATTTAGACATAGCGTCCTCTTTCTAATTTCCCACTCTTAGAGCGGAATGTGATACAATAGTTACTACAATCTTACCATAAAAACCGCCTCTTTGAAAGGAGACAAAGCTAGAAAGGAGAAGGAAATGCCCGACAATCTCGCACTCCGTATGCGCCCACGGACGATCGATCAGGTCATCGGTCAACAACACCTGGTCGGAGAAGGGAAAATCATCCGCCGCATGGTGGAGGCCAATCGTCTCTCGTCCATGATTCTCTATGGTCCTCCAGGGATTGGCAAGACCAGTATTGCTTCTGCCATCGCGGGCACGACCAAGTATGCCTTTCGAACCTTTAATGCAACGGTTGACAGTAAAAAACGCCTGCAAGAGATTGCAGAGGAAGCCAAGTTTTCAGGTGGTTTGGTCCTGCTTTTGGATGAGATCCATCGCCTTGATAAAACCAAGCAAGATTTTCTCTACCTTTGCTCGAAAGTGGTCTGGTCATCATGATCGGTGCAAGCGACTGAAAATCCCTTTTTCTCTGTCACACCGCTATCCGTAGCCGCGTACAAATCTTTGAGCTGGAACCGTTGACGACGGAGGAGGTCAAGCAAGCTCTAAAAACGGCGCTAGATGATCCCGAGCGTGGCTTTGATTTTCCAGTCGTGCTCGATGAGGACGCTTTGGATTTCATCGCTACCTCGACCAATGGAATCTTCGTTCCGCCTTTAATTCTCTCGATCTGGCTGTGCTGTCGACCTCTGAAAATGCAGAAGGCATCCGTCATATTACGCTAGAGATCATGGAAAACAGCCTCCAGCGCGCTACATCACCATGGACAAGGATGGAGACGGCCACTACGATGTGCTCTCTGCCCTGCAAAAGTCTATCCGTGGTTCAGATGTCGATGCCAGCCTTCACTACGCCAGCTCGTTTGATCGAAGCTGGAGATCTACCCAGCCTAGCTCGTCGCTTGACCGTCATCGCTTATGAGGATATCGGCCTGGCCAATCCAGATGCGCAGATCCATACCGTAACAGCCCTTCAGGCAGCGGAGCGCATCGGCTTTCCTGAGGCCCGCATTCTCATCGCCAACATCGTCATCGATCTAGCCCTTTCGCCTAAGTCCAACTCAGCCTACGTTGCCATGGACAAGGCCCTATCTGATCTGAGGACATCTGGCAACCTTCCCATTCCTCGTCACCTCCGCGATGGTCATTATGCTGGAAGCAAGGAACTAGGGAATGCGCAAAACTATAAATATCCCCACAACTACCCTGGCAACTGGGTCAAGCAGGACTACCTGCCAGACAAGCTCAAACACGCGTCCTACTTTATTCCCAATGAAAACGGCAAGTCTGAGCGTGCTCTCGGAGCCACCAAGGAGAAGATTGATCAATTCAAGAAAAAGTGACATCGGTTTCAAAAAAATGAGATTTTTTCTTGAAATATTTCCAAAATGTGGTATCATATACATATAGAAACGCTGTGGTGTACGAACTCACACTTAAGTGTTGACCGACTATTTTTTGTATTATTAGGGAAACAAAAGACTTCTGGCAGTATGCAGGCCGTTTCACGCGGAAGCAGCTAAGTCAGAGCGAGTTGCCCACCTGCTTAATTGCGCGGGTTCAATACAAATCGTGAAGTTTCGGCACCAATACAGCTTTTTATATTTGCCTCCTTAGCTCAGTTGGTAGAGCAGTAGACTCTTAATCTATGGGTCACAGGTTCGAGCCCTGTAGGGGGCATCAAACTTCAACAGTAAAAGCCTTGATAACCAAGGCTTTTTTGCTTGTCTTAAGAGCATTTGCCCCATCGTTTGCCCCACATTTTTTTATGAGCAATCTTTCCAGACATCTCTGATTTGATTAAATTCCTCAAAAATTTTCTCTTCTAAAGTGTGTCCATACACTTCTACTAACATTGAAATATCTCGATGACCTAAAATCTTTGCAATAACTCCAAGGTCAAATCCTTTGTGCCAGAGGTAGCTTCCATAGGTATGACGTGCTCCTTTTGTCGTGATAATTGGATAAATATCTAATTCATTTAAAAGAACACTCAAAGCTTTATTGACACTTGCAATATCTGGTACCAAGTGAATATAGCCATAATGCTGAAAAATCATTTTATACCTATTCTTGATTCCTAGCTCTTTATTAGCTTTCTCTTGTTCAATTTTTAGGACTTGTAATATCTTAATACATTCTTCGTCTATCGGTACCATCCGAATAGACGTTTTGTTTTTTGGAGGGACAAATTTATGAGAAAGGGTATTAAACCTCCTATATGTTTTTAGCAGTCCTCTGTCAAAGTCAACTTCATTCCAAGTTAACGCTATTAACTCTCCAAACCTCATGCCTGTTTTTAGTAGAAAATAGACGATATAAGGAACAATTGAACGTTGGTAATCAAATTTTCTCTTTACTGCTAAAAGTAAATCCAGATAGTCCTTTTCTGTATGTAAATATTTCTCTTCTATCATCTGTTGTTCTTTGGATGAAAATAACTCGACATGTTGTGTAAAATCATCTATTAGAACTTTGTCTGCAATTGCCATTTGGATGCTCTTGCGATGAATCCCAGTATTCAATCTGCCAAGAAAATTTCTACCAACTGTTTGCCCATACTTATTCATAATTCTTTGGTATTCACTCGCACGAATTTGAGTGACTTTTTTATTTCCAAATAATCTTTCAATTGTGTTTTTACGGAGAAGATATCTTTTTCTTTGTCTCTTCCGACCTCTACTCGGTATAATTTTTAGTTCAAGCCATTCTTGATATAGATCGACAAGAGAAATATCTCTAGAAATTCTTTTTCCTAAACGAAGTTCTTGCAGAATCGGTTCAGCTTCTGACTCTGCAAGTTTTTTTGTTTTAAAACCGCTATTATGAACAACAGTTTTTCCTTCGTTACGAATTTCATAGGTCCATAAATTACTATCTCCTCGCTTTCGGTAACGAACACTTGCCATATTACGCCACCTCTGTTCCTAGAATCTCATTTACAACACTTTTTGGAACAACCATCAAACGTTTGCGATTATAAAATGTATAGCCTCGTGATACAAGTAATTCTCTTGCCTGATGAATGATATCATTCGCTGTATGAGGGCGATAGCCCATTTCAATTAATTCTTTGTTACTAATTAAATTATTATCCATAGTTATCCTCCTTATTGATTTTCTAAATTCAGAAACTCACCTACAAGTAATTCTAATTCTTTATTTAATTTAGGGAGATTCTGTATTAATACTTCTTTTAATTCTTCCGCAAATTGGTTTGTTTCTTCTCTCAATAGTTTGCGGACTCTTGTTTTTTTCTTTTTGATGCTGTCTGATTTTAAATTTGGAAAAGCCAATGATAACAGTTCAGGATTGTTGAGAAAGATAATTGTAAATGCTCTTTGCTCCACTCGAATATGTTCTAGCTTATAAAATCCGAAATTATCAAGTCGATTCATAATATCTTGGACCATCTCCTCACCAATCGCTTTGGTTCTAAGTTGGAACTCCAGTCTCCACCAAAACGGATTTACAGCCAAATCTAGCTTCTCTTCGCGCTTATGAGCAATGATTTCTTTATTCTTATCATATAACCTAACTTGTACATTACTACCGCTAGAACCCCAATATTTCGTCTCTAATTCACCCCCTCGACCATAGAAGACCTTATGGGTAACACCACCTTTAATATGTTGCAAATTAACGATCTCAGGCCTGTTGAAAATGTCAAATGCCAAATCAAAACGAGACAAACGTACCGTCAATGAATTCAATCTAGCAAAGTACATTAATTGCCTCCATACTTTCATTCCATCAAATTCTTTTAAAGTGTTAGGATTGAAATCAATCCGAATCAATTGTTCACCTCCATAAATGGATAATTGAAAAAATATAATATTGATCGAATCATACTCATTAAAAACTTTAGCTAAAGTAAAGACATCATCTCGAACATTATCATATATTTCAAATGAATCAACTCTTGTACTTATTGCCTGTTTCAGATTTTTGAAAATCCGTCTTAGAGAACCAGTATCTGTATCCCAGATAACCGTTAGTCTATCGATACTGACATCTAACCTCTGTACTAATTCTCCTACATCACATCGTTCTTGAATGCTTCTTAAATCTTGTATAGAAACCAACAAAATTGTCCCCCCTTCTTTTAGATTTTTTAGGCCTCAGAAGCACCGTCAAATCAACGTTTGCTCGTTCCGTCGTTCTTTGGACGTTGTCCTAAGTGTCCCTTTTTGCTGGCTGTTAGAATAGCCAGTTTTTGCTTGGCTAGAAATTGTCTGGACGGCAGTCTGCAGGACTTCGCCTGACTTCCCGTCAGGCTCGTCCCTTGTCCTTGTCCACACAATTTCTGGCTCCAAGGCTTCGAATAGTCATAAGTCATAGTCTCGTCTTCAACTTCCTCCTCACTCACTATTCCTAAACATATGAGCTATTTTGTATCATTTATAACTTATTTTTAAGTTATAAATATATTTTATAAAAATTTTTTGGGATAGTCAACTAAAAACTTGATTTGTAAGTTTATAGGTGATAGAATAAGTTTAAAATAAAAACAGGAGTTTCCAATGACCTTTATTATTCAAAATTTTGGACCCAATTTGGCACGACTACGCATAGAAAAAGGAGTAAGTCAAACTCAACTAGCTGAAGACTTAGGAATTGGTAAACAGTCCATCTCTGATTATGAAAAACAAAAAAGCTATCCTACCTTTGCAAATTTAGATAAGATAGCAGAATATTTTAATGCAACTCCAACTCAACTTTTGGAACAAGTAAAGAGATTGAATTAGAAAAGAGTGTTCTTGAATCGAATGAATACTCTGATAAAGTAAGTGAGATTTTAAAAGCTGTCAAATACATCGAACATTTTCTACATACTGATGGACAACAGCTAGAAGAGATACTCTATCTTACAAAAGGAAAACAACTCTATACCGATGATGGTGAAGCATTATATATTGATCCTACCTCTAACAGCCAAACCTTATACACTCAATATGAGCCAGGTCTTGTTGTAGCAAGAGATAGATCCCCACTAGAACTCTTAATTGAAAATAAGGACCTATTAGATTAAGTAAAGTTCCTGTATTCCAATTTATCGTGATGCTAACAAGTCACGTAATAATTTTCTAAAAGAAAGATATAAAAATGAACGATAGTATCTTAATTTCAAATCTTACCAAAAAATTTAAAGACAAAACAGCACTCAAGGAAATCAGTCTCTCAATAAGTAGTGGAAAAATATTTGGTTTTTTAGGACCATCTGGTGCTGGCAAAACTACGACAATCAATATTTTAACCGGTCAGTTACCACCTGATGAAGGAAAGGTTAAAATCTTAGGAAAAGATTGCACCCAATTAACCTCTGACGATTTTTTAGAATTAGGAATTATGAGTGATAATGTAGGCTTCTATGATAGACTATCTCTGTACGATAATCTTTTATTTTTGCTAAATTCCACAATGTAGAAATATCATATCTAGATCATTTTATTAAAGCGATTGAAGTTATATGATGATCGATTTAATAAAGCAGAGAAGTTATCAACTGGAATGAAACAACGAAATGTTGTTAATTCGGTCAATTCTACATTCACCAAAAGTAATTTTTTTAGATGAACCAACTTCTGGAATGGATCCAACCCTATCTCAAATCGTTCATGAACTACTACTAGAAATTAAAAACTCCGGGACAACTATTTTTTTAACAACTCATAACATGGATGAGGCGACCAAATTATGTGATTCAATAGCTTTACTTCATGAAGGAAAAATCGTCGAGCAAGGTTCGCCTCGGGAGATTATCGATAAGTACAGTCAGACTGATAAGGTGAAAATAAGCTATTTTGATGGAAGAGAGATTATTGTTCCTAAAGAGGAGGCTTATAAATATCTGGAGAGAATACTAAAACAATCAATACTCTAGAAACAAGCCTTGAGAGTATCTTTATTCAATTAACAGGAGACAAATTATAATATGCTTAATCGATTTTTAGTTTGTTATGGTTACGGTATAGATACCTTCTTCATAACAAAATAATTCTATTTGTATGTGTATTCACACCAATAGTCGACTTCTCACTTTTAAACTTTGTACCAGACGTTCGTGGTTCGGTCTTTTTAATGAGTATGGCAATTATTACCATCTATAGTCTGACTGCTGGAACTTTTACTACACTAATCATCAGCGAAGAAAAAGATAAAAAGAATTTAAGAACGTTGATTTTAACAGGAGTCAAAATTCCAGAATATATTTTTTCTACAATCTTATTTCCATTTCTATTTTCAATTATAGGTGTTTGGGTGATGCCTATTACTTTTGGCATCTCAATACCTAATCTTGCTCTATATTCATTAGTAACCTGCCTTACGATACTTTGTTTTATATTGGTCAACTTTGCAATAGCTTTGTTTTGTAAGAATCAAACACAAGCCTCTGCTGTAAGTCTAATATTCTATCTTGTCATTATGACTCTCCCTATGTTTTCGAGCATAAATAAATTTGCTAAATTATTAACAGATTTTTCTCTATTAGGAGCGCATAATCTATATTTTAACGATATCTCTGCCTTCAGTCTTTATAATATACAAATTTTAACATTGTTACTTTGGATCATGTTAATGTCCGCACTTGTATATACGGGATTCGTCTGGAATAAGAAACATTGAGATGATGTAAGCAATTAATCGGGCCTAGGTTACTGATAAAATAATTTTTGCCCCACTTTTGCCCCATTTTGAAATAATTACATTTAAATTCTCTTTAATTATCTTCCGAAAATCACTTATATTTCAACTATTTTATTTATTTTCAATATGAGAATTCCTCCCAAATCCATGTAGGGGGCATCAAACTTCAACAGTAAAAGCCTTGAAAACCAAGGCTTTTTTGCTTGTCTTAAGAGTACTTAGCTCACTTTTTTATGAATACAAATAAGCGAGCTTCATGACAAAGCTCGCTTTTATCTAACACATCGTTATAATCTCAAAACCACCTCGGAGGTAGTTTGTTAATGAAAGTCTATATTAGGTATCATAATTCTAACAATAGCTGTTGAACAACTTCCAAAACATCCCTGAAAGAAATAGAAGTTGCATAAGGGTAATGAGACTGATAATTTTCCCAATGACGCGCCAATGTTATATCATCCTTCATCTCATCAATCATATTTTGAAAATCTACTACATCTAACGTTGTCTGACGATAGGAGAATGTTGCCTCGCAAGCTGATCGAAGCTTTTTACTATCCAATCGGCTTTTTTCCATACTATAAATTACATACACATCATAAAAATCCTTGCTTCGAGTGTTAAAGAAAGATCTTCGATAAATCGTTTCCAATTTTTCAGCCAATATTGTCTCCAAATTATAGGCCACGATCTCATAGTCAATCTCTTGAAAGAGACTATGATAACGATAGGAAACGGATTTGGGAGTAATAGGATCACCAGTCGCAATATCTAAAGGAATTGTCTGACGTATATTATCAAGCCGACATAAAATATGGATTCGATAACCACCATAAGGATCTTCATCTTTAATTTCACTTATCTTAGTAATTTCATAATGAACCAAATCATCAGTTAGGATTTCCTTTAAAGTACTTTCTAGTAGAGATTTGTCCATCTTAAATTGTTCTAAAATAAAATCCATATCAGAAGTTGTTCGACTTTCAACACCAATAATATTGGATAAAAGAAATCCTCCCTTGAATACAAAGTTATGACTATACGGACTAGATGCTATCTTTGCAAGTATCGTTTCTAGAAAATAATAAGTTAGCACAACATTGAAATCTACCTGTTTTTCGTTTGAAATTTTATGGCACAGAGCAATCAATCTATCTTTATTCATATAAGACCTCCATCAATGATTGGACGTTTTCGAGCACATGAAACTCTCGCGCATATTTGTAGAGTTTTCGTAGATCTTTTTTTGAAGATTGAATATATCTCTTTAAAGAAGTCGAAAATATTTCCACATCTATCTTTTGTCGCTCGCGAATGAGATCGCATATCGATCTCTCCAAATCATATACCCTTACTTCATTTCCGAAGGACGTTTGTAGCTTTGTCACACCGACTTCATACAATTCTTTCTGGATGAAATGCCTTTTTACCTCCTTAGGAAATCGATGAGGATTATAACCTGTATAGACCGTCACTTCTTTGTATTTAGGGATAACATCTATCAGCCCATGGAGATACAATGCTGATAGATAAGAATAAATCACTTTTTGATGTTGGAGTTGGAAAATGGCATACTCATCATACTGAGACCAATCGGTGATATAAATCCCTCTGGCAACCTTTATGAGTTGACCATTTTCCACCATTCGATTTAGGTAAGGCTTTGGGATCCCTTTTTTAACTACATCAGATGTTCTAATAATAGACTGATGATCTAGCATTTCCTGTATTTGTTTTTGAATCATTTCAGCATTCCTATTGTTGTTACTTCTGTGCTTTTATTATATCATATCACACGCACAAAAGTAACAATAACGATTATTCATAAAAAGATGCCGGACAAATAGCTCCGACATCACTTTCCAAAATCCTCTCTCCAAATATCCTTGACGGTCACATCGTCCCAATTCTTTGGACTGAAGCGGCTGGAGTAGATGGAGGTCCAGTTCACAGTTCACCGGTC
Source organism: Streptococcus sp. (assembly GCA_047241705.1). Classification (GTDB taxonomy): domain Bacteria; phylum Bacillota; class Bacilli; order Lactobacillales; family Streptococcaceae; genus Streptococcus. The sequence goes on from JBKTJB010000001.1 coordinate 410,021, forward strand.
CACCACTCGCGCTTCAAAGTGGGCTGGTTTATCGTCTACATTGGTGATGGTGATGTTGTAGGGCTTTCGTTCCGTCACCCCAAATACTTCCTCTACTTCCCTTGAATCACTATTCCATCGTTTTCTAAATAGAAACTCTTACTTTTATCATTTGGTAAGTCTTTACGCTCTGTTTTGTCTTTTAAAAAAATGAGCTCCGTTATTGTTTGCTTTTCAACATTATAGACTATGTGACTCTCTTTCATCCCCCAACCTTTTCGACCGGACAATTTTAACTTAGCATCATCAAATTTTTTAAACTGGAGTTCCGACCTATATTCTAAAGCTGATCCGTATTGGGATAAACTCTCAATTGAACACTTTGACCAGGCTGGAGGGTGTAGCTTCCATAAGTAAGGATCGAATAAACAAACCAGACTGCAAATGAAGCATATAAGAATCCAATGATCTTTCGTGAACGTTTGCTTGTAAAACGACGCAAAAGCAAGACGAGAGAAATAATAAATATCAGGGGTGTTACCATTTGTCTTCCTTTCTTACCAGCATTGACCCGGTTATGATTTCTACAGCAGCTTTTCATTTCACTCCTAGCCACACTTTCCATCTAGTATACCATAACCTGAAATGATCTAATCACAAGAACCCTACCAAACATTTGACAGCTCTTCACCGAATCCGCTATGATAAGGGTACTTGAAATTCCAAGTTTTCATGCATTTGAAATGTAAGGAGTCCAAAATGAAAATCTATTATTCAAAATTTGTTGGTGTCGGTTATCTAATCTTTGCGGCGGGTGTATCCTTTCAATTTTTCTTTTCTCCCGCTCATGGATTGATCGACTTTTCTCAACTAAATCTTCCCACTGTGATTTCAACCATTCTCTTTTCGGCTGCTATCTACGCAACAATTGCAGGCATCAAAAGACTAACTAGCCACAGAGTCTCCTTTGAATTCACCTTTGAAGGTATTTATGTCTACCCTGGGCTTTTCTTCTCAAAAGAAATCTTCATTCCAAAAGAAGAATTGTTGCGAGCATCTTATGTCGAAGTGGATGTTAGCGACCCTGATCATGTCAACAGCAAGGCTTGCTATTTAGATTTTAACCTCAGAGAAGTCACCCAGTTAGAAAATATTTCTAAATCAAACATCATCATCAATACAAGCACCTTGAAATTGCGTCTCGCCCTTAGCCTCTGTCGATTTAGAGAGGAAGAAAAAGCCGAGTTAGCGACCTATCTAAAAGAAAACTACGGCATTGATTTTTTCTATTAGCATGTAATAAAAGCCCTCCATTAGAATTTTAGAATAGCAAGATCTTTCCAAGTATTTGACGAACGAATACCGAATAACCGTTTTATAGCAAAGAAAAAGCCTTGAAAATTCAAGGCTTTTTTAACTGCTCTTAGTTCCTCATTTTCCCTTTGGGTACGAGCAGATAGAAAAATAGCAAATTCAATCCAAATACAGCAACAAAGAGTCCTAATTGGGTGGCATCGATCGTTTGTTTCTCGGTCAAATCTTGGATCAGCTTTGTATAATAATAGCCTGGGAAAGCCCGTTGTAGCTTGCCAACCAAGTCCATAAATCCTCCACTTGCGCCAAGCGTATCAAAGGGAATAATGGTCATGGCGGCTAAAATAATAACAGGAAAGCCAATGGTATCAATCGTCTTGGCATCTACCCTTACCCCAAGTACAAAGCCAATCACACTAAAGTAGATCCCCATCAAGGATAAGAGGAAAAATTGCACCAACAGGCTAGTCGTCACTGGAAAGTGAAAACCTAGGACAGCAACAACTAGCACCGCTAAAAAGATCAAGCTGTTCAGAATCAGTTGTACAATCGATTGATCCCATAAATAGTGCTTGACACTATAGCTTGTAAAGTGGGATTCAAAAGAATAAAAGCCGATATCTGAGGCGATACGCTTACTAAAAGTTGCAAGGCTATTGCCAATGACCCCGATAAATACAGCAATGCCTAACAAAATACTTGGTGAAACTCCCTTTTGAAGCTGATAAAAGAAGATATACCAGCCTATGGGTAAAATAATGGTGAATAATACGAAGCGCTTATTTCGTAAAACTTGTTTTAATTGAATCTTTCTCATGCTTGTTCCCTTCCTTTATTCATCTCTTCTCGGAAATACTGCTCAATGGTTTGACCAGCCTGGTGAATGTCCTCAACAGCCTTTGTTGCAGCAATTCGACCCTCTTTTAAAATCAGGACTTTTGTAAAAAAGGCATCAATTTGGTTAAAATCATGGGTCACCACAACAGATGTAAACTCTTGCTGCTCCAGCAATTTCCAAAAATTATCCACTGCTTCCAAGTCCATGCCAGTCGTCGGCTCATCTAAAAAAATCAATTTTGGATGATTCAAAATGGTTAACAATAAGGACAAGCGCCTCTTTTGACCACCAGAAAGACTTCCCACCATCTGCTCTCTTGATTCTCTCAATTCGACCATTTCTAAGAGTCCATTGATATCCAGCCTGCTTCTGCTGATTCATCCGGCTTTTTAATTCGACGAATTCAGCAAGGGTTAAATCATCGATGAGCAGATCCCCCTGGGGCATCATCCCAATTTCCCTTTGAAAATCAAGCGAAGTCTTTATCGTTCCCAAATCGGCCTGGAGCTGCCCAGCGATAATGTTGAACAGGGTACTTTTTCCTGCTCCATTATTTCCCAGCAAGGCAATTTTGTCTCCTTCTTCTATCGAAAAAGACACCCCCTTTAATACAGATTTCTCCTTAAATGATTTTGTAATAGATGCTACCTGAAACATACGATCCCTCTTTTCTTATTGATCTTGTGTCCATTATACGTCAAAGAGAAAGCCTTGGAGGCTCTCTGTCAGAATCGGTCAAAAAATCGTCGTGAATGGTCAAAAAAGAGGCTGGGACAAAAGTCCTAGCCTCTCAATTATTTTTGGATTGTCGAGCAAGACGCAGTGGTTGAGTGGGCTCTACTACGCTGATTTCATCAGCTTTTACAGCCCTACTCAACTGTGCGGAGGTGGGACGACGAAATCGAATTCTAACGAATGACCGATTTCTGTCCCACTCTCTCTTCCATTATTCCTTCCAAAAGGTCAAGCTCTGAGTAAATCGGTAGTTTGAACTCTTGGTAGACACTGTCGTTTTGGGATATTTTTCCAGTAATTGTTGGATCTTGTACAAGCCAAGACCGCGGCCATCTCCTTTACTTGAGTAGTCCTTTTCAAAAATTCTCGCCAGATCTATTTTTTCAGCTTTTGTACTATTTTCAACTATTAAGGTGAGGGAGTTTTCCTCCTGGAGCATGACAAGAGTCAGCTGTGGGTCATCTGATTCAAGACTCGCTTCAATAGCATTGTCACAAAGGATGGATAAGAAGGTGATGAAATCTAAAACCTCGATGAATAGATCACGAACAGGTTCATCGATCTCGACAGAGATCCCAATCCCTTTATTTTGAGCTTCCAACAATTTTGCGGACAGAACACTTTTTACAGCTGGATTTTCGATGTGACTGAGTTTGGCAATATCAAACTTGCTATCGTAAAATTGTTGGCCACTCTCTCGGAGAACATTCTCATAGACTTCCCTGATCGCATTGAGGTCTTCGTGCTCAATACTTAATTTGAGACTGGTTAAAATATTCAGGTAATCATGACGAAAGGCACGAATCTCCCCGTAGAGCATTTCGACGTGTTGGCTATAGGTGGCTAACTCCTGCAGTTGCCTATCTTTTTGTTCCAGAATCTCTTGTTTCAATCGTTCTTTGGACACTGCATTGAAATACAAGAGCATCACAAAAAACAAAATCAAATAAATACTATTTAACTGTTCCCGTAAAGCATCTGCATGCGGAATAATATCCTCAAAAACCACCAGACCTACAACACTGAGCAAATACACAAACATGGAAAGATCCATTGGGAGTAAGAAACGATTAAAATACTGCCGTTGAAAGCCTACTTTTAGATCTGTAAAATCTAGTTTTAACAATTTAGTGATTCCTATATAAACAGGAAAGACCAGCAATTCAAGTAGAGCATCATACCAGCTGACAGATGCCTCACGAACAAGTACAATCCCTAGCATCGGAAAGACATAAAAGGCTAAGAGACGCCCAATGAGACTCTCCACGACAACCGGGTAGAGCCCATAAAAAATGTTCAAGAGGTGTCGTATGTTACGATTTCGATAGAAACTATAGGCAATAAATACTAAGAAATAGCCAAAAAAACCTACCGGTGGCACAAGGGTAAAGACGACTGCAAAGAAGAAAGGGCACAAAAGAGCCAGCGCCAAGCGAACTCTTGTCTACTGATATGACGATAGATCAGCATGCTGACGAAGAACTTTAGGTAAGACATTAGAATATCTAACAGCAATTCCTTCTCCCTTCTATTTTTTCAAAGCTTCCAGTAAGCCTCTATACTTGGTCCGTGAGATCAAGCAATTGTCCCCATTTTCAAAAAAAGCTTTCTTGGCTTCCTTATCAATCTTCGTAATATTTTGTGGATTCACCACAAAGGAGCGGTGGCACCGATACAAGCGGGGATCTGCTTTTTCGATATCGGCAATACTAGCGTAAAATTCCAAGCGCTCATCCTGGGTGTGTAAAATGACCTTGTGAATAGTTGGAGACGTTTCAACATACAAAATCTTATTAAAGGGAACTTGTACACGCGCCATCGCACTCTCAAATGTAAAAGCATCTTGTGCAATCGTGGTCCCAGCTTGCTCCAAGGTATAATCGATGGCTGAGCTGATTCTCTCTCTGAACTCTTCCTCACCCAGCGTTTTATCGATAAAATCCAAGGCGGCTACTTTGTACTGAAAGGTAATGGGCATGAATTCAGAGTGAGTGGTGACAAAGACAATGGTCGCATGGGGGTCTTTCTTACGAATCTCTTTTGCAATCTCCAGACCTTTTTTCTCCTCACCTTTAATCTCGATATCTAAAAAGAATAGGTGATGGGCGCCTCTCTCTGTGATAGCATCTAGCAACTGGCTTGATTTCCCAAACACTTCTGGCGCTTTGCATTGCAAGGACTTCTGAGCGATAAGTTCCTGCAAGACCGATTCGATTCGTGATTGCTGGATCCACTCATCTTCTAACACAAAAATCTTCAACAAAGTCTTCACTCCTTCCCCTCGACGAATATGTTCTATTTTACCATAAATAATAGCTGCTGAGCCACTCTTTCAAAGTAGACTCAAAAGGCATTCTATCTTTTTCTCCTTAACAAGAAAAAACTCTCCCGGAGGAATCCGGAAGAGCTTGCGCAAGGGGAATTTGAAAAATATTTTTTAATATGAAAAAGGTCGATAAAATCTACACTATGTTCAAACTCTCATTTTACTAACAGCGATATTACGATCAAGTTTTATTGTCAATAGACATGTATGTGGGAAGTTCTCCCCTTGCAACAATGTAGACCTGTGATCTACTCTTAATAGTATACACTAGAATTATTACAAAATCAGTTAATTTGTATTGCAATTTGTTGGCAAATATTCCTCCGCCTGAAAACACAACAAACGCTTGATTCCCAAGCATCTACGCAAGTCCTCTTTAACTAGTATTTATCATTTCTGTTACAAAATTTAAAATAAAAATATTATTCCATAACAAATGAAAATCCCAAAGCACGATAAAAAGAGGCTGGGACAAAAGTCCTAGCCCCTCAATTATTTTTGGATTGTCGAGCAAGACACAGTGGTTGAGTGGGCTCTACTACGCTGATTTTATCAGTTTTTACAGCCCTACTCAACTGTGCGGAGGTGGGACGACGAAATCGAATTCTAACGAATTACCGATTTATGTCCCACTCTCTTTGAGCTAGTAAGACACTTCGGCAAGGCACCATGGTGCTTGCGCCATAACAATAAATGCACCTGATAAAATTAACCAAGGGGTTACGACGTGAAAGGGAGGAACGATATTTTCCTCCCTTTGAGCTAGTAAGATGATTAGGTAGGCCGCAACATAGCGGCTACCGTCCAATGATTCGGTGCTTTAGCACCAATCATTGGTATCAGGTTACATCATCCCACCCATCATGCTTGGATCCATTCCTGGTCCTGCTGGGGCTGCTGGTTCTGGTTTGTTGGCTACGACTGCTTCGGTTGTCAAGATCAGACTCGCTGCGGAAGCGGCGTTTTGAAGGGCTGAACGGCTCACTTTAACTGGGTCGATGATTCCTGCATCAATCATATTCACCCATTCACCTGTTGCAGCATTGAAACCTGTTCCGACTTCGGCATTTTTCAAGCGATCAATCACAATAGATCCTTCGTAACCGGCATTGTGGGCAATTTGGCGCACTGGCTCTTCCAAAGCACGAAGAACGATATTGCGTCCGGTCGCTTCATCCCCTTCTAATTCAAGGGCTGCGACTGCAGAGATGACATTGACAAGAGCTGTACCACCTCCGGCAACGATCCCTTCTTCAACGGTCTGCGCGAGTTGCATTAAGGGCATCTTCGATACGAGAAGTTTTCATTTCTTTCAATTCTGTTTCTGTTGCAGCACCGACCTTGATTACGGCAACACCACCAGACAATTTAGCCAAACGTTCTTGTAATTTTTCACGGTCAAATTCAGAGGTTGTGGTTTCGATTTGTGACTTGATAACAGCAACACGGTTAGCAATCGCTTCTGGGTTACCAGAACCTTCGACAATGACGGTACTGTCTTTATCGACTGACACTTTAGCTGCTTGACCAAGGGCTTCAATGGTTGCATCTTTCAACTCCAAACCAAGATCGTCTGTAATGACTGTACCACCTGTCAAGATGGCAATGTCTTCTAGCATGGCTTTGCGGCGATCTCCAAATCCTGGTGCCTTGACAGCTACGACATTAAAGGTACCGCGGATCTTGTTCAAGACAAGTGTTGGAAGAGCTTCGCCATCGACATCATCAGCGATGATCAAGAGTGGACGGTTGCTTTGAAGAATGCTTTCCAATAATGGCAAGATTTCTTGGATATTTGAAATCTTCTTGTCAGTGATCAAAATGTATGGATTTTCAAGATCGGCTACCATTTTTTCATTGTCAGTCACCATGTACTGTGAAAGGTAACCACGGTCAAACTGCATGCCTTCAACGACTTCAAGTTCTGTTTCCATACCACGAGACTCTTCAATGGTGATGACCCCATCTTTGCCAACTTTTTCCATGGCTTCAGAGATGTACTCACCGACTTTTTCAGAACGAGAAGACACAGCAGCTACTTGAGCAATCGCTTCCTTGCTCGATACTGGGATCGCATTGTTTTTCAAAGCTTCTACTGCTGTTGCAACAGCGGTCTCAATCCCACGACGGATGCCAATTGGATTAGCACCTGCAGTGACGTTTTTGATCCCTTCACGGACGATAGCTTGAGTCAAGACCGTTGCGGTTGTTGTACCGTCACCTGCGATATCATTGGTCTTAGAAGCTACTTCTGACACCAATTTAGCACCCATATTTTCAAAATGGTCTTCCAATTCGATTTCTTTTGCGATGGTCACCCCATCATTTGTGATCAAAGGTGAACCAAATGATTTTTCAAGAACCACATTGCGTCCTTTAGGGCCCAACGTAACTTTCACTGTATCTGCTAAGACATCGACACCACGGACCATTGCAGAACGTGCATCAGATGAAAATTTAATATCTTTTGCCATTTCTCTTACCTCTTTCTTCTCTTACTCTACAATTGCAAGAATGTTTGATGTTCCAACGATGGTGTAGGTTTCTTCCCCATCTTTCACTTCAATTCCTGCATGGCTTTCAACCAAAACATGGTCTCCTGCTTTTACAGCTGGAGCGATGAGTTCCCCACTTAGGGTACGCACACCTTCACCAACGGCCACTACTTCAGCTGTTTTTGTATCGGCCTTGCTCGCACCTGCGAGGACAAAACCTCCAACAGTCTGTTCTTTTTCTTCTACTTTTAAGACCACACGGTCTCCTAATGGTTTTAACATCTTCATTCCTCCATACGTGTTTTTAGCACTCTCTATACGTAAGTGCTAACTTATGTTTCTATTGTATCACTTGGTCAGAAATAGTCAAGAAAAAAACACCTCAAAAATAAATGAGATGTTTCTAAAATATCAATTTAAAATTGTCAATTTTTGATTGAAATCATCGATCACTTTTTGAAGATTGATCCGCCCGCGGTAGATGCCATATCCAAAAACAATCATGCCTAAAATTCCAACCAAGGCTAGTAAAATCCCGAGGATCAAGAGTGGGAGGAAACTTTTGTGAAAGAGATAGATCAATACCACACCAATACTGGCAATGATAAAGAGTAAGCTGAACCAACGACCAAGGTTTTCAAGCATGTGGCGTTGGTAGTTGATTTCTGTTTCATATCCATTGACAAGTTCTTGTTTTGTAACCATGGGATTCCTCCTTATAAAAATTGAGAATGAAGTGCAAGTAAAGGAGGTCAATTCACTTCATTCTCAAAAACTCCTACTAGCAAATTCGTTTTTTCTTTTCCTTAGTATTTAAGATGTGGGTCGAAGATACCAAGGGCAACACCGATCAAAGCAACTACAACGAGAAGTAACATAACTTTGTTTGGTGAAATTTTTTTCTTAGACATCAACCACCAGCAAAGAGTGATGAAGGCTGCTGTCAAGAGACCTGGATAAACACCATCGATCTTTTCTTGGATGTTCAAGAAGACTTTTCCTTCAGAATTCTTGAATTGAAGGGCTGTTGTAACAGATACCCAAGTAGCTGCTACGGCACCGATAACCATACCACCGACAACGCTGATCGCTTTACGAAGAGCTTGTCCTTTTGGTCCTACAAGGAATTCAACGGCTTTATCCCCTAATTGGTAACCTTTGAAGAAGGCAAAGCGCATACCAAAGTAGACTAAGAGGTTCCATACGACGATGTAGAAGAGGGCACCAGCGACGTTACCACCTTTAGAAAGTCCAAGGGCAATCCCCAAGAGAACTGGAATCAAGGTACCAACAACCAATGAGTCACCAATACCAGCGATTGGTCCCATCAAACCGGCACGCATACCGTTGATGGTTTCGCCATCTACTGCATCTCCGTTTGCACGCGCTTCTTCCAAACCAGCTGTGATCCCTACAACAAGAGATCCAAGTTGTGGTTCAGTGTTGAAGAAGGCCGTATAGGTTTGCATAGCATCCTTTTGTTCTTCTTTTGTGTCATACATTTCTTCTACGATTGGAAGCATAGAAGTCAAGTACCCGAAGGTTTGCATATGTTCTTGAGAAAAACAAGTCAAATGACCATAATACCAATGATGGAATGCTTTTGCTAATGTTTTCTTTGAAATTTTCTTTCTATCAGCCATTTTAAATATCCTCCTCATCATCGTCTTGGTCCACCACTCCAGCTGGAGCAGCTTTCATCGATTTGATCACTTCAAGTTCATAGTAGATTATGCAAAGATTAATGAAACAACGGCACTGGATACCAAGTTCAATCCGAGAGATTTTGCCAAGGTAAATCCAACAAAGAATGGAATGAAGTCAGTTGCTTCTGTAACAATTTGTTTCAACAAGATGGCAATACCGACACATGGGAGAAGAGCACCGACTGTAAAGAGGGCTTTCATCCAGTAACCATCCATAGGAAGGTATTGTTTCATCAAATCAACCATGTTTTCACCGTATTTGGTGATAATCATTGTTGGAAGGAAAGAGAAGAGGAAGTGAGAGATCCAAGGGTAAACCCAGTCAACTGCGTAGAGTTTTTTGAAGTTTCCTTCTTCAACGGCTTTCCAACCGATGTGTTGCCATACCAAGTTCATAGTAGCGGTACCGTAGAAAAGAACTGTACCGATTGTCCCAACGGCTGCACCGATTGGAGCTGCAGCTGCGGCGATTCCTGCTTCATCTGTGATGTTGTTGGCATGCACAAACAAGATAGCAAGAGGAACACCGATGTAAGAGATGGCACGCACATCGGCAGATACGGTACCACCAGGTGTTACTAAGGCGATATAAACGACTTGAAGGGCAACCCCGACCATAATACCAGTTGTCACATCTCCAAGAATTAAACCTGAAATCAACCCACCGATCAAAGGACGACCGAGTGTATAGTTCCCGATACTGGAACCTCCCATACCAGGCATTGAAGACAAGCTGGCGAAAATACCAAGCAAGATTGCTTGAATCCATGAAATTGTCATAACAAACGCTCCTTTTGTTTGTAAATTTATTTACCTAACAGATAGGACTGTTAGTTTTAAAAACCAAATTTTGATTTGAAATCATCCCAATACCCAATGGAAACATCTGGCAACAATTGGAATTTCACCTTGTAGCCTGCTGCTTGAATAGCTTGGAAGGCTTCTGCTTCTTCCTGAGTGATGGATTGGTTATTTCCCAATTTCACAGCTCCAGGACGATCATTTGCAGGGCCAACAATGATTTCTTTGACATCACCTGGGACAAACCCTTGGTCGACCAAAATTTCCTTCATATCGATTGGATTTTTGGTGATCAAGAAGTAACGACTATCTGATTCTGTTACTTTTGCTGATTTTTCTTTAAAGGCTTCCTTTGTCCATACAAAGGTTTTCTTGTCTGATGCGCCTTTGTAAGCTTGAATCAAAACCTTGTTTGATGCTGCTGCATCGTTTACGGCAATCAAACCATCACATGGTTTTTCCTTTGCCCAGCGTGTGACTGTCTGACCGTGAATCATGCGGTCATCAATCCGTACAAATGTTACTACCATAAGGTACCTCCCTATTAAACATCGTCATCATCTTCTTCAGCACCAGTGGCTGAAACTTCAAAAGGCTGTAGTGCAGATCGTGCTTCTGATAAGATGGTGGCTGACAAATCGTCTCCATCCAACACATCCTTCATCACAACTGCCGTCAAGGCCATGGTGAGGTTCATCCCACCAAGGATTAAGGCTCCATCGAGCTTTCCAGCTTCTTCTAGAACCGTGGCTGCAGTGGTTAATGGACTACCACCTACGATATCTGCCAAGACCAAAACAGAATCATCAGCTGTCAATCCTGAAATGCTCTCTCTGAAATCAACTGCGAAGTCATCAACCGATTTTCCTTCTTTGAGTCCAACTGCGATGACCTGATCCATCTTATCACCAGCAAACATGGCTAGTGATGTTTTTAGACCTTCTGCCAGTCCACCATGACTGACCAAAACGAGGTATTTCATTTTTCTACGCCTCCTTTATTTGACTCTATTGTAGACTATTTGAAAGCGTTTTTACATTGTCAAATGTCACATTCCCAATATGACATTTAGCAATAAAAAAATGACATCTGTCACTTGACAAAATGCCATCTTATTTTACTCTAAACTCCTACCTGTAGACTACTTTCAATCTCCCTCTGAATTTGAGGCAAGCGGTTCTCAACATCTTGATCGCGCAAGGCATTGACAATCAAGTAATCTAACTTTTCTAACACCTCTTTTGAGACATTTTTAGGACTACTTTCAACAGCTTGTTCCATGATGCGGTTCAAGGTCTGATTGGTCAAGGAATCCGTCCCAAAATCATCTACCTGCAAAAGGTCTTTACTAGAGCGACTCTTGACTACCTGTGGCATGACAGAGATCCCCTGGGATTGGGCAAAGAGGGTTTGTTGAATTTCGGGATCCTCTGTTAAGAGTTGCATCAATTCCCAAGCCAACTTGGAATGAGAACTCCGAGCTGACATAGCAAAAGAAGTCGTCGTGACCAAGGTTGCCTTGGTCGTTTTTGACTTAGCAGGCATCGGGATACAGGTCCAGGTGAAGTTTGAATATTTTGAAACGTGGTAGGGATAAGGTTTATAGGTCCGATATTGGGCCAAGGTCATGGGATAGAAGGCGACTTTCCCCTGGTCAAAATCTTTAGAGCTCACCTTGTAATTTTTATTTAGATCTTCCAATTTTTGCAGAAAAGTCAAAGACTCTTTCACTTCTGGAGCTGTCAGCTTGAGCATGCCTCCTTGGAAGAGATGACCTCCATTTGCCGCCAAGGCTTCTTTCCAGGTGTATTCTGTACTCCCAAATTGGTCCAGTTGCCCATCCCCATTGGTATCTTTGGTTAGTTTCTTGCAAATCGTATAGAACTCTTCAAGGGTCCAACCTTCTTTGGGAACCGCGATGCCTTCTTTATCCAAGAGATCTTTATTGACACACATCAAAATCGGATTGCTTTCATAAGGTAAGGCATAGGTTTGCCCCTGATAGACACCGGATTCAAAGGCAACGGGATAAAAGGCAGCTTGATCTTTTCGATCCATATAGCCGTTTAACTTTTCTAGCACGCCTCGCGCTGCTAATAAGGAAAGATCTTGCTCAGAGACCATAAACACATCTGGCGTCTTTCCTGAGACAATCTTTTCAGAGAGCCAGTCTGAATAATCTGACTGCGGAATCCCGTTTTCATACTCTACACGGACGTGGGGATGGGATTTTTCAAATTTTTGAATCCCGTCTCGATCCAAGGCATGGGAACGTTGACTGGTCGGCACATCCCAGCTAGAACCTGCATAAACGCCGATATGGAGGACGGTCGGTTGCTGTTTCCACCAATAGAAACCCGCGCTCGCACAGAGCACAACAAGGAGACCGATCCCCCAACAAAGATGCTTTCGCTTCAATTTCATTCTGTATTTCCTTTAGAAAAGTCACGTCTCGTCACTCCTGTTTGGACTGACCAGATCGCTAATTGCGTTCGATCTCGTAGGTTTAATTTCGCCAAAATCGTTGATAAGTAATTGCGCACGGTTCCTTCTGATAAGAAGAGTTTGGCCGCAATTTCTTTATTGGACTCCCCATAGCCGACCTCTTGAATAATGCGCCATTCCGTCGTGCTCAAATCCTTGACATTGTCCTCATCTACAGCAATAGAGAAGTTGGTTTTGGCCATTTGAGAGAAAATTTGAAAGACTTTACTAGCGATATTCGGGTTGATCATGGCTCCTCCTTGATACACCACCTTAATCGCTTCATAGAGTTCCTCTGTCGAGGCACCCTTTAAAAGATAACCTGAAGCACCATACTTGAGTGCACTATAGATAAATTCATCATCGTCAAAGGTCGTTAAAATAATAATTTTGATATCCGGATAGTGTTCTTTTACTTCTTTTGTCGCCAAGACCCCATCCATGCCTGGCATCCGGATATCCATTAAGATCAGGTCAGGATGTGTCTGTGGAATGCTCGACAAGACGTGATTCCCATCTTCCACTGTGGCCACCACTTCGATATCGGGGTGGGCTGACAAAATAATTTTCAGAGATTCTCGAATCAAGGCCTGGTCATCTGCCACCATTACTTTTATCACCATCTCTATCTCCCTTCTTTATATTTCGGTAAACTGATGCGCGTGAAAAATCCATCGCGACTTTCAAATTGAAGCTGTCCTCCTAGGATGGAAATGCGCTCCATCATCTGCTTGAGCCCATAGCCATAGGTCAAGGTTTCAAACCCAACCCCATTGTCCTGCAACTCGATCAGATAATCTTCTTCATCCTCAAAAAAATGAAGGATCATCCGACTGGCATGACCGTGGCGAACCGCATTGGTCATAGACTCTTGGATCACACGAAAGATCGTATCTTCAATCATGACATCCATATCGACATCGACCCATTCATAGTGTAAATCAACCTGCAACTTGGAAAGCGTCTGGTACTCGCGGATCATCTTTTCTAAAGCATCTTTGAGGGTTCGTCCCTCAAGGGCACCTGGACGGAGGCGGTTGAGAGAGCCTCTCACATCCTGGATTCCTTCACGAACCACTTCTGATACACTTTTCACCTGCTCTTTTGCCCGATTGGGATCGATATCAATCAAGACTCCGACAGCATCTAAACCTGCTGAGATCCCTGTTAGCGCATGCCCCAAGGTATCGTGAATTTCCCGAGCAATCCGCTTGCGCTCCCGATCCTCTGCAATCTTCTCAGACAAGGCCATATAGTTGTTCAACTCCGTATTGACCTTCGAAACCATGGCCAACTCTTCTTCTACTTCGTGGTTTTCCGCAAGAACATTCATAATATAGAACAAAAGCGAAATAATGAAGAGCACCATATTCAAGGCATAGAGGGAATTCTTCAAGAAAAAGGCCAGAATCCGAATGGAGGCAGGATAAAAATGAATATAGACATCAAGAAGGTATCGGAAAGAAAAGCGAAAAGACGTCTGAATTGGTCACAAGTAGCATCAAGAAACTCACTAGGATAAACGCAAACCAATACTTGCGGTCTCGCTTGGTATTCAACTCTTTGGAACCATAGAAGATATCCGCAAAAACCAATAGAATAAGCCCGTTATAAGCTACATTTTTGGACCCACATCAAGAGCAACATCAGGAGGATCTCCAGAATGTTCCACTTATCAAAAATGGACCATCGACTCGTTTGAGACCGGTAACGACTCATGGAGATCAAGGCAATCCCAGCAAATAAGAGTGCAGACAACCAAAAAGTTGTAGAGGGCGCAAAAGGAATACGCTCTAAGCGTTCTACTAATAGGGAAGCTTGCCGTTGGGCAATGATATAGTTGGTTGCTTGAAGATAGATGATACTGTTGAGCATCACAGCGATAAAATTCACGACCATCAGGATGGCCAAACTGTATCTCACACCTCTAAATTTTCTCATTACTGCCACCCATTCACATCAAAGTGATCGATGTTTTCCTTTGTCATCATTTGAACCGGAATGGTTATCTCTTTTTGGTAGCTCTTCCCAGCCGCCATATCTTGGATGACCTCCATCACGCGGTCTCCCATCTTCAACGGAGACTGGGCAACGGTTCCTACGACATCATCTGTCGAGTGCAGCAAGGCTTTCATATCTGGTGAGCCATCAATCCCATAGATCGCAATGGGATGGGTGATTCCTTGCTCCTTGATCGGCTGCTAAAGCTCCTATAGCTGAACGGTCATTCAAGGAGACTAGAGTATCGACATTCCCACCTGACTGCAAGAACTTACGGACAGCTGGCATAGCGATCTCCGTCTGACCCTTGGTTTCTAGTTCCGAGATAATCTCATATGACCCATGTCCTTTGATGGTATCCTTAAATCCCTGAATCCGCGTATCTGCTGAAACAGTCCCCTTATGCTCCAAGAGAAGGATCCGAGCATTTGAAGAGCGTTTCATCAACTCTTTCGCAATCAAGACTCCTGCTTGGTAGTTGTCGGAGACAATGCTGGCATCCGGCTTAAAATGCTTGAGCTGGGTATCAACTGCAATGATCTTAATTCCTTGTTTTCTAGCTTTTTTAAGAGCCCTTAAAATGGGCTGACTATCCCCTTTGACCGGATTAATCACAATCACATTTACCTTTTGAGCGCAAAAATCATCGATCTGCTGGCTCTGCCTTTTTTCGTCCAATTCTGGATCTCGGACATAAACAAGAGCCCCTTTCTCATCGGCAATTCGACTAATTTCCGAATGAATACTTTTATAGAACTCATTGTTCATGGTCATATAGGTGACACCGATCTTGGTCTGATCCTTGATGCTACTGGTTTGACAAACGGCATAGATCCACAAGAGGATGCAGGCCACCGGAATCACCAGTAGAACCCGTTTTATCAGCCATTTCAACCGTTCTTTTCTTTCTTCTTTCCCCTTCAAACTCCGTTCCTTTTCTGAAAATTTTGAATATATATTACTTTATTTTACTACTTTTTCAAGAAAAGTGCTGGCTTTTATTGTACAGATGCATTTATTTGATTCATTTTAAAAAGAGTCGTTCCCGAATGAAATCCCTACCAAGTATCAAAAAAGCTGGTCTATAAACGAACCAGCTTTCTTTTTGATCCTAAAAGGGAAGATCTTCCTCTTCTAAGATGATATCGGCTAAATCTCCCGTTCCACCATTTTCACGCATCGCTCGCTGAGCGCGGCTCTCTAGCAACTGAAAACTTTGGCAGAGGACCTCTGTCACATACTGCATGACGCCATTTTTCTCGTAGCGGCGCGTCCGAATCTCTCCATCCAAAGAGATCAAGCTCCCTTTACTGGCATAACTAGCCATGGTTTCAGCTAATTTCCCCAGACAACGACATTGACAAAGTCAGTCTCTCGCTCCCCGTTTTGGTCCTTGTAGCGACGATTGACCGCAACGGTCACTCGGGCAACGGATTTGTCTGTGCTGGTTTTATGCAATTCTGGAGCCGCTACTAGGCGACCGATTAAAATAACTTTATTATACATCATTTACCTCCTATCTATTTATTCGAAAAATTTTAAAAAATGGAGGTGACAAACCCAAATCAAAAAATCTAGGATCCAAAACATCCTAGATTCTTCTCTTTATTCGTGCCAGTGACGAGCAGGATCAAAAGGTGTCCCTGCTACTTCTGCGTCATCTAATTCAATAATGCCTCGTTTTTGAGGAGCATTTGGCAAGTGCAATTCGCGTGAGACTGCACATCATGCCATAGCTTTTTCTCCACGAAGGGCCCCTGGGAAAATCAAGCTACCATCCGGCATCATGGCACCTGGAAGAGCGACAATGGTCTTTAGACCCACCCGCGCATTTGGAGCCCCTGCTACGATCTGAACTGTCTTGTCTGGTCCAACTGCTACCTGGCAGATATTCAAGTGGTCACTATCTGGATGGGCCACCATTTCAAGGATTTCTCCGACCACAAATTTTGGTTCCCGATCGTTGACCAAACGTTCTGCGAAGCCTTCTCTTTCCAATTCTTGATTTAAACGAGCTACTTGCTCATCTGTCAAAAAGACTTGGCCCTTGCCTTCGATGGCGAAGAAAGATGAGGCATCAAAGATATTCCAGGCAACGGTTTCTTGGTTGTCCTCACGGTAAACGCGAGCCACTTTTCCTTTTCTCTCCACCGCGAGCTTTGCTTCCCCACTATTTTTCAAGGTCAGCATCAATACATCGCCGACTTGTTCTTTGTTGTATGTTACAATCATGTTTTTCTCCTATTTTAATCCTGCTAAGAATGCTGTAATCTGCGCTTTAGGTTTCCGATCCCGATTGACAAACCGACCGATTTCCTTATCCTTTTCCAGAACCACCAAACTTGGGATCCCATAAACATCCCAGACTTTCGCCAGATCCATATAGGCATCTCGGTCAATCAAGATAAAGGTAAATTCGGATTTTCAGCTTCAATCTCCGGCAAAAAGGCTTGAGGTAACGACAATCCCCACACCAGTCGGCTGAAAAGACAAAGACTTTCTTGCCATCTTGCTCTACGTATGAAGCAATTTCTTCTAGAGAATTTGGTGTAATCATAATTTTTCCTCTTCGTAATGCAAGAGACCGTCCTCATAGACAAAGCGGTAATGGCGCTCATCTTCAAAAATGACGCCTCCTACTAAGCGCTCTTCACTGAGACTCGTAGAGTTCCACATACAAGAGTCGCAATCGTCCCCATGGCTTCCATTTGCTCCCGTTACTTCTGCTACCAACTCTTCTTGGGTACGGAGACGCTTTTGATCTTTGGCAATTTTGTAAACACCGGCCGCAAGGGCTCCTGCACTTGCTACAGCCAGACTAGACAAAATAATTTTTTTAGCTTTCATAGTGCCTATTGTAACACAAAATAAGCAGAGGGACAACGGTCTAGGCTAGATCTCTCCTTCAGTTTTTCGAGACCGATTTCTATAATAACGCTACCGTCCTTGTAGAAAAAGTGATAAAATAGCATCAGAAAGAAGGTAACCTATGACTGATTTATTTTCTAAAATCAAAGAAGTAACTGAAATCCCTGCTATCTCAGGTCATGAAGCTCCTGTACGGGATTATTTACGCCAACAATTGACCCCTCATGTGGACGAAATCGTGACAGATGGTCTTGGTGGGATCTTTGGGGTCAAACACTCAGCAGCTGCCGACGCTCCTCGTATCTTAGTAGCTGCTCACATGGACCCGAAGTTGGTTTTATGATCAGCGGAAATCAAAGCGGCCGGAACTTTCCGTGTTGTCCCAATCGGAGGTTGGAATCCGATGGTCGTCAGCAGCCAACGCTTCAAACTCTTTACACGTGATGGACGTGAATACCCTGCTATTTCCGGATCTGTTCCTCCACATTTGACACGTGGTACAGGTGGGCCAACCGTACCTGCCATTAGCGACATCGTCTTTGATGCAGGCTTTAGCTCTAAAGCCGAAGCTGAAAGCTATGGGGTCCGTCCTGGAGATACTTTGGTCCCAGATAGCTCTGCGAGTCTCACTGCTAATGGTAAAAACGTCATCTCAAAAGCATGGGATAACCGCTACGGCGTCTTGATGGTCAGCGAATTGGCCAAGAGCCTTTCTGGACAAGCCTTAAACAACGGAAACTCTATGTAGGGGCCAACGTTCAAAGAAGTGGGACCGTGGAGCTCACACTTCAACCACTAAATTTGATCCTGAAATCTTCCTTGCTGTAGACTGTTCGCCAGCAGCTGATGTCTTTGGAGACCAAGGGTGCGATTGGGGAAGGAACACTGCTTCGTTTCTATGATCCAGGTCACATCATGCTACCAAATATGAAGGATTTCTTGCTCACTACTGCTGAAGAAGCGGGCATCAAATTCCAATACTATTGTGCCAAAGGTGGTACCGATGCAGGTGCAGCACACTTGAAGAATGGTGGAGTCCCATCAACAACCATTGGTGTCTGTGCACGTTACATCCACTCTCACCAAACCCTCTATGCCATGGATGATTTCTTGCAAGCGCAAGCCTTCTTACAAGCATTGGTTAAGAAATTGGATCGCTCTACAGTTGATTTGATCAAACACTATTAAGCAACATCTATCACGAGTCCCCGTAAGGGACTTTCAGATCGAGGATAAAATCCTCTTAAAAACTTTCCTTAGGTGAGTACGGACGTCTGCGAACTTCTCCGAAGTTCCAAGACTAATTATTGAGCCTGAGGTCTCAATAATTCCGAGTGCCTGAAACTGAGTCGTTTTCCGGGCGCTTCTCCCAGCGGAAAGTTTAAGTGCACCCCTGCAATGACCTTAATAGACTACCTCATTTTATTTGTTTAGCATCACTTAGGTCATTTTATGTAAAAAATAATGCCTGAACAATCAAATTCTATGATGTCTAACCTCATCTTAGGAAAGTATCTTAGAATATTTTATCTTCCATCTGTTTTCTGATATAATATGAAAGAATGAAATGGTAGGGAACGGAACACTCATCCTTGGATTTGTGTGGCAGACCCTTCCCTTATATACAGGAGTTTTACATGAAAAAACAAGCTTTTAGTTCTGAAAAGTATTTGAACCTGCAACGTGACCACATTATTGAGCGGATCAACCAATTCGATGGCAAGCTCTACCTTGAATTTGGTGGTAAGATGTTAGAAGACTTTCACGCTGCTCGTGTCCTCCCTGGATACGAACCAGACAATAAGATCAAGCTGCTACAAGAATTGCGCGACCAGGTGGAAATTGTCATTGCCATCAACGCCAACAACATTGAGCACTCAAAAAGCCCGTGAGGGATCTAGGAATTTCTTATGACCAAGAAGTACTGCGCTTGATCGGCAAATTCAATGAATTGGGGATTCTTTGTAGGCTCTGTCGTCATCACCCAATATGCTGGACAAGCTGCAGCAGATGCCTTTCGCAAACAACTGGACAAGAGCGGGATCGCCTCTTATCCTCCACTATCCGATCAAGAGGGCTATCCGACTGATATGGACCACATCATCTCTCCTGAAGGGATGGGGAAAAATGACTACATCAAAACTAGCCGCAATTTGGTCGTTGTGACAGCTCCTGGTCCTGGTTCTGGTAAGCTTGCAACTTGTATGTCCAATATGTACCATGACCAATTAAATGGGATCAAATCAGGTTATGCCAAGTTTGAAACCTTCCCAGTATGGAATCTTCCTTTGCACCACCCAGTTAACTTGGCTTATGAAGCAGCGACTGCAGATCTAGACGATGTCAATATGATCGATCCTTTCCACCTCCAAACCTACGGGGAAACAACGGTCAACTACAACCGCGATATTGAAATCTTCCCTGTCTTGAAGCGCATGTTGGAACGCATCCTAGGAACCTCTCCTTACGCTTCTCCAACAGACATGGGCGTCAGCATGAAGGTTGGCTTTGCCATTGTGGACAATGACGCTGCGATTGAAGCTTCCCAACAAGAAATCATCCGTCGCTATTGCCAAGCCATCTTGGATGTCAAAGCAGAGCGTGTCGGTGAAGGAGCTGTGAAGAAGATCGAGCTCTTGATGAATGATTTGGGCATTACTCCAAATGACCGGAAAGTGACCGTGCTTGCTCGTCAGAAAGAAGAAGAAACAGGCGAGCCAGCATTGGCCCTTGAATTGCCAAACGGCGAGATGGTAACCGGAAAAACCTCCGATCTCTTTGGCCCAACCGCAGCCCTCTTGATCAATGCGATCAAGAAATTGGCGCATATTGATAAAGGAAACCAAATTAATCGAGCCAAGAATACGTCCAACCGATCCAAGGCTTGAAGATCAATCATTTGGGTAGCCGCAACCCTCGTCTTCACTCAAACGAGATCCTCATTGCCCTTGCCATTACAGCCATGAGCAACGAAGATGCTAACCTTGCTATGCAAGAATTAGGCAAGTTGAAAGGCAGCGAAGCCCACTCAACCGTGATGCTGACAGACGAAGACAAGAACGTCCTTCGCAAGCTCGGTATCAACGTCACCATGGACCCACGTCTACCAGCCACGATCGCTTGCCATCGTAAAATAAACTCAGACAAACAAAGACAATCCCTGTTCTAGGGATTGTTGAGAGCAGTAGATAGACGAAGTCTTCTTAATAAAACTTTCATAGGTAGTCCGGACGTCTGCGAACTTCTGACTCGTTCCATGAGCTAATTCAATCGTAGCCTGAAGCTGTCCGCTGTGAGTCGAGTGCTGCGGAAACGGTATCGATTTCGGGCACTTTTCTCACGGCGGAAAGTTTCATTGAGACCTTAGGCTGAATAACTAGTCACGGAACTTCGTAGAAGTTCGCTGACGATCCATGCTCACCTAAGGAAAGTTTCTATTAAGGCTTCGTCTATCTACACTCTCAACAATCCTGCTCGAAAGGGATTGTTTTTATATGATGCAAAGAAGAAGACTATTTGACGGCATCCCATAATTGGCGAATGGGCTTTCTTTGAACAGGGTCCACAAAATGAGGAGCAATTTCATTCAAAGATTCTAGGACAAAGGCACGTTCTGCCACATAAGGATGTGGCAAGATCAAGTTTGGACTGTAACAAATGGTGTCCCCCATATAGAGCAGATCTAAATCAATCACACGCGGTCCCCACTTTGACCTCACGGACACGCCCCATTTCCTGCTCGATGGCCAGTAAGGTCTCTAAGTAAATCCTCTGGGGTCATCCAGGTTTCAACCTCTGCCACTTGATTCAAAAAGGTGTCTTGCTCCACTCCTCCCCAAGGTTCTGTTTCAATCCTTGTGGATGTCTGAAGAAGGCGAATGCCTCGATCCTTGAGTTTTTCTAGCGCCGTCTCTAGTTGCGGTTGTTTATCTCCCATGTTGGTGCCAAGGCCAATAAAGGCACCGTTTTCTCCCGTTCGATTGTCTACCGAACAAGTCTCGAGTGGCAAGGGAACAGGAGCCCAGGGCTTTTTCAACTCCAGACGAACTTTTTCTACAAAGGCATAGCTTTCGAAAATCTTTTGAACCAACTGAAAGGCCACCGTTTCAATCAGATCGATCTTTTCTGCCTGCATCCACTCGGTCAACTGTTCCGCCAAGATCCCGTAATGGATCGAAGCATCCAAATCTCCTGTGCGGGCTGCACGGAGTCATCTCATAATCCACCCATGGGTCTAGGGACAAAGCGTTGTCCCAATTCTTTTTCTGCCGGAAAAACACCGCCCATGATGAAGGCGTATACCTCTAAGTCCTTGATCCGTAATTGATCCACTCTGTTCACCTCTTATAGCCAGCCATTAGTGGCCCATGAGTTTATAGGCTTCATTTTTTAAGTCTTTATCTGTCGCAAGCAGTCCACGCGCAGCGGTTGTCACTGTAGCGGTCCCAGGTTTACGGACACCACGCATGTTCATACACATATGCTTTCTGCTTCTACCCAGACAAGTGCTCCTTGTGCTCCAAGATATTCCATCAAGGCATCTGCGATTTCTACCGTCAAACGTTCCTGAATCTGTGGTTTTTTAGCGTAAACTTCGACCGTACGAGCCAGTTTTGAAAGCCCAGCCACACGGCCATTTTGGAATGTAGGCCAAGTAATGCACTTTTCCATAAAACGGCAAAAGTGATGCTCACACATGGAATGGAAGAAGATATCCTTCTCGACCACCATATTGTTATCAATGATTTCAAATGATTTAGACAGGTGCTCTTCTGCCGTCTGCCCCTAGTCCTGCAAATATTTCTTGGTACATCTTGGCAATGCGGGTCGGCGTTTCCTGAAGTCCCTCACGGTTCTCATCTTCACCGACTGCCTCGATGATCATTTTCACTGCTTCTTCAATTTTCTTTGTATCCATATCATCTCCTAGTTGGATTTTTCTGTTTTTAATAAATATAGGTCGTACCTGGCTAAGGAAGTAGAGCGACCCCGTTACAATGAGGAGCTCATCGCCTCTAGCTTGCCAGTTTTGTAGAAACTCTTGCCAGTTGACTTCCTCCAGCTGATGGTTTTTCGCAGCAGCTCTTATCTGCTTCTTGAGAATAGGCTCTTGGATCTTCAAGGTCGTGAGGGATCAAGCGACTATTTTCCGAAGTTCCTGCCACTGAATGAGCATCTCTTCTAAGGCTTTGGTCCGGATGCAGGTAAAAAGAATGGTCTTTTTTTGGCCTGGGAACAGTTCCCGAAGACTTGCGATTAAGGCACAACGGCGTGGGGGTTATAGGCCCCATCTAGCAAGATCATGAAGTTTTGCGAGACCCTTCCATCCGGCCAGGCCAGACGACTTGATGCAAGGCCTCATCCACTAACTCTCTTGACAAGAGTTCACGCCCTTCTCTTTCAAAAAGTACATCACAGATACTGATCGCAAGAGCTGCATTTCTGGCCTGGTGATGACCTAAGAGCGCTACTTGATAAGAGGATTCTTCTCTTTTAGAACTGTGATAAGAAAATGATTGGCCTGATAGACAAGAGGCTTCTAGCTCAACTTAGTAATCTCTGTCATAGGCTGTTATCGGTGCCTGCTTCTGAATCGCAATACCTTCAATGACTTGGCTGGCTTCTGCTTCTAATTTCCCTAGAACCAGAGGAATTCCTGGCTTAATGATGCCTGCCTTTTCACGGGCAATGGAAGCCAGATCTGGCCCAAGAAGGGCAACATGATCCAAGCCAATCGAAGTGATCGCGGTCAGAACGGGCTGGCAGAATGTTGGTACTGTCTAGTTAACGCCCCCATACCGAACTTCCATAATCACATAATCCAGCTCCTCATGAGCAAAAACAATCATAGGCGATCGCCGTCATCACTTCAAATTCCGTGAAGCCTTGAAAGATGTCTCTGCGGATTCTTCAGCTTCCAAGAGCTGTTGGTAGCTATCCAGATAGGTTTGCAGGTCTTGATCGGAAATGGCTTCCGCCATTAATGGTGATCTAGTGTTGTAGTGGATCAGATAAGGAGGAAATTAAAGACTCCAATGCGTAAACCTGCCTGCCTCAAGAGTTGGGACAAGGTAGCAATGGTAGAGCCCTTGCCATTAGTCCCCGCAACATGAATGACCCGACAGTCTAGGTGAGGATTTTCTCTCAAAGCCAAGAGAGCTTCCATGCGCTCCAAGCCAAAATGTGGATCCTGCGAACGATAGGCTTCTAGCCAACGAAGATCCAACTGATGTTCTTTCGTCTTCATTTACTTGTATTGTTTTAAATTGGTATCTGCTGCCTCTTGGGCTTAGAAAATGGCTTGTCCCAGACTGGCTGCCATCTTGTGTAGGGGAATATCATGCACCCGCACCACTTCGACTCCTTGACTGGCTGCAATACTCGTCAAATGGCTCGAAGCCAGGTCCCGATTCCAAAAACCAGTCTCCGTTGCAGGATCTGTCTCAAATCCAGCTTCCTCAATAATGTTGACCACAAAACGTTTGCGGGAGACCCCTAAGAAAAGATCGGATACCCCTTTTGGTGAATCGTCCCAAGTTCTTGTAATAAGAGTAAGTTCTCTCGCTTGGTCAAACCAAAGCCGATCCCAGGTCCAACATAATACGATCCGTCTGGACACCAGCTGCTTTCGCTACCGCAAGCGAGCGGTCAAAGAAGGTCCACATCAAGTCTTGAATCGGTTCTTGAGCCATCTGTTGAAGTTCTTGCTCTGAAAAGACTGGTTCAAAACCAAAACGTGGAAAGATAGTGGAACTTGGATGATGCGGTCTTACCATCACTGGATTAAACATGAGAACTGCGCTCGCTTCATGCTCGCGACATTGGCAACCATCTCTTAGGATCTCCAAGAAAACCCGTAATATCGTTGACAATATCAGCCCCAGCTTCGAGCGCCGCCGCCGCCACCTGGGACTTCCAGGTATCCACTGAAATCAAGACATCACTTTCTTTCCGAATGGCTTTAATTACTGGAACCACGCGGTCAATCTCTTCTTGGATCTCTACATAATGACTACCTGGTCTGGTTGATTCTCCTCCGATATCGAGGATCTGAGCTCCTTCTTGGATCGGTCTTCTCGCCTGCTGCAAGGATGCATCCACACTCGTATACTTACCGCCATCAGAAAATGAATCCGGAGTGACATTTAAGATCCCGCAAAGAAGGGTCCCTTGGCCACTCAGCCATTTTTTATCAATCATTTTCGTTCTCCTTCGATTCCCTTCCTACAGCATGATTGCGAACAAGAGGCTAGAGCAAGTGTTCTAAACCTCTGAGTCTACTCTCCATACGGATTTCTGATTTTATCTGACCTTCTGTAGGATGGTTCTGCATCAAAACTCATTGGTACCTACCATTTTATCATAATTTATCATGGAAGAAAACTCTCGATACCGGCAATAAACAAAGGAGAATACAGCAGGATAATAATAAGCTAGCGCATTCAAGGTCATATGGAAATATGTCTGTACTCGATCCGCTGGTAGCGATAAGCCTTTTGTTAAGATCAAAGACATACCTCCGTAGCTACCCATTCCCCCAAGGCGCTCGGTCCATGCAAATAAGTAAAAGAGAGCACCGGCTAAGTAACCGATCGTTCTGCTCCTCGAAAAAGATCAAACGAGGGATGATGGCCCGACAAAGCAGCTCTTCTAGAATCAGACGACAAGGATCACGACCATGCCATAGCAAGAAAGAACATATGAGATTGCAGCTCATTCCAGAGCCGCTTGGTTTGCTGTTGTACCACCTGCCTCTTGTTTCAACAAGGGATAGGCTAGCAAGTTATTAGCCATCAACAAGAGAAGAAAAAGAAAATTTCTCCCAAGAACCGGCCAGGTAATGACCCGAACATCTAAGTTCTCCAGAGGGCTCATCTTGATGACCTTATAAAAAACAAAGAGCACTGCCACTGTCACCATGAGAGTGAGGATAGTGACCCACCTTGCATCTACTCCTTCTTGAAGAATAAACCATGGTGATGAGGGGGAATTGTGAGAGAAAGAATACGGGCACAAAAAGAAGGAGCCAGAGGGCATTCTTACATAATGGGTGCTTTCGAACAAAAGACTGTATATTTTTCAATGGACAACCTCTTTCTTGTATAAAATAAGAAGACTGGGGCTTTCGCCTCCAGCCTTCTCTCTTTATTACAGTTTACTGATTTTTGAAACGTTCAACGTCACGCGCAATCGCCAACTCTTCATCCGTTGGAATCACCAATACCTTCACACGGGAATCATCTGTGGAAATGTCCGACAACTCCAAAGACGTTCTTTTCAGGGTCGACCTTGCAGCCAAACCAGCTGATTCCATTGATAATAGAAGAACGAACGTTTACTGCATTTTCACCGATTCCTGCTGTAAAGATGATGGCATCTGCACCATTCAAAACAGCCAAGTATTGACCGATGTATTTTTGCAAACGATCGATAAAGATATCGTAAGCCAATTTAGCTTTTTCATCTCCATTGTGCATCGCTGTATGGATATCCCGCATGTCACTAGAAGATCCAGAAACACCCAGAAGACCTGATTCACGATTGAGGATACGGCTGATCTTCAGGCTTATTGAAATCCTCTGTATGTTCCATCAAGTAAGGAATAATCGCTGGATCAAGATCCCTGTATTACGAGTTCCCATCATAACGCCACCTAGAGGAGTGAAGTGACGTGTCGACAGAAATTCCTTGTCAACCGCTGTAACAGATACACCATTTCCAACGTGGCAGGTGATCAATTTCAATTCTTCTAATGGTTTTCCGAGAAGTTTAGCAGCTTCACCAGCTACATACTGATGACTGGTTCCATGAGCGCCATTACGGACCTTATTTTCTGTGTAATATTTAGTTGGAAGAGGGTAACGATAAGCTTTTTCCGGCATGGTCGTATGGAAAGAAGTATCAAATACCACAACACTGGTAATATTTGGACAAATCTCTCTAAAGGCACGAATTCCAGCTGCATTTGCAGGATTATGAAGAGGTGCTAACAAAGACAATTCTTCTACTTTTCGAAGGACTTCGTCATCTACCAAGGCAGAATCCTTGAAGTATTCTCCACCAGCAACGACGCGGTGGCCCACACCTGTAATCTCATCGTAGGATTTGATAATATCAAAGCGAATCAAATCATCCAACAAAATTTTTACAGCTTGTGTATGGTCCTGGATATCTAATACTTGTTTTTCAGAGCGTCCATCAAATTTAACAGTTGAAATAGAATCTTTCAAACCGATCCGTTCAATCAACCCTTTTGCAAGAACAGTTTCCTCTGGCATTTGGTACAATTGCCATTTCAAACTAGAGCTTCCTGCATTAATAGAAATTGTTTTCGACATATATTCACCTCATTAAGCGTTTTCACTTCCTCTATTATATCAGATCTTTGATCAAATTTCACTATCCTTTAACCAGTTTTGGAAACTTTCCATAAAGTGAACCACCTGGTCTTGATCCTGGAGATCGGTAAACGGATAGACAAAGGGCTGAACAGACTCTTCTTCTTGTTTTCGTAGGACGAAAATCGTCTTAGCATAGGCTGGATTTGAAAAAAGAGATTCTGGCAAGGTCAGCATGGCAAGGAGTTGGGCCTTGTCTGTTAGCCAAGCTTTCAACAGATCACTCTGAGGGCTTGTCAAGAGGTTATTTGGAGCTAAAAAGATGGCAACTCCTTGAGGTTTTCAGATATTTCAGAGCCTGTTCCATCATAAGGTGATGAGCATAGGTATGGCCTTCGGAGCTCGCCACCTGATAGGCGCTGTGCAATCGCATCATCTGGATAATAGCCAATCGGTGAGTCGCTAACGATCAAGTCACTTTCTTTCAACACTTGTGGACGAACCGCATCGCCTTGTGCAAAGACAACGCTAGACTCCATCACATCTGCGATACTAGCAGATAGATCAATCAAGAGATCATCTACTTCCAATCCTAAGTAATCAATCGTGAGACGGCTATTGTTGACAATAGTCTCAGCGAGATTTCCGGTTCCACTTCCCACTTCTAAGACATCCAGTTGGTCGCTTTTAGCCAACTGATCGATCAAAAATGTAATGATAAAACCAATCGCATCTGGTGTGAACTGGTGATTCGCTTGTAAAGGCTCTGTCTGAGCAGCTTTCATAAAAAGGAATTGGTAGGCTCTGCGCCATTCTTCCTTACTCAAACCTAGTTCTTTTAATTTTTTGCTATTGTTTTTAACAATGTCTAAATCCGTCTTGCCATCCAAATACATGGCATTTTGTTCAATCAAGGCGTCATAAAAGTTGGTCGACAATTCATTTTGAATACTTTGAGTGTTTTCTAATAGATAGGTATAAGCTTGTTCAATTTTTTCGAAATTCATGATTTCCTCCGCACCCTATCATACCAAAAATTAGTCTTTTTCGCTATTTTCTGATGGTTCCTTGTGGTCTCGTTTGGCGTCTCTTCAGAAGGCGTTTGGGTCCCTGCCTTCTCCTTATCTTTCTGTGTCTTCTTCTTTTCTTTTTGGCTCTTGCTACTTTCTTTTTCTTCCCTTACAGGAAGGACAAACTCATAGCTTTCGCCATCCATCTCAGCTTGGGCATGAAGAAAACCAGTATCCTTCTTTAGCTGAACCGAGTTCCAGATTTTAAATGAATCTCACGAGTGTCTTCTCATCACTCTTTCTCTTTTTTTCAAGAGCCAGTTTGTTGCCAAAGCGTAGGCCCGAAGACGCTCTTGACTCGTCTTTAAGATCCGTCTTTCTGCAACCTGACGGTGCAGGTAAAACTGAAGCAAGAGACTAAAAATCGCTGCCATCAAGAGAGCGTAAAGCAAGACACCAGCCTTAACTTTTTTCATTTTGCATCGCTGGTACCACATGGTAGACATACTCGCTCCCTAGACCTTCTTTGAAATTCAACCACCAGATGAAGGAGCTCTCCCTCCTGCCAAATTTGGCTAGAGCGAACCCCTGAAATCATAGGCTGATAGCCTCTGCCCTTATCATCTGTTTTTCGGATATCATCTCCTTTAGATTGGCCAATAGCAATTGGTTTTTGATCTAGAACCAAGTAGATATGATTGTCCGCTACTTTTCAAAATGGCTCCGATCCAATTCCACCTGCAATTGTTGCTGAAAAAGTATCCATTCTTCCTGCTTTTGATGCGCCTGGTAGTCCAATTCAGCATGCAGGAGCTTGGTCAAGCCTTGAAAGACCAACACATCCCCACTAAGCACCAAGAGAGCGACCAAGGCTTCGAGCAGGGTAAAAGCCTTGACCTTTCCTTTATTCCACATGCAGTACCACCTTCCCTTGATGATAGACCGTGAGTTGATCGGCATCTTTTTCGACTTGAACCTGAATACCATTGGCCTCTAGATGATTTTGCCCTGTCTGAAGCGCCATTTGAGCGACAGATAAGACCTCTACCTCTTTGAAATCCGCTAGTCGCTCCTTGCGCGAACGCCGGATCTCCCCTAACAATAAGGTCGTAATCATGGCAAATAAACCCAAGGCAACTAAGGATTCTATGAGAATACTAGCGGGAACGGATGCTTTTTTTAATTTTCCCATTTCCAAGCGACAGTTGATAGGTCACCACTCCTCTCTGTGTCTGAAAGTGAACATTGGCCAGGGATGAATTGCCACCTGCTCGGTCTAAACGAATAGTTTTAGGATCTTGCAAAATGACAGAATCAGGAATCTCCACCGTCTGGTAAGGCGTTTGAATCTTCCTTGCAGTCACTTCAACATCCAATTCCGTTTGCCTTGCCAGTGCTATCTTCTGGCTTTCTTGATAGAGGTGTTCAAACTCTGCAAAAAATACTTTCTCTTCCACCTGCTGAAAGCTCGTCTTGATCGATCCCGATAAGCCCAGATAGATAAAACTGACGATCATCAAGGTCAGAAGAGTCTCCACCAAGGTGAAGGCCTTAATCTGCAACCGCACGAGTTTCTCCACTATTTTTCGCATAATAGGCACGGTAGGACTCTGCTTGTTTGTTGGTAATATTTCCATCCGCAATCAGTTTTGCTAGAGTGGCTTGGTCATTGGTATGATTGAGCTCGTACAATTCAGCCTGGCTTTCGACCACCTTCACAACCGCTGCATTTCCTGTCTCCTTCACGGAGTCTTTTTGCTTGGTCAAATTCGGCACAAAGAGCAATAAGAGCACACTGATGATCAATAAGACCACCAACATTTCAATAAGTGTAAAGGCTTTAACCTTATAGGTTTTTAAATTTTTCATAAATGAACCTCCATATTTTGATAAATCGGCAGCAACATGGCTGCATAGAGTAACACAATCACAAGAGCCACAAAGACAAACACCAAGGGTTGTATCACATTCATGGCCTTGTGAACCCGACGAAAGAAATCTTCCCATGTTTTTTCAGCGTAGATTTCTAGCTCACTTCCGAGCTTTGATTTGACTTCACCATATTCAATCATAAGGGGCAATTCTTTTTGAAAAAGGATGCCCCCTGACCGTCTCTGAAAAGGACTGGCCACGATCTAAAGAAAGAGCTAAGTCCCTTCCAATTTCTTGAAAAAGCTGGGATTTTTGCTCCTGCATCATGGAAAAAATCTGAGACAATTCCAATCCTTGCCCAATCAGATTGCCCCATTCTCTGGCATAATAGGCTGTCAAATAAGCTTGAATCATGCCTTTCCCGAAAGGCAGATGAGACAAGGTTCTAAAAACCTTGATCTTGCCTGACTTTCGATAATAGAGAAAGCCGAGTAAGAAGAAGGTCACCAGTCCCGCTCCTAAGGCCAAAAAGAGTTGGGGGAAGGAACTGATCAATTGCGTCCCAATATTTTGAGCATCCATTTGAGGAAGCAAATAATTACGCAAGCCTAGCATAATCAGAACTAAAAATCCAAGCAAGATGAGAGGATAGGTGCTCACCTCAATCAGCTTTTTCTTGACCTTGCGCATGTTTTCTAGGTAAGCACTGATTTTCTCCAAGCTCAATGCAAGATTGCCATGAAGCTCAGCGAGAGACAGCTGTGTCGTGACCGCATCTGAAAAACCGATCCCCGCCATCATCTCTGAAAAACTCCGCCCCCGCGAGAGATCCTCTCGCATCTGGGAAACCAAACGACTCTCCACTAGGTGAGAGCGATCCAGAAAATCGACAATCTCAGACAGATGAAAACCACTCGAATAAAGATTCAAAAACAATTCGATGATTTGCTTTTGTTTAGCGGTAGATAATTTTTTCGGCTTGCGCCTGAGCCAGCTGGATATATCCCGATTGAGCCAAGAGATCCATTTGTTGGTTCCAGCGGCTGGCTGAGTGCTCTTGGTAGTTTTCCGTCGCAAAATCGACCACACCTCCTCCTGCAATTAATCGTTGGTAGCAAATACCTTGTAAAACAATCTTGAGCTCTTCCTCACTCACTCCAAGTTCTAAGAGCCGCTCATAAACACCTCGAACGCTTTTCGCATGAATCGTAGAGAAGACGGTGACTCCTGTCAAACTAGCTCGTACGACTGCACGAGCTGTTTCCTTATCTCGGATTTCTCCAATAATGAGAAGGTCCGGCCGATGGCGCAAGGAGAGTTTGATCAGGTTGTCATAGGTCATGCCGATCTGGTCATTCAGCTGAAGCTGAAGCATATTATCCTGCTTGATCTCGACAGGATCTTCAATAGACATGACTTGCTGGTCCGCAAAGCGCTCTTGCGCCAAAGCATGCATGAGAGTGGTCTTTCCCGAACCAACAGGACCTGCAAAGAGATAGAGGCCACGACCGGCCAATTTCTTCTGCAAGTCTGGCAACTGATCAAACCAAAACCGCAATTCACGTTCCT
The DNA here is from genome assembly GCA_047241705.1 of Streptococcus sp. Classification (GTDB taxonomy): domain Bacteria; phylum Bacillota; class Bacilli; order Lactobacillales; family Streptococcaceae; genus Streptococcus. The sequence goes on from JBKTJB010000001.1 coordinate 441,357, forward strand.
CATCATGCAAGAGCCGAATGACCAGGCTTTCATAGCCACGATAATCTCCCCACCGTCGACAAGCGAATCGAGACCACTCCATCCTCTAATGGGCAATCACACGACCCTAGCTGGCTGCGCCTTTTTTCTCCCACATTCATCCCTGCCACGAACTTAAAGTGGCTGATCATAGCCGTCATGTCCTCAAAAGGGAAGGACTGCACAAAGCGCCTCTCGTCTCCCACCCTCATAAAAACCTGGTACTCCTCCTTCCGAGGAATGAAGTAAAGATCCTGAGCCTCTTCCTTCTTTCCCATGCGGATCAGTTTTTTTGCAATTTCTTGAACCATAGTTCCTCCTCTCACTTATACTATTCGAAAAAGAAGACAAAAAAAGAAGACTTTCTAGATCGCTCTAAAAAATCTTCCGAATGTCTCTTATGACAGGGTTGTCCCCTTTTTTGAATCGAGTGTATATTGACAAGAACGGTGTTTGCGACTGCCTCTTTCCTTTTCGTAGCCTGGGCGGAGCTTGCTTTTAGGGATCTTGTGCTCGTCTTCTAGGAGGACAATCGAATGGAAAAACTGCACATCTTCACTGCAGTCCTCACACCACTCTTGCTCGTTGGTATCCCAAAAGATCGTCATGAGATCACTCCGACTCTTATAACTTGGAAAGTGCTCATTTAACTCCAACCACTTCTGCTTGTAGTATTTCAAAGCCTGGTAATAGTCTTCAAACTTCCGACTACTCACGATATCTTCTTCCCAACCTTCTAAAAACCACCAGGGTTCACAGTCCCCGTACATTTCAATCACTCGATACATAAACTCTTCCATCCTTTGTATCCTCTATTATATAGAAAATCCTTTGAGAATAAAAGTTTTCTGCTCAGAGCATGATTTTCAGGTAGTTTTCAGGTGATTTTTGCAGTGTACTTTCAAAAATAGACTACTTGATTTCTCTTGGGTCGCTTTTTCGAGAATCAAAAAGAGAGTCCCAACAAAATGACGAGCCATCCTGGGAACTCTCTCTTCTCAAGTATTTAGAACAATTCAAAGCGCAATCATGGATTGTCCTTGGTTGCATCGTAATAGTTGTTCCAGAGGTAAGATCTTGTGTGAAGATATATGCTTGTTCTGTTGCACCAACTTCCAGATAGCCTTTTTCGTGTTCAAGGAAGCATAGACTATCGGTGCTAAAAAACTTGCTGCCTGATGATTGTTCAAGGCCTTCCCTTTCAAATCATAACCTGCGCACAGGTTTCGTTGACTCTTGAAAAAGGATGAGCATCTTTTTCACCAATTGTTGACTGGTTTTGTCCTTACTTTGAACAAGGTTGTATGGAAGGCGACAAGCGTTATACGAGTAGGCACCATCATACTTGGATTCAATCGTCTTTGGATCCGCTACGCGCGTTCCTTGCTCATCTACCCAGATGAAATCAGGTAGTAAACCTGTTGTTTTTGTTTGGGAGCTGATCGTTTTGGAGTTGCTGCATCTTTTCTTTGATGTCAACCAGCTTCAGAATCTTTTGTCACTTCATAAAAGATCTGGAATTGCGCTGGCAGTGTATCAGAACGTCCGCATCAAATGATAAAACTCCGAGTCTAGATTGGCCCAATTCCCCACCGTTAACACACCGGTTTCTTCATTGTAGTTGTGTGCGAGAATATCTTCTAAAATCGCTTTGGCTTGAGACTGGTAGTCTTTTGGCTTGCTTTGGCCATTGCTGAGCAGCTTTTAGAAGAGCATAGGCAATATAGAGATCTCCATCTGTTGCATTATGATCCTCATCCTTTGCTTTCCCATTGCTGATGGTTTTGTTTCCAAGACATCAATTGGGTACCTTCAAGCGATGATTTAGATAGTATTGATAGGAGGTCGGTCAAAGTCTGCTTGTTGGGCTTGTCCTTTTTCGGCAGCTGCAACGGTAATGAAGCATTCCATAACTTTGCGCCTCCGGATAACACTACCGTTTGATTGCTTTATCATTTGGTTGGTTCGAACATAAGTTCTTTCCCTTTTGAAACAACAAAATGCTCATTCCACTGACGATAAATTCGATTTCGCATCTCCACTTTACTTCTCGTTCTCGCTAAAAACAAGGTCAAACAGAAAATGCAAAGGATGACTAGAAACCATACATATCTCATCTTTTTCGTTTTCATAATTTCTCCTATCCTGCGAATCGTTTTGTTTTAACCCATTTGGTTTCTTTCCGGTGCAATAGTTTATCCATCACAATCGAAGAGATGGCATCAATCGACACAATGATAAACAGTTGAGAATAGGTGAAATAGGCGGCCAAGGCCAACCAAATTTGCTTGAAAGTAACCGACCAAATTGTAAGCAAGAGCTACATTAATCTGAAGCAGGTAAGCCCAATCATCAAGATCAATTGAAGAGCATCAATTGCGCAATGTAGATATTTTCTGAATCAAAGGCAAATGGAATTTTACCTGGCACCACTGTATGGATACACATGGCGAATATTGGCAAAAAAGATCAAGTCCGATAAGACGATGGCCGCATTAAACCAGAAGAAGACACAGGAATAGTTGGTCACTTCTAACTTCACGCGCCAATTTCCCTTACCAAATAAATGCTTGAAGTTGGAAAGAACCACTTCATAATTCCCTTTGGCCCAACGTTTCCGCTGCATATAGTAACTCTTCAGAGTCTCTGGCTCTTGTTGAAAGGCTTCTGAATTATAGGCTAGCGCAATCAACTTCCCACTTTGCATAATCTTGAAGGAAATATCCGTATCCTCAGTCAAGGCACCGTTTTTCCATCCTCCAATACTCTTGACAAATTCGGTTTGAATAATGAAGTTAGTTCCTGGAATCCGTCCAATCTTAAAAGATTTTGCCCACATGGTGGACCCGTTGGGTGACAACAATCTCTTGGTTGATACAGCGGGTCAAGAAGTTTGATTGGCATTCCGCGTTTTATTGCGGCCGAAAAGAAGCCACATGACGTTCTGGATCTTTGGGGACTTCTTTCACAAAGGAAATAAAGAGCATTTTTTTCAGGCATAGCATCTGCATCATAGACGCAGATATAGTCTCCAGTCGCCATCGCCAAAGCGTCATTTAGCACACCGGCTTTCCCACCTGTCCACTTCGATTATTAATGGTCAAATCACGTCCTGCATACTCTGGCAATGCTTTAACTGCCAAACACTCTTCATAGGTGCGATCGGAACAATTATCCGCAAAGAGCAGTAATTCTACACGATCATGTGGGTAGTTCATATCAAGGATCGCTTTGGCTGTTTGTGCAATGACCACATCCTCATTATGGGCGGGTACGACGATCGTCACTTTTGGATAATAAGGAAGTGGATCCGTATTGTTGAAAATCACTGTGTTTAAACCAAAAATGAACGGCTGAAAGAAAGTTACTAAGCCCCAGGCTAAGGACAACCAAATCGAAATCAAGGCAATAATCATCACAATCTGACTAATCATGGTCCACCGCCTTAAAATTTTTATTGACACGGTGGTAAATCACCGTATAAGCTACAAATAATACAATAAAGCACAAGGCAAAAAATACACTGATGCCTACAGCTATATTAAAAAATATATTTGTAAGAGACATGTTTTCCTCCTAATATTCACAATAATATCTGTTTCAAGTTGACGTTTTAAGTAACGAATCATTTCTTTATAGCGATGGTGTTGGTTCGATTGGATGATCCACTACAAGAAATCCTGACTGAAATTGGATGCCCTGAACCCCATCTTCTCCTTGGAACACCAGACTTTCCAACTGTGGCTTTAAGACCGTCATATATAATCGCTCTTTGAGTCCGCTCACTATCAGAAGATAAGATCAAGAAATTACCGTCTGATACATATTACAAGCTTTCATTTGGCTTCCAGATGATGCGTTAACAAATAGTTGATTTGGTTCAAGGTCGATTGTACTCTCTCGGTTGCAATTGGAAGAACAATTCCTCGTGCGACCAGTGAATGAGTAAGGCTTGAATCGTATCATTGGTTTCCCCACCATAAGAAGCGATGCGGTTACGGTAATCTGCGTAAGCTTCTGGCTCTTGATCCTTCACTTTTGCAATCTCTTTAAAGAGGTGGTAGCGAATTTGGGTCAAAATTCCAATCAAGATTGGAAAACTAAAGAGCAGAAGCAAGGCTTGATGAAATGGGATATAGACAACACCCGCCACCAAAAAGACAATCCCTAGGGCAAATGACAACAGGATGGTCCATGTCAACAACAAATCTGATAAAACAATAGCAGAAAATAATCCTAAAACAAAGAATAATCCTTCTTCAATCAGAATCTCTCTTGCAAAAAACAAGCAGTAAAGTAAAGTACTTCGAAAACAATCCAAAATTAGCAACCATCTACTTAACTTTTCCGTTTTTTTCATTTATTCTTTCTCTCCCCTCATGAAATTCTTCAGCAGCATCTCCTAGCCAAGTAATGTTTAATAGCTTGCACGATTCGCTCAGAAGCTCTTCCATCTCCATAAGGATTTCGGGCATTTGCCATTTCACAGATAAAGATGTTCGTTGGTTAAGAGCTCCGTCATCGTGGATTTGACGACGGCAGGATCCGTACCAACTAATTTCAAAGTTCCTGCTTTGACCCCTTCTGGGCGTTCTGTTGTATCACGCAATACCAATACCGGTTTCCCCAATGATGGTGCTTCTTCTTGTACCCCACCTGAATCCGACATGATAAAGTAACTTCTCGAAGCCAAGTTGTGGAAGTCAAGCACATCTAAAAGGTGCAATGAGATGGATCCGATCATGATCTCCTATTGAATCCGTTTGCCGCCTCTTGTACCGCTGGACTAAGGTGCACTGGGTAAACCACTTCAATATCGGTTCTTGATCCACATTTCTCTCAGAGCTCCAAAGACCGCTCATGGGAGCTCCTTGATTTTCTCTTCGATGCATGGTGACAAGGATGATTTTTAGCTGGATCTAATTGATCCAGTACTTCGTGATGATAGTTCTCTTGAACCGTGAGTTTCAGTGCATCAATAGCAGTATTTCCTGTCACCACAATAGAGGATTCCGGATGATTTTCTTTTAAGAGATTGGCCTTACTTTCGCCAGTCGGCGCAAAATACAGATCCGCTGAATCATCCGTCATTTGATTCATCTCTTCTGGATACGGAGAAATCTTTATCAAAGGTTATAAACCAGCTTCGACGTGACCAATGCGGACTTGATTGTAAAAGGCAACCAAACTCGCGCGAGGTAGTGGTCGTATCTCCATGGACGAGCACCATATCTGGCTTTTCTTTTTTGATAACTGGATCTAATTGATTCAGAATTTTAAGAGTAATGTCTAATAAGGTCTGGCTTTTCCCCATAATATCCAAATCGTAATCAAGGTACGATGTTAAAGGTTTCTAAAACCTGGTCCAGCATTTGACGGTGCTGGGCAGTGACCACCATGTGGTCTCAATAGTTGTTCCTCTTTCTTTGCACTCGGTAATGGCATTTAATGGCCTCGTCGCGTCAAACACAATATATTTTCAATTTTCATAAACTTCTAATTGGCATTATGCAATTGACTATTTTTAATTTCGCAGCACGTCTTACATTCTGCCATTGTTTCAATGCAATTCGTTTTTGGTGCATAAAGAAATATAATGATTAAAGTCTTTTTGTATTAACGTATTTGAATATATCCATATAATCACTAATTGTAAGTATTATTTACAGCACGACTTCTACCGGGCTAATATTTTTGAGTAAAAAAATAAATCAATAATTATACAATTATTTTTCAAATAATAAATTTTATAATTTTTTCAAAAAGCCGGAAACATGTAGTTCCGACTTATTTTCTTATTCTTCTACGACTTCAGCTGTTTGAACTTCATCGACTGTTCGATCTGTTAATGGCACTTCTTCGATGATTTCAACTTCATTAACTCGCTTGTGGTTCCAAGTTACGGTAACGAGCCATACCTGTACCTGCAGGAATAATCTTACCAATGATAACATTTTCCTTCAGTCCAAGGAGATGGTCTTTCTTACCGCGGATCGCTGCGTCAGTAAGGACACGAGTTGTTTCCTGGAAGGAAGCCGCTGACAAGAAACTGTTGGTTTCAAGAGAGGCTTTGGTAATTCCCATAAGGACTGGACGAGCAGTTGCAGGAACTCCACCAGAGATAAGGACATCCTTATTGGCATCTGTAAAGTCTGTAATGTCCATCAGAGTACCCATGAGAAGGTCTGTATCTCCTGGATCCATGACACGTACTTTACGGATCATTTGACGCACCATTACCTCGATGTGTTTGTCGCCGATTTCTACCCCTTGGCTACGGTATACTTTTTGTACTTCCGCAAGAAGGTATGTTTCAACTGACAAGACATCACGAACGGCAAGGAGACGTTTTGGTTGAATAGATCCTTCTGTCAGAGCATCACCACGAGAGACTTGATCTCCCACTTCGACTTTCATGCGGGCAGTGTAAGGGACAACGTATTCGCCCTCACCAGTTGCTCCGCTAACAAAGACTTTCTTGGTCCGTGTAGAAGCATCTTCTTCGATCGCTGTGACTTCCCCTTTGACCTCAGTGATGACCGCTTCCCCTTTTGGATTGCGGGCTTCAAAGATTTCTTGGACACGAGGAAGACCCTGAGTGATATCGGTATTTGAGGCAACCCCACCCGTGTGGAAGGTACGCATGGTCAACTGTGTACCAGGTTCCCCGATAGATTGGGCAGCGATAGTTCCGACTGCTTCACCCACTTCAACCGCATCACCAGTCGCCAAGTTGATACCATAACAGTGACGGCAGACACCATGGCGGGTGTTACATGTAAAGACAGAGCGGATAGTGACTTCTTCAACACCAGCTTTGACAATTTCACGTGCTAGGTCTTCTGAGATCAAGGTATCTGGACCAACGATGACTTCACCTGTTTCAGGATGTTTAACAGATTTCTTGGTATAACGACCAGTCAAGCGTTCTTCGAGTGGCTCGATCATTTCCTTACCATCAGTAATGGCACGGATCACAAGTCCACGGTCTGTTCCACAGTCATCTTCACGGATAATGACGTCTTGGGCCACGTCAACCAAACGACGAGTCAAGTAACCTGAGTCGGCTGTCTTAAGGGCCGTATCGGTCATCCCTTTACGGGCACCGTGAGTTGAGAAGAACATTTCGAGTACTGACAAACCTTCGCGGAAGTTTGACAGGATTGGCAATTCCATGATCCGTCCATTTGGAGCGGCCATCAAACCACGCATCCTCGGCAAGCTGCGAGAAGTTTGAGATGTTACCACGGGCTCCAGAAGTCCATCATCATAACGATTGGGTTCTTCCGGATCTTGGTTATCCACCACGTTTTCCAATTTCTCATCGGGCTGCACGCCATTCAGCTGTAACGGCATTGTAGCGTTCGTCATCCGTGATCAAACCACGACGGAATTGTTTCGGTGATTGTTCCACACGTTTGTGAGATTCTTCAATGATTTCTGCCTTATCTTCAACGACCGGAATATCGGCAATCCCCACAGTCAAACCGGCAAGGGTTGAGTGATGGTAACCCTAAGTCTTTCAAGCGGTCCAAGAAAGCAGATGTTTCGGTTGTACGGAAGCGTTTGAAGATTTCTGCGATGATATTTCCAAGATTTTTCTTCTTGAATGGAACGTTTAATTCAACTTCTCAATCGATTGATTTGACATCTTGACCAGGTTCCAAAAAGTACTTAGCTGGAACGCCTTCTGTCAAGTTGGCATTATTTGGTTCTTGAAGATATGGAAGCTCTGCAGGCATGATATCGTTGAAGAGGATCTTACCAACAGTTGTCAAGAGAATCTTGTGTTGTTGCGCTTCTGTCCATGGTTTGTTCAAGCTATCTGTCGCAATTCCGACACGGGTATGCAAGTGAACATAGCCATTGCGAAGAAGCCATCACCGCTTCATCACGGTCTTTAAAGACCATGCCTTCACCTTCACGACCAGCTTCTTCCATCGTGAGGTAGTAGTTCCCCAATACCATATCCTGAGATGGGGTAACGACTGGTTTTCCGTCTTTTGGATTCAAGATGTGCTCAGCAGCCAACATCAAGATACGAGCTTCTGCTTGAGCTTCTTCTGAAAGCGGTACGTGGATGGCCATTTGGTCTCCGTCGAAGTCGGCATTGTAGGCTTCACAGACAAGCGGGTGCAAGCGAAGGGCTTTCCCGTCAATCAAGACAGGCTCAAAGGCTTGGATCCCCAAACGGTGAAGGGTCGGTGCGCGGTTCAAGAGAACCGGGTGTTCTTTGATCACTTCTTCAGGATATCCCAGATGCGTTCATCCTCCACGTTCGACCAAGCGTTTTGCGCTTTTAACGTTTTGCACGATATCACGCGCAACGATTTCACGCATCACGAATGGTTTGAAGAGCTCGATGGCCATTTCACGTGGCACACCACATTGGTACATCTTAAGAGTTGGACCAACGGCGATAACAGAACGTCCTGAGAAGTCAACCCGTTTACCGAGCAAGTTTTGACGGAAGCGTCCTTGTTTCCCTTTGAGCATGTGGCTCAATGATTTAAGAGGACGGCTACCTGGTCCTGTGATTGACGACCACGACGACCGTTGTCGATCAAAGCATCAACCGCTTCTTGGAGCATCCGTTTTTCGTTTTGCACGATGATACCAGGGGCATTCAACTCAAGCAAACGTGCTAAACGGTTGTTCCGGTTAATTACCCGGCGATAAAGGTCGTTCAAGTCAGAGGCAGCAAAACGGCCACCATCCAATTGGACCATCGGACGAAGATCTGGTGGAATAACCGGAAGGATGTTGAGAACCATCCATTCTGGCTTGTTACCAGATTTGTAGAAGGCATCCAAGACATCCAAACGACGAACAGCCTTCACACGTTTTTGACCAGTTGCAGTCTTCAATTCTTCTTTCAAGAGAGCAATTTCAGCTTCCAAATCCACTTGTTTCAAGAGGTCTTGGATGGCTTCTGCACCCATCTTAGCTACAAAGGAACCTGGTCCGTATTCACGCAAGCGTTCACGGTATTCACGTTCTGTCATGATGGATTTGTGCTCAAGTGGTGTATCTTTTGGATCGATCACCACGTAAGCTGCGAAGTAAATGACTTCTTCAAGGGCACGAGGGCTCATATCCAAGGTCAATCCCATACGAGAAGGGATGCCTTTGAAGTACCAGATGTGTGATACAGGAGCTTTCAACTCGATGTGCCCCATGCGTTCACGACGAACTTTCGCACGTGTTACTTCAACCCCACAGCGGTCACAAACGATCCCTTTGTAACGGATCCGTTTGTATTTCCCACACGCACATTCCCAGTCTTTTGTAGGTCCAAAGATGACTTCATCAAAGAGACCTTCACGTTCTGGTTTCAATGTACGGTAGTTGATTGTTTCAGGTTTCTTGACCTCTCCATAAGACCATGAACGGACCTTGCTTGGAGAAGCTAGGGTGATTTGCATACTTTTAAAACGATTTACATCAACCACTATTTCTTACCTTTCCTTGTTTTCATACTTGTTTCATTTGGATACAGCTTAGGTGGGGGAAGAAAGGAAACTTTCTTGCCACCTCCTTGTATCTGTATCTTGTTATCGAATCATCCTGTCAGAAGCATTGGTTTCTCACAAGACAATCATTTTTACTGATTATTTTTCTGATTCTTCAGCATCAAAGGCTGCTTTTGCTTCCTTGGCTGCTTTTTCACGTGCTTTTTCAAGGTCATCCACATGAATCACATCATCGTCTTCCCCTTCATCGAGGTCACGAAGTTCCACTTCTTGATCATCTTCGTCCAAGACACGCATGTCAAGACCAAGAGATTGCAATTCTTTGACAAGAACGCGGAAGGATTCTGGTACACCTGGTTTTGGAATTGGTTTACCTTTGGTAATCGCTTCATAAGCTTTCAAACGTCCGTTGACATCATCTGACTTGTAAGTCAAGATTTCTTGAAGGACATTTGATGCACCATAAGCCTCAAGGGCCCACACTTCCATTTCCCCGAAACGTTGTCCACCAAACTGAGCTTTCCCTCCGAGTGGTTGTTGGGTAACCATTGAGTATGGTCCGACTGAACGGGCATGGAGTTTATCATCAACCATGTGGTGAAGCTTGATCATGTACATGACACCGACAGAGACATCGGTTGTCAAACGGCTCACCAGTACGTCCATCGTAAAGAATCGTCTTGGCATCGCTATCCATACCAGCTTCTTTCACAGTATCCCAGAGATCTTCTGAGCTTGCTCCATCAAAGACTGGTGTTGCGATGTGAATACCCAAGTTACGAGCTGCCATACCAAGGTGAAGTTCCATAACCTGACCGATATTCATACGTGATGGCACCCCAAGAGGGTTCAACATGATATCAACCGGTGTACCGTCTGGAAGGTAAGGCATATCTTCAACTGGAACAATACGAGACACAACCCCTTTGTTTCCGTGACGACCGGCCATCTTATCTCCGACGCGGATCTTGCGTTTTTGTGCAATGTAAACACGAACCAACATGTTGACACCAGATTGTAATTCATCACCGTTTGCACGGGTAAAGATCTTAACATCGCGAACGACTCCATCTCCACCGTGAGGTACACGGAGTGATGTATCACGCACTTCACGAGATTTATCCCCAAAGATAGCGTGAAGGAGACGTTCTTCGGCAGAAAGGTCTTTTTCACCTTTCGGTGTTACCTTACCGACAAGGATATCGCCTTCTTTAACCTCAGCACCAATACGGATAATACCTGTTTCATCCAAGTCACGAAGAGCATCTTCCCCGACGTTTGGAATTTCACGGGTAATTTCTTCAGGGCCTAACTTGGTATCGCGTGTTTCTGATTCGAATTCTTCCAAGTGAACAGATGTGTAGACATCTTCTTTCACCAAGCGTTCGCTCATGATAACAGCATCCTCGAAGTTATACCCTTCCCAAGTCATGTAAGCGACGATTGGGTTTTGACCAAGGGCCATTTCCCCTTTTTCCATCGATGGACCATCAGCGATAAAGTCGCCTTTTTCAACGGTTTCACCAACTTTAACCAGAGTACGTTGGTTGTAAGCTGTACCGGAGTTTGAACGACGGAATTTTTGGATATGGTAAACATCAAGAGATCCATCTTCCCGACGAACTTCTACCTTGTCTGCATCTGCATAAGTAACTTTACCATCGTGTTGAAGCAATGACTGCAGCTCCTGAGTCATGGGCTGCTTGGTATTCCATACCAGTACCCACACTAAGGTGCTTTTGGATCGATCAATGGCAACAGCCTGACGTTGCATGTTGGCACCCATGAGGGCACGGTTGGAGTCATCGTTTTCCAAGAAAGGAATACATGCTGTCGCAACGGCAACTACTTGTTTTGGAGATACGTCCATGTAGTCGACTTGATCAGATGGGAATTCTTGGTTGTTACCACGGTGACGTCCCATAACGATTGGCTCAGCAAAGCCACCTTTTTCGTTCAACTTAGAGTTGGCCTGAGCAACGATGTACTCATCTTCTTCATCGGCTGTCAACCAAACGATTTCGTTGGTGACTACACCTTTTTCACGGTCCACTTTCCGGTATGGCGTTTGGATGAAACCATATTTGTTCAAGTGTCCGTAGGATGACAAGTTGTTGATCAAACCGATGTTTGGTCCTTCAGGTGTTTCGATTGGACACATACGACCATAGTGGGTATAGTGCACGTCACGCACTTCATATCCAGCAGCGGTCACGTGTCAAACCACCAGGCCCTAAGGCAGACAAACGACGTTTGTGAGACAACTCAGAAAGTGGGTTGTGTTGGTCCATGAACTGGGACAACTGTGAAGACCCAAAGAATTCTTTAATTGCCGCAGTTACTGGACGGATGTTGATGATTTGTTGTGGTGTCAAGACATCGTTATCTTGTACAGACATCCGTTCGCGAACGTTTCGTTCCATCCGTGAAAGTCCAAGACGCACTTGGTTAGCAAGCAATTCACCAACGGCACGAATCCGACGGTTTCCAAGGTGGTCGATATCATCCACGCGGCCAAGACCTTCTGCAAGGTTCAAGAAATAGCTCATTTCTGCCAAGATATCAGCTGGAGTTACGATGCGCACTTTGTCAGATGGGTTGGCATTTCCGATGATGGTAACAACGCGGTCTGGATCTGTTGGAGCAACAACTTTGAATTTTTGCAATTCTACTGGCTCTGTCAAAACAGCGAAGATCATTTGGAATGTAGGTGATTTTGTTCAAACCGTTATCCAATTGTTCAGAGATGCTGTCGATCACATCGCGCGTCATGACAGTACCAGCTTCTACAAGAATTTCCCTGTTTCAGCATCTACCAATGGTTCTGCGATTGTTTGGTTCAACAAGCGGTTCTTGATATTGAGTTTCTTGTTGATCTTGTAGCGACTAACTGGTGCCAAGTCATAACGACGTGGATCAAAGAAACGGGCTACCAACAAGCTACGTGAGCTTTCCGCTGTTTTTGGTTCACCTGGACGAAGACGCTCGTAGATTTCTTTGAGGGCTTCATCTGTCCGTGAATCCATTGGGTTTTTGTGGATATCTTTTTCGATGGTATTGCGAACCAATTCGCTGTCCCCAAAGATATCGATGATTTCATCATCTCCAGAGAATCCAAGAGCACGCACAAGAGTTGTAAATGGAATCTTACGTGTGCGGTCGATACGCGTGTAAGCAATGTCTTTTGAGTCGGTTTCAAGCTCTAACCAAGCCCCACGGTTAGGAATAACAGTTGATCCATAACCAACCTTACCATTCTTGTCCACCTTATCATTGAAGTAGACACCTGGTGAGCGGACCAACTGAGATACGATAATCCGTTCTCCACCATTGATGATGAAGGTTCCCATTTCAGTCATGATTGGGAAATCACCAAAGAAAACTTCTTGGGTCTTGATTTCACCTGTTTCTTTGTTGACCAAACGGAAGGTCACAAAGATTGGTGCTGAGTAGCTGGCATCGTGGATGCGCGCTTCTTCAAGCGAATACTTAGGTTCGCGGATTTCATAACCCACAAATTCCAATTCCATTGTATCCGTGAAGTTTGAGATGGGAAGCACATCTTCAAATACTTCCTTCAAGCCATGATCCAAGAAATCTTTGAATGAGTCTGTCTGGATTTCAATCAAGTTTGGTAAATCAAGAACCTCTTTGATTCTTGAAAAACTACGACGGGTCCGATGTTTCCCGTATTGAACGTCATGTCCTGCCAAAGTTTTTAGCTCCTTTTTCCATACTAGGATAGCTTGGTAAAATGACTTTCACCACCTATCCGGTTTTAACTACAATTGTGTGATTTGCATCACGTGAAGAGCTATCTCTTCACCTCATTCGTCGCTTTTTGTAATTTTTAGAAAAATTAAATTTGTGTAACAAACTAGGATTTTTCTGAAAAATAGGCACAAAAAGAGCAGCTAAATCGACTTATTCAAGTAAGATTTAACTGCTGTAAGCTCTTATTTGGACAATATTTCAAATAAAGCACACGACAAATTAGTTATCACTATTATACCGTTTTTTGCTCCAAAAATCAAGGCTTTCTCCAGGTTTTCTACTGGATCAGACTAGTGTCGATTGCCACGATTTGAGCTGTTTCGATTTGAACTATTGCTGGATGAACTATTGGTTGTCGAATTGTTCTTATTATTCGACTGATTTCCACTGCTATTACCCAGAATCGCTGCCCAAGCACTTTGATAATCGCTATCCGATCCCCCGATGGCAAAGTGGTATTGAGTAGTTGGCGCTCCGTTTTTAGCCCAAAGACTCGTCACCGTTTGACCGCTCACATCGATATCCCGACCATTGACATTGACGCGGCCCGGTCTTTCACCCGTCGATTTGAGCACTTCAGAACGGATCACACTCTTATCGAGAGTGAATTTATCCTGAATTCCAAAGAGACTTGGATCTGCTTGGTAGATCGCATTCGCTAACTGCGCCATGTATTGGGCATTGTTGTTGTATCCGGTCAAGGTTTGCATGGAAGCATTGTTGTCATGGCCGATCCAACCTCCTAAAGAAACATTTGGGGTGGACAACATCAACCACATATCCCCGTTTGAATTGGTGGTACCAGTTTTTCCAATCCAGTCAGCACCTGCCAGCGTTGGGTTGACTTGGCTAATCCGTGACTTAAAGGTCGTTGTGGCACCAGATGTAGATGACCCCACGCAAGAGATCCTGCATAATCGTTGCTGTTGCTGGAGAATAGACACGAACCGGATCTGCTTCTGTGCTTGTAGACTACATCCCCATCTCGGTCGATGATTTGCTCCACCATGTAGCGTTTGAGGTAGTTCCCATTGTTAGCAATGGTTTGGAAACCGTTGGTATGTTGGGCAACAGTGACCTCAATTCCTCCCCCCATTGGTAGACTCTCAATGCCATATTCAGGGATATCATAGCCCATTTTCTTCATGTAGGATGGGACATCCACACCCTTTTCACGAAGGGTTCGGTAAGTCCAGTAAGCCGGAATATTCCACGAGGTATTGAGGGCCTCACGGAGATCCATCATGGCTGTTCCTCGGCTATCCACGTGCATGATTGGCTCCCCACTTGAGAAATTAGTGGGGTAGTTAGAAAGGATGCTATTACTTCCCCATCAAGCCTTGGTCAATGGGCAACCCCATAGGCCAACAGCGGCTTGATAGTAGATCCTGGGGAACGTTCTGTATCAAAGGCATGGTTGTTTTGGTTGCCATCAAAATTACGTCCACCGATAAAACCTAAAATCGCACCGGTTCGATTGTCCATGAGGACATTCCCAACTTCTACAAGTCCCGTTCCATCATCCAAGATGTTTCCAAAATTCGCCACTGCAGCCTGCATCGCATTGTGAACCGGTTTGTTAATGGTTGTTTGAATGGTGTAGCCACCTTCACGCAACTCACTTTCAGCTAATTTTTGATAAGACTTAACCGTCTCATTATTTTTCAAGTCTTGCTTGGTCACATTGTCTCGTTTGATCAAGTAATCATACATGGCCTCTTTCGCCTCTTTCATGGCTTGGAAATAGAGGTAGTCATGTGGCGTTTTCTCGATGCCATCCGAAGCGATGAAGTCTTTTGTCAAATCATACTGAGCATAGGTTTCGTAGTTCTTTTTTCGATAAGACTCCTGTCCTGTACATATTGAACAAGACGTCTTTGGCACGCGCCAAACCTAACTCTAGATTTTCCTTGCTCTTTAGGCTACCGTCTGCAGCATAAGGGGAGTAGACAATCGGACTTTGTGGCAGCCCTGCGATAAAGGCCGCTTGTGGAACGGACAGGTCTTTCGCAGAGACTCCAAAGATCCCTTGAGCCGCAGCTTCCACACCCGCAATGTTTTGTCCCCGATTGTTTCGTCCAAAAGGTGAAACATTTAAGTAAGTGGTCAGGATTTCGTTTTTATCCATCCCTCGCTCTAAGGCAAGGGCGTCGACAATTTCTGTCGCCTTACGAGTAAAGGTCGGAGCGTCTCCGACGACTTGCTGTTTGATCAACTGCTGGGTCAAGGTCGACCCCCCACTAGAGGAGCCAACGCCGGCTACAGATCCAAGCGTCGCCCGAAGAACGGCTTTGGGCACAACCCCCTTGTGGCTTTCAAAATTCTCATCCTCAGTAGCAATCACAGCCTTTTTGACATTGTCTGAAATAGCATCTCCAGCTACTGGTGTGCGGATCAAATCACTGTCTACTTCTGAAATCAAACTCTTATCAGAATAGGTCAGTTTTGAAACGCTACTAACATTACGCACCTGCTGAACCAATTCCTCTGTCTTCGGAGCCTTAACATTGTTAAAGAGACTCGCAGCATAACCAATCCCGATCCCTGCACCAAATAAAAAGAGGCAAATAGAAAGGGCAATCATGACATCCCACAAGAGTTTGAGGGTCCGTAAAAAGGTCGCAAAAATATCACCAATAGACCAACTGCTCTCTTCTTTTTTTTCCTTATTTGGAGTTTCTGTATACATATTTGCAAAGAATTTTTGGACTTTCTTCCAAAAATCTTGCAACTTCTCTTTTAATTGATTCACTGATTCTTTCTCCTTGTTCCCTATATTATAGCAGATTAGGCCCTTTGTTTTCAATCACAAGAGCGTAGAAATCGTCACTCACTCTTCTTGGATAAGGTCAAGAAAATGATGGAAACCATTGCCATTTCCGTGGTTTATGGTAGAATAGAGAAATGAATAAACTTATAAAGGAGAAAAGACACATGCACATTTTTGATGAGCTAAAAGAGCGTGGTTTGGTATTTCAAACGACGGATGAAGAAGCCTTGCGCAAAGCACTGGAAGAAGGTCAGGTTTCTTATTATACTGGTTATGATCCAACTGCTGACAGCCTTCACCTTGGTCACTTGGTTGCCATCTTGACTAGCCGTCGCCTTCAACTAGCAGGCCACAAACCTTATGCGCTCGTTGGCGGTGCGACTGGTCTCATTGGAGATCCGTCCTTCAAAGATGCTGAACGTAGTCTCCAAACAAAAGAAACTCGTACAAGAATGGGTTCGCTCCATTCAAGGACAATTGTCTCGTTTCCTCGATTTTGAAAATGGGGACAATAAAGCCGAAATGGTCAACAACTACGATTGGTTCGGAAGCATTAGCTTTATTGACTTCCTTCGTGATGTCGGGAAATACTTTACGGTCAATGCTATGATGAGTAAAGAATCTGTTAAAAAACGGATTGAGACAGGGATTTCTTACACAGAGTTTGCCTACCAAATTATGCAAGGCTATGACTTCTACGTCCTCAACCAAGAGCACAATGTAACCCTTCAAATCGGTGGATCTGACCAATGGGGAAACATGACAGCCGGTACTGAGTTGATGCGTCGTAAAGCAGATAAAACTGGTCATGTTATGACTGTGCCTTTGATCACAGATGCAACTGGTAAGAAATTCGGTAAATCAGAAGGCAATGCGGTCTGGCTCAATGCAGACAAAACATCTCCATACGAAATGTACCAATTCTGGATGAATGTGATGGATGCGGATGCTGTGCGCTTCTTGAAGATCTTCACTTTCTTGTCACTGGACGAAATCGAAGAGATCCGTAAACAGTTTGAGGCTGCTCCTCATGAACGCTTGGCTCAAAAGATCTTGGCGCGTGAAGTGGTCACCCTTGTCCACGGCGAAGAAGCCTACAAGGAAGCCCTCAACATCACAGAACAACTCTTTGCAGGAAACATCAAAAACCTTTCTGTCAAAGAACTCAAACAAGGCCTTCGTGGTGTGCCAAACTACCAGGTCCAAGCAGAAGACAACCTCAACATTGTTGAACTCTTGGTCACAGCTGGTGTGGTCAATTCTAAACGCCAAGCCCGCGAAGATGTTCAAAATGGAGCTATCTACGTCAACGGCGAACGCATCCAAGACCTTGACTATGTCTTGAGCGATAGCGATAAATTAGAAAATGAATTGACCGTTATCCGTCGCGGTAAGAAAAAATACTTTGTTTTGACTTATTAAGAAAGTAAAACCACGAAGTTTGGTATGAACTTCGTGGTTTTCTTATACACTTTTCCCCAGGATTATATAAGGTCACTCCCCAGCTAAAAATTTATTGCAGCCATTCTTTTCCCCATTGATTCAAGTCCTTTAAAATCGGCATCAGTGACTTGCCTTTTTCTGTCAGCTCATATTCTGTATGGAGTGGCATCGTTTCAAAATCATATTTCTCAATCAATTGGTTCTCTATTAAAACATCTAATCCACGTGTCAAACTGATAGTTGTAATCCCTTCAACTTCTCTTCTCAATTGATTGAAACGAACTCTCTTATGCTTGTTTATAACCCATAATATATTCATCCTCCACTTCCCACCAACCACATCTAAGACTCGAGACATACTACAGTTCCAATTTTTATTTGCTAACATTTTTCTCCTTACAAAAATGTGCCTACTATTCAGGTAGTTTGTAAAGTATTATAATCTGTTTATCATTTATTTTAAAGGAGTCACTTATGTTTATTGTAAATCTTACCTATATCAAGCCCCTTGTTGAAGTTGAAAAATTCTTAGAAAAACACATAGATTTTTTGAATCAATATTATACAAAAGGTCATTTTATCGCATCTGGAAGGAAAAATCCAAGGAGCGGCGGTATCATTCTCATGAGAGCAAAAAATAAAGATGCTGTCCAAGAAATCATTGCACACGATCCATTCTATCAAAATGAGATTGCTCAATATGAGATCATTGAATTTGAAGCAAGTAAGTATTGTCCAGAATTGAAAACCATCCTCAGCGATCCATTGGACGAAAATGAGGAAATTAAATAAAGAGACTCAAGTTCTATTCAATACCGCATAGAATCATTAAAAAAGTGTGATTTAGTCCCATTAAGCATCGGTTGCTATCTAGAGGCTCTTTTGTTACACTACTAATATGAATACACCGATCAAACCAAAATTACAACGATTTCAAACAGCCACTGCTTTTGCCTGTTCCATCTGTCAATTGGACCTAGAACTTGTGGGGGACCAGTTTTAAATGTCCCAGGGCCATTCTTTTGATTTGGCGAAATTTGGCTATGTCAACCTGGCTCCCCAGATCAAGCAATCGAAGGACTATGACAAAGAAAATTTCCGAGAATCGCCAGCTAATCTTGGAAGCAGATTTTTATGAGCCGATTCTAACAGCGATCGGACAAAAAATTCCGACCAGTGATGCCAAGATTCTAGATATCGGTTGCGGAGAAGGCTATTACTCCCGAAAACTACAAGAAGCCTATCCCAAGGCTACTTTCTATGCATTTGATCTTTCCAAGGAATCTGTGCAACTAGCTGCCAAGAGTGACGCTAGCTGGAAGGTCAATTGGTTTGTAGGAGACTTGGCTCATCTACCCATTCAATCCAAGAGTATGGAGGTCATTTTGGACATCTTCTCCCCGGCTAATTACGCTGAATTTGAGCGTGTCTTAAAGGCTGAAGGGGTCATCATTAAGGTCGTTCCAACCTCTTCTCATCTAAAAGAAATTCGTCAGTTGGCCCAAGATCAATTGACCAAGCAATCCTACTCCAACCAGGAAATTTTGGAGCACTTTGAAGACCACTGCCAGATCCTCTCATCCGAAACGGTCAGCCTCACCAAGAGTTTAACTCCTGAAGAACGCCAAGCGCTCCTCGCCATGACCCCTCTTCTATTTCACGTAGACCAAGAAAAGATCGACTGGAATCAACTCACAGAAATCACCATTGAAGCTGAGTCGCTGGTTGGGAAAATCAAGATACAAAGGACGTAGCGGATAAAGTCAAAATAGGTATCCTCCTAGAATCATTAGATTCTAGGAGGATACATCTTTACAAATCTAATAAAATCTTAAAAAAATTCATTCGTTAGAATTATCTAATCATCTACTGAAACTTTCCGCCGTGAGGAAAGTACCTGAAACACATTTGTTTCAGGTACTCGGAATTATTGAAACCTTAGGTTCAATAATTAGTCATGGAACTTCCTGGATTGCTGAAATCATCCACTGGATAATTTCACCTAACGTCCGTACTCACCTAAGGAAAGTTTTTAAGAAGATCTTTATCTTCAATTAAAAGGCTGAGACCACCGTCTCAGCCTTTACTCATTTTCTGCCACTGCTCTGTCATGACTTGTCAAGCACTTTTTAAATCCTTTTGGCTATTTGTGCGATTTTTTCGAGTTCTTCTTTCCGTTGACGATCACTCATATACTCCACTCGTTAACTTATGTCACTTTAACCGGTTTAATACCACAGGGTTTCAAGATTTGGGATTTTAGAACCTTTTGCGTAGTCTTGAGAAAAAGGAAGAAAAATTTTTGGCGTATTATGCGTCGTAATGATCCATGCTTTTCCATCTAGTTGCCCCACCGGACCTCGAGGTCCATTCTGATAAGCAAAACCTGCAACAAAAACACGATCAATAAAACCTTTTAAAATAGCTGGCATTCCACTCCACCAAGTAGGGAAAATAAAAATCAACTGATCCGCCCAACTCAATAAATCTCTATACGGTTTCATGTCTTCATTATGCTGTAAATCTCTCCTTTTATGCCTTTCATCAAAACGTAAAACCGGATCAAAGTTTTCTTTATATAAGTCTACTATTTTAACCCTATGCTCTGGTGCTAAATGCTTTTGCACAGTTTGAAGGATTGATGCATTATAACTTGTTTCATTCGGATGTGAATAGATTATTAAAACATTCATCAGCTATCTCCCTTTATATAAATATCAAGCATCGTTCTGACGGTCTTTTGAACATCATTTTCTTTAAAGCTTTCTCCAACAGGACTCCTTACCAATAGAGCCAAACCAGCAATAAAACTCCAAAAATGGATCAAAATTTCTGCGTCACTACTAGAAAGATTTTCCTCATCTTTAAGTCTTAACGCTACCGACTTAAAATGTTCAAATCCTGGTAAAGAGGAATTGACTGAAATAGTTTCCTGGGATAACTCCAAATAGTTATATGGAAATTTGATAAATAATGCTTCAAATAGATAGGTTTCATCTTGGGCAAACCTTACAAAGTTACAGCCCATCAGAGTTAGTTGAGTTCTTGCATCTATGGAAGTATCAATCCCTTGTATCATATTTTTCAAAAAGAACATTGATAAGTGTTCCATAACCACTTGAATATATCTATCTTTACTTCCAAAATGCTTATAGGGAGCTCCATGAGTCACCCCACATTTTTGAGCTATTGTACGCATAGACATCCGGTCAATCCCGTTAGTTCTGATTTCTTCAATGCCGACCAAAATTAACTTTTCTTTCAGTTCTTCCGTATTCCGTTTCATTTGACCACCTTTTCTTATCAAAGTATACACTGTCTACTTATATTTGTCAAACAAAAAAATACTCAAAAGTTAGCTTCATAGTCTCTGACCTTCTGTTATCTACTCACCTAAGAAAAGTTTCTAAGAAGACTTTATCTTCAATTAAAAGGCTGAGACAAAGCGTCTCAGCCTTTTACTCATCTTCTGCATGCTCTGTCATGACTTGTAAGCGATAGGTTTTAGGCGATTTTCCACAGAGTTTACGGAAAACCTTGTAGAAATAGCCTACATTACTGTAACCGACTTTATAGCAGATATCTTCAATGCTGTCATTGGTCGATAAGAGGAGCTGCTGGGCAGCCTTAATCCGCTGTTTGTTGAGGAGTTCTGCGAAAGTCGCATTGGTTTCTCGTTTAATCAATTGGCCTAAATAGACTGGATTGATAAAGAGAGCCTGACTGATGTCCTTGAGTGACAGCTCTTTTTGGTAATCACGGCTAATCACTTGGAGGACACTCGCTACATTTTCATTCATCCGATAGTGGGATAAGAAACGGGACAACTCTTCCTGGATAAAGCCAATCATCTCGCTAAAGGTGGCAGCATCATGGACTTTCTTAACCACATCGGCCAAATCATCTCCTTGCAGGTATTCAAACAAATGAAAGACATCCATCAAAAATTGGATAAAGAGCTGCTTGGTCAGTGAAACCTTAGGTGTCTTCTCAAGGATCATTTTTTTCTAACCAGTCCAGTTCTTCTAAGATCTGTTGGATATTTCCTTGCATGATCACCCGGTAGGCCGGTTCGTAGTAATGGAAGACCTCTTCATCTTGATTGAGAGGGATCGCCCCATAAAAGAGGCTCCGCTCTACTAGGTCCTTAAATTGATGAAAGTGCTCCTTATACGGAGGCTCAAAGGCCTTCTCAATCATGGCTTCTTCTTCTTGATCCGAGATAAAGAGTTGAAGATTTTGCCCAAGAACTTGATAAGACGAGCTGATAAAGCCTTTTTTCTCCTTAGCAGCCCCAATCCACAGTGAATTCCGGCCTGCGATGTACCGACAAAACTCTTCCTCAGAGATATCATCGTGAATCAAGCGGTTGGCCAACTCTTGGCTTGGTTGCTGGATTTGGTTCCGAATTTTTTCTAGGATGTTGCCCATCTCCACCTTATTGACAGGTTTGAGCAGGTAGTCTGCCACGCGCAAATTAAGAGCTGTCTTGACGTATTCAAAATCCTGATAGCCTGACATAATGATAAAAGCAGCATCTGGGATCAAATCCTTCATCTCAGCAATCATCTGAAGTCCAGTTTTCCCAGGCATATTGACATCCGTGATCACCACATCCACCGGATGCTCTCGCACATAATCAAGGGCCTGGTCTGCATCTTCAGCAGTTGCGACCACTTCCATATTCCAGTGGTCAAAGGGGATTAATTTTTTTAACCCTTCTGTAATCATATACTCATCGTCTACTAATAAGACTTTGTACATTCTGTCTCCTTTATTCATCTTGAATGGTTATCGTATAGGTCACTCCATGGTGAAGTTGGGAGAAGACTTGGATATGGTAGCGATCTCCAAAATAGAGTAGCATGCGTTCATGGACATTGACAATTCCGATGGACTGCCGACCACTCTTTTCTTCGATTTCTGAGCGTGGATTGCGATTGGCTAGCATCTCTTGAATGCTTTCTAGCTGTTCTTCTTTCATCCCGCGCCCATTATCAGTGATCAAGATGATGACCTGCCCTTCTCCTTGCAAGACCTTGACACTAATCACATTGTCCTTGCGTTTATGGTCCACTCCATGCGCAAAATAGTTCTCGACCAAAGGCTGGATGGTGAATTTTGGAAGCTTCATTTTTTCCAAACCTGGATCGATCTTAAAGCCATAGGCAATCGATTTGGGATAACGTACCATGCAGAGGTAGCTGTATTTGCGACAAAATTCGAGCTCATTTTCAACTGTCGTCACTCGCTCATCTGAGATATTATTGCGCAAGAGACTACTAAACTCATAGATAATATCACCCAACTCTTCTTGCTCTTGCATCACGGCATACATCCGGATAAATTCCAGTGTATTGTACATGAAGTGGGGATTGATCTGGGCTTGTAGTGCCCGCATATTGGCATCTTTTTGGCTGAGCTGCAGCTGGTAGATATCCCGAATATTCTTGTCCATATTGTCCAACATGGTATTGATCATATTACCAATAACCAGCAGTTCTTGGTCCTTGGTCGAGGTATCAATCCGTCGTTCACTCTCGCCTTGACTGATCAGATTCATGGTATCGACCAAATCGAGGACTTGACGCCGGTAATTTTTGAAAATCTGACCTAATAACAAGTAAAGGATCAAGAAAATCAGGAAAGCAATGGAGAGAAAAGTGGTCAGGTTAGCTAGACCCTTTTTGACCAGATAACTTTCAGAAACAGCTACATCCACCTTGTAGCCATAGATCGTGCTACGGGTTTGCCATTTAATATCTTTTGATTGCCCCTTATCCCCTTCATGGTACATCTCTTTCCCAAAGGGCGTAAAGATCCGCACAGCGATAGGAAGGTCGCCTCTGGCATTATCAATCGCTGCCGTCAAAATTTCCTGGTCCAAAGTCATATAAGCAATTCCAACTCCGGCTCCCGTTGTCGGGTCTGTCAAAGGAACTGGAATAGCTGCTCACCGGGCCTGTAATGATCCGCTGAGACTTGCTTACCTCCCTTCGATTGCCGTGTGGAGACAAATACCGTCTTGTAATCAGACAAGGTGACATCGATGCCCTCTATGTTTTTATTGCTCAAATAGAGGCTATCAATATTCTTATGTAGAGACAACTGGATATAAGAAGGGAATTGGGCATTCAATCGCCAAGTCTCATATTCCGATGGCGTCAAGGTAAAATAGCGATAAACTCCTTCTAATTTTGCAGGGTTTTCAACGAGACTACGGCCTTCTTGTGTAACCCGCTGATAAGAGGTCTCGAGATCCGTCACGACTTCGGTCAAAACCCGTTGGGCGATCCGATCTGCTTCAGCTTGCTGGTTTTTCCAAGAGATCCCCGCGACGACCAGGCCCATGATGGTCAAAATGGCCACCATGACATAGGCGTAAAATTTTAAAAGCGTACTTAACCAGATTCTTTTCATCGTTAGGATACCAATTTTTCGTGGATATTTTGATAGACAGGGTCAAAGATATCATTGACAAAGAAATGCCATACACCGATCAAGACGAAAAAGAGAAGGGCTGGCATATAGTAGCTAATGACGCCAAGTAGCGCGGTTCCAAGGATGAGCTTCAGAACCGGACGAATGTCCAGCAACATTCCGATCAAACTGAGCTTGATACTGTTGGCATAAGAGAGATCGAAATGAACTTGCAATTTCAAATAAACGGCGTAAGCTAGAGGCGCAACCAAGAGGAAAACCAGATTAAACAAGAGAACCAAAATTTGGAAGAAATTCAAGTGAGGAATCTGGATCATGAGATACATGCCATAGAGGAGAACCCCTTCAATCGCAAAGAAGGTGTAAAAGACTTGATTGGCTGGGACCAGATTTTCTTTGAAGAGTTCCCAAGCGCGTGACCAGTGATAGTCTTTGTAAGACATGCCATTTTCTGCATAGAGGCTCATAACTGTGGTGCCTGCTGGTCCTACTCCTAGCAGAACACCCCCACAGATCGTCAAAACCCAAAAAATCCCTGTTACCAGCATAGCAACATAGACTCTCGTAAAAATGAACTCAATGATTTTTCCCATGTTTCAGCCTCTTTTCCAATTAGTCATTCTATTATATCATAAAAATAAAACGCTTTCCTCAAATTTGCATTCTTCTATTGAAATCTCAATTTTCATTTCCAAGATCTGTTTTCATAGAGGAGTGAAAAGGCCTTGGAGACAGCCCCAAAGCCTTTTCGCACTACCTGTTCTATATTTTTAGAAGCAAGGAATTCGTCGTATTGTTTTGCATTTCATCAAGTACTTTTTGGTAAGCACCTTCTGATTTCAATTTTTCAAGCATCTTAGGAACTTCTACTTCAGGATCCACAGTACCAGTATTGATCGCACCTGCGAATTGGTTCAAAGTATTTGTAAGAGCAGTGATTTCTGATTTCACTTTGTCTGTGTTAAAGATGAAGCCAAGTGCTGGAGATTCTTTTGCAGTTTCCAAATCTTTCTTAGATTGTGCAATTTGTTCATCTGTTACGTTTTCGTTGATGTAAAGAATCCAGTTGTTACCAGTGTTCCATCCAGACATGTGAGTGTTTCCGTTGTAGCCATCCAAGACTTTGACACGGTTTTCTTTGCCGGGAACTTTTTCCCAGTTCTTGCCTTCTGGTCCATAAACAAGGCCGTTCAAGAGTTCTGGATCAGTGTTCAAGAGGTTCAACACTTCCATGGCTTTTTCTTTGTTCTTAGAGTTATTTGAGATAACAAAGTTAGCTACTTGAGTAGTATTGTTCTTCTTGTACAGTTCAGTAAATGGTTTGATGTCGATCTTACGGTTTGCTACACGAGAAAGCAAGCTGTTACATGTAGTCAGCTGGTCCTACTGTTTCTTCACGAACCAACCATGTATCTTGAGAAAGATCATAACCAGTGTCGCTAGTTGCTACGTCTTTTGGAATGTATCCTGCTTCGTAGTATTTGTGAAGAGTCTTCAAGTTTTCTACATAACGAGGAATGGTGTAACGGTCAACGATCTTAGTAGTGTCACCTTTCAAGTCAACCACGAATGGAAGTCCATCAACAGCCACATAGTCGAAGTCATCTGAAGGTCCACCGTAGCTCTTGTTCATTGCAAATGGAACAACGTTTGGATCTTTTTCTTTGATAGCTTTCAAGACTGGTTCAAGAGAAGCATAGTCTTTGACGTTTGAAACGTCGATACCATATTTTTCAAGAAGTGGTCCGTTGAAGGCAAAGTTTTGAGAAGATGCAACGTTAGTCGCTACTGGAACAGCATAGATCTTGCCATTTACAGTGTTCCCTTTGATGTAAGCTGGGTCAAGTGCTTTGTAAAGGTCTTTCCCTTCTTTCTTGTACAATTCTGTCAAGTCAGCATAAGCACCTTTTTGAGCGTTGATCACGTAGTTATTAGCAAAGGCGATATCATAGTTTTCACCAGATGAGATGATAACATTCATTTTTTGTGCGTAGTCACCCCAACCAAGGTATTGGATATCCAATTTTGCGCCGACTTTCTTTTCAATGATCTTGTTGGCATTTTTAAGAAGAACATCCAAGTTATCTGGTTTATCACCGATTTGGTACATCTTGATGATTGGTTTACCATCTTCAGTTGTTGCTGATTTCTTGTTGTTACCTGTAAGGCTTCCACAAGCAGCAAGAGTAGCTCCAAGAGCGATGACACTAGCAGATGCTAACGCGTATTTTTTCCAATTTTTCATAAGAAAAATCTCCTTTATGTTATTTTCTTTTTAGACTAAGTTATGAGTTGAAAATCCTGTTGATTTTCAATGAACGATGTTATTCTTTCACACCACCGATGGTCAAGCCTTTTACAAAGTAGCGTTGGAAGAATGGATAGAGAATGGCGATTGGCACTGTTGCCACAACCACCATGGCCATACGTCCTGTTTCCCGTGGGATGGATTGTACAGCTCCTGCCAATTGGCCGGATACCCCGACATTTTTAGCGATGTAATCCATATTGTTTTGGATTTGCATCAAGAGGTATTGCAATGGGTAAAGGTTGTCACTCTTAATATAGAGAAGGGCGTTGAACCAGTCGTTCCAGAATCCTAAAGCGGTGAAGAGACTAATAGTCGCAATCCCTGGTAGAGAGAGTGGCAAGCAAATTTGGAAGAAAATCCGTGTTTCACTTGCTCCATCGATCCGAGCAGATTCAAGAATGGCTTCTGGAATGGTCCGTTTAAAGAAAGTCCGCATCAAGATGATGTTGAATGGACCTAAGCAACATTGGGATGATCAAAGCTCCCGATGGTATCACCCAATTGCAAGAGTTGAGTGGTGACAATATAGCCAGGTACCAACCCTGCACTAAAGAGCATACTAAGGAGTGAAAATACGGTAAAGAACTTGCGGTATTTAAAGGTACTCCGTGAGATAGCATAAGCATAGGTTGTTGTGATAAAGACATTACATGCTGTTCCCACAATAGTCACAAACAAGGTAATGAAGAGAGCTTGCAAGATTTTTTCTTTGAACTGTACCAAGAAAAGGTAACCATCAAATCCAAATTTTGCTGGCCAGAATTGGAATCCATGGACTGCCAAACTTTGTTCGTCTGTCAAAGAGATCATGACAACGAAGATGAAGGGAAGCACACAGGTCAAGCCGACCAAGGTCAACAACAAGGTAAAGAAGAAGTTGCTCTTCTTACTGAAAGAATGGATCCCGACATTATCAATTTTTTCTTTTTGAATGGTTGATTTTTTCATACGATCCTCCTTTCTAGAAGAGAGCGGCATTCTTATCAATGCGACGGGCAATGATATTTGAGATTAAAACAAGAACCAAACCGACTACCGATTGGTAAAGACCGGCTGCTGCTGTCATCCCGATATCCCCTGACTTGGTCAAACCGTTGTAGACATAAACATCAATAACGTTGGTCACACTATAGAGCGCTCCAGCATTATGCGGGATTTGGTAGAAGAGACCGAAGTCTGCGCGGAAGATATTTCCGACTGCAAGAATGGTCAAGACCGTAATCAAGGAAGACAACTGAGGAATGGTGATGTTGCGAATGCGTTGCCACTTAGACGCACCATCCACGGTCGCTGCTTCATAGTAAGTTGGGTCAATTCCCATGATGGTTGCATAGTACATGACACTACTATAACCAAAGCCTTTCCAAATTCCTAAGAAGAGGAGAAGCGCTGGCCAGATCCACAATTCTGAATAGAAATTGATGGCCTTCATGCCAAGTGAAGTTAAGATGTGGTTGACCAATCCTTTGTCCACGTTCAGGAAGGCATCGGTGAAGAAGCTGATGATAACCCATGATAGGAAGTATGGGAAGAGCATGGAGGTTTGAAGCACCTTGACCACTCTTTTTGATCTCAACTCACTAAAGATGATGGCGATCCCAACGGAAACAATCAATCCTAAGAAGATAAATCCTAAGTTGTACAAGACCGTATTTCTTGTAATAATGTAGGCATCTTTGGAACTAAAGAGGAACTTGAAGTTGTCAAAGCCAACCCACTTACTCTTCATGACACTGTCGATGAAGCCCTCTCCTGTGATATGATAGTCCTTAAATGCTACGATATTCCCAAAAACCGGAATATAGAAGAATAAGATTAACCACGCTGCACCCGGTAAGACCATTAAAAGAAAAATGAAATTTTCTCTCAGAGTCCTTACAAACTTTTTCATTTAACTCCCCCCTTTGAGCCTTGAGCGTGTTTATTTACTTTGGTAGCGTTTACAATACTTATTATAAGATAGCTATTTTCTCTTTTCAAACTCCTAATTATAGAAAAAATTCTACAAATTTATGACATAGCTTTTAAAAAGGAGTAGAAAAGGGCGATGGTAAACACAGCTCCTCTTCTAGTCCTATCCACCGTGGATAAGACATCTGTCATCCAACTTGGCATTTTTTACGTTGTATAAATAGTTGACGCAGTCGCAATGGTATGCCATTGATTAGCTGTTGTGGCTGCGAAATCCTGATCTCCGTAGAAATCGTTGAATGGCAATATCTCTACTTCTAGTTCATCGATACGTGTGATGGAACCGGATAGATAGTCCTCCATACGGCTTTCAGCTCGCTTGATGCGTTGCAAGAGTCCTCCCATACGGATGTCCACGGTATCCAAGCCAAAGACCTTGTTTTCTTTCAACCATTGCTGGCTAAAGAGAGAATGGAAGTGTTCAATCTGGCTTCTAAGTTTTGGCAATTCTTCCTGAGCGATTTGTTGCAAGCTCTCTTTATCACCTGCGTGATAAGCCTCCCGGATGCGTCGTCCTAAATCGACTTTATTACTTAAAATAGCATTCAACTGAGCCTGAGTTTCAAAGAGATAGGCGTAGACGCCCGCTTTTTCTTTAATGTCAGAAAGAATCTCAGTTGCCTTGGCAAAGTGAGGTTTGTCCTGTTCAGGAGTCATGTGCTTGTCAAGGATTGGACAGAGGACATCCTGATAGAAGACATAGCGGTTGGGGTTAATGCCACTGAGATTGTCTGGTAGATCTGGCAAGAGGTTGGCCAGATCCAGCTGCATAAAGTCCTCAACCGAGAGGCCTGTATTGGTCTTGAAGTGAGCTGACAGACGCTCTAAATCATTGCGGTAGCTGAGTTCTGCCCAGATTTGTAAACTTGGCAGAATAGAGAACTGGGCTGTTTCCCCACCATTGTCCCCCCAACCCGTCACAATGACTTCCTTGATCTGGTTGGCACGGCAGGCTTTATTGGCTTCAAGAGTGATGAGACGGCTGAAATGGTTGTGTGGTGTGAAGCCAATCCACTTCCAGGCACCACCAGCAAAGGCAATATCCTGACTAATCTTATGGTGATTACGGAAGTTTCGGTTGTATTTTTCCTCGCTATCCTGATAATAATCCCAGTAAACCAAGGTCACACGGTCTTTAAGACGGTCTAAATAAACTCGTGTTTCTTCTGGAATTTCTACCTCACGGTCGTACTGGCCATCTGCTGACATAAGCTTGAAGAACATATCACTCCACATCTGGCAGTGGAAACCATACTTGTCTGCAATATCCAGCACGCGCTCCAAATGTTGGCACATAAGGAGACTCCGATCCACAATACCGTTCAAGATAAGATAACGACCCAAACCGACCAAGTGAGCTTCGT
This sequence comes from Streptococcus sp., assembly GCA_047241705.1. GTDB lineage: Bacteria > Bacillota > Bacilli > Lactobacillales > Streptococcaceae > Streptococcus. Next base: position 470,922 of record JBKTJB010000001.1, read on the forward strand.
CCATCCCGATGTTGACCTTGCGAGTTTGTAATTTAGATAACGTCGCAAACATACCGTCAATCAGGTCGTAGACTTTTTCTTCACCGATGAGGAGAATGTCCTCTACATCACGAAGTTGCTGGACTTCTTTAACACCCCATTTGACAAAGGCTGATAAGTGAGCCAAGGTCTGAATACAAGGAACAAAAGTCATGTCAAACTGCTGGGCATAGGCTTCGATTTCCTGTAATTCTTCAGCTGAATAAGCCCCACGGAAATAGCCAAAGTAAGGTTGTCCCTCAATCTGATAGGTATCTTCCATGTAGAGCTCAAAGATTGAATAACCCATCAGAGCTAAGACTTCAATCATCTGCTTGGCAGATGCAACATTTAGAACCGCATTACGGGAACAATCCGCCATGTAGGCTAAATCTTCATAAGCCGCTTGCTCCTCAATCTCCACCTTATCACCTTCTTCTAAAGCTGTTGCGAGAACAGACAAGGCACGGTAGAGTTGATGAGGTTTACGGTAGGTCAATTGATACTGCCCATTCTCCCCCTTGATAGAGATGGAAGCATGGTCAGACTGAGCGACTGCCACTTCTACATCTGGTAGAGAAATGTGCTTTTGAAGTAAGTCTATAGCTTGCTGTTGTTTACTGCTAATTCCGGTAAAATTTACCATTGGTTTTCCTCCTGTAACCAGTTGACAAGGGCACCGTAGAGATTGGCATCTGCCTGATAGGTGCAAGCTTGGATAACTGGCGCAATTGTATACTCTTCATATCTTTCCACAAAGACGTCTACCGCTTTTTGGACCCCTCTGATAAAATCAGGGTTCTGACTGATAGAGCCACCTAGGCTAATGACATCTGGGTCGATGAGATACTGGATATTGAGTAATCCTTGAGCTAGGGTTACGATTCATGCGCTCAATGGCTTCTTGGCAAAGGGCATTGCCGGCTGCAGCCTCTTGGTACACCTTGCGGCCATCCCATTCAGACTGACCTGATTTTTCGATGACATAGCGAACCATGTTTCCTGTTGATGCTAGTTGCGACCAGTTATTGAGCTTTTCTGCTGGTTCGATAGTAGTCATGTAACCAAACTCTCCACCCAAGCCATGGCGACCACGGTGAATTTTGCCATTGATAATCATGGCCCCACCGATCCCTGTACCAATCACGACACAGGCTGCATTTTCAATCTCAGGATGAGCTAGCAGTTCACTAAGTCCAACACAGTTGGCATCATTTTCTAGATGGACAGGTAGTTGGTGATGAGCAAGCGCTTCATACCATGAAAAACCATGGATGTAAGGAATGGCACTGATCCCCTCAATCACCCCGGTTTCTTGATTAACTGCACCTGGCACACTCATAGCAATCCCACGATAGTCCTGTTCTGATAAGCGTTGGTCCAACCAAGCCAACAAATCTTCTAAAGTTTCTGGAGTTGGGGTGCTGGTCTTATCTAAAATCTTTCCATCAGGAGTTAGACTAGCAAACTTAATGCCAGTCCCTCCGATATCAATCGTTGCAATGGTCATTGCTTTCACCTGCAAAAGGAGCGAATCAGCAGTTGGCTCTTACTTTTTCGCTCCTCCTTTCTGTTTGTGTTTACTTTTTGAAATTAAATTTCTTCTTTTTTGATCAATTCTGTACGAATTTCCTGTGGTGCCAATAATCCTGTATGGATAGGACTACGGTTGCTCCAGAAGATCGACAACCGTTTGTTGCCCTTCTGACACGCGCACATTTTCTTGGCTCATATTGTAATAGCGAAGAATGTAACCTTCGTCATTTTCTGCCACCTTAAAGGCTGTTGGACAAACCTGAGGATGCGTCAAGGCTGTATGCTTGAGTAAGCTACCAGACGCCGCTACACTTCCTTCTTGTTCTTCAACTTGGAGGCTAGTCATCGGTGTCTGTAAAGCCTTAGCTCGGCGATAAGCTGAGAAGCGGCCCTGAGCTTGATGACATTCCACTGCATATTCCACCTCAAAGGCCCGTAAGCATTGTGCTTCTGGTGTTGGGAAATAGCCCCAGTCACCAAGTTCTCCAGAAGCCCGAAGAATGGTCACGGCAACGGTATCATCCCCTAAAATTTCCATATTCATGTAAACCTTTATTGGCTACTGTTACCCCCTTGACGTCATCATACAAGCTGACAAAAGCTTGCTGGTGTTGGGGATTTTCAGGATTTTCCCAAGAAGCTGCTGGTTTATTTGGCCGTGTCACAACTTCATAGATGCTTTCAGAATCATTGCTTGGACGTGTGTTATGAGTTTTGACCAAGAGACGGATACGGTGGTCTTTGGCTGTATTGGTGAAGCGCGTCTTGAAGCGAATCTGCGGGTCATCCACAAAGACCGTCATTTCCGTTTCTAGAGGGATGGTTGTCAGCTCTTCTGAGCGACTTGCCTTACGGTTCATAAACTCGATAATGCCTCTTTGTTCTGCATCCAATTTTTCATCTGCGCTGACTGGAATGGTCAAGTTATGCTTGAGCAAGATTTTGGCATAGCGAGCATTGTTTTCTAGAACTTCATAACCTTTCAGTTGAGCAAAGATCGGCTCTGTTCCTTTTGGTTGGAAGTAGATATATTCATTTCCGATATCACCGCGGTCTTCGAAGCCAAGGAAGTTCTCATAAGCCTCATTGGTCGTTTTATCATAGAGGGTTAAACCATCATCGATACTAAGGGTTACAAATGGTGTATCGATCACCCCATTTTGGAACAGACCATCATGATGAGGTGCTTTACCTTCTAAGAGCTGGAAGGTCGTCCAAGACAAGGCTGCCAAATGAACCGGAACCGTCACGCGCACTTGACGTGCAATATAGGGTTGGCGGAATTTATCCTTAGGTAAGGTATAGCCAAAACTTGCCCCCAAGTCTTCAATATCTGCTTCTACAAGATGACCGTCTAAATCTTCTACATGATAGTCTGGCAAGGTCAAAGCTGCCATTTTCTTGAAGCCTTCTGTCGGATGCAACTCCTTAAATGGACAAACCGCAACATCGACAATCGTGCTGACGGTATCCACCTTATCATGCAAGCCTGTATTGATGACCGTAAAGAGGTGCTCACTATGGGCTTTTTGAGTCGCTAGTTTACCCTTCCATTCGTTCAGAAGGTTGGTCTTGACAAAGTTTCCAACTTGGTTGACCTTGGCAAAACGAACTTCCATTTCCCGGTGAACTTCGTCAATACTACATCCACAAATACTATCATGAGGTGCATTTTGCAAGAGTGTCTTCCAGGCATAGGTCAATTGATCCTTGTGATTGTGCCCACCAGTAATGATGGTCAAAGGTTCGACCACTTGCTCGAGCAAGTTGCTGTTTTCTTGGAAGGCTTGGCTTGAGATAAATCCGAGAAGAAGACGTATTGGCTAGTGTGTACCAACCATCGGTTTCCTGGCTAGTCAACTCACCTGTGACACGTTGATAATTGCTCAGGAAGGGAACTTTCCACTGCTTGCACATAGTCATCAAAGGAACTGTGAATAAAGGTCACATCAGGAAAGAGTTCGTTGGCCACACGAATGGCTTCACTCAAATTTCGTTGAACCGGTTGGTGGTCACAACCATTCATCATCAACCATTGGTTGGTCGATGCATAATCACGAACATCTGCCAATTTTTGTTTCCAGAAAGCCAAAGCTTCATCTTTATCCACTGGAATTTCATTCCCGTTACTGTACCAGTTGGCAAAGAGAATACCAAGCACACTGCTACCATCCGCCCCCTGCCAGTACATCTCAGAAAACTGAGAAGTAAATTGCTCATCTCCAAGAACTTGGTTGTCAAATCCAATTGGCTTCACTCCACGCCCAAAGGCTGCTACATGAATCCCTGATTTTTGAAGGATTTGAGGAGCTTGTCCCATATTTCCAAAGGTATCTGGGAAGTAACCGATTTGAGTTGATTTGCCCCATTTGGCACATTCCGCTTGTCCAATCAAGGTATTGCGGACATTGGCTTCACTGGAAATCAAGTAATCATCCTGCAAGATATAGAAGGGTCCGATCTTGAGTTTCCCTTCGTCGATATAACGCTGCACCTTATCGCGATTTTCAGGGCGAATTTCTAAATAGTCGTCAAGGACAATGGTTTGGCCATCCAAGTGGAAGCTTTTGAATTCAGGATCATTTTCGAAAAGATCAAACAGATTGTCAAACAGTTCCACCAATTGCATGCGGTGGCTTTCAAAAGGTAGATACCACTCACGATCCCAGTGGCTATGAGAGATGATATGTACAACAACATTTTCCATGAGTAAAACCTCATTCTAACTTAAATTTAAAGATATATTTGTGATTCTTTACAAGAATCTGTTGAGCGACAGCTTATTAATGAATATCCAAGTAATCCAAGACCAACTCGCAGAACATCATGTTGGCCCAAGAGAACCATTCGCGCGAGTATTTAGTCGGATCATCTACATGGAAACTTTCGTGCATGACACCCGTGCCACCATCGCAAGCAACCAACTGATCGAGCAAGAATTTCTTCTCTGCCTTGTCCGTCGTTGTCAATCCTTGGATGGATAAAGCAATCGGCCAAATATAGCGATAAAAGGTATGGGAACTTCCGAGTCCACTTGCGTACTTCCCTTCATAGAAGTAAGGATTTTCAGGGCTCAAAATAGTCCGACGAGTGGCTTGATACACTTCGTCATTGACATCACAGTAACCAAGATAGGGAGCAGCTAACAAACTTGGTACGTTAGGATCATCCATGATGCTAGCATTTCCTAGACCATCCACTTCAAAGGCATAAATCTTCTCGCCCTTACTGTTAGTGGTGTAGGCATAGTTTTCGATTCCTTCTTGAATCTCAGCTTGCAGACGTTTAGCGTCAGCAATGATGCTTTCGCTATCAGCTAGATTCAACTCTGCAAAGATTTCTTGGACATAACCCAAAACAACCACTGCAAACATATTGGATGGAATCAGATAGCTATACTGACAGCAGTCATCACTCGGACGAAAGGCTGACCAGGTCATTCCTGTCACGGCAAAGTCAGGACCAAAGCCGTCATTCACTAACGTGTCTTCCTTACGATCCGTATCCCGAACAAAACGATAAGGAGAGTTCTTGTGGTCTTGTTCCACCGTCCAGAGATGAAGGATCTCCTTGGTCGCCGTAACAAAAGTTTCATCAAACTGGCTAGTCTCACCAGTTTCTTTCCAAAGGAGATAAGCCAACTGCAAGGGGTAGCACAGCGAATCTACTTCATACTTGCGCTCCCAAATCCAGCCATTGAGATCTGTATGGTCGGTCTCGTGGTGACCCTTCCAGTTCTCTTCAATGTTGAAGGAGTTGGCATAGGGATCCTTGGAGAATCAAAGTCATCTGACGTTTAACCAAGCCAGCAATGGTCTGGCGCAAGAGAGGATCTCTTTTAGCTACATGAAGATAAGGTCTCAGCTGAGCAGTAGAGTCACGCAACCACATAGCTGGGATATCCCCTGTTAGCACAAAGGTTGAACCGTCTTCTAAAATTTCAACTGTATTGTCTAAAGTGTCTGTGTAGCAACGTTCAAAGACATCCACCCACTCAGGGTACTCCTTGGCACGTTCTGCTACTTGGTCCAGCCATTCTCGCACAATTTCTTTTGAATAGGTCATTTATTTTCCTCACACGTATCGATTCTTTCCTATTCAGTATAAAAGATTTCAAAAGGGAAATACATACGCAAACTATAGCCCTTTTTCTACAAAATTTTCCATTTGATAAAAACGCTATCATATTTGACAACACTTTGATACAATGAAGAAAATACCACCGCGTGTTCCAAGAAAAACACAGACCATTTAAGGTTGATGAAGAAAAAGGAGACCAGATGCACACAACTTGCCAGACCATCGATACCCGCTGGGGAAGCGATAATCATCCCCACTATTCGCACGGAAACACCCTCCCTTATTCCGGAGTCCCTTTTGGAATGAATTACTTTCTTCCCCAGACGACACACGAACAAGGAGCTTGGTTTTTCAACCCTAATCTCCCTATTTTTCAGGGCTTTCGCCTCACCCACCAGCCTAGTCCCTGGATCGGAGACTACGCTTGGTGCCTCATCACGCCCATCACAGGAGAAGTTACAAGTTCCGACCTCTTCCGTCGCCAGAGCAGTTATTCGATCAAAGAAGCTCTTTTTCAGCCCCACTACCTCCGTATTTTTTCGGAACGTTATCAGATTCAAAGCGAGCTGGTTCCAAGCCACTACGGGGCTATCATGCGCTTTCAAGCACCAGAAAAATTGACTCTCTGCTTTCATGCAGCAAATGAACTAGAGGACTTGACCCTTACAGACCACACCTGTCACTTCCGCATTCTGGATCAGGCCCATACCGCAGATACTTCCTACTCTTTCTATCTCCAGTGGCAATTTAGTCAGCCAATCGAGACTGTCACTCACATTGATCAGGATCTTTTTCTCACCTTTGCTAGCAATGAGGTGACCGTCCAATTAGGAAGCTCTTATCTGTCCCAAGACATGGCTCACAGCCATCTTCCCCACCTTTCTTTAGAAAAAGCTAAAAAGAAGCGAACTGATCAATGGAATCAGCTACTAAAACGAATTGAAGTGAAAGATAGCGGAGGCAGTGATCAAGCCTTTTTCGATCACTGCCCGTACCGACTCCTCCCTTTTCCTCAAACCTTTTATGAAATAGATACCGAGGGAAATGACTGGCACCTGGATGTCACCCATAATGAAATCAAACCAGGAAAAGCTTATACGAATGTCGGTTTTTGGGATCTCTTCCGAACATCTTTTCCGCTCTTTAGCCTTGTCTACCCCGATTACTACCGTCACTTCCTCGAAGGATTTTTAAATACATACCAGGATACTGGTTTTCTACCAAAATGGTTGGCCCCAGATGAACGAGGGATGATGCCAGGCACTCTCATTGATGGAGTCTTCGCAGATGCTGTCACAAAAGGGATCGCACCAGACCTACATGAAAACATGCTGACAGCCATGCTCCAGACAGCCCAAAAAACAGATCCTATGCAACATTTTGGTCGCCATGGCAATGAAAGCTACAAGGCCCTTGGCTACCTACCCGATGATTTTCACGAAAGTGTTAGCCACAGCCTAGATTATGCTTATAGTGATTTTTGCATTGCCACCGTCGCCAAGCAATTGGGGCATGCAGAAACGGCCACTCAGTATGCTTGCTTCCAGCCTCTCCTACCGAACATTGTACGATGCCCAAACGGGCTTTATGAGGAGACGCGATCCACCAATGGCAACTTTAAAGAGCCCCTTCTCTCCTACCAGTTGGGGAGGAGATTATGCAGAATGTTCTGCAACCCAGGCTACTTTTGGCGCCTTACACGACCTCTCCGGCCTGATGGAGCTGATGGGCGATAAAAAAGCCTTCACCCAACGACTGCTGGATCTGGCCAATCAAAGACCTCAATTTGAAGCAACAGGTTACGGCTATGAAATCCACGAAATGAGTGAGATGGCCCAGGCTCCATTTGGGCAGATCGCCATCTCCAATCAGCCTAGCTTTCACATTCCCTATCTCTTCCGCCACAGCCTTCACCCCGAATATACCAATCTCCTTATCCACCAGATCCGTTCCCAAGCTTTCCATCAAGATTTCCAAGCCTATCCAGGTGATGAGGACAACGGTAGCCTATCTGCTTGGTACATCTGGGCAGCCCTTGGACTCTACCCAACCTGCCCAGGAAAACCAATCTATGATCTGGGCCTCCCTCTCTTTAAAGAAGTTCTTCTCCATCTTCCAAACCATGAGCTCAAAATTTGCTCTAACTCCCATACTACAGGTGCCTATTTCATCCAAAAAGCCCGATTAGATGGCAAAGACCAGCAAGAGATTTCCCATCAGGATCTCCTTGAAGCCCAATTACTCCAGTTTGAGCTTTCTTGGCTCCCCCCACATGCATAAGAAAAAGAGAGTGGGACAGAAATCGGTCATTCGTTAGAATTCGATTTCGTCGTCCCACCTCCGCACAGTTGAGTAGTAGGGCTGTGAAAGCTGAGTGAAATTAGCGTAGTAGAGCCCACTCAACCACTGCGTCTTGCTCGACAATCTGTAAATAATTGAGAGGCTAGGACTTTTGTCCTAGCCTCTTTTTTCTATTATTCATCTCCTACATGATAGTAGATCGATCCTTGTTCCCCAAAACTAGCGATTCCAACACCAGACCACAAGCGGTTCTTAGAGGCATCGGATGTATCCTTAAAAACAACTTGCCCTTGATCATCGACCTGATCACCAATGGTCACTCCTGCAGGGATATACTCCAACAAAAAGCCACCATCACGACCACCATAGATCCCTTCTGAGGCTGTCCCATAATCCGTCAAAGAAGCACCATAGCCCTCTAACTCTTGTGAAACCAACCCTTTGTCGTTAAAGACCAGCTTATTTCCTTTATCATCTTGCCAGACACCAGCAATACTGCTGTAATCTCCATTGGCAATAGCCTCAAGATCCATTTTCTTCACTTCTTTTTTCTCTTCTTTTTTTTCTTTCTCCTTCACTTCCGAACTAGAAGCATCCGTCTTTTTGACTTCAGAAGAGGTCGTCGTTTGACTAGAAGAAGTGGTTGATTTTTTGCTCGTTCCCTGTTGCGAACAAGCTACCAACAGGACCACACTGAGAAGACTCACAAGAATTGCACCAACTTTTTTCATTTAAAAATTCCCCATACATTTTTTAATTTAAAGCCCTTTCATTGTAACGTATTTTCAAGCATTTGACAAGCTTCACTCCCCATTTTTAATCAAAAAGAGACCGGGATAATCTGTACTGACCCCAAAAAGTTAGACAAATAATTTAAGTGAGAGGATTTAGTCCTGTATTGCACAGGACTGAGTCCTTTTAGTTTTACTCTTAATTCGTTTGTTGTTGTAATAGTCAATATAGTCTACAATAGCTTGTTCCAATTGGTTAAGTGACTTAAATGTATTCTCGTAACCATAAAACATTTCCGATTTCAAAATGCCAAAGAAGGATTCCATCATGCCGTTGTCTGGGCTGTTTCCTTTACGTGACATGGACGGTTGAATTCCTTTATCCTCTAAAAAACGATGATAATACTGGTGTTGATACTGCCATCCTTGATCACTATGGAGAATTGTATTTGTGTAATGATTCTCAGTAAAGGCCTGGTCTAACATAGCTTTCACTTGTTCTAAATTTGGTGAAGTTGAAAGATTATAAGCGACGATTTCACTGTTAAAACCATCTAATACTGTTGATAAATAGAGCTTTTGGCTGCTTGCTGGAATGGCAAATTCTGTCACATCTGTGTAGCACTTTTCCATTGGTTTTGAAGCTTCAAACTGGCGTTGAATAAGGTTGTCGGCTTTCTTACCAATATCTCCCTTTGTGAGAAGAATACTTTCGCTTCTGCCGGATTCTAGCTTGTAAATTGAGGACGTTCATCAACCGCTGAACCCTCTTATGATTGACCAAAAAACCGCGATTTCTTAATTCTAAATGTATCCGACGATAGCCATAATTTCCCTTGTGTTCAGTAAAAATAGATTGGATTTCAGCTTTAAGCCCGTGATCCTTATCTGGTTTTTCTAGCTGTTTCAAGTGATAATAGTAGGTCGAACGAGCGAGTTTAATGGCTTTTAGAAGAATATCTAACGAAAACTCAGTGATTAATTCTTGAACAATTTCTGTCTTTCTTCTTTCTCTTTTCCTCCTTCAATCGGAGTTCTCTCAACTTTTTTAGAATGGCATTCTCCGCTCTCAGGTATTCATTTTCTGCTTGAAGACGTTCTAACTCTGTCATTTCTTCAGATTTCTTCTTTAGCTTGCGTCCCATTTTAGGTGCTCTCCCTCTTGTTTTCTCAACAATAGTATACCCATTTTTCTTGTATTGTGCCAGCCAATTTGGAAGCATTCCTTGGTTTGGAAGAGCATAATCAAGGCTTACACTTCTTTGTGAACGACCTTCAAGTAAGACTTTATCAATGATTTCTCGTTTTAGTTCAGGAGAATAGTAACAATTCTTTCCTTTTTTTACGATTTCTATTCCATAACGATCAATCAATTTAATCATGTACTGAAGATTAGAAATCTTTTATCCCAAATTGATTTGAAAGTCGCCTAAAACTCTCTCCTTGCTTTCTTGATTCATATATTTGAACTTTATCTTCAAAAGTTAATTTCATAATAAAGCACCCCAAAAGTTAGATTTTTCTGTCTAACTTTTAGGGTGCAGTTCAATCAGTCCTAGTCTCTCTTTTGATACAACTTTTAATGAGCCAGCATTTCCTGTGCCACTTCTAAACCAGATAAGTTCGAAGGATAATAAGTTGGCCAATTTTCCAACTCATCATAAAGCGCTTCTTGACTCTTTCCTCCATGGAAAATGTGGAAGTGAGCCGCCTTTACCGGAGTAATTTCATGGTCACTAAATTGAACATATTTGAAGTCTCCCGCATCGCTCTCCTTGGCTTCAAATAGATAACGAACACCACGATTTCCCTTCTTATAAGTCAAAATGTGCTTACCTACGTATTTATAGGTATATTTCTTAGAAGATCCTTTTTGATAAAACTCCATTGAATCCTTATCAATCTTAATCCGATCAATATCTGTTTGGTAACCCTTAGTATAATATTCCTTATACTCAGCAGCCGTCATAGTTGGATTTAATTTTGCCTTATAATCAAAGACCTGATCCAAGGTTCCATCTTGCAAGTATGGATAAACGGATTTCCAATCACCTACATAATTTGCTAAGCTACGATCCTTAACTTGACTATCCTCGAAATAGCCCTTTTGAACCGTCTTAGCATCTTCCTCATGTTCCGGTTGAATATCCTTACCAGCTTGTGACGTTGTTTTCTCTAGCGCCTTCAGATTCTCCTTCATAACAGACACGTAGTCTTCGCCATCTTTCATTTCTTGATCCGTCAAGCTTTCCAAAGGATTTAAGACAGCCAACTCAACACCAGCTTCAGAAGACAAGGTTTTCGCCAAGGACTTAGAAGCATTTTCCTCAAAGTAAATGACCTTGATCTCATTTTTCTTGATATACTCTGTCAATTCACGCAATCGTGCAGCAGAAGGCTCGCTATCAGGTGAAATCCCTGAAATGGCCACCTGGTTTAATCCATAATCCAAGGCCAAGTAACGGAAAGCCGCGTGTTGGGTCACGAAATTCTTTTGCTTCGCATCTTTCAATCCATCCTGATAAGCTTGATCCAAAGCCTGTAATTTCTTCAGATAGGCTTGGGCATTTTTCTCAAACGTCTTTTTCTTATCTGGATAAGCTGCGACCAACTGATCACGAATCGACTCTACCATCTTCATGGCACGATGGGGAGAGAGCCAAAGGTGAGGATCATATTCATGATGGTGTTCTTCGCCCCCTTCGTGTTCATGTTCCTCTTCCAATCCAGGAAGCAAGACCATGCCCTTGGTAGCATCGATCACTTTGGTTTTCTTATCCTTCATGGATTTCAAAAGATTTGGAACCCACGTTTCCATGTTTTCATTCTCATAAACGAAAACATCCGAATCTTGAATCATAGCCCGCCCCTTAGCAGACAATTCATATTCATGAGGCTCTGATCCCGCTCCAATGAGCAGGTCTACCGTTCCTTCATCTCCGACAATATTTTTTGTAAAATCATAAACAGGATAAAAAGTGGTCATCACTTTTAATTTTCCATTTTGACTCTGACTTTTACCACAAGCAGTCAAGATAAGGGCAAAAGCCACCAACAACATTAAACCTATTTTTTTAAATTTCATATTTACTTCCTCAAACGTGATCCAAGATTCACAAGCAAGAACAGTGCCACAAACAAAAGCGTGATGCTGGCACTCGCCGGTGTATCTGCAATATAAGACAAAATCAACCCACTAAACATCCCGATAAAGCCAATGATGACCGCAATCAGCATGACCCCACGGAAGTTCTTCCCTAATTTCAGCGCAATACTAGCCGGTAAGACCATGATAGTTGAAACCAATAACGATCCTGCTGCAGGAATCATTAAGGCGATAGCAACCCCTGTCACCACATTAAATAAAATGGACATGGTCCGGACCGGAAGGCCATCTACGAAGGCCGTATCTTCATCAAAAGTCAAAATATACATAGGCCGCAAGAATAAGGCCGTCAGCACTAATACAACGAAAGCAATCACAAACAAGGCGATCACCTGTTCATCCGTAATGGTTAGGGTAGAACCAAACAAATACTGATCCAAGCTCATCGAGCTTTTTCCCACCACCACGCATCAGTACTAAAGCTAGGGCAAGACCAGTGGACATTAAAATTGCCGTCCCGATCTCCATAAAGTCCTTAAATAAGGTCCGCAAATACTCAAGAAAGACCGCAGCAATAATGACAATGATCATAGTCGAGAGCGTCGGAGAGATCCCAAGAAAAAGTCCAAAAGCGACACCCGCAAGAGAGACGTGACTCAGCGTATCACTCATCAGACTCTGCCGTCTCAAAATCAAGAAAATCCCTAACACAGGAGAAAAAAGACTCATGGCAACCATAGCCAACAAGGCCCGCTGCATAAAATCATACTGGAATAAATCAAGCATGGTCACCCTCCCCTTCTGTATCATGGACGTTAAAACATCTCCAAGGAGAGCTCTGGTCACGAACCAAATGAATATTCCGATCCGCAAATTGGTTAACCTCTTCTGGATCGTGCGTAATCATCAAAACAGATTTTTGATGGTGATGCGCACTGTGATGCATCAACTCATAAAAATCACTCTTTGTCGTCGCATCCATCCCTGTTGTCGGTTCATCTAAAACAAAGATATCCGGATCAGAAGCAAACATCCGAGCAATGACGGCCCGCTGTTTCTGACCACCAGACAAAGAACCAATCGCCCGATCCTTGAACTCCAGCATCCCAACAGATTCTAAACTCTTCAGAATATGTTTTTCATCGTGCTCATTCAACTTTCGAAACCAGCCTTTACGAGGATACCGACCTGACTTCACAAATTCATAGACCGTACTTGGAAATCCAGCATTAAAACTAGCAATCTGTTGTGGCAAATAAGCAATCCTTAACTTCTTTCCCTTAACATTCGTCTTTGAAATCTCAACTGTCCCCACCTTGGGCTGTAAAATCCCAAGACTAGCCTTAATCAAGGTTGACTTAGCAGCACCATTTTCACCGGTCAAAGTCACAAACTCCCCACTATCTAAGTAGTAATTGATCCCTTCTAAAACCGGTTCCCGATCATAATAAAACGATAAATTCGAAACCGTAATATACCTCAAACTATAACTCCTCTTCCAATAGATCTAAAAACCGCGAAATGACCCCTTGCTCATTCTTTGTAAACTTCGACAAAACATCCTCATAAGTGTGAAGAGTATGCTGATGGTGGTGCTGATGCTCTAATGCAATTGGCTTACCAATCTCAGTTAAGCGATAATAGAGAACCCGAGCATCATTCTCATCACGATAAGTCTCTAACATCCCCTGACTTAATAAGGGCTTCACGGCCTTTGTGATAGCCGCCTGACTGACATTCAATTTCTTAGCTAAGACAGAATTGGTTAGAGATTCATCAGCAACCAGCATCAAAATATGTTCCTGAGTGTTGGTTAATGAAACACCACTTGTACAAGAACCAACTAAAATCTCATGCTGATTTTCTGATAACAATAAAATAGAATTTAAAAATCGATCGATTTTATTTGCAACTTCAGACAAAATTAACTCCTTCTAATTCACTAAAAGAAACTTTACCGGTTAATTATATCACAAAAAAGGAAAAAATAAAAACAAAAAAGGAGTAAAACTCCTTTATAATCTATACCGGCGGCCGGGGTCGAACCGGCACGTCCTTGCGGACACTGGATTTTGAGTCCAGCGCGTCTGCCAATTCCGCCACGCCGGCATAAATTTAACTGGGGTAGCTGGATTCGAACCAACGCATGAGGGAGTCAAAGTCCCTTGCCTTACCGCTTGGCTATACCCCAATAATAATATTAATAAATAGGCGAGTGATGGGGATCGAACCCACGCATGCCAGAGCCACAATCTGGTGTGTTAACCACTTCACCACACCCGCCATAATTATTAACACGGGCAGTAG
>JBKTJB010000001.1:487500-1228118 GCA_047241705.1 Streptococcus sp.
GTCTCTCCTTAGGTCCCGACTAACCCAGGGCGGACGAGCCTTCCCTGGAAACCTTAGTCTTACGGTGGACAGGATTCTCACCTGTCTTTCGCTACTCATACCGGCATTCTCACTTCTATGCGTTCCAGCGCTCCTCACGGTACACCTTCTCCACACATAGAACGCTCTCCTACCATACCTATAAAGGTATCCACAGCTTCGGTAAATTGTTTTAGCCCCGGTACATTTTCGGCGCAGGGTCACTCGACTAGTGAGCTATTACGCACTCTTTGAATGAATAGCTGCTTCTAAGCTAACATCCTAGTTGTCTGTGCAACCCCACATCCTTTTCCACTTAACAATTATTTTGGGACCTTAGCTGGTGGTCTGGGCTGTTTCCCTTTCGACTACGGATCTTAGCACTCGCAGTCTGACTGCCGACCATAATTCATTGGCATTCGGAGTTTATCTGAGATTGGTAATCCGGGATGGACCCCTCACCCAAACAGTGCTCTACCTCCAAGAATCTTAATGTCGACGCTAGCCCTAAAGCTATTTCGGAGAGAACCAGCTATCTCCAAGTTCGTTTGGAATTTCTCCGCTACCCACAAGTCATCCAAGCACTTTTCAACGTGCCCTGGTTCGGTCCTCCAGTGAGTTTTACCTCACCTTCAACCTGCTCATGGGTAGGTCACATGGTTTCGGGTCTACGACATAATACTAATCCGCCCTATTCAGACTCGGTTTCCTACGGCTCCGTCTCTTCAACTTAACCTCGCATCATATCGTAACTCGCCGGTTCATTCTACAAAGGGCACGCTCTCACCCATTAACGGGCTCGAACTTGTTGTAGGCACACGGTTTCAGGTTCTATTTCACTCTCTCCCGGGGTGCTTTTCACCTTTCCCTCACGGTACTGGTTCACTATCGGTCACTAGGGAGTATTTAGGCTTGGGAGATGGTCCTCCCAGATTCCGACGGGATTTCTCGTGTCCCGCCGTACTCAGGATACTGCTAGGTATAAAGACTATTTCGAATACGAGGCTCTTACTCTCTTTGGCTGACCTTCCCATGTCATTCTTCTATAATCTTTAAGTCCACATTGCAGTCCTACAACCCCGAAGAGTAAACTCTTCGGTTTGCCCTCCTGCCGTTTCGCTCGCCGCTACTCAGGCAATCGCTTTTGCTTTCTCTTCCTGCAGCTACTTAGATGTTTCAGTTCACTGCGTCTTCCTCTACCTATCCTTAACAGATAGGAGTACTAGCCATCAGCTAGTGGGTTCCCCCATTCGGACATCTCTGGATCGTCGCTTACTTACAGCTCCCCAAAGCATTTCGTCGTTTGTCACGTCCTTCTTCGGCTTCTAGTGCCAAGGCATCCACCGTGCGCCCTTATTAACTTAACCTTATTTTTGGTCTTGCGACCTAAACTCTTTAAATATTTACAGCGTTTCGGTTTATTTTCTTGTTACTATTTGATATAGATATTCAATTTTCAATGTTCAATCTTAACACCCTTACAGTGTTAATGGAGCCTAGCGGGATCGAACCGCTGACCTCCTGCGTGCAAAGCAGGCGCTCTCCCAGCTGAGCTAAGGCCCCACAAGACCTCTCAAAACTAAACAAGACCAACGTACAGGTTTCCATTTCCTTAGAAAGGAGGTGATCCAGCCGCACCTTCCGATACGGCTACCTTGTTACGACTTCACCCCAATCATCTATCCCACCTTAGGCGGCTGGCTCCAAATGGTTACCTCACCGACTTCGGGTGTTACAAACTCTCGTGGTGTGACGGGCGGTGTGTACAAGGCCCGGGAACGTATTCACCGCGGCGTGCTGATCCGCGATTACTAGCGATTCCGACTTCATGTAGGCGAGTTGCAGCCTACAATCCGAACTGAGATTGGCTTTAAGAGATTAGCTTGCCGTCACCGACTCGCGACTCGTTGTACCAGCCATTGTAGCACGTGTGTAGCCCAGGTCATAAGGGGCATGATGATTTGACGTCATCCCCACCTTCCTCCGGTTTATTACCGGCAGTCTCGCTAGAGTGCCCAACTAAATGATGGCAACTAACAATAGGGGTTGCGCTCGTTGCGGGACTTAACCCAACATCTCACGACACGAGCTGACGACAACCATGCACCACCTGTCACCTCTGTCCCGAAGGGAAAACTCTATCTCTAGAGCGGTCAAGGGATGTCAAGACCTGGTAAGGTTCTTCGCGTTGCTTCGAATTAAACCACATGCTCCACCGCTTGTGCGGGCCCCCGTCAATTCCTTTGAGTTTCAACCTTGCGGTCGTACTCCCCAGGCGGAGTGCTTAATGCGTTAGCTGCGGCACTGAAGTCCGGAAAGGATCCAACACCTAGCACTCATCGTTTACGGCGTGGACTACCAGGGTATCTAATCCTGTTTGCTCCCCACGCTTTCGAGCCTCAGCGTCAGTTACAGACCAGAGAGCCGCCTTCGCCACTGGTGTTCCTCCATATATCTACGCATTTCACCGCTACACATGGAATTCCACTCTCCTTCTGCACTCAAGTTAAACAGTTTCCAAAGCGTACTATGGTTAAGCCACAGCCTTTAACTTCAGACTTATCTAACCGCCTGCGCTCGCTTTACGCCCAATAAATCCGGATAACGCTCGGGACCTACGTATTACCGCGGCTGCTGGGCACGTAGTTAGCCGTCCCTTTCTGGTAAGTTACCGTCACAGCGTGAACTTTCCACTCTCACACTCGTTCTTCTCTTACAACAGAGCTTTACGATCCGAAAACCTTCTTCACTCACGCGGCGTTGCTCGGTCAGGGTTGCCCCCATTGCCGAAGATTCCCTACTGCTGCCTCCCGTAGGAGTCTGGGCCGTGTCTCAGTCCCAGTGTGGCCGATCACCCTCTCAGGTCGGCTATGTATCGTCGCCTTGGTGAGCCGTTACCTCACCAACTAGCTAATACAACGCAGGTCCATCTCTTAGTGATGCAATTGCACCTTTCAAGTCAACATCATGCGATGTCGACTTTTATGCGGTATTAGCTATCGTTTCCAATAGTTATCCCCGCTAAGAGGCAGGTTACCTACGCGTTACTCACCCGTTCGCAACTCATCCGCTCGGTGCAAGCACCAAGCTTCAGCGTTCTACTTGCATGTATTAGGCACGCCGCCAGCGTTCATCCTGAGCCAGGATCAAACTCTCATTAAAATAATTGTTTGTCTTAAACTCATTCTGTCACTGACAGATTTATTGTTTTTTTATTGTTCAGTTACTATAACCTTAGTTATAGCGCCCTGCACATTGGTTCGTCTTGTTCAGTTTTCAAAGGTCTTTGTCGCTCTCGCGCGACAACTATATTAGTATATCATGACCTTACCTTACTGTCAACACTTTTTTCCAAAAAAATTTATTTTTTTGAAAGTTTTTTTAAAAGTAATAAAGAAAAGCCTGTATTACAGGCTTTTCTATTAGTCTAGTTCTTTGTTAATGATGAGAAATTTTTCTTCTCCGTAACCTCTTTTCATTAAACCTGCTTCAGCTATGTCTAGAAGATCTTTTGAAAAGGATTGGATCGCTTCTTTTTCTTCTTTACTTAGAATTTTCTTTGAATATTTCTTTCTAAGTTTTCGATAGTCCTGTTCTTCATTTTTAAAAATGAAGAATCTTCTAAAAAGTTTTCCAGTTTTTCTAATTCTACAAACAAGCCCAACTCAAAGGCAATCGGGGCAAAAGTGGTTTCTAACGGTTGCGTACAAACACTTCTAAATTCCACAGTCCCACGAGCAGTTAAATCTTGAAATTGGTAACTTCGATGTTGTTTTAGATCTTCTTTTACAGGCTTAATGATCTTCTCATTTCCATCAGCCGTATAGGCTGTAATTTCTTTTTGATCTAGATAGTCTTCCACTCGAATTGGTTTAAAATAATAAGATTTCCCTCTCTAGTTGCCGTAAAAATAGCCGTTCTAGCGAGATTATTAAAAAACTCTTCTTCGCTTTGGTAGTCCTTAGGATAAATCCCTACATTTTCCTTATAATAACCATGTAAGGATTCTTCCCAGAAAATATCTCTGGCAATTTTTGTATCCCAAGCCTCTGCTGAAAATTCTGAGTTAGAAAACAAATATGCTTTTGCTGCTTCAATTTTATTAAAGGCATTAATGATGCGAAGATAGTTATCGCGCCTTACATCCAATTGAACCTGGTTTCCGCATATAAATGCTCCGTACGAAGGATAAGAGTGTGTTTTCATCCCTGTACCATTCATTGCAAGGAAAGCCATTAACATCTTGTATCGTTCGATTTTCACTGGGCTATTATCATTTTCTTGCCACAGAGGATGGATTCCGTGCCCTTGGATTTCGTGATTATTTTCTTGTAAAATCGGTTGAATGATCTTCAAATAGTCCTCAAAACGTTGGGCCACCTCATTTATAGAACGAGCTCTCTCAAATGCAAATTCAATTGTATTGTAACTCAACTCGAATAGAATACGATCTTTAGAAGAGCAGTGAATCAATTGAATTGGATTTTGATCGTCATCTATTTTTTCAACTTCAAAATCTGATAAGTTGGCTAAGG
The DNA here is from genome assembly GCA_047241705.1 of Streptococcus sp. Classification (GTDB taxonomy): domain Bacteria; phylum Bacillota; class Bacilli; order Lactobacillales; family Streptococcaceae; genus Streptococcus. The sequence goes on from JBKTJB010000001.1 coordinate 492,054, forward strand.
TTCGAAAAAGATTTTTCGTCACCTCTATATTTGTTTTGTTTCCATTTATTTCTACAATCGGAAACTCTAATTCAACACCGACAAAGAGTCCCGAATCCTCTTTCATATTACTAAGGTACTTCTCTTTAGTAATTTAATTGCTTGTTGTTTTGTCATTGAATCCTTTTTCTTCTATTGAGATATGGGTTCCATTATATCATTTTTTGCTATTCTCGACTACTCATGAAAAGCAAGACAAAACGCCTGCTTACGAAATTGTTTTAAATTAAAGCAATTTCGTAAACAAGCGTCTACCATTCATTCAATATGATGAGTGTTCCCGCTGGGGAAAATCCCCAGCGGTAGACCAGAGCTAGACTAAGAATAACAGTGTATTCCATCATCATAACACTCAACAAAATTGATGATATTATACCAATTCGATGATAGCCATTGGCGCAGCATCACCACGACGTGGTTCAGTTTTAAGGATACGAGTATATCCACCATTGCGCTCAGCATAACGAGGTGCTAATTCAGAGAACAATTTTTGAAGTGCAGTTGTTTCTGAATATTTACCTGTTTCTTCATCAAAGTTTTGTGATGCAACTTCGTTACGTACGAATGCAGCAGCTTGACGACGTGCATGCAAATCACCACGTTTACCCAAAGTAATCATTTTTTCAACTGATTTACGGATTTCTTTCGCACGTGCTTCAGTTGTTACAATTGCTTCATTGATGATAAGATCTGTAGTCAAATCGCGAAGCATCGCTTTACGTTGTGAGCTAGTGCGTCCTAGTTTACGGTAAGCCATGTATTCCTCCTCTATTTATCGTTTTTTAACCCAAGGCCTAAGTCGGCAAGTTTGATTTTAACTTCTTCAAGACTCTTACGTCCCAAGTTACGAACTTTCATCATTTCTGCTTCTGATTTTTCAGTCAAATCGTAAACAGTATTAATGCCAGCACGTTTCAAACAGTTATATGAACGAACTGAAAGATCTAATTCTTCGATCGTACGTTCTAAAATGCGATCATCAGAAGTTGTATCCACTTCCTTCATAACATCTGTTGCAATAGCAATTTCAGTTAAGTTTGTGAATAGATTTAGGTGTTCTGTCAAAATACGGGCAGACAAACCTAAGGCATCTTCTGGAATGATTGTCCCATTTGTCAAAATTTCAAGGGTTAGCTTGTCAAAGCCATCGTTGCTACCAACGCGTGCTGGTTCAACTTGGTAATTGACTTTAGTCACTGGCGTATAGATTGAATCTACAGCAAGTGTTCCCACTGGTGCATCATCTTTTTTGTTTTGATCAGCTGGAACATAGCCACGTCCACTGTTTACAGTAAGCGTTGCTTTCAAAGATGCTCCTTCTCCGATTGTAAATAGATAATGATCAGGGTTTACAATTTCGATGTCACTATCAGTCAAGAATATCTCCAGCAGTTACTTCTGCAGGTCCTTCAACATCAAGTTCAATAATCTTTTCGTCTTGGACGTAAGATTTAACGGCGATTCCTTTAACGTTAAGAATAATTTGCATAACGTCTTCACGGACTCCTGGAACGGTATCAAATTCGTGGAGTACACCTTCAATGTTAATTGAAGTGACAGCTGCACCTGGAAGTGAAGCCAGAAGTACACGACGAAGTGAGTTTCCAAGTGTTGTACCATAGCCACGTTCAAGTGGTTCTACGACAAACACGCCATAATCTTTGTTTTCATCAATTTTTGTTATATTTGGTTTTTCAAACTCAATCATTTGCTATACTCCCTCTTAAACGAAAAGCTGTGTAATTGTTGATGATTATACACGGCGACGTTTTGGAGGACGAGCACCATTGTGTGGTACAGGAGTTACATCGCGGATTGCAGTTACTTCAAGACCAGCAGCAGCAAGTGCACGAATAGCAGACTCACGACCTGAACCAGGACCTTTAACAGTTACTTCAACAGATTTAAGTCCGTGTTCTTGAGCAGCTTTTGCAGCAGCTTCTGATGCCATTTGAGCAGCAAATGGTGTAGATTTACGAGAACCTTTAAATCCAAGTGCACCTGCAGATGACCAAGCGATTGCGTTACCATGCACATCAGTAATCATAACAATTGTGTTGTTAAATGTAGCGTGAATATGAGCAATACCAGATTCGATATTCTTTTTCACACGACGTTTACGTGTTGGTTTAGCCAAGATTTTTACCTCCTTATTTTATTTTATTTTTTCTTACCTGCAATCGCAACAGCTTTACCTTTACGAGTGCGAGCATTGTTTTTAGTGTTTTGTCCACGAACTGGAAGTCCACGACGGTGACGGATACCACGGTATGAACCGATTTCCATCAAGCGTTTGATGTTCAAGTTTACTTCACGACGAAGGTCACCTTCAACTTTGATTGCGTCAACTTCACGACGGATAGCATCTTCTTGATCTGGTGTAAGATCGCGAACACGAATATCTTCAGAAACGCCTGCAGCAGCAAGGATTTTCTTAGATGTTGGAAGTCCGATACCGTACACATAAGTCAATGAAATTACTACACGTTTGTCATTTGGAATGTCAACTCCAGCAATACGAGCCATGTTTTCTCCTTTCTATCTTATCCTTGACGTTGTTTGTGTTTTGGATTTGCTGGGCAAATTACCATAACACGACCATTACGACGAATTACTTTACAGTATTCGCAAATTGGTTTGACCGATGGTCTTACTTTCATTTTTATCCCTCCAAGTTTTTCGATTATTTAAAGCGGTATGTGATACGTCCACGTGTCAAATCGTACGGACTCATCTCCACTGTAACACGATCTCCCGCTAAAATACGAATATAGTTTTTACGAATTTTACCAGAAACTGTTGCTAAAATCTGATGTCCATTTTCAAGTTCAACCGTAAACATAGCATTCGGCATTGTATCGACTACTTTGCCTTCTACTTCAATCACATCGTCTTTTGCCACGCAAAAGTACCTCCATAAATTTCGATTCATTCCTCTGAGCACAGAGGTAACAATTATAAGTCAGACTAAACTAATTGTAACACTTGCTTAAGTCTGATACTGCAAGTAGACTATATAACGTTTTTATTTCAAATTGCTGCAATCGACTTTTTGAACATCTGCGAAGACGTCGTCGATGTCTTGGTTTCCTTGAATATCATGATACCAGATCCAAGCTCCACGGTAATGTGCAAGAATCGGCTCACCTTGAGCAATATTCACATCCAAGCGGCGTTTCACTGTTTCTGGTTTGTCATCTTCACGTTGGTAATAGTCTTCTTCCTTGTAGTCAGCTGGTGGGTTGAATACTTTATGGTAAGTTTCACCTGTTTCGCGGTGAATAATACGACCACTCAAGCGTTCAAGAAGGCAAGATGGATCCACTTCGATATTGATTACTCCCTCAAGATCCAAACCAAGATCAACCAAGATTTGATCCAAGGCATGAGCTTGTTCGATCGTGCGAGGAAAACCATCCAAAAGGAATCCTTTTTCCTTAATGTCGTCTTGAGCCAAACGTTCTTTTACAATCCCGTTTGTCACATCATCTGGCACCAATTCACCTTTGTCGATGAATGATTTTGCCAATATTCCCATTTCTGTTTGGTTAGCCATAGCTAGCACGGAACATATCACCGGTTGAGATGTGAGCTACATCAAACTCTTCAACGATTTTCGCAGCTTGAGTCCCCTTACCTGCACCTGGCAGATCCCATAATTAAAAGATTCATGATACATTACTCCTTATTTTTGTTTTTAAATAACTCTAGCAAGAGTGTAATACCATTGGTCGAGTTATCAAAAACAAAATAGAAGGCTGACAGAAGTCAACCTTTCATTCCTCTCAATTGTTCATGAGAAGACTTAGTCTGTCAAGATCCATAAATCCAACATACTGACGTTTCAATAAGTAGCCTTCTAATTGTTTCATTCCTTCGATACCTGTTGAAATCAATGATCAACAAGACTAGTACCTCCAAGAGCAACTGCATCTTGTCAAGCGCAAATAAACTGTCGAGCTGCAGATTGGAGCTGATGGTAATAAACGCCGAGAAATACTAGCCCCGACTGCTTGCCAATCGACGTAAGCAAACGAAGACATGTACTTTTCTGTTCTCACGACCTGGGCGAACACCTAGGAATGTAGGACACCATTCTTTTGAAGGTTTTCTGCTGTTTTTTCAGGATTGATCTGAACAAACGTGTAGAAGAACGTGAACGAGAATGATCAACAACGCGTATAGTGATCATTCCAGTTGGTGTGTTTGTAGCCAACAGTGGCTTGTGAGCTGTTTTCACCCATCCTGCATTGTAACCTATAGCACGAATGACTTGGAAGAATAGTACTAGGAATTGCTGTAATCGAGCTAGCAAAGATGACAGGAATAACACCAGCTGGGTTCACTTTCAAAGGAAGGTAAGAACTCGATGGAGCTCCTTGAGCCAATCTTAGTATATTGAATTGGAATTTGATATTCTGCTTGTTGTACAAATGTCGTAAAGAAGACAATCGCCAAGACCTACCACAGGATTAGCAACGCAACAATGATATAGGGAACTGAGTCAATTCGTCCAGCACGAACATTGACAAATGAAATCCTCGTAAATTGCTTGAGAACATCTTTGGAATAGAAGACAATGATCCCTGCAAAGATAATCATTGAAACACCATTACCGAAACCTTTATCAGTGATTTGTTCACCAAGCCATGTCACAATTATGCTACCAGTCAGTTAGAATTGTCACCAATCAATAGATAGGTCTTGAAACATTTGGTGTTTTGACCAATGAAATTCGCATGAGACAAGGTATTGAAAGCTTGCTGTAATCCCGATCGATTGAACAAAGGCTAGAACCAAGAGTAATATAGCGAGTCGCTTGGTTCAATTTACGTCGACCAACTTCCCCTTGTTTGCCCCATTCCACAAACTTTGGATAAATATCCATCTGCAAAAGTTGGACAATGATTGATGCTGTAATGTATGGACTAACCCCCAATGCGAAGACTAGAGAAGTTATTCATGGCATTACCAGACACCAAGTTGAGCATGTTCAAGAAAGGTAAATCATCTTGAAGGTTGTTTCAGAACTTTCCGCATTGATACCAGGAACTGTTATCATGAGTCCCAATGCGGAAAACGAAAATAATGAAGATCGTAAATAAAATCTTACGACCGTACGTTGTTTCACCTTAAATGCATCTTTTAATAATTTAAAAAACATAGGTCACCTCACTTAGATGACTTCAACTGAACCACCTTTAGCAGTGATAGCTGCTTCAGCAGATTTTGAGAATTTAGCTGCTTTAACAGTCAATTTCTTAGTCAATTCGCCGTTACCAAGAACTTTAACGCCTGATTTTTCAGCACGAACGATTCCAGCTTCTACAAGAACTACTGGAGTTACTTCTGTACCATCTTCAAAGACGTTCAATTGATCAAGGTTTACAAGTAGCGTATTCTTTAGCGTTGATGTTAGTGAATCCACGTTTTGGAAGACGACGGAACAATGGAGTTTGTCCACCTTCAAATCCTGGACGTACACCACCACCGCTACGAGCTTTTTGACCTTTTTGACCACGGCCTGAAGTTTTACCGTTACCAGATGAAGTACCACGACCTACACGGTTACGGACTTTACGAGAACCTGTCAGCAGGTTGTCAATTCATGAAGTTTCATTATTATTTTCTCCTCTTTTGTAAAATGCTAGCGCCTCTAATCAAGTAAGGTAGTCTTAATTAGAAACTCGCCTATACATGAAATTCAGTTTAAGTCGCAAGGGAACCCTCACGACCTTGAAATCAATGTTTCTATTTAAACAGATCTTCTACTTCAACTGTTACCAAGTGAGATACTGCAGTTGACCATACCACGGACTAGCAGCGTTGTCTTCTTTAACAACTGAGCTATTCAATTTACCAAGTCCAAGAGCAACAACTGTTTTACGTTGTTACTGGTTTGCGTCCGATTGGAGACTTAGTCAAAGTAATTTTAATTTGAGCCATTTGTTATCTCCTTTCTTATGCCAAGTCAGATACTGAGATGCCACGAAGAGCCGCAACTTCTTCAGCACGTTTCAAGTTGTTTCAATCCGTTCAACAGTCGCACGAACGATGTTGATTGGAGTGTTTGAACCAAGTGATTTAGATGTTACATCTGCAACACCAGCCAATTCGATGACGGCACGAACTGCACCACCAGCGGCAACCCCAGCCCCTTCAACAGCTGGTTTCAACAATACATGCGCTCCACCAAATTCTGAACGAACTTCGTGAGGAATAGTTGTACCAACCATAGGAACTTCGATCAAGGTTTTTCTTAGCTGCTTCAACTGCTTTACGGATAGCTTCTGGAACCTCTTGAGATTTACCAGTACCAAATCCTACGCGACCATTACGGTCACCAACAACAACAAGAGCAGCAAAACGCATGTTGCGTCCACCTTTAACAACTTTAGTAACACGGTTGATAGCAACTACGCGTTCTTCAAGTTCTACTGCATTATCTTTAAATGCCATTTTCTAGTGTCCTCCTATTAGAATTTCAATCCGTTTTCACGAGCTGCATCAGCCAAAGCTTTAACACGTCCGTGATATAGATATCCACCGCGGTCGAACACCACTTCAGAAATACCTTTAGCAACTGCACGTTCAGCAACAAGTTTGCCGACAACAACGGCTTGTTCAGTTTTAGTTCCTTTTGAAACTTCTTTGTCAAGAGTTGAAGCGCTTGCGAGCGTTACACCCGCTACGTCATCAATTACTTGAGCGTAGATGCCTGTATTAGAACGGAAAATGTTCAAACGTGGGCGATCAGCAGTTCCAGAGAGTTTTCCGCGAACGCGACGGTGGCGTTTTTGGCGGAGTTTGTTTTTATCTGGTTTCGAAATCACAATTTTCACCTCTTAATTATAAAATGCATGTGCTCATGAGCAGCTGTGTTGGTAAAGATGACAGATCTAAAAGAATTGCCAAAAGGATCAAAATCCTATTATTTACCAGTTTTACCTTCTTTACGACGTACGTATTCACCAACGTAACGGATACCTTTACCTTTGTAAGGTTCTGGTGAACGAAGGCTACGGATGTAAGCAGCTGTTTGACCAACAACTTCTTTGTTAATACCGTTAACGACGATTGAAGTTGCAGATGGTACTTCAAAAGTAATACCTTCTGGAGCTTCAACTTCGTCTTGGTGAGATTTACCAACTGACAAGAACAAGTTTTGTTCCTTGAAGTTGCGCACGGTATCCGACACCGCGCATTTCAAGTTCTTTTTGAAACCTTCTGAAACACCAACAACCATGTTGTTCAAGTTGTGCACGTGAAGTACCGTGGATTGTTTTGTTTTCTTTTGAGTCGTTTGGACGGTGAAGTGTAACTTCAGTTGCCTTCAACTTTGATTTCAATGTCTTTGTTAGAACTCACGAGTGAGTTCGCCTTTAGGTCCTTTTAACAGTAACAACGTTATCGTTGTTTGTTACTTCAACACCAGCAGGCAACAGTAATAACTTTATTACCAATACGTGACATAGTTTTTAATTCTCCTGTTAGATTATCAAGCCACTAAGTGACTAGTTTTCACGGGGATGAGTTTCATTGAATATAATCAACGAAACTCGCACAAATCATTTGAGATAAGTGCTTAGTATCAGCTTCTTACCAAACGTAAGCGATAATCTTCTCCACCAACGTTCTTTTGACGAGCTTCTTTGTCAGTCAAGCAAGACCTTCTGAAGTAGAAATGATCGCGATTCCAAGTCCGTTAAGAACTTTAGGAACATCTTCACGTTTAGAGTAAACACGCAAGACCTGGTTTTGAGATACGTTTCAAGTTAGTGATAACACTGTTCACCGTTTTGTCCGTATTTCAAGAATACACGGATGATACCTTGTTTGTCATCTTCGATAACTTCAACGTTTTTTACAAAACCTTCACGTTTAAGGATTTCAGCAATACCTTTTTTGATGTTTGATGCAGGTACTTCAAGTACTTCGTGTTTAGCTTGGTTAGCGTTACGAATACGTGTCAAGGAAATCTGCAATTGGGTCAGTCATAACCATTTTATATTTTCTCCTCTTACTAGTAGTTTGAATAATTGCACTTGCTAGTTAATGATTGAGCTAGGCTCAGATTGTGTTTAATACAATCAAATTAGGTAAAACTAAATTGATTGTACCATGTTTTTACCAAGAAGCTTTGGTAACACCTGGAATTTGACCTTTGTAAGCCAATTCACGGAAGCAAACACGGCAAAGTTTAAATTTGCGATAAACTGAGTGTGGACGTCCACAACGTTCGCAACGAGTGTAAGCTTGCGTAGAGAACTTCGCAGGGCGTTTGTTCTTAGCAATCATTGATTTTTTAGCCAATTTATTTACCTCCTAGATTATTTTGCAAAAGGCATTCCAAGGCCTTTAAGCAATTCACGACCTTCTTCGTCAGTGTTAGCAGTAGTTACGATAACGATATCCATACCACGTAGCTTTATCAACATCGTCGAAGTTGATTTCTGGGAAGATAAGTTGTTCTTTAACACCAAGTGTGTAGTTACCACGTCCATCAAATGATTTAGTTGGAACACCATGGAAGTCACGAACACGTGGAAGTGATACTGATACCAATTTATCCAAGAATTCGTACATGCGTTCACCACGAAGGGTAACTTTAGCACCGATCGCTACACCTTCACGAAGACGGAAGCCAGCGATTGATTTCTTAGCTTTAGTAATCAATGGTTTTTGACCTGAAATCAAGTGCCAAGCTCAGCAGCAGCTTTTTCAAGAGTTTTAGCGTTTGTTTACAGCTTCACCAACACCCATGTTGATAACGATTTTATCAACTTTTGGCACAGCCATAACTGATGAATAGTTGAACTTTTCAGTCAAAGCTGGAATTACTTCGTTAAGTGTATTTTTCTTTAAGACGGTTAGCCATTTAATACTTTCTCCTTTCCTTCGTGATTAGTCAAGCACTTCGCCTGATTTTTTGTTGTAACGAACTTTTTTGCCGTCAACAACTTTGTAGCCTACACGTCCAGCTACACCGTTCTTGTCCAAGAACTTGAACGTTTGAAGCATGGATTGGTGCTTCTTTTTCCACGATAGCACCTTGAGGGTTTTCGTTATTTGGACGTTGGTGTTTCTTGATGATGTGCAACACCTTCAACAACAACTTTGTTTACTTTTGGAAGAGCAGTAAGAACTACTGCTTCACGTTCCTTTGTCTTTACCAGCGATAACGCGAACTTTGTCGCCTTTTTTTACAAACATTTGAGTATTTCTCCTATTATTCTTACGCCCTGACGGGCACCCTGACTGTAGCCAGGGGACTGAGTTTGTGTTAATTCATTGATTAAAGTACTTCTGGAGCAAGTGATACGATCTTCATGAAACCACCGTCACGCAATTCACGTGCAACTGGGCCAAAGATACGAGTTCCGCGAGGAGTTTTGTCATCACGGATGATCACTGCAGCGTTGTCGTCGAACTTGATGTATGAACCGTCTGTACGACGAGCACCAGTTTTTGTACGAACGATAACAGCTTTAACAACGTCACCTTTCTTAACCGCTCCACCTGGTGTAGCTTGTTTTACAGTTGCAACGATAACGTCGCCGATGCTCGCGAATTTACGTCTTGAACCACCAAGAACTTTGATTGTCAAGATTTCACGAGCGCCACTATTGTCAGCGACTTTCAAACGACTTTCTGTGTTGAATCATTTACGTTTTCTCCTTTCAGGTATGATTAGATGATGACCGCTTCTTCAACGACTTCTACAAGACGGAAGCGTTTTGTAGCTGAAAGCGGACGAGTTTCCATGATACGAACGATATCGCCTTCTTTAGCAACATTGTTTTCATCATGAGCTTTGTATTTTTTAGAATAGTTGATACGTTTACCATAGACTGGGTGGTTACGTTTAGTTTCAACTACAACTGTGATTGTTTTGTCCATTTTGTCAGACACAACGCGTCCAACAAGAACTTTACGATTATTGCGTTCCATTGTTAGAATTCTCCTTTCCCTAGTCTATTATTTAGCTTCAGATTGCACAGTTTTGATACGTGCGATTTGTTTTTTCACTTCTTTCAAACGGCCAGTTTGATCCAGTTGACCTGCTGCATGCTTGGAAACGAAGGTCGAAACAGTTCTTTCTTCAAGTTCATTTTCTTGTTTAGCGAGTTCTTCTTGAGACAAGACCACGAAGCTCTGCAACAAATTCTTTTGATTTCTGTCAAGTTTCATGTCTTCTCCTTATTCTGCTTCACGTTTCACAAATTTAGTTTTAACTGGCAATTTGTGGCTAGCAAGACGAAGTGCTTCGCGTGCGATCTCTTCAGATACACCAGCGATTTCGAACATTACTTTACCACGTTTAACTGGTGCTACCCAACCTTCAGGAGCCCCTTTACCAGATCCCATACGTACCCCGATAGCTTTAGCGGTGTATGATTTGTGTGGGAAAATCTTAATCCAAACTTTACCACCACGTTTCATGTAACGAGTCATGGCGATACGAGCAGCTTCGATTTGACGGTTTGTGATCCAGTGGCTAGTTGTAGCTTGAAGACCGTATTCACCGAATGCTACTTCTTTTCCACCTTTTGCTTCACCGCGCATTTTACCACGGAATTCGCGACGGTGTTTTACACGTTTAGGTACTAACATTGGTTATTTGCCTCCTTTAGCGTTTTTACGAGCTGGAAGAACTTCTCCACGGTAGATCCAAACTTTAACACCAAGTTTACCGTAAGTTGTGTCAGCTTCTTCCCAAGCGTAATCGATATCAGCGCGAAGTGTGTGAAGTGGAACAGTTCCTTCAGAGTATCCTTCTGCACGGGCAATATCTGCACCGTTCAAACGACCTGATACTTGAGTTTTGATTCCTTTAGCTCCAGCACGCATAGCACGTTGGATCGCTTGTTTTTGTGCACGACGGAAAGCAACACGTTGTTCCAATTGACGAGCGATTCCTTCACCAACAAGGTGAGCATCCAAGTCAGGACGTTTGATCTCAATGATGTTGATGTGTACTTGTTTACCAGTCAATTTGTTAAGAGCTGCACGAAGTGCATCAACGTTTGCTCCACCTTTACCAATAACCATACCTGGTTTAGCAGTGTGAAGAGAAACGTTAACTTTGTTTACTGCGCGTTCGATTTCAATAGTTGAAACGGCTGCGTCAGCCAATTCTTTTTGAATGAATTTACGGATTGCAAGATCTTCATGAAGGTAATCCGCGTATTCTTTTTCAGCATACCATTTGGCATCCCAATCACGGATGATCCCGACACGCATACCAATTGGATGTACTTTTTGACCCACGAGTTTACCTCCTTATTTTTCTGCAACAGCTACTGTGACGTGAGCTGTACGTTTGTTGATTGGTGAAGCTGAACCTTTCGCACGTGGACGGAAACGTTTCATTGTTGGTCCTTCGTTTGCGAATGCTTCAGATACTACCAAGTTAGCTTTTTCCAAACCAAAGTTGTTTTCAGCGTTTGCTACTGCTGAGTTCAACAGCTTTTCAAGGATGATCCCTGCAGCTTTGTTTGGTGTGAATGTCAAGATAGCGATGGCATCGGCTACGCTCTTACCACGGATGTTATCAAGAACAAGACGTGATTTACGAGGTGAAACACGCACTGTACGAGCCATTGCTTTAGCTGAAGTAATTTCTGCCATTTATGTTCTCCTTATTTTCTACGTGTCTTCTTGTCGTCTGCCGCGTGACCTTTGTAAGTACGAGTTGGTGCAAATTCACCAAGCTTGTGACCTACCATGTCTTCTTGGATGTAAACAGGAACGTGTTTACGTCCATCATAAACTGCGATAGTGTATCCGATGAAACTTGGGAAAATCGTTGAACGACGTGACCAAGTTTTAATTACTTTTTTCTTTTCGTCATTTGCTTGAGCTTCAACTTTTTTCATCAAATGCTCATCGACGAAAGGTCCTTTTTTAAGACTACGTCCCATTTTGTAGTTTTCTCCTTTAAATTGAATGTACCACAGCGGCTTGCACTAAGAAGCGCTACCGAGTTGGCGGAATGTGTATATGCTAAGCGACTAAATTATTTTTCGTTACGACGACGAACGATAAGTTTGTCAGATTTAGCTTTCTTGTTACGAGTTTTAAGACCAAGCGCAGGTTTACCCCATGGAGTAGATGGCGCTTTACGTCCAACTGGTGCTTTACCTTCACCACCACCGTGTGGGTGATCGTTAGGGTTCATTACAGAACCACGAACTGTTGGGCGAATACCTTTCCAGCGATTACGGCCGGCTTTACCAAGGTTGATAAGTCGATTGTTGTTCGTTACCTACAGTACCGATAGTTGCACGACATGTACCAAGAACCATACGAACTTCGCCAGATTGAAGACGAACAAGTACGTATTTACCTTCTTGACCCAAAACTTGAGCAGAAGCACCAGCGGCACGGATCAAGTTCAGCACCTTTACCTGGTTTGAAGCTCAATGTTGTGGATAACTGTACCAACTGGGATGTTTGCAAGTGGAAGAGCGTTACCAATCTTGATATCCGCATCTGGACCTGAAACGATACGTTGACCTACTTCAAGACCTTTAGGTGCGATGATGTAAGCTTTAACCCCGTCAGTGTAGTGTACAAGAGCGATGTTTGCAGTACGGTTTGGATCATACTCAATTGTTTTAACAACTGCTTCAACGCCATCTTTGTTACGTTTGAAGTCAATCAAACGGTAGTGACGTTTGTGTCCGCCACCTTGGTGACGTACAGTGATACGACCGTTGTTGTTACGACCAGCTTTGTTCTTAAGAGAAACAAGCAATGATTTTTCAGGAGTGCTTGTAGTGATTTCTGCGAAATCCAAAGAAGTCATATTACGACGGCCATTTGTCGTTGGTTTATAAACTTTAATACCCACGTTAATTTCTCCTTTGATTATTCAGCTTCAGCTGCAAACAACTCGATTGCTTTAGAATCAGCTGTAAGAGTGATGATAGCTTTTTTAGTTTTTGAAGTGAAACCAGTGTAACGTCCAACACGTTTTGTTTTGGTTTAACAGTTACAGTGTTCACGCTAGCAACTTTAACACCTTCAAATGCAGCTTCAACTGCTTGTTTGATCAAGAGTTTGTGTGCACGTGTATCAACTTCGAAAGTGTATTTTCCTGCTTCAAGAGCAACCATAGATTTCTCAGTGATAACAGGTTTTTTGATTACGTCATACAAATTCATTATGCAAGAACCTCCTCGATTGATGAGATAGCTTCTTTAGTAACAAGAAGTTTATCTGCGTTTACGATGTCAAGTACACTTGCAGTTGCAGGAGTTGCAACAGTTACGTTTGCAAGGTTACGTGCTGAAAGTTCAGCGAATTTGTTTCCTTCTTCAACGATAACAAGTACTTTAGAATCGATGCTCAAGAGCTGAAAGAACGTTTGCGAATTCAGCAGTTTTTGGAGCTGCAAATGAAAGAGCTTCAACCGCTACAAATTTATCTTCTGCAACTTTAGCTGAGTAAACAGATTTCAATGCAAGGCGACGAACTTTTGAGGAAGTTTGTATCCGTATAGACACGTGGAGTTGGTCCGAAGACAATTCCACCACCACGCCATTGTGGAGAGCGGATAGAACCTTGACGAGCACGTCCAGTTCCTTTTTGACGCCATGGTTTGCGTCCGCCACCTGAAACGGCTGAACGGTTTTTAACCGCGTGAGTACCTTGGCGAAGGCTAGCACGTTGGCTGATTACGACATCAAATACTACTGATTCGTTTGGTTCGATACCGAAGATAGCGTCGTTAAGTTCAACTGTCGCTAACTTCTTTACCAGTTTGGTCAAATAGTGTTACGTTTGCCATTTTTAACTGATTTCTCCTTTCTTATTATTTAGCAGCTTTAACTGCTGATTTGATAGTGATAAGAGATTTCTTAGCACCTGGTACGTTACCTTTGATAAGGATAACGTTCTTTCTCTGGGATAACTTGTACAACTTCAAGGTTTTGAATTGTCACACGATCGCCACCCATACGTCCTGCAAGGTTTTTACCTTTGAATACGCGGTTAGGTGCAACAGGTCCCATTGAACCTGGACGACGGTGGTAACGAGAACCGTGAGCCATAGGTCCGCGTGATTGACCGTGGCGTTTGATAACACCTTGGAAACCTTTACCTTTAGAAGTACCAGTTACATCAACAATGTCTCCAGCTTCGAAAGTGTCAACTGTGATTTCTGATCCAACTTCCAAGCCTTCAATGTTTTTGAATTCACGAATGAAGCGCTTAGGAGCTGTGTTAGCTTTCGCTACGTGGCCTTTGGCAGGTTTGTTGCTCAATACTTCGCGTTTGTCGTCAAAACCAACTTGAACTGCTTCGTAACCGTCTGTTTCAACAGTCTTAACTTGAAGCACAACGTTTGGAGTAGCTTCGATGACAGTAACAGGGATAAATTCACCTGCTTCAGTGAAGATTTGAGTCATTCCCACTTTTTTCCCTAAGATTCCTTTTGTCATGAGAAAATATTTCCTTTACTTTATTGTTTTTTCAAAAGTTTTTATGAGCGTTTTTATGCTCAAAAAGTTTTTAACGAGCGTTTTTATGCTCAATGAATCAAGCTTTAAATTAAAGTTTGATTTCTACGTTCACACCACTTGGAAGATCAAGTTTCATCAAAGCGTCAACTGTTTTTGAGTTGGGTTGATGATGTCGATAAGACGTTTGTGTGTACGCATTTCAAATTGTTCGCGAGAATCTTTATATTTGTGAGTCGCACGAATAATTGTGTAGAGACTACGTTCAGTTGGAAGTGGAACTGGCCCAGCAACTGTCGCACCTGTGCGAGTTGCAGTTTCTACGATTTTTTCAGCCGCTGTATCAAGCGTACGGTGTTCGTAAGCTTTCAAACGGATACGGATTTTTTTGTTTGCCATTTTTTCTCCTCTTTCGTCTATTTAAGATAATAGGCTAGCTCCTCAAGAAAACCAACACGGATTGCGTGGCAGTGCAACCAGGCGTGTCGCAACCTCTTGTATCATAGCTAAGCGCTGTATTTACAGCACCATAATATAATAACAAAAGAACCTACCCAATGCAAGGGATTTGAGAAGATTTTTTTCGTTTTTTGATGAAAGTGTTTTCGAAAGAAAAAGCGATGCTAAAAAAGTTGCTATTATATAGAAAAAAGAAGTTCTACTTTTTCGTAGAACTTTTAGGTCAAAGACAAAGTTATCTTAGAAGCTTTCTTTAGGTGGTAGTACGGACGTCAGCAGGCACCGCAGAAGTTCCATGACTTGAGATTTTGAACCTAATGTTTCAAAACTACCAGTGGTAGAAACAATCATGTTTCTGCCACTTTTCTCACAACAGAAAGTTTCAGTATATGTTTTAAATGAATCTTCTAGTTATATCATTTTAACCTTTTTTATCATCACTTAAATTGTTTTAGATAAAAAATAGTTTAGCAATGTTCTAAATATTGCTTCTTTGTAGAACTTTTTATTCTTTTTCAATACGAAACTGATCTTGTGATGTATTGACCAGGATATCCGCTTCACCTTCCATAGGTTGGTAGTACTGATGGTATTGTTCTCGTCTGATTTGGTGAGTTCGATAGATGAAGTCCCTGTTCTCGATTCCGTTGGGCGACATCTCTGCTTAATCGTCTTTCTAGCTCCGTATGATCGTCTGTGTAATAAAACAAATGGTTTGATCAAACAAAGATTTGGGTAAAAAAGCTACTGACATCCCTTCTACGATGAGAATAGGCTTGTTGCCTAGATAATGTGTGGCTTGGAGACCATGGCTGATCAATTGTCCGTATATCCATTCCTGCTTGAAGGGCTCGAATATCTCGTTCTAGACTAGCCAATTCATGGGCACTTGACAAACATGCGGTTACTTTTTGGTCCGGTAAGTCTTTTGGCACAACCAATCCTCTTGGGCTTCCAATAATATAGGGATCCGTCTCTAAAAGGTTAACTTTTGTGGGGTCCAATCGCTCACAGAGCGCTCTTGTAAAGGTTGTTTTTCCTGAACCACCATGACCATAGATCCCAAGGGTCTGTAATTCTTTTGCCTGGATCTTTTTTACCAAGGAGTCTACTAGTCTTTCGCGATCCATCCTAGAAATTCCGTCCTGATTTGTTATAGCCATATTTTTCAACGAAATGCTCACGGAATTCTAAGAGATTGTCATCCATGATGGCTTGACGGATCTGCTTCATGAGGTTGATCAAGAAATACAAGTTGTGGTGGCCCCTGGTCAAGCGAATGCCGAAGGTCTCATCTGCCTTGAGGAGGTGGCGAAGATAAGCTCGGGTGTAATTTTTTACAAGTGTAGCGAATCACATTCGGGATCCAGCGGTGTAAAGTCTTCTGCAAATTGCGCATTTTCACTACCAGGCGCGTCCTTGGCGGCTGAGTCATACAGGTACCATTTTCGCGCAATCCCGCGTCGGCAAAGGCCGCAGTCAAACATGTCCACTCCACGAATAACGCCATCAATCAGACTGTCTGGAGCTCCTACTCCCATGAGATAGCGCGGCTTGTTCTCTGGTAAGAGCGGAGTTGTGAAATCCAGCACCGCATTCATCTCTTCATGGCTTTCCCCAACAGCTAAGCCACCGATGGAATAGCCTGGAAAGTCCATGCTGACCAAATCTTGAGCAGACTGACGGCGCAAGTCTTCAAATCCAGCCCCTTGGACAATCCCGAAAAGACCTTGATCATGAGGGCGACGGTGAGCCTTTAGGCCACGTTCTGCCCAACGACTGGTCCGTTCGATTGATTTCTTCACATAATCATAGGGTTGATAGAACTGAGGGCATTCATCAAAGGACATCATGATGTCGCTTCCTAGATTGTTTTGGATGGAGATGGCCTTTTCTGGAGAGAGGAACATCTTCGAGCCGTTGAGGTGGTTTTTAAAGGTTACCCCTTCTTCAGTGATATTGCGGGTATCCGCTAATGAATAGACCTGGAAGCCTCCACTATCTGTCAAAATCGGCTGGTCCCAGTTCATGAACTGGTGCAGTCCTCCTGCTTTTGCGACCAAGTCGTCCCCCGGACGAAGCCAGAGATGGTAGGTGTTGGCCAAGATAATGCCGGAACCCATTTCCTTGAGTTCTTCTGGCGATTGGGTCTTAACGGTTGCCTGAGTCCCTACAGGCATAAACATTGGGGTTGGGAAGGTCCCGTGAGGGGTGATAATTTCTCCCAGACGAGCACCTGTATGCTTTTCTTTTTTGATTAATCGATATTGAATCGGTGAATCTGTCATGGTTACCTCCGTACTGGGAAAAACAGTCCCAGCCTTCTTATTCCTGTCACAGTTTTCCTGTGAGCACCTGTACGATTGTACCAAATTTTATCGGCTCTGTCACGGACTTATGTTATAATAAAAAGTACTACTATGAAGAGAGTGTCATCTATGAACCTTAAACTGATT
Source organism: Streptococcus sp. (assembly GCA_047241705.1). Lineage (GTDB taxonomy): Bacteria > Bacillota > Bacilli > Lactobacillales > Streptococcaceae > Streptococcus. The sequence continues at coordinate 509,473 of JBKTJB010000001.1, forward strand.
CGCCTCCGGGCACGTACCATGCAAGTCCAGCAACCGGGCTTAGCTATCCTTTTTGCTCTTCCGGTCCTGTTGACCATTCTTGCTAACTTTCTCTTAAGTGGGCAAGATCTGGTTGATCTACTACCGGACATGACCTTGCAGCAAGCAAGTATCTACATGATCCAGCGGCAGCTCTTTCCTTCTGTCGTCTCCTTTGTCATCTCCATTTTAGTAGTCGGTGCGACTTTTAGCTATCTAGATACGATTAATCCCAAGATCGAACACCGAACACGCGTCTTAGATATCTTTAAACAAGATCGCTTTACCTCTGTATTTGCTACCTTGATCTTGAAGCAAGCCGTTCTCTTTTTATGGGGACTCATCCTCTATGCGGGGAGCCTCATCAGCACCTACGCCAGCATTCGATTTTTGGCGATCTACGATAAGGTGAGCAACCTAGCACTCCTGAGTGCTTCCAGTCCTGAATTTCAATCTCTCATGCAACAAATGCCTCTGATGACTGCTGGCGTCGTACTTGGCCTGATCGGCCTCCTCTTTTACCTGCCACAATACTACAGTCTCAGCTTGGTCGAATTGATCCTCTATGAGCAATTACGGAGACAGCGACTACAAGGGGAGCCTTTGGAGTCCTTCGCCAAAGTCGTGAAACCATGAAAGGGTTCCGCAGCAATCGCCTAGTGCTCGATCTAACCTTGATTGGTTGGTACTTCTTGAATTACTTCACGCGCGATGTCATCGGCTTTTATATACCATGCCTTACTTTATCAACTGCCAAATTGCCTTTTATGATCAAATCAAGCAGATCAAACAAGGGCCGCGCCATTTTACAGGCCATCCAAGCCATGAAACTGAATAAGAGTAAGAAGAAAACCCCAGCAAGCTGGGGTTTTCTTCTATGATCAATTGTTTATCATTTATAAACCGTATAGGGAGTCTCCTAAGATCAGTCGGGTGTGTTCCCGTTTGATACAGCGGTTCATGACGATATCTTCTCGTCCAGCTCCACGAAGGATTTCTTCTGCTTCTTGATTTTCCAGCTCCAATTGTGCCCAGAAAATTTTCGCATCCGTCTCAATAAAATCACGTGCCACATCTGGTAAAAACTCACTGCGACGGTATACATCAACGATATCTACTGAGGAAGGGATCTCCTGCAAGCTAGCGTACACCGTTTCTCCAAGGATCTGGCCACCAGGCTGCGCGGGGGTTGACAGGGAATAATCCGATAGCCCCGTTCTTGCATCTCCTTGCTGACACGATGACTGGTTGTGTCTTCACGATCAGATAATCCAACTACAGCGATGATCTTGCTGGTTTCTAGATAATGTTTGATAATGCCATCACTAGGATTGCGAAATGAATAGGCCATATGAATCTCCTTTTTGTATGCGTTTCCTTTCTTTAAATAGTATAACAATACGGAAGGCATTGCAAGTGTTTGTCATTAAAAGAGGTAGGAAACTGAAAAGTCTCCTACCGCTTTCTGTTTTGAACAAACTCAATCTTATTTGGCTTCATACCATGTTTTGCCTTCATTCTCATCAGCTTCCAGTGGAACTGCAAGTTCGATAGCGGATTCCATAGTCTCTTTGACGAGTTCTTTGATCGCTGCCAGTTCATCACTTGGTACTTGCAGAACGATTTCATCGTGCACTTGAAGAAGCATCTTGGTCTTGTATGCTCCTCTTTCTAGCGCTTGGTCCAAGTGGATCATGGCAATTTTCAAGATGTCTGCTGCAGATCCTTGGATCGGTGAGTTAATAGCTGTCCGCTCCGCAAAGCCTCGAACATTGAAGTTGCGAGAATTGATATCTGGAATCTCCCGACGACGCTTGAAGAGGGTCTCCACATAGCCTTTATCACGCGCTTCCCGTACCACTCTCTCCATATAGTCCTTGATGCCAGGGTAGCGTTCGAAGTAGGTCTCAATATAAGCCTTGGCTTCTTTTCGACTGATCCCTAGGTTGTTAGACAGTCCAAAGTCGGAAATTCCATAAACCACACCGAAGTTTACTGCTTTTGCATTGCGACGGTCGTTCGGCGTCACATCTTCAGGTTTTGCAATATTGAAAACTCGCATAGCGGTCGATGTATGGATATCTGCCCCATGTTTAAAGGCATCAATCAAATGCTCATCTCCCGAAATATGGGCCAAGACGCGCAGTTCGATTTGTGAATAGTCCGAACTCAGCAAGACACTGTTTTCCTCTTCTGGGACAAAGGCCTTACGAATAAGACGACCTTGTTCCAAACGGACAGGAATGTTTTGCAGGTTGGGATCCACACTGGACAAACGGCCTGTCTGCGTCAAATCCTTGCACATAGCGGGTATGGATCTTCCCATCTTCCAAAATCCAATCTTGAAGACCGATGACATAGGTCGACTGGATCTTAGCAATTTGGCGGTATTCAAGAATCTTAGACACAATCGGTGCAATTGGAGCCAGGCGTTCCAAGACATCAACGGCTGTTGAATAGCCGGTTTTGGTCTTTTGTATATTCAAGTGGGAGTCCCAATTTTTCAAAGAGAATAACCCCAATTGTTTTGGAGAATTGATGTTAAACTCTTCTCCTGCAAGCTCGTAGATTTCTTGAGTCAAGCGTTCCAAGACCACTTCGTTTTCCACCTGCATGTCTTCTAGGGTCTGACGCTCTGCCTCGATCCCCGCGATTTCCATCTTGGCCAAAACAGTTGCTAGCGGTTGCTCCATATCATAGAGCAAATCTAGTTGGTCATGGGCCTGCAACTGCTCTACCATGGGCTCTTCCGTGTCTAGTAAAACAGCGACTTTCCGTGCCAAATGCTCTAATAGGACCGCCTTTTCTGGGATAGCTTTTTTGGCTCCCTTGCCATAAACGACTTCGTCCAGCGGCAGCGCAATCTGACTATAGAGACTCGCAATGGTTGAAATTTCATTGTCCTCTACGGTCGACAAAAGATACTTGGCCAGTCGACTGTCAAAAGCCGGATTTTGAAGAGTAATGCCCAAGTGGCTGAGCAAGACCTTGGCCCGCTTGAAGTCATAGACCTTGAGGGGCGTTTTTTCGAGAAATTCTTTGAAAATCGGTGTTTGTAAAAGACCAATATCTGTACTCGCGTAGAGCTGACCCTTGGTCCCCCATGCGAAACCGATGATGGGTTCCGTATGGTAATTGTCCCCAAAAATCTCAAAATGGAAGAAACTATCTTCCGTGAGCATATCTGAAGCAACTTGCTCGACTTCTGTATAGTCAATAGCTACAGGAGCTGCTTCTTCTCCACTGAGATCCAAGGCCTGACGGAGTTGCTTGAAGCCCATCTCCTCATAAAACTTGGCGAGATTTTCTAGATGAGGGCCCGTATAGGTGATATCGTCCAGCCCAATTTCAATGGGAGCATTGGTATCGATGGTTGCGAGAGTCTTAGACAGATAGGCCTGCTCCTTGTCGTTGATGAGGTTTTCCTTCATCTTAGAAGCCTTCATCTCGTCGATATGCTCGTAAATGCCATCAAGAGAGCCGTACTCTAGGAGTAGTTTGATCCCGGTCTTTTCTCCGATCTTAGTAACACCTGGGATATTATCCGACTTATCTCCCATCAAGGCCTTGAGGTCGATAAATTGCTCTGGTGTCAGCCCCATCTTTTCTTTCAGATAGGCCGGAGTGAATTCCTCAAACTCCGCTACCCCTTTTTTGGAAATCTCAACCACCGTATTGTCATCTGTCAGCTGGATCAAATCCTTATCCCCAGAGACAATGGTCACATCAAATGGCACCGAAGTAGTTTCTGCCATCTTATCTAGTGTTCCAATAATATCATCCGCTTCATACTGGGCCAGCTCATAATGGCGGATTCCCAAATGATCCAGTTGCTCACGAATGAAAGGAAACTGCTCGCGGAACTCATCTGGTGTTTTTTGCACGGCCCCCTTTGTAGTCGGCATACATCTCCGTCCGAAAAGTCGTCTTTCCTGCATCAAAAGCAACGAGGACATGGGTCGGTTGGATGCGCTCCAAGAGATGACTCAACATGAGGTTAAAGCCATAGACCGCATTGGTATGCAAACCATTGGCATTTTTGAAGCGATCAATTTGATTATAGAGTGCGAAAAAGGCACGAAAAGCGACGGAAGACCCGTCGATGAGTAGTAATTTGTTCTTTTTTTCCATAGGCCTATTATACCACGAATCACAAGGTCTCTGGTACATAAAAACTCTACCCTTTCGGGTAGAGCCTTCTTTAGGAGTTTCTTATGAAAAATGAAGAGAAGTGTTTATTCGCCGTAACAAGAACCTTGTTGTGGCAATTTCTTAAAGCGTTTTGGATAATTAACTGAGATTTTCATTTTCTGTACCTCATTTCTTATTGGATGAGTACAGTATACAAGAGAAACCTAAACGATTCCTTATAGAAAGCTTCAAGAAAACTAAAAGCTGAGGCGAAAAACACGCGGTTGTTTTTTGCTGCAAGCTGGTAACTGAAGATGGAGCCCTGTCTCATCTTGACTCCAAGAAAGGAGCTGACTTTCTCCAAGGAGTTCCACCTTTTGAATGCGCGCATGAAGGATTCTCGGTTGCTTGAGATCATAGGCGAGAGACGGCAAGGTCAGCTCTTCTGTCCTTCCACTTGGTTCCAGCTGGATAGCATAAAGAAACCATCACGCATGGTATAGCGGAAATCTTGGCTGGTATAGAGTGGCGCTTGCCCATCTGAGAAGGAACCTTCCTGGGCCTCGGTCGGTCCGTCTGATGACACCCGCCAAGGCCGACTCTGATAAATGGCTTCTCCATTTACCACCAGCCAGTCCCCGATCTCTGTGAGGATGTCTTGGTCTTGCTCAGGGATCGTGCCATCTGCCTTGGGTCCAATATTGAGCAGAAGATTGCCATTTTTTGCCACAACATCAACTAAATTTTGTAGCAATTCCTTACTGGTCTTGTAGGCTAGATCCTGGGTATAGCACCAAGAATTACGGGCGATCGCGGTATCCATTTGCCACGGAAAGGCTTGCGTCTCTCCGTATCCTCCCCGCTCCATCTCAACGATTCCTGAACCGAAAGGGAGGGCGTCCTGTTTGTAACAAACAGCCACCTTGCGATCCTCTTGTGCTGCTAGATTGTAATAATAAGCCAAAAAGCGCATCAAGTAGGGACGGAAACTCTCATGCTGGATCCACCAGTCAAAATATAGGAGCTCTGGCTGGTAGTCCCGCACCAGTTCACAGGTTCGCAAACAGCCAATCTTCCAAGAATTCTTTGCTTGGATAAGGCTTGGAAGTCAGATCAAAATGATCCTTGGGCTCTGGCTCCGCTGGCCAATAAAGGCTGTCTCTTGGGACTTCTTGCGGAATGTCACTAGTGAATTCCTTGCCATGTGAAAAGAAAAACTGGTGTTCTGCCCGGTGAGAGGACGTACAGAAGTGCAGGCCACGTTTTTCTGCTTCCTTCCTCAGCTCTCCTAAGACATCTCGTCTCGGCCCCATTTCTAAGCTATTATAAGGCGAGAGAGTAGAGGCATACATCTGAAAACCATCGTGGTGCTCCGCAACTGGAAAAAGATACTGGGCTCCCGCTTTTTGAAAGAGATCTAGCCAAGATGCCGGATCAAATCGATCGGCTGTAAAAAGAGGAATGAAATCTTTGTAACCAAAGCTAGCCTGGTCTCCAAAATGCTCTCGATGATAGTCATAGCAAAGATTCCCTTGGATATACATATTTCGCGAATACCATTCCGAACCAAAGGCAGGTACACTGTAGACGCCCCAGTGGATAAACATTCCAAATTTGGCATCCCGATACCAATCTGGACAGACTTGATGGCTAAGAGAGTCCCAGGTTGGTTCAAAAGGACCTGACTGGACGACTTGATCAATCTCTTCAAGGCTTATCATTCTCTTCTCCTCTTTTCTTGTTACTACCTCTATTGTAACGAGAAACCCTCGTTTGTAAAGACAAACGAGGGGAATGTTTAAAATAGTAGACAAAGAGCTTGATCTAGGAGAATCAAGCTGATGATGAATAAAATGAAGCTTCTAGCCCTTCACTGCTTGAGAAATAAAACGAGCGATGGCGTCTGTCTCTCCTTGGTGGAGAGCCTTAACGATTTTGGACCCCACAATAACCCCATCTGAGACCTTGTTGAAACGGTGAACATCCTCCATGCTGGAAACTCCAAAACCTGTTAAAACAGGAATGGACGCTATTTCGTGTAATTGGGCCAAGTGGTGATCCAAATCATCTCGATAGCTACCAGCTTTCCCCGTCACCCCATTGACAGCAACGGCATAGATAAATCCTTCTGCATCATGGATCAATTTCTTCTGGCGCTCGATTCCTGTGGTTAGACTCACTAGCGGCACCAAAGCGATGTCCTTATCCACTAATAGAGGCTCTACCAGATCCGCATGCTCATGAGGAAGATCCGGAATAATCACTCCCTTGACCGCTGTTCCTTCTACATCTCTAAAGAAGTTTTCGAGCCCATATTGGAACAAGGGGTTGAAATAGGTCATGATGACCAAAGGAACACTTGTCTCCAGACGCTGGATCGTTTGCACCAGTTCCTCTGTCGTCGTCCCATGGGCTAAACTTCGTAGTCCCGCCTCTTCAATCACAGGACCATCTGCCACCGGATCCGAAAAAGGAATGCCAACCTCAATAGCTGAGACACCAAGCTCCTCCAAAAATTGGATGGTTTCCTGCAAACCTGCCAAGCCTTTTTCATGATCTCCTGCCATGATATAAGGAACAAAGATCCCTTGCTGCTGGTCTTTCAACTTTTGTAAATGATCTGTTAAGGTCTTTCCCATCTTACTCTCCCTCTCTTGTTCTAGGCGGTCTTTGACTTGTACCACATCTTTGTCCCCACGACCTGATAAGCAAACGATCATGGATTTTTCAGGCCCCATCTCCTTAGCCAATTTCACCGCATAGGCGATAGCATGGCTCGATTCCAGAGCTGGAATGATTCCTTCTACTTTCGAAAGCAACTGAAAGGCTTCTAGCGCTTCTTGGTCTGTCACAGGCACATAGGTTGCCCGCTTGATCTCATGGAAATAAGAATGCTCTGGCCCAATCCCTGGGTAATCGAGACCTGCTGAAATCGAGAAGGCTTCTAAAATCTGTCCATGAGCATCCTGTAAAACATCCATCAAGGCGCCGTGAAGGACTCCCGGACGCCCCTTGGTCAAGGTTGCTGCATGCTGATCTGTATCTACTCCAAGCCCAGCAGCTTCTGCCCCATACATGGCAACAGAGGCATCTTCAACAAAAGGATAAAAGAGCCCAATAGCGTTCGATCCGCCTCCTACACAGGCTAAGACTGCATCTGGTAGCGCACCGTCATTTTGCTCTGCAAATTGGCGTTTAGCTTCTCGACCGATGACACTTTGAAAATCACGGACAATCTCTGGGAATGGGTGAGGTCCTAGAGCAGAACCCATGATATAGTGGGTATCCTCCACATTTGCTACCCAGGCTCTAAGGGCAGCATTGACCGCATCCTTGAGGACACGCGAGCCATCTGTTACTGATTGAACCTTGGCGCCCAACAGCTCCATCCGAAAGACATTGAGGGCTTGGCGTTTGACATCTTCTTCCCCCATGTAGATGGTGCATTCCATATCAAATAAAGCAGCAGCCGTTGCCGTTGCAACACCGTGCTGTCCAGCCCCTGTTTCTGCGATGATCTTCTTTTTGCCCATCCGATGTGCCAGCAAAACCTGTCCTAGGGCATTATTAATTTTATGAGCCCCTGTGTGGTTGAGGTCTTCTCTTTTAAGAAAGATCTTGGCTCCACCGACATACTTGGTAAGATTTTTAGCGTAATAGAGCGGTGTTTCCCGACCGACATATTGTTTCAGAAGCTGATCCAATTCCTGCTTGAAAAGAAGGATCTGCTTGACTTTCTCTATAGGCTTCTTCTAATTCTAAAACTGCTGTCATCAAGGTTTCAGGGACAAATCGTCCCCCGAACCGCCCGTAAAATCCGTTTTGATCTGGTTGTTTATATGCCATGCTTGGCCCTTTCTATAAATCGTTTTATCTTTTCTTGATCTTTTATTCCATTTGTCTCGACCCCACTGGATACATCCACCGCATAAGGATGAAAGAAGCGAATGGCATCTGCTACATTGTCTTCCGTCAAGCCTCCTGCAATAAAGAAGGGCTTTGTGAAGTTTTGACTTTCGAGCTCTTTCCAGTCAAAGGTCTGCCCACTTCCTGCTACAGGAGCATCAAAGAGCAGATAATCGGCACTGGTCTCAGGAAGAGCTGCATCTTTCCCCACTTGAACAGCGCGAATCGTTTGTTGGGGAAGGTCTTGTAAGATGGTATCATCTATCGATCCATGCACTTGTATCAGGTCCAAGCCCACAACTTGGCAAGCTTGCTCCACTTCCTCTCTTTGTGGTGATACAAAAACACCGACTTTTTGAACCCCCTCTGGAATCCCTGTAGCCAACTGCCGGGCTTGCTCCAGCGTGACTTGCCGTTTGCTTGGTGCAAAGACAAAACCAATGTAGTCCGCACCAGCTTCAACAGCTGTCTGGACGGCTTCTGGAGTGGACAGTCCGCAAATTTTAACCTTTGTCAATCTGCAACTCCTTTACTTTTTCAGCCACATTGTCTGCCTTCATGAGGGCTGTCCCAACGAGAATGCCATTAAAATAAGGAGCCAGCATGCGCGCGTCTGCTGCTGTGAAAATAGCAGACTCAGAGATGTAAACCGGTTCTTGTTCAAAGCTTGTCGCCAATTCAAGGCTAGTATGAAGATCTGTCTCAAAGGTCACCAAGTTGCGATTATTGACCCCGATGATCTGAGCCCCAATCCGGTGAGCTACCTCTAGTTCTGTCAGATTATGGGTCTCCACCAAGACCTCCAGTCCAAGATGGGTCGTAAAATCGAAGAGTTCTTTCAGACGAGCCTCTGATAAGGCTGCAACAATCAACAAGATCACGGTTGCCCCTGCGTTTCGCGCCCGAATCACTTGCTTTTCATCCACAATGAAATCTTTATTGAGGGTGGGAATGCGCACCTGACTAGATATTTCCCGGAGATACTCGATACTGCCCTTGAAAAACACTTCATCAGTCAAGACAGAAATCATCACGGCCCCATTTTCTTGGTAAGTCTTAGCCTGCGCGACGATATCCACATCGACATGAATGTCTCCCAGACTCGGGCTAGCCTTTTTCACTTCCGCAATGACCTGAAGCTTTTCTGGATGACTCTTTAGGTAATCATACAGGCGGTAGGTCTCGCGCAAAGGTTGGAGCTCCTCTTCTTTCATCGCAGCCACTTCACGCGCCTTTTCCTTTAGAATCTTTGGCAAGAATTCTTGACTCATTTTTGATACTCCTGTAATAATCTCAATTTCTCAAGGGCAGCCCCACTGGCAATCACTTCACGTGCCAAGGCAATCCCCTCCTTGATAGAATCTACCTTGCCATTGGCATAAAAACCAAGGCCAGCATTCAAGACCGTCACCTCTAAGAAGGGACTTGCTTCATTCTTCAAGACACTGAGCAAAATTTCCGCATTGCGTTTGGCGTCACCACCTCGTACTTGATCAATTTCAATGCGCTCCATTCCCATATCTTCTGGTTGAAAGCTGGATAAGGTAACCTGTCCATTTTCCAGAATAGCGAGCTGGGTTTCTCCATCAAGGCCTGCCTCGTCTAAACCTTGTGGACCACTCACCACCACTGCGCGTTTCCGACCCAAATTCTTTAGAATCTCCGCTGTACTTTCCAGCATATCCGGACGACTGGTTCCCAATAGCTGGGTTTCTAGAGGAATCGGATTGATAAGAGGACCGGTTAAGTTCATCACCGTTGGAACCCCTAGCGCCAAGCGAGCGGGCATAATATAGCGCATGCCAGGATGCAGATTTTTGGCAAATAGGAAGACAATGCCCGCCTTTTCAAACACTCGTCCCAAGTCTTCTGGACCCAAATCAAGGTTAATCCCTAGAGCTTCTAATACATCCGCAGAACCAGATTTGGAAGAGATCGAACGATTTCCGTGTTTCGCCATCTTGATGCCACCACCAGCAAGGACGAAGGCAGCTGTTGTTGAAATATTGAAACTATAGGAACGATCGCCCCCAGTTCCACAATTGTCCATTGCTCCTTGAACTTCTGTAGGAATAGCGACTGCATAGGCCTGCATCACTTTTGCAATAGCCGTCCGCTCTTCAACCGTTTCTCCTTCATTTTGAGACCTAGAAGAAGGGCCGTCACCTGTGCTTCGAAGCACGACCAGCAACGACTTCCTCCATAGCAGCTTCTAACTCTGCACTGGTTAGATCCATTCCTTCCGCCACTTTTGCAAGCACTTGTTTCATCTTCCGCTCCTTGACTAGTTTGACAAAATTTTCGATGGTCTTGAGCCCATCTGGCGTCCCGATACTTTCTGGATGGTATTGAAAACCATAAATCGGTAAGCTGCGGTGTTGAATTCCCATAATCGCTCGATCATCCGTCGTCCGAGAGGTAATGACAAAACTCCTCTGGCATGTCTTCAATCGTCAGCGAATGGTAGCGCATGACTGGAACTTCTTTTGCGACACCCGCATATAGCGAGAGAGGAGCTTCTAGCTGGATCTGGCTTTGTTTCCCATGCATGACCTGTGGTGCCAATCCCAAGCGACCTCCAAAAACTTCCGCAATCGCTTGATGCCCCAAGCAAATCCCCAAGATTGGTTTGATCCCCGCGAAATCTCGGATCATCTCCTCCATCTTGCCCGCATCCTTTGGCCAACCTGGACCTGGAGAAAAGACCAAGGCATCTGCTTTTGGGCAACTTGGTACAAATCCGGATCATCATTTCGCAAGCACCTGACCTCATCAAATTTTCCGATATACCATGCTAAATTGTAAGTAAATGAATCGTAATTATCGACTAATAAAATCATCCTTCTTCTCCAATCCTTGTCATCGATTTTGCCTTATTGACGGTTTCTTGGTATTCATTTTCAGCGATCGAATCATAAACGATTCCTGCTCCGGCCTGCACATAAGCCTTCTTATTTTTGAGGATCATGGTTCGAATCGCAATAGCAAAATCGAGATCCCCCCGTCACAGAGAGATAGCCAATAGCCCCCGCATAGACGCCTCGTTTCTCTTTTTCTGCCTCATAGATTCGCTTCATGTGGCTCGAATCTTGGGAGCACCCGAAACAGTCCCAGCTGGAAGAGTTGCCTTCAGAGCCTCAATGGAGGCTAGTCCAGGAAGCAATTGACCCTTGACCACACTCGTCAGGTGCATCACATAACGGAAGAACTCCACTTCCATATATTTGGTCACTTCAACCGATCCATTTTGAGCGATACGCCCAATATCGTTTCGCCCTAGATCCACCAACATCCGGTGTTCTGCGACTTCTTTTGGATCCTGTCAAATCAGCGCCAATTTCCGATCAGCTCTCTTCATCGAGTCCCTCTGGGACGCGTGCCCGCAATGGGATTGGTTGTCACCACTCGATCCTTGACCGAGACCAGACTTTCTGACTGGCCCCGATAATTTGGTACTCCCCAAAATCATAAAGTAGAGATAATTCGAAGGGTTGGTCACACGCAAATTGCGGTAATAATCTGTGGTTTCCTGAAAAATCAGCTGAAAAACGTTGACTGAGCACGCATTGGAACATATCCCTTTCGAATATAGTCCCGCGCTAGGGCCACCATTTCCTCAAACTCTTTTTGCTCCAAATGATTGTGGAAATGAAGTGCATGCAGATCCTTGTCCTGAAACTCTTCTTTTGCAGGTCTTGCCAATCATGTGCTAATACTTGCTCAAGCTCGACGCTTGCTCTGCTTCACTCCGTCCACTATAGAGGTTCTCTTCCACCACATAGACCTTTTCCTTTTTGTGATCAAAAATCACATAGCTCTCATATAAGAAAAAGTGAAGATCTGGTGTGCCGATCGTATCTTCCGGAATGGAACCAATGTTCTCATAGAGGCCAATCAAGTCATAGCCGACAAATCCAATCGCCCCACCGTTAAAAGGAAGCTCTTCAGAAGTTTTCGTTTTGACCGTGATGCGATTCAAAAAGTCCAAAGGATCCTCTTCGACAATTTGATCATTGTAATAGAGGACACCATGTTCAAACTTAGACTTCACTGACTGGCCGATAGGCTACAATTGAAAAACGCGCATTCTCTTTTTCACGAGGGATCGACTCCAAGATCATTTTATGGGGCGCATCCAAACGCATATAAGCCAAAATTGGACTCAACACATCAGCAGATAAAACTTTTTTCATATCAGAAACCTCTCTTCTAGAACTCTTTTATTCTAAGGAATTCAACGCACCCTACGTCGCTTGCTAAGGCGAGCAAGGGTATCCCATCGCTCAATTCTCGCTTTGGGATCAATGTGCCTAAGCTCGCTTCGCTTGCTAGGCACATAGAAAGCCTCACCAAAACTGTGTGAGGGGCGTAGTGTCCAAGCGGTGCCACTTCTTTATAGGGAAAAATAGCTGGTCTTTCCCTACATCTCTATCTCTATCAAGGAGTTGCACGGTAAGGGGTGCCAACCGAATTCACATAAGGTTAGAATTCATTAATCATAACAGTCCAATTTCATCAGTCGCTATTGTATGCACAATTCCCACAAGCTCCCTGAAAATAGCTGACTCATTACTTTCTGTTGCTACCATTATAACCTTTTCTTGAAAGTCAATAAAATTTTTAGTCTTTTTTATACTTTTTCTACACTCAATTTAATAAAATCAGCTTAAGAGCCCTTAGTGGTGCCCGTCCTTTTTATCCCAACAATAGGATACTCAATAAAGCTAGAATTGCAGGACCACCTTGGTCAAGATAATCTTTTATTGGCTGTCATCGCACCGTAGGCTGCAGCCTCCAATAATAAAAGCACAAAAATCGTAACAACTTCACTATTTCTAGAGACAAACAATCCATACAAGAGGAAGGCCACCAATCAAGGCATTGTAGATTCCTTTATTCCTTAAATAAAGAGGTCACAGATGGGCGAGCGAGTTCTTCTTTATCCATGTTGAAAACCCGACTTGTGGTATCAGATGTGTTCTAGATGCTCTCCAAATAAAAAATATACAAATGCTCCAGTGCAGCAAGACTTGCTAAAATAATCGTCAGTAATGACATCGTAGATTCTCCTTTTATTCAACTGTTATTTGTTCAATGCCAGATACTAATTTGTCCAGCAGGTAAGAAAATTGCTCTTGTTCTTGAGCCGTCAAAATCCGACTCATCTGTTCTTTCACCGCCACATGATGGCGAGGGGGATGTTTGACCAAACGATTATAGGCCGTATCCGTCAAATGAATTCAAGATTTCCCGCTGGTTCTTTGATTTCGACTCGATGGACAAATCCTTCCTTTTCCAATATTTTGAAATGCCGGGTTAAAGCCGCTGGATCAATCTGCAAGCGCTCCTGAACCGCGATCTGATTGCAAGGTGCTTGTTCTAATAAATCCTGCAAAATTTGATAACGTGTTAAGCTAATCCCTAGGCGCTTTTCAAAGAGTTGCGTAGTTGATTGATCTGCCAAGCGTAGTTGGTAGAGCAAATCATTTATTTCGCCATATATTCCTTCTCCGTATTATTTTTGATAGATCAATAGTTGACTAATCAGTTATAAAATATTTTCATATCCTCTTGCAAGGAAAGAAGGCTTGCGCACTGTTTTTCCGCACAAAAAGCCGCCTGGATTTTGGCGACTCTTAGGGAGATTGTTATGAAAAAGAAAAGTTTTAGGATTTTTCTAAACAAAGTTAGGAGGTCTTTAAGTTTATGGTTCTATTATAGCGGACATTTCTTAAAGAAAGCTTACGACTTTATTTCAAAATGAAAAACAAATTCCTTACAGATTCTTTCTAAGCGTTTAAAATAACTGGAATATTCTAGTAAGGTGTTCATCTGATGATTACCTTGATAAGTCAGAACGCTCAAGAAATTGATACTCTGAATCTGGCTATTTCTTGCAAAGTCAATATCCAGGCTCCGATCTGCCCAATGGTAGCAGGTATTTTCTGGCTCCACCCCGTACTTCTCCATCAGTTACCTAGCAGCTATAGGTCAGGCTTTGCGGGCAAAACCACTTTTGACTGGTCAAAATCTCTGTAAAAAAGATTCCAAACCACAAGTCCCGCAGGATGACAAAGGCGTTCTCTCTCCCTTATGGGTATAGACAAACTGCTCAATTTCCAGCTTCTTGTGCCCAGGATGGGACATCACGCGCCCCATCCATCAGAAGGACCTGGGCATTTTTCTCTGCTAGACTTTCTGCTCGACGATGATTCAAGTCGGTCACATCCAGATGATACTCCTCCGCCACGGCCACGGAAGATCTTGGACCGAATCGCTTCAAGATGTAGTCTTTAATGCCGGCTCGGTCAAAGGGTGAAGCTTTCGATAAGTTGCATAGGGCTCCTCAAGACCAGCCAGAATCGCATCATAGGAATCCAGCAAGGTCCCATCCAAATCCCAAATAAAGGCTCGCGTTTTGTCATTTTTTTCTCCTCTCCTACTTTTCGTCTATATAGCTGACTCAAAAATAGCCAACGAAAGCCATTGTCCAGCGGCGTCCTGCAGTCCAGACCCCTGGAAGGCACAAAGCCAAGGGTTACTCCAAGCAGATAACCGAAGCTCCAATTGAGATGACCCACATACCAGTCGTCGTTTGCATAAAAATGGAAGTTTCATTTCCCAAGCCTTGACACAAACAAGCTGTGTAGATGACCGTTCCTGCTGTAAATGGTGTTCCCAACAAAGAGTGTGAGGACAACCGATAGGCTAGCTTCTGCCGCTTTCACATCCTGTGTGTAGAGATGGGTCAGAAGAGTGCCCCCAAAAAAAGATTCCCAAGGCAATAGGTAACATGACACACAAAGGACAAGCAGTAAGACTGCTTTTCGAAGGCGGGCAATCTGCTCAAGGTCACCTTCGCCGGCTCCGTGCTTTGCTGGGCACAAACTGTCGCTGTAGGCCCGCTCCAAATACAGGCGCATAATTAAACTGGGTGAGGGTTCTCCGATAGCATTTCACGCGACTGCCTCGGTCCCAAAGCAAACCAACGATCGCAATGATCACCACATCTCCGGCTCCGCATCATCAGCCGCTCTCCGGCAGCTGGGAGGTGCTGAGTTCCAGAGCTTTACGATCCAATCCCCGACGAGGGGGTGCAAAAGGTAGCTGGACCTTGTGCCACAAGAAGAGATGACGCCCACCAGACGGGCCAGCACCGTCCCCAAAGCTGCGCCGACAATGCCCCAGCCAAAAGGGAAATGGCCACAGAGGAGAATAGAGCATTCAAACATTTGGTCAACAGGCTCACATACATAGGAAGACGTGGATTGTTGGCCACCCGAGACCAAGGAGCCCAAGGTCGTCATCAAGCCTAAAGAGAACAATGGTCCCGCCGACCAAGGAAGAGGTAAATCCCCCGCTTTCCGGCTACTGCGGCTTCATAGTCCCCAGCAGCGAAATCATCCTGGCGTCCAAACAACAGCGATGCTCCTCCTAAGAGAGCACTCAACAGTGAGGTCACCTTCGGTGACTCTGTCGCATGGTAAGGCCAATGTTTTCTTGATTTTTTTCACCCAAGCTTTTGGACATGACACTGGCGACTGCCGCACCCAGCGCCATTAAAAGGATGAGCTTGATGAGATGCGTTGATGATGAACCTTCCGTCGCACGACGAAACACCTGCAATGGCAATCGATGGCCCAGGTGAGCCACTAAATAAGAGTCCACCATGCCCTTCAGCATTTTGCATGAAATTTTCACCATGGCAGGAAGGGCGATATTTAAGATTTTTTTGTATGAATTCTTGAGTATATAAAAAGAGCCAAACGGCTCTTTTGATCTTTCTAATACAGAGAATTAAAGTCCCAAGTAGTCTTCTGCGGCTGCTTGCATGTCTTCGACTGCCACGCTTGTACGATGGCGAACCGGTGCAGTTTCAAGGCCGCCCGCAGCCGGTGGCACAGGAACACCTGAGAGTGTAGTGTAGTTGCTTCGAGGCTTCGAAATCGCCTACTAGACCTGTCTCGCCTGTCACCGCTTCTACTGCCACAACAGGGAATTTGTAAGGACTTGCTGTAGAGGCAATGACTGTTTAGCAGCATCCCCTGTTTGGGTCCGGGTATTTTTGGATAAAACGGCTGATGCTACGGCTGTATGAGGGTCTTCGATGTAATCAGACGCCTCATAGACCCGCTTGATCTCTGCAGCAGTTTCTGCTTCAAATCTGCTGTGCTGCCGCAAACAAATCTAAGATGTCTGCATCAAAGCTTGGACAATTGATACTGACCTGTAGCAACGAGGCTTCCCATCAATTCCTTTGTGGTCTTTGTGGCATCATTGCCTACCAAGTGGAAATCAAGCGTTCCGAAGTTTGAAGAGACCAAAAATATCCATCGATGGACTGGTGGTCGCCTTGAACTCTACGCTTCTTATCGTAGACATGTGTTTGAAGAAGTCTGTCATGACATTGTTTTCATTGGTACGCGCAGATCTGATTTTCCAACTGGAAGACCGATTTGTTTGGCATAGAAAGCTGCTAAGATATTTCCAAAGTTTCCTGTTGGGACGGTAAAGTTGACTTTTTTCTCCCGCTGTGATTTGGCCTGTCTTTGCAGCCAACTGCGCATAGAGCGTATACGTAATAGTCAAGTTGCGAGGCAACCAAACTGGCCAATGTTCATAAAGAGTTGGCTGATGAGAATTGCATCTTGTTGGCTGCTAATTTTTCACGAAGCGCCACGTCATTGAACATGTGTGTTGACATTGGTTTTGAGCATCGTCAAAGTTTCATCGATCGCGATGACATGTGGGTACGTGTCCCCAGTTTGAGTCGTCATTTGCAATTCTTAACCTTCCTGCTGACAATCCATCTTTGGATAAAAAGACAATAATCTCTGTTCCACTGGAACATCGGCAAAACCTGCCATGGCAGCTTTTTCCACGTGTCTCCCAGTAGTCGCCGTCAAGATGACGAATTTCATTTTTCCAAACCGTGCTTTTTAGCTGCTGTTGTCATAAGGGTAAGGCAAGATCGACAAAGCCTATCACAGGCAATGAGTGGAGCCGTGGAAGAGTTCCAAATTGTATTGCCCATCGGAAGGTTTGGACAAGAGGATGCAATGGCTGGGGTATCAAAACTTCCTGTCATAAGCATGATGAAATTACAGTAGTCCAACTCTTGTCTGCTGTAAAGTCGTCCAAAAAGGCCGACAAAACAAGCTTCGGCCACTTCTGGGTAAGAAGCGATCTTTGAGGAGTATCAAAGTCCAGCTCTGCTTGAGGATAAGAGACTGGAGTAAACAAAACCGCCATCTGTCGCCAATCCTTGAAGGATGGCTCTGACTGCTTTGTTACAGTATTTTTTTCATCTCGTGCTGATTGGCAAACCAATGTAAGCATGACTGTCTCGTTCCTTTACTAGTAGTCTTTCTCAGTATCTCCATAAATGTCAGAAGATCTAACGGCTTTTTCGCCAAATCTCGGCAAAGGTCGGCAAACATGAATCAAGATAAAAGAGAGCAGGGAGCAACCATTTTGCCCCTACTCCCAGATACAATCTTGTTTGCCCTTGTCTTTTCCCGTTCAGATCAAGCCAATCCCAACTCTGCTAAAACAGATGGGAAGTCTTTCTTCAAGCTTTCAAGAGCTACCGTTACTTCTTGACAGGGTTTGGTTGTTTTTCACGGTGACTTGACCACTTTCAACCTCACTGCTTCCTAAGGTAATCAAGGTTTTGGGCCGCAAAGACATCTTGCTGGCTTAAGTTGTGCTTGCCTCGAGCTTACGTCCAAGATAGTCACGTTCTGCCTTGAAACCTGTGGATTGGAAGGGCTGCCCAGACAGCAGCTAAGCGCCGCTTCATTGGCCTCATCTCCCTGGGACGGCAATATAGGCATCTGGGCCTGTTTTCAATCGGTAATTCAATCACCTTTCTTTTCAAGAACGAGAAGGATCCGTTCCAGACCGATACTGACCGGAAACCAGCTGTCTTGGAGGGCACCGAAGTATTCCATCAGACCATCACGTAGTCGTGACTCACCCGCACGGACTGTCAATTCATTGCAGCTTCAGTTTCTGTAATGAACTCAAAAATCGTGTGGTTGTAGTAATCCGGGCCAACGCACCATATTGGTATCGATGACATAGGCTACCCCAAGTCTTCCAACATCCGGAGCGAAACCGCATCAAAGTGCGCTTCGGCTTTCTTCATCTAGATAGTCACAAGGATGGAAGGAGCCTGTTCAACCGCTGCCTTGTCTTCTTTTTCTTTTGAATCCAAAACACGAAGCGGGATTTTCTGCTAAGCGACGTTGGCTGTCCTTAGACAATTGATCCTTCATTGGCAAGAGAGGTAATCGATCAAGGCTTGACGATAAGCTTGACGACTGGCAGGGCTTCCGCAAGGGTGTTCAAGTGCAAGTGTCACCGTTGTCAATTCCGAGTTCTTCAGGAATTGCGCAAGCCATGGCAATGGTTTCGACATCCGTTGCAGGATTGCTCGATCCAAAGCATTCTACCCTGATTTGGTGGAGTTGACGCAAACGACCTGCTTGAGGACGTTCGTAACGGAACATTGGGCCTATGTAATCGAACTTGCTTGGTTTTTGTACCTCAGGCGCAAAGAGTTTATTTTTCTACATAGGAGCGGACGGGCAACAGAGCTGTTCGCTTCTGGACGAAGCGTGATATGACGGTCTCCCTTATCATAAAAGTCATACATTTCTTTGGTAACGATATCCGCCGTATCCTCTACTGAACGGCTGATGACTTCACCAGCTGTTTTCGAAGATCGGTGTGCGGGATTTCATCATAATTGTGTCGGCGCAAAGACGCTTGCGTGCAAAGCCTGCTACATATTGCCATTTCTGCTGAATGCACGGGGAAGGATATCCTGGGTCCCCTTTGGTTTTTGTAGTTTCATAGCCTTCATCCTTTTGTCTTACTTTTTGCCTCTATTTTACCACAAATTCGAAGAGAGAAATGGAGGCGGACCGCACATTCCTTTGTCCCACACGTTCACGACATCTTTCTCTTCTCTGCCTTATCGGCCGAATTATGAGGCGATCGGAAGCCAGTACTACACTGAAAAGGATCTTGCGATGAGTAGAGAGGATATCAAAATCAATGACCGCGCCCCCTGGCCACCAGCGAAGTCGTTAATCCGGAAAAATTGGAGCTTGTATTTGATACCGATGTTGAGTTAGATGTCTATAACCTAGGACTGATCTACGAGATCCCATCTAGATGAAGCCGGCACTTGCAAGGTGGTTATGACCTTTACCGATACGGCTTGTGGCTGTGCTGAGAGCCTTCCGATCGAAATCGTCGCTCGCCTAAGAGAAATCGAGGGGATCGAAGATGTCAAGGTTGAAGTGACTTGGTCACCCGGCTGGAAAATTACACGAATCAGCCGATACGGGCGCGCATCGCCCTGGTCTTCCACCACGATAACAGTGCGATTATTTAAGAAACGCAGTCAACTAATGAAGGAATGCTCTTCGGAAATCCGATCCATAATAAAAACGAGGAACACCAGCTCTGCCATCAGAGTTTGTTCCTCGTTTGTTATGATGATTGAACCTATTATAACTTTTTTCAATACCGGAACAAACTAGCCTCATCAGCTTTTGGTTCTGGAAGGATTTGATACAACACAATTCCTAGAATCGTTGACGTTGCCACACCCGTGATTTGAAGACCACCAAGGTCAATCATCAAACCACCGATCCCTGATACTAGGATCACACTTGCAATCAAGAGATTCTTTTTATTATCAAAATTAATTCATGTTCAACTAAAATTTTCAAACCGCTAGCAGCGATAACCCCAAAGAGGGCAATAGACAAACCTCCCAATACAGGAGTTGGAATAGAGTGCAAGAGTGCTGATAGCTTCCCAATAAAGCTCATGACAACCGCAATCACTGCTGCGCCTGAAATAACGTAAACTGAGTAGACCTTACTAAGGGCCATCACCCCAATGTTTTCCCCATAAGAGGTTGACCGGAGGAGCTCCAAAGAATCCAGCAATAATCTGTGCCAAGCCATCACCAGTAAGCGTATGATCAAGCCCTGGATCCTTGAAGTAATCACGCTCAGTCAAACTATTTAAAACCATGAGGTGGCCAAAATGTTCCGTCATAGTCACAAAGGCAATCGGAGCCATGGTCAAAATCGCACTTGGATAGAGCTTAAAGCTATAATCCACAAATGGAATGTCAAAGTTTGGAACTTGAATCCAATGCGCCGCACTTACCTCTGAGAAATTGACAAAACTATGTCCTGTTATCAAACCAAGAGCCAATGAGAAAATATAGCCCACAATTAATCCAAGTAAAATTGGGACGACACCGGACAATCTTCTTGCCATACATGTTAAAGAGGATAACCGCAAAGAGGTCACCATCGAAATCAATAGAGCATAACCGCTATAACTTTTATTTAAGGTTGTCGCATCAGTGACTGCATTCGCCGCAAGACTCAAACCAATTACCATGATAATGGGACCAACCACGATTGGTGGAAGAACCTTATTAATCCAATCTTTACCCGCATGCTTAACAATCAGAGCTACAAACAAGTAGACCAAACCGCCCGCCATGGCACCTTGGGCAACTGCTGCGATTCCATCAGTCTTCATCAACATCTGCATAGCAGCAATATAAGCAAAACTAGACCCCATGTAACAGGAATCTTATACTTGGTCACTGTCAGTGAGCCAAGGTCCCCAAACCAGATGAGAACAAAGCAATGGCAGGATCAACTCAACCAAAATCGGCACCAGCACTGTCGCCCCAAACATGGCAAACAAATGCTGGAAAGATAAACCAACCAGCAAGCCTGGTTTTGGCATATCATTCACATCATATTTAACGTCATTCACGATCGAAACCTCCTAAAATTAAGATGCGACAAGCTATGGCTGAACAAAAGTGTCTACCTTCGATGACCAAATCCGTAAGGAGTGCTTCATGCTCCATCAACGATTTCTTTGTATCAAACTCACATTTTCACAACATACAAGGAAATCTCCCCACAACAAGGAGATACAAAAATATAGGCTGGTCTTCCCCAGGCCTTTCATTTCCATAGCTCCTTGCCTGCCTCTCTGACAGTATTAAAGGATTGATTCGATTAGTCACAATTATAGCAAATTATAGACGGATTTACAAGAAAAATGACAGATGATACACTCAAATCCCCCAAAAAGTAATATTCATACGATTCAGCGGATAGGGTTAAAAATAGCGACTTTGAGTGTACAAGAGGCTGGGACAAAAGTCCTAGCCTCTCAATTATTTTTGGATTGTCGAGCAAGACGCGGTGGTTGAGTGGGCTCTACTACACTGATTTCATCAGCTTTCACAGCCCTACTCAACTGTGCGGAGGCGGGACGACGAAATCGAATTCCCAACGAATGACCGATTTCTGTCCCACTCTCTTTGGACAAAGTCGTCCTTGTAATTACTGTTTACCGGGACTGTTCCATATTCCAGAAGTCGGTCCACAGCACCACGTGATGCGGAAGAAACGATATGGGCGTATTTACCCAGAACCCCACGGCTATACAGTGCGGTGGCAAGGTTGTTTCTGCCTTGCGTTTCGCCAACTCTTCGTCTGAGACGTACGGATGATTTCTTTAGTATCTTGGTCTACTGTTACCAGATCCCCTGTATGGAGATAGGCGATTGGACCGCCGACCTGAGCTCCAGGCGCGATGTGTCCAACAACGAGACCATACGTACCACCAGGAGAAGCGCCCGTCTGTCAAGAGGGCCACCTTATCTCCTTGGCCTTTACCAACGATCGTCGGATGCTATAAGGACAGCATTTCCGGCATACCAGGACCACCTCTTCGACCCACGAAACGAACAATAACGCGTCGCCATCCACGATTTCATCCGGAAAGACCGCTTCAATGGCAGCTTCTTCGAGTCAAAGACCTTAGCAGGACCCGTGATATTACGAACTTTCACACCTGATACTTTGGCAACCGCACCTTCTGAGCCAAGTTCGCTTCAAGATGATCAATGGACCATCCGCACGTTTGGATTTTCAAGTGGCATGATGACTTTTGACCTGGTGTCAAATCAGCGAAGGATTCTAAGTTTTCAGCCACCGTTTACCGGTACATGTGATGCGATCCCCATGAAGGAAACCATTCTTCAGAAGGTATTTCCCAGACAGCTGGCACTGCCACCGACATTGTAAAGGTCTTGGAAAACGTATTTCCCTGAAGGTTTCGCGTCTGCCAAGTGAGGTATGCGCTCTGGAAATCGTTGAAGTCTTCAAGCGTCAAGTCCACATTAGCCGCATGAGCGATCGCGAGCAAGTGAAGGGTGGCATTGGTGGGAACCACCTAGCGCCATGGTTACTGTAATGGCATCTTCAAAGGCTTCACGGGTCAAGATGTCAGATGGTTTCAGTCCCATCTCCAGCATCTTCATTAACTGCACGACCTGCTTCTTCGATATCAGCGCTCTTATCAGCTGATTCAGCAGGGTGAGAAGAGGAACCTGGTAAGCTCAGCCCAAGGACCTCAATCGCTGTCGCCATGGTGTTAGCCGCATACATCCCACCACAGCCACCAGGGCCAGGGCAGGCATTACATTCAAGATCTTTCACTTCTTCAGCGGTCATATCACCATGGTTCCATTTCCCGATCCCTTCGAAAACAGAAACCAAGTCGATATCCTCGCCGTTCAGATTACCAGAGCAATAGTCCCACCATAAGCAAAGATCGCTGGGATATCCATATTGGCAATGGCAATCATCGATCCAGGCATGTTCTTATCACAGCCCTGGATGGCCATATGAAGGCATCCACGTTGTGACCACCCATCGCTGCTTCGATAGAATCCGCAATGATGTCGTGAGACGTCAAGGAGAAGCGCATACCAGAGTCCCCATAGCGATCCCATCCGCAACCGTAATAGTGCCAATTGGACTGGCCAACACCTGCATCTTTCACGCCTTCTTTGGCCAGTTTCCCAAAATCGTGAAGGTGGATGTTACGAGGGTATTTTTCCGCCCATGTCGAAATCACTCCGACAATCGGTTTCTCAAAACTTTCATCGGTCATTCCCATCGCGCGAAGCATGGCACGGTTGGGAGATTTTACCATGCTATCGTAGACACTACTACGATGGCGTTTGTCTAATTCTGTCATGTCATTCCTCTCGTTCATTTTTTACCATTATAGCATAAAAGAAGGCCCAAAGACAGAAGAAAATTCTGAATTTCTCAGACAATTTAGCTTGCTCGGTTTCTTGCTAAAATAATTTACAGTTATATCTTGACTTTGTAGTTAAAACGTGATATCATTTAGATATCACAAAGAAAGAAGGGTTCGTCCCATGGAAGAAAAAATTTTTAACCCAAAAGAAAACGGCTTAGCTGCCCTTATAGGCTTGCTAGTTGGGGATCTTGTCTTAGTGTTTAGCCTTATTATGTGCGATTGCTAGTCTACGAAGGTTTTCCACTTGCGATTGCAGTTATTACCTGTATTTTCTCTTTATTGCTAGTCTGGTGCTATGCGGGGATCAAAAATCTATTAAACCGCAAGAGGCCTTGGTTTTGACCTTGTTTGGGAACTATATTGGAACCATTCGAGAAGTGGGTATTTACTGTCAATCCCTTCTGTGTCGCTGTCAATCCTGCCAATAACACCCGCTTGGGCCAAAGTGGTGATGTACCACCTGGAAGCACCTATGTTCTGTCAGACAAACAGCAGAAGGTAACAATATTTCTATCGGACAGGTAAAAAGAATATTTCCTTAAAAGTGATGACCTGAATAACTCTCGTCAGAAGATTAATGACTGTTTGGGAAGACCTGCAGAAATCGGTATTGCAGTCACTTGGCGTGTAGTGGATACGGCTAAAGCAGTCTTCAATGTGGATAATTCACAAAGAATATCTCTATTGCAGTGATAGTGCTCTTTCGTAATATTGTCCGCATCTATCCTTATGATGTAGCTCCTAATGTCGATACGACAGGAGACGGCCAGGCAGATGAGGGTAGTCTAAGGGTTCCAGTGAAATTGTGGCCAGTCGTATTCGGAGAAGAGATTCAGCACGTCGTAAAAGAAGCTGGGCTCGAAATTCTGAAGCTCGTATTACCACTACTTGGCCTATGCTCCAGAAATCGCAGCTGTCATGCTTCAACGCCAACAAGCTTCTGCCATTATCGATGCGCGGAAGATGATTGTCGACGGAGCAGTTGGGATGGTTGAAATGGCCCTTGAACGCCTGAGCGAAGGAGAGATTGTAGAGCTAGACGAAGAACGGAAGGCAGCCATGGTTCTCTCGAACCTTCTTGTCGTCCTCTGTGGCAACTCATGATGCACAACCAATTGTTAATACGGGAAGTCTCTATTAAGAATGGCTGACCAAAAGAAAAAGCAGATTCCACTTAGATTGTCAGCTTCCAGTTATATGCTGCTATCGCATCATGGGCAGAAGATGACTTTCGATCGGTCAATGGGCAGATCGAGTACCTGCTGACAGAATGTGTCAAACAACGAAAAAGATGGCAAATACGTTTCGGAAACGATTGATGAGCCATTTGAAATAGACCTTACGAGAACTCCTGTCCCATTTGATGGGGCGGGGAGATTTTTAACAATTTTTGTCAAGTAACTTTACTTACAAAAAGTTTTGTTATACTGTTGCAAAGTTGATGAAAATCAAACCTAATTGAATTTATATCTTAAAGGAGAAAACGAGAAATGGCAGTACCTGCACGTCGCACATCAAAAGCGAAGAAAAACAAACGTCGTACGTACTACAAAGTAACAGCTCCATCTGTAAAACTTTGACGAAGCAACTGGAGATTACTCACGCTCCACCGTGTATCACTTAAAGGATACTACAAAGGACGTAAGATCGCTAAAGCTGCATCAGCTGAATAATAGAAGGGAGATACCATGCGCGTAAATATTACACTTGAACACAAAGAATCTGGTGAACGCTTGTACCTTACTTCAAAAACAAACGTAACACTCCAGACTGTCTTCAATTGAAGAATACTCACCAAAACTTCGCAAACACGTTGTGTTTACAGAAGTGAAATAGGTTCACTACACGTCAATAGACGTTAAACACTGATTTGAAGCAATTTTGAAATTTCAAATTTCCATTACATAATATAAATCAATCGAATCACTACCTTTTTCACTACCTTTTTGAATGATAAAAATAATGATTCGGATATTTAAAAGAAGAGGAACTTTAGTGTGAAGCTCTCTTTTGTTATTTGTTCTTTTACTTACAAATAGTAACATTTGGTTTGGAAAGTATGGGTTTTCAGTTGGGTTAAAAACAGGGGAATATTTTTAGTTCTAAGTATTAATCTATACGCTTACATATATCTTTTGCTCTCTATCCTTTAGGTGAAAATACTGATTTTATAGTATAATAAGGATAACTCTATATAAGGAGGTGATGCCATGACTCTTGATGTGAATAAAGAAGAATTAACAATTTTAGGAATTCCTTTGATAACTTTTCAGATTTTGATACTGTCTGGTATGCTATTGGGATCATAGTTCCTATGTCAAGATGTGATTGATTTAAAAACTTATGTTATCAACAAACGAAAGGAATTGAATATTGGTTAAAAATCAATACGAAGGCTATGAGTCATTGACCCCAATCACCAATATACCTATCCAAATTCTACAGTCTTAATCAACAAACAAAATATTACAAATATTGAAGAAGCCTATCGGAATGAGCATTTATTCGTTACTAAAAGGCTTGCAGACTTGCGCTTGAAAACCATTGAAGTATATTCCATTAGTGATATTTGAGCCATTCATAAATATTTATTTCAAGATGTCTATGCTTGGGCGGGGCAATTTCACAAAGGTGAATATCTCAAAAAATGGGAATCCTTTTATGTCAATACAATCTTTCAGTACTGCCTAAGTATGTATAAACCGCCTTATTCATACCTATTATCAAACTGCTAATTCAAAAGATGGGATTATTAACACAATTAGCAAAAATTCTTGATAATCTTAATTATTTCCATCCCTTCCGGAGAAGGTAATGGACGAAACTCAACGAGAAGTTATTCGTTCCTTAGCACTGTCAAAAGGATATTCTGCACAAATACGTGTGGAGCAAGATGACGAGGTTTACAATCTTTATATGGACGGAACAGTCTATGGAGATTTAGGAAAGTTAGAAGAACTACTTGGTAAAATACTGGAAAAATTGTAAATTAGTCTACAAAAATACTTCTATATTTTTAAATATCCTAAATATCACAGAAAATTATAACTTACCAAGGTTTAAATCATAATAGATAGAATAAAAGCTTCTGAAATCTAACATTTCAGAAGCTTTCTTCTTGTCATAAAATGGCTACAACTATACTATTCAATACATATTATATCTATTTATTAAAATAATTATCATTAAGTAGTGGTCCGCTAAGATGAAATTCAAAATTTGTAACATCAACTAAACCAACAACTTTGTCACTTTGATACTAATTCCGCATCAAAAATTGTGCCATCTCTTCACTTATGTGATATTTAGCAAAATGCTCATCATAATCATATTCTTTAGAATCTGTAGCAACTTGACCAAATTCCGTTTTTGTGGCAGCTGGAGCCTAAAACCTTAGCTTTTAATTGATGTTGATTTGCCTCTAGTTCCAATGCCAAGCTTCTGTAAAAGCACTGACATAAAATTCTACTTGCCAGTGTAACTGCATTTGGAACCATCATGTATCCGCCTCTAGATGATAAGTTAATCAATTGAGCGCCTTTACAATCTTTATAATCTCTCACATATAGAGTTGATAGAATTGTTAAAAGCTTCAATGTTTAGATGGATTAATGTTATTATCTTTTCTAAATCTTGAGATTCAACCTTATCATAATTTCCAAAACCAGCATTATTTATTAGCGTAGTAATGTCATATATTTTCAAGCTTTCATAAAGAGCAAAACATTACTGACTTCGATAAATCAACAACTTTAATAACAACATCTAAATCCGGATAATGGTTCAAAATATCTTGCTTCAATTTTTCTAGTCGTTCTGACGTCGAGCAATTAAAACTAAGATTCGTTCCTAATTTTGCAAATTGTCTTGCTGTCTCCGCTCCTATACCAGCACTGGCTCCAGTAATACAAGTATAGTTCTTCGTTTGTTCCATACTATTTTCTCCTCGTTACTAGATTGCTATTTGCATTTTTATAAGAGTCGCTGTTCCCATCAAGGTTCTTGACAGCCTATCACTAAGCCCCTTTGGAGCCTCTATTCCTTCAAACCAATTTTTCGTCTATATGGTATTACTCCTCCTAGCTTTATATCAAATTCCTTTGATACTATGTATTTACATAGTAAAGCGCACTTTATGTCAAGAGAAAACTGAAAATTTTTAATTTTTAAAAATTATGCTAAATAATAAAAATAAAGGGGGAAATATTATGGCTTACATCATTCTATTGGAGAATTTACTAAAAAACTGGACTTCCTATTCCCACACTTCGATACTATGAGCAAGAAAAATTGATTTACTGGCCAGAGAAGAAAATAATCGCAGATACTATGATGACTTGATATAGCGTGGGCCCAATTCATTATTAGATTAAAAAAGACGGGAATGTCTATTAAAAATATGCAAGAATACGCTGACCTAAGATATAAAGGAGACTCCACAATTCCTCAACGACTTAGACTACTATTTTTCCAACTTGATGAACTTCATAAGCAACAAACTGAAATTAACCAACATATTGATTTTCTTGAAAAGAAAATTAAAACTTATTTAGGTTAATCCTACTGGTAGCACCATTATCATTTTCTTTATCTAAAAAAGGGATTGACAATTGAACTCTTTTTATATTACTTGTTAAATGGTTGTAATTGGGATTTTCTTAAGTTGAACTTGTAAAATAGAAGTGTATACATTTTTAATCTATAGTCGTAGAGATTTAGTAAAACTATAGCCAAATATAGATCTTTTCTATATTTATTAATGTCTGTTATAATGGACATTATTTGAAATTTCCATTATAACAGAGCATTAATACAGTTTTGTAATATTATTTTGTATAGTAATATCATAGAAGAGGCGAGAAACATGAGAAAATTGTTAGCATATTATTGTTGTCATTATCAATAATTACGTTAATTGCTTGCTCAAAATGCAACTACCAATCTTTGGATGGTGAGTATTATTGGATCTCAAGTGAAAGAAACGAGTTGGCGTTTACTATTAAAGGAGAAAATGCTTCCATTGAGCATGGAGAAGCCGACAGCTTTACCATTAACAAACAAAAGAATACGATCGAATTAACTGGACAAAATATTACGAGTCGATCAGAAGATTATTCATTTAAAGAGTAGGTCTTTTCTGCTGTTGATATTAGCGGAGTTAAGCACGACTACTATCTTAAAGGGGTAGCGAAGCATATAAAAACGCCTAAAACAATATGGATATAAATAACATTATTCACACCCATTTTCCTGAATAGGTGTTTTTTCAAATAAAAAGACTCCGGAGAGTCTTCGCATTACTTATGCAATTCTTTATTACTCAATGTATGAAAATACCCACAGAAGAATATTTACAATGATAAACAGCAAAATTTCCACTAAATTAAAGTCTATCAAATTCGTGACCGCATTGCCACCATAGCTTGGGAGTAGGGATAGATTAAAGATAATTTATCTGATACAAAAATCATCATAAATCCTACGAAGGTACCAATAGCACCAATTCCACAGATTTACTGAAAACACGAGTTTTAGCTGTCACAAAAACTGTACTGCCATCATACTAATTGTTCCAAAATCCCCAACAAATCCCACTTGAGGTAGGTGAACAAATTAGAAATTTCTAAATGAATTAGGTGAGCACTGACATAAAAATACCAAACAAGAACAACCGTAAACGAAAGCAATAAACAAGATAATTACTATTTCTTTTGCCAACAATAATTTCCCAAGACTGACATTATTAGCTCTGAGAAATTCAATATTTTTCCTATCAAACTCTTTCCTAACATCATGGCTACATAAATGCTGACCAAAATCGGAAAGAAAAGCTGGCTATAATAGAAGGTCAATTGTCCCCATAAAACAGGCACTTTTTCACTTTCTGCAACCATAGAATAAGCTGCACCTAAGTAAATACCAAGACCAATCAGGCTACAAAAAGCTAAGAAGAAAATACCAATCATCAACATGGAAAATTTTTGGGTTTTCCGCCATTCTACTGATAGATAAGACATCATAGCTTGCCTCCTTTCTTTTCAACTAGATAGAGAGATAAGAAGAGATGAGATTAGGCTATTGGCAAATATGTAAAGAGTTTAAATCCTAGGTTTGTCGCCAAAACATAACTCACTTGACTGGCGACTTTCTGGTAATCCACCAGAGACAGATATGCTATACCACCAAATGGAAAATCAGCTGTAGAAAAGCTGTTGCATGACCAAATCCAACTCCAAGAAATCCTCCGAAAATCCCTAATGCCATTATCAATGCTCTGCTTTTTTCAGTAAAAACTGCAAAGTCAAAACAGACATGGTTAAGACAAAAGAGGCTAGCAAGAAATGACGATTTGCCAGAGGATTAGGCTAACAGGCATTTCTAGACCAGAAAAGTTTGCAATCAACTGGACTACTACTCCTCCAAAATAGCGAGAAAGGTCAAAACGAACATAGTCAGGCCAAGCTTACTCAGAAAGATATGCCGTACTATTTTCACCATTTGCCAAAAGCAGTTTGAAAGTGTTGCCCTCCTTCTCGTTCTTGACAATCCGGGATACAAAGAGAGCAATCACGATAGGGAGAATCAAGCCATTTACTTTTTATCATATAGAAAATTAGGTTAATCTGGTGCATGTCTTATCTATTTAGGTAACGTGTAGCGGCTGCACTGCCCAAGCAAATCCGACTCCCATAACTAGTATGATAATGAAGAAGGATTTGGTTCTGTTTTGCCTTGAGCAATTCTAATAGACAAATTATTCAACATAAGACTCACTCCTTGGTTAAGTTTGAGGAAGATAGATTCCAAGGTTTCTTGCTCTTGCTTCACTTCATAAATTGGAACTTCCTCGACTATTAAATCTCGTACAACTAGAAATCTGCTGGTCGGCAAGGTTAGTCAGCTTGAGTTTATCCTCATGTATTTCTAACATCTTGCACGGATAACCAAATAACACTTTGGCTAATGGCTTCACGTCGACCTCTAAAATCCCCACGCACTTCCAGCCATTTATTGGACTGAATTTTACGAATTTCTCCCTCGTAAACGAGTTGACCATGATTGATAATCCCTACACGGTCAGCGATATGCTCTACTTCAGAAAGGATATGGGTAGAGATGAAGACAAGTGATGCCCTGTTCTTTTGCCAACTTGATAATCAGTTCCCGAATTTCATGAATCCCGCTGGGCTCCAGCCCGTTAGTTGGTTCATCCAGTATCAACAAAACGCGGTTTCTTGACTCAAGGCAAAGGCTAAAGCCAAACGCGTGTTTCATACCCAGAGAATAATCTTTAACCAATTTTTTCTTGTTTTTAGGTTGATCTAACCCAACAATTTTCAAGGTTTCCTGAATATTTTTCTTATCAAATCCAAGGATTTTTGGAAAACCAAGAGATTTTCATAGCCTGTCAAATTAGGATAATAAGACGGTTCTTCAATCATAGAGCCAATCTGATTAAGATACTGCTTGTCCGTACCTATGGATTGACCGAACACTTCAATATCCCCATCTGTACGAGAAATCAAAGACAAAAATCATCTTCATGGTTGTTGTTTTCCCAGCTCCATTTGGACCTAGAAAACCATAAATCTCACCTTGTTGAACTGATAAGAGAACTAAGGTTAACTACCTGAGTGTCCTTAAATA
Organism: Streptococcus sp.; assembly: GCA_047241705.1. GTDB lineage: Bacteria > Bacillota > Bacilli > Lactobacillales > Streptococcaceae > Streptococcus. The sequence continues at coordinate 540,352 of JBKTJB010000001.1, forward strand.
CCTTTTTGTAAGTTTTTTATCTGTGAAACATTACTAATCATTATGAACTTCCTCCTCAACGATTCATTTGTTGTTTAGCCATTTGGAAATACCTCACTGATTAAAATTAATTTGAGAAGTATCTCTATCTAGGTTATGTCTTTATTATAGACATGCTAGATTAATTTTAAACTAAGCTAACCTTAATTTTACATTAAGATTAAAGTATTTTTCTCTTTTTTTCACTCTTTTAAATGGTATAATTTAAATAAGCGAGGTAAGATTATGAGTTTCCTGAAACAACAACTCCTGAATAAGCACATCCTTATCATTGATGACGACAAAATTTTAAAACTCTTCCATAAGAGATATTCTCACTGCCTACGGATTTTCCAATCTAACATCAGCCCATGATATAGAATCTAGTTTGGACATGATTGAAATAGAGCAGTTCGACCTTTTCCTTTTGGACATTATGCTACCCGATGGGGATGGCTACACATTAGCAAAACATATCCGAAAAAAGGCGATACACCTATCCTCTTTTTGACTGCCAAAAATAATCCTGGAAGATGAGGTAGCTGGTTTCAATGCTGGTGGTGATGATTATGTCATGCGAAACCCTTCATTCCAAAAAATCTTATCTATCGGATTATGGCTCTGCTCCGGAGAAGCTATAAATCAGAACAGGAAGCAATACAGATTGGACAGACTGTGGTGAGTTTTCGGAATGCAACAGTACAAAAAAATGGAGCAGAAATTTCTATTACGCCAATTGAAATTCAGATTTTGAAAAAACTTTACGATAATAAAAATTACATCGTTTCAACCGAATCTCTCTGTGATACGATTTGGGGAGTGGATAGCTTGTGGTTATGAAAACATCTTTGACTGTACATATTCGGAAAATTCGAGAAAAATAGAAGAAAATCCTTCAAAACCTCAATATTTAAAGACAGCTAAAGGGCTAGGGTATAAATTGTTATCATGATTATGAATCAAACCAAAATTTTAAGGTATTCACTAAAGAAATTTATCTTTTCTTCCATCATTATCTTTATTACCAATATTATTCTAATTGCCAGTTTTGTTTTCTACATTAGTAAAAAGCAAACTGCTACTGAGACTGTGAAAATAATTTCTGAACACATTACCATCACAAATAATAACGTCCACATACCTAGAAATGATATTTCTAGTCTAAAAGAACAAAAGTTATGGCTCAGTGGTATTGGATAAGCAGACTCGGAAAACAAGTGTACGAACAGTATAAACCTACAGAAGTTCCTTCGCAATTTGACTACGGGGACATTTTACAGTTTTCTCGCTATTATCTTTCAGATTATCCTGTTTTTAGTCAGATAAAAGGTGGATACATCATTGTTGTTGGTTTTCCAAAAGATAAAATTGCTCGTTATAGTTTTAATTACTTAGATATAGATAGTCTTCGCCTGTTTCCACTAATAGCATTTGGAGTATTGCTTTTCAACTGCCTTTATTTCGCTCTTCTTTACTTGCTACTATGGCGTGACGCATATCAATCGTAAAATTGTGCCTCTTGTAACTGCTATTCAGAATCTCCCATATGGTTTAAAAATCCAATAAATTCTATATCAGAACTAGAATATCTTACAACTGCAATTAATCAAACCGATACTCTACTCAAAGAGAATGAAGTCTTTAAAGAGCAATGGATTTCAGGTATTGCACACGATATCAAAACACCTCTTTCTGTCATCATTTCTAACGCGTCCTTGTTAAATGATTCTGAACTAGATACACAGTTTAAAAAACATATTCGTCCAATATTGACGGAATCCTATTACATCCAAAATGTTTTAAATGACTTAAATATAGTAGCTCTGCTCTTTCATCCGGTCATCTTAAATTAAATCAGACTGAAACAAAATTATCCCCTTCTTCAAAGACATTCTCATCCATATTTTAAATCAAGAAATCTGAATGAATTTGAATTTGAATTTGATTACGATTATTCACTTGTTAATCAATCTATCATGATTGAGCAGTTTTTAATTACAAGAGTTATCCATAATATCATCTACAACTCTGTTTTACATAACGAAAAGCGGGTATACACAAGAATCCACTTATTCAAAAAGATACAAATGTAATTGTCGAGATCAAAGATAATGGACAGGGAGCTTCACCAGAAAAAATTGCTGAACTTAATGAATTATCTTTTAAAAATATTGAATATTTCTAAAATTAGGAACGGACTGGAATTGGGCTAAAAATTTCAAAACAAATTGTTGATTTGCATCAGGGCTCTATTTCATTTGCTAGTGTTCAAAATGAATTCTTTGAAAGTATCATTTCACTTCCGATTTTCAACATTACCAATTAGATAAAAAAATGGAGAAGAACCATTAGAGTCTTCTCCGATTTTATTCATCTTATCTTCCACTTATACTCCTGTCTAGAAAAATAATACACTATTATTATTTTACATTAACAATATCACTGTTCAACAGGTAAGAAATTCCCTACAATAATCCCTACAATTCTAGGATCTTCATCATACGAAAGAAAAATATCTCGATATTTTGGATTGATAGAAACTAACCGTAAACCCTGTTCTTCCTGGTAAACTCTTTAATGTATGTCTGATTATTACAGACTACTGCATATACTGCACCATCATAATCAAACCTCTGTTTCACGGATGAGAGCCACAGAACCATTTTGATATTTGGGTTCCATTGAGTCACCAGAAATCCATGAGGCGAAATCGTGGGCTAGTTCTTCATCAAAATAGACAGTATCATAGTTTTGATCGTTATACACCGATGAACCGATACCAGCAGACATTTGTTCGTAAACATGGTATTCGTATAGTTTTTCTGACATTGAAACAATGTTCTTACATTTTCTTTTTGAACTAGTCCTCTGACATAACTAAGTGCATTATTCTTATCCTTCATCCGATAAAGTATTATATAGCCGGATGATTTCGACCTCTGTAAAATAACCTTTTGGAACATTTAGAATCTGCTCCAAAAGCTTTATTTTTACTCTAGATGGTTGTTTTATTCCACGCTCCCATGCAGAATAGGCCTGGTAGGTAATACCTAATTGATCTGCAATATCCTTTTGAGTCATTTTTAGCTCTTTTCTACGAGCTTTTAGTTTTTCTGGTTGGTACATCATTTACCTTCACATTAACAATAATTTCAATTCAGCTTTTGTTTTGCTTCTTGTCTGTTAGCTTATTTTTATCCCAAACATAAGCTTATTGATTTTCCTCTATCATAAATAAGCCATACTTTTAAATTGTCACAGTAAGTCTTTATTGTTTTCCAATTCTCTTGATTTAGAAGTTCTGGATACTCTTGGCTAGTAACAAAGGCTCTTTTGTTCATAGATTGCTCTATCCTTGTAATAAGAGAAGCTTGATAGTTATTAAACTCTTTAATAATTTGTTCTTTGACACTGTGAAATAGAAGAAGCGAGTGTAGCATTTTGTCCTTCATATATTCCTCGATAGCTTGCTTAATGAATCCTTCTTTCCCAGGATAATATTCTCGTAAAGATCTAAGAGGCGAAAGAACAGTGCTTGCTTTGAAACATCCAGGCTATTTGAATATGTTGAAAGGTGTCGCAACTATAATAAATCTTAGACAAGCAAAACAATGTCAGGCATTAATACTACAGCAGAGAAAATATTTGCTTCTCGCTCTAGTAGGCTCTCTTGATTATCAATAGATTCAGCGAAATAAGTGCCTTCATGCTTAAGCATGAAATGCCCCAGTTCGACACAGAGTAAAATTCTGCTTTACAATCGGATTATCCTTTTCATAAAGAAAACTAATACCTAATTCATCAATAACAGTTAATCCTTCAATCTTAGTGATTTGAGAAGTGGTGACTAATTACTTGAATTTGATATTTTTGAATACAATATTGAAAGAAGAGTAGTTGAAAATTATAATTTAGTAATGAAAATATCATGATCCTTCATGTATTGGTATAACACATGCTTTGTAGACTTACTTATTCTTGTATACAATTCATCCAAAGAATGGTACCTCCTTTAAGTATGAATCACCAAACTAAACCGATTTGCTGAGTTTATTATATAAAAAAAGCGGACGAATGTCCACTACAATCTTAGAAACCAACTGCCATCTAACATTAATTTGTAAAATTTGAATTCTGACTTCTAAAGCTAAGTTAAACTCTACTCGCTACCAAGTTAAAAATTCTCTTCATCAGTTCGTTCATCTTCAGGATTCGTGGAGAAAATAAAAACTTAGATTTGTATCATCTTTTTTATATTTGTTGTAGAGTGTTGGTCTCAATGTCTCAGCCTTTATTACTATTTTTCAATACTCCTAGTATTATTTCGACCATTATTTCTTCCATTTCGTTGGACATCATAGCAGTAAATTGCATTTGGATTGTTGCTCTCTCGCATCTTCCCCTTGAATTTGACGTGTAAGTCGCTCATCCTTTTCGACTACCTTTTCTTCTGGAATACATCTTGCAAAAATATTCGAAAAATCATTAAAAATATCTCTCTCCCTATCCTCTTGGTTATGGATATTAAAAAAAATCACAAAATTCTCTTTTACTGTCTTAAAATGAACATCATAAAATCAGCATACGGCATAAATTGAGGTTTCAACCTCATCTGCTTTTATAAATTCTAACTTTAACCTTTGCAAACTTACTAGGTTTTCTCGTTCTGATTCACTATATGTTTTTAAGATCACAATGCATCAGGTGATTGCTTATAATTAAATAGAAAGCTATCAATCACCCAACCCTTTGTTCTCATACTATTAAGCAATTTGGGTAAATTATTAAATCTAATATTAGTCATAACTATACTCCTTTTAAATTCTATATTTTTAATACTAGTCTCTTTGAATCTCAAAAAATCTGTTATACTCACCGCATTTCCCATAGAATTGTGATATCTATATCTTTCTCCCATTGAATAATAGTTCCTGTACTTCCACCATTACCTTGAGGTTACTTGTACTTGGCTAATCCACGTTCAAGTCTCAACTTCTTTATTTCCGTAGAAAATTAATTTCCTTACTAAACGCCTTCCTTTCGCTCTTCCATAAACTCAATCAGCTCTTTTTGAAGACTGCTTTTTCTGGAGTCAGTTAAACCTTTTGAATTCATTACGAAAAAGCAGCTTCAGCGTTATCTAGCTCCTCATCATTCCCTGCAAGGTAGTCCATCGTAACTCCAAAGAAATTCGCAAATTTCTCTAAAGTTTCAGACGATGGTTTTCTTTTACCACTTTCCCATTGCTGATAATTAGGTTGCTTGATACCAAATTCTTCCGCAATTTCCTTTTGTGTCAATCCTTTTTTCAAACGGAGTTCTTTTAATCGTTCTGGAAATCCCATTTCTAATTCCTCAAAAAATTTTAAAATATTTTGCAATAATCTCTTGACAGTATACTCAAACGAGTATATAATATAAATATATTCGAAAGAGTATATATCTTCTAAAAATAATAACCTTATTTTAGAAGGCTTAGATCATTGACAATTAAATAAAAAGTGCGTCTGACAACCAGAGGACTGATCATCAGAACTACACATAAACTTCGTACCTTTATTGTAAATGTTTTGATAAGAAAAGTCAAGTCCGTTTTATGGTTGAAGCGAAGATAGAAAACAAGATTCAATTCTTGTGGGCTTCCACGCATTTCGGACTTTCGCACTTTTCCGAATAGTAAAGTGAACTGGCTTCGCCAAAGGGCGTAAGAGAATCCCTTGGGTATGATCAAGACTACCTAAAGAGATTGGCTGGGAAAGCGATGGTAATTCACGCAAAGCACCTTGCTAAACGTTGCCACCGTGAAGGAGGGATCCTTCAACCAAATAACTTTTCTTTACTGCTGTCTATCATTATTAGATAGACTCTACTCTCAAGCTACTAAGTTCTTTCCTTTTTTCACTTAGTAGCTTTTACTTATTACAATAAAGGAGAATGATATGACAAACTTTTTTCGCACTACAATGTAAGCGACTCTATGAAAACTATCTCTTTACCTATGAGATGTTTGATAGTTCAGAAAGTCTACTAGCTAAACTATATAGTCAAACCTTGGTAGATATCGATCATTTAGTCTCTAAGGCAAAAGAAACAGGATTTGCTTATGGAGATATCGATCTTTATAGTCGCATGTATAAACGCAAAATTTTTAATCACTATTACTCAAGAGTGAAGCAACTAGCTTAGCTCTTTTTATTTTACACTCAGAAAGGAAAATCTTATGATCTCAGAAACACTTAAAATGAAACCAGAATTTATTGGCCCTGCTTACTATGAACGTTTAGGAAATGCTCCTAAATTTATTTTTGGAAAAGAAGGTAAATACCAACGTCACATTCTAAACAGCGCAGAGCACGGAGCCTTTCATGTCATCACACCAGCTTCTACCAACAGTCTTTCCAGAAGATGCTCTAGTAGAAGTGGTTAACCCAATCTTTTTCCCAGACACTTCTTTAAACGGCAATACTGTTGCACCTTATCTCAATGTCTTTGCGGAAAAATTGGTACTTAAAAAATAAGAAACAAAAGGAGAAAATCACATGGCTAAAATTGGATTAAACTACGGAGAAAAACTACAAATTGCTGACAAGACTTATCGTGTCATTACAGATGGGCTAGATGTCCCAGCTGTCCTTGGAAAACTGTCTTTCCGAGGCATTGAAGGCCCTGATATCATCTTTGAAGTGGATCGCTCGCAACGAAATCCTGATGGATCATTTGTCCAAGTTAATACTGGAGAGATCCGTGGGATTGTCGTAGGGATTCACTCTTCTGTCCAGCATGAAACTCTCTTTTTCACTATCGCAGATATGTCTGAGTCTGAAATTGAAGACCTGGGTATTAAATACCGAGAAGAAATTGAACTAGAAGATATTGTTATCACGCATACCCACGTCAATCGTAATGATATCTATAAGCTCTTTGCTTCTAAAATCAAGAAAAAAGCTGGAGGCGCACCGTCTAAAGAAAACAAACCGGTAGAAAATAAGAAAGAAAACTAGGAGGTGATGCAGGATGAAACTCTTTACCTATCGTGGAAAAAGAGTTCGAGTTTTTCATCGTAAACTAAAGGGAATCACATGGTTTATCTGGTGGTTTCCTTTTTTGTTGGCTATTAGTTACTACAGCTACATACATATAGAAGAATTAAAAGTCCATCCTTTACCCCAAGGATATTTTCTAGGAGCTGGGCTTCTCTTTTCTTTGCTTCTCTCTTGGTTTATTAATCGGGTTTGCTACAGGAAGATACTCTTTTTCAGAAGCTCAACAGCCTTCGAATCCTTTCTCCGCTTTTTGCTAGAGAATAACCTCTATCTAGTTAAAAAGGTTAAGCGTGAAAACAAGATCATTGAAAAAATCACCTTGCCTCAAGTGTATATCAAGCAGTCTCGCTACAAGATTGAAGTGAGTCTCATCTCTAGAAGGCAATAAATTTCAAGATCGCTTTTTAAACCTTGGGGCCACGCTTGAAGTCATGTTTAACGGGGATTTTCGTAATAAAACCTTTGATAACCGCTTTATCAAGTATGAAATTGCTATTAACCGGATTGACAGCCGAATCACCATCAATGAAGTAAAAGTCAAGGGATCAAAGCTCCAGCTCATGAAAGATGTATCTTGGGATTATATCGAAGAACCTCATCTTCTCATTGGTGGTGGAACTGGTGGAGGAAAAACCGTTGTTCTCATGACCATTATATACGCTCTTGCTAAAATCGGCTTTGTCGATATCTGTGATCCAAAGAATTCGGACCTTGCTGGATTAAAGAAAATTTCAGTCTTCCATGGTCGAGTCTATACCAGTAAGGAAGATATCATCAACTGTTTTAAAGACAATGTAGAGTTTATGGAAAAACGCTATGAACTGATGAATACTTCGCCAAAATTCCAAGCTGGAAAGAACTTTACTCATTATGACATGAAACCAAAATTCATTCTAGTAGACGAGTGGGCAGCTCTTATGGCCAAGATTGACCGTGACTATAGCCAACAGTCAGAACTAATGGAATATCTCTCCCAGTTAGTTCTAGAAGGTCGTCAAGCAGGAGTCTTTATCATCTTTGCTATGCAACGGCCCGATGGGGAATTCATCAAAACGGCTCTTCGAGATAACTTTATGAAACGTCTCTCGGTCGGTCATTTAGAATCAACAGGATATGACATGATGTTTGGGGATGCTAATAAAACCAAAGAATTTAAAAAGCTGGATGAAATTAATGGAGTCAAGGTCAAAGGACGGGGCTATATCGCAAACAATCGGTGAGCTGGCCGGTGAGTTTTTCTCTCCCTATGTACCGCCTCGATCAAGGCTTTCTCCTTCTATGATGCCTACTCTAAAATTCCTATTATGGAGTTTGAAGGAGAAGAATTCTCAGTATTTGAAGAATATAAACCACCGATTGAATCAATTGATCCTATAGAGGAAGAAGGGACTACAGAAAACGAATCAAACAAACGACCACTCAAGGAATTTGCGGACGAACAAAATCTTAAAATGCCAACCTTACGCAAGATTATCTATCTCTTAACAGAACAAGGGATCATCTTTGAACGGACTGTATCTGCTATTCTAGTGGATCCTTTTCAAGAAAAACTTCTTCTTGAAATCCTCGATCAATTTGAAGAGGGAGGACGCAGGTCTTATCCAAAAGCAGTTGAAGCGACGATTGTTCATCATGGGCTAGGACAAGGGCAAGGGCAAGCCTGACCGCAGGTCAGGCGCAGACCGTAGCCCGAAGTTTCTAGGCCATGATGAAACTTCAACCCCCGTTTTCTAATAGGGGGGTTACATTTGGCAAAAACGCCAAGTCCACCCCTCCTCATTCCTTATGGGAGTTGGGTTTTCAATTTTTATGAAGTGTGTCACTTTCGTCAACAAAGTGTGTCACTTTGTTAGAAAGAGGTGTTGCGATGAATGGACAAAATTAGTCCTTTTCATATTAAGAATTTCAGAAAACAAACAGGACTGAATCAAAAAGCATTTGCACAAGCTGTTGATCTCCCTACAAGAACCTATCGCTCTTATGAAACAGGCGAAAGAGGGCTGACGATTGATAAGTTCAGAGAACTAAAAGAAAGACTCGGTTACTATCAAGATTGCGATAAAACCAGTCTTCGGGCTCAGATCGACTATCTACGATTGACCTTTCCTAGATTAAAGGATTTAGATGCTTTCTGTGAAAACTTCCTTCACTGTCACCTAAGCGAATTTACAGACCAAGAAACCCGTCTTATGAACTATACCCACTTGTGGCAACGAGGGAATATCTGGATTTTTGATTTCTTTGATAAGTCAGTGACCAATGACTACCAAACTTGCCTTCAACTATCCGGGCAAGGATGCCGTGAGTTGGAATTGCTTCTAGAAGATAAGGGAATCACTTGGCAGATCTTTCTTCAAAACATTCTTTATTCCTATGAAGATGTTCGGGTGAAACGTCTCGATATCGCTCTAGATGAACTCTATAAAGGCTACGGTCACGAGGACGAACAAATTCAAATTTCAAAACTGATTGATAAACTCTATTCCAAAGAGATTATCCTAGACACGATCAAGAAATGGAATATCACGGGTGGTGGATCTTTCACAGATAATGAAGACATGGAAGCTAATCACGGCTTGTCCATTTACTTTGGAAGCCGTCAAAGTCAACTCTACTTCAACTTTTATGAAAAGCGCTATGAAATAGCTCGAATGGAAAACATCTCCTTGGACGAATCCTTGGAGATTTTTGGTATCTGGAATCGCTATGAACTCCGCTTTTCAGATCAGAAAGCTCAAGGCATTGTGGAGGAATACATCAATGGTGTAGATCTCGGAGAAATCGCAAGAGGCATCATCAATAAAGAAATCCAAGTCTATGATGGTCTCACTCGATTTGGAGCCTATAAACCTGATGAAAAATGGCAACGTCTCTTTGGAGGAGTCGAACCCTTAAAACTTTCAACTAACCCACAGCCTTACAGTATTGAGCGAACCATTCGCTGGCTGACCTATCAAGTTGCTAACTCCCTCGCACTAGTTACTGAAGCAGATAAAATCTTGCAAACAGAATATATGAAGATGATTCAGAACAGCGGAGAGATCACTGATCGAGGAAAAGCCATGTTAAGACTTCTCAAAACCAACAAACACTATGAACACTAGAAAGGAAAAGCAATATGGAATACAAAGTTCAAATCAATTCACTAGATAACTTTAGAGCCTGGTCTGGTGGACTAACGACCTTAAATACCGTCCGTGAACGTGGTGGAGTAGATACTCTAACCGTCATCTGTGAAGATATCTTCTCTGGTGATACACCAACTGAAGTACAAATCAATGATTGGCTTTGGTTTGATTCAGATTTTATCTACCAAGCTCTAGGATACGATGATCTACTTGAGGTTTCTTGAGATGATGAAGAAAATCTATCAAGCAGACTTTTCTACTTCTTCCAGAACATGAATTTTGGTATATGTATATCATTTTAAGAAAAGGTAACGACTTCTACTATGAGTGCGCTGGCAGGTGTACAGAAGACCTTCCAGATAGCAGAGGATTTCTATGACCTATGAACATGCCTGTTTCACGCTAGATGGTCAAGTATTGAGCGTAAATAAAAAAATGCGACCGTCACTCATTACTTATACCCAAAAGACCATTAAAGACAATCAAGAAAAATTTAGAAAGGAAATTGAAATGGCTACTAAAACTATTTTTGAAAAGAAAGTCTCTCAAGTTACGAATGAACTGGGAGAATTACTGAAAAAGAAAGATCATAGAGAGGCTTGGACCAAGGCTGGAGAATTAAATAGTCTCCTAAAAAAAGAAGAAGCCAAAGACCTAAAACCTCAATTGATCGAACAACTCCAAACTGAGCTACGAGGCTACTATTACATTAACGGCGAGATCGAAAAAGCCAATAAGCGCCTTTATGCAAAAGGATCAAAGCTCATTGAGCTTGCTGGTCTCTAAAGGAGGATCTATGGATAAAGCTAAACGCTACTTGCTTCAAGCAAAAGAATATCTCTCACACTTTAAAAAGGTGGAGAAAAAAGGAGGCCCACCAAAGCTAAAAGTCACCAATAAAAAGACCGTCAATATCGCCGTCATAGGAGGAATTTCTTTCCTCCTTTTTGTTGGTTTCTTGGGATCTATCCGTGCTATCACACTCTCAAATAAGGTAGGAACATTGCAAGCTCAAGTAGAGGCCACTCAAAAGCAACAGACAAAGCCTATGGAGTCGAGTAGAAAATATGACTATAAACTCCAGTATTACTTGAATGATTACGTATATGCTTATTTCACACTGCCTAATGAAGGTGAAAAACAAAAATCTCAAGTGGACTACTTAAATAAATTTTACAACTTCATCCCTGATGTAAAATCTCAAGGGCAAGTTCGAAATCCTAGCACACTTCTCTATTCTCAGTTAGTGACTGTAGAAGGGAAAGTTGCGACCTATAAGGTTAAATACAAGGAAAGCATCCATCGGGATAACAACACAGAAGAAAAAGAAATTGTGACAGGTTTCAATATTCCCTTTGATGAAAAAGATGGAAAATATTACGTTTCTGGTCTTCCTTGGTTTTCTGCCATTGAATCCTCACAAGCTGGACACTTTAGCGAAGATGATAAGCTCCAACTCACTGCCAATGATCATTTTTCAGACAGCGAGCGAAAGAAAGTAGAGAAATTCCTCAAGGTCTTCTTTACCAACTACACCACAAGCCAAGATAATCTTAATCTGATTGCTAAGGATGTGGATATTATAGCCAATACCACTTTCAAGACAATTGATTATACCTATCTACAAAAAGACGGTCAAAATCTAATCGCTTATGTCCAAGCAACCTTTGAGGTCGGAGGGACCACTCACTCAGAAAACTTCACCTTTACCCTCTCAGAAAAAGAAAAGACCTACTATGTCACAAAACTAGAACACACCATTCCACTGAATTATGCAAATGATAAAGAATAGGAGAACTCTATGAATACAGACAATCTACGAACCTTCCTCCAGGGGGATGGAATTTGGATCCTGACAGCCATTGCCGTGCTCTTAGCGATCAAGGCTTGGCGGAACAGCTCCTGGCTTCAACTCTTTTCTGTCGTTGGTTTCTATGCCGTTATTGTTTCTATTGCGAAAGGACAAGATATCCTAAAAGCAGTCGGCTGGTTCCTACGACTCTTCGGTATTGAATCAGGACTTTAAATATGAATGAAGAAAGACTTTATGATTACAGTAAGGGCCTAAATGCTCCTTATTGGATCCAAGAAATCAAGACAAAAAAGGGCACTCGACTATGGTACTTTGCGACACCTATGCAGTTGTCCTTTTTCATTGTCTTTATTATCGTTTTTGTGGACATGTTACTCTTTGGAGGGTTTATATTTGTGCCACTCGCAAAAATTACTCACTCAATTTCTCTCTTGCTCTATTGGTATCTCCCTTACAAATTGGCCAAGTTCTATACTGAATACGAGCCTCACGGTAAAAAGATGCACGTCTTTATCGGAGATTACCTGATTTACTTCTGGGATTTTAAGCTAAACAAAAAATCTATCTACCATGAAGATCGAATAGAGCCTGTAGAAGAAATTGTCTTTGAAAAAACAAATCTATAGAAAAGGAGGACCTATGAGTATTACTTTAACCTATCCTATTAGGGAAACACATGAAAATCTAGCTCTCAAAAAAGATCAAACAGTCATTGCTTATTATCGTATTCCAAACACTCCCATCACAATTACGGATGATGAGAAAAAGGGCAAACATAAAATCACTGTTGCTCAAATGATGAAGAAGCTCCAGAAAAACAAGTTCTTTGAAATATCTCTGATCCCTAAAGATTATCTCTTAGAAGAGAAAATGCGGGACTTTTCAGATGCTCTAGCAGATGACAGTCGTGAACTAGGAGAAGAACTGCTTCTCTACACAGTGGATCGCCTAACAGATGAAATGGAGATTCCTTATCAGTTTGACTGGGTCGTGGGCGTGACCTTACGCAAACAAAATCATGGAGCTACCGTCAAAGACTTGGCCTATGAGAGCTTTAATGAGTTTACTGAAAAAATCGCAAAAGGCCTTGGCTATGAATATGAATTAAGTCCCACTTGGTATGAAGACTACAAAAGTGATGAATTCACCATTTTCCAAGCCTTCTCCGTCCTTCGGGCAAAGCGTTTATCCAATGAAGAACTCTTTTATTACCAGCGGATGCAATACCTCCGCTATATCCCTCACTACAAGAAAGAGGTGCTCGCTAATCGTGCTCAATTCAATATCACAGACACCTTGATCAAAGTCCTAAAAGGTGGCTTTCTCAAGCTAGAAAGCCCTTATGGATCTTCTTTTGTGACGATTCTTCCTGTAGGTAAATTTCCTGTTCAATTCAATGGTTTTCATCTTGGCGAATTTATCCAACGCTTAAACTTTCCCGTTGAACTACGAATCAAAGCGGAATTCATTGATACAGGTAAAATCAAGGGTCGAATGGGACGATCGAATACACGTTACAGAAACATCATGGAAGAGGCAGAAAATACCGATACTGTCCAACAAGACGAGATCATCATGGGTTCTATCTCCCTAAAAGACTTGATGAAGAAAGTCGGAAACAAGGAAGATATCATCGAATATGGAGCCTATCTGATTGTCTCTGCTTCTAGTGTGAACCAACTCCGTCAAAGACGGCAAGTGGTTTTGAACTACTTTGATGATATGGGAGTCGAAATTAGTGAAGCCTCTCAAGACGGACCTTATCTCTTTCAAGCGTCGCTCTATGGAGAAAACCTCCAAAAGAAAACTCGCACCTGGACACATATGGTCACAGCTCGTGGATTTTCAGAACTCATGCCCTTCACCAATACTTCTTCTGGAAACCGTATCGGTTGGTATATCGGCCGAGTAGACAACTGGACAGGCCGTTGGGACAATATTGCGAAAGCCATTGATTCCTCAAAGAACATTGTCCTCTATAATGCGACAGTCGGAAATAAAGAAGATATCGCTGGAAAGATCACCAAGAATCCACACATCATTATTACGGGCGCAACAGGACAAGGAAAGTCTTTCCTCGCTCAGATCATCTTTTTAAGTGTGGCCTTACAAAATGTTAAAACCCTTTATATTGACCCTAAACGTGAACTTAGGAATCACTACCAAGAAGTAATCAACTCACCTGAATTTGCACGTCTCTATCCTGAACGCAAGAAACAGATTGAGAACTTTAACTTTGTGACACTGGATAGCTCACTACCATCAAACCACGGAGTCTTAGATCCTATTGTCGTTCTAGATAAAGAACAAGCTGTAGAGGTCGCAAAAAACATGCTTGAGTTTCTACTACAAGCCGTAGATGATGTCACGATGGATCAAAAAACAGCTATCACAGAAGCTATTAATGCGATTGTAGAAAAACGAGTCGCTGGTGAGGAGGTCGGATTTAAACACGTCCTAAAAGTTCTGAGAGACTCTACTTCCTCTGAAATTGCTTCGGTTGGTCGTTATCTGACCTCAATTGTGACGAATTCTATCTTAGAACTAGCCTTTTCAGATGGGACTACTCAAGGGCTTAACTATGAATCACGAGTAACTATCCTAGAGGTCAATAACCTCAAGCTACCAAAGGACGATTCCACAAAAATTTCAGATCATGAACGCAATTCTATTGCCCTCATGTTTGCGCTTGGTGCCTTCTGTACCCACTTTGGAGAACGAAATGAAAATGAAGATACCATTGAGTTCTTTGATGAAGCTTGGATTCTTATGAAGTCTGCAGAAGGAAAAGCCGTTATCAAAAATATGCGTCGGATTGGACGCTCCAAAAACAATACCTTGGCACTGATTACTCAATCTGTACATGATGCAGAAAATGACGATGATACAACGGGGTTCGGGACTATCTTTGCTTTCTATGAAAAGTCTGAACGAGAAGATATCCTAAAACACGTCAATCTCGAAGTTACTGAAAGCAATCTCGAATGGATTGATAATATGATCTCTGGCCAATGCCTATACTATGACGTCTATGGCAATCTCAATATGATTTCCGTACACAACATCTTTGAAGATATTGATATGCTTCTAAAACCAATGAAAGCTACAGTATCATCAAGCCTTGAAAATAAATACGCTAGTTAGGAGGTAAATCCATGCAAGAAGCTTTTGACAAACTAAGGGGAGTCGATATATTTTCTCTTAAGTCCTATATGGAGCCGACTGGGTTCGCTTCCTTTAACGGGGCTTGGGTTCTGATTAATGAGCTTTTCGTCAACTTCTTCTTTTTCATTCTAAATGCAGTGGTAGGCTTCTTTTCTTTGCTGATACGAATTCTTGAAAAGATTGATCTCTACTCCAACTACAAGAACTATGTATTTAATGGAGCGATGAATATCTGGAAAGGATTCATCGGTTCAAGTTCTGGCGGAGTCGCAAAACAATCACTCGTTTCAATGTTGCTTCTGATTTTAGCTTTCTACCTTTTTTATCAATATTTCTTTTCGAAAGGATCCTTTTCAAGAACACTCCTTCATGTTTTCCTAGTTCTCATCCTTGGCTTTGGTTACTTTGGAACAGTTGCAGGGACCTCTGGTGGTCTTTATCTGCTTGATACCATCAATAATGTCTCTAAAGAGGTCACTAAAAATATCACTCATATTAAAGTAGAGTATGGAAAAAATAAGACGATCAAAATCGGTGATTCTATGGCAGATAGCTATATAGCAGAAACCTCTTATAAAGCCTATGTCTTTGTCAATACTGGACAAGAAAATGGGAAATATAAGAATAGCCAAGACGGAAAACAAGAAACTTTTGACGATAGTAAGGTACTAGGAACAAGCGATAAAAATGGAAACTTTACAGCGGTTAAATCCAAAGACCGCTCCAAATATCTAGATGAACTAGGCAATGGAGCTAATGACGATGGCGAAAAGAACCGTTGGGTTTCGGCAATGCCCGATTTCATCTTTACTCGTATGTTTTATGTCATATTTAAAATTTTTGACGCTTTTGTATTAGCGATACCTGTTATTTTGATTCAAATGTTAAATGTCATTGCTCAGACACTCGTCTTGATGATGATCCTGCTCTTTCCAATTGTTCTATTGATGTCCTTTGTACCAAGAATGCAAGATTTGATCTTTGGAGTTCTAAAAGTCATGTTTGGTGGGTTACTTTTCCCAGCTATCACAAGTCTATTAACTCTATTAGTTTTCTACATTGAGAAAATGATCGAAAATATTATCATTACAGGCTTTGATGGCATTCTTAAAACACTTCCATCCTTGATCATCTTTGGCCTTGTCTTTAAACTACTCATTTCAGTTGTCTCAAAAGGACTCGTATATTTCTTTCTATGGAAATACAAAGCTGAATTGCTCCAATTCATTCTTGGATCCAAAGCTCGAATGGTGGCAAGTGATATTGGAAATAAAGTTGAAAGTGGGATCACAAAAACCCGAGAAGTGGCTTCACAAGTACCATCACGAAGTCTTTCCACTGCTCAACACCTTGGAAATTTTGCTTTAGCAGGTGCTGGTTTGGGAGCTGGAATGCTCATGAATGCCAAGAGTCACTTCCAAAATGTCGGTTCCTTCTTTACCAATAAGGAATCCGATAACCAATTTGAGGAAATGACTCCATCTGAAGCACCAGATACACTCGATGCAAGTCCTTCTACAACAAAACCAATCATTGAGAAGTCTAAACCAGTCGAAGAGAAAGCACCAACTCCATCAATAGAATCTCCAATCACAGTAGAGCCAACTCCAAGCTCAGACGAGGAATTTCAAACCCTTAAAGAAGAATGGATCTCTCCATTTAAACAACTCCGAATGAATAGTCTTGAGCGCAAGTTAGAGGAATACAAAGATCCTCAAGCCATGTACAAAGCTCAAGGATCGAATGCGTTCACTCGTGCTTATCGTAAAACTATGACCCGAGATGATAAATTAAGGAGCAATATTGAACGAAGAGATCGATTGACGGAACGCTTAAAACAACTAAGAGGAGAATGACATGAATACTAAAATACGTTCAAGAACTTCTTTTCCAAGAATTCTTGAAGAAACCCTTTATCAAGTCCTACCAAGAAGGAAAACGCTCAGTCGATTTCCTTCTTTTATTTCCAGTATTAGAACAAGAAAGAGATAAAATCATCACACAGGTCAAGTCCTATTCGGTCGTTCTAGATGCCAAATGGCGTTTTGGAACGGTTCTATTTACCGCTTATATCAGACATTAACTAGAAAGGAGATTCGATGAAAAAATTAAAATGGTTTCTATTAGCTGGTCTCATTCCTCTTTTTCTGCCTATACTCATTATTATCATCCTTATGGGAGCCATCGGAGGGAATGGTACTGGTGGCTCTCCCCAATCCCAAAATGGCGTAACTTATGTAGATCATTGGTCAGATGGTGACCCCTATACTCATAACCTACTTGTTCATCGTTATGGAATTAAAGCAGAGCAATTAGACGGCTTTTTAGATACTTTAGGAATCTCCTATGATAAGAACCGAATTAATGGGAAAAAGCTTCTAGAATGGGAAGCTAAATCTAATCTTGATGTCCGTGGAATTGTTGCGATCGCACTAAATGAAAGCTCTCTTGGAACTGCTGGAGTTGCTACCAACCCTGGAGCCAATATGTTTGGTTTTGGAGCCTATGACTCCAATCCAGAATATGCCAATAACTTTAATGATGAGATTGCTGTTGTCGGACTAACCCAGCAAACTATCATTGGTAATAAAAACCAAACCTTTAAAATACAAGATGATAAGGCTAAAAAGTTTGCGAATGGAACACTCAATCCAGCAACTGATGGTGGAGTCTATTTCACAGATACTACTGGATCAGGAAAAAGACGTGCAGAAACCATGCAAAAACTGGATGCCTTCATTGATGAACATGGAGGAACACCAAAAGCTCCTGAACAAACTACAGGAAAAACTAGAGATGGTGGAGGAGTAACTTCAAACGATATCCCTGTTGGCTACAGTCTAACAACAGCTATTGACACTACTGGCTATATTACAAGCACTTATCCATGGGGACAATGTACCTGGTATGTCTTCAACCGTGGAAAACAAGTTGGAGTCAACTTTGATCCATTTATGGGAAATGGTGGACAATGGATGAATAAGCCTGGTTTTACAATAACCCATACACCAACAGAACACTCTGCTCTATCATTTGCCCCTGGACAAGCTGGAGCTGATCCAATATACGGGCACATTTCATTTGTGGAACAGGTTAAATCAGATGGTTCAATTCTCGTCTCAGAGTGTAATGTAAAAGGATTAGGAATCATTAGTTACCGCACGTTTGATGCAGAAACTGCCAAACAATTTACCTATGTTATTGGACATTAGAAAGGATAATTATATGGATGCACTACAACAAGTAAAACTAGATAAAATTGAAAATCTTCTTCAAGTATTGGTGAACCTTCTTGACAAAAAAAGCAACTCCAATCACTTGGAAATTATAACTCAAAAAGAAGTTCTAAAAGAATTGAATATATCACCTAACACGCTGAAGAGTTGGGAAAGAAAAGGACTAGCTCGTCTGGAACCACCTATTGAAGGAACGAGAACAGTCTACTATAAACGGCAAGACATCATTAAATTTCTATCAACTTAATAGTAAAGCAGGAATGCAACAAACAACTCAGGAATATGCTAAAATAAAATCATCTTAAAAGAAGGTGAGGGTCTTATTTTAGTCTTTTAAATTTCCGAATTAAGAGGCAATATGAATAAAGAAACCATTCAACACAACAATAAAAAAGTTATAAAAACTACCAAGCAGAACGGTGAAATAAGCTATTCAATCAAAGGTGTTTATATCGGAACAGATATTAAGACTGGTAAGCGAATTACAAGAACAATCACTGCTAAAACATTAAAAGCTTTAGATAGAAAAATTGTTGAATCCAAAATTCAATTTGAAAAATCTGGGTCAACTATTAAAGAAACTATCCAAATTGGTAATTTTGAAAGTTTAGCTGAATTTTGGTTTAGCCATTTTAAAACTTGGGTATCTTCGCAAAACACAATAAACCGTGTTCGAGGGTACTTAGATACATACATCATTCCACAATTTGGCGATTATAGACCAGAGCAGATTGAAGCATCAGATATCCAATTATGGCTAAATCAATTAGCAAAAAAAGCCAAACAAGCAATTGAATCTGGGGAAAAACGTGCCCCGAAAGGCAGTGCAAAAGATTTTGGTGCAATGGCACATAAAATGAGTGATATTTTTGATTTTGGAATAACAAATTGCGGGTTGAAAAACAATCCTGCAAAGACAATCAAGATACCACCAAAACCCAAAGCTATTAAAGAACGCATCATGGTCCTTCATGATGAGGATTTAAAACTTTGGCTAGCTTACCTTGACACACTACCAAACACGAGAGCAAATCGTCGGTTTAAAATCATTTGTAATACATTACTGGCTTCAGCACTACGAATCAATGAACTATTAGCTTTAGAAATTACTGATCTTGATTTTGAAACTAATGAAATCATTGTCAATAAAACTTTAATGTGGAAAAGTGCTAATAAAAAATTGAACCAAAAAGGAGGGATCATTTGTAAAAATTCTCCTAAAACTGATGCCGGTAATCGTAGAGTTGCTGTTCCAATATCAACTTTAGAAGGACTAAGAGAATTTCATCAAGAAATGAGTCTCTACTTTGAAGATCATCATTTACCAAGATCCAAATTGATATTTCCAACGATTTATGGAAATTATATGTGTGATAGAAATGAGCGTGCAACTCTAAAAAAACGACTTATCGAATTAGGACTACCAAATTATGGGTTTCACCTATTCCGACATACACATGCCTCTATGATGCTCAATGCCGGAACTAACTGGAAAGAGCTACAACATAGGATGGGACATAAGTCTATTACCACAACTATGGATACATATGCTGAACTAGCACCAAAGAAAAATTCGAAGCAGTTGATATTTTTCTGGATAAATTACAAGAACTCACGGATTAATACAATCACTACCTTTATCACTACCTTTTTACTTCAAAAGCCTGTACTCCTTGATTTGACAAGGATTACAGATTGATTATTTAACCCTTACAGAGGTGAAATAGGGGTTCACTACACGTCAATAGATGTTAGAAACCTTGATTTTAAGCGATTCTTGAAATTCTAAATTTCACTACATTGCAATATAAATCAACCGAATCACTACCTTTTTCACTACCTTTTTTGAAATAAGAATAATGATTCGGATATATAAAAGAAGAGGAACTTTATTGTGAAGCTCCTCTTTTTGTTATGTGTTCTTTTTCTCACAGATCGTATGACCTGGTTTGACACAGTTGGATTTCAGGTACTTTCAGTTTAGCTTTATATCAACCATCATCAAAATCCAACTATTTTCTTATTTTAAAAAATATGAATAAGTTTGATTGAATGAGGGAATTTCTTTAAATTTTTTCTTAGCACCTATAAGTTAATAATACTATTCTTTAAATTATAGTTTATAATTATCTGATGTTTCAATGACCACAAAACAAAGTACAGCGAATCACTTCCTTTAGTCAAACATATAACTGAACAACATTGTTTATCTTCCTGCACTTTCATATTTTTTCAATCCTTTTCTAAAAATTGTACGACTGATAATAATCAAAAAAACTGTAAAAACTATTTGATAGAAAAATAGGTTCAATGTATCTTTCCCTAAAAATATTAATACTGCAGGATTGGCAATTAATAAATTGGGAACAAATAACATAGTGATCAATCTGTTAATACCTGTAAAAATATTATATGGATACTTAGAAATTCCAATATAATTCAAAAATACATCTACTTTTGAAAATTTAGTTGGGAACCAAAATGAACTAATCGTTATTAGAAACCAAATTGAATAATATATAATACAACCACACATTAAAGAAAGGATATAAAATAATATTTTTAATGAATTTAAATGTACATTTAAATTTCCATAACTTATAAAAATGATCGCAAGACCAAAAAAAGTATTCACGAATTGAACTAAATTAAATGATCTAAAAATATAGAACAACTGAGTATCAAACGGCCTCAATAAAATTTGATCCAAGTTACCACTCAAAATATCTGATTCTAAAATTCCCATACTTCTAATTAACAATCCCATCATAACTCCATCTACAATAGTGTAGGAACCTACCAAAAATAAAATTTGATAATAGTCCCAACCATTAAAAGAGTCTATGTTTAAGAAAATCAATCTAAAAAATACAATAGGTAAACCAATCCACAGTATCGACGAAAATAGACCACAAAAGAAGTCAAAATGAAAATTCATATCAGATTTAAAACCAAAATGAAGTAGCCTAAAAATTACTTTTATTCTAAACATTTTATCCTCCCACATTTGAGAAGTGCTCCACTCCTTTTCTCAATATGAATCTTGATATAATATAAAAAATGATGCACCAAATCAATTGAATACAAATAATTCTCAAATAGTCTATTAATTTATATGTATCATTACTAAACATCTGAAGCGGTTCATATACTAAGTATTTAAAAGGTAATACATCTAAAAACAGACGAAAATTATTTGAAAAAAAACTTAAAGGCAATAATATTCCTGATAAAAACTGAATTACTATTTCTTTAACAGTAAGGACAAAAAATATATTTTCTAACCAAAAAGAAAGCATACCTACACAACATGATATTAAAAACCATAGAACCATAGATAGAATAATTGCAATACTTCCTAAAATAAGAATTTCAATGGTTAATAACTCATTCTTGTAATAAACACTGGAGAATAAAATGACAGGAATGATGATAAATAATAAATGAGCAAGCCTATCTCCAAGCATTTTACAAAAATAATACTTATAAAAAGTAACAGGTTTTATTAATATGCTAAAAAAATTTCCTGAATGAACATCGTCATTGATTTCCCAATCAACTGGATAAAAAACAAAATATGAAAAAATTATAGTCCCCAAATAGTATTGAACCATTGAGGTAAAATCATATCCTGCTATATTTATCTGGTTACTCTGATATATATACGTCCATAAAAATACTGATATCATAATTTGTATACTTGCCTGTAACATTAACAATAGTACACTTGATTTATAGTTCAAAATAGATCGAAATGATATCAGAATAATAGACATTTCTTTTTTCAATTGTGCTCCTTTTTTGTAAAATAGTTTTGTAAAATAATTTCTTCTAAAGAAAGATTTGATATTTCAAAATCTTCTATATCTACAAGCTTATTGATTGATTCTAATGTCTCAAAGACAAAATCTCTAGGTATTTTTAGTATACATTCCGATTTTGTTTGAGAAATGACTACTACTCCTTTAACAGAGCATAACTCTGGTACCAAATCTAATGTCATTTTTATCTTTAAATATTTAAAATCAGAAAATTTAGATAAAATAACATCCATTGACTCCTGCAAAATAATTTTTCCTTTGTCAATGACGATTAATTCGTCACAAACAGACGAAATATCATCCATATCATGACTCGTTAAAATAATAGTAGTATGACATTCTTCATTCATTTTCTTTAAAAATGTTCTGATATCTTTTTTAGACTGTATATCTAACCCTATAGTAGGCTCGTCTAAAAATAATATTTCCGGACTTGTTAAAGATGCCGCGATAAACTCCATTTTCATTTTTTGTCCAAGAGAGAGGGTCCGGACCTGCTGGTAAAGCTGATCTTTTACATTCAACAAATTGCTTAATTCCTGAATTCGTTCTTGTAAAATCGC
This sequence comes from Streptococcus sp., assembly GCA_047241705.1. Lineage (GTDB taxonomy): Bacteria > Bacillota > Bacilli > Lactobacillales > Streptococcaceae > Streptococcus. Next base: position 563,139 of record JBKTJB010000001.1, read on the forward strand.
CGGTTCTACCTCATATAAAGTACCAATCAATTGAAAATAATCCATAGCCGAAACATCTTGAAATAACTGTAATTTATTTCCTACTACTATTGAAATTTTTTTTCTAAAATTTATACTTCTTTTAAATGGAATTTCTCCATTCACTTCTAATTTTCCGGAACTAGGATAAAGAGTCCCAGTCAACATTTTAATCGTTGTGGATTTACCAGCTCCATTACTCCCAATAAAGCCAACTATACTCCCTCTCTTAATCGTAAAACTAATATCTTGAACAGCTCGAATCGTTATTTGATTACGTTTCAAAAATCTCTTGATAAATGGGAGTCTTGAATCAAAATTATAAAAATTTTTAGATAAATTCTGAGCATTAATAACTATTTCACTCATATATCTCTCCTTTCGATAAAATATATTTACTTGTACTTTTCCATACTTTACCAAAATGCTAAAGATTGAGCTAAAATCTTCGGGATGGGTAAAATAATATTTGTCTTTAAAAAGTTTCTCAAAACCTTCAAGGCGATTATTGAAATCATTAAATTTTGTATTGTCTAGCTGGTTGAATGTCTCTTTAATATCCATAAACTTTCTCCGTGATTCTTTATTTCACTTTATAAATAGAAGAGTGTCTATATATTTATAGATCCTCAAGAACTTGCATTTTATCAAGTATAAGTAGAATAGTATGTAAGGGTTTACATATTCATATTATATGATTATGTAAGGAATCCGTCAATTTTCCACATTATTATATGACAAAATGTATTTTTTAAAAATGCAAAAATCTATGAGCAAGATGTTTGACTTCCTTTTTTAAAGTATATATACTTATATTAACCTTAGAAAAAATGTTTGAACAGATATTCAATAATAATTACTTTTTTAAAATTAAAATTCGAACTTTAAATTTTTATCTTTTTTATATTATTGAGTAACCTAAATTGCCCAATTTGTAAAATTTAGCTAGACAAAAAAAGACATCCAAGAGAAATTTCTTAAATGTCTGTAAACGTTGATATAAGCGTGTTGATTAACGTTTTGATAATTGTGATGCTTTACGAGCTTTCTTAAGACCTGGTTTGGAAAGCATGGGTTTCAGTTGGACTAAAAACAATGTAATACCAAGGATTTTCAGAACGATATCTACTGATTAATTTCATAAAATATGAATAAGTTTAAGCGAAATAGGGAAATTACTTTAAATATTTTATTTACAATTATAATTTATCAATGGTTTTCCTTCAATAATAGTATATAATGGAAGAAAACTGAGTCAACTATCCAGAAAGATACTATTCTGTCTGAAAATAGAATATAGTAGCCAAGTGTAAAGAATATACTATAAGCTTTCCGAAAAATTCGTATTTTCCTGAACGTTTTGAATTTGAAACGATGAACAAACAAAAACAACCGGAAAGAAACCGTTCCCGACTGGCTTCTTCTCTGGTTGTTTTTCATACTAACGATTTTTCCGACTTAATTGATAAGAGTACACCATAGGGATAACCACAATGGCGAGGATGACCAGCACCAAAACATAAGAAAGTGCGAATTGAAGTCCTGCTTCAAGTAGAAGGATCAAACCTCCGAGGACCCACAACTTCCCTGCCAAGCGATGGGTTTTGTGCCAGTTATCTTCACTCTGCAAGGTCCAAGGCAGACGTATTCCAACCGTGTGATTCACTTTTAGCTTCGGCATGTAATTGCCCATGATCACAAAGATGAGACCCAGCAACACCGAAACAAAAACTGATGGATTGGTAGTAGATCCTAGCGCCTTGCTATAGATGAGATAGGAGGTACTTAAGGAAACGATTGGGGTCAACCAGTAAATCGCTCTGATCATTTTTTCATTCATAGCGCTATTCTTAGAATCGCGACCGATCATAAAGATCATAAACAGATGCACCATGAGATCGAAAATAGGAAGACCAAACACAACCAGGGGTTTCGATTGGAAGTTATTGGCCTGGCCAGCAAAATTGAAGTGAATCGGGATTTGGTTAGGCAATTGCGACCAAATCATCAGCCCCCAAAGCATGGGGAAAAGGATCACCATAGAAGTCAATAGCAATAGTTTTTTATTCGTTTTCATCAGTAGAGTCTCCTTTCAAATCAACGAGCCAGACCATTAAATCCTCCAAGACAGAAGTATTGAGTTCATAGTAGATAAAATTCTTCTCTTTTTCCTCTCGAATTAAATCTGCCTGCTTGAGGAGGCTTAAATGATGAGAAATGGTCGCTCCTGCTACATCAAAGTGGCCAGCGATATCTCCCGCAGATAATTTCCCTGCCTTTAGCAGTTCTAAGATACTTCTTCTTATCGGATTCGATAAAGCTTTAAATGTTTGCGCAAAATTCATTCTCTATCTCCTCTAATCTATTTAGAAATCTTTCTAAATAGATTCTAGTACTTTCGGATGGGTTTGTCAACTCTATTTAGAAAATAATTCTAAATAGTTTCTGTTGTAAAAAAATATCAGACCTAAGACCGATTCTTATAAGCAGTGTCTTTCCTTAAGTTTTCTTTAAGAAATCAGCCTTATAATAAAACCATCAAATGAAGACCTCCTAACTTTGTTTGATAGAAAATCCTAAACTTTTTCATAATAATCTCCCTATAAGAGCCACCAAAACCGGTGGCTTTTTCTACGTACCTTAGTGAGTCAAGTCCAATAGGGGCGTAGACGAACTTAGGTACGTTGACGCAGTTCGAACGACAGTGAGAACTACGATCCTTATAATACTTAATGAGGTGAACTCAGAGAGTTCAACCGAATTTAGAGATATTGACGCAGTTTGAGCGGAGCGAAAACTACGTGCCTTATTTTTTACGAGCATCAGCGAGTTTAGGTACATTGATGCAGTTCGAACGACGAGTGAGAACTACGGTCCTTATTCTCTTTACGAGCATCAGCGAGCTTAGGTACGTTGACGCAGTTTGAGCGAAGCGAGAACTACGATCTTTAAAAAATTAATGAGGTGAACTCAGAGAGTTCAACCGAATTTAGAGATATTGATGCAGTTTGAGCGAAGCGAAAACTACGATCCTTATTCTCTTTACGAACGTTTATGAATTTAGGTACGTTGACGCAGTTCGAACGACAGTGAGAACTACTGTCCTTTTCCGAAAATATTTTTAGCCTGACTTGAAAAGAGCCTCTACAAAAACCTGGATCATCGATCAGGATTTCTGTAGGGGCTCTTCATCTTTTATCTTTTTGACATTACATATCTTTGTGGATGCGATAGGTATTGTAAGCAGTAACTACATTAGCAACGGCGCTGACCCTTGAGCTACGTGCGATATCGGCTTGTAGGGCATTGGCTTCTTCTTGCAGATTGACTTGCGTTTCATGGAATTGTTGCATTTCAAGCAGATTGTAGGCTTCTGGCAAGGTAGAGGCACGTCCTTCTGCAATTAAGTTATATAGTCGGAAGAGGTCATGGTAATTGTAAAATTTTTGTGGGAAACCTTGCATCCCTTGTTGGTAGGCTGGTTGGCTGATTTCCTGGTTGTAAAGGGCCTGGGCATTGGCAAGAGCCTGCTTGGCTGGAGCTACAAATACAAAGTATTTGAAAGCAATCAGCCCGCCCATCAACCCGAGCATCAATAGAAAACCGTGCATGAGGTGACTTTGTTCTATAGAGAAAAATCGTAAAGGCAAAAGAAGATTGAGGGCCAGTGTGACCGTGATTGGCCCATTGAGTCTCTTCGGTCGCTTTATTTAAACGATTTTGTTGCCGCTGAACTTCATCCCAAGCAACTGCTTTGCAGGGGCTGTTAGCACGCGCTTTTCATCTAATAGCTGTAAAATTTCTTGTGTCGTCATTGTAAATCTCCTTTTGTTATAAACTTATCTTCTAGAATTGACCTTATTTTATCAAAAATCCCCTCCCTAAAAAGGGCCATGTAAACTATAGTTTCATTTTTCTCAAAAATCGAAGAATTTCTAGTTTTTTTATCAAAAATTAAACTCTTGAGTTTAATTCCAGTCTTTTTGAGGTATACTAATGGTATGATAATTGAAAGGAAGTCCCTATGTCCTTATCTTCGCCATTTGGTCCAACATTTCGTAAAATTCGTGAAGCACGCGGTCTTTCCCTAAAAGAAGTCGCTGCAGATATTGTCTCTCCTCAGTTCCTCAGCCAATTTGAGCGTTCTCAAAAAGGAGTAACCATTGAAACCTTCTCTCGCCTCTTGCTGTCTATGGGGGTGGATTGGGATACCTTTTTGTCCCATTATCCTGGCTTAACCATTCAAAATTTCAGCCCCATTTTGATGAAACACATCAATCAAGAAAACATGGATTTTCTGGCCATTATTGAGCGCTTAAAGCACGAAAAATCACCTGTTGCAAGAAGAGAACAAAGAGCTCTGGCAACTCTATTTGCGCTTCGCTTGAAATCAATGTCAATAACGCGATGGGAAAAGGAAATCCACCTGGAAGACGCACCTGTGTCGATTCAACGAATCGCTCAAGAAGTGCCTTTTGCCTACCAAAATGAAATTGAGCAAGACTTCACCATTGCTCTTTTATCTGTCTTGCCCTATGAAGTCGTCGCTAAGATTCGAAAGGAATCCTTGGAACTTTTGAAAGCAGTTATTCTGCCTACTCTGCCAATGCATTGGCCTCTTTACTGTTAAACCTAGCCAACTATCTTATTAAAAAGAACTCTACTTAGAAGCTCTGAATTTTCTTCAATCGATTAACCAGCTTCGCAAGCGCAAACCGATTTTAAACACCAGTATTTCCATGCAGTTAGAATTTATGCAGGTCTATGCCCTCCTTGGCTTAAATGACAAGGAAGGGGTTTATCGTGCCAAGCAGGTCCTAAAAGCCCTGGAAGGTTTGATTGCACTCGAAAATTTCGGAAGCCCACTTGTTCAAATCAAAACAAAATTCATGTTGCGAGTCAACGAACTCAACAAAACCGGCATTGATTTCTTCAGCGAATAAAGACGTCTCAGACTTTAGACCGATTCTTTCGGTCAGCGCCTTTTCTTAAGTTTTCTTTAAGCAAACCGCCTTATAATAAAACCATCAAATAAAGACCTCCTAACTTTGTTTGATAGAAAATCCTAAACTTTTTCATAATAATCTCCCTATAAGAGCCACCAAAACCGGTGGCTTTTTCTATGGGAGTGAGACAGAACAATTTTATAAAATTGTTCGTTGTCTCACCCCCGCACAGTTGATTAGGTATTCTTTGGAGCTATAAGAGCGAACAAAGATACCAATCAACCACTGCGTTATCCAATTGTTACTAATCTATTTTTGTGAACCAGACCTAGTAGGGGCGTAGACGAACTTAGGTACGTTGACGCAGTTCGAACGACAGTGAGAACTACGGTCCTTCTCCTTCATTTGTATCAATACTCCAATTTATGCTCAATCTATGTTATAATGAAGAGAATTTTTGTCTGAGGAGGATTTATGAAAAAAACACATTCTATGCTATTCATCCCGGGCATCATTATGCTTGGGATTGTTTTACGAACACCATTTACTACGCTTCCGACGGTCTTGTCTGACATCGCAGCTGGTTTGGGGGTAGATGTGAGCTCTCTGGGACTATTGACTAGCTTGCCACTTCTCACCTTTGCCCTTTTCTCACCTTTTGCAATTCAATTTGCTAAAAGGTTGGGGATTGAGCGCCTCTTTTTCCTAGTTTTGATCGCGATGACGATCGGATCTGCCATTCGGATTATCAATCTCCCCTTCCTCTATCTGGGAACCATCTTGATTGGAGCTGGCATCGCCTTTCTCAATGTGCTGCTTCCAAGCCTGATTCAGGCGAACAGACCCCGCCAACTAGGCATTCTGACCACTTTGTATATCACTTCTATGGGGATGTCTACAGCGATCGCCTCTTCTGTGGCCGTTCCGATTACCAAAGCCACTTCTTGGCAAGGTTTGGTCAACATCTTGACAGCCTTGTGTGCTCTTGCCTTGGTCATCTGGATTCCTAACCTTCGCTACAACCACCGACTCAAAAAGGCTGCTACTACGGAATCTAGTAGCAAGTGGTATACCAATAAATATGTCTGGGCTATCATGATTTTTGGAGGCTTGCAGTCACTGCTTTTCTACACAAGTATGACCTGGCTTCCGACCATGGCTGTTCAAGCTGGCCTTTCAAAGGTTGAATCTGGACTACTGGCTTCAGTATTTACCTTGATCAGTCTCCCATTCTCCTTGACGATCCCAAGTTTAACGACACGATTATCCGATCGCAATCGACGCTTGATGCTGACGATTGTTGTCGGAGCAGGGATTCTGGGGGTAGCCATGCTCTTAATCCCGACCAGCAACTTCTTCTACTGGTTGGTATTAAATGCCCTGATTGGAAGTTCCGTTAGTTCGCTTTTCCCTTACCTCATGGTCGCTTTCTCTATGAAATCCAGCACACCTGAAAAAACAGCTCAACTTTCCGGTCTTGCCCAAACAGGAGGCTACGTCTTTGCGGCCTTTGGTCCCATCCTCTTCGGCTACAGCAAATCTCTCTTCCACTCTTGGACACCAGCTATCCTCATGCTACTGGTCTTAACCATTATCATGGCGATTGCCCTTTATCAGGTGGAAAAAGTCGATCATATTTTATAACCATCGTCTGGCTGGAAGATTGTTCTTCCGGCTTTTTTTGTGCATACAAAAAGAACTAAGCTCTAGGCCTAGTTCGATGTTTCTGGTTTAATTATTCGGTAAATGAGATATGTACGTGGTCATAGTGGTTTGCTGTATCTCCACCACGGTCAGGCATTTGGTTCCAAGTGTTAGCTGGTCCGTAAATGTTGTCTACTGGCATGTAGAATTGTTGTTTCCAGATAACATATGAGATACCTGCACGGTCCATATTGTCAATAGCATATTGGGCAACTTGATCTCCAAGTTGTGAACTGGTTGGTACCATTACGTCCACTGCAAGTCCTTTACCATGATCGTCTGGATCACCTGCACGGTAACCACCAATGTTTGTGATACCAAATTTTGCAGCGATTTCTTGACGGAAAGCTTCTGCTTGTGGTTGAAGGTTTGGATCAGTTGGAATCGTATTTCCGCTTGTTGGAGTTGATGCTACTGGTTGCACTTCAGGTGCTGCAGCAGTTTCTACTGCTGCGGGTTGTGCTGCTGGAGCTTCTTCTGCTGGAGCAGCTGGTGTTTCTGCAGGAGCTTCTGGTTGAGCTGCTGGAGCTTCAGGAGCAGAAGCTGGGGCTGTTTCTGGGTTTTGAGTTGCAACATTGGTAGCTGGAGCACCGTAGCTTGGTGTTTCTGGAACAGCTGGTTGTGCTGGTGTTTCATGCTGCTGGTACTTCAACTACAGGGCTTCCGCTGGAGCTTCTTGAGTTTCCGCTGCTGGAGCAACTGGAACCGCTTTGTTATCTTCGTTTACTGGTTTAGACAAATCGTTGACAGCGACTGTTTGGTCATCAACTGTCACTTGGTTTGTTGTCAAGTCAGCACTTGCAACGGTTGCATCTGTCGCACCTGCTTGAGGAGTTTGGATTTCAACTGAAGTTACTTCTTTTTGATCATTTACTGTTGTTTTCAAAACAGTACCTGGGTAGATCAAATCCATGTTGCTGATGTTGTTCAAGTTTGCCAACACATGAACATCGATTCCAAGCGCTTCTGCGATCGAACTCAATGTATCACCATATTTGATGGTATAAGTTTGTTGGTTTTCACCGCTTTGTTGGATATCATGTTTGATTTCATCTACTGAGCGAGCTACCCAATCTTCAAGTGTTTCTGCAGTGGCTTTTGTAAATGGAATCACTGCAAGAGCTACTGTTGAAGCGATCAAGGCTTTCGTATTAACTTTTAATTTCATCTTTTATCCTCTTTTTCTTTGTTTTTTTGCTCAAGATTTTCTTGGACAAATGAACTACCATACTATCTTATCACAATTTATAAATAATAAAAGGCCTTTTTGGCTATTTAACAAAACTGTATTTTTCTTGTAACATTTCGTCTTTCTTGTCACATTGTTACAAACTAGTAACATAAAATGAGGGTGGTGGAAGAAAAGGGCGAGGGCGTAAAAAAGCCTCATCAAGGAGCGGTTCCTCGATGAGGTTCTTGTCTTTTTAAGTAATTGAGGCCGGCTGAAAAGCTGGGTGAAAAACGCAAACTGTAATAGTACTAACTTCAAAGGCACAGTAGCTGATTGGATTTTTCTCTCGCTTTAAGAGCTCGGAAAAATACTAATCAGCCTTGTGGGGGCAGGACAACGAAGCATTCTATACAACAGTGCTTCTGTCCTGCTCCTATTTTCCTTTGAGTTGCTTAACGGCTTTGTATCTTATGAATTGAACACGCCTACAATGCTGGGTGAAAAGATAAATTCATCTTGTGAGCGGATCGCTTCACTGCAAGAATTTCCTATTTTCACTTTGCAGTTTACGGGCTTTGTATCTTACTTCACCTTCATGATTCTGACGAGGTTGGCGCGTTCGGCTTCTTCGAGTTTCATTTCGATATAATAGATAGTCTCTTTGAGGTCTGGGATGGTCGCATACTCGAGTCCGTTCACTCGACGGCGGGTTTTCTCGATTTCATCTGCCATGAGTTGGCAGCTTTTTTCGATTTCCGCTAACTTGAGCAAATCAGGGAGTAGATCTCCCATTTCTTGAATGGTGCTGTCCATTTGACTGTTAGAGGCGAGATAGCTATAAACCACGTCCCCTTCATCCTCTCTGTATGGATTATCGATACGAGCATGGAGCTTGGGCACGCGCACACTCATGACATTTTCTTCCTCGATATGGAGCATCACTTCTCGCGTAGGAACGGCAAAGATTTCTTCTACCATGAGGTCACTCTCTAAGGACTTGGCCATCACGAAATCTTGCATATTGCCCACCAGCGCTGCCTCTACCTTTTGGCGCAGACGATTATTCTCACGCACAGCTTCAATAAAGCGACGCATAAGTTCATCCCGCTTATCCTTGAGCAACTTGTGCCCTCGGGTTGCTGTCTTGAGGCGCTCTTTGAGAATATTAAGCTCCATCCGAGTTGGTTTTACATTTAATCGTGCCATAGGCTAATCCTCTTTGTTTGGCAGATACTTGTCAATCATCTCATCCTTGATCCGTTTAAGCTCTGTTCGTGGAAGGATGGATAAGAGTTCCCAACCGAGATCCAAACTTTCCTCAATCGTCCGATTGGTGGTAAAGCCTTGGTTGATGTATTCTTGCTCAAAGCGGTCGGTAAATTTAACATAGAGCTTGTCGGTATCTGACAAGGCAGACTCCCCAAGCACTACAGCTAGTTCTTTGGCTTGTTTTCCTTGCGCGTAAGCCGCAAAGAGCTGGTTCATAGTCGCCGCATGGTCTTCCCGAGTCTTGCCTTCACCAGAACCCTTGTCCTTCAAACGAGAAAGGGATGGAAGAACATTGATCGGTGGGCGGTAACCACTATTGTAGAGATCACGGGACAGGATAATCTGACCTTCTGTGATGTAACCTGTCAAGTCAGGGATGGGGTGGGTGATGTCATCTTCTGGCATGGAGAGGATCGGAATTTGGGTCACAGATCCTTTCTTTCCAACCAAGCGGCCTGCACGTTCGTAGAGGGTTGAGAGGTTAGTATAGAGGTAACCTGGATAGCCCCGACGACCTGGAACCTCCCGGCGGGCAGCGGATACTTCCCGAAGGGCTTCACAGTAGTTGGTCATGTCGGTCATAATGACCAAGACGTGCATGTCTTTTTCATAGGCCAAATATTCGGCGGCTGTCAAGGCGATCCGAGGAGTCGCAATCCGCTCGATAGCTGGGTCATTGGCTAGGTTGATAAAGAGGACTGAGCGGTCGATGCTCCTGTTTCCCGAAGGTCGTTCATAAAGAACTCGGCTTCTTCAAAGGTAATCCCCATAGCCGCAAAGACCACGGCGAAGTTCTCTTCAGAATTAAGAACCGTCGCTTGACGAGCAATCTGAGCTGCCAACTCCTTGTGAGGAAGACCAGAACCTGAGAACACGGGGAGTTTTTGGCCCCGAACCAAGGTATTCAAATGGTCAATGGCTGAGATCCCTGTCTGGATAAATTCATCCGGATAGTCCCGCGAAACAGGGTTGATGGCTTGTCCATCAATGTCCAAGTACTTCTCTGGGATAATCTCCGGACCGCCATCGATGGGTTTGCCCATCCCGTTAAAGATGCGTCCGACCATGTCTTCAGACACAGGAAGTTCTAGGGGACGTCCGGTAAAGCGGACTTTGGCTTTTTCCAAGTTGATCCCGCTAGATCCTTCAAAGAGCTGGACCATGGCCTTGTCTTCTTGGACTTCGAGGACTTGTCCCTGACGGGTCGTTCCATCATGAAGCTTGATTTCTACTAGTTCATTGTAGTGAACCCCTTCGACCTGATCGACAATCATCAAGGGGCCAACAACTTCGCTGACAGTACGGTATTCTTTAATCACGCTCATTGTCTACTCCTCCTTTTGCGACGATTTGGTGTAGGGTTTCTACGATTTCTTCTTTCAGGGCTTGAATGGTTGCCAACTGGTCCTCATGGATGAACTTGCTCCGGGCAATGCGGTCTCGAAGAGCCACGGTTCCTTCCATGATTTCTGTGAAGTAAGCTCCCAATTCTAGTGCTTTTTGACTTTCTTGATCAAAGGTCAAAATGTTGGTCAACAAGGCCACCTGCTTGCTGAAAGAGGTATAGGTATCGACCTCATCAAAGGCATTTTGTTGCAGGTAGTCTTCACGGATCATCTTGGCCGCATTCATGGTCAAGCGGTCTTTTTCAGACAAGGAATCTAGACCAACCAAGCGGACGATTTCTTGCAATTCACTTTCCTTTTGAAGCAAGTTCATAGCGCGTGTCACTTTTTCAGACCAGCTGATTTGTTCATGTAGATCGATATAGCGACCGACTTCATCTTGGTAAAGCGAATAAGAACTCAACCAGTTGATGGCAGGGAAGTGACGACGTTGCGCCAACTGAGCATCTAGTCCCCAGAAGACCTTGACAATCCGCAAGGTATTTTGGGTCACCGGCTCTGAAATGTCTCCACCTGGAGGGGAAACGGCACCGATGGCGGTAATCGAACCTTCACGCGCAGTGGTTCCAAGTGTCTTGACCCGACCTGCACGCTCGTAGTATTCGGCGATCCGGCTACCAAGATAGGCTGGGTAGCCTTCATCCCCTGGCATTTCTTCTAGACGACCAGACATTTCACGGAGAGCTTCTGCCCAGCGCGATGTCAGAGATCGGCCATGATGGCAACGGAATAGCCCATATCACGGAAGTATTCGGCGATGGTAATCCCTGTGTAGATGGAAGCTTCCCGCGCCGCTACTGGCATGTTCGAAGTGTTAGCGATCAGAACGGTCCGTTGCATGATGGATTGACCAGTTGTTGGATCGATCAATTCTGGAAATTCATTCAGAACGTCCGTCATTTCATTTCCGCGTTCCCCACAACCAACATAAATTACAATGTCTACATTGGCAAACTTGGCCACTTGGTGTTGCACAACTGTTTTCCCAGCTCCGAAAGGACCAGGAACAGCTGCAGCTCCACCTTTTGTCACAGGGAAGAAGGTATCGATGACCCGTTGACCGGTGACCAAAGGCTCTACTGGGATGAGCTTTTGGGCAAAGGGACGGCCTCGACGAACCGGCCATTTTTGCATCAGGGTTCCAGTAAAGAGGCTACCATCTGCCTGCTCAATCTCATAGACCGGCTCTTCCACTGTGTAAGAACCTGCTGCGATCTTGGTCACACGTCCACTCACACCAAAAGGCACCATGATGCGGTGTTCCACCATATTGGTCTCTTGAACGGTCCCGACGATGTCTCCAGCGACCACCTCTGTCCCTTCAGTCACGCTTGGTTCGAAGGCCCATTTGGTGTCCCGATCTAGATTTGGAACTTGCACCCCACGAACCAAAAAGTCACTGGCAGTCACTTCTTGGAAGCGTTCCAAGGGGCGTTGGATCCCGTCAAACATCTGAGAGATCAAGCCTGGTCCCAATTCAACAGAAAGGGGAGCTCCGGTTGTGACCACTGGTTCTCCTGGACCGACTCCAGACGTTTCTTCATATACTTGGATAGAGGCTTCGTCCCGCCGCATCTCAATAATTTCACCAATCAAACCAAGATCGCCGACCCGGCAAATGTCTTGAATATTGGCCTCCTGCATCCCTGATGCAACCACCAAGGGACCGGAAACTTTGATAATTTTTCCTTGAGTCATGTATTCCTCCTGGGAATCCTTTGTTTCTTTGTTTTACTTTTGTGCCATCTCTCTTAGAGATTGCTTTTGTTGGCCATTGGCATCGAAATTGCTTGGATCCAACCAAGCTTCTAGCCGCTGTTTGATTGCTGGCCATTCTTGGTCAATGATGGACAACCAGTCTGTATCACGGGTCCGACCTTTATAAACAACAGCCTGACGGAAACAGCCTTCATAGGTAAACCCTAAGCGCTCAGCTGCTTTGCGAGATGCTTGGTTTAAGGCATCGCATTTCCACTCATAGCGGCGGTAGCCTAAATCTTCAAACACGTAGCGCGCTAATAGATACTGGGCTTCCGTAGCCATGCGTGTCTTTTGGAGCGCTGGTGAGTAGGTCACTGCTCCGACTTCGATCACCCGGTTGGCTTGATCGATCCGCATGAGAGAGAAAGTTCCCAAAGCCTTGCCTGAATCTTTGTCTACAATCGCATAGTAAAAGCGACCTTGGGCTGTCATGAGATCATCTAATAAGTGGTCCCACTCCTCTTCATTGCGGGCAGGGCCTTTGAACAGAAAGGTCCACATCGCTGCTGGAGAGTCCGGCCCGTAGACCTGATAAAGATCTGCTCCATGTTTTTCTTTTGAGAGGCGCTCGATCACAGTATAGCGACCTTCGATCCGCTCAATAGCTGGCAGACGCCCCGGTGTAAAATCCGGCAGTGCATCGCCAATCGCTTGGCCAAATTCATTTGTTCTCATAAAATATCCTGTCCTACTGCTTTTTCGACATTATCACGAATCCGCTGTTGGCCCAGTCCTGTAGTCCCTCTATGGGTCGGGATAAGGATCAGAGCCGGTGTCAGTTGCTGGTCGTAAAAAGCCACTGTATCTGGAATGGCCTGAGCAATATCCTCTGTCAGGTAGATAATCCCGAAGTTTTCCCGACTGAGTTTTCGCAAGGTATTGATCGCTTCTTGCGGCTCTGTGACCGGATAGGTTTGAAAGCCAATCAGGCGAAAAGGAAGGATGGCGTCCCGATTGCCCACAACGGCGATCTTATAGGTCTGTTTGTCCATAAATCGGTCTCATCCTTTCTTTGATGTCTGCTAGCGGAAAACCATTGTCCAAACCAGAGAGGACCAAACGAAGGTTGGTCACCTCTAACTCTTTTCCGTAAAGATAACGAACAAGAGGGAGTGGTCCATCAACTTCAAAACGGCCAGCGTCTAGAAGACTGAATTTCACCAAACTCTCTAAATACTCCAACTCTACGGTCTTTAGTTGACCGGTGCGCATCTTTTCTTCATAAGTCTCTAAAGCGAGATCGTACTCTAGCGGATTGACTTGATAAAACCAGGTCAACCACTGACCGGATTCTAGCAGGTCGATCACCTGATGGGCACTGAGGCTCCCTTCATCTGAGAGCAATTGGTGCATAAAGCTATGCGGTTTTTGCTGATCCAAGGCCCGCTTAACTGTAATCGCATTGTAAAAGTCAATGGTCACGTCCACCAACTGCTTCAGAATCGGATGATCTAGGCTGTCCCCTAAGTATCTCAGGTGTTTAAAATAAGCTAAGTCCATCCCGATTTCGAGAACCCGCAAGTCCTGATAGTCTTGGAATTCTTGCCAGGTTGCAGCCACTTCTTCCGCCATAAAGGCTGGGCAATGCTCCGCAGAAAAGGTCGCCACCAAATGCTCGAGCACATCGAGAGAATAAGGACCGATAGGGATCAATAAGTGCCCCAACTTGCGCTCTGTCGCCTTGTGTTTTAGATAAACCTTGAGATTATGATAGGTGTATTTCAAGGTAAACAGGCTAACCAAGTCTGACTGAGGGCTGACCTCAAAAGCCCATTGGTATTCTGCCAACAAGGCTGCCATCAGGCGGGCTTCAAGGGCTGATAAATCCTTGATCTCGTTGCTATCCAGAGCATAAGGTGTCCCTTGCAGCAAGCCTTCTCGGCTCTCGCTTGAGGGACTTGCAAGCAACTGCTCGAACTGACTGGGACTGACAAAACTAGCCTCACGTACGCTGATTCCTGTATTGACTTGAGAATAGGTCCGTTCGCTCATTGCAACCTCCTAGTTCTCTTCATCGGTGAAAATGCTGGCTGCCATCTGGTAGCTTTCTTGCTCCCAAATGGAATCCACCAAATCACGGTAGAGATAGTTGTCATCAATCTTCCCAACCGACAAGACAAAGCCTGCCTGAGCTGGGATCGTCGCATCTGCAACTGTCACATTCTGATGTGTCTGCTTCAATCTCTCGAGAGCTGCTGAATCAAATTTAGCAGCGCTCACCGCCCCGAAGGTCAGGGTCACAACTTGTCCCTGATAGCGATCTAAGACCGCATCTACAAACTGCATTTCCTTTTCAAGGGGCCAAGCCACCATCGCTTCATAAGCATCTGCAAAGAGATCCTTTAAGACTCGTTGCTTGGTGACAAGGGTTGATTGGCGTTTTTTATTTTCGATTTGTTGGGTTTCACGTTGCAATTGACGTTGAATCCGCTTGAGCTGCTCGGAGCGTTGATTGAGTTTGTCCTGGATCAACCGCTCTTCTTGTGCAGTCTCTTCTTTTAGGATGGTTTCCTTGGCCTCTTCTAAGAGTTTACGCCCTTTTTCGTGGGCTTGGGCCAAGATCGAATCCTTTAATTGGGTTTGTTCATCCATATCGTTTTTCTCCTATTGCATGCGTCTTGTGTTTTCGCCTCGCGAGGCGAATCCATCAAAGCTAGCTCTTAGCCGACGCGTAGGGTCAATAGGAAGGACACAACGAAGGCCAAGATGGCGTAGGTTTCAACCATGGCCGCAAGGATAACCCCTTTCATCATGTCTTCAGGGCGTTTGGCCAAGATTTGCATCCCTGCTGTCGCAACATTTCCTTGGTGTTTTGCTGAGAAATAACCAACGATCGCAACTGGAAGAGCTGTAAAGAAGTAAGCAACCCCTGTTTCAAGTGGCATATCTGGCTTAATTTGCAACCAGATCAAGATCCCGATAACGAAACCGTACAAACCTTGTGTACCTGGCAACAATTGCAAAATCAAGGCTTGGGCAAATTTTTCAGGTTGTTCTTTCAAGAGCGCTGCTGCTGCTTGACCCGTTTTACCAACCCCAAGGGCAGATCCCATTCCACTAAGTGCGACGGCGATCGCCACACCAAATGCTGCAAAGAAGGCGCCCCCATGGGCTGAAAAATATGATGCTAAAGATTCCATGAATATACTCCCTATTTATTAAAGATAATACTTATTTTTTTGTTTTAATATAGCGTTCAGAAGGTTTGAGAGGACGAAATGGCTTGCCTCCTCCTTCGTAGAACTTACCGAAGAACTCCACAAAGATCAGACGGGCTCCATGCACATATCCTGACAAGAAGGACAAGAACATATTAATGGCATGTAGAACGATAAAGAGCACAAGCCCTACCGTAAACCGTCCAAGCGGTGGAAAGAGATTGACAATGAGGTTGAAGGCCGAACCGATACTCGCTCCAGACAAGCCCAAAGCCATCAAACGGGTGAAGCTGACTAAGTCTCCAACATAGCCACTAACATTGTAGAGGTTAAAGAGACCAGAGGCTAAGCCGGACAGCTTCTTGGCACTGACAATGGAAACAATCAAGATCCCAATGGCATTCAAAATAGCCAGCCACTTGCCAATCGGAACTAAAAGGCTCATCCCTGGCAAGATATTGCCTACTGCTAGAAGCATTAAACCAAGTAGGATCAAGACCCAAGCAAAGCCAGCGTTATAGGCTTCCGTGTAGTCTTTGAGGCGGACATTTTTCATTCCCCCTAGGAACAGTCCCACTAAGACGGTGATAAAACCAAAGACCACTGAGAGGATCAGGATGGTCATGGCGTTGCTGGTCGTACTGATCAGGGCAAAAGGCATCTCAAATCCAAAGAAAGAGCCATAGACCACACCCCAAAGGGCAACTGAAATTCCAAGGAGACTGAAGAAACGAAGGTTCTTGGCTGTCCCAGGCTTGAGCTTGAAGGCTTTAAGGGCAAACCCTGTCGCCAAGGTTAGCAACAGTCCATAACCGATATCTGCGACCATCATGCCAAAGAAAACAAAGTAGAAGAGAGAAACGATCGGTGTCGGATCTTTCTCGTAATACTTAGGCAGGGCGTACATCTCTGTGACTAATTCAAAAGGCTCTACCAAGGCATTATTTCGCAACTGGATCGGAACATAATCCCAATCTTTTTCCGTCACATCGCGCGTCTCTAGTAAGACCCGAGAACCAAAACCTTGTTTCAAGAAGTCTCGCAATGAGGCCACTTGGGATGTTTCAATCCAACCCTCTAGGGCTACCAAGCTTTGCGTGCTGGCTAGAAGCGACTTGGCTTCCTCACGAGCTCCCGAAGCTCAGCAAGTAATCCATCTGGTACTTGAGTTGGTCCAACTCCTTCTGGGAGTCTTGTAACTCTGCTAGGGTTGCTGCAACTACAGCTTCTTGCTCTTTAATTTCTCCTTCTAGGCGATCCAAGTAGGCGGCTGGGACCTGCTCTTCTTCATAGTCCAATTCTTTGAACCCATGATCTTCCAGAAGCTCCTGAACAGCTACACGATCTCCCGAGCGATACAAGATGACATAACCGTGTTCGGTTTCAGACGTAAAGACTTCTTCTAACTCCAGCTCAGGATGAGCTTTTAAAGAAGAACGAACGGCGTCTGTATCGCTATTCGGGATCGTCCCGATCAAGCCATGCACATAGTGAAAGGTAGCGAGGGCAGCTGGTGTCACCTCTAACGGTCGCCATTTTTCTAAGCGCTCTATCTCTGCCTTTGCATCCGCAATCTTCTGACGAGCCTTGTCTAACACGCGCAATTGGCGTTTCAACTTGGTCAATAGAAGATCCTCATCTCGAATCATCCCGTGGGCCTGCAAGTCATCAAAAGACAAGCTTAAGGGTTCTTCCTTTAGAGCTTGCAAAGCCTTCTTCTCAGGCATGTAGGGCTCTAGAGTCTGAATCATTTTTTCAACTTGTTCTTGACGTTTTTGCAGCTCTACCAAGGCTTGACGATTGTCCTCTGTCAAGGGTTGAGACAAGGTATTTGCCTCAAAGGCAGCCTGCCATTCTTCATGCTCACTGAGGTCATAAATCTGGATTTTTGCCTCAGACTGTAGCGCTAGTAGGAGACTGTCCAAGTCATCTTTGGGCAAGATGAGGGACAGTTTTTTCATCTGACTAACGGCCATAGCTTGCTACCACCTTTTCTACAATGGCTTCAACTAACCCAGCTCGCTTATCGGTCATCGCCTGTTGTACCTTGGCATCATTGCGCGCAACCGTTTCTTCCAGATCTTTCGTTAAACGGACGAGTCTTTCCTGGGCGTTTTTTTCTGCCTCTGTGACCAATTGCTTGGTTTCCTCATCGTAATGCTGCGCCACTGTTGCAAGGCGATCGCGCGAATCCGTACGGACTTGCTCGACCTGATCTTCATAGCCTACGATCACGCCCTGAGCGGCCTGTTCGATCTCTTGCATCATCTCGAGTGTTGCATTCGACATCGTCACACCTCCTTATTCAACTATTGTTCTTCCAACAACAGTACAATTATCTTAAATTATACCATATTTTACATAGTTTTGTTCGGGGATTTAGGGATCGATCACTCCTAAAACGACCGTTTTTTAAGACAAGTTCTTCCCCTGATCCATTAAAAATTTGGCTACTGCTCCCAATCTTCCTGCTTCATTTCCTAATGTAGCCGTTACAATTTCTCGCGGTAAGAATCGTTGGTCCTGAACCGCATGATACAACTCATTTTTGCAACAGAGGCAGCAAAACATCTGAGCGAGCAAAGATGCCACCTCCTAAAATCATTTTCTCTGGATTTAAGACATAAGAAAGAGTAACCAATCCTTGTGCCAGATGATGAACGTATGTTTCTAAGACCTTCAAAGCAACTGGTTCACTCTTATCCACCGCCTCAAAAAAAGTTTTACCGGTTTGATGGTGTAAGCCAGATGCTTCCTCATACATCTGAACGAGTGCTGACGCAGACGCTAAGGATTGCCAATCTGTATTCCCAATCGGTAAATATCCGATTTCACCTGCTGTAAAATTATGCCCGGATAAGATTTGTTCATTGGTGAAAATACCACCACCAATACCGGTACCAACCGTAATCATAACAGTAGAATGGCTATTTCTGGCTGCACCTTTCCATATTTCTCCTAACAAGGCACAATTGACATCATTTTCTACTGTAACGGGGATGGAAAATCGTTTCTGAATCTCGCTGGAAAAATCAGTCCCACTGTAAGAAGGAATGGTGTAACCTGCATATACGATTTTCCCTAATTGGCTGTCGACAACACCTGCTGTCGAAATAGCAACTCCATCTAAATCAATAATAGATTGATAGCCAGCAATGAGGTCACAAATTTGATCCAGTATACCATTTGTTTGGTTCTCATGGCATATATTGGTTCTCTGTTCTGAAAAATGTCCCAAAAGCATTGCCATCTTCATTATAATACATCCGACTTAATAGATGTACCTCCAATGTCGATCCCTAAAATATTCATTGTTCATCCTCCGTTTTATGTAAATTGAGGGCCGAAAGTGTATTAGTGAATATATGATTCCTTCTCTCTCTATCCAAGTCAACATAATAGGCATAAAAAATATCGACTACAACTAAGACTGGGAATTGTGGTGATATGAGCGTACCTTGGGGCAAACTTTCCTTTACTGCCACAGACACCAGTTCATCACACCGCCCTTTTAAAAACGCCACTTATTTTCGATGTTATTAGAACAGCCCTAGAACCTTTTTGCTTTGCTTGATACACAGCATCCAGAATTTCTTTTGTCTCACCGGATAACGAAATCCCAATAACCAGACACTCATCATCCAGCATGACCTCATTGACTCGTATCATGTGGTCATCGGTAATAGCCTTACAAATCATTCCCAGCCTCATAAAGCGAAATTCCATCTCACGCGCTACAAGACCTGAACTTCCAATTCCGTATATATAGACCCGCTTAGCCTTGTCTAACATCCGACTAACACGTAATAACTGTTCTTCATCAATCAAAGAAAAAGTCTTATTTAACAACTCTCCATAATCAGATAAGACACTTTTTGTAATATGTCGACTAACATTTTGAATGTCCTGATTTGACTCCTCAAACTCATAAACAAATTGACGATATCCTGTGAACCCACACTTCTTAGCAAATCTTGTCAAAGAAGAGAGGGAAACATACAATCGTTTAGCCACTGATTTTGCAGATAAATCATCTTGCATGACATGATCAGATAAAAAATAGTCAGCTATTTTCTTTTCTAAATCTGTTAAGCTTTTCATAGACTGACTCAATGACAGGTTGTATACTTTTTTCTAATGTAACCATTTCTCCTCCACTCTGACAACATCTTCTAAAAACGGGGAAAGAGGCTGGGAATAGTCTCCAACCTCCATTAACAATTCATGAGAACATCCATCATCTTATAGGACCTTTCGATCCACTCAATGAGAGAAATCAGTGACTAGATAACAAGATCCTTCTCTCAAAAATTGTTCCTATTTTCTCCCGCTCGGAATGAAAAGAATGAATAATGCGCGCTATAACCGCACTTTAAATACTATCTTGCGAATATCTTGAGCCTGATCGACTTTCAAACCTGTCTTATGCGCATCATTTGGATCTAATAATAAAATGGCACCTGGTGTAAAATGAATATCAAACATCGAATGGCCAGACATTTGTTGCCAATCCTCTTCTTTCACATAATCTTCCAAGTTCATATTGGACAGAAAATTATATGAGATTCGTTCTTTTCCTTCGAATAGAACATGAACGTCATAGTAGTCTCGGTGACTTTCCCATACACGATGTTCTTCATCCGTTGTTTCCATTTCAATCACATTGTAAAAGAAATCATCAGAGACTGAATGTGTCCCCTTTTCATCTTGACTGACATCATGTGTTTTTAAATAATCTACAACTTTCTTGAGTGCAGGGTGTTGAATGTCCCGTGCAATCACTGCATCTTTATATTGTACTAATTCCATACTGGAACTCCTTTCGAATTCAACCTGGGCTTCTTAGAAATAGCAAGCAACATCTTCTGATTGCTCTTATTCATTGAAATAGGGCCTTATTTTCTTATCGTATCAATAGCCTATAAAATGACAAGAATTTACTATTCTGTTTTACAATAGTTAAGCATTTGTGATTTCTGAAAGACTTACTTTTCGATCTTCTTTAACTGATAAAGTACATGCATCAGCAGTAGCGATTGATTCTAAAGCAGCTACACCATTGAGAAGTTTTTCGTATTCTTCTGTAATTTCTCCACCTTTAATGATGTCATGTAGATATTCCATTTCTTTATCAATACATGTTTGTAACCATAATGGACAACGTACTCCTGGTTTACCGTACGCAATCGCTCCATCCATACCACGACCGGTATAGATAGCTGTACGGTCATCATCTTCCTCTTGAGTTTCATGTACTAAGAAGTGTGATTCTCCTTCACCTTTAACACGAAGAGTACCTCCAGTATTGAACAAGTCAAGTTTGATAGCTCCTTCAGTTCCTTGAATCAAGACATAGTGTTCACCCCAACGGAAAGCATTACCATATTCCAAAACAGCATAACGATCATCAGAGTATTCTAGGTTTACAATGAGCATATCATCTTCATCACCAAAGTTTTCACCTTTATGATATACATTGCCTCCTACCATTGTCGCTTTTTCAGGAAGTCCTCCCATGATGAACTGAATGCAATCTAATTCATGAATATGGTGGTACAAATGTCCTCCAGATTGAGAACGAAGTTTCTTCCATGATACAGTTGGTTGTTGTTCTTCCCAACCTGTACGAGCGGCATGGCAATAAAGAACTTTACCAATTTTACCTTGAGTAATCAATTCTTTAGCATGGTGTACACCATTAAAGAAGTTCATGATGTGACCAGCCATAAAGATAACATTATTTTCTTTACATGCGTCAACCATGGCTTTACAATCTTCATAAGACAATGCAATTGGCTTTTCACAAAATACGTGTTTGCCATGTTGAGCAGCTTTCACAACAGGTTCACGGTGAAGGTAGCTAGGTGAAGCTACGATCACACAATCAATATCTTCACGTGCTACAAGTTCATCTAAACTTGCACAAACATCTGATCCCAACTCTTGAGCAACTTCTTCTCCATGATTTGGGTCAAATACCGCAACCACTTTTGCATCTTCAATTTTGTTCATTGAGCGAGCCAAATCAGCTCCAAAATATCCAGCTCCAACAATACCGTAATTTACCATAATTTTTATTCTCTTTCTATATATTTTTAAATTTCAGCTTTAATTCTTTTTCAAATCTTCAATCTTAAATGTTATATATGGTACAACATTTTTCATATGAAGTTCATTACGATACCATGAATCAAATTTTTCAAACATCAATCCAATACAGTACCTAAGGTTACATATTGTTTAATATTTTTTTCATTTTATTTTTCCTCGTTTAAAACTTTGATAACAAGTTTTTTAACAGTTTCATCATTGCAATGAATCTTTGGTTGGTGAAGATCTTCTTCAAAAGTCACCAACATATTCCCTGGAAGCAATTCAACAATTTGATAGTCTTTGCTATCGTAAAAGCAATATCCTTCTCTTCGCTAAAAGGTACACGTGACTGAGCACGAACTGGGAAGTTACTGCCATTTTTTCCGTATTTTCAACAACAATATGAATATCTAAATATTTCTTATGAGTTTCAAAAATATCTCCTGGAACTCCATCAGCTAGATAAGTCATACAATTTGCAAAAACATTTTCCCCGTCAATATCAATTTTTCCATCAACTAAATCTGTCAAATTTGTATTTTCTAAAAATCACAGACTTTTGAAAAATGTTTATTAACAGAAGCATATCGTCTAAAATCAGATTGTTCAGAAATAATCATATTATTTTCTCTCTTTCTATTAGTGACTAGTGACGAACTTCCCAACTTGAATCCGCTTTAATTTCTGAAATATCATAAATCGTTGTATATTTAGGTGCAGATACTTTATTTTCAGTAAGAACAGATACAATATAACCTGAAACTACTGATACAGAAATTGAAATCAATGAATATGCCCAGTAGCTAACAGCTGTTGGAGGAAGGAAGTATTTAATAAATACCATAACGATGGTTGATACAATCAGCGCTGCATAAGCACCTTGTTTATTTGCTTTTTAGAAACAAAACCAAGAATGAATACACCACCAAGTAGACCAAGTACAAGTCCCATGAAACTATTGAACCATTCGTATGCAGATTTAATATCTGAATGAGCCATGATAACGGAAACAACAATTGAGAATAAACCTACTGCTAGAGATACGAATTGTGCAATTTTCGTACGACGATCGTCTGACATATTTTTAGAAATGACATCTTGAATATCCAATGTCCATGAAGTTGCAACAGAGTTCAAACCTGTTGAAATAGTTGATTGAGCTGCTGCATAAATCGCCGCCAAGATCAAACCTGTGACACCTACTGGTAACTGGTATGCAATAAAGTACATAAAGATTTGGTCTTGAGGGATATTGCTAGCTGCACTACCTGCATTTTGTACTTGATAGAATACGTACAAGCCTGTACCGATCAAGTAAAAGACTGTTGCAGTTGCAAGTGACAAGACACCATTTGTGAACAACATTTTATTAAGTTTCTTAATATTTTGTGTTGTAGTAAAACGTTGAACCAAATCTTGAGATGAAGCATAGGAAGACAAGATTGTAAAGCCTGAACCCATCACAATTAAGAAGATGGAGTTTGAAAGCAAGTTAGGATCGAAAAGTTTTTCATTTGCAGCAAGGAATTTCCCGTTTGCTAATGTTTCTGCTACTGCACCAAAGCCACCTTTAATATTAGCCATCAGTACAAATAAAGCTACAACGACACCACTAATCAGAACCACACCTTGAATAAAGTCTGTCCATAATACGGATTTTAGACCACCAGTATAAGAATAAACAATTGCAATTGCACCCATCAAAATAATCAAAATATTGATGTCAATTCCTGTCAATACTGATAAACCAGCTGATGGGAGGTACATAATGATAGACATACGTCCCAATTGATAAATAATAAACAAGAGTGCTGAAATAATACGAAGTGCTTTAGAATTAAAACGTTTATCCAAGTAATCATATGCCGTATCGATGTCTATCCGTGCAAAGATAGGTAAGATAAAACGAATTGTCAGTGGAACAGCTACAACCATCCCTAATTGAGCAAACCATAAAATCCAGCTACCTGCATAAGAGTTACCAGCGAGTCCCAAGAAGGAAATCGGACTGAGCATTGTGGCAAAAATGGATACCGAAGTAACATACCAAGGAACCGAACCATCTCCTTTAAAGAACTCTTTTCCTTTCATCTCTTTTTTAGAGAAATAGATGCCTGCAACCAATACCACAAGTAAATAAACAATCAAGATAATTAAGTCAATTATTGTAAATCCTGTTGTGCCCATAACATATCTCCATATTGATTTTATTTATTATAAAAATTCTTTTCGTGCTTGTTGAATAAGTTCTGTTGCTTCTTTTGCAATTGCCAGATCTTCTTCATGCAAGGGTTCGAGTGGGGCTCTTACAGAACCAAGATCTAATTTTTCATTTAGACGGAGAATTTCTTTGATCACTGCATAAAGATTTGCTCGACCACTGACCATCTTATAAATGACATCATTGATCGCATATTGCAATTCTTTAGCTGTTTCAAAATCGGATTCTTTGATCAATTCATTTAATTTTAAGAACAAATCAGGCATCACCCCGTAAGTACCACCAATTCCAGCTTTTGCACCAATAACGCGGCCACTAATGAACTGTTCATCTGGTCCATTAAAGACAATATGGTCATCTCCTCCATCAGCTACAAACATTTGAATATCTTGTGTTGGCATAGATGAATTTTTCACCCCGATCACCCGTGGATTCTTGCGCATTTCAGCATACAGGTCGCGTGTGAGGGTGGTACCAGACAGTTGCGGAATATTATAAATGATAAAATCTGTATTTGAATTGCGGCCTTGCTCATGTCATTCCAATAGCGAGCAATCGAATAGGCAGGAAGACGGAAGTAAATAGGTGGGATAGCAGCAATAGCATCTACTCCAAGACTTTCAGCATGCTTTGCAAGTTCAACGCTATCTTTGGTATTGTTACATGCGACGTGGGCAATAACAGTTAGTTTTCCTTTAGCGACCGCCATTACATTCTCTAAAATCAGCTTACGATCTTCAACACTAAGATAAATACATTCTCCAGAAGATCCGTTGACATAAACCCCTTGTACTCCTTTATCAATATGGTATTGAGCCAAAGCACGTACTCTTTCTGGGCTCACTTCACCATTTTCATCATAGCAAGCATAAAACGCTGGAATAACACCTTCATATTTCTTCAAATTTGTATTTGTCATTTGGAAACCTCTTTCTTTATTTTGTTGCTTCTACAAATTTTTTGTAATTAATTGTGGACGTGTAATAGCTGAACCTACGACAACACTATAGGCACCTAACTCCAATACCCTATGGACTTTATCAGGGGTATCGATGTTACCTTCTGCAATTAATGGATGAGATAGTTTACTAAGGGCTTTGCGAATAATTTCAAAGTCATTTGATTCGATTTTATCGCCTTTACTTTGCTTGGTATACCCTACCAACGTTGTTCCAATATAATCAAAACCTATTTGATCAGCCGTCAGCATTTCATCAATAGTCGAACAATCTGCCATCCACAATTGATCCGGATATTTTTTCTTTACTTTTTGGAAAAAATCTTCTAAGCTTTCGCCATTTGGTCGTGTAGAAGTTGTGGCATCTATCGCAATAATATCCGGACGAACCGTCATGAGTTCATCTACCTCTTTCATAGTTGCCGTGATATAAACATCTGCACCTTCGTAATCTCGTTTGATGATCCCAATGATCGGTAAATTCACCGCTTTTCGAATCGCTGCAATATCAACAACAGAATTGGCGCGAATTCCAGATGCTCCGCCCTCCTCGGCAGCCACTGCCATACGAGCCATAATAAAATCACTATGCAATGGTTCGTCTGGTAGAGCTTGACACGAAACAATCAGCTTATGCCGTAACTCTTCCATGATTTAATCACCTGCTTCTTTTTTTAGTTTGTAAGCTCTTACACCATTAATCATAATACTTTAAATATGTATTTTCAATACTTTCCCTATAATTAGAAAGTACTTTCTAAAAAATCCTGGTAATTCCTATATTTTTATTGTATACCCATTTTATTTATTATACAAATACTTTATGTTATTTATAAAGGTTCTTTCTTATCAAGCTATGAGAAAGAGTTCTTTCACAACGTTACCTTACTTCCCTATTTATTTCTTATAGCGACAATTTTATGATCTCTATTTCTAGCCTTCTATTTCTGAAAGTAAATTTAGTCTTTTGAGCACTTTTAAAATTATTATTTCACCCTTTAAATACTGATACTAGTTTCAATGTATTTTACTTGCTTTTACTTGAATAAAAGGGTGTCTCCATGTTATAATGTGTAATATATTATAGGAGCATCCTGTTATTTCATCTCGTGAGAAAGGAGGATTGCTGTGAAACAAGATCAAGATTTACGCACCATTATCGCCAGCCATGAAGCTGAGTTAACAGATATGGAACGCGACATTGCCCAATATTTTTTATCATCTGAAGCACGACAGCACTCTCTGTCCTCTTCTTGTGTAACTGAGTTACTCCATGTCTCAAAGGCAGCTTTAACGCGTTTCTCTCAAAAATGTGGCTTCACTGGCTATCGGGAATTTGTTTATCACTTTAACGAAGAAACCAAAAATCAAAAACAGGTACAAGAACATGACGAGCTGACGCTGAGTGTCTTGCAACGATACCACCATATCAGTAATATCACTGAAAATTTCGTCAAAGATCCCCAATTAGAGCATGTAGCAGATTTAATTGATCAAGCAGATCGGATCTATTACTTCGGGATTGGAAGTTCCAGCTTGGTGGCTCGGGAGATGAAATTGCGCCTTATGCGACTTGGTGTGGCAGGGGAAGTCGTGACTAATCAAGGCGGATTTAATCAGACCACCAGCATTCTAGATTCCTCCTGCTTAGTCATTGGATTTTCCTTATCAGGCAAGACATGCGCAATTACAGATACTATGTTGAAAGCCAAGAAAAACGGCGCAAAAACAGTCCTTGTAACTGCCAATCCTGCTGGTATCCACCAAGATTTCACTGAAGTGGTGCCAGCTGCACCTCTTCCAAGCAATACCTATATCGATCGCATCTCGGCGGTTCTCCCCTTACTAATTGTGGTCGATCTCATCTATGCCCATTTTCTTAATATCAACCGAGAACAAAAAGAAATCGTTTTTAATAGCTACTGGGAACACAAAAAACTCTCTAGTCAACGTTCTCGAAAATCTTAATATGGTCTCCCTATTTAAAAAACCAAGAAGGATGAGATAAAACTCATCCTTCTTGGTTTTTTTGATTATTCTAAAGAAGTATTTCTACTCTATAATATTGAAACCATCTCATCTACCTAGGCCATCTTTTGAGTCGCTTTTTCCTTTACGACAAATACAAAGCCGATAGAGCCGACGACGGCTCCAAGCAAGATCCAATAGACCATATCCGATGAAGCCATTGGGCCTGCCAAGAGACCTGCTAGTAAAAAGAGATCGATATACAGTCGGGTATCGCGATAGAAGGTCCAATTGAAATGGTAGCTACCTTCTGGATACTGACGTGTCGATACAGCCGGTTGAAAGACCTGAAGAAGGATCAAAATCCCGACAAAAGCAAGATAAGCCAGGCTAGCTACCGAAAGCGGAGCCCGCATCGTCAAAGCTACAGCCGCTAAAAGCAAGACCAAGATCCAGAAATGGAAGTCCATCCAGAATTCACGATGATAACAAAACCGTTTCATAAGATCACACCTTTCTCTTTATGTAATCGTTTTCTGTACTTCTATTATAAGACAACAAATTTATTTTGCAAGGAATCATTGGCTTTTGGGGGTTGAAAATAGGACCAGAATATCTCTGGTCCGTCTAAAAAAACTATGAACAAATATTAGTTGCCACTTCATTCACTGATGTCATTTTCGATAATGACCTTGAGCGCATGGTTTTCACCCGCATGTTTAAAGACATCATAAGCTTTTTCAACTTCTGAAAGTTTGAAGTGGTGGGTGATAAGCTTGGTTGCATCGATCTTGCCTGATTTCAAGACATTGAGTAACATTTCAGTGGTATTGGCATTAACAAGACCGGTGTTGAGGGTAATGTTCTTGATCCACAATTCGTCCAAATTGAAGCTAACCGGTTTTCCGTGAACACCAACATTGGCAATATGACCACCGACAGAGATGACGTTTTGGCAGACATCAAAGGTAGCAGGATAGCCCACGCATTCCATGGAGATATCGACACCACGGCCATCAGTCACTTCATTGATAAAGGCCTTGATTTCAGCGATATCGCTGGAGCAGATGGTATGAGTTGCTCCAAATTTCTTAGCTGCTTCAAGACGGGATTCAGACAAGTCCACCATGATAATCGTAGCTGGTGAGAAGAACTGAACAGTCAAGAGAGCTGCAAGACCGATCGGACCAGCTCCAACGATACAGACATTATCGCCTGGTCTTACATGAGATGGAAGCACCCCAATTTCATAAGACGTTGGGAGAATATCTGAGAGCATGACCAAGGCTTCGTCATCCACAGTTTCAGGCGCATGATAAAGACTACCATCAGCATGTGGAATGTGGACATACTCTGCTTGGGTCCCATTGATTAAGTGACCCAAAATCCAACCACCATCTTCACAGTGAGAAGGTAGACTACGTTTACAGTAGTAGCAGGTGTTACAAGCTGTGACACAAGAGATGATGACCTTATCGCCCACCTTGAAGTTATTCACTGCATCGCCAACTTCTTCGACGATCCCGATTCCTTCGTGGCCTAAAATCGTGCCTTCCTTACAAGCTGGCACATCTCCTCCTAGGATGTGAAGGTCTGTCCCACAGATGGTTGTCTTCAAGACACGCACAATGGCATCCGTTGGATTTTTGATCACTGGTTTTGGTTGATCCAGCAGTTGCAGATTGCCTGCAGATACATAAGTTGCAGCTTTCATAAGCGACTCCTTTTTTGTTGGTTTGATAAAACCATTTTATTTTCGTTTCTTTGTGAACATTATAACATACTAAGTAAGCGCTTGCAAGAATTTATGAGCACATTTTTAAAAGTTTTTTGAGCAAACAAAAACATTCCCCTTATCTCTACCAGAGGAATGTTTCAATCACCTTGTTCTAATTGTTGACGCTGCTTATAGTACTCTTGCTGCTCGCGCTCACGTTCTTCTTCTAAACGCTCTTCATAGCGCTTGAGTTCTGCCTCAAACTCTTCTTGCAAGGCAAATAAACGCTCCAAGCCACTTTGAGCCTCCGCACTTGGGGCTTGAAAATGAAGGGCACTCAGCCAGTCCACCAAATTTTCTGTATGTTGACGGACATCCATACGCATATCCGCATAATCCCACTCCAACTCGCTAAGCTTTTGATTGAAGCGGTAATGTCGATCTTCTAGTTGTTCTAATTCACTATTTCCTGAATGGTACATCACATACCTCCTTTAATCGGACTCAATAAAATCGGCTTCTTCACTGCTTTCAGTGCTGTCTCTACCGCGTCCGCTGCTCCTCCTGTAAATCCATCTTTCAAATCACTAACCAGAGTCGTTGTAGCAAAAGAGCGCATCTTTTCGGATTGACCGCCCAAGGTTACCTGCAAACTCATCCCTTCCAACATCATCAAGGCTTTTTGCGTTGCAATCAAACTTCTGATCGCAATCCGCTCTTGCTCCTTTTTAATCTCTCGATGGAGCTCCTCAATTCGTTCTCTGTCCTCTCCCAGGATCTCTAACATCTTTTTCTCCTACTTATGAAAAATCAAAGGCCGTCGCTTGTCCCTTGTCCAAGTCCACCAATTGAGCTGATGCCGCCTCCAACTGACCTGCCAAATCTGACAAGCGAGTGGAATAGGCCTTTGCTTGGGCGAGGTTTTCCGCCTCTACCGCTTGGTCCCAACAAGCATCCATGGAGAACTCTCCTAATAGTTGCTCCACTTCTGCATCTGTTAAAAATTGGGCCATGCTGTGGGCCATTTGAGACACCTCAGCGACCTTATGGGAAACCGTCTCCTTAGCCTCTTCCAGTTTATCCTTGACTTCTGCCTCAAAGGCAGTTGCTTTCGCTGAAGCATTCTGCGCTACTGCCAGCACCAATTCCTCCCGCAATTGAATGGTCTGAGTCCCAGACGCGCCTGCCAGTTGCTGATGGAGGCTAGAAATACTTGGCCTTTCCTGCCCATACATGGAGACCACCGAAGCAGATGATGGCTGATTTTCTGAAGTGGAAGTTTCCCGATCTCGTTGGGGCATTTCAATAATTTTCTGTGCCTGATCTTGTCTTCCTTGCACGTCACCTTCTAACTCCATTTGAGATGGCCTCCTTTCTTGGATTTGTTTTTTCATTTCCTATAACTGAAAAAGGATCATAACCCTTCAGCTACAGGCAGATTCATACACTATAGGGTAACATAAAATAGCTCGGAATGCTATAAAAATAACACAATTTTTGAAAAAAAGTCTAATTTTTTATGAAAAAACGAGTTTTGGACCCAAATAGCAAAAATCCCCCACTCTTTCGAGCGAGGGATAGCTGATAAACATCAGTTGTTCGTTGGCGTCTTATTTACGACGTCCTGGACGTTCCTTGTAACCATAGTAAGCATCTTCGATGATTTCTTGCATATGGTCTACCATTGGGAGACGTGGGTTGGCTGGTGAACATTGATCTTCGTAAGCAAGGAAGGCCAATTCACGAGAATGTTTCTTCCATTCTTTTTCATCGATGCCTTGTGCTTTGAAGTTCATTTCGATACCACAGCGTTCACCGAGTTCGTATACAGCTTTTGCGTAAGCTTCAACAGCTTCTTCTGGAGTAGAGCATGGAAGTCCTAGCATACGAGCGATATCTTGGTATTTTTCATCTGCACGGTAGTAGTTGTACTTAGGCCATGTAGCTGTCTTGGCTGGGCGTGTACCGTTGTAGCGGATAACGTATGGAAGCAAGATGGCATTGGTCCGTCCGTGGATGGTGTGGAATTGCGCACCGATCTTGTGGGCCATTGAGTGAGAAATACCGAGGAAGGCATTGGCGAAGGCCATACCTGCGATAGTTGACGCATTGTGCATCTTTTCGCGTGAATGGAAGTCCGCGTTCTTCACTGAGCTTTCCAAGTTTTCAAAGACAAGTTTAATAGCTTGAAGGGCAAGACCATCTGTGAAGTCGCTAGCCATTTGTGATACGTAAGCTTCTGTCGCGTGCGTCAAGACGTCCATACCAGTGTCTGCTGCAACAGATCCTGGAACAGTCAATACCAAGGCAGGGTCTACGATGGCAACGGTTGGAGTCAATGAGTAGTCTGCGATTGGGTATTTACGGTTGTTTGCTTTATCAGAGATAACGGCAAATGGTGTTACTTCAGATCCTGTACCAGATGTTGTTGGGATAGCGATGAATTTCGTCTTCTTACCAAGCAATGGGAACTTGAAGGCACGTTTACGGATATCCATGAATTTTTGAACCAAGTCACGGAAGTCCACTTCTGGTTGTTCGTAGAAGAGCCACATAACTTTGGCCGCATCCATTGGTGATCCACCACCGAGAGCAATGATGGTATCTGGTTTGAAGGCACGCATGATCTCTGTACCACGTTCAACGGTTGTGATATCTGGATCTGGTTCTACGTCTGCAAAGATTTGGTAAACCACCTTGTTGCGACGAAGGTCAAGCTGTTCGATGATGCGATCAAGGAAACCAAGCTCTACCATAGCGTGGTCTGTAACGATCATGACACGTTCAACGTCACGACATTTTTGTAGGTATTCAATTGAATCACGTTCAAAGTATGTTTTTGAAGGTAGTTTCATCCATTGCATGTTATTTCTCCGGCGTCCGACTTTTTTGATATTCAAGAGGTTGATGGCACTAACGTTGTCCCCAACAGAGTTGCGTCCGTAAGAACCACATCCAAGTGTTAATGATGGCAAGAAGGCATTGTAAACATCCCCGATACCACCGAAAGTCGAAGGAGAGTTGCAGATGACACGAATGGCTTTAACTGCTTTACCAAATTCTTTGGTCAATTCTTCGTCTGCTGTATGGATCGCAGCTGAGTGGCCAAGACCGTTGAATTCAACCATTTGGCGAGCTTTGTTAATTCCGTCTTCACGGCTTTCAGATTTCAAAACAGCGATAACTGGTGACAATTTTTCACGAGTCAACGGTTCTTTTTCACCAACTTCTTTACATTCTGCCGCAAGGATGTTGGTTCCTTCTGGGACTGAGAAGCCAGCTTGTTCAGCGATCCATGCTGCTGGTTTCCCAACGATGTCCGCATTCAATTTCGCACCCGCGCAGTTCTTGCTGTTGGCTTTTACGCCGAAGCAGAACTCTTCAAGAAGGGCTTTTTCTTTTTTGTTAACAAAGTAAGTGTGGTAAGATTTGAATTCTTCAACAAACTCATCGTAGATTTCTTTATCGATGATGACCGCTTGTTCAGACGCACAGACCATACCATTGTCAAATGATTTAGACATGACGATATCGTGTGCTGCTTGGCGGATGTTAGCTGATTTTTCAACATAAGCAGGAACGTTTCCGGCACCTACCCCAAGAGCTGGTTTTCCACAAGAATAAGCTGCTTTTACCATGGCGTTACCACCGGTCGCAAGGATGGTCGCAACTCCTTCATGGTTCATAAGAGCACTGGTTGCTTCCATAGAAGGTTGGGTAATCCATTGCACACAGTTCTCAGGTGCTCCAGCTGCAATTGCTGCATCGCGTACGATTCGTGCCGCATGAGCAGATGATTCTTGAGCAGATGGGTGGAAGGCAAAGACGATAGGGTTCCGTGTCTTCAAGGAAATCAACGCTTTAAAGATTGCTGTTGAAGTTGGGTTGGTTGTAGGAGTGATCCCGCAGACAACTCCGACAGGCTCAGCAATCAAGGGTCAAACCAGTGACGTCATCTTCTGAAATGACACCAACTGTCTTGGTGTGACGCATGTTGTTTACAACGTGTTCACAAGCGAATAAGTTTTTAGTTGCCTTGTCTTCAAAGACTCCACGACCAGTTTCTTCATAGGCATGAAGAGCGAGCTCACCGTGTGCGTCAAGAGCCGCTACAGATGCTTTCGCTACAATGTAGTCCACTTGCTCCTGGTTCAATTTGCGCATTTCTTCAAGCGCCACCAGCGCTTTTGCACCAACTCGTCTACGTGTTTTTCAGCAGCGAGTTTCTTTTCTTCAGGTGAGAGAGTTTTTTTATCAGCCATTTGATGCTTTCCTCCAATGTTTGAAACCCTTATCCTTTTCCGGAACTTTTTCCTGTTTTCAGAAACTTTCAAGAATAGTGTAAGAAATTTCGATTTGTTAATTATTTCACAATATAATTGTACTCTATTTTGAGATTTTTGTAAACACTTCCAAGCAACTTTCACAAAGAATTTTTTGAAGTTTGTGAAAACTTTATCAATCATATTGCTGTGAAAGCAATTATTTAGCAAAATTGTGAAAAAATAATTAAAAAAATTTTTTCTTCACAAAGTGATATTTTCAATTGATTTTTGTAAGCGTTTTCTCAATCTTACTAAAAAAAGCAGCTTTTTACAAGTAAAAAGTTGCTTTTTGTTTTATTTTGTTAGGATTTGTTTTGTTTCAGTTTCAGAGAAGCATTTTTACTTCTTGACTGGGCCTTTTTCAGCCTTGTCAAGAGCTTTTTTGACTGTTTGAGCATAGAGTTCCCCACCATTGGTTTCCATATTGAAGTGAACAGAGTCTGTTCCCACCCAAATGTTTGGATTTTCAATTGCTACTTGGTACCAGTCCGCAATGGTGATAAAGTCGTATTTCTTAGCTAGTTCCAACTCATAAAGACGAGTTTGAACCGATTCACTGGACGGATCGTTGGCATAGCGACCATCATATGGTGTCACAAGGATCAAGCGACGGCCTTTTGGAAGTTTTTCAACATACTGATCCAGCAACTCTTTGTAGTTGCTTACAGTATTGGTTCCTAGGGCAATGACCACATTTTTTAGGAGAACTTTATTGGAGATATCGGTCTCAAAGACCTTCATTCCATTTTCCAACTGACGGCTCACCACCGCATCAATCTGGATACCCGGGATGGCTTTAGTCAGGTAGTCCTGCGCTCGCAAGTTAACCGAATCACCGATCATGGTCACACCATTTGAGACGTTATAGTCTGTTGCCGTCGCATTGTCCACCTGCGTCCGTGTGACCTGCATTTTGCTGTCTGCTTGATTGAGCCCACTCACTACCAAACTCTCATCAAAAGCTCCAACGGTTGGTGCAAAGGCAGAGATCCCGATCATCAAGAGAGCTAATGGAATCATGAGGTAAAAGATCGGCTTGGTCAAAAAGCTAAGATCCATCTTCATACCAAAGACACGAGGCTCCTTGCCTGCAATGGTTGGCTCCAAAATATAGAAGGACAGAGCCGTTAGAATCAAGGAAACGATCGTCGTCACAAGGGCTGCCATCATATTTCCCAAATGTTGAGAGAAGATGATAAAGAAAGGCCAGTGGAAAAGATAGACACCATAACTGGTATCTGCCAAGAAATTGAGGATGGCTGGTTCTTTTTATCTGGCGTCTTCTTCATGGAGAATGCGGGCCGAAAGAATCATGGCACAAGCTGCGATTGTCGCTTGCTAAAAAGCCAAACAGATAGGTCCACAAGCTATCAAATGGCAAGAAAAGACTGAGCACAAACAAGAAGGCAAAGCTTCCACCCAAGACCGATAAGGTCTTTTTCATGCTCCAAGACTGCACCAGCTTTGTAAAGTTCGGGCTGACATTGGCAATCCCTGTCACCGTTGCTAGGCATGATCCCGCAAAGAAGGGGAAGATGTGAGTGAAGCTAGAAAAATAGATGGTAGAGAAATTGGCTGTCAGAAAGGCGCGGATGAACATGGACAAGAAGGTGAAGAGAAAGAGCCCGCTGGATGCTAAGAAGAGCATGCCTCGGTATTTTCCAACCGTCTTAGCTCGCTTAGCCAAGAACCATGCCAAAAGTGCCCAGAGCACATAGTAATGCACTTCTAGGGCCAAACTCCAGGTATGAAGGAAGAGATGTGGAATGAAGTTACTTTCGTAACTACCACCCGTTGCCATCTCAAAGAAATTGGTCACAAAACCGAAGACCGCCGCAATCTGAGTCCCAATACCAGCCACGTAGTCCCGTTGGACCATAAAGGTAAAGGGCATCACGACCAAGACCATAAAGACAAGGGGTGGTACGATCCGGTAAAAGCGCCGTTTCAAGAATGCCAGGTAGTCGATTCCTTGCTTGCGCGCAAATTCATCGATCAAGAGCGCTGTAATCAAAAATCCTGAGAAGGTGAAGAAAATATCTACCCCAATGAAGCCTCCAGGAAAGGCTTTTTGGAAGAAATGGTAAAGCAATACCAATAAGAGTCCTGTAACACGGACTAGTGAAAACCATTTAATGCGCATTTTGATAAATCCCCTGCTTGAATGTTCCTTTGTATACGACGTTGGCTTCTGTGGTTAAGGTGCCTTTGCCCTCCGGCTGGCCGTTAACAAACTGCCCTTCATAGGTCCAACCATCCTTGGACTTAAACTTACCATAGCCGCTAAAAGAGCCGTTGACGAGGTTACCTGTATAGGTATCCCCATTTTTAAAGGTGACGGTTCCCTTGCCATTCATCTTGCCACGGACCAAACTTCCGTCGTAACGGATCGCCCCCTTATCCAAGGTCAAGACGCCCTGACCTGGAATGGCTGAAAGGAAAACCAGCAAAGCAGATAGAACAATCACGACTAATGCTGCTATTTCTAAATTTTTTCGCGTCAGATAGACCTTATAAGTCTCATAAAATTCTTTCATATTCATTCTCTCACATATCAAACTCTTAAGAAGTTGCTAACTGATCTAACCAAGCCTTACAGCCACTCAGGACTCTGGAATAGGTCTCCTCAAAATCACCGGTATACCACGGATCTGGCACACTTTCAGAAGCAAAAAGATGAATCTTGTGTTCTGTTCCTGCAGGAGCCATTCGCTTCAGATCTGCTACATTGTTTTCGTCCATCCCTAGGATCAAATCAAAGTTGTAAAAATCCTCTTCCTTGATCTGTAAGGATGTCTTGGCTGGATCATACGGGACTTGGTGTTGTTGAAAGATTTTCTGGGTTCCCTGATGGATGGGATTGCCATGTTCCCAGCTCGAGGTGGCCCGACTTTCAATCTCATACTGATCCGTCAAGTCCTTCATGACAAACTCCGCCATGGGGCTCCGACAAATATTTCCTAAGCAGACAAAGACGATTTTTTTCATGATTCCACCTAACTCCTTGTTCGGACTGCCCAACCTAGCTGAGCCCTTCGCTTTCCACTATGGAAAACCAGCATACTATTACTATTATAACAAAAATGTGACAGAAAGATGACAAAGTGGCTCCATCATTTTAAAGAAAAATCAGATTCCTTTTTTCAAATCTGATCTGTTTCTCTATTTTGGAAAACGAACCTCTAATAGAGGCCATTTACTCTGCCAATCCTTCTTTTTCATCCGCTCTGTATAAACCGCTAAACGCTCTGGGCTGGCTAAAAAATGCGGAGTCGGCTGAACGATGAAGTCTTCGATATCCTTTGTCCCATAAGGGAGAAAGAGCTCTAGCCGACCATCTTTCCTTAAGCGAACTGCAAGAGCCGTACACTGCTCGGGGTATTTAGAAACCGCGTCACAAGCACTGCGATAAGGAGCCGTCCCAGGACTATGCTGGTGCATATAGACTTGATTCTTCACTTCCCAAGCGTACTGGGGATAGGTCTTCTTTAATTCCTGCTCGATCTGGAGAGTCTCCTCATAACTGATCGCAGGGTCATAAAAGACCAGATCCATATCGGTTGTCGCGTCAAACCCTGGTTTTCCAGAGAGCTGGTTCCAGATGAAATTGCGCACCGCACCCGCTGCTAACCAGGCATCTGCCAAGTTGAGATCCCGAATAATAGCCAAGACTTTCATCATCTCCGGATCCGCTTGGATCTGTTCTACGATTGCTTCTTCCGTCAGCATCTTCTTCTAGTCTCCATTGTAGGGATAACCCAGGTGTTCATAAGCCTTGCGGGTCGCCACGCGCCCTGTCCGGGTCCGCATGATAAAGCCTTTTTGAATCAAGTAAGGCTCATACATATCTTCTACAGTTTCACGTTCTTCAGCAATATTGACCGATAGAGTCCCAAGCCCGACCGGGCCACCGCCGTACATTTCAATCATGGTGCGCAGGATCTTTTGATCGACATAGTCCAGTCCTTCATGGTCCACATCCAGCATAGAGAGGGCCTTGTCTGTAATGGTATCGTCAATCAAGCCATCGCCCATGATCTGAGCAAATCGCGCACCCGTTTGAGCAAACGGTTGGCAATCCGAGGGGTCCCACGACTACGAAGAGAAAGCTCTTCGGCAGCTTCGTGGGTAATTTCCATCTCAAAGATTTCGGCGGTCCGCTCGACAATCTCCTGTCAAATCATCCTGCTCATAGTATTCCATGTGCCCCGTAATTCCAAAGCGAGCACGCAAGGGATTGGACAGCATACCAGCTCGAGTCGTTGCCCCAATCAGAGTGAAAGGAGGAAGGTCCAGATGGACACTCCGGCTGCTCTCACCAGCGCCAATCATAATGTCGATGTAAAAATCTTCCATGGCGCTGTAAAGCACTTCTTCGACTGACATAGGAAGACGGTGGATCTCATCGATAAAGAGGACATCCCCCGGCTCTAGATCATTGAGGATAGCTACCAAATCACCGGCCTTTTCAATGACAGGACCAGAAGTCTGCTTGAGATTGACGCCCAGTTCATTGGCGATGACAAAGGCCATGGTGGTTTTTCCAAGCCCCGGAGGGCCAAAAAGAAGGACATGATCCAGCGCTTCATCCCGAAGCTTAGCTGCCTCAATAAAGATTTTCAGCTGGTCCTTGACCTTATCTTGACCAATATATTCATGTAAATATTGCGGGCGCAACGTCCGTTCAACGGCCTCTTCATCGCCCATGATTTCATTGTCTAAAATTCTACTCATACAGTCTATTATAGCAAAAAATGATACCTTCGGTACCATAAATAGAATGTGTTTTTTAAAGATCCTGGTTCTCACTAGCGTTTGTTAGAATAAGTTGAACGGTTGCCCTCATCGCCAACCTTTCTTTTTATTATACAGTCCCTTCTTCTTCATCTATCGCTCACCATTTCACTTTATAATTATTTCCTTTAATGATAAAATTAAAGCAACAACGTTTAGGAGGTAAATTTATGTTTACTAAAACAAAGAAGATCCTTTTCGGTTTCTTGGCATTCTTTGCAGTGCTCCTTATTGCGGGATGTCAGTCTTCTCCATCGCAGTCTTCTAAAACAAATAAGTCTTCTCAAACAAATAAATCTCCTCAAACAATAAAAGCACCACAAGATCTTACAAAGGATCAACAAGGAACTTGGAAATGGACTGACCAACAAATGACCATTCAGAAAGTATTCCTAGCTTCTAATATCAAAAAACTAGCCGCCGTACTAATGCTTGATGACTTCGATAAGGTTAAGATGACAATGACCATTAAAGATAAAACCGTTGAATTGAAGTACCATTTTGATTACAGAGAACTGTATGAGGATCAAGCATTTGCAACAGGAGAGAACAAAGCGAATTATGAATCGTATTTAAAAAATAAAACTGCTGAATTTAAGAATTATATTCCAAATTTGAAACATACAAAGATTACTCTTGACGAACCTAATTATGCCTATGATTATTCTCTAACTGGAGAAATCGATACGCAGAAACATACTATTACGTTCCCTGAAACACCTACATTTTTAAGTAGAATTGTTATGGGAACCACGTATAACTCACTTGTACCAATTACTTATACTTACACCGTTGAAGGTAACCAACTAACACTTTATGCTGAAGGTCAAGATGAACAAAGTCATTTTAGAGTAATACGTCTTCGTTTCAATTACGTAGGAGACAATCATTAGAAGGAGTGATCAATCATGAACAATATGAAAAAAAGTTCCCTATGGATGTTTTCCCTTCTTGCTCTTCTATTTGTATCAGGATGTGGGCAACAACAGAAACAACAGCAACAGAAACAACAAACAACCGCTGAGACTACAACAGTTGCAGAAACTACCACAGTAGCACCTACCCCAGTCTCACTCGAAGGAGACTGGAAAGCTGTAGATTTTAGAGATACAGTGGAACGTACTTTCTTAATTTATTATGATGATGCTAATAGTCGATTAAAGGTTACTGAAGCCTTCCAAGATATCGTTCCGACTCTAAAAATTACAGGAACAGATGTAACTTATTCTTATAGTGCAGATATGAATAAGTATATTGATTTTTATGCTGAACAGAATAAAGATAAATATCCTACAAAAGAAGAAGCTACTGCCATCCTTCTAGGCGTAAGAGAAAAGAAATTTGAAAGCTTTAAACATCAAACTGGAACGTTTGATAACAATACAAAAGTGTTAACTGCAACGTTAAATGATGGGGTTTTAAACGAGAAAGCAAAAACGATCGTATTCCCTGAAGTTCCAAACATCTTTGGAGTTCTACCTCTTTATATTAATTCTACAGACGTACCAATTACTTATCACTACGAATTGAATGGTGACATCCTTACAATTTACGCTGAAAAAACATTCGAAGAAACAGGAGCACATCTCGTTTATCCGATGAAATTCAAGAAAGTTTCAGATCCTAAAACTAATTAAATAACTCACTGAGAGTGGGACAGAAATCGGTAATTCGTTAGAATTCGATTTCGTCGTCCCACCTCCGCACAGTTGAGTAGGGCTGTAAAAGCTGATGAAATCAGCGTAGTAGAGCCCACTCAACCACTGCGTCTTGCTCGACAATCCAAAAATAATTGAGAGGCTAGGACTTTTGTCCCAGCCTCTTTTGTATGCAAAAAAATAATTTAGGAGGCCTTAGAGAATCTCATCTATTGGGTACTCTGCTACATACAATTTTCCCGTTTCTTATGTTGAATAATCGGTCAAGTTACAAAACAAAATTGCGATTCGTTTGAAAGCCCTTGCAAAACATTTATGTTGCACTTATAATATAAGCGTAATACAATAATCTATTTTAAGGAGGTCTAACGATGATTAGGCATCACAGAAAATTCATCCTTGCTTTACTTACCCTCTTCTTAGTATTTATCATTGCGGGGTGTAAGAATAACCAAGAAAAAGTCAATACGAATTTCTCTCAACAACAAAGTGAAACAATTGACGGCAAATGGCAATTAATCGATATTCGCAATGCCGTGCAAAAGTCGTTTCTCACGATCAATATGAGCCCATCAACATTCGGGACATTACTCAATCAGTTTGACACACTTGATTTCCGTTTGAAGATAGAAGACGGGAAAGCAGATGCATCGTATCAGTTCGATTTGAATAAATACGCAGAAACCCGTATGAAAATAGACCCTGGTATTCATCCTGACGAAAAAGAATTTAAAAAGTCCCTCTTCAAAATAATTGGATCGCTTTCAAACAAATATAAAGCTTCAACAGTTTCCTTGGATGAATCAACAGGAATCTTCTCCTACGACACGAAAGGAACTGTCGATAAATCGAATAAGACTGTCACGTTTAGCGAAGGGCTAGTTTTAATTTCAACTTTCCCACTCTCGAATCCACTAGCAGAGAACATCTT
This sequence comes from Streptococcus sp., assembly GCA_047241705.1. Classification (GTDB taxonomy): domain Bacteria; phylum Bacillota; class Bacilli; order Lactobacillales; family Streptococcaceae; genus Streptococcus. The sequence goes on from JBKTJB010000001.1 coordinate 603,237, forward strand.
ACACATACTCACTCCAAGAACGGACTACTCGTCTTAAGTGTAGATGTCAAAGGAGTAGAGGACGTACCTACTCACTTCGAGCTTCGTTTCAAACGCGTTGGCGCTACAAAAGAAAAGAAAAAACCTGTTTCGCTTGAAGGAAAATGGGAAGCTCTTAACTTCAGAGACACCGCTGAACGCGCTGCTGGGTATACGGATTACCTAGAAAGCAATAATAAACCAACACGTCTCTACTATGTCAAAGGCGCTGAAAATATCGTACCAACCTTGGACATTAAAGGAAACGGTGCTACATATGAATACACTGTAGATTACAAAGTATTTATCGATCCTTATTTACAGAACTTCTTTAAGGATACTAAAACAGACGATGCGACGAAACAAGTGTACTACAACTTCAACCTTCACTCGTATCAAACGAACTTTAGCACGTTGAAGCATCATCATTTCGACTTTGATATGAATCAATCCATTGTGAAGAGCGTATTAAAGGATATTACGATTGACACGACGAACCAAACTATCACGTTCCCAGAAACACCAAATATTCTTGGCCTCCTCTTGTATGGTGGAGAAAAATTGAAGAAGGCGACAACTTATCAGTACTCAATTGACGGAGATATCTTGACATTGACATTGGAGAAGGTTCCAGCAGAAAAGAAGACATCAATGTTGATCATTATCCTATTCGCTATGAAATGAAATTCAAAAAAGTGTCTGACACAACGAGCGATTAGTCATTCCACTGCCCTTTGAGATTTTCTCAAGGGGCTTTTTTGTGTGCAAATAAATTAATTTAAGAGGCCTTGAGAATCTCATCTATTGGGTACTCTGCTACATACAATTTTCCGTTTCTTATGTTGAATAATCGGTCAAGTTACAGAACAAAATTGCGTTTCGTTTGAAAGCCCTTGCAAAACATTTATGTTGCACGTATAATATAAGCGTAATACAATAATCTATTTTAAGGAGGTCTAGCGATGATTAGACGTTATAAAAAATTATTTTTAGCATTCGTTGCTCTGCTCTCAGTCTTCGTACTAGCTTCTTGTTCTCAAGAACAAAGCGGCTCTAAAAATGCCGCTAAAACAGAAACACCAAAAGTCGAAACGATTGATGGCGAATGGGAATTAGTCGATACTCTCGATGCTTTAACGGAATCCATCGGAGCCTATACCCTCCATGGAATCCACTTTGCACACTTGCTTGAATCTGTTAAAGACTTCAAAATGGAAATGAAGATTGAAAACAATACGGCAACGATTAAATACGACTATAACATTGATAACTTTATTAAAGCTTTCTACACTGTCACAACAGAAGCTAGAGGCAAGACTGAAGAAGAATTCAAAAAAATCATGTATGACTCTCATGAAGGATTTGCAGGCGACTTTAAGAAATACAAAGTCAGCATGAATAAAGATACAGGCGTATTTAGCTACGAAGCAACAGGTTCTATTGATCAAGATGCCAAAACAATGACCTTTGATGAAGGAATTACCGTAACGAACTCATTCTTCTTCTCATTCGGTGAAAATCGCGTTTCGCCAAACACATATCACTACGAACTAAAAGATGATATGCTTTATATCACGATTGACGGAAAAGCGAAGAAAAATAATCTTCCCGTTCACTATGAACTACACTTCAAACGTAAAGGAAGCACTACTCAAAAAGACCCTGTTCCAATTGAAGGAAAATGGCAAGCCATCGACTTCCGACCAGCTCTTGAACGTAGCTTAGCCTTTAAAGATTTTGACAATGATGATTCGGCTATCAAGCTGATCTATCCTGAGGCATGGAAAGATTTAAAACCAACGTTGAACATTACAGGTACATCTGTTGAATTCGACTATACTGTATCTCTAGCAGATGGTTTTGGAAGATTCTACGATTACTTAAAACAAAAAGATGCATCTAAAGTGACTCAAACGAAAGACGAATATATTAAAAATCAATTTACCAAATTATCAGTCAATCTACAGGATGGCGCTAAAGACTTGCCCAATACAACTTATGAATTTGATAGAGGTAATGCTAAAATTCATTCTGCATTGAAGAACGGTAAATTAGATACAGCAAACCAAACGATTATCTTCCCAGAAGCTATCAATATTGTGCAACTTGCAACCATGTCCATTGGACCTGTCGCTAAAGAAACTACGTATAAATACTCTATTGATGGAGATATTTTAACGTTGACGATTGAGCAACGCGATGGACGGAATAATCTAAATACGATTATTTCAGCAAAATTCAAAAAAGTGTCTGATGCAACGAGCAAGTAGTCATTCCACTGCTCCTTGAGAATTTCTCAAGGAGCTTTTTTCTGTGTAAAGAATTAAAGAGTTTACGCTCTATTAAAACACTTCGGTACCTTTGGTTCGGTTGAACTCTCTGAGTTCACCTCATTAATTTTTTAAAGATCGTAGTTCTCACTTGCGTTCGAACTGCGTCAATGTACCTAAACTCGCTAATGCTCGTAAAGAATAAGGAACGTAGTTTTCGCTCCGCTCAAACTGCATCAATGTACCTAAGCTCACTAACGTTCGCTAAGGTACATAGAAAAAGCCACCGGTTTTGGTGGCTCTTATAGGGAGATTATTATGAAAAAGTTTTAGGAGTTTTATCATTCAAAGTTAGGAGGTCTTTGATGATGCTATTAGTATACGATAGGAAACTTAAACTTTCCTTATAGTTTTTCTAAAAAATTTTTTTCGAGAAAAAGAGGATGTCCCAAGCAAGGATTTCACATCCTTGTTTGGCCACTCCCCCTTCCTCTTTATTTCTTAGCGATGGCATGGTAGCTAGTCTTACTGGTGAAGACTTGACCTGCTCTCAGGATGACCTTTTCAGCCTGGTCACTGTGAATGGCATCTGGCACTGTTTGGAATTCTAGAGCCAAGCCATTGTGCTGAACCATTGGCTGGCCTTGCAGATGAACGGTCTCGTCTACAAAATTGGCTGAATAAACTACCAAGGCTGGGGCTTCTGACTTAAAGGTCAAGAAACGTCCAGATGGCTGATGGTAAAGAAAGCCAGCATTTTCATGCCCTTCTGGAAGAGCAAATGGATGGTCTAATCCTTCTACCAGACGAATTTGCGGATCAGAGTCCTTAAAAAGATCCTCCAAGAGCATAGCTTGGTAGAGATGCTGAACAACCGGACTTTCTCTATCCACGGTCTGAAGAGGAACACCGTCTGGATGGATAGGGTAAAGCCCTTGATGATTGATCTGAAAGACATGGTCATTGATCGGCTGGGTGAAGTTTCCAGATAGGTTGAAATAGCTGTGGTTGGTCGGGTTGACCAAGGTATCTTGATCCGTTTCTACCCGATAGGCAATCTCAAGTTCACCATCTTCCGTCAAACCATAGGTTACCCAGATCTTGAGATTTCCAGGGAAACCGCCGGTACCATCTGCACGCTCTGTATACAGAGTGATTTCCTGATCCGTTACCGACTCAACGCTAAACAAGGCACTGTCCCAGCCCGTCGGTCCACTGTGGTTGCAGTTAGCACCGTTATTGGCTTCCAAGTGATAGGTTTGACCATTGAGTTCAAAACTTGCCCCTGCAATCCGGCCTGCTACCGGGCCAATACTAGCCCCATATTTAGGGCTATTGCCCACATAGTCCTCAAAGCGATCAAAGCCTAGAATAATATTCGTAAACTGATCTTCTTTATCAGGTGTCACATATTCTAAAATCGTCGCCCCATAGGTCATGACAGATAATTGGTAGCCCTTATCATTTTCGAGGCGATAAGCCCGAACCTCTTGATTCTGCCATTCCCCAAACACGCTTTCTTGATACTGTTTCACAAACCTTCTCCTCTCACTGTTTTTCTCCATTGTATCAGTTTCACAAGAAGAAACACTCCACTTTTTATAGAAAATTAGTGGCTATTCTTTATGAAATGGATGAATGATCACCCCTTGAACAACCCGATTGACGGTACCAGTTGGTGAAGGTGTATCTGGGCGATTTTGCACCTTGAGTGAAGTCAAAGAGAAATCAATTGACCATAGATAATGTATGGGAAGGCACGGTAGATATCTAGGGAGTCTGCTGATGCTTCCACCAACACTTCCCGTACATGCTCAATCCCTGCAGCTTGATCGGTCCAAAGGACAACTTGACGGGCAATTTGATCCCCTGCAACTTCTCGAACCAAGTCCAGATCATACTGGCGGGTGTATGGATCAATGGATCCAAAGACTAAGACGAGAGTTTGGTCATTGATGAGGGATTTCGGACCGTGACGGAAACCGACAGGACTCTCATACATGGTTGCGATTTTGCCTGCTGTTAATTCCAAAATCTTGAGCTGGGCTTCATGGGCTAGGCCAAAGAAAGGGCCTGCCCCCAGATAGATCACGCGCTCAAAGTCCAGATCGACCACTTCCTTGACCGCACGATCCTGCTCCAAGATTTGCTCAGACAGATCAACCAGCTCTGCTACTCGTTTTCCTTGATCTCTTCCTCGCTTGGATCAAAGACCAAGAGAGCTGTCAAAGCATGGAGGTAAAGCTAGAGGTCATGGCAAAGCCGGCATCATTGGTTTCTTTTGGTTGGAGAAGCAAGAGATTGCGCTCATCTCCGTGGGCTTGCTGGGCCAGTTTCCCTTCTTCGGCACAGGTAATGGTGATCTGATAGAGCTCATCAACCAAGTCTTGAGCTAACTGCACGTTGCGACACTTTCTGGCGAATTGCCACTCCGGGCAAAAGATACTAAAACCGTCGGAACCTCTTTTTTCAAATAGGTTTGTAGGATGAGCTACGATATCCGTCGTCGCAATGGATTGAAAATTCCAGTGGCGTTCATCGTGCACTTCCTGCAAATATGGAACCAAGGTATCCCCCACATAGGCTGAGGTTCCTGCTCCTGTCAAGATGACCTTGATATAGGCATGCTCTTGCCCAATTTTTTCTAAGAAAGCTTTTATTTCCGCTTTTCTTTCTTGGTACAAGCGAGCCGTTTCTTTCCAAACACTTGGTTGTTGGTAGATCTCACGTGTTGTGATCTCTGCTCCTAGCTCCTGCAAGTCTTCTTTGTATAGTCTAACATAGAACCTGTTGTTCCTTTCTACAATCTAACGTTGATAAATGGGAAAGGAGCCTGAGATGATGCTCCCAGACTCCCATACCAACCTACTCATCTTCATCATCATCAAGGTTTGACAAGAGGTCATTGACCTTGACAATACTTTCTTTTGCACGTTCAGGGTAGTCCCCTTCATTACCAGTCGAGTGCTGCTATTGATGAATTCGATAACCATCGGAAGATTCATCCCTGCGTATAAGTCAATCGCACGTCCCTCAAGGATCAAGCGGCTCACAGTGTTGCAAGGAGTTCCTCCCAAGAGATCTGCAAATACAATATAGTCTTCTAGACCTTGGACTGTTGCTTCAAATTTAGCAGTAAAGTCTTCTGGTCCTTCTTCTGGTAAGAGTGCAACCGTATGGATGGATTCTTGTGGTCCCATAATCATCTCTGTGCTCGCTTTAAGCTCTTCACAGAAGCGACCATGACTGACCAATACTAACTGTTTTGCCATACCTTACTCCATTATGCCATTCCAAAGAAGAAGTGGCCAAATGCTGAGAATGCGATTGCTGCAAGGATGATGAGCAAGATAGCTTTTGTAGAGTTCATACCCTTACGTCCAAGCAACCAGTAGATTACACCTGTAATGATAGCTGGTACCAAGCGTGGGAAGATCAAATTGAGCATATCTTGAATTTCAATCGCTTTGTCCCCAATGTGTGGAGTCCAAGAAACTTCAACACCAATCATGCTGGCAATCAAGGCACCAACCATGAAGATACCCAGAACGGCAGCTGCGTCGATCAAAGCTGTCAAGGTACTTTGCATATTGTTGATGAGGTTAACCCCTTCTTTATAGGCAAATTCCAACTGTTTCCAACGGAAAATGTCATAAGCAACTGCCACAGCGATCCACAAGAAGATACCGGCTGGGTTTCCTGCAACAGCCAAAGTTGCTGCGATTGAACCCATAATAGCTGGTACCAAAGATCCAAAGATAGAGTCTCCAAGAGGGGCAAATGGTCCCATGAGACCTGTCTTGATCCCGTTCACCGCATCTTTTGATTTGACACCATCTTTTTCTTCCAAAGCAAGGTCAAAACCAGTGATAATAGTGTGGAAGAATGGAGAAGTATTGAAGAATTGCGTATGCAATTTCATCATTTCTTTCAATTCTGGAGTGCCATCACCATACATTTTACGCAACTGAGGTAAAAGCATATAAAGGTAACCAGAAGCCTGCATCCGTTCGTAGTTCCAACCCAATTGGAAGGTGAAGAGGCTACGTTTGTTGATTTGTTTAAAATCTTCTTTTGTTAGTTTGTAATTAGAATTCGTCATCTTCAATTTCCCCGCTTTCTACATTGCTTGCTGGAGCAGCTACGACTGTACGTTGACTGTTTTTGAAGTGTTGTACTGCAAGGAAGATACCGATAATGGCAATACCAATCATAGATACACTCTTGAAGTTGTTAACAAAAGTAATAGCTTGTTCTTTTGGAAGTTTAGCGAACACATCAGAACCAACAATGCTAGACACTGCAGCAGCAAGGCTTTGAACATTGCTATAAAGCACTGTCAACATTGCTGTCAAGCCAAAGCCAAGTGCTAAGTAGTGAAGGTTACGACGAACAGGAAGGTAACGAAGCAAGATCGCAAATCCAAGACCTGGAAGCATTTGACCTGCGAGTTTCAGACCGTTTGCCAACCATTGTACATTAGCAAGACCTGTAACAACAGTTTCTACGAAAGATCCACCAAAAGCAAGAGCAAAGAAGACTGGAAGGGCACGAGAAAGAGCCCAGGGAACAGCACCAAGAAGGTAGTTGCGTTCAATTCCTTTATAGTCGTAACGTTCGATCGCAGCATCTACACGGTGAGCGAAGTAAGTTGTAGTCATACGACCAAGAATATCAAAGTAGGTCAACAAAGTTGCTACCGGCACAGCGATTGTAGCAATAGCAATCTCTGCATCAATCCCTTTCGCTACTGAGAAGGCAGTCGCAAGAACGGCACCAGAAGTGGCGTCAATACGAGAAGCACCACCGAAAGTACCAACACCGAGCACTGTCAATTGAAGAGAAGCTCCGATAAATAGACCTGTCTTTAAATCTCCCATGACAAGTCCTGTAATGAAACCAGCAAAGACTGGTGATCCTGCTGATGAAACAATCGTCAACTCATCACAGATTTGATAAGCTGAGTACAAAGTAAGTAGTAAAATTTGCCACCATTGTATCATGACAATTTCCTCCTAAAAATTTTCTTTTACTTTAATAACTTCATAAAGTCTTCTGCAGTGTCGTTTGGCACCATCTGAGACGTAATCTTCACACCTTTTTCGTGGATCTTGTTGAAGTCTTCCACGTCCGCGTCCACCACATTGATCGAGCGGGTAATCGCACGTGTCTCATCGGATTGAGACATATTGCCGACATTCAGCGTTTCAAGCTGAACGCCTGCTTCGATCAAACGAAGGAAACGATCAGGTTTGCGAGCTACGATAAAGAGTCGTTGGCTATCATATTTTCCAGCCAAGATATTTTCCGCAGCCTTTGCGACTGGCAAGATACTAAGCTTAACACCAGGTGGTGTTGCTAGTTTCAAGCCACTTTTTTCGATATCATTTTGAGCGACTTCATCATCGATCACCATGATACGTGAAACATTTAGTTTGGTAGTCCAAAGATTGGCTACCTGCCCGTGGATCAAACGTCCATCGATACGGCATCCTACAATAGTCATAAGTTTTCCCCCTTTACTTCTTTGAATGTAGGTTGTTGAACAAGTTGAAGTGTCTCTTGGTAACGCCCTTCTGTCTCAAAGACGATCAGAGCTATTGGCTCCTTCTTTGAGGAAACCATGAGGCACGTAAAGTGAAGTGGTCGGTCCGACCTCCCAGAAGCGACCAAGGTTGTGGCCGTTGACAAAGACGACCCCTTTCCCAAATCCTGTCATATCCAGATAAGTGTCAAGGGTGTGGTCCAGCTGAAAATCATATCGGTAAAAGGCTGGAGCACCTGCCTGCCATTCCTTTGTAAAATCGAGCTGACTGAGATCTTGTAAATCCAGTGGGTACTGCTTCCAATGAAGGTGGAAGTGCAAATCCACACAGACACCTGTGCGAATGCCCTTGTGCTGGCTATCAGCTAAGAGCTTGTGCCCATAGTTGACACGGCCCATATTCTCAAGCAAGATTTTTAAATTCGTAACCGCTTTCTTTTTTCCTTTGATAAAAAGATCTTCACCGATCTCTGTTTGGTATTGTGTTGCTACATGTTGATCATCCAGGTAAATTTGTACCCGATCCCGACCATCAATGATGCGCAATTTTTCTTCTTCCGCATCCAACTCAAGGTCTGTCTCATATAGTAGATAACCTGTGGTTTGCCCCAACTCTTCCATCTTTTCAGGATAAAGGCTGGTCTCGACTTGAGCCAAATTATCCAGATTCCCAAAAAGACTAGTCTTGGCTGCCAATTGCAAGGTTTGTTCTGGCAAACACTCTTTGATGAGCGGTTCCTGCTGTGGGTAGTCCGGATAATAGGTCGCCATCATTTTTTGAATGGCATAATATTTCTCCGTCGGATTGCCCTGTTCATTGAGCAAAGCCCCATAGTCATAGGACGTTACCTGTGGCAAGTCTAGCGTTCCCCGAGCTGAGCAACCATTCATGAAGCCAAAATTGGTCCCGCCATGAAACATATAGAGATTTATGGAGCCGAGCTCCAAGACCTCATGGACAGCTTCTGCCAACTCCTCTGGGTCCCTTTGAATCACAGGTTCCTTCCAGCGGGTAAACCAGCCATCCCAGAATTCCATACACATCAAGGGCCATTTCTTGCCGTATTCGCTAAAGAATTCCTGCATCTGACCAAAGTTATAAGTATGCTTTGGAACCGAAGTTTCCCGTCACAAAGAGGTCTTCTTCGATCAAGGTTCCTGTTCTTAGCGTTGCTCGCCATGGCCCATCTGATGTAAAGAGAGGACAGGTCACGCCTTTTTCCTTCATCAAATCCCGAATGGCACGAAGATAATCCTTATCCTCTCCATAAGAGCCGTACTCATTTTCCACCTGCATCATGAGGATTGGACCACCCTGATCCACTTGGTAGGGTGTCAACAAGCCAAGCAAGCGATCATAATAACGATCCACCGCTTCGATAAAGGCTGGGTCAGATGAGCGGATTCGCAGGTCTTCTTCTAAGAGCCAGGCTGGTAATCCACCAAATTCCCACTCTGCACAGATAAAGGGCGACGGCCTTACAATCATGTAAAGTCCTAGGGACTGGGCTGTTTGAATGAAACGCTCTAGATCCAATCGACCACTAAAGTCAAACTCCCCTTTACGAGGTTCATGCGCATTCCAAGGGACATAGGTCTCAACCGTGTTAAAACCTAAAGCCTTTAGATTATACAAGGAATGATACCAGTCTGCTGGGTCAATTCGGAAATAATGGATCGCTCCGGATAAAATCTTGAAGGGTTGATCTTTTAAATAGAAAGCATCGCGAATCTCAAAAACTCCCATAAACGCCCCCCTTTCTTATATGTAACCCTTTTCATTTATTAATATAATAAATTATTTAAAAAATGTCAACACTTTTATAAAAAATATGTTAAAATAGGGTTAAATAAGAGAAATCTAAAGAGAGGTAGCACTATGGCAATTCCAAAGTACCAACACATCAAAGATGAATTGAAGCAGCAAATTATCTCCGGAAAATTTGAAAATGGAGATAAATTTTATACGGAAGCTGAACTCATTAAAATTTATGATGTCAGCTCTATCACCGTTGTCCGTGCTTTGAACGACCTCGCTGCTGATGGCTACATTGTCCGTCAGCAAGGAAAAGGAACCTTTGTTTCTCGTGCTCGAAAACACAAACTGGTTGAATTTTCAGATGTTGAAACATTCCCCATCCAAAAGGCCAAAGTCAAAGTTCTCTCTATTAAACGTGGAAACACCTTAAGCATCCTAGACAAACTAGGCCTCAACCCAACGCAATTCTACTATAAGATCGAACGGACCCGCCAGACAGGGGATGATACGTATATCTTCCACCAAACCTATATTCCTGAACAATATATCAATCCAAACTATCCAAATTTGGAATACTATAGCTCTATCTATGATCGCTTCAAAGAGGATTACCACATTCATATGAATGATGAGCACTTCGAAGAAATCAATGAAATCGTCTTTCCTACACCGAGCAAGGTAGCTAAAGTTTTGGAGATCGATGAAAATTTCCCAACTGTTAAACAAGTGAAGACGACCAAGTTAGAGGCTACTGGCCAAATCCTTGAATACACGGAAACCTATAAACGCGGTGACTACTACAAGATTAAATTTATCTCCTGTGACCGCGATCACTAAGAAGCAAAAAGACTGAGACAGCTCGGTCTTTTTTATAGGTCCAGTATAGCATGTTGAAAACAATTTCTAAAGACCTCTTTAAAAATATATATAATTAGTGATAGTTTAGCTATAAAAAGTTTAAAAGAGAGTGGAGACAGAAATCGGTAATTCGTTAGAATTCGATTTCGTCGTCCCACCTCCGCACAGTTGAGTAGGGCTGTAAAAGCTGATGAAATCAGCGTAGTAGAGCCCACTCAACCACTGCGTCTTGCTCGACAATCCAAAAACAATTAAGAGGCTAGGACTTTTGTCCCAGCCTCTTTCGTCTATTTTTCAAATTCCCGTTTTTAGTTGCGCCTAGTCTCCCAAACCGATGCGTTCGAAGATCTCATCCACCCGTTTGGTGTAGTAAGTTGGATTGAAGATTTCGTCGATTTCTTCTTGAGTCAGGCGTGATGTCACCTCTGGATCTGCTTCAAGAAGTGGTTTGAAATCTACTTGATTATCCCATGATTGAGCTGTTTTTGGTTGCACCAAGTCATAGGCTTGCTCACGCGTCATGCCTTTTTCAATCAAAGTCAACATGGCACGTTGGCTAAAGATTAGACCGAATGTAGAGTTCATGTTGCGGATCATGTTTTCTGGGAAGACCGTCAAGTTCTTGACAATATTTCCAAAACGGTTGAGCATGTAGTCAATCAAGATAGTTGTATCTGGTGCGATGATCCGCTCAGCTGATGAGTGAGAGATATCCCGTTCGTGCCAAAGGGAGACATTCTCATAAGCTGTGACCATGTGACCACGGATCACACGCGCAAGACCTGTCATGTTTTCAGAACCGATAGGGTTGCGTTTGTGAGGCATTGCTGAAGAACCTTTTTGACCTTTAGCAAAGAACTCTTCCACTTCACGTTGTTCTGATTTTTGAAGACCACGAATTTCAGTTGCCATACGTTCGATCGAAGTTGCGATGCTCGCAAGAACTGCAAAGTACTCAGCGTGAAGGTCACGAGGGAGCACCTGTGTAGAGATTTCTTGAGCACGGATACCCAATTTATCGCAGACGTATTTTTCAACAAATGGTGGGATGTTAGCAAAGTTACCAACCGCACCAGAAATCTTCCAGCTTCCACACCAGCGGCCGACATGCTCAAAACGCTCAATGTTGCGTTTCATTTCGCTGTACCAAGTGGCCAATTTAAGACCAAAAGTTGTCGGCTCAGCGTGCACACCATGAGTACGACCCATCATGATAGTGAACTTGTGTTCTTTCGCTTTGTCAGCGATGATGTTGAGGAAGTTTTCAAGATCCTTGCGGATGATATCGTTGGCTTGTTTGTAGAGGTAACCATAGGCCGTGTCTACCACGTCAGTAGAAGTCAAACCATAATGAACCCACTTGCGCTCTTCACCAAGCGTTTCAGAAACCGCACGTGTAAAGGCCACCACATCGTGACGAGTTTGCTGCTCGATTTCCAAAATACGGTCAATGTCAAAGTCCGCTTTTTCGCGAATCAAAGTCACATCTTCCTTAGGAATTTCTCCCAACTCAGCCCATGCTTCATCAGCCAAGATTTCCACCTCAAGCCAAGCACGGTATTTATTTTCTTCAGTCCAAATGTTCGCCATTTCAGGGCGAGAGTAACGTTCGATCATGTTTTTATTTTCCTTTCTTTTGATGTTTCACATCAGCTAGCAACCGACAGTCGCTTTACTCAAATTCTTCTTTCCCGATCCACACAGATGGATAGTGATCGAGTGTATTCAAATCCGTATCCAGTGGGACATCATAGATAGCTAAATAGTTTTCAGGATATTGAGCAGTCAGCTCTTCATACTTAGCTTTCACTTTTTCGTGATCGCTACTAGCATACAAGACTTCGACGACTGCTCCCGTCTTTTCTTTTTCAACAAATGCGTTGACGATAAGTTGAATCATAAAACCTCCTAAATCGAAATGCCCTTCATATTCGCTTCCAGAATAGGCATCTTCACACCTAACTCTTGACCAGTCTGATAGACACTTTGACAACAATAGAAGATGTCTTGTTTGTCATTGTGCAAGGTCATGATTTTTCGGGTTAGCTCATTTTTCGCAAACATGACTTTCATGGCTTTGCCAGCTATCCAAGCTGGAATTTTGTAGGGTAAGAGTTCTGCCTTATAAAGCTTCAAATTCACGCCACGCGCTTCTACGACTTTCAAAGCCTCTCGAATGGCCTTGATAGCCAATGACAATTCTGAAGAACTATTCATTAAGTTTAAAGCCAATTCTTCTGGATTTTCCAGATTTCCCGAACGCGCAGCTGTCGAAGTAACACCTGCGTTAATCGCCATGTGAATCCAAATCCACTCGACCATATCATGAGGCACTTCCCACTTTAAATCTGCAGAAGCTAGTAAATCCGTCAGATCAGCATAGTTAGAAATGTGTGCTTTTTGCTCACCTTCTAGCATTAAATGGTCGAACAAGACACCATCCAAATGGTCCTCCTGCATGTGACCGCCCGCTGTCGGAAAGGCCAGAATATAGTCATAATCCCCTGCCCACTCTTGGACCTCTTTTCAGTATCCCAGAAATTACAGAAGAAAACGAGAGTGCCTTTGATATTATTTTTCGCAAGGTCTCCACAGCTTCTTTGACAAACCCATGACGCACACTCAGAAAAATAAAATCATATTCCGAATCATCTTCCGCCACATGAACCTCATAGGTGTCGTGTTTGTTTTCACCTTTAGAATGATAGCGACCATCTAGTAGATCAACCGACAACTCCTTCGAAGCAGTGCTTTTCTTACTATCTCTCAGTACGTGCTCTACTTGATGGCCTGCTTTTTGAAAGGCGTAGGCATAAGTGGTCCCGATGACTCCAAGTCCTAGAATCGCTATTTTCACTTAAAAATCAATCCCTTTCCCAAACTCCTCAACCTCGTCTGGCACATCACTAAACAAAGTCACATGTCCCATTTTGCGGTTGTTCTTTGCTTCTAGTTTACCATATAAGTGGAGGTGAGCGCTTGGATTTTTTGTCACATATGTTTCAGCAGCCTCGACGTGTTGGCCGAGGACATTGAGCATGACAGCTGGTGCATGAAGGTGAATTGTTGGGAGTGGTGCTCCGAGAACGCCCAAGATGTGCGTGTCAAACTGGGAGAAGTCGCAGGCTTCGATTGAGTAATGGCCTGAATTGTGTGGACGTGGTGCGATTTCGTTGACGATGATATCATCAGCTGTCGCAAACATTTCCACGCAAAGAGTTCCAGAGAGGTTCAGTTGTTCAGCGATTCGCACTGCCATAGCTTTGGCTTTTTCAGCTAGACTTTCTGAAATGCGAGCAGGCACAATGGTTTTTGAAAGAATGTTGTTACGGTGGATATTTTCCTGAACGGGGAAGACTATCACGTCCTTGCCATTACCAGATACGATGACAGAAATTTCAAGGTCAAAGTTGACAAACTCTTCTAAAACGCAGTCTGCTGAATCCGCTAAAGTATATGCTTCTTCCAAGTCTGCTTCTGAACGAATAACCTTTTGACCATGGCCATCGTAGCCACCGGTCGCCGTCTTGAGGACATAGTTTTTAGACAAGTCGATATCTGCCAAGTCTTTGCTAGAAGTTACGACCTTATATGGTGCTACAGTGACTTGGGCCTTGTTAGAAAGAAAGTCCTTCTCAAAGATCCGGTTTTGGGAGATGCGAAGCAGGTCGGTCCCTTGAGGAAGCTGGCCTTCTTTGATAACGGCATCCAAACCATCAGCATCCACATTTTCAAATTCATAAGTGAGAACATCACAGCGATCTGCCAACTGACGAAGGGCATCCACGTCGTCGTAAGGGGCCACGATGATTTCCGCCACACGGGAGGCTGGGCAATCAGCTGCTGGATCCAAGGCGATAACCTTGTGTCCCATGTAGATAGCTGAGATCGCCATCATCTGACCGAGCTGGCCACCACCGATGATCCCAATGGTTTTAGTTGAGCTCATTTGTAGACTCCTCTGCAATTTTTCCTTGTTCTTCAGCGAAATCCGCCAAAGCTGTCGCGATAGCCTGGTCCTCTACCGAAAGAAGACGGAGGGCAAAGAGGGCAGCGTTAGTCGCACCTGCTTCACCGATCGCCATGGTTGCGACAGGTACCCCACCTGGCATCTGAACGATAGAATAAAGAGAATCCACACCGCTAAGGGCGCGAGACTTGACGGGTACCCCAATGACTGGAAGGGTTGTTTTAGCAGCAACCATCACCTGGCAAGTGAGCTGCGCCACCAGCACCTGCAATGATAACCTTGATACCACGGCTACGTGCTTCTTCGGCATGTTTGAACATGAGGTCAGGCGTCCGATGGGCGGAAACAACTTTCTTTTCATAAGCGACACCGAAGTTGTCGAGGACTTCAGCTGCTTTTTGCATGGTTGCCCAGTCGGATTTTGAGCCCATGATGATGGAAATTACTGGTTTCATTTTTAATCCTTTTTCTTTTTTTGATAATGGTCTTAGGTGGTGGGGACGGAAGCAAACCTTCGGTTTCATTCCTAAACTTTGAGCCTAGGTCTCAAAGTTTCCCCCGACCAGAACAGATGCTGTTCTGGTCTTTTCACCACGGCGACCATTATCGTGTTTGGCGACTTCATCGCCTAATATAGCATTGATATTCGAAAACTCGAAGAAATCATAGAGTGACAAGGCAAAGCGACGAAGATAGAACTAAAGTTCATCAAGGAGCTTTAACACTGTCAATCGAAAGGTTTTAGAAGAGTTTTATTTATTCGCCTTGCTACCGATATCCGTACGGTAGAAGAGGCCTTCTGTGTTTTGTTTATCGAGCTGGCTGTAGATGATGTTTTGACCGTCTTGGACGGTGTCTGCTGTGGTAACCAGCATGTAGACGCGTCCGCCGTTTGAGAGGAGGTCTTGGCCATTTTCAGCGAATTTGGCACCAGCATAGTAAGTGATGATGTCGCCCTCTGTCTTGGCTGGAAGCTTGACACCCTTCTCATAAGCCAGTGGGTAGCCGTTTGAGGCTACAACCACGCCCAGTGTCACACCCTTGTCCGTCCAAGTGATGGCTGGCTCTTTGCCATCCAAAATGTCAGTGATGTTTTGTGCAAAGTCAGATGTCAAACGAGGCAAGATGATTTGCGTTTCAGGATCTCCAAAACGAGCGTTGAACTCGATGACTTTCGGTCCATCAGCTGTCAAGATTAGCCCCGCGTAAAGGACACCAAGGTAGAGACGCCCTTCTTTGATCATGCCTTCAAGAACTGGCTTGACAATAGTGTCAACCGCTGTGTCAACCACGCTCTGTGGCAAGTGAGGAACTGGCGCATAGGCACCCATCCCACCAGTGTTAGGACCCTTGTCGCCATCATAAGCACGTTTGTGGTCCTGAGCTGTTGGCATGATGTAGAACTTGTCCCCATTGACAAAGGCAAAGAGTGAAAACTCTTCCCCATCAAGGAATTCCTCGATGACCACACGCGCACCTGAATCACCAAATTTATTGTCCAAAAGCATCTCGTGAGCGGCTTCGACGGCTTGCTCAACTGTCTCCGCAACGACGACACCTTTCCCAAGGGCCAAGCCGTCTGCCTTGACGACGATTGGAGCGCCTTTTCCTCGATGTAGGCCTTAGCTTTCTCGAAATCTGAAAAGGTTCCATAGACTGCTGTCGGAACGTCGTACTTGACCATGATTTCCTTAGCAAAATCCTTAGACCACTCCAGCTCAGCCGCAACCTTGGTCGGACCAAAAGCCTTGAGACCAGCTGCATTGAAATCATCCACGATACCAGCTGCAAGAGCATCATCTGGACCGATAAAGGTCCAAGCAATATCGTTGACTTTTGCGAAGTCAATCAGCTTAGAATGTTCGGAAATTCCGATATTGATCAAATCCAGACCGTCTAGTCGCATCCCGTCATTACCAGGAGCCACAAAAACCTGCTCAACGTCTGTAGATTCCAACAATTTCTTGGCAATCGCATGCTCACGACCGCCAGATCCAACAACCAAAAGTTTCATCTCGAACCTCTTTTGCGAATTATTTTATTAAATTATATCATAATCGTTCGTTTTATTCTAATGATTTCAGCAAAAGTCTCCTATTTTCAGTAGAATCCAAACATTTTTTGCTATTTTCTCCTATTTCTCATTTTTTTCCGAATAGTATAGGTGAGACCTACTAATTGACGAAAAGGAGTATTATGCAAACGATCAAAAAATTTCTCGTACTGACTTGTGCGACATGGGGGATGCAAACCTCTATTGCTCATGCAGATCAAGCGACCAATGCTATCTATGCCGAAAAAGGGCAGCTGATGATTCATCTTGGAAACGTCCCGGATAAGTATCAAAGATCCAAGTTCCCGTCTGGTCTGACCAAAATGGCCAAGATGACCTGATTTGGTATCCTGTGGAACGCAGTGACAAGGGATTTGACCTACAAGTGCCATTGACCAACCATTCTGATCAAGCCGGACTTTATCATGTCCATGTCTATGGAGTGGAGGCAAATGAACAGCTAACCGGTCTTTACCCTCTCACGACCAGCGTCCAGCAAAAAGACCTGGCTTCCTCCCAGCCAAAGATTACGATCACACCCATCTCCCAACAAGAATTTGAGGTAGACCTAAAGTTGTTCGAAGACGTTGACGAGATTGTCTTCCCCATCTGGTCTGAAGAAAATGGGCAAGATGATCTGGTCTGGTATCCAGCAAAGAAGGTCGCACCTGGACATTTCCAACTGCGCTTTCAAGCTCAAAAACACAAGGGAAGCGGGCTATTTCACCTACATGTCTATCAGAAAAGCCAGGGACAACTAAAAGGGCTATTCCCCACTACATTTCAAGTAGAAAAGGCAAAGCCAAAGCTCACTCCACTCGCGACACATCCGGGAAACACCTACCCCATTGGTGAGTGCACCTGGGGAGCCAAAGAATTAGCCCCTTGGGCCCACAACTGGTGGGGAAATGGCAGCATGTGGGCAGCTAGTGCACGCGCTGCTGGATTCCGGACAGGAGACACTCCAGAGGTCGGTGCCATCGCCTGTTGGGACGATGGGGGATATGGGCACGTCGCCTTGGTTACAGACGTCGAACATGACCAAAAAATTCAGATCCAAGAGGCTAACTACAACGGCCATCGCTATATCGACAACTTCCGCGGTTGGTTTGATCCAACCAATCCCGTCTGGGGAACTGTCACCTATATCTATCCAGATTAAGGTCTTCTTAACCAGCAGAAAGGGAGTGGGGAAAGAACTCAGACTATTTAAAAAAGGTTGAAAAGGTTCCCCAAACCTTTTCAATCTTCCCACCCCGCACAGCTTCAACAGTCTGTGAGACTGTTGAAGGTTGTGGATAAAGGAAACTTTGTTTCCCTCATTAGGTTATCTTTGGAGCTTAAAAAGCGAAAAAGATTTAGGAAACTTGCTTCGCAAGTCCTATCCGCCACCTCAAAGCAGTGCTTTGAGCAATCAACCACTGCGTCTTGCAGTTATTCCTATCAAACATCAAAGGCTGGACATTTTTTGCCCAGCCTTTTTTGATTAATGTCTAAAATGTCTGACTCCTGTAAAGATCATTGTCAAACCATATTTATCAGCCGCTTCGATAGACTCTGGTCACGAACTGATCCACCTGGCTGGATGATCGCTTTAATCCCTGCTTTGGCGATTTCTTCTACATTATCCGCAAATGGGAAAAAGGCATCGGAAGCAAGAACAGCGCCGTCAAGACGGTCTTTAGCTTGGTCAATAGCAATACGGACGGAAGCCACACGATTGGTTTGACCTGGGCCAACACCAAGTGTCATGTGGTCATTGGTCACGATGATACCATTTGATTTGACGTACTTGATAGCTTTCCAAGCAAACTCAAGAGCTGTCGCTTCTGTCTCAGTTGGCTGGCGTTTGGTCACCACTTGCCAGTCAGCAGGGCTTTCCTTCACCACGTCTTGGTTTTGAACGAGGAGACCACCAGACAACACCTGTGTATTCTGCTTCCACTTCGCTAGCATCTTGAGCGTCAAATGGCAACCTGCAGGATACTGCAAGTTTTTCTTCTTGAGTTGTCAAGATTTCAAGCGCTTCATCCGTATAGCTTGGTGCAATGATGATTTCAAGGAAAACACCGTGCATCTTCTTGAGCTGTCGTAGCGTCTACCTCACGGTTGAGAACGACGATTACCACCGAAGATGGATACTGGGTCAGACTCATAAGCGTAGTCCCAAGCAGTTTCAATATCATCAGCTTGACCGATCCCACATGGGTTCATATGTTTCAGAGCCACAACAGTTGGGCGGTCTTTGAAATCGCGGATGATCCGGATCAGCGCATCCGCATCACGGATATTGTTGAAGGACAATTCTTTCCCGTTCAGCTGTTTAGCGGATGCAATGGAGTAATCCGTTGGCAAGGCCTTTTGGTAGAAGTCTGCGTCTTGTTGAGGGTTTTCCCCGTAACGCATTGGCTTGCTTGAGATCATAAGTCAAAGTAAGTTTTTCAGGTTTACTTTCACCCACTTGAGCTGTGAAGTATTCTGCAATCAAGGCATCATAAGCTGCTGTGTGGCGGAAGACTTTCGCTGCCAACCGTTGGCGAGTTTCGTACGTGGTTTCGCCGTTGGCTCCCAATTCGTCAAGCACCACAGCATAGTCAGCAGGGTCTACCACAGCCGTTACACTAGCGTGGTTCTTCGCTGCTGAACGAAGCATGGATGGTCCACCGATATCAATGTTCTCCACCGCGTCAGCGTAAGTCACATCTGGTTTAATGATGGTTTCCTTAAATGGGTAAAGGTTGACCACAACAAGGTCGATCAATTCAATCTGATTATCCTTAGCAGCCTCTAGGTGACTATCAAGGTCACGACGAGCGAGGAGACCTCCGTGGATATTTGGGTGAAGAGTCTTCACACGACCATCCATCATTTCTGGGAAACCAGTCACATCATCGATGGCAATGGTATCCACCCCAGCATTGTCAAGGGCAACTTTAGTACCACCAGTTGAGATGATATCCCAACCAAGTTTCTTGAAGTTCTTGGGCAAATTCAACAATGCCCGCTTTGTCTGAAACACTAATTAGTGCGCGTTTAGTCATTTTTTTCTTTTCCTTTTTTAAAAAAGTTCTTCATCTGCTAGAGTCAAAAATGTTTTTTCAGCTCTAGGGCTTCCTTATTTTCGTGCAACTCCCAAATGTTCCAAGACTTCTGGATAGAGCTTGTACTCTGTTTCGTGGATGCGCGTTTCGAAAGTATCAAGGGTATCCCCTTCAAGGCGCGGCACGCGCACTTGCTGAATAACCTTACCGGTATCAACGCCAGAATCCACCCAATGGATAGTCACACCGCTCTCAGCAACGCCTGCATTCCAAGCATCCTCAATACCATGAGCACCTGGAAATTCAGGGAGATAAGCCGGGTGAATATTGATGATACGGCCTTCAAAAGCTGCTAGTAAGGTTGGACCGACGATTTTCATATAGCCGGCCAAACAAACTAGGTCAATCTGGTGCTCATCCAAGAGTTTGACAATAGCTTCTTCATAAGCTGCTTTATTGTCAAATTCCTTGAGTTCAAAGGCATGGCTCACCACGCCAAGGTTTTTGGCACGTTCTAAGACATAGGCATCACGATGATCTGAAAAGACAAACCCTACCGGAAATTGTTCTGCAATCACCTGAAAGTTTGAGCCGTTGCCAGAGGCAAATACAGCAATCCTTTTAGCCATTATTTAATCACCACACTTGCGCCGTCTTTCTTCACAATACGACCGATTTCATAAACAGGTTCGTCAAGAAGTTCTTTGACACGTTCCACATTTTCTGGTTTCACTGCAAGCATGAGACCAATCCCCATGTTGAAAATTTCAAACATTTCTTCATGTTTGATTTGGCCATATTTTTCAAGAGCTTTGAAAATTGGAAGAACTGGGACTCTGCTTTCGTCAATTTCAGCAGCCAAGTCATCTGCGAACATACGTGGTACATTTTCGATGAAACCACCACCTGTGATGTGGGCAATTCCGTTGACCAATTCTTCTTTGATGAGTGGCAATGCTGCTTTGACGTAGATACGAAGTTGGTTCCAAAAGAACGTCTTTAAGTTTCTCTCCTTCCAATTCTGGGAGAACTTCTTCACCTGTGTAATCCGCAAAGACACGACGAACAAGTGAGTAACCATTTGAGTGGATACCGCTTGAAGCAAGTCCAAGAATCACATCCCCTTCAGCTACTTTTGAACCGTCAATGATTTGAGATTTTTCTGCAACACCGACAGCAAAACCAGCCAAATCATAGTCATCTTCACCATACATGCCAGGCATTTCAGCTGTTTCCCCACCGATAAGGGCTGCACCAGCCTGCACACACCCTTCAGCAACACCAGCAACGACCTGTTCCAATTTAGCAGGTTCATTTTTACCAGTTGCAATATAGTCAAGGAAGTAAAGGGGCTCCGCACCTGCAGCGATGATATCGTTAACACACATAGCGACACAATCTTGACCGATGGTATCGTGTTTGTCGTACTTAATAGCAAGCATGAGTTTGGTACCGACACCATCTGTACCTGAAATCAAAACAGGCTCTTTGACACCTGTTTTTGAAAGGTCGAACATACCACCGAAGCCACCGAGAGCTCCCATAACACCTGCACGTTCCGTACGAGCCACATGTTTTTTGATCCGTTCAACAACTTCATAACCTGCTTCAACGTCTACGCCAGATTGGGCATACGCATTTTTAGACATAATCCTTCTCCTTTTGCTTTTCATTCCAAGTATCAATAAACACCTTTTCAAATTCATCTATTTTGTTGAAGATTTTCTATTGTGAAAGTCAATGAGGGTTTGAGTTGATCCTGTTAACAATAAATTTTCTTCTGAAGCATCAAAAATTTAGAAATTTATTAGAAGTATTAAAACCATCTTTACTATATTTATCAACAGTCAAAAGTTTAAATTGCTGAGACTGTAAGTCTGTTAAATTTTTTTTATATATTGATAAATAAACAACTGCCTGAAAATTACTGTACTGCTATCTCGCATAAAATAGGCTGACCCAGTGAGTCCATTCAGTATTGTCCTCTTTAACAACATTGTCAATAAAATTATCTAATCGTCTCGTTCTAAAGCGTAAATAAGTTTTTGAACAATATTTTTCATCAAAAATTAAACTTCCCTGTTCATTCAGATCATTTAAAACACCGACTAATTTTTCACGAAACATCTGCGTATCAGGCCTGTTTTCAAAAATAAGATCTAAAACTTCTTTATATTTAAAATAAATTTCAGCACTTAATTCTTTTAATTCTATATCATTCAAAATATTTCTCCTAATATTATCATTGTACTCTTTAAGAATGTAAGAAACTTTCTCATTATCAATCTCATCCACATACAATTCTTCTACTATATCTGAAATATCTTGATATGAAAGTAAACGCCAAAATCGCTTTTCCTCAGCATCAGCATCTATCGGTTCATCACCATTTGGTGTCAGATAAATATATATATTACGATAGCCAGCATAAGAGTTTTCGATAAATTTTCGATATTTTCTCAACTGATTGTCGTGGTCAGAGGTAAAAGTTTTATTTTCAATAACTAAATTTATTCTATGTTCTTTATTTGTATACAGAACATCAATATTACTTTACTTTCTCTATATACTTCCGCTTTTGAGAAATCTTTCAATATTATTTCGGCCGGTTTAATTGTTGCAAAAAATAGATTGTTATCAATCACCTTCATCAATATTTTCTTGAAAAATTTATCTCCCAAATTATGACTTTCTCTAGGATCAAGCAACCATGCTAAAATTCGACTATGACGAATTTCAGCGCTAGTTATCCCCAATATCTCAAAAATATTGACTTCCGGTTAACCATCTTGAAAAATCTTTTTCCAGGAATTTTTTCAAGATACAATAAAAAACTCAAGCATTTTATTTTCTATTTCCACCACAACAACCCTTCTAATAGAAAGAAGTATGTTCTTTCAAACTTTCCACATAGCGTTCTTCGTAGTCATACAAAGGTGTTGGATATTTTCCATCAAAGTAAGCCACACAAAGACCGCCATTTGGGGCATCTGTATCGATTCCAATAGAATCAATCAAGCCATCGATTGACAAATACGTCAAGCTATCTGCACCAATGATATCGCGTGTTTCCTCTACTGTATGATTGGCAGCAATCAATTCCTTACGTGTTTGAATATCGATCCCGTAGAAACATGGGTAGGCAAGGGCTGGGCTACCGATTGCTACGTGGACCTCTGTAGCTCCTGCTTCTTTCAATAACTTCACAATTCGACGTGATGTTGTCCCACGTACGATAGAATCATCAATCATGACAACCCGTTTGCCTTTCACGACACCGGATACGGCAGAGAGCTTCATCCGAACCCCTTGCTCCCGTAGTTCTTGTGTTGGTTGAATAAAGGTCCGTTGGGTATATTGGTTTTTAATCAAGCCCATTTCATTTGGTAGGCCAGATTCTTCCGCAAATCCCATGGCTGCGCTAAGTGAAGAGTTCGGTACACCGACCACAATATCTGCTTCATGTTTGAATTCACGTGCCAATTGAGCCCCCATACGTTTACGTGCTGTATGGACATTGACCCCTTGGATATTGGAGTCCGGACGGGCAAAGTAGATATACTCCATTGAGCAAACAGCCAATTGGGTGTCCGTTGTATAGTTATCGTAAGTGATGCCGTTATCATCGATGATCACGACTTCACCCGGATTTACATCCCGAATCCACTCTGCTCCAACCACTTCAAAGGCACAGGTTTTCAGATGAAACCACGATAGCTCCGTTGGCCATTTTCCCAATCGAAAGAGGACGGAAACCATTTGGATCCAAGGCCGCAATCAGCTTATCTTCCAGCATGAGAAGGTAAGCAAATCCACCTTTCACCGTATTCAAGGCTTCTTTCACCTTACCCATGAAAGAAGGGTTGTGGCTCCGACGAATCAAGTGGGCCAAGATTTCTGAATCAGAAGTTGAGCTAAAGATCGCTCCGTTATTTTCCAACTCCCGTTTGAGGGACTTAGCATTGGTCAAATTCCCGTTGTGGGCCAGTCCAAACTGGGTATCATGAAAGCGAAAGAGGAAGGGCTGGATGTTATCCACCGAAGCTTCCCCAGCTGTCGCATAGCGAACATGGCCAATCGCTCCCGTTCCTGTTAACTTATCCAAGTTAGCAGGATTTCGAAATACTTCTGAGAGAAGACCCGTATCACGATACCGTTTTAGTTGACCCGCATCATTCGAAAGGATCCCCGCCCCTTCTTGACCACGGTGTTGAAGACTGTGTAATCCGAAATAAGTCAGTTTTGCAGCATCTGGGTGTCCCCAGATCCCAAAAATACCACATTCTTCATTAAGAGATTTAACTTCGTATGTCATTTTGTATACCTTTTATTTTCCAGTAAAGTATTTAACCGCTGATGCAAAGAGATGTTGATCTTTATTTCCTGGAATATTTTGGAATAGACCGTCTTCGAAATCGTTCTGAGTGACCCATCTTACCAATAATTTGACCGTTCTTACTTGTGATACCTTCGATCGCATTGACAGAACCATTTGGATTGTATTTTGAATCCATGCTTGGTTTCCCTTCGAAGTCAACATATTGGGTAAAGATTTGACCATTGTCACGAAGCTCTGCAAATTCCTCAGCTGTCACGACAAATTTACCTTCACCGTGTGATACTGGGATGGCATGGATGTCACCAACTTCTACTCCAGCAAGCCATGGTGAGTTGGTATTGGCAATCCGTGTTTCAACCATCTTAGCCACGTGTTGGTTGGCATCATTGTAGAAGAGGGTTGGACTCGTACTGCTTGCATCTTCAAAGTTACCGTATGGAAGGAGCCTGATTTAACAAGGGCTTGGAATCCGTTACAGATACCGATAATCAAACCACCGCGTTCGATGAAGTGATCGATGGCTGCACGCACTTTTCATTGAGCAAGATGTTCACGATGAATTTAGCTGATCCATCTGGTTCATCCGCTGCTGAGAAGCCACCTGCAAAGAAGATAATATTAGCTTTTTCGATGTTGTCAACCATGGTGTCAACAGACTTGACAATCGCTTCTTCATTCAGTGTGACAAATGGTACCAGGTTGACTTTGCACCTTCTTTTTCGAAGGCCTTAGCTGAGTCGTACTCTGAGTTAGTACCTGGGAATACTGGGATGTAAACCACTGGTGTATCAACTGTTTCTTTAGCTTTGATCACAGCATCTGATGCCACAGCTGGTACTTCTTCCAACTCAGTTGCCTGTGCAAATTCCGTTGGGTAAACTTCTTCCAATTTACCTTGGAAAGCACTGTCAAGTTTGTGTCCATCAAGCGTTACACCATTGACAGTAAGTGTAAAGTCAGCTACTGTTTGTCCGATCGTAGCAACACCTGCAATTTCTTCAGGCGATGTGAAGACGAATCCACCCAATTGGGCTGTCAAGCTAGTGTCAAGGTCAGCTAATTCGACGTTTGCACCAATATGGTTCCCAAATGTTGCAAGGGCAAGAGCTTCAAGGACACCACCGTATTTGACAGCGGATGCAGCTGTGACTTTGTGAGTTAGCTTGGATGGCTTCAAATTGAGCAAAGTTAGACTTGATGAGATCAAAGTCAATTTCTTGTGCCAAAGCTTGACCTGGGATGTAATAGATATTTTCACCAGCAGCTTTAAATTCTGGAGAAAGAACCTTACGGCTATCTGCAGTTGTTACCCCAAAAGCAACCAAGGTTGGTGGTACTGTCAATTCTTCAAAGGTACCAGACATAGAGTCTTTTCCACCGATAGATGGCAAACCAAGTTGAATCTGAGCTTCGATTGATCCAAGGAGAGCAGCTACTGGTTGACCAAAACGCTCTGCTCGTTTATCCATCCGCTCGAAGTATTCTTGATAAGAGAAACGAGCCTTAGACCAGTTTGCACCAGCAGCAACCAAACGAGCTGTGGCTTCGATGACCGCATAAGCAGCGCCATGATATGGAGACCATTCTGCTACATAAGGGTTGAAGCCTTGCGCCATGACAGAGGCAGTTGTTGTCACGCCATGTTGGACTGGCAATTTCTGTACAGAAGCTTCCGTTGGTGTGATTTGGTAGCGACCACCAAGTGGGTGATTGACTGTTGAACGACCAACTGAGCTATCAAAGATGGTTTGTAAACCCTTTTGACTGGCATGGTTCAAGTCAGCCAAGACCTCAAGAGTATCCGCTTCAAGGGTTTCAGCAGATGTTTGACGTTCTTCTGGAAGCTTGACATCCTTGTCAACCACCTTAGCATCTACAACCACACGTACACCGTTTGTATCAAAGGAAACGACGTTCCAAATCAACGATGGTTTCACCATTCCAGTGCATGACAAGATTTGGTTTCTCAGTTACTGTTGCAACGACCACAGCATCAATATTTTCTTTGTTACATTCAGCAACGAAGGCGTCTACATCTTCTGGACGAACCACCACAGCCATCCGTTCTTGAGACTCAGAAATGGCAATTTCTGTACCGTTCAAACCTTGGTATTTCAATGGCACTTTGTCTAGATCAATTTCAAGACCATCTGCCAATTCACCGATAGCCACACAGACACCACCAGCACCAAAGTCATTTGATTTCTTGATCAGACGTGTCACTTCCCCATTACGGAAAAGACGTTGAATCTTACGTTCTTCGATGGCATTCCCTTTTTGAACCTCAGCACCAGCTGTTTCAACAGATTCAACCGTTTGAACTTTAGAAGAACCTGTCGCACCACCGACACCGTCACGTCCAGTCTTACCACCGAGCAAGATAATCACATCACCTGCTTCAGGTTTTTCACGGACAACATTTTCCTTAGGAGCCGCACCGACAACTGCACCTAGCTCCATACGTTTAGCAACGAAACCTGGGTGGAAGTATTCACGAACATAAGTTGTGGCAAGACCAATTTGGTTACCGTATGAAGAATAACCGTGAGCCGCTGTTTTAGAAATCACTTGTTGCGGCAATTTACCAGCGCGAGTTTCTGAAATTGGAGCTGTAATATCACCAGCACCTGAGATACGCATGGCTTGGTAAACGTATGAACGACCTGACAATGGGTCACGAATGGCACCACCGATACAAGTAGCCGCTCCACCAAATGGTTCGATTTCCGTTGGGTGGTTGTGACGTTTCGTTCTTGAACATGAGAAGCCATGGTTCTTTGACACCATTGACATCCACTTCAATTTCAACTGAGCAGGCATTGATTTCATCAGACACTTCCATGTCATCCAAACGACCATTAGCACGCTCATAACGGCCAAAAATAGTCGCCATATCCATCAAGGTTTGAGGTTTTTCTGTACGTCCCAACTCATCACGCATGGCAATATACTTGTCATAAGTCGCTTGCAATTGTTTTTCAAATTTAGAAGCTGAGAAGTCGATGTTTTTCAACTCAGTTTCGAAAGTTGTGTGACGGCAGTGGTCAGACCAGTAAGTATCCAAAACCTTAAGCTCAGTCTCAGTTGGTACACGTCCAATAGATTTGAAGTAATCTTGAATGAAGAGAAGGTCATCCACTTCCATTGCCAAGCCTTGCTCAGCTCTTATACTGTGGCAAAATCTTCTGCCGTATAAGTTTCAAAGAAATCCAAGCTTGGAATGGTCTTGTCAGACTCAGAGAAATCCTGTTTCGCAATGCCAACAGTGATATCTTTGAAACGAGAATCCACTGGGTTCAAAGGTAGTTTTTAACAGCTTCCAACTCATTCGCATCGATATCCTTGTTAACCAAGTACAATTGCGCTGTATTCACTGTTACGTCATTTGAACTACCAAGCAAAAGCAAAGCTTCTTGTGAAGATGCCGCACGTTGGTCAAATTGGCCCGGCAAACTTTCAATCGCAAAGAAAGCATATTTCTCAAGATCAGCCTGAACCGCAGCTTCATCCAGAACAGTATCGGTCACTTGCTCAGAGAAGATATGTTTTTCCGCACGCGCAAACAAGTCCTCTGCCAAACCAAAAACATCGTAAACCTGAACAATCCGAAGATCCTTCAAGGTTTTCAACTGAAGATTATGCTGCAATTCTTTTACTAAAGAGTCCGATTTCACACGAAAATCAGCTTTTTTCTCAACGAAAATACGTTTATCCATTTTAGTTCCTTTACTTCTATTCAAAAGATGCTCTTGAAGACGAAGGTTTTCCGTTTCAACAAATTATTTCAAGTCTTGCAACTTCTCTAACACAACCTTATATACATCCGTTAGGCTACCCAAATCTCTACGGAAAACATCCTTGTCCATATGGTGCCCTTCAGCATCCCAAAGGCGGCAATTATCTGGAGAGAATTCATCTGCCAAGATGATCTTGCCATCCTTATCAAAACCAAATTCCAATTTGAAATCAATCAAGCGAAGACCAATTTGTGCAAACCAATCTTTCAGCAATTCATTGATACGACGTGTTTCTTCCTTGATATAGGCAATTTGCTCATCATTGGCAATATCCAAAAACTTCACATGCTCATCATTGATGAATGGGTCATCCAAATCATCGTTCTTGTAGTAAAATTCAACGATTGGAGTTTTCAAGTCCAAACCTTCTTCCACGCCAAAACGTTTAGAGAAAGAACCCGCAGTCACATTACGAAGAACCACCTCCAAAGGAATAATTTTTACTTTCTTGTTGAGTTGTTCTGTGTCAGAAATACGTTCGATAAAGTGAGTAGCTACACCCGCAGCATTCAATTTTTCAAAAATAAGAGACGAAATCTGATTATTTAGCACACCTTTTCCCTTAATAGTCTCCTTACGAGCCCCATTAAGCATGGTTGCCTGGTCCTTATAGACCGACTTAATCACATTTTCGTCCTCAGTAGTATAGATATCCTTAGCTTTTCCAGTATAAATCAGTTGATTGGTCATGACTTTGTTCGCCTTTCGTATTTTATCACCTTCATTCTATCACATACAAAGTGTATTTTCAATAAAATTCCGTACAATATAAGCAGAATCCGAATAAAAAGGACAGAAAAAAAGATCATCCAGAATAATCTCTGAACGATCCCTTTTTCATTAGTGACCAGCAGTTCGTTTTTCGATATAGTCGACAACATCCCCTACTGTGTTAAATTCATCAATAGCCTTGTCCGGAATCTCAATTTGGTATTCATCCTCAAGATTGATAATAAATTCCATCAATTCAACAGAATCCGCCTGTAAATCCTTACGTAAGTCAAGATTCCAAAGATACTTGAAAGTCTGGACCCTTACGGTCTTTGAGAAATTCCTCAATAGTAGCTAAAATTTCGTTTTGTTTACTCATACATTACCCTTCCTTCGATAATTCCTTCACTGATTTTCCAACAACATCTGTCTCTAACATGGTCCGAATCTGACGAATCGTGCTATAGACAGCTTTGACATCACTCGAACCATGCGTTTTAACAACAGGTGCTTGAAGACCAAACAAGACCGCTCCTCCAACATCTGAGAAATCCAAGGTTTGCTTCAATGATTTCAAACGGTCCTTGAGCAGAAAAGCTCCCAATTTCGCCTTCCAGTTTCCAGTGGCAATCGCTTGTTTCAATTGCTTCAAGATCCCAAAAGCCGTTCCTTCCATCGTTTTCAAGACAGCGTTTCCCGTAAAACCATCCGCCACAACGACATCAGCAACACCATCCATCAAGTCACGCGCTTCCACGTTCCCAACAAAATGAATCGACTCATCCTCAGATAACAGTTGGTAGGTTTCCTTGCGCAAAGGATCTCCTTACTAGCTTCTGTCCCATTATTCAATAGACCCACGCGTGGTTTTTGAATCCCACGAACATTTTCCGCATAGTAGGATCCCATCACAGCATACTGATGCAAGTGCTCTGGTGTATTTTCCGCATTGGCCCCTAAGTCTAACATATCATAGCCACGACCATCAACCGTTGGAAGTGTCGACATCAAGCCAGGGCGTTCCACCCCTTTGATGCGGCCAACGATAAAGAAACCAGCTGCCAATAGCGCACCTGTATTTCCCGCAGATAGCATGGCATCGACCTCACCATCCTTCACATCCTTGGCAGCTAAGACCATCGAAGCCTGTTTTTCCGACGAATAGCCCGCGTTGGCTCATCATCTGAATCGATTTTTTCTTCCGTATGCACAATCGATACACGCTCTGTTGCGGTTAAATAGTCTTTGATTTTTGCCTCATCGCCATACAAGACAATCTCAATATCATCAAAATCACGAATGGCTTGATTCACACCTTCTACCAAGGCTTGAGGTGCATTATCGCCCCCATTGCATCTACTGCAATTTTTTTCATGTTTCACCTCCAGATGAATCTTTCATAATCGCTCCCCAATCACTCAAGGAATCGATAAACTTTTTAGCTTTTAAATGAATCCCTACATACTCCTCATACAACTGATCAATTGCCTGACGCAGAGCTGCTTTCATCTCCGCTTGTAGAGAAATCGTCTCTAACTCACTGAATCGTACTGCTTGAAACTGATCCAATAAATAGAGAACATTCGGATGCCAGTGAGCGCGTCTCTCATCCTGATCATAATGATCCGGACAAAGGACCCCACTATACCGAAAAGAGTAATCAAAAGGAAGTCCAACCCGATGACAGAAACAGCATTCATGCAGATTCAAGATAACTCCAAATCGTGATAGAATCTGAATCTCAAAAATATTGGTCAAAACCTCATAATCCAAGCCCTCTTCCATCAAAGACAAGGTCTTTTCCAAAAAAGCAAACAGGGCCGGATCCACCTGATTATCCTGAATACTGGCATCCGCAAGTGCTAGAACATAGGTCGCATAAGAAAGGGCAAAAAGATCTGCATTGATTTTCTTATAAACCTGCACATCTTGAAAATCATCGATATAACTCAACCCATCATCATTGATTTTCAACAACATATCCGCCGTTACCAAAGGTTGCAACATGGGATTCAACCGTGATTTTCCCACATGTTTCACAAAAAACATCCGCTTCCCTGACTTCTCTGTGAAGATTTTGACCAGCTTGTCATCCTCACGAAACTCCCGATTATACAGGACAATTCCCCGGGTCTCAATTGACTCCAGCATGTTCTTCCATATACTCCTTCAAGCGTTTCATAGCTTCCTTGATAACCTCCATGCTGGCTGCATACGACAAGCGCACATAGCCTTCACCATATTGACCAAAAGCAGCACCAGGAATGAAAGCAACTGCTTTTTCACGCGCAAAATCCTGCAAGAAAGCAAAGGAATCTTGATTATAACCAGCTGGGATTTTAGCAAAAATATAAAAGGCTCCATCTGGCTTAATCATCTCAAACCCAAGCGCGGACATCTGTTCGATAATATAATCCCGACGCTTCCACATATTCCTTCTTCATCGGCTCCGCATCATCCCGACCTTCCGTCAAAGCTTCGATCGCAGCATACTGGTTCATGGTTCCAGCAGCCGTTACCAAATACTGATGGCTCTTGATGAGTTGGGCCGTCAATGCAGCAGGCGCAAAGATAAAGCCAAGTCGCCAGCCTGTCATGGCATGAGACTTAGATAAGCCATTAATAGACAATGGTCTGTCTCAGGAATGAAGGATGCCATAGAGACATGCGCTTCTCCAGTATAAGTCAGCTCTGAATAGACTTCATCACAAATCACAAAGACTTCATATTTTTTTAGGACAGCAGCCAATTCCGCCATCTGTTCGCGCGAATAAGTGACACCCGTTGGATTAGCTGGATAATTGAGAATAACAGCCTTCAATTTTTCACCCTGCTCTAGAATCGCCTTTTCCAACTTTTCAGGAGTCAAGACAAAACGATCTGCTGTCGTATCAATTTCGACAATCTCCGCCCCAACCAAATTCACAATCGGTTCATAACCAGGATAAGCTGGCGCTGGGAGATAGCACCACATCTCCAGGTTCCAAGATCGCTGTCAAGGTGGCGAGATAGGGCTTCAGTCGCACCAATCGTCACCAATATCTCATCCTCAGGACGGTATTGAATACCATACTTATCAGCCACAAACTGACTCGCAGCCTCACGCAAAGCCAGCAAACCACTCATCCCAGTGTAATGGCTAAAATTCGCATCAATTGCAGCCTTTCCTGCTTCTTTTACATGTTCAGGAGTTGTAAAATCCGGTTCCCCCAACGTCAAACGCAAGACACCAGGAATGGAAGAAATTGATTGATCGAACTGACGAATCAAAGAAACTTCAATCCGATTCAGATTTTTATTAAAACGTTTCGTTAAATCCATAGAACACCTCCAAAAACACTTATATTCATTATACTATAAATAGGACCCCATCGCAAAAGAACAAGCCAGATCCCCACCTTTTGCTTACCACCAAAGGACATTTCAAAAATCCTTCCATGAAAAAAAGACTTAGCAATGCTAAGTCTTTCAAGCCATTATTGTTGACCACGTGTTGCCACATATTTCAATTGATCTGCATGTTTTGCCACAAAATCCTTCATTTCTGAATCAGGAATTTGACGAAGGTAGAGGTTAGAACGAATCGTTTCATCCTCTTCACGACAAGTTGACAATACTAAATACTTATCAGATGCTTTGATCTTGATATTAGGATTCTTCGTACGAGCTGACTCATAGATATTCTTCAACTGAGTGGTGAAATCTTTATCATCTTTAAAGCTTGTACGGTAGAAAGCAGTATCCTCAGGGACAATAACCAAGCCCATTACTTCATAGTAGTATTTCCGCTCTGGTGTCTCAATCACAACATATGGATGTTGGTCCAAATACTCTTGTTTGTCATAGTAGTTGACATCATTAAACATGCGATGATCGCCGACCTTACTACCACGAGCATGACCAAACAGCCAAGTCAAACGATCACTGAAGTCTTTCTTGTTGTCCATATCCATGAAGACTGTTCCCATGTATGGCTCATTCCCACCATCAAACGTCTTATTCAAATAAGTTTCATTATCAGTACTGTTTGTACGACAGGTTCATCCAACTCAGTACCTGGAGCGTAGACATAAGCAATTGCTTCAGGGTTAACAGCTGTTAACTGAGCAAAACGATTTTTCAGATAATCTTTTTCTTCTTGACTAGGTTCATATTTGGCTGCTTGCTTGGTTGAACTTGTTCCAGTTGTCTTTTAGCTGCGCTAGATGACTTATTCCTCCAAAATGGATTAGAAAATAAATCCAACAACAAGCAACAACAACTGCGACAAAAGCAGCAATTACAAGACCCAATTTAGTTGAACTTTTTTCCCCAGCTCTTTTCATTGATTGATCTCCTCTGATGATTTTTCTAAAAAATAACACTGAACCCGAAGGTCCAGTGATATTTTACGAGCTAATTAATAATCAAATTATTTAGTCACTGCTTGTTTTTGGAAGAGCTTTACCAGCTTGAGCTGATGTCAGCTTTACTCGTCTTTACCAGCTTTTAGCGGCTGCTTCTCAGCTTTTTCGAGTTCGACTTGGCTGCTTCTTAGCTTGGCTGTTGTCAGAAGTTTTTAGCATCTGTAGAGTTTGTGCTGATTGTCGGCAATGACGGCCATCCAATTTGTACGGTAGCGTTACTGAATCCGCTAGAGTGTTAGCATACCAGCTGTAACTGTTACTGAACCAGCTAGCCGATTACAAGTTCTCAAAGTCATGTGGCTGTTTTGCCAACGTCGAATTGCTACGACATCACCTTTCAGCAGTACGGACAAGTATCCATATTCTCGGCATCTCCGCTCAACATTGGGTACAGCAGAACCGATAGAATGTCCTTGTACATAAAGTCAGTGGTAGCACCTGGAACTGGCACGTCCACCATCCTTCAAGAACAGTATCCAGCGAACTTGTTTCCGTCTGTGGTTTGCAGTTGTAACTGTTGCAGGACCATTTTTATCAACTGGAGTACCTTTGCCGATAGATGGGTCAGCGTGAGTTTGCACCTGGGTGTTTTTGTAGTCAGCTTCGATTTCACAGCACCGCCGTCATATTTTTGGTGATTTAGCTGTATGAAGTTGACCATTTGCACCTTTAATTGTTTCAACAATGTAGGTGCATCTCCACCTTCAGTGACAGTTTCATGGACTGGACGTCCTGTGACTTGAGTCTGCTTTAGAAACTTCGTCATTTCCTTCTGCGAATGCTGGAAAGTCGCTGGGCACACATTCTGCAAGAGCTCGCTACTGATGATAATAAAACTTTTTCATTGTTTTATCTCCTTTTTCTAGTTTCAAAATTATCTTCGTTACTTCGTAACTTATGACTAGTATACTAGGAGTATTCTGCCTATGTCAAAGACTTTTCTTTAGATTTTTTAAAAAAAAAAAAAAAAAAAGTTTAAGGTTTCTGACCTATTTTGATAGCCAAAATTACGAAGTTGATACACAAGAGATTAATAATTATACTCTTTTATCTTTAACAAACGGAGTCTTCCTGATTACGCACTACTAGCTCACAATCTATGCCGACTATCTCTTTTTCTACAGATCTTATATAGTCTAGTTAGTAAAACACGAATACTCCGTTTTCTCTATTTCACGGCCTCCATTCTCTAGGCAATCGTCTTCTTGAGGCAAACTAGGATCCGCCTACTGCTTCTAGTTCTTTAGCTCGCTTGAACCAGTTTTTTCCGTTCCTTTCTCTTTTAGGTCTTGCCAACCATTTTTCTGATTTCCATTTGTATTTCCTCCTATACACAAGAGGCTGGTCTCCAGCCTCCTTATTGTTCTTCATTTTTGGCATTTCCGATTTCCGATAGAGGGGGAAGAGGACGATTTTTCGTGAATGCGAACAATGGCCTCTCAGCAGAGTTTCCGGCAATCGAAATTTGCTTCAATCTTATCAATTAATCGATCTTCCGGTAGATAAATCGTATCCAACACCACCAACTTCTTAATGGCTGATTTTTGAATGTTGCCCATCGCTTTGGTCCTGATAAAACAGGGTGCGTACAGCTTGCATAAACCTCTACAGCTCCTGCTTCAGCAAGGGCATCCGCCGCATGACAGATTGTACCAGCTGTATCAATCATATCATCAATCAAAATACAAGTCTTGCCTTCAACACTCCCAATGATATTCATCACTTCACTCGTATTCATCTTATCGACACTCCGGCGTTTATCAATAATCGCAATCGGTGTCTTCAAAAATTCAGCCAATTTCCGAGCACGAGTCACACCACCATGGTCTGGACTGATGACAACAACATAGTCTTTCCCAATCATCCCGCGACGTTCAGAAATAGTCGGCGATCGTAGGCGCACCATCAAGTGGTCACTTCAGGAATATCAAAGAAGCCTTGAATTTGTGCGGCGTGCAAATCAATTGTCAACAGAACGATCAACTCCAGCAGCCTCAAGCATGTTAGCTACCAACTTAGAAAGTGCGATTGGTTCCACGAGCTCGAAGCTTTCCGGTCTTGACGAGCATAGACCGTAATACGGCATCACCACGATTAATAGATTGCGCACTAGCTCGTTTCAACGCATCTACCATAATCAAAATTTCCATTAGATTATCGTTAACCGGTGAGCTAGTGGATTGCAAAATATAAACATCTTTCCCACGGATTGATTCTTCAATATTAACCTGAATTTCTCCATCAGAAAATTGACGAACCGTTGACTTTCCAAGCGGTAGTCCCATTTCGCGAGACACACGTTGAGCCAATTCTTGATTTGACGACAAAGCAAAGAGCATTAAATCAGAAAATGACATGATTTCCTCCAGTAAAATCTAAAACCATATTGTACAGTCAGCACAAATTTCTCCTGTAATCATTTTATCGCTTTTTAAGCAAATATTCAAATATTAATTTATGGAAATTACAAAATCCGGCTCTACCGACACTATTATCAAAAAAAGAAGCAGAACAACATGTTCATGCTTCAGCGCGTCAAGTCTTAGTTTGGATAGATATAAGTTACAGTACCTTGTGCTGTTGTTGGGTTGAAACCGACCACGGTAGTTACCAATACTACGGATACCGTTGTGGTCTAGACTCAGAAACAACGGATGCTTGTTGTAGATTGAACGGCTGTAACGACTGCTGCACGTGTCCATACATCCACCATCATTCCAACATGCAATGGCACCAACTTGTGGTTGAGATCCTGTACGGAATCCTGCTGCCGGCCGCACTTGCTCGCCCATTGTCCACCATTACCCCAGTAATCACCTGCCCATGGAGCCAATGTCTTCGCATCCCATGTACATTCACCAACTGGATAAGATGATGCAGATGTACTATAAGTTGGACGAGAAGTAGTTGCTACTGGTGCTACCCGCTGCTTGAGTTTGAACAGCAGGTTGAGGTGCTGCTTGAGTTTTGGCATGCCGCTGGTGTTGCAGCAGGTGTTTGAGCTGCCGCTTGAACTGTGCGATTGAAGGGTTGTATTAGCAGAAGCTTTACAGCTGCTTGTTGTTCCTTTTGTTTTGCACGGTAAGCTGCTTCAGCTGCTGCCGCTGCTGCCGCTGCTTTTTCAGCTTCAGCTTTTTGTTGCAACAAAGCGTTCTTTTCGTTTTCAGCAGATGATTTTTCAGCAGCCAAGTTCAATTGTGCCACTTTCAACTCAGCTTCTTTAGTTGACAAAGCTTGCGCATCATCTTCTAATTGCTGTTTGTTTGCAATAACAGTATTGATAGCATCGTTGTTTTCTTTTTGTTTTTGTGCAATATCTTCTTTATCACGTTTTTGCTCTTGCAACATTTTGTTGTTAGCATCTGCAATTTCATTCATAGCAGAAATACGTGAGATAGCTTCTGTCAAAGATCCAGAGCTAACAATCGCATTAATATAGCTTGTTGCAGTCCCAGTTGTTTGAGCACTACGTGCTTGATTTGCAAGTGATTCTTGACGAGCAACAATATTTTTTGACAACTCATCGATCTCAGCTGACAATCGTTCAGATTCTTCATTCAAACGATCATTTTCAGCTTGAAGATTTTCTTGTTGTTGTTTAATTTCAGATACTTGACCTTGGATTTGATCTACCTGAGCTTGTGCACTTTGTTGTTGTTGATTAATACTATTGATTTTGTTATCTTGAGCAGCAATCTTATCATCTGTTGAGTCAGCTGATACACCTGCTACAACAGCACCTTGTGATAAAGCAACTGTACTCAATAAGATTGTGGCAAATAATTTTTTCTTCATTAGATAAATTTTCCCTTTCTAATAAGACACTAACTAGTATAACAAATTTTTTGAAAATTTATATTACGCTATTGTTACATTTTTATTTCGAGTTTATAAATAAATCTTTTCAAGTAAAGGCTGTAATACGATCATTAGAAGCACATTCAAAATTAAACTAGGCGCAATTTGATAGATAATGAGAGTAATCCAGTTGAATTTATACCAACAAAAATAATCAGAAGAAGATTGGTTGAAATCTGAAATATTAGAATCGTTAATAAAAATGTAAAAAAACGAGTCAATCGATTGACCAAAATAATCTGATTACACCGATAAAAAATCACCTGTAACAAAGGGAAGACTAGGAAGGCAATTCCTATAGTGCGTAAAAAATACACATCAAAACAAAAACCAAAGAGGATTCCCAACCAAATACTAGCTATCTCCGAGAAATAGAGGCTCAGTAACATAAAATCATATAGAAATAAAAATGAAGTAGGTTCAAAGGAGCTTGGACAGAAACGAGAAATAAGAAAAGAGATCTGCCCATCAACAAATAAAGATAAGAATAAGATTAAAGGGAAAAAATGGCACTTACGTATGACTTTCACACTACTCAGCATCAATAGTACATAACGATTGACATCTAAATTAGCCTTTGGTTTCACACGAATTTCTTGCCCTAACTGATCAGATGCCTTTTGAGTAGAAGTCACTGTACCAAGAGGTAAGTCACTACTCTTGTATTTTCCTAAGCCACTTGTTGAAACCAGAGATCCTTTTTTAATTTCAACTGGATCTCCAATTTGCAACAACCGAAACTCACCTGTCTTCTCGTCATAACCATTTAATAAAGCAAAAATAGATTGACCTTGACTCTCAATTTTAAACGTCAGGTGTTGTGAAGAAAATAGTATCTTCGAACTAATAATTTCACTTTACTAGAATTTTTCTCTAGTACTTTCTACCAGCACCTATGACGCCACCAGACACGATAGCAACAAACATGGAATCGGAAATTTCCATCAGGAATCCACCCTTTACCGACAACAAATTCCTGATCCCACGAACTACTCATTGCGGTCAACTAGTCCCACTAACATCAGCTTGTAGGAAAACCTGGATGAAGAATTTCTGATTAGCCATCAAATCCTTTAATTCTATTTTCTGATTCCAAACTGACTAAGCTTTGACTGGTCAAACATCCTTTTGAGAAAGACAATGACTTTAAACGAAACGTGTTTTCATCTTCAATTCAGACTGACAAACTCTTTAAATCTTTCGCCTTAGATTCCCACAACAACAAGATGGTGCCGATACTGCCTTATCAACAATGAATAGCATGATCAGAAGATTTTAATAACCATCGAAGTCCTAACTGATGGTAAATAGAAATAAAATTCTTGAAAACAGTTAAAACAACACACAAAACCAAAAATTTTAAAGAAACGATCTCGAGAACATGTGGACAAAACCTTCTGTAAATGATGAAAAATAGTTTGAGATGCACATGGTTCTCAACCCTCGAAATTATGTTTTGGAGAATGGGAGACTTGAGACCCCCATGCGCCGAGTTACCTGACCTCACTGATTCGGCGAACCCGTCCTCTCTCAGCCTCTCTGAGTAACTCTCCAAACTGGGCAACGAGGTGGATCTCTGGAACCACCGACCTCTCACGCTTATCAGGTGCGCTGGAACCACAATCTGATGCTACGCGCCCAGTTAGTAAGCTTGGTAGATGAACCCAATGCTCGAAGCGGACGTGACGAGAATCTGAACCCGCGACAAACAGGCTTGGAAGGCTGTAAAGCTTACCGCCAAACCACACCCGCCGTTATTGATAAAGGGAACGTGCGCGAGACGGAATCCAATTTCCGCTTAACATGGAGCTTCTTGAACGTTGCTGTCATGCAACTGACTCGCCGAGCCAAATTGCGGGGCAAGATTTGGACCTACGACCTTCGGGTCATGGAGCCCGACTTGGAGCCGCCTGAGCCAGCTCCGATCCCGCATGGACTTTAAGGAGGAGGTGGGATCTCGAACCCACGCACGCTTTGATATCGCCTGACGCTGGTTTCCAGACGGATCGCCCTTCAGTTCCAGATTCAAGGCAACCCTCTCATAGATGACACGGGACCTCGTAGGACTTGAACCTGCAGACCACTCGGCCATGGTATGAGCCGAAGCTGCTAACCAGCTGAGCCAAAGTCAACAAGATCAACAATGACTAACAGCGAAGGGGACTCGAACCCCCGGCCTCCCGGGCCTGAACCGGACGCCCATTGCCAGCTGAGCTACACCGCCATAATATCGGGAAGACAGGATTCGAACCTGCAGACGGACTTGCCCAAACCAAGTACATCTGCCCAAGCTGAGCTACTTCCCGATCTCAAGCTTACGCGTTATGTGCACCCCGAGGTAGTCAACCTCTGAACCGCCTGATTCGTAGATCGGTGCATCTATCCAGCTGAGCTGGTAGGGTGCTCTGTCCCTGTTAATGAACTCACACAGCCGCGCGACCATACCACCCTAGAGGAGTCGAACCTCTGGTCCGCCTGATTCGTAGTCGTAAATTGCTCTACCTCCAGCTGAGCTAGGGGTGCTTCTCTTCAACCCTTAAGTCTTCATGCCGAGGACCGGAATCGAACCGGTACGATCGTTACCGATCGCAGAGGATGTTAAGTCCGGTGCGTCTGCCAGTTCCGCCACCCCGGTCCTCCTCGAGTCGAACGACGGGATTCAGTAACCCGCGATCCCCATCCCGGCAAGGTGGTGTTCAACACTGAACTACGTGTCGCATCGCTTTCAGTTATATAAAAAAACGCCGCAGCTACATGACTTGAAGACACGACCTCTCTGATTACAAAATCAGATGCTCTATCAACCTGAGCTAAGCCGGCATCATTATTCTTCTTATGCGGGTTAAGGGACTTGAACCCACGCCGCAGAAAGCGCCAGATCTAATTCTGGTGCGCCCGCCAATCCGCCGAAACCCGCAAAATGACGACCTCGCACTGGGCTCGAACCAGCGACCCACTGACTAAAGTCGAACTGCTCTGCCAACTGAGCTAATCGAGTGCCAAAATAATTTTTACTTTATCTTGGTAAACCCGCGACGGGAATCCAGACCGCGTC
The DNA here is from genome assembly GCA_047241705.1 of Streptococcus sp. Classification (GTDB taxonomy): domain Bacteria; phylum Bacillota; class Bacilli; order Lactobacillales; family Streptococcaceae; genus Streptococcus. Next base: position 642,917 of record JBKTJB010000001.1, read on the forward strand.
TTCGCCGTGACAGGCGATGATAACCGCTACAGCTACGCTGGACCTATGGGAGTTATCGGGACTCGATCCGCTGACCCTCTGCCCAGCAAGGCAGATGCTCTCCCAGCTGAGCTAGGCTCCCAGATGGTCGTTTGACTCAGCCAGCGGTGAGAAACTACGTTCTCTTGTCCGTTAGATTTCGAATACCTCTCAATGGAGTTCCAACTGAGCTTAACTCCCAAATGGCCTAGTATCTACTAGGCTCAATCTCTTGGCTAAGCGACTACCGTATCTAACAGGGGCAACCCCCAACTACTTCAGGCGTACTAGGGCTTAACTTCTGTGTTCGGCATGGGAACAGGTGTATCTCCTAGGCTATCGTCACTTAACTCTGAGTATTCTCAACATCAAAATTGAATATCTATACTCTATCAAGAAACCAAATCGTTGTCAATATGTCTCAGTTACTTTCTTTGGATAAGTCCTCGAGCTATTAGTATTAGTCCGCTCCATGTGTCACCACACTTCCACTTCTAACCTATCAACCTGATCATCTCTCAGGGCTCTTACTGATATAAAATCATGGGAAATCTCATCTTGAGGTGGGCTTCACACTTAGATGCTTTCAGCGTTTATCCCTTCCCTACATAGCTACCCAGCGATGCTCTTGGCAGAACAACTGGTACACCAGCGGTAAGTCCACTCTGGTCCTCTCGTACTAGGAGCAGATCCTCTCAAATTTCCTACGCCCGCGACGGATAGGGACCGAACTGTCTCACGACGTTCTGAACCCAGCTCGCGTGCCGCTTTAATGGGCGAACAGCCCAACCCTTGGGACCGACTACAGCCCCAGGATGCGACGAGCCGACATCGAGGTGCCAAACCTCCCGTCGATGTGAACTCTTGGGGAGATAAGCCTGTTATCCCCAGGGTAGCTTTTATCCGTTGAGCGATGGCCCTTCCATGCGGAACCACCGGATCACTAAGCCCGATCTTTCGTCCCTGCTCGAGTTGTAGCTCTCGCAGTCAAGCTCCCTTATACCTTTACACTCTGCGAATGATTTCCAACCATTCTGAGGGAACCTTTGGGCGCCTCCGTTACCTTTTAGGAGGCGACCGCCCCAGTCAAACTGCCCGTCAGACACTGTCTCCGATAGGATAACCTATCTGGGTTAGAGTAGCCATAACACAAGGGTAGTATCCCAACAACGCCTCCACTCGAAACTGGCGTCCCGAGTGTCATAGGCTCCTACCTATCCTGTACATGTGGTACAGATACTCAATATCAAACTGCAGTAAAGCTCCATGGGGTCTTTCCGTCCTGTCGCGGGTAACCTGCATCTTCACAGGTACTAAAATTTCACCGAGTCTCTCGTTGAGACAGTGCCCAAATCATTACGCCTTTCGTGCGGGTCGGAACTTACCCGACAAGGAATTTCGCTACCTTAGGACCGTTATAGTTACGGCCGCCGTTTACTGGGGCTTCAATTCATACCTTCGCTTACGCTAAGCACTCCTCTTAACCTTCCAGCACCGGGCAGGCGTCACCCCCTATACATCATCTTACGATTTAGCAGAGAGCTGTGTTTTTGATAAACAGTTGCTTGGGCCTATTCACTGCGGCTGCCCATAAGAGAAGCACCCCTTCTCCCGAAGTTACGGGGTCATTTTGCCGAGTTCCTTAACGAGAGTTCTCTCGCTCACCTGAGGCTACTCGCCTCGACTACCTGTGTCGGTTTGCGGTACGGGTAGAGTATAATTAACGCTAGAAGCTTTTCTCGGCAGTGTGACATCACTAACTTCGCTACTAAACTTCGCTCCCCATCACAGCTCAATGTTAGAGATATAAGCATTTGACTCATATCACACCTCACTGCTTGACCAGACACTTCCAATCGTCTGGTTTAGTTAGCCTACTGCGTCCCTCCATCACTATATACTCTAGTACAGGAATATCAACCTGTTGTCCATCGGATACACCTTTCGGTCTCTCCTTAGGTCCCGACTAACCCAGGGCGGACGAGCCTTCCCTGGAAACCTTAGTCTTACGGTGGACAGGATTCTCACCTGTCTTTCGCTACTCATACCGGCATTCTCACTTCTATGCGCTCCAGCACTCCTCACGATCCACCTTCTCCGCCCTTAGAACGCTCTCCTACCAATGCACCTATAAAGGTATCCACAGCTTCGGTAATATGTTTTAGCCCCGGTACATTTTCGGCGCAGGGTCACTCGACTAGTGAGCTATTACGCACTCTTTGAATGAATAGCTGCTTCTAAGCTAACATCCTAGTTGTCTGTGCAACCCCACATCCTTTTCCACTTAACATATATTTTGGGACCTTAGCTGGTGGTCTGGGCTGTTTCCCTTTCGACTACGGATCTTAGCACTCACAGTCTGACTCCCTGATTATAATCTCATTGGCATTCGGAGTTTATCTGAGATTGGTAATCCGGGATGGACCCCTCACCCAAACAGTGCTCTACCTCCAAGAGATCTTAACATCGACGCTAGCCCTAAAGCTATTTCGGAGAGAACCAGCTATCTCCAAGTTCGTTTGGAATTTCTCCGCTACCCACAAGTCATCCAAGCACTTTTCAACGTGCCCTGGTTCGGTCCTCCAGTGAGTTTTACCTCACCTTCAACCTGCTCATGGGTAGGTCACATGGTTTCGGGTCTACGACATGATACTAATACGCCCTATTAAGACTCGGTTTCCTACGGCTCCGTCTCTTCAACTTAACCTCGCATCATATCGTAACTCGCCGGTTCATTCTACAAGAGGCACGCTATCACCCATTAACGGGCTCTGAACTTGTTGTAGGCACACGGTTTCAGGATCTATTTCACTCCCCTTCCGGGGTGCTTTTCACCTTTCCCTCACGGTACTGGTTCACTATCGGTCACTAGGGAGTATTTAGCCTTGGGAGATGGTCCTCCCGGATTCCGACGGAATTCCTCGTGTTCCGCCGTACTCAGGATCCTCCTAGGTGTAAAGACTATTTCGAATACGAGGCTCTTACTCTCTTTGGCCTGACCTTCCCAGGTCAGTTCTTCTATAATCTTTAAGTCCACGTTGCAGTCCTACAACCCCGAAGAGTAAACTCTTTCGGTTTGCCCTCTTGCCGTTTCGCTCGCCGCTACTCAGGCAATCGCTTTTGCTTTCTCTTCCTGCAGCTACTTAGATGTTTCAGTTCACTGCGTCTTCCTCTACATATACCTTAACAGTATATGAGTGACTAGCCATTACGCTAGCCGGGTTCCCCATTCGGACATCTCTGGATCATTGCTCACTTACAGCTCCCCAAAGCATTTCGTCGTTTGTCACGTCCTTCTATCGGCTTCTAGTGCCAAGGCATCCACCGTGCGCCCTTATTAACTTAACCTTATTTTTGGTCTTTCGACCTAAACTCATTAAATATTCACAGCGTTTCGGTTTATTTTCTTGTTACTATCTATATGTATTAATTACATATGCAATTTGATACAGATATTCAATTTTCAATGACAATACTTGAATCTGTCGTTAATGGAGCCTAGCGGGATCGAACCGCTGACCTCCTGCGTGCAAAGCAGGCGCTCTCCCAGCTGAGCTAAGGCCCCACAAGACCTCTCAAAACTAAACAAGAAACTCAACGTACAGGTTCCGTTTTTCCTTAGAAAGGAGGTGATCCAGCCGCACCTTCCGATACGGCTACCTTGTTACGACTTCACCCCAATCATCTATCCCACCTTAGGCGGCTGGCTCCATACGGTTACCTCACCGACTTCGGGTGTTACAAACTCGTGGTGTGACGGGCGGTGTGTACAAGGCCCGGGAACGTATTCACCGCGGCGTGCTGATCCGCGATTACTAGCGATTCCGACTTCATGTAGGCGAGTTGCAGCCTACAATCCGAACTGAGATTGGCTTTAAGAGATTAGCTTGCCGTCACCGACTCGCAACTCGTTGTACCAACCATTGTAGCACGTGTGTAGCCCAGGTCATAAGGGGCATGATGATTTGACGTCATCCCCACCTTCCTCCGGTTTATTACCGGCAGTCTCGCTAGAGTGCCCAACTGAATGATGGCAACTAACAATAGGGGTTGCGCTCGTTGCGGGACTTAACCCAACATCTCACGACACGAGCTGACGACAACCATGCACCACCTGTCACCTTGCCCCCGAAGGGGAAGCTCTATCTCTAGAAATGGTCACAGGATGTCAAGACCTGGTAAGGTTCTTCGCGTTGCTTCGAATTAAACCACATGCTCCACCGCTTGTGCGGGCCCCCGTCAATTCCTTTGAGTTTCAACCTTGCGGTCGTACTCCCCAGGCGGAGTGCTTAATGCGTTTGCTGCAGCACTGAAGTGCGGAAACCCTCCAACACTTAGCACTCATCGTTTACGGCGTGGACTACCAGGGTATCTAATCCTGTTTGCTCCCCACGCTTTCGAGCCTCAGCGTCAGTTACAGACCAGAGAGCCGCTTTCGCCACCGGTGTTCCTCCATATATCTACGCATTTCACCGCTACACATGGAATTCCACTCTCCCCTTCTGCACTCAAGTTAAACAGTTTCCAAAGCGTACTATGGTTAAGCCACAGCCTTTAACTTCAGACTTATCTAACCGCCTGCGCTCGCTTTACGCCCAATAAATCCGGATAACGCTCGGGACCTACGTATTACCGCGGCTGCTGGCACGTAGTTAGCCGTCCCTTTCTGGTAAGTTACCGTCACAGTGTGAACTTTCCACTCTCACACTCGTTCTTCTCTTACAACAGAGCTTTACGATCCGAAAACCTTCTTCACTCACGCGGCGTTGCTCGGTCAGGGTTGCCCCCATTGCCGAAGATTCCCTACTGCTGCCTCCCGTAGGAGTCTGGGCCGTGTCTCAGTCCCAGTGTGGCCGATCACCCTCTCAGGTCGGCTATGTATCGTCGCCTTGGTGAGCCGTTACCTCACCAACTAGCTAATGCAACGCAGGTCCATCTCTTAGTGATGCAATTGCACCTTTCAAATCAACATCATGCAATGTCGACTTTTATGCGGTATTAGCTATCGTTTCCAATAGTTATCCCCGCTAAGAGGCAGGTTACCTACGCGTTACTCACCCGTTCGCAACTCATCCGCTCGGTGCAAGCACCAAGCTTCAGCGTTCTACTTGCATGTATTAGGCACGCCGCCAGCGTTCATCCTGAGCCAGGATCAAACTCTCATTAAAATAATTGTTTGTCTTAAACTCATTCTGTCACTGACAGATTTATTGTTTTTTATTGTTCAGTTACTATAACCTTGTTATAGCGCCCCGCATACATTGGTTCGTCTTGTTCAGTTTTCAAAGGTCTTTGTCGCTCTCGCGCGACAACTATATTAGTATATCATGACCTACCCTTACTGTCAATACTTTTTCCAAAAATTTATTTTTTTGAAAGTTCATTTATACACTGTCAACTTTCAGTTCTTAAATTGTATTTTTAAAATCCTTCAGATAGTTCTCTAATTTCTTTTTCATTTTTGTTTTTCCTAGACATCTTCTGTTTGCTAGTAATGCTTCATATTGTTCTTTTTCTTTTACGGTTAATTTTTCTTTAAAACGTTTTAATGCATCTCTAAGAACAACCAGCTCATCTAAATATATTTTTCTTGATGAAATTCTGTGACTAATTTCTCCAATTTCAATATATGGAAGTCTATTTATTTTTCTCTTATCACTTTCCTGTTGTCTTATTTTTATCTTTAATATGATTTCTAAATTTTGTTTTGAAATATGTATAAAGTAATTCTTCATTTGTTTCAATTTCAGGATTTTTTTGATAAAGTTCAAAGAGTGTTAGCTGTCCTTCTTGTTCCCAATCATCCTTTTCCCATAATTGAATATAATATTCTTTTTCACATTTTCTTACGATATATTTTACTTTTTGATACATTTTATTAAATTCCATAAGCTCTCCTTTACTTTTATCTGTATTTTATAAAAATAAAGAAGCCCATTGGACTTTTTTTCTATTCTGCACGTTTTTTTAACTATTTGGTTATTATTTTTAATTATTTTGTCCAAATACACAAAAAAACTGCCACTTGGTGACAGTTCATCGATAGTCCGTACGGGATTCGAACCCGTGTTACCGCCGTGAAAAGGCGGTGTCTTAACCCCTTGACCAACGGACCATTTTTACAACATATTCTATTATACAGAATATTTTTACTCTGTCAACACTTTTTTAATAAAAAAAGAAGGAAATATTTTCCTTCTTTTGAATTAGTTATTTTCTTCTAATTTTGACTTAATCTCATCATATGATAGAGGTTTTGCTTCTTCTTCTAATTCATGCTCTGAATTTTCAGGCATTTTTCCTGTTTCATATAATGATTTAATTTGAACACTATCCAAGGTTTCATATTTTAATAGAGCTTCCGCAATTAGTTTATGCGTTTCTCTATTTCCTTGAATAATTTCTGCCGCTTTATTACGGGCTTCATTCAACAGACTACGAACTTCTTCATCAATTTCGTATGCTGTTCGTTCTGAAATCATTTTTTGTGGGCTTTGAGCACCAAACATTGCATGATTTCCTTCATATTGACCGGTCCAAGTTTTTCACTCATACCATATTCTGTCACCATTGCACGCGCCATTTGGGTAGCTTGTTCAAAGTCATTTGAAGCACCCGTTGTTTGCGAATTGAAAATAATTTCTTCGGCAACACGTCCTCCCATGAGCCCAGCTAATTGTTCTTTCATATCTTCTTTAGAAAGTAACATTTGATCTTCTTTAGGAAGGGCAATCATGTAACCGCCTGCACGACCACGTGGAACAATCGTAACTTTATGAACTACACGAGCATTTGATAAGACCAAGACCAACGATTGCGTATGACCAGCTTCGTGATAAGCAACCATTTCACGTTCTTTTGTGAAATCGTCCGATCTTTCTTAGATGGACCTGCAATAACACGATCTTCTGCTTCATCGATATCAGCAGCATCAATTACTTTTTTATTTCGACGAGCTGCAACCAAGGCTGCTTCGTTCAAAACATTTTCGAGATCAGCACCGACAAATCCTGGTGTTTGTTGAGCAACCAATTTCAAGTCCACATCTTGAGCAAGTGGCTTATTCTTAGCATGAACACGAAGAATCGCCTCACGACCTTTCACATCTGGACGTCCAACCAATACTTTACGGTCAAAACGGCCAGGACGAAGAAGGGCAGGGTCAAGGACATCAGAACGGTTAGTTGCTGCGATAACAATGATTCCTTCGTTGCCTTCAAAACCATCCATCTCAATCAAGAGCTGGTTGAGGGGTTTGTTCACGTTCATCATTTCCGCCACCAAGACCTACACCACGCTGGCGCCCAACAGCATCAATTTCATCGATAAAGATAATGGCTGGTGCTGCTTTTTTAGCATCTTCAAAAAGTGAACGAACCCGGCTAGCACCGACTCCGACAAACATTTCAACGAAGTCAGAACCAGAGATACTGAAGAATGGCACTCCAGCTTCACCAGCTACTGCTTTTGCTAAAAGGGTTTTACCAGTTCCGGGAGGGCCTTCAAGAAGCACACCTGCTGGGATTCTTGCACCCAATTTAGTAAAGTTGCTTTGGATCTTTTAAAAAATTCAACAACTTCAACAAGTTCTTGTTTTCTCTTCTTCAGCTCCTGCTACATCTGAAAAACGAACTTTAATATCTTCTTTATTAGCAGCACGGGCTTTATTGCGACCAAAGTTCATTGCGCCTCTGGCACCTCCGCCACCGCCTTGGTTCATCATGGAGAAGAAGAAGAACATGACGATAACAAATGGAACAATTGAAGTGAGAATTGTTATCCACATGCCACTTGAGTCTCTCACGCTTGATGGTGATTTCTGCTTTGTGGTCAGTGCTATTTTTGTAATTCATTGACGGTGATATCAGATGGAAGGATGACACTAGTAAAGCGAGATACTTTTTGAACACTCGGGGTAAAGAATTGAATCCCTGTATCTTCTTTTGATTCTTTTGCTTTATTATAGGTCCCTGCAATTTCAATCACACTACCATTTGGTTGGTAACTGATCGTTTTGACATTATCATTTTTAATTTCCTTGACCAATTCTGTGTAGTTGATTTGCTGACTTTGACCAACTCCATTACCCGCAAAAAAGTACTGGAATCCTGTCACAGCCGCTACAATAATCAACAAATACAGAAATGGATTTCGGACAAAACCGTTATTTTTTCTGTTATTCATCTAGTCTCCTCTATTTTGAGTACACTTCCTCTTTTAATACACCAACATAGGGTAGGTTACGATAATTTTCATCATAGTCTAAACCATATCCTACAACAAACTCATTTGGAATCGTAAAGCAGGTGTAATCTGCTTCGATCTCAACCAAACGTCCTTCAGGTTTATCCAGTAAGGTAGCAATCTTCACAGATGCTGCATTTCGTTCTTCAAAGAGTTCTTTTAGACTCTTGAGGGTTTTACCTGTATCGATAATATCTTCTACAAATAAAATATCTCTACCAGTAATATCTTGGTCGATATCCTTGATAATATTAATAATACCTGAGCTTGCCGTACCACCATGATAACTTGAAACCAGCATAAAATCCAATTCAATATGTGTATCCACGTGGTTGATCAACTCTGCCATAAATGGAACAGAGCCTTTCAAAATTCCAACAAAAATTGGATTTTTTCCTTGGTACTCTTTTGTTAGGGTTTCACCCAATTGCTTTGCTGCTTCTACAATTTCATCATGTGAAACCAATACTTTTTTTATATCTTTTTCTAACATGTTTTTACCTATCTATTTTTTGAATATAAAGACTATCTTTTCATTATACCACTTTTTGAGGGCTTACTCAAATCACTCGTTACCAATCCCACTACAGAAAGAATATTATGATTCTGTTCTATAATGAGACCTTTTTGCCGAAGCGAAATTGGAATTTTATGGTTGATAAACCACCGTCTTAATTTTTGATGGTGGCCATTAACAAGCAGCTGATCTCCTTCCTTTCTCCTTCTAATTAAGATGGGAGTTTCGCGTGAAACAGAAAGAATTTCTACATTTTCCCCTACTAATGGTTGTCCCAAAGATAGTTTATAATTTGCAATTTCAAAGATATTCCCAAATTCTAACAAAAATGGGAGGGGGTGGTCATCCGACTTTTGACTGATTTTTGTATTTCAAAGAAATCATATTCTTGATGTAGTTCATAATTCGACTTTAAATAATGAACGCAATTTCTTTTTTTTCGCAGTAAATTTAATAATTCTTGAAACTGTACTCTACCAAGTTGTAAATCTGGAAATTGTGCCAGATACTCTTCTAATAAGAATGATCTGTACAGAATGAGAATACGTTCTAAAAGAAGCTAAATCTTGAATGGTTAACTCGCTAGTCAATTCTTTCAGTGCTTGGTGCCAATGAGTCACTTCCTCTGCTAAATAACGAAGACTTGCTTGCATTTGAGGATTTTCTTTTTCAAATTCTGGAAGGTATTGATGGCGTACACGATTTCGAAAATAGTCCTGTGAGTCATTGCTACTGTCTTCAAAGTGAGGAATTTCCATCAACTCATCTTTGGTAAAAGTTAACAAAGGACGGATTAATTCACCCTTGCCAAAATGGTTGGCGTACAGGAATGCCATTTAAATGGCGTAATTTTGTTCCTCGTATTAAGCGCATGAAAGTTGTTTCAGCTTGATCGTTTGCATGATGACCTGTTACTAAAGCGGTGCAATCCTCTTTCTCCATAATCTGTTTAAAAAAATCATAACGAAAGGTACGAGCTTTTGCTTCCGTAAAATCACCCGAATAGTGAGCCACATGGATACGTGTCTCTCGCCTATCAGCTAGCGTTCGAAGTTCACTTTCTTCTAAATCTGATTCTGGTCTTTGTCCATGATTGACATGAGCGAGTACCAGATGGATTTTCAATCGTTCTTTATTCTTATATAAAAGTTCATACAGATTCATTGAATCCAATCCACCAGATAAGGCAACTAAAACACGACGATGGGGAGTAAATAGATCTTGTTTTTCACAAAACTCTAAAAATCGCTTTTCCATTATTTCAATACCTCATAGATATCCTTTGAAATGTTGGAAATCGTATCATAATTCGAATGATCTGTAAAAATGGCTATTACATAGGGTGAATTTGTGTATACAATCGCAACATCATGTCTAAAATCATAGGCATCTCCAATTTTATGAGCAACTTTTACTGGAAGGTCACGCGCAATCCGTTGATCATCATATTTTGTAGAGGAGAGCGCATCAATAATAGAGCCATTTTGTTGATAGACAGCCTCCATGACATTGCCAGCCATTTCAGCGGATGCTTCTCTTTTTTCAACATCCCAATGTTTCTTTGCAATCTTATCCAAAGTTTTTTGGAAGTCTTGATCTGATTGATGAGTGACATAATAATTCAAGATATTATGTCCAACATTATCTGATTCTTTTGCAATTTTATCTACCAACTCTTGAACACTGTATTCTTTTCCATCGGGTGTTTTTGAAAGACTACCACTTCCTTCTGGTTCATAGCCTCCTTTGAAATCATTGACTTCTGGAATATATTTGTAGGTTGTAGTTGGAGAAATGGCTTTTTTATTGAGCTGTTCTTGGACGTAGTACAAGTATGGTAATTTCGTTACACTGGCAGAATACATTTCTTTTTGCGGATTGATTCCAGCAGTATTTCCAGTCGTTAATTGTTTTACATAGATTCCATACGAAGGAGAATTGTATTTACTATTTAACAAGTCCTGGACTTTTTCCATTCGATTATCTTTTTCAGTAACGAATGCTTTGTTCACCCAGCCCTGACCTTCAATCTCCACAAACTCATCTCGTAAAGTCTTAGCTGTACGTAAGACTGTCACTTTTGTATAAGGAGAAAGAGGTGTATTTTTTTCTTTTGCACCATTTATTAAGGGTCGGTCATACACTTTAAAACCAGGTTTTAGCCACATGTCTTGTTTTTTTTCTTGTGTTTCTTGTACAACATCAGAAAAAATGACAGAAGAATCTGCTAATACATATCCTTTCTCTGCTATTTTAAACACAGCTTTCCCTTCATCATTTACAAAGAGTTGTTCGATTGTAAACGGTGTGTTGGGAAGAATTTCTCCTTTTGCTTTTTTCAACTGAGGATCAGAAAAAACAGAAATTTTGCGATAGACATTCGGGTTCGCTGGAATTGAAGAAAAATAAAGTTCTGATGGATGAGCCATTGTCTGAGAAGACTCAGACTGCTCGACACTCGCTGCTTGAGACCCAATAAATAAAATTGGAACTAACAATAGGAGCAGAAATCGTTTAGACACCTGTATTCCTTTCCTTTTCATCCTTTTGAAGTTTAATCATTTGGTTTTTCTTTTTTAATTCCTCTAATTTTTCATCCGAAAATTCAAGAAATTGTTTAACTGTTTGTAAGATATTTTCCATCGGTTATTGGGGGAGTAAATCTGGGATGGTATAAACATATTCACCATCTTTTGAAAAAGAATACTTAGCGCGTGCATATTTTGTTGCATAATCATCGTCTTTTAATTTTTTAGCGATGTCTTGTTGGTATTCTTTTTGTTCACTTGTTTCTTTATACTCTTTTTCCAACTGTTTGTATTGTTCTTTTTTATCTTGTAGCGATTGATAGCTCTGGGCTAAATTATAAGTTGGAAGAATAAATAGTAACATGACCAATATCAAGACGAGTCCCAGTAAAACGATTGCGTTTTTTTCTTTCTTCTTCTAAAAAACGTTTTCGCTGACTTTCGTCTTTAATATATTTATTGTTCATTTGAACGATATTTTTAGGCATCTTCTTCTATCCTTGTTTCACTAATTATTTCGTACATTTTGGATGCATCTTCTTTTTTGTACTATCCAACATTTCCAAGACTTTAACCGTCAATACTTTATTTCCAAAACGAACTTCAATTTGATCATTCACTTTCAAATCCGTTGAACTTTTGGCTAATACTCCATTGACTTTGATCCGCCCTTTATCTGCAACTTCCTTTGCAACAGGACGACGCTTAATAATGCGAGAAACTTTTAAATATTTATCTAATCTCATACTGTCACCTCTAACATAGTATTGTATCATTTTTTATACATAAAATGCGAAAAATGAGCTAAGAACTTCTAGTCCTCTTCTTTTTCCTGTTTAATTTCCAATAAGGTTTGACCAAATTGCTTCAGAGCTTCTAAAATTTCAAAATCTTTCTTATTTCGAATATCGAAGATCACTTCAATCAATCCCTTTTCCTCTGCAATCTGTGCCTTTAACTGTGTCATTGACAGAGCTTTGAAATAATCCTGTGTTAAAAACAGTTGTTTGGCAATAGGTTCAAATTTCACTGTCACTTTTTGTTGTTTTCTCTCAACAAGACGGACAAAGACTTGATCCAAGTAAGCTTTCACTAAACCAATTTCAAGTAGGTAGGCCGACAACATCTGGGTATTCTCCAAAACGATCGATCAATTCATCTTGCAAATATTCATAGTCCGTCGCAGAATTCATTTCACGAATTTGTTTGTAAATTTCAATTTTTTGACGTTGATCTGAAATATATTCATTAGGTAAATATGCATCTATTTGAAGGTTCAACTCTGCATTGCTCTTTTGCCTACGATGCTCTTGGCCTTGTTTCTTAGCAATAGCTTCTTCTAACAATTGAGAATACATTTCAAAACCAACTGAATCGATGAAACCAGATTGAGAAGCTCCAAGGATATTCCCTGCTCCACGGATCGATAAATCTCGCATAGCAATTTTAAAGCCAGACCCCAACTCAGTAAAACCCTTAATAGCTTCTAAGCGTTTTTCAGACACTTCTGTAAGAGATTTGTCTGGGCGGTACATCAAATAGGCATAAGCAATTCGATTGCTTCGTCCCACACGACCTCTTAGTTGATAAAGCGTTGAAAGTCCCATATGATCCGCATTTTCAATAAAGAGTGTATTGGCATTTGGAATATCCACACCTGTCTCAATAATGGTTGTCGTCACTAAGACATCGTATTCGCCATTAATGAAGTCCAACAGGGTATTTTCTAAGCGAACCTCACTCATCTGACCATGAACAAAGCCAATCGAAGCCTCTGGAATCAACTCTTTTAATTCAGACACCTTTTGTTCAATTGTATCTACCTTGTTGTAAAGATAGTACACTTGTCCTCCACGATCCATCTCCCGCAACACAGCGTCTCGAATAATGGTTGGATTGGTCTCTAATACAAAAGTTTGCACAGGATACCGATTGGTCGGAGGTGTTTCGATGACAGACAAATCTCGAATTCCTAGCATAGACATATGAAGAGTTCGAGGTATAGGGGTAGCTGTCAAGGTAAGCACATCCACCTTTTTTTTCAATTCTTTCAAGGTTTCTTTGTGCTTCACTCCAAAACGTTGTTCTTCATCGATCACGATTAAGCCTAAGTCTGAAAAAACAACATCTTTGGACAAGAGCCGGTGAGTTCCAATAATAATATCCACTCGTCCTTTTTTCAACTTTTCAAGCGTTTCTTTCTGCTCTGCCTTACTCTGGAAACGACTTAAAACAGCAACCTCTACTGCAAAAGATTCAAAACGCTCCTTAAAATTGGCATAATGTTGTTGGGCAAGAACAGTGGTAGGAACCAGCACTGCTACTTGTTTATGATCATTTACTGCCTTAAAGGCTGCTCGCATAGCGACCTCTGTTTTCCCAAAACCGACGTCTCCAACCAGCAATCGGTCCATCGGACGATTCGATTCCATATCTTTTTTAATTTCTTCAATGGAACGTAATTGGTCATCTGTTTCAATATATGGAAAATCTTGTTCAAAAGCCTCTTGGTTTTCATCATCTTTGGAATAGGCAAAGCCTTCTAATTGACTACGCTCCGCATAAAGTTTTATCAAATCATCCGCAATGTCCTCCACCTGGGTCTGAACCTTTTGCTTCGTTCTTTGGAAACGCCCATCATTTAACTTGTTAATTTTTGGCGTTTTTCCATCACTTGCAACGTATTTGGACAACATCTGAATCTGATCGACAGGAATCGAGATGCGATCTCCATTTTGATATTGAATTGAAACATAATCACGATGGACACCCGAAATTTCAATCGTTTCAATTCCCAAATATTGACCAATACCATGAACTTGGTGAACAACATAGTCCCCTTTTTCCAGTTCATTATAATTTTTTAGGCGTTCTGCATTGGAAATATTTTGCCTGCGAATCTTTCGTTTGATCTTTTTCTGATAAATCTCTGATTCTGTAATGTAGACAATTTTTTCATCAACAAATTGAAAACCGTGAGCTAATCCTCCAACGACTAATTGACTAGCTTGAGGAATGATCGTATCCCCATCAATATAATCTAATCGAATCCCATACTCTTCTAAATTTTTATGGAGCTGTTGAAGATTGTGATGAGAAGTTGCTTGGACAATAACTAGTATAGTTTGATTTTCGATACCGTTCAATTTCCTCTTTTAGTAAATCAAATTGTCCAAAAAACTCCTGCATGGGATATTGATTGAATTGATACAAATGATCAAACTTCAGATTTCCCAATCCTTTTTGAAAGTTTGAAAAATAAGTTGCAGGCGTATATTTTCGTAAAGTTGTACTGGTGTCTGCAAAATACACTTGGCGAGAAGAAGCTCTATTTTTATGTAAATCTTCCGTCAAGAGATTAGCTGTATCTAGTTCAAATCTCGCTATTTGATCTGCTATTTTTTGATAATCATCCAGAAAGACTGGAGTGTGTTTAGGGAGATAATCGAATAGGGTATATTGTTTCTCGTAAAAGAAACTAATAAATTTTCTAAGATCCGGATGGAGTTTCCTTTGATAAATATCTCCCAGAATTTCTGCTAGATAAGATTTAAATTCTTCATTTGCACTCTGTTCTTGCAATTGTTCTATTTGCTGCTGACCACGTATAAAATCTTCCTCTTGCAACAATAGATCACTCACTGCCTTCAGTTGAACTTCTTCAACATTTTCAACAGAACGCTGACTTTCTGGGTCAAAGATTCGGATTCCATCAATCTCATCTCCGAAAATTCAATCCGATAGGGTTGGAGTTGGTCGATCTCAAAGATATCTAAAATATCTCCTCGTAGACTAAACTCTCCCTGTTGCAAAACTTGGCTCACCTTTTGGTAGCCAATCTTCTGTAATGTTTCACTCAGAGTAGTTAAGTCTATTTCTTGACCAACCTTCAATTTAAAAATACTAGATGTAAAAACTTTAGGAGAAGGTAATAGTAGTTTTATACCACTCACATTGGTCACAAGGATGCCTTGACGATCTTCTTGACATAAAAAGTTCAAAGCCTCTAATCGTGCAAATTGCCTTTCTTGTGAAGCAAAAACAAATTCTGCTAAAGGGTTATCATCTCCCAAAAATGTATGGACTTTCTCTTCTCCAAGTAAGGCAATAAAATCACTGGCCAATCGTTCTGCTTCGTTATAACTGGAAGTGATGAGGACTGCTTTTTCAATAGAATCAAAGGCTGAAGCCATTACAATAGCCTTTGTGGTCGCAGACAATCCTAAGATCAATTCCCTATTATTTTTTTGCAAACCTTGTTGCCAGGATAGAAAGGTTGGAGTTTTGACTCACTAAATCAATTACATTCATCTACTTACCCGTTGTATTTCTGCATGCTTCTTTCAAAATTTTCTTCTACCAAGTAATCGTTAACCGCTTCTTCTACTCGATCGATTGTTTGTAGAATAGTGATGTAATCGTCTTTATCAAATTTTCCTAAGACATGATGAACAACTGACATGCCCTGCTTAGGTCTTCCAATTCCAATCTTAATTCGATAAAAAGTCTGAGTTCCAATATGATTGATAATCGATTTGATTCCGTTATGACCTCCAGCTGATCCTTTAGCTCGAAGACGAATCTTGCCAACTTCCATATCTAAATCATCGTAAATAACTAAAAGATCTTCAATATCCAGACCATAATAAGTCAGAAGGGCATGGACTGCTTTTCCACTCTCATTCATGAAAGTGGTTGGCTTTACAAAATAGACCTTTTCGCCATTCAAAAATGTTGAGGCGATATCAGCTTGAAAAATCTTATCATGGGAGAAAGTAAGATTTAAAGACTTTGCCATTTGATCAACTAACATAAAGCCTACATTGTGTTTCGTTTCAAAATACTTATCACCTGGATTTCCCAATCCAACAATTAATTTCGTCATCTCTTTCCTTTCAAAACACTAAAAGGGTTGGAAATATTTTTTCCAACCTTTACATCTTTTTAACTCTCTTATACATTAAAACGGAATTCCATGATGTCCCCATCTTGGACAACATATTCTTTTCCTTCTTCGCGCAAGCGTCCTGCTTCTTTTACAGCCTTTTCAGAACCGTATTTGACCAAATCATCATAGGACATGGTCACGGCACGAATAAATCCTTTTTCAAAATCAGAGTGGATGATTCCAGCTGCTTGAGGAGCTTTCATGCCACGTTTGAAGGTCCAAGCACGCACTTCTTTTTCACCAGCTGTGAAATAAGTGCCAAGTCCCAACAAGTGGTAAGCTGCACGCGTGAGTTTATCAACTCCAGACTCTGTTAGGCCAATCGCCTCTAAAAATTCTTGTTTATCTGCATCATCTAGCTCAGAAATTTCTTCCTCAGCACGCGCAGAAATCACCACGACTTCCGCATTCTCTGTTGCCGCAAAGTCACGAATTTGCTTCACATACTCGATAGAATCTGGATCTGCAACAACATCTTCATCCACATTGGCTACATAAAGAACTGGTTTGGTAGTCAAAAGGAAAAGCCCTTTCACCACTTTTTGTTCTTCCTCCGTGAATTCAATGGTCCGAGCTGATTTACCATCTTCAAGAACTGGTTTGATTTTTTGTAGAACATTAAATTCCGCAACAGAATCCTTATCTTTTTGTGTACGAGCGATTTTTTCTACACGCGCATAGCGTTTATTGACAGACTCTAAGTCGGCTAAAATTAATTCTAAATTGATGGTATCAATATCTGCCAGTGGATCAACAAAGGCATCTTCACGACCTTGCTCCCGCATGACATTTTCATCATCAAAAGCACGTACCACATGAACAATGGCATCTACTTCACGGATATTGGCCAAGAATTTATTACCAAGTCCTTCTCCCTTAGAAGCCCCTTTCACAATCCCAGCAATATCTGTAAATTCAAAAGTAGTCGGAACTGTCTTCTTAGGAGTAATCATTTCCGTCAATTTTTGGAGGCGTTCATCTGGAACTTCTACCATCCCGACGTTTGGATCAATGGTTGCAAAGGGATAGTTTGCGGCCTCTGCTCCTGCTTTTGTAATTGCGTTAAATAGGGTTGATTTACCAACATTTGGTAAGCCAACGATACCTGCTGTTAATGCCATTTTTCTTTTTCTCCGTTCAAATTTCAATCTCTTTCATTATAACATAATTCAAAAGACAAGTGATGAAAAATGAAATATTTCATCACCTTTGAAACTAGATTTTTTCATCAAACTGTAACGTTCTAAAAAGATAAAAATGGTATACTCTATTTAACAATGAACAAAGGAGTTTTTCAGATGAAAAAACAAATATGGAAATCTATTTTTCTTTCTTTAATCGCTATCTTTACGCTCTTTCTTCTTGGAGCTTGTGGACAACAATCTGTTCAAAAATCCTATCTTCAGGCAATCAACCAAGAAAAGAAAACAGATGTTCGTATTACACTAGAACATAAAGGTGATAAAGCGATCAGTAACCAAACCACCACTACTATTTATTACAAAGAGGCGGGAGTTACGAAAGATCAATTAAAGGAAATGATCGATAAATATGATGAAGAATACAAAGATGTCAAAGGATTCACACATTCTGCTGAATATAAAGATGATTATATGGTTGAAAAAACAACACTAAATTATGAAAAGGCAGACTTAGATCAGCTAATTGAAAAGAAATTAGTAACGACACAAAAAGATAAAAAAGTCGACTATATCAGCTTCAAATCAACTTTTGATATGATGAAACAGGGTGGTTTCAAAGAAGTTAAAAATGGAAAATTTGAAGAATTAAAATAATCGAAAAGGTTCGGTCACATAAGTGACTGAACCTTTTATAGTACTTTCTTCATTTTCTGTTCAAAATCATGGCGACTCATCATGACCACATGATCACAATTGCTACACTTGATTTTTATGTCTGCACCAAGTCGCGTAATTTCCCAACGATTTGCCTTCTTGCCTGTTTCTTTAATCACACAAGCGTGAGGCTTTTTCATTTCTACAAAATCACCTAACGTATACATGATTCACCTTTGTTAATTTGTGCGAACTGGCGTAATCAATTGAATGAACCCTTGTTCATTTCCTTCTGGAACCAATGTAAACGGTCTAACAGAAGAAATAAAACGAATAACAACTTGTTCACTATCAATAGCTTTGAGCGCTTCAATCAAATAAGTTGGATTAAAGCTAATAGACAAATCCTCTCCTGAAACGGCGCTCGTATCGATCTCTTCATTTACTCGCCCAACTTCTGGTGAATGAACGTGGGAAGAAACCACTCCATTTTTGAACTCTAATTTAACCGTTCCGTTTTGAGTCGCATTTGAAAGAAGACGAGCACGCTCCATTGCAAATCGAAGGTTAGCCACATTGAAGGTTGCCTCTGTATTGAATTCTGTTGGAATGAGACGGTCTGTATCAGGATAATTTCCTTCTAGCAAACGGGTATAGAAACTAATGTGTTCACTTCTAAATAGAATTTGATTGTTAGCAAAGAAAACCTCAACTGTTTCAATATCATCAGAAAAAACAGAGGTGAATTCACGAAGAGAGCGACTTGGGATGACAACATCAAAGTTGTCTCCATTTTTCTCCAGTGTAATCACTTTTTGACTCATACGGTGAGAGTCTGTTGCTACTGTTTTTAGCTCTTTATTATCCGATAAAACAAAGTGAACACCTGTCAAAATTGGACGACTTTCTTGTACACTTGCTGCAAATGCTGTTTCATTAATTAATTGTTTTAATAATTTTGTTTCCAAAACTAATGGATTACTTGCAGCAATTTCTTGAATACGTGGATATTGATCTGCATCTTTTCCTTTAAGTGTAATTTCTGATTTTCCACTTGTTAAAAGAACCTGTTTTTGTTCAATCTCTTTAAAATCTAAAGTAACATCTGGTAAACTTGAAACCACATTAATAAAGAAAGTTGCTTCCAATAAAATAGAGCCTGGAGAGGTCACCAATAAACCAGCATTTTCATCTTTGATAGAAATAAAGTTTTCAATTGAAATTTGGCCATTCGATCCAGATAAGGCAACTCCTTCTGGAGTTACATCTATTTTAATTGTTGAAAGGATTGGAATAGCATTTTTTGAACTGATAGCTCTTTTTGTAGTATTTAGTGCTTGTAAAAATAAAGTTTTGTTAATAGAGAAATTTATCATGGTCATTCCTTTTATTTATTTTATGATTAGTAAGTTAATAGTAATAGTAGGTTGTGTGGAAGTTGTGGAAAACTCTCAGAATCCTGTCTATGACTTGAAAAGTTACTTGTTTAAAAATTGTGCATAACCCCTAGAAGTTTAGAGAAAGTTATCCACAGATTAATTTAACTTTTTCTTGATACTTTGAATTTCGAGTCGTAGATTATCATCTGTGTCGACCATACTTTTAATTTTTTCATAGGCATGAATGACAGTCGTATGGTCTTTCCCACCGAATTCTTTTCCGATTCGAGGAAGTGAGTTGTCCGTCATCTCTCTTGAAAGATACATGGCCACTTGTCGTGCTAGGACAATATTCTGAACTCTTCGAGAACCTTTGATTTCTTTTACACTGACTCCATAAAAGGCTCCAACTGCTTCCTGAATTTTTTCAATGGGGATGACAAGCGTCTTGCTATTATCGTTTTTACGAGCTCGAATAGCTTCAGCTGCAACATCGATCGTAATTTCTTTTAGTTTCTTCACCTTCGCCATTAAAGAAATATCATTTAAGGCACCTTCTAAGTCTCGGACATTTGAATCAAACTGACCAGCTAGATATTCTAGTGTGTCATTAGGAAAAATATAGTCTAGATCTTCAATTTTATTCCGTAAGATGGCAATCCGAGTTTCAAAATCAGGTGGTGTTATATTTTGCGTTAGTCCCCATTTGAAACGAGTAACCAGCCGCTCTTCAAGACTATCTAAATGATCCGGACTTCGATCGCTTGTTAGAACAATCTGTTTGTTGTCGCTATGGAGGGCATTAAAGGTATTAAAGAATTCCTCTTGAGTCGTGACTTTCTTCCCACCAAGTGACTGGATATCATCGATCAGTAAGAGATCAAGACTTCGATAGGTATTCTTGAACGTCTTCATTTCTCCTAATCGAAGGTGTTCTAAAAATTCATTAATAAAGGTTTCTGCTGGGACATACTTAACCCGTGCATTTGGAATATTTTCTAGGATTTGATTTCCAATTGCGTTCAATAGGTGAGTCTTTCCAAGCCCTGGTCCACCATAGATAAAGAGAGGGTTGTAAGTTGTTGCAAGATTTTCAGAAACTGCAAGCGCTGCTGCTTTCGCCCAAATATTTCCATCCCCTTGCACAAAATTATCAAAGGTGTACTTTGATTTCAGACCTGTATCAATTTTAGGTAACGGTTCGGTTGTTAAGCTACCTGAAGATAATCTCCTATTCTCACCGCTATGACTACTAGGAATTTCTTCGGTATCTTCAAAAACGAAATGAAACTTCAAATCTGTATTGTAGACTTCAAAGCTGGCTGTGATCAAAGCATTTTTTAGATTTGTTTCCCAAAATAATTCTTTATAATTTCCATCAAGATAAATGGTAGCCGTTTCTCCATCGATTTTGACTAATTTTGAATCGGCGACAAAAAAATCATAGGCACTATCTTTTAGTTGTAATTGGGCTAATTCTAAAAAACGAGACCAAAATTGCTCTTCTTGTGACACTATCAGACTTCCCTCCTTTTCTTGAATTGTATCAAATCATACGTACTCCTATTCTACCACAAACAAAAATAGTTTTCCACAGGCTAAATTTCATGAAATTAAATTATAGTTTTAAACTTTTCCACAAGTTGTGGATTTAAATTCACATTGTTTTTAAAAGTTATCCACAAAGTGGGGATAACTAGAGAATATCCTTATTTTTATTATATTTGCAAAAGATTATTATGGTGGAAAAGCTTGTCAATACAAAAATAAAAATAACAGCCTTATTTAAGGCTGTTGATAATTCGTTGGTATTCATCAAGACTGGAAAAAGAAATTTGGATAGTTCCTTTATTTTGAGAAGAGGAGTGTATCGTCACATCTGTTCCCAATATTTTTTTCAATCGTTGTTCCTCTTCTAGTAGGAAGCTTTCTTTTGCTTTTTGTTTTTTTTGTTTTCTTTTTGAACTGATCTTGTTTTCTAATGTTCGAACATTTAAATGATCCTGTTTGATTCGCTCCAACCAAAAGCGCTGCTCTTCTTCATCAAGAGGAACAAGAACACGCGCGTGAGCCGAAGAAATATCATTTTGAATGACTGCTTCTTGAACAGAGGGAGCTAGATGTAACAAGCGAAGCATATTGCTGATATAGGGTCTAGATTTCCCCATAAATTGAGCGATTTGGTCGTGCTTATAGCCATGATCAACGAGCTTCTGGTAGGAGATAGCTTCTTCAATTGGATTGAGATCTTCTCGTTGAAGATTTTCAATAATGGCTTGTCGCATCATTTCTTGATCCGTTAACTCTTTAATAATCGCAGGAACAAGCTCTAATCCAGCAATTTTTGAAGCTCTAAAACGTCTTTCACCTGCAAGCAATTCAAAACCAATTATTGGAGATTTTCTGACAATAATGGGTTGAATTAAGCCATTTTCTTTGATTGACTGAGCCAGTTCTTCTAATTTTTCTTGATCAAATACTTTTCTTGGTTGGAAAGGATTGGTTCGAATGTCCTTTACCGCTATTTTTTCTAATTTTTCCATCTTATGAATAGAATAACACACCTTTACAAATTCGTAAAGGTGTGTTTACAAGTATGTCAAGAAAGTGAAAGTTAATCGCTCAGATCCTCAGTTGATTTTGTCAACTTGATAGAAGTTGTTTGTTGTTTTCCATCACGATAGAATGTGACCTTGATTGTATCATTGATTTGGTGAGAATAGAGGGCGGATTGTAAATCTGCAGTTGACTCGATAGTTGTATCATCGATCTTTGTGATGACATCATAACGTTGCAATTTATCTGAAGCAGGCATATTTTCAAGTGTTGAACGAACCAGTACTCCTCCAGAGATTTTTTCAGGAAGTTTTAATTGGCTTAAATCAGAAGTTGAAAGGTTGGATAAATCCATCATTTGGATTCCAAGAGCTGGTCGAACTACTTTTCCTTTTTCTTCTAGTTGCTTGATAATATTGACAACATCATTTGCAGGAATTGCAAATCCCATTCCTTCTACTGAAGTTTGTCCGTTATTTGAAATTTTACTTGAGGTAATCCCAATGACTTGTCCTTGAATATTGATTAATGGCCCTCCAGAGTTCCCTGGGTTGATGGCAGCATCTGTTTGTAGGGCGCGTGTAGAGATATTTTGTCCATTATCGGCTTTCAATTTCACATTGCGACCTTGGCTAGAAATAATTCCTTGGGTAACAGAATTAGCATAATCAGTTCCAAGAGGGCTACCGATTGCAATTGCAGTCTCACCGACTGTTAATTGGTTTGAATCTCCGAATTCAGCTACTGCCTTTGCTTTATCCGCACTAATGCGAACGACTGCAATATCAGAATAGACATCTGACCCAACTACTTCTCCGGGGACTTTATTCCCATCTGCTAAAAGAATATCTACTTTTTTAGCACCATTGATCACATGGGTATTGGTAACAAGGTAGGCATATTTTCCTTCTTTTTTATAAATGACCCCAGAACCTTCACTAGAAATTTGTGAGTCAGAGTTTTCTTCTTTTTCAAATAACCCTTGATTCGAAGAATCAGAATAAGTAATCACAGAAACTACAGCATTTTTCACCTTGTCTACGGCCTCACTAGTTGAGGTTGTATTTTTATAAGCTGTTTTAACAGTGGTTGAGTGGACTTGTTTACTTTCAGTATTGGAAGTAGAAGAATGAGTTGTTTGTAAGGTTAAAAAGGTTCCAAGAATTCCACCTAGAAAACCCACAACAAAAATGAGGGCTATGTTTCACAACTTTTTTCAGTAAATTAGATGAAGATTTCATATTTTCCTCCTAAGGATATCAAATTGTCTAGAGTATAGACAAACTTTCTTAATTATATCTTAAATAACTAAAGTTATCCACAAATTGTGGATAACTTGTAGAATTTAGTTGAGAAATGGCTTTAAAAAGGACTTTATAGAATAGATTTCCTTTCTATAGCTGTGGATTATTTGTGGAATTGAAGAATTATGCTACAATAGGGGAATGAAAATTAAATTGATAACCGTTGGAAAATTAAAAGAAAAATACTTAAAAGATGGGATCGCGGAGTATATTAAAAGGCTTGGTCGATTTGCAAAAGTAGAACAGGTTGAGTTAGTTGATGAAAAAACTCCAGATCGTGCTAGTCAACTCGAAAATCAACAAATCCTTGAAAAAGAGGGGGAACGAATTCTCTCTAAGATTTCAGATAAGGAATATGTGATTGTACTGGCCATCGAAGGAAAACAATTTCCTTCAGAGAAATTTAGTCAAACGATTGACCAGATTATGACATCTGGTTATTCAAACCTTACTTTTGTTATTGGAGGCAGTCTTGGTCTGTCTCCTGAAGTGAAAAAAAGAGGAAATCTATTAATGAGCTTTGGTCAATTAACTCTTCCTCATCAGTTGATGAAATTAGTGTTGGTGGAACAAATCTATCGTGCTTTCATGATTCAACAGGGGAGTCCTTACCATAAATAACCTTGACGCTCCTTCCTTTTTCTGCTAAAATGAAGTAAGTTCGGTCTCATAGCTCAGCTGGATAGAGCATTCGCCTTCTAAGCGAACGGTCGCAGGTTCGAATCCTGCTGGGATCAAATGAGAGATGCAGCTTTTGCTGCATCTTTTCTATTATATAAAAATGTATAAATTTTCATTATCTATTAATTTTTGTATACTTCACTATAGATAAATAGTAATGGAATGATTTATTAGGAATATTTTAAAAAGAACTAACAATCCCTATATAGTGCAAAGTGTAGATTATATAAATTGTGTAAAATAGTTTTCATTCATGTAACAAAAACATTACAATTTTACCTATTCCCTTTAATTTTAGGCTATTTTATATTATAATTTTTTGTATATAAAATTTTATTTTTTTATAATAATACTAGAGTATAATAAAATAGAAAAAACAAAGTGGGAGAGTTTGTGTGATTCAGTCATTAATCTTGTCTTTTCTCTTGGGAGGGATCATTGTTCTGACGTTTGCATTAGTGGACGAAAAAATCTATCAGGAACATCAATTTGCATTTATCTTTCTGCTGAGCACCTTTGTTCTTCTTTTTGAAAGTCTCTTAGTATTTTTAGATGTGACTTTATTTTCAAATATTCGACTCTCTGATTTAAATATGCTCTTATGGCCGGTTTATTTATATCCTTATTATCATTATTGCCAATCGGACGAATCGCTTGTGCGCCATTTTTTATTCTTTTTTTACTTATTTAGCGGTTGAAGGAACAGCAACTTTTCTGACGATAATTGTCTCTTCAGTATTGGGGGATGCTGTTGTAGCAGCTTACTCGATTGTCTACAATATGTGCATTCGTTTGATTTCTTTAGGAATCATTTTGAAGTTAATTGACCTATTTGAATTTGATTTCACTCCTTTTTATGAGAAAGAATTTGAAAAATATTTAAAGAGACTCATCTGTGTCTATTTTGCTATATTTGTAGTGATTAATTTTGCTTTATGGATTAGTGAACAAGCGCAATATAAAAATTTTGGGAGTATGTTGGCAACGATTTGTTTTTTCTCTTTTGTAGTCAGCTTATTCCATATGAAAATCGAGCGAGATCAGTATCGTAAAAATTTAGAACTGGAGTATAAAGAATTTTCTGAGCAACAAATGAGTCGGTATATGGCTGAAATTCAAAGTCTCTATTCTATTGTTAGGGGATTTCGTCACGATTTGGGAAATTTAGTTATTTCTATGTCATTAGCTATTGAGGAAGAAAATATTCCAGAAATACAGAGAATCCATAGAGAAGTATTGGAAAAAGGTTATAAAGAGATCAATACAGAAGCATTATCAGGATTCAACTTGGTCAATATCAAAGATTCTGCTTTACGAAGTATTTTGATTCGAGGCTGGTTGGATGCAAGAGATGCTGGGGTAGAAATGACCTTTGAAACGAGTGAACCAATCGAGCAACTACCAGTTGATTTATTAGATATCGTGAGAATCGTTGGGATTCTAGTGACAAATGCTTTGGAAGCTTCAAAAGAAGCAGAAGAAAAGAAAGTTCATATTGCTATTTTCTCTATTTCAAAAATTGTTTACTTAGTGATTCATAATACAACAAATGAAATCACTTTTGATATCAGAAAAATATATGAAGAAGGCTATTCGACAAAAGGAGAAAATAGAGGATTAGGATTAAATAATGTGAGAAAAATCTTAGCAAATTATGGAACGATGTTTTTAGAAACAGAATTGCAAGGAAATCGTTTTTTACAAGTTTTGAAGATTGGAGGATATGAACAAGAATGAAGATTTTTTTATTAGAAGATGAGCTCTCTCAACAGATACGGGTAGAAAAACACATTGCAGAAATTGCTAAGGAATTAGAAATTAAACTTGATGTGATTTCTACCGGTAAAATTTCGGAATTTGAAAATTATATCCAGCATTCGGATATCCACCAATTATATTTTCTAGATATTCATATCCAAGACAATGAGTATTGTGGGCTGGAAATTGCTCAAAAAATACGAGAAGCAAATCCTTATGCCATTATTGTTTTTATTACTACAAAATCAGAATTCGCTTCGATTACCTATCGTTATAAAGTATCTGCCTTAGATTTTATTGATAAAAATTTGAATGAAGATTTATTTAGATTAAAAATTAAGGAGTGTATTGAGTACCTAACGACTATTCAAATTGGAAATGATGATTTGACAGATTATTTTGAGTATGACTTTAAGGATAAAAAGATAAAAATTCCATTTAAGGATATTCTTTATATTGAAACTGTTGGTTCGGCTTATAAATTAAACTTAGTTGGGAAAAATTTTCAAAAAGAAATTGCGGGAAGTTTATCAGATGTCTTGGAGAAAGATGTGGAGGAGAGATATTTCAGTCCCCATCAATCTTTTATCGTGAATAGAAGTATGATCATTGGAATGGATAAGAAAAAGAAACAGCTACTGTTGAAAGAAGGCTATTCTTGTCCAATCTCAAGAAGCAATATCAAACGTGCCAAAAAATTAATTGAAGAGCAAAATTTAGAATTTAGTGCTTGACAATTAGTTAAATTTTGATATAATGGGATATGTTCTGTTAATGAATATATGGTCCGTTGGTCAAGGGGTTAAGACACCGCCTTTTCACGGCGGTAACACGGGTTCGAATCCCGTACGGACTATATCTCATTCCGCCATAGCTCAGTTGGTAGTAGCGCATGACTGTTAATCATGATGTCGTAGGTTCGAGTCCTACTGGCGGAGCTAGTATAGCACCCATTTGGGTGTTTTTTTGGTTTGAAAAAGGCTAGGATAATTGACTATCCTAGCCTTCTATTTATAAGTGAACGATGGTCAGATTCCTTAGCTTTTTCGTCTTTTTATCTGTCTCCATTCGTAGAGGAAAAAGAGAATGATTCCAACGAAAAAGGCAATGAGTCCTTCAATGAAGCCTTGGGGAACAAATGTTAAGGTGACTGTTCCGGATCCTTTTGAAACACGAACTCCCATTAATCCTTTCTGGATGCGATGAATTTGGATAGGTTTTCCATTTTGTTTAGCTGACCAGCCTTTATCATAAGGCAGTGTAAAAATCAGAGTAGTATCTCTATTTGCGTTATAAGCTGCCACCAATTTATTTTTCTTTTTGTGAATAGCAACTTCTTGCTGACGAATGGTGGTGATAGCTTGTATGTATTGGTCAAGATTTAGAGCAAAAAATTCTGGTGTATCAAAGGAAACTGTCGAATTTTCTGGGAAACTCATACGAATAGTAACTGTTTCCTCTGTGTCAAAATGGCCAATCGAAAAGAATGGAAAGGCATTATCAATGGTATAGCGTTGGGTCTGTCCATTGTAGCTGATTTCAATATCTTTTCGATCATCGTTTGAAAATTGTAAATTTGGAACATTGACATATAGTTGGCTATGGGCAGGAACCGTTACTTCATATTGAATACTTGCGTAGGAAAGATGACTATCTTCTTCAATTTTTGCAGTTTGCAACGAAGATGTAGTATTTTGTGAAGTAGGCGAGAGAATATTTAATTTCTTATAAAATTTATATTTTTCATCTGTGATTTGATGGATGAATCGTGTCTGATTATCCAGTGTCAAATTCGTAAAGGAAGTATTTTTATAAGGTTTTGCTGACAGAAAGGCGATTGGTAAGGCATATTCGTTTTCTGAAAGTGAGACTCCATTTTTGGTTGCAATCTCTTTAAATCCAAATTTTTGAACAGGTTGTTGGCTTAAATTATAGCGAACACCAAATAGACTATCCATTAAAATAGAATTGTTTTGGTATCGAAAGATTGAGGTTGGTTCCTTCAGATTTAAATCCAAGTTTGTCCAATGTCGAGCTAGCATCCGTATTTCGTACAGATGAAAATTGAGAAATTCCATTATAACCATACTTCATGCTATCATTGCCCGTTTGTGGCTGTAGAATCTCAGTCCGATAATTAGAGTCTGTCTTCTCTCTTACTAAGGATTGGATGGCTTTTAAGTCTCGTTCGTAGGATGAGCGAGAAGCAAAGACCCATTCATTCGCAATTCCTTCCATTTGATAATAACTATTCACCGATAATTCAAAGATGGAGAAAAACAGGATTGAAAGATAGAAAAGTCTAGGCGGTATCTTTTTTAGGATAAATCCTAAACAGACCAAATAGAAAGCAATTAAAAATTCAAAAGTAACAATGAAATTGACTGCATCTAAAAATTTATAGTGACTGCTGTAAAGGACAGTTGCTCCAAATCCTAGAATAAGGAGGAAATTAGCAAGACTAAAACGAATCCAAGTGATCTCCTCTATTCGATTTAGTACTTCTCCTGCCATCAGAATAATCGTCAAAGAAAAGATCCAAGAGTATCGATGAAGAAACATATTCGGCGCGTGCATACCTTGCCAAAGGAGATCTAATAATTGAAAACGAAAACTCAAAATAAGAATGGTCAAGAGTATAAAGTAAGAAAGTTTCACGTGAAACTTGATCGACTTTACAAAGAAAAAGGTGATCGCTAATAGAAGTGGAAATAATCCCACGTAGATCATTGGAATTGATCCATATTTAGTAGTGTCAAAACTTCCAATGAAATTTTTTGCAAATACGTCAAGATACCAACTTTTTTCTGTAAAGATACTGTCAACCTTTGAAAAACTTTCTCCATGAGTGCGTAAATCTAAGAAGGTTGGATATAACATCACAAGGCTTGTTATAACTGATAAAAGAGATACAATCACAAAATGAAAGAATCGTTTTCCAATTCCTTTGATGTCCCATGACAGTTGTGTCAAGTACCATAAAATAAGAAAAATAGACATCATAAACCCAAAATAATAATTTTGGATAAACAAGCTGGTTAAGCTGATAAAGTAGAGAATCTCTCCCTCATTGTAAATGAGTTTTTTGAATCCATAAAGAATTAATGGTGCTAGGATAAAAACATCTAGCCAAGTTTTGATTTCAATTTGGCTGATAGCAAAGCTCATAAGAGCAAATGAGGTTGAAAGGGTAAGAACCAGGGATCTAGGAATTTTAGAAAACATTCCATGTAAACTAATATAAGTGCTTAACCCAATAGCTCCAAATTTAAGAAGAGTGATGAGGTAAACAGCATCCGGCATGGATTGTGCATTAAAGAAGTAGACAAGAGGAGAAAAGAAACTTCCTAGATAATAGCTACTGAGTGCATAGAAATTAATACCTAATCCACTTTGAAAACTGTAAAATAGGCTATCTGTCCCATGTAAAATATTTCGAAGTGTGGTATCAAAAATGACATACTGATGATAACCATCTCCTAATAAGGGGGATGTATCACTGTTCCAGTAGATTCCTTGTGAGAGGTAAATAAAGAACATCATGATAGCTGGAATCAGGAAAGAAGATACTATAAAAAGGGATGTTTTTAGCTTTGTTTTATTCATATATTTCTACTGAAAGAGCCTGAAATAATGATTTCAGGGCTCTTTATTTTTATGATTGACTCCAAAGTTCTTTCACTTTTGCTTGAACTTCTTCATTTTCAAGAAACTCATCATAGGTTTCATCAATACGATCGATTACGCCGTTTTTTGAAAGAACGATAATATGGTTGGCGAGTGTTTGAATGAATTCGTGGTCATGGCTGGCAAAGATAATCGATTCTTTAAAATTCTTCAATCCATCATTCAAACTTGAGATAGACTCCAAATCCAAGTGATTGGTTGGATCATCCAGTACAAGAACATTTGACTTGAGGAGCATCAATTTAGACAACATGACACGAACTTTTTCTCCCCCTGACAAGACGTTGACAGACTTGTTAACTTCGTCACCCGAAAAGAGCATACGTCCTAAGAAACCACGAAGGAAAGTATTGTCATCTTCTTCTTTACTTGCAAATTGACGAAGCCAATCAAGAATACTTTCACCACCTGCAAAATCCCGACTGTTGTCTTTTGGTAGATAAGATCGACTAGTTGTAACTCCCCACTTGACAGTTCCTTCATATTCAATATCATCCATCAATGCACGGATCAAAGCGGTTGTTTGAATATCGTTCTGTCCGATAAGGGCGGTTTTGTCACCAGGACGTAAGATAAAGCTGATATTGTCAAGGATGGTTTCTCCATCAATCTTGACAGAAAGATTTTCAACTGTCAAGAGATCGTTACCAATTTCTCGTTCTGCCTTAAAGTTGATAAATGGGTACTTCCGACTAGATGGAACAATTTCTTCAAGTTCAATCTTGTCAAGCATTTTTTTACGCGAAGTTGCTTGTTTTGATTTTGAAGCGTTGGCTGAGAAACGTGCGACAAACTCTTGCAATTGTTTAATTTTTCTTCAGCTTTTGCATTTCTATCTGCTTGTAATTTTGCTGCGAGTTCAGAAGATTCTTTCCAGAAATCATAGTTACCGACGTAAAGTTTAATTTTTCCAAAGTCGAGATCCGCCATATGGGTGCAGACTTTGTTCAAAAAGTGGCGGTCATGGGATACAACGATAACCGTATTTTCAAAATCAATCAGAAAATCTTCTAACCAGGTAATGGATTGAATATCCAATCCATTGGTCGGCTCGTCCAAAAGAAGGACATCTGGTTTACCAAAAAGGGCTTTAGCTAAGAGAACTTTCACTTTATCCCCATTGGCTAACTCGCTCATAGTTTGATAATGAAGGTCTTCTGAAATATTTAGATTTTGAAGCAATTGAGATGCTTCACTTTCTGCTTCCCATCCACCAAGTTCGGCAAATTCACCTTCAAGTTCAGCTGCACGGACACCATCTTCATCAGAGAAATCTTCTTTCATGTAGATAGCATCTTTTTCTTTCATAATGTTGTAGAGCTTTTCATTTCCCATAATGACAACATCGATGACCCGCTCGTCTTCGTAGTCAAAGTGATTTTGACGCAAAACAGACAAACGTTCATCAGGGCCAAGAGAAATATGACCAGTTGTTGGTTCAATATCTCCAGCTAAAATTTTTAAAAAGGTTGACTTTCCAGCACCGTTGGCACCGATGAGACCGTATGTATTTCCCTCTGTAAAGTTGATATTGACATCGTCAAACAATTTTCGATCACTAAAACGTAGTGAGACGTCTGATACTGTAAGCAATGATTTTCTCCTCTTTCTATAATGTCTTCATTTTACTAGAAAATAGGGGAAAATTCAACTTTTTTACTGTCAATTTGTTTTTACAACTATGTAAATCAAGTTGACACTGTAGTAAAGTATTAATTCCGTGCAAACATAGAGGATAGACTAACATTTTCAACTAGAAAGTGCTATAATGATAGGGATAACGATTAAGGAGAAGAGTATGACAAAACCCATCATTCTGACAGGAGATAGACCGACAGGAAAACTCCATATCGGCCACTATGTTGGTTCTTTAAAAAATCGCGTCTTGTTGCAAAATAAAGACGAGTATAATATGTTTGTTTTCCTAGCAGACCAGCAAGCTTTGACAGACCATGCAAAAGATCCAAAAACGATTGTAGAATCTATTGGTAATGTTGCTTTGGATTATCTGGCAGCTGGACTAGATCCTGAAAAAGTTACGATTTTCATTCAAAGTCAGATTCCTGAATTAGCGGAATTGACCATGTATTACATGAATCTAGTATCTTTGGCGCGACTTGAAAGAAACCCAACTGTAAAAACCGAGATTTCTCAAAAAGGTTTTGGTGAGAGTATTCCAACAGGATTTTTGGTATACCCTATTTCACAAGCAGCCGATATCACAGCTTTTAAAGCGAATTTTGTTCCAGTAGGAAATGATCAAAAGCCAATGATTGAGCAAACTCGTGAGATTGTTCGTTCCTTTAATCATGCTTACAACACAGATACTTTGGTGGAACCGGAAGGAATTTATCCTGAAAATGAAGCAGCAGGGCGCTTACCTGGTTTAGACGGAAATGCTAAAATGTCTAAATCGTTGAATAATGGCATTTACCTAGCTGATGATGCAGATACTTTAAAGAAAAAAGTGATGAGTATGTATACTGATCCTGATCATATTAAAGTAGAGGATCCAGGAAAAATCGAAGGCAATATGGTGTTTCATTACCTGGATGTATTTGGCCGTCCAGAAGATGCAGCTGAAATTGCAGAAATGAAAGAACATTATCAACGTGGTGGACTTGGTGATGTAAAGACCAAACGATATCTTTTAGAAATTTTAGATCGTGAATTAAGACCAATTCGTGAAAGACGCCTTGAGTTTGCAAAGGATATGGGTGAGGTCTACTCTATTCTTGAAAAAGGAAGTGAGCGCGCTCGAAATGTAGCAGCTCAAACACTGGATGAAGTAAAATCTGCGATGGGAATTACCTATTTTAAAAAATAAAACGACTTCATTAAAAGCGAACATTTCTTACTGTTCATTGATAATTTACCAATAAATGATTGACAAATTGCCATAGAATGGTATGATATTAACAATAAAAATTCGAGCCTTGCTCAAATAAAAAGAAAAGAGGATCCAGCTAATGTCTAATTGGGACACAAAGTTTTTAAAAAAAGGGTTTACATTCGATGACGTGCTTTTGATTCCAGCAGAAAGTCACGTATTGCCTAATGATGCAGATTTAAGTACACAATTAGCAAGTAATTTACGCTTGAATATCCCAATCATTACTGCTGCTATGGACACGGTGACTGAAAGTCAAATGGCAATTGCTATGGCACGTGCTGGTGGACTTGGTGTGATCCATAAAAACATGTCAATTGAGCAACAGGCAGATGAAGTACGCAAAGTAAAACGTTCTGAAAATGGGGTTATCATTGATCCGTTCTATTTGACTCCGTCTCATACAATTGCAGAAGCAGATGAGTTGATGGGACGATACCGAATCAGTGGTGTTCCTGTTGTTGAAACACTTGAAAATCGTAAATTAGTTGGTATCCTTACAAACCGGGATTTGCGTTTTATTTCTGATTACAATCAACCCATTTCAAATCATATGACGAGTGAAAATTTGGTGACCGCACCGGTTGGAACTGATTTGGAAACAGCTGAACGCATTCTACAAGAGCACCGTATTGAAAAATTACCATTGGTAGATGAAAATGGTCGTCTTTCTGGCTTGATTACAATTAAAGATATTGAAAAAGTTATTGAGTTTCCAAATGCGGCTAAGGATGAATTTGGTCGTTTGCTTGTGGCTGGTGCCGTAGGGGTTACTTCAGATACTTTTGAACGTGCAGAAGCTCTTTTTGAAGCTGGTGCAGATGCCATTGTCATCGATACTGCTCATGGACATTCTGCGGGTGTTCTTCGTAAGATTGCAGAAATTCGTGCTCACTTCCCAGATCGTACCTTGATTGCAGGAAATATTGCAACCGCTGAAGGTGCTCGTGCATTATTTGATGCAGGGGTAGACGTAGTTAAGGTCGGAATTGGTCCAGGATCAATCTGTACAACTCGTGTTGTTGCAGGGGTTGGTGTTCCTCAAGTGACTGCCATTTATGATGCAGCCGCTGTAGCTCGTGAATATGGAAAAACGATCATTGCTGATGGTGGTATCAAGTATTCAGGAGATATTGTCAAAGCACTCGCAGCTGGTGGAAATGCGGTAATGCTTGGCTCAATGCTTGCAGGTACAGATGAAGCACCAGGTGAAACAGAAATCTTCCAAGGTCGTAAGTTTAAAACATACCGTGGCATGGGATCTATTGCAGCAATGAAGAAAGGTTCTAGCGACCGTTACTTCCAAGGATCTGTCAATGAAGCCAATAAATTGGTCCCTGAAGGAATTGAAGGACGCGTTGCTTATAAAGGTTCTGTAGCAGATATGGTCTTCCAAATGATCGGTGGTATTCGTTCAGGTATGGGGTATGTTGGTGCAGCAACCATTCAAGATTTACATGATCATGCACAATTTGTCGAAATGAGTGGCGCCGGATTGAAAGAAAGCCATCCTCATGATGTGCAAATCACAAATGAGGCTCCTAACTACTCAGCACAATAAATTTACACATTTGTAAATAAAAATAACAGCATCTTGACAGTATTGTCAAGATGCTGTTTTGATATGACCAGCTTGAACAGTGAAAATTTTCAACTCTTCAGGCAGTTCTTTTAAATGATCGAGAGTGGTCGTTGTAATAAATGTTTGAATATTATTAGAGATGGTTTCAAGTAGTTGAAGTTGACGATAATTGTCAAGTTCGCTCATGACATCGTCAAGTAATAAAATAGGCTTTTCTCTTGTGATTTCTTCCATCAATTCGATTTCTGCTAATTTTAGAGAGAGAACAACACTTCGATGCTGGCCTTGACTACCAAAGGTAGCATTCATATTATTGATAAAAAATGCCAAATCATCCCTGTGAGGCCCAATACTTGTTGTTTTCCTAAAAATATCCTTCTGACGATTTTTTTCCAACATAGAGAGAAACTGCTCTTCTATATCATTTCCATCTTCAGAAAAAACAGTTGACTGATATTGAATCGATAGGTCTTCTTTGTTGTCAGAAAGTCGAGTGTGTTTTTCTTTTGCTTTAGCTTCTAATTTTTTAATAAACTCAAGCCGATGATGGATGACGCGACTTCCAAAACTAGCTAGTTGTGAATCTAAGACCTCCAAAAATGTGGCATCAATTTTTTCCGAATTTTTTAGATAACTATTTCTTTGTTTCAGTACATGGTTGTATTGAGATAAGTCGGATAAGTAGAGAGGTTTCATCTGACCTAATTCAATGTCAATAAACTTTCGACGCCCTGCAGGTGATCCTTTGATCAGTTGCAAATCTTCAGGTGCAAAAAGGACAACATTCATATGGCCAATATAGTTCGATAATTTGGCTTGTTTCCAAATGATTTACCTTAGTTATCCGACCTTTTGGTGTCAAGGAAATTTCTAATGGAAGGGGACCAGTTTCTCTTTTGTAATTGACCAGAAACTTTAAAATCGGTGGATTCAAAATAGATGAGATCTCTATCATTTCGTGTTCGATGACTTCTGGTTAAAGCTAGAAAATAAATTGATTCGAGAATATTGGTCTTTCCTTGAGCATTTTGACCTAGGAAAATATTTAATCCAGGATGAAACTCGACTTCAAGTTCTTGATAATTACGAAAATGTTGAATGGATAACTGTTTTAACCACATTACGAGATACCAGGAAAGCGAATCGCTTTTTCCTTTTTGTTAGTCTTTGTCGGTTGTTTCTTTTGTTGTTGATTGAGTTGCTTGACAAGTTTAGCAACACGTTCCTTTTCTTCCTTCTCTTTAAGATGCTCTTCTATTTCTTCTTGAGAAGGTTCAAGAATGGTGATAGTCATGTTCAGTTCAGGAATGTCAATTTGATCATTGACACGAAGTTTACGGCCTCTCCGTTGTTCTAATTCACCATTAACAAAGACTTCTTTTTCTTGAAGAAAGGCTTTGATTGCACCACCACTCTGTATAATACCGAGTTCTTTTAAGATCGCTTGTAATGTAATAAAGTCATCAAATAATTTGTAATTCATAGTTCACCTCTTTGCGTGTTATTATACCATATTTTTAGTTTTTCTAGGGTAGAGAATGTTGAGTGATTTGAGAAGCTTTTTTCACAGTTTGAATTAGGATTTTAGTGTGATTTCGTGTTATAATGAAAGTTACTATTGAGTAGAACGAGGATGAAAATGGAATTAGTAAAGGGCGTGAATCTTCACTTTCTTCAATCAAAAAAATTTAAAACCAATAAAATTAAGGTCCGTTTTTCATCGCCATTAGATGAAAATACCGTGGCTGCGCGTGTTTTAGTAGCCTGTATGATGGAAACTGCAAATCAAAAATATCCAACTTCACAATTATTCCGTGAAAAATTAGCGAGTCTATACGGGGTAGAATTGTCCACCTCAGTCTCTAAGAGGGGGCGTGTTCATTATGTTAATTTGAATATTTCCTTTGTGCGCGATGACTTTTTGAGCAAGAAAAATGTTCTTACTGATGAGGTTTTGGACATTATAGAAACTATCTTCTTTTCACCTTTGGTAGTAGAAGATCACTTTGACAGTGATACATTTGACGTTGAAAAGAAAAATACGATTTCCGATTTGGAGTCAGAAATTGAAGAGCCTTATTATTATGCACATGGGCAATTGAATCAACTGTTTTTTGAAGACGAAACAATTGGGATGTCAAGATTGGGGAAAGTTGATTTAGTGAGACAAGAAACAGCTCAAAGTTCTCTTGAACAGTTTCATCAGATGCTCCAATTAGATAACATTGACTTCTTTTTCATAGGTGACTTTAATGAGGTCGCTATTTTGGATCGAGTGAACCAGTTTGAATTCAAACCACGTGATAACAATTTGTCTGTCAACTATCAACAACCTTTTACAAATGTTGTTAGAGAAAAGTTAGAGCAAAAACAAAACCAACAATCTATTTTAGAATTAGGTTACCATTTTTCTACCCAGTATGGAGAATCTCTCCATATCCCACTAGTTGTATTAAATGGGATGTTGGGAGCTTTCTCGCATTCGAGACTTTTTCAAATTATTCGAGAGAAAGAAGGTCTTGCTTATACTATCTCTAGCCATTTTGATATTTTTACAGGCTTTATGAGAGTTTTTGCAGGCATTGATAAGGAATCTCGTACGAAAGTAATGACCTTGATTATGAGACAGTTGAATGATTTAAAACGAGGCAAGTTTACAGAGTCAGAGCTTCAATTGACAAAAGAAATGTTGGTGAATGCGACCTTATTAGCACAAGATCGGCAAAATACCTTGATTGAAAGGGAATATTTGAAAACGATCCTAGGAAAGAAAGTCCTTTCTTTAGAAGAGTGGTTAGAGTCCATCGATAAGGTTAGTAGAGAAGAAATTATTGAAGTGGCAAAAACAATTAATTTACAGTCTGTTTATTTTATGGAAGGAAAGTAGTGTAAAGATTGAAAATTAAAGAAAAATATTATGAATCAGTTGGTGAGCAAGTATACTTTACACGCTTGTCAAATGGGTTGACTATTCATTTAATTCCCAAAGAAGATTATTATGAAACCTATGGAATAATCACAACTAAGTTTGGCTCAGTGGATACACGAATTCTAGTGAATGGTGATGAAAGGCAATATCCTGCAGGAATTGCTCATTTTCTAGAACACAAAGTATTTGAAGATGAAAATGGTCAAGATTATTTAAAAAAATTCGTTCATTTAGGATCGGAAAGTAATGCCTTTACAAGCTTTACAAAGACAAGTTATCTTTTCTCAACAACTTCAAAGGTCCCTGAAAATATTCAATTGTTATTGGAGATGGTTTCAAAGGTTTCCTTTACAGAAAAATCTGTATCTAAGGAAAGAGAAATCATTCAACAAGAAATTGGAATGTACCAAGATAGTCCAGACTATCGATTATTTTTTGGTGCTTTAGAAAATTTATATCCTGGAACACCGTTAGCAGATGATATTGCTGGAACTAGGGAGTCTATTTCTGACATTACAATAGATAATCTCCGTGAAAACTTTGATCTATTCTATCATCCCTCTCAAATGCACTTATTAGTGATCGGAAACTTTGATGTTGATGAAGTATTGCAAGTAGTAAAGAAATATGATCTGAGTTCCTCCTCATTCTTCTGTTGAGTTAGAACGTTTTCCTGTAGAAAAAAATGAAGTAAGATTGAATCAATCTTGTAGAATGGAAGTTGCTACTCCTAAGTTGGCAATTGGAATTCGAGGAAATGATATCATTAAGGAAGAGGAAAAATTTCGTTATAAATTGATGTTGAAATTACTATTTTCGATGATGTTTGGTTGGACCTCGCAACGGTTTCAAAGTTTATATGAAGCTGGGAAGATTGACAACTCATTGACACTTGAAGTCGAGGTTGAGGAATTATTTCATTTCGTTATTTTGACAATGGATACTCAAGAACCGGTGTCCTTATCTCATCAATTTAGGTCAGCGATCAAACAATTTGAGAAGGATCCAGATGTCAATCAGGAACATTTGGATACGATTAAAAGCGAAATGTTTGGTGATTTCTTACAAGGTTTAAATTCGCTTGAGTATAGTGCCACTCAGTTTGAATATTTTTCAGACGGTAGCACTTCTTATGATCTTCCAAAGATTTTACAAGGTATTAGTTTACAAGATATCATCAAATTAGGACGTCAGTTCATCGACCAGGCTGAGATGGTTGACTATATGATTTTTCAAAAGTAGTAAACAATGTATCAAGAAGGGAAAACATGAAGAAGAGAACGATTGGTCAAGTGTTAAGACTGTCAAGAGTAAATTTACACTTAAGTTTACAGGATGTGTCAAATAAGACAGCCATTGAAATTCCTTATATAGAAGCGTTGGAAAACGATGAGTTTGATCTATTACCGAGTCCCTTTTACGCTCAGATCTATCTTAAAAAGTTAGCATGGGCTTTGGGATTAGATGAGTCCATCCTATTGACAGCTTTTCGTGAAGGAAAAGAATTGTTATTTGATGAAGAAATACTTGTAGATGACGAAGAGCTTCATTCAAGAAAATTAAGACAGAAAGCGAGCTGGTTACCAATCCTGTATTATCTACTAGTTAGTTTTGCTCATTCTTGGCTTTGTGATTTATATCGTATATTTTTATGAGTTTACAGCATCTGTAAAATAGATGTAAAGATAGTTTATTTTTTGGAGGAAGTATGAAAAAAGAAAATATTCCTAATGCATTGACATTAATTCGGGTTGTGATGATTCCTATTTTTATTGCCATTTTAAGTTTAAGTCACTCTTACTTAGGACATATTGTAGCGGCAGTTATTTTTGCAATTGCTAGTATTACAGATTATTTAGATGGCTTTCTTGCACGAAAATGGAATGTAGTTAGTAATTTTGGTAAATTTGCCGATCCAATGGCAGATAAATTATTGGTCATGTCAGCCTTTATCATGATGATTGAATTAAAAATGGTTCCTGCTTGGATTGCAGCCGTTATCATTTGTCGTGAGTTAGCTGTTACTGGTTTGCGTCTTCTACTTGTTGAGACAGGTGGTACAGTTCTTGCTGCAGCCATGCCAGGAAAAATCAAAACCTTTAGCCAAATGTTTGCCATTATCTTTTTGCTTTGCCATTGGACTCTTCCAGGGCAAGTGTTGCTTTATATTGCATTGATTTTCACAATTTATTCTGGTTACGACTACTTTAAGGGAAGTAGCTATCTCTTTAAAGACACATTTAAATAAATGAAACAGATGATTGAGCTAAAAAATGTATCCTTTCGATACGATAAAACAGTAGAAGAGTATCAAATTGACACGGTTTCGTTTCACGTGAAACAAGGAGAGTGGCTTTCGATTGTTGGACACAATGGTAGTGGGAAATCTACAGTTGTACGCCTGATTGATGGTCTTTTGGAAGCTGAGTCTGGTGAGATTTACGTTGATGGAAAACAACTGACTCGTGAAACCATATGGGAAATCCGTAGTAAAATTGGGATTGTATTTCAGAACCCTGACAACCAATTTGTTGGTGCGACAGTAGAAGATGATGTTGCCTTTGGTTTAGAAAATCAAGGAATTCCACGGGAAGAAATGCTTCAACGTGTGGAGAAGGCTATTGAGCAAGTCGGTATGCTGGAGTTTAAAGATCGCGAACCATCTCGTTTGTCAGGTGGTCAAAAGCAACGAGTGGCCATAGCAGGTATTATCGCCTTGAGACCAACTATTATTATCCTTGATGAAGCAACTAGTATGTTAGATCCAGAAGGTAGAGAGGATCTAATGGCGGTAATGAGAGAACTTCAGAAAAAGTTTCAATTAACAATTATTTCTATTACCCATGATTTAACCGAAATTGCCTTAAGTGATCGAACACTCGTCTTTAAAAAAGGAAAACTAGAGTCTTCTATGACGCCGCGGGAATTGTTTTCAAGAAATGATCTGAATGAGATTGGACTAGATAAGCCTTTTAGTAAGCAGGTTCAAGAATCTCTCAGCTCACATTTTCCGCTAAAACAGGATTATCTAACAGAAAGTGAGTTATTAGACCAACTATGGGAATCTCTTTAAAGAATGTCTATTATACTTATCAAGAGGGAAGTCCTTTTGAAGGGCAGGCGCTTTCTGATATTAGTTTGGAAATAAAAGATGGATCTTATACAGCCATCATCGGGCATACTGGTAGTGGCAAGTCTACTTTGTTGCAATTACTAAATGGTTTACTGCGTCCGACTAAAGGAACGATTCAATTTGAAGATTTTGTTTTAGATAATCATTCTGAGCCAAAAGAAATGAAGTACCTGAGAAAAAAGGTCGGTTTGGTTTTTCAATTTCCAGAAAGTCAGCTGTTTGCAGAAACCGTTCTAGCTGATGTAGCCTTTGGACCACAAAATTTTGGAGTACCTAAGGACAAAGCGGAGGAAATAGCCAAAGAAAAATTAGCGATCGTTGGTTTAGAAGAGTCTATCTATGATAAAA
Organism: Streptococcus sp.; assembly: GCA_047241705.1. GTDB lineage: Bacteria > Bacillota > Bacilli > Lactobacillales > Streptococcaceae > Streptococcus. Next base: position 683,215 of record JBKTJB010000001.1, read on the forward strand.
GTCCATTTGAACTATCTGGTGGACAGATGAGACGGGTTGCGATCGCGGGTATTTTAGCTATCGAACCAGAGATTTTAGTATTGGACGAGCCAACAGCAGGTCTAGATCCTGCTGGAAGAAAGGAATTGATGGCGCTGTTTGAGACATTACATAAAAATGGGATGACCCTAGTTCTGGTAACTCATACGATGGATGATGTAGCAAATTTTGCTGATACTGTATTTGCTTTAGAAGCGGGAAAACTTGTCCTAAACGGATCCCCAAGGGAAGTGTTTCAACAGGTTGAGTATTTACAAAAACTTCAATTAGGAGTCCCACAAATTACGAATTTTGCTCTTCAATTGAAACGAAGAGGACTTCCTCTGGACAGACTACCAATCAAAATTGAGGAACTAAAGGAGCTGTTACTTCATGAATAATATGATTTTAGGAAGGTATATTCCTGGAAACTCCATTATCCACCAACTAGATCCTCGTGGGAAGTTGCTCTCAATGTTTTTATTCATATTTCTTCTGTTTTGGGCAAATAATATCCAGACAAATGTTCTTCTCTTTGGCTTTTATTTTTGTTTTAATGTATCTAACGAGGATTTCGGTTAGTTTTTATATTAAAGGCTTAAAATCAATGATTTTTATCATTGCTTTTACAACTATTTTTCAATTATTTGCGACCTCTCAAGGAACTATTTTGTATCAATGGTGGTTTTTTAAATTAACCGACCAAGGATTGATGCAAGCCGCCATCATATTTTGTAGATTTATTTTAATCATTTTTTATTCGACGATTTTAACAGTGACGACGACACCATTGAGTTTAGCAGATGCTGTTGAAAAGATCCTTACACCACTAAAAATTATTAAGGTTCCGGCTCATGAGATTGGGTTAATGCTATCTATGAGTTTGCGCTTTGTTCCAACCTTAGTAGATGATACGAATCGAATCATGAATGCGCAAAGGGCGCGTGGTGTTGATTTTGGTGAAGGAAATCTATTAAAAGGATCCGTTCCTTTATTCCGATCCTCATTCCTCTATTTGCTTCTAGTTTTAAACGCGCAGATGCATTAGCAATTGCGATGGAAGCGAGAGGGTACAAAGGCGGTGAGGGACGAACACGCTATCGGACTCTGCAGTGGGGAGTAAAAGATACCCTAGCATTGCTCGTTATTCTGTGTCTCATGTTGATAGTTTTTTATCTAAAAAATGGATAGAGCTAGTTGTATTGGTTCAAAAATAAGGAAAAAGCGCTATACAAAGCGCTTTTTACATTAAATTCACATATTCTTGTAACATTTGTAATATATTCTACAATAAACTGTAACATTTTGTGTGTATGATAGAATTATGTTCGAAAGGAGAATAGAATTCATGAACAGTAAAAAGTTCCAATGGACAGTCACTTCCCTACTTTCAGCAGCATCACTTTTCATTTCTGGTATTGCTACAGTGAATGCTGAAACTTACGAAGTGAAGTCTGGAGATACTCTATCAAAAATTGCACTAGAAAATAACACTTCAGTAGAAAATATTATTGCATCTAACAATCTGACCAATGAAGATTTGATCTATGCAGGACAAATTATTGAGTTAGGTGAGCGTTCAAAATCTATGATTGATAAAGTTGCTCCACAAGAGCAAGCAAAACCTGCTGAAAGTGCACCTACAGCAACTGCAACAGCACAAACTGCTCAAAAACAAACAACTTATGCAGCAAATGCTGCAGTGACTTCTGCACAATCAACAAATGGTGGAATTGTTCTATCAAATGGGAATACTGCTGGAGAACAAGGATCTTATGCGGCTGCTCGTATGGCTGAAATGACTGGCGTACCTGCTTCTACTTGGGAAGCAATTATTGCCCGTGAATCAAATGGTCAAGTAAATGCAGCAAATGCTTCTGGTGCCAGTGGTTTGTTCCAAACAATGCCAGGTTGGGGTTCAACTGCAACAGTTGATGATCAAATCCAGGCTGCATACAATGCATATAGCTCACAAGGTTTATCAGCTTGGGGTTATTAAAAAAATAGGTTTACAATTTAGCAAACCTATTTTTAATGTCTCAAGAATGTCAAGTGGAGAGTGACAAATAAAATCTGGTGAGTAAAGAAGTAGCTCTTCAAGATCTCCAAATCCCCAAGTGACGGCCATGGTTTTTATGCCAACTGTTTGACCTCCAATGAGGTCAAATTTTGTGTCTCCAATAATCACTGTCTCCTCTTTTGGAAGGTCATTGATTGACAAGGCGTATCGAATGACATCGGCTTTGTGGATACGATCTGAATTTGATCCATAAATTCCTTTAAAGTATTTATCGATACCTAAATCTTGACACATCTGTAAAGCAACTGGTTCATGTTTTGAAGTAGTTACATAAAGAGGAATGTTTTCGTCTTGTAATGTTTTCAAAGCTTCTACTATCTGAGGAAACAGAGTTGATTTGTATTGACCTTTTTCATGATAATACTGGCGATAGATAGTTACGGCTTGATCTACCAAAGTTTCAGGAAGGGTAGCTTCAAAACTAGAAATCAAAGGTGGTCCCATAAAACTACGGATGGTTTTGAGATCGGGTTGAGGAACCTTCAAAGTATCGAATGTATGTTGAAAGCTCTCTGTAATTCCCTTGGAACTGTCAACTAATGTTCCATCTAAATCAAAAAATAAGGCTTGCATGTTATTCTCCAAATATCTCTTTTTGTAATCTACGTCCGGTTGGTGTTGCTGCCAATCCTCCTTCAGCTGTTTCTCTAAAGGCAGTCGGAAGACTAGAACCAACTTGGTACATGGCGTCAATCACTTCATCAACAGGTATTTTTGATTCAATACCTGCTAAGGCCATATCAGCAGCAATGAAGGCATAGCTGGCTCCCATTGCGTTTCGTTTGACACATGGAACTTCCACGAGTCCTGCTACTGGATCACAAATGAGCCCAAGCATGTTTTTGATGACAAAACAGACTGCTTGACTCGCTTGATAAGGAGTTCCTCCAGCAGCTAGTGTCAATGCAGCCGCACTCATAGCTGAAGCAGAACCAACTTCTGCTTGACAACCACCTTCTGCACCTGAAATAGAAGCATTATTGGCGATGACTAAACCAAAAGCTCCAGCTGTCAGTAGAAAATCTAATTGTTGCTGACGGTTTAACCCTAATTTTTGAGTTGCTGCAGTGAGAACTGCGGGAAGGCAGCCAGCAGATCCTGCAGTGGGTGTTGCGCAGACCAGTCCCATCTTAGCATTGTGTTCGTTGACAGCAATAGCATTCTTCGCTGCGGTTAGAACGGTCAAGTCAGATAACGTTTTTCCTGATTTGATATAGCGATCTAATTTTGCGGCATCCCCACCGGTTAACCCACTACGAGAGTGGTTTTCATTTAACCCTAACCTTACAGAATCAATCATCACTTCTAAATTACGGGTCATTAATCGTAGGACTTCTTCTCGTTCACGACCAGTTAGTTCAAATTCAGTCGCAATCATTAACTCTGCGACGTTTCCTTCGTATTGCGTGCTTGCTTGTTCTACGAGGTCTACAATTGAATAAAACATATGAACTCCTTATTTGAAAAAGTTGACATTATGAAGATGAGGAATTTTACGGATATCGTCGATAGCTGCTTCACAACTCCTTGAGTCAACTTCTATAATCATAATCGCTTTTTCTCCAGCTTTTTCCCGCGTCACATTCATTTGTGCAATGTTAATATCATAGCGAGAAAGAGCTTCTGTCACATGAGCGATCATCCCAGGGACGTCCTGGTGAACAATGATAATGGTTGGAGTATTCATATTTAGCGAGATAGCAAAGCCATTTAACTCAGTAACCTGTATGTTCCCACCACCAATTGAGATTCCAGTGACAGAAATCGTTTTATGATCATTTTTAACAGTAATAGTCGTTGTGTTTGGGTGAGGAGCATTGCTCTCTTTTTGAATAGACCAAACAATCCGAATGCCTCGTTCATGTGCAATTTTTAGACTATCTGGGATTCTAGGATCATCTGTGTCCATTCCTAAGATGCCCGCTACTAAGGCTAAATCTGTTCCATGACCACGATAGGTTTTGGCGAAGGAATTAAATAATTGGAACTCAACTTCTTTTGGCTCCTCTCCAAAGATAGAAGAAACAATTTTACCAATTCGAACAGCACCTGCAGTGTGACTACTGGATGGGCCGATCATCACAGGTCCAATAATATCAAAAACTGATTGGAATTTTAAAGAGTTCATGCTCTGCTCCTTTGTGATCACTTTACTTCATTATATCAGATATGGCTGATGATTTCTTATATTTTTCCCGAAATATCTGAGAAATCTTAAAGGGGGCTTAAAGCATTTATATTATCCTGGATTTTTAGTATTTCTAACATCTGACTGAAATATTTGACACATTATTTCAATAAATATGAAATATTTCTTGTGTAGTATAGAGGTATACCAATAAAGGAGTACATAATAATGAATAAAAAACAAATGATGAAACGAATGATTGGACTTAGTTTACTTGCAGGACTTTTCCTTCCAATTGTAGCGAATGCAGATTCTTATACTGTAAAATCAGGTGATACTTTATCAGCTATTGCTAAAGAGAAGAACACAACGGTTGATGCAATTGCTAAGAAAAATAAGATTAGTAACGTGAATCTCATCTCAGTTGGTCAAGTTCTTGAGATTGAAGATGCAAATACAACGCAGAAAACCACGGAGCAAGCTCCTGCTAGTAAAACTGATACTACACAAGCAACAACTACTGTCTCTGCTTCAGATGGCTTGAGTGCGGAGGATGCAGCTGCTAAGGAATGGATTGCCCAAAAAGAGTCAAGTGGTAGTTATACAGCACAAAATGGCCAATATTATGGCCGTTACCAATTGACTATCACTTATTTGAATGGTGATTTATCACCTGCAAACCAAGAAAAAGTGGCCAATCAATATGTTGTCAGCCGTTATGGATCATGGTCAGCAGCTAAAAATTTCTGGTTGGCAAATGGCTGGTATTAAATTCGTTTGAAAAGAGTTCTTGAATAGGACTCTTTTTATATTACGAGACCTGTAAACCCATCGATCCTGATCAACAAAAAGAATAGTAAGATGCTTGTTTTCTAATATAAAGCGTGTTAAAATGGTAACTGCTCAAAACGACCTTCAATCGTTGAAGCAAACCACGACCTTCAATCGTGAGAAACGAAAAGATGGGAGAAATCTATGAGTGATAACTCGAAAACACGTGTTGTTGTTGGTATGAGTGGTGGTGTGGATTCATCTGTAACAGCTTTATTATTAAAACAACAGGGTTACGATGTCATCGGCATCTTCATGAAAAACTGGGACGACACAGACGAAAATGGCGTCTGTACAGCTACAGAAGATTACAAAGATGTAGCAGCGGTTGCAGACCAAATTGGCATTCCTTACTATTCTGTCAACTTTGAGAAAGAATACTGGGATCGTGTCTTTGAATATTTCCTTGCTGAATACCGAGCTGGTCGAACACCAAATCCGGATGTCATGTGTAATAAGGAAATCAAATTTAAGGCCTTTTAGATTATGCTATGACACTCGGTGCAGATTATGTGGCGACAGGGCACTATGCGCGCGTGGCGCGTGATGAGGATGGCATTGTCCATATGTTACGTGGCGTTGACAACGGGAAGGATCAAACTTATTTCTTAAGCCAACTGTCACAAGAACAACTTCAAAAAACCATGTTCCCATTGGGACATTTGGAAAAGCCTGAGGTTCGCCGTCTAGCTGAAGAAGCTGGATTGGCAACAGCTAAAAAGAAAGACTCAACTGGAATTTGCTTTATCGGAGAAAAGAATTTCAAAGAGTTTCTAGGGAACTACCTTCCTGCCCAACCAGGTCGAATGATGACCATCGATGGACGAGATATGGGTGAACATGCTGGTTTGATGTATTACACAATCGGTCAACGGGGTGGACTTGGAATTGGTGGCCAACAAGGTGGAGACAATGCTCCATGGTTTGTAGTTGGGAAAGACCTCAGTCAAAATATTCTTTATGTCGGTCAAGGCTTCTACCATGAAGCATTGATGTCAACAAGTTTACAGGCTAGTCAAGTTCACTTTACACGAGATATGCCAGAAGAGTTTACATTAGAGTGTACAGCTAAGTTCCGCTATCGTCAGCCTGACTCTAAGGTGACTGTACACGTTAAAGGTGACAAGGCAGAAGTGATTTTCGCAGAACCTCAACGAGCCATTACACCAGGACAAGCTGTTGTCTTTTACGACGGTGAAGAGTGTCTAGGCGGTGGCTTGATTGACAATGCTTATCGGGATGGAAAAGTTTGTCAGTATATTTAGAATTTTCTAGGAGGAACGAAAGTGTTTCAGTTCTTTAAGAAAAAAATAGAGAATACAAAGACTATCTCTGATTATAAGAAACAGTATTTGAGGGAAAAAACGACGGAGTCAATTGAAGCTTTGTTCAAGGAATTGAAGCAATCTAAAGTTTGGGTTCCCTTTAATGCTTCTTTAATGGATGGGAGTGATGAACAAGAAGGTGTTCGTCTAAAACCGGATATTCTACGAAAGGGAGACGACTACTTTTATCCTTGTTTCTTGACGGAACAGGATATTCCTAAAGATTATTACGATCGTTTTTCTTGGCTGCAAATACCTTTTACGGACTGTTTATTTACTGCAGAAAGGATAGGAAAGTTTCCAGTGAGAGGGATTGTTCTAGATGCATTCTCTGATCCAGTTGAGATTGACAAAGGAGTTTTTGAAGCAATCCGTCAGTGTTAGTATATTTAAATTGACAAATTTTCTCAATTTGCTACAATAATAAAAGCAATAGAAATGATGGTCAAAGCTCATGGATGTTGCAGGCTTTTTTGTCCTGCACTTCTCAGAGTTTTGACTATTTTTGTGTGATTTCGAAAGGAAGTAAAATGAGGCAACAGGATTTTCGGACGAAAATAGGTTCTACTGTTTTTGGTGTGAGAGCGACTGCTTTGATTGTAAAAGATAATCGCTTGTTCGTCATAGAAGATGAGGACGGCTGTTATACAATCGGAGGTGCTATTCAAGTCAATGAAACTACAGAGGATGCTGTAGTTCGGGAAGTCAAAGAGGAACTTGGTGTTACATCTAAAGCAGGTCCGTTAGCTTTCGTGGTTGAAAATCACTTTGAACAAGCTGGAATCCACTATCCATAACATTGAATTTCATTATTTGGTAGACTTGCTGGAAGATGCACCTTTGGTCATGCAGGAAGATACCAAGCAATTACCTTGCCGTTGGATTGCTTTAGATGATTTACATACTGTTGACCTGAAACCGGCCTTTTTAAAATCAGCCCTACCAGAATGGGACGGAAAATTACGACACATCCATCTTGAGAAATAGGAGAAATAGAATGAATTATAATTTTATTGAAGAATACGATATCATTGTAATCGGTGCGGGGCATGCGGGGGTAGAAGCCTCCCTAGCTGCTAGCCGTATGGGTTGTAAGGTCTTACTTGCGACTATTAACATTGAAATGCTGGCTTTTATGCCTTGTAATCCCTCTATTGGTGGTTCTGCTAAGGGGATTGTCGTGCGTGAAGTCGATGCCCTCGGTGGAGAAATGGCGAAGAATATCGACAAGACCTACATCCAAATGAAAATGCTCAATACTGGTAAAGGTCCTGCGGTTCGTGCACTTCGGGCTCAAGCAGACAAAGAACTTTACTCAAAAGAAATGCGGAAAACGGTTGAAAATCAAGAAAATTTAACTCTTCGCCAAACTATGATTGATGAGATTTTGGTGGAGAATGGTAAGGTTGTTGGTGTAAGGACTGCGACTCACCAAGAGTATGGGGCAAAGGCTGTTATTGTCACTACTGGGACAGCTTTACGCGGAGAAATTATCATTGGAGATCTCAAGTATTCGTCAGGACCTAATCATAGTCTAGCTTCTATCAATTTGGCCGATAATCTCAAACAGCTAGGATTAGAAATTGGACGTTTCAAAACAGGGACGCCACCTCGTGTAAAGGCGTCGTCAATTAATTATGACGAAACGGAAATTCAACCCGGAGATGAAGCTCCAAATCATTTTTCTTATACATCGCGTGATGAAGATTATGTAAAGGATCAGGTTCCTTGTTGGTTAACTTATACGAATGGGCATAGCCATGAGATTATCCAAAATAATTTACACCGGGCACCTATGTTTACAGGGGTTGTAAAGGGAGTAGGTCCTCGCTATTGTCCGTCCATTGAGGATAAAATTGTCCGTTTTGCTGACAAAGAGCGTCATCAACTATTTTTAGAACCTGAGGGACGAAATACAGAAGAAGTCTATGTTCAAGGGCTGTCAACGAGTTTACCAGAGGATGTTCAACGGGATCTCGTCCATTCTATTAAGGGACTTGAGAAGGCAGAAATGATGCGAACGGGTTATGCAATTGAGTATGATATGGTTTTGCCTCATCAATTGCGCTCAACTTTGGAAACTAAGAAAATTTCAGGTCTCTTTACAGCTGGCCAAACCAATGGAACGTCTGGCTATGAGGAGGCTGCTGGTCAAGGGATTATTGCAGGGATCAATGCGGCTCTAAAAATCCAAGGAAAACCAGAACTCATTTTGAAACGCAGTGATGGTTATATTGGGGTCATGATCGATGACTTGGTAACAAAGGGAACGATCGAACCGTATCGTTTGTTAACAAGCCGTGCAGAATACCGTCTGATTTTGCGTCATGATAATGCCGATATGCGCTTGACAGAAATGGGACGAGCAATTGGATTGGTAGATGATGAACGTTGGCAACGTTTCGAAACCAAGAAGTATCAGTTTGAAAACGAGATGAAGCGTTTGGATAGCATTAAGTTAAAGCCTGTAAAGGAAACCAATGAGAAGGTTGCTGCAATGGGCTTTAAACCATTGACAGATGCTGTCACTGCTAAAGAATTCTTGCGAAGACCAGAAGTCTCTTACCAAGATGTGGTAGAATTTATCGGTCCTGCAGCTGAAGAACTGGATGATAAAATCATTGAATTGATTGAAACTGAAATTAAATACGAAGGCTATATCTCAAAAGCAATGGACCAAGTCGAAAAAATGAAGCGTATGGAAGAAAAACGAATTCCTGCGAATATTGACTGGGATGATATTGACTCTATTGCAACCGAAGCGCGTCAAAAATTTAAATTAATTAATCCAGAAACGATTGGTCAAGCAAGTCGTATCTCAGGTGTCAATCCAGCGGATATCTCTATTTTAATGGTTTACTTGGAAGGTAAATCTCGTAGTATCTCCAAAAACAAAGCAAACCACTAATCAAATGGGGCTGAGATGATGTTTCAGCCTCAATTTTATGGATTGAAATCTGTTGTTGCTGTTTACACAGTTGTAAACCTTGTTTACAAAGTAGTGAAGTGGAGGAAGAGCTTTTTGCTGGTCGATTTTCTCTGTAATATAGAGAGAAACCTCGCTTTTTACCTCTATTTATGGTATAATTCCGAGAAGAGGTTTATGATGAAAAAATTTCGTTTATCGTTCATCCATTATGTGTTAATTGGTTTTATTTCATTTGCAATTTTAGCAATTTTTTTAAGAATCTTTGGCAAAGGCTATGTAACTCTCATTGCAATTTTTTTAGTCTTAGCTGGATTGATTGCTTTATTTGAATACCAGTTACAAATTTCAGAGTTAGATGAATTAGAACAAATACAATATGTTAACCATCAGGCAGAAAGCGGATTAGCATCCCTCCTTGATAAAATGCCTGTTGGAGTTATCAAGATTAATGAAGAATCAAATGAAGTAGAGTGGTTCAACCCTTATGCTGAATTGATTTTTTCAACAGATGATGGGGACTTTGATGTTGAATCATTGAAAAAGTTACTCAATACTTTGTTTGAGGATAAAGGTCATTATGTCACGGTAGCCGATAAGAAATATTCTGTTTACTTTGATCAGACAGCTAGTGTTGTTTACTTTTTTGATGTATCTAGTGAGTATGAGGCAACAGTTGGCTTGGTGACAACTCGTCCTGTTATCGGTATTATCTCTGTTGATAATTATGATGATCTGGAAGATGTCATTTCAGACTCTGATATTAGCAATATCAATAGTTTTATTGCCAACTTTGTAGAAGAGTTTACAGCTCGTTACCATATGTTTTACAGACGTGTGGGAATGGACCGTTTCTATTTGTTTACAGATTACACGGTCTTGGAACAATTGATGGAATCGAAGTTTTCAGTCATCGATAAATTCCGAGAAGAGGCAAAAAATCGTGAACTACCAATTACCCTAAGTATGGGATTCTCGTACGGTGATGGAGAGCATGATGAAATTGGTAAAGTGGCTCTCTTGAACCTGAACCTTGCGGAAGTTCGTGGTGGGGATCAAGCAGTAGTCAAAGAAAATGATGAACAGAAAAACCCTATTTTCTTTGGTGGTGGAACAGCTTCAGCTGTGAAGCGGACTCGGACTCGCACACGCGCTATGATGACAGCTATTTCGGATAAGATTAAATCCGTTGATCAAGTCTTCATTGTTGGACATAGAAACTTGGATATGGATGCTTTAGGAGCGTCTGTGGGAATGCAGTTTTTCTCTAGCAATATTTTGGCCTCCTCTTATGTGGTCTATGACCCGCATGCAATGGCTAGTGATATTTCAAGAGCGATTGCGAAACTAGAAGAAGAGCAGGTGACGAAAATCCTTCCCCTAGAGGAAGCCATGCAAATGGTGACGGATCGCTCTTTGTTAATTATGGTTGACCATTCTAAGACAGCCTTGACCCTTTCTAAAGAGTTTTATCAGGAATTTCAACAGATTATTGTCATTGACCATCACCGTCGGGATGATGATTTCCCTGAAAATGTTCTGATCACCTATATTGAAAGTGGAGCAAGTAGTGCGAGCGAATTGGTTAGTGAACTTATTCAGTTCCAGAAGTCGAAGAAAAATCGGTTAACGAAGATTCAAGCTAGTGTCTTGATGGCTGGGATCATGCTGGATACTAAGAACTTCTCCACACGTGTTACAAGTCGGACCTTTGATGTGGCGAGTTACCTTCGTTCAAGAGGTAGTGATGGTGTAGCCATCCAGGAGATCTCTGCGATTCAGTTTGATGAGTACCGCGAAGTGAACGAACTGATCTTGACTGGTGAAAAGATTTTGCCGCATATCATCGTAGCTTGTGCCAATACGACTAAAGCCTATGATTCAGTAACCATTAGTAAAGCAGCTGATAGTATGCTGGCCATGTCTGAGGTGGAAGCAACCTTTGTCATTGCTTGTAATCAAAGTGGGACTGTCTCGATTTCTGCACGAAGTCGAAGCAAAGTCAATGTACAGCGTATCATGGAACAGCTTGGCGGAGGAGGTCATTTCAATTCGGCAGCCTCTCAAATTGAGGGTCAAGATTTGATGAGTATTCGTCAACAACTGATTGAGACTATTGAAAACGAAGTAACTATTGAAAAGGAGAATGTAGAATGAAAGTTATTTTCTTAGCGGATGTAAAAGGTAAAGGTAAAAAAGGCGAAATTAAAGAAGTACCTACTGGTTATGCACAAAACTTTTTGATCAAGAAAAATCTTGCGAAAGAAGCCAATGCCCAAGCAATCGGTGAACTTCGTGGAAAGCAAAAGTCAGAAGAAAAAGCGCATGCTGAATTGTTAGCGGAAGCGCAAAAGATTAAAGCAAAATTAGAAGAAGAAGCAACTGTTGTTCAATTCACTGAAAAAATTGGGCCAGATGGCCGTACTTTCGGCTCTATTACCAATAAAAAGATTGCAGAAGAGCTTGAGAAACAATTTGGCATTAAAATTGATAAACGTCATATCCAAGTTTCCTCTCCAATTCGTTCAACAGGTTTGATTGACGTCCCTGTAAAAATTTATCAAGATGTTACAGGTGTGATTAATATTCGTGTAAACGAAGGGTAAACACGATCGATAGAAAGGTTTTTTTATGGCTGAGATAGAGGAATTACGAACACAACCTCAAGATATCCAAGCTGAACAATCAGTGTTGGGAGCCATCTTTATTGATGAGGGGAAATTGGTCTTTGTTCGTGAATATATCGAGCCTGGCGATTTCTTTAAGTACTCGCACCGTTTGATTTTTAAAGCCATGATCGATCTAGCTGACCGCGGGGATGCGATTGATGCGACGACTGTTCGAAATATTTTAGATAGTCAGGGGGATCTCCAAAATATTGGCGGTCTCTCCTATTTGGTAGAAGTCATTAATTCGGTACCAACTTCAGCTAACGCGGAGTATTACGCGAAGATTGTTGCCGAAAAAGCTGTCTTACGTCGATTGATCTCTCGATTAACGGAAAGTATTAATCAAGCTTATGATGGTGCAAGTCCTTCAGATGAAATCATTGCGGGTGCTGAAAAAGCTCTGATTGATGTTAGTGAAAACGCAAATCGTAGTGGATTTAAAAATATTCGAGACATCTTGAATATAAATTTTGGTAGCTTAGAAGCCCGCTCGCTTCAAACCTCTGATATTACGGGTATTGCGACAGGCTATCGCGATTTGGACCATATGACGACGGGGCTACATGAGGAAGAGTTGATTATTTTAGCGGCTCGTCCTGCAGTAGGGAAAACAGCCTTTGCTCTAAATATTGCTCAAAATATCGGGACAAAGTTGGATAAGACAGTGGCTATTTTCTCATTAGAAATGGGTGCTGAAAGTTTGGTTGACCGGATGTTAGCAGCTGAAGGCTTGATTGAATCCCATTCGATTCGTACAGGTCAATTGACGGATGAAGAGTGGCGAAAATATGCCATTGCTCAAGGAAATTTGGCCAATGCGAGTATTTACATCGATGACACTCCAGGAATTCGGATCACTGAGATTCGTTCGAGAGCAAGAAAATTAGCGCAGGAAACAGGTAATCTCGGTCTTATTCTGATTGACTACCTGCAGCTGATTACAGGGACTGGAAGAGAAAACCGTCAACAGGAAGTTTCAGAAATTTCTCGTCAGTTAAAGATTTTGGCTAAGGAACTAAAAGTTCCCGTTATTGCTTTGAGTCAGCTATCACGTGGTGTGGAACAGCGCCAAGACAAACGTCCTGTTCTTTCTGATATTCGTGAATCTGGATCGATTGAGCAGGATGCGGATATTGTTGCTTTCTTGTACCGTGATGATTATTATGATCGAGCTGGTGAAGAGGACGAAGATGGAATGCCCAATAATACGGTTGAAGTGATTATTGAGAAAAACCGTTCAGGTGCGCGTGGGACAGTCGAATTAATATTCCAAAAGGAATACAATAAATTCTCAAGTATTTCAAAGAGAGAGGATCAATAAGATGAGTGATGCATTTACAGATGTTGCAAAAATGAAAAAAATTAAGGAAGAAATCAAGGCCCATGAAGGACAAGTGGTTGAAATGACGCTTGAAAATGGACGGAAACGTCAAAAAAATAAATTTGGACGCTTGATTGAGGTCTATCCTTCTTTATTTATTATCGAGTATACGAACGACAATAGCTTACCAGGTGAACCGGCCAATACATACGTGGAGTCTTACACCTATTCAGATATTTTAACAGAGAAGAATTTAATTCGTTATTTGGATTAATTTCTTGCTTTTATCGTCTAAAATCAGTTATTATAATAAATACATATGGGAGTCTGTGTACAGTCTGAGAGGAAGTGTAAGCTTCGACCGCACCTGATCTGGGTAATGCCAGCGTAGGAAACAAATGAAATGTATTTTTCGTTATGAGTGACCTTGTGCAATCCGTCTCCTATTTTGGAGGCGTTTTTTATTTGTGAGAAAGGAGGTTACGATGTCTCTTGTAAAAAGATATTCAAAACAATTGATAGGATTTGCAGGTTTTAGCAGTCTTCTTGTCTTATGGCAGTTAGCAGGATTTTTAAATATCCTCCCCAAATTTGTATTACCAACGCCACTTGAAATTGGGAATGCCTTTGTACGAGATCGAGCTCTCCTGATTCATCACAGTTTGTCTACCCTTCAAGTGGCCTTGATCGGACTTGTTATAGGGGTTCTTCTTGCTGCTGGATTTGCGATTCTCATGGATAGTTTTCAATGGGTGAATGATCTGGTCTATCCTTTTATGGTTGTTATTCAAACCATTCCGACGATTGCCTTGGCCCCTATCCTGGTTCTTTGGTTTGGTTATGGTATGCTTCCAAAACTGGTTTTGATCATTATTACGGTGGTATTTCCCATCGTAGTCAGTCTGTTAGATGGTTTTCGGCATTGCGATCAAGATATTCTGAGATTGTTTCAGATTATGCAAGCCAATCGCTTTCAGACCTTAGCTCATTATAAAATTCCTGCAGCGCTTCCTTATTTTTTCGCAGGTTTACGTGTGAGCGTTTCCTATGCTTTTATCAGTACGGTAGTTTCAGAATGGTTAGGAGGTTTTGATGGATTGGGGGTCTATATGATCCAATCGAAGAAGTTATTTCAGTATGATACGATGTTTGCGATCATTGTATTGATTTCTGCTATTAGTTTACTTGGTATGTTTCTCGTTGACCAATTAGAACGAACCATTCTAAAATGGAAAAAGGATTGACAAACTTGTAAATGGTGTAAAAATTAAATTGACAAAAATGTAAAAGAGGTATAGCTAATGAAAAAGTCAATAGGTTTATTTTTCTCAATAATATTGGGATTTGTTTTCTTGAGTGCTTGTCAAAATTCTGTCAAGCAATCGTCAAGTGGTTTGAAAAAGATTGATTTTATTCTAGATTGGACCCCGAATACCAATCACACGGGTCTCTATGTAGCAAAGGAAAAAGGGTACTTTAAAGATGCAGGACTGGATGTAGATATAAAACTTCCTCCGGAAGACAGTAGTTCTGATTTGATTATCAATGGGAAAGCTCCATTTGGTATTTATTTCCAAGATTCTATGGCCAAGAAATTGGATAAAGGTGCGGGGATTACCGCTGTTGCAGCTATCGTCGAACACAATACGTCAGGGATTATTTCAAGAAAAGATGCAGCGATCACAAGTCCAAAAGATTTGGTTGGTAAGAAGTATGGTACCTGGAATGATCCGATTGAGTTGGAAATGATCAAATCGATGATGAAAAAAGAAGGGGCTGATTTTAATCAAGTAAAATTGGTTCCAAATAGTGATTCAAATTCCATTACTCCGATTGAAAATAAGGTCTTTGATGCTGCTTGGATTTATCACGGTTGGGATGGAATTTTAGCTGAGCAAAAGGGAATGAAGACCAATTTCTTCTATATGAAAGATTTTGTTCCTGCATTTGACTACTATTCGCCTGTTATTATTGCTAACAATGACTATTTGAAGTCTCATAAAGAGGAAGCAAAAAAATTCATTCAAGCGGTGAAAAAAGGCTACCAATATGCTATAGAGCATCCAGAAGAAGCAGCGGATATCTTGATTAAACAGGCCCCTGCCTTGGCTAACCAGCGTGATTTTGTACTAGCTTCCCAAAAATATCTTTCCAGTCAATATGCTTCAGACAAGGACAAGTGGGGGCAGTTTGACTCCAAGCGTTGGAATGCTTTTTATGCTTGGGCAAAAGAGCAAGGATTGGTTTCAAATGACTTAGAAGACAAAGGTTTTACAAATGAATTGGTAGGTGACTGATATTTTAACCGTAAAAGATGTAAGTTTCTCTTTTGGAGATAAAGCAGTTTTAAACAATGTATCACTAGAAGTGCAAAAAGGAGAAATCGTCTCTATTCTAGGTCCAAGTGGGGTAGGGAAATCAACCTTGTTTAATTTAATTGCTGGGATCCTTTCCCTTACAAAAGGGCGCTATAGAAGTAGATGATGCCCCGATCTCCTTTGGGAAAGTCAGCTATATGCTACAAAAGGATCTTTTGTTGGAACATAAGACAGTATTGGGAAATATTATTCTTCCCCTTCAATTAAAAAAGATTCCTAAGGAAGAGGCGACATCTACAGCTCTAAAATTGTTAGATGAATTTAAATTGGGAAGTATCGCCAACCTTTATCCTAATGCGCTGAGTGGGGGGATGCGGCAACGGGTGGCGCTATTAAGAACCTACCTTCTGGGTCATTCTGTCTTCCTATTAGATGAAGCTTTTAGTGCCTTAGATGAATTGACAAGGCAGGATCTTTATCACTGGTATCTAGACAGTAAGGAACGTCTTGGTCTCACCACTCTAGTGATCACTCATAGTATCGAAGAAGCTTTGACATTGAGTGACCGGATCTATATCTTGAATCATAATCCCGGTGAAATTATTGCAGATCTTCCTTTAAAATGGGATCCAGCAACGGATAGAGACTGGCAACAATTGCAATATAAAAAACGAATCATAGAATTATTGTCTGAATTTCATTGAAATTGTTTTGAAGGACTTTACAAAGTTTCTATTCCGTGATAAAATAGAATTTGTGCGAAATGACAGCAGGACAAAATGAAGCTCGTCAACAGGAAGTCAGCTAGAAAAGTAACCTTTGCTGTTTGGGCGAAGGCTTTCTGAACGAATCAGGTTTGTCTAAAACGTTATTTCCTACAAAAATTATTTTTATAGGAGGACATTTCAAATGTCACGTTATACAGGACCATCTTGGAAACAATCTCGCCGTCTTGGCTTGTCACTTACAGGTACAGGTAAAGAATTGGCACGTCGTAACTACGTACCAGGTCAACACGGACCAAACAACCGTTCAAAATTGTCAGAATACGGTTTGCAGTTAGCTGAGAAACAAAAACTTCGTTTCTCTTACGGACTTGGTGAAAAACAATTCCGTAACTTGTTCGTACAAGCTACTAAAGTTAAAGAAGGAACTGTCGGTTTCAACTTCATGCTTCTTTTGGAACGTCGTTTGGATAACGTTGTTTACCGTCTTGGACTTGCGACTACTCGTCGTCAAGCTCGTCAATTCGTTAACCACGGTCACATCCTTGTTGACGGAAAACGCGTTGATATCCCTTCATACCGCGTAACTCCAGGTCAAGTGATCTCAGTTCGCGAAAAATCAGCTAAAGTTCCAGCTATCCTTGAAGCTGTTGAAGCTACAGTTGGACGTCCAGCATTCGTATCATTCGATGCTGACAAACTTGAAGGTTCATTGACTCGCCTTCCAGAACGCGATGAAATCAACCCAGAAATCAACGAAGCACTTGTCGTTGAATTCTACAACAAAATGCTTTAATTTTAAGATATACTTTGCAGAAAGCCTACTACAGTGGGCTTTTTGTTTTGTCTTAAAGGGTTGATTTCTGGGTTTGCTCTCCTTTTTGTTTTCTTAAAACCTAAACCTGCTAATAAAAAAACTCCTGATCTAGATCGATCAGGAGAGACTGTTACCGTAACATTTTCATTAAAAATTCAGCCATTTGTTGAGGGCTTTCTTTTTTTCCGCGCGAAACCCACATCTGACAGACTCCGAAGAAGGCATTGGTCAGATAGACAGAACTGTAGACTCTTTCAATATCTGTTAATGATTTATGACTATAGCGCTCTTGCAAACTATCAACCAGAAGAATCTGTAATTTATGTCGTAAGAAGGTTTGGATCTCTTTGGTTCCATTCTCTGTCAGAAGAACCGCAAAGAGTGGCTCCTTGGTTAGAAATTCGAACACTTCTGTAATCGCTTGGCGCTTGTCGTCTTGGTGTTTATCAAAGATATATTCAAGCTTGTGAAAGAGTGCTTGTTGGTAGCGCTCGATCATATCGTACTTGTCTCGATAGTGGGTATAAAAGCTAGAGCGACTAATGCCGGATTCTTGTGCTAACTCAACCGTTGTGATTTGGTCGAATGATTCCTTTTCTAGTAGTCGAACCATCGCCTCCTCGATATTTCGTTTTGTTTTTAATCGTTTATTGCTCTCAGTCATCTGTTAATCCTTTTTGCACAAAATTATACACAGTGTCTAAAAATAAAGATTTCCTACTTGTGAAAATTTCTAGAAACTGTATAATCTATTATATCAGAAATTTAGACAATGTGTATAAAAAGGAGACAAAAAATATGATGAAAGAATGGAAGGCTATTCTTAAAAAGCCAACATTTATCATTGTCATGATTGGAGTTGCTTTGATTCCAGCTCTTTATAATATTATTTTTCTATCTTCCATGTGGGATCCATATGGCCAAGTTTCGGATCTTCCTGTAGCGGTTGTCAATAAGGATCAATCTGCTACATATAATGGACAAAAAATGGAAATCGGAAAAGACATGGTGTCCAATTTGAAGGACAATGACTCACTTGATTTTCATTTTGTAGATGAGAAAGCTGCGAAAGATGGTCTCAAAAATGGCGATTATTATATGATTGTAACCCTGCCTGAGGATCTTTCAAAGAAAGCTAGCTCCATCTTAACCAATCATCCGGAACAGATGACCATTGATTACCAAACGTCCAGTGGTCATAGTTTTATCGCAGGGAAAATGAGCGACACTGCGATGACAAAGATGAAGCAGTCAGTGGCTGAAAAAGTGACCAATACGTATACAACAGCTTTATTTTCCAAAATGGGATCGCTTAAAACTGGTATGGGGACAGCGGCAGATGGAAGTGCTAAATTAGCAGATGGTGCAAGTAAATTGGAAGATGGGTGGTCAAACACTATCTACTAATTTGAATACATTGGCTCGTTCAAGCTTAGCATTTTCAGATGGTGCAACTACTCTTCGTACAGGTCTAGCGGCTTATACAGATGGTGTTGGTCAATTAGGAAATGGTCTCAATCAAATGGCTGGTCAACTTCCAAACTTGGTATCTGGCGTCAATCAATTAAATAATGGGTTTGGTACTTTTAATACAGGCTTGATGGCTTACGCTACCGGAGTGGATCGATTAGGAAATGGTCTCAATCAAATGGCGAGTCAAACCCCTCAGTTGGCTTCAGGAGTTGGTCAATTAACCAGCGGTATAGGGGACCCTCAATGATGGTCTTGGGAATTATACCAATGGCGTGCGTCAATTGAATTCAGGCCTGTCAAACTTTTCAAATGGTTTAGCAACCTATACAAATGGAGTCGCTACTTTATCAGAGGGAGCGGGTCAATTAAGTAGTCAATCTGCTACCCTTCGAAATGGGGTTTCACAATTAGAATCAGGTATTCAAACATTATCAAGCCAGCTACAAGCTTCTACAAGTCAATCCGCTCAGATTGATCAATTGGCAGCTGGTTTAAACCAATTAAATGCGGCGATTCAAAAGTGCTTCGGTAGATACCAGTCAACTTTCGTCTGGATTGGCGAGTATTGCGAATTCAGCTCAATCAATCCTTGCTTCAGCCCAAGCGGATCGTGCAAATGCCCTTGCAAGTGTACAAGGGACAGCAGCCTATCAAGCAATGACAGCTGACCAACAAGCGGAAATCAATGCGGCGATCTCATCGAGCCCAAGCTCGAGTGAAACGGCGGCTCAAGGGATCTTGACTACGATTCAAACGATCCAAGGTAGTTTGAATACAGGAAATAGCTTGACACAACTGCAAACGGCAGCCAATCAAGTTTTACCGACAGCTTCTTCTACCTTGACAGACTTGTCAAGTGGCTTGTCTAAGATCCAATCCGCAGTTAGTGGACAATTGTTGCCAGCTAGTCAAACCATCAGTCAAGGGATCGGCGCTTATACAGCTGGTGTCGATAAAATCGCTAATGGAGCAACCCAACTTCAGACAAATAGCAGTACTTTAACAAATGGGGCTAGTCAGTTAGCAGCAGGTGTTGGCCAACTAGATAGTAAATCATCAGAATTACTTGCAGGAAGCAATCAATTAGCTTCTGGTCTAGGTGAGTTAAATGGGAAGATGCCTGCCTTGACATCAGGCATGAATCAACTGGCTTCAGGAGCGACCCAATTAACAGGGTAAGTCGGGTGAATTGGTTGCTGGTGCTGGAAAATTAGCTGACGGTGTAGGACAATTGAACAGCAAGACTCCAGAGTTGGCAGGTGGTGTCAATAAACTTGTCACTGGTGTCAATCAGTTGACAGAAAAATCAGGTCAACTAGTTACCGGAGCTGATAAACTAGCCGACGGTGCAAATCAAATCTCAGATGGGTCCAGCAAATTAGCAGCAGGTGGCCAAACATTGACAAATGGTTTAGGTGAATTAGCAACAGGAAGCCAAACCTTGAGTCAAGGATTAAACGATGCTAAGGGACAATTGAATGTGGCTACAACTGAAAAAGAAAACGCTAAAACCTTAGCAGATCCTGTCACTTTGTCTAAAACAGACCGTGACAATGTCCCGGTGAATGGTGTCGGAATGGCTCCTTATATGATCTCTGTAGCACTCTTTGTTTGTGCCTTGTCAACCAATATGATCTTTGCAAAATTGCCATCCGGTCGTCATCCTGAAAGTCGCTGGGCATGGTTTAAATCTCGCTTTGAGGTCAACGGAACGATTGCGGTGATTGCAGGAGTCTTGGTCTATGGTGCCGTTCACTTGATTGGTTTATCAGCTAATCATGAGATGGCTACTCTCTTCCTTTGTGTGATTGGTAGTGTGGCCTTCATGTCTATCGTGACTGCTTTGACAACATGGCAAAGAAAGATCGGTGCTTTCCTTTCCTTGATCCTCTTGCTCTTGCAATTGGCTTCTAGTGCAGGAACCTATCCTCTTGCTTTGACAAATGGCTTTTTCCAAGCCATTCATCCATTCTTGCCAATGAGTTATACCGTTTCTGGTCTTCGTCAAACGATTTCGATGACAGGAGAAATTGGAAATCAAGTGGCCTTCCTTCTGATGACTATTGCTCTTTTTGCAGGGCTAGGAATGTGGTTCTATAATCCAAAACAATATGAAGAGGACTAATCTTCGGGAACTCCCAACAGAATGTGTTGGGAGTTTTTTGTTTCATGTGAAACAAAAATTCTCGCTTGTCTAAGCGAGAATGTAAATTATTTAAAGAAGACGACATCAGGATTTGGAGTAATATAGAGAAGTTGGTCGTTTTCAAAGACCAGTTGGATAGTGTTGTTTTTATAGGTGTAAATGGTGTAGTTTACTCCGAATTTAGAAGCTTGTTTGAGATCAACAGCTCCCATCAAAAAGGCGTGAGCTTGTTCCCCTGTGATTTTTCCCTCGTGGTAGAGCCCTTTAATATTTTCTAATTCGGTATTTTCAAAAGATTCGGCAATATAAGCAGGGTCTGTTATTTGTTTCTCTGGATTCCCAAGAATTGTTTGGACAAGAGCGGTGGTATATCCTTCATAATCCGGCGTCTGTGCAAAAATTTTATCGTCATTTCTAGAGTAGGCTACTTTTAAGTTCCCTGTCGCATAAATCTTATCTTTTGGAGCTTCTTGAGCATTTCTAGGGAGTCCTTCGGTTGTGACGATGTCAGAAGAGGGCTTGTGTAGTGGTTGAGGGAGAGCTAGAGGAGTTGCTTGAGCTATTTGAACTGGTTGAGCGACTCGGGAGGCTAGAACGACTCGAGCTACTTTTTTATAGGGTTTTCTTTTTTGAGCTGGTAGCAGTGGGTACTTTTTTAAAGTTGATCTTAAGGTCCGGCACACAGGCTGATAGAAAAAGAAGAGACAGCAAGAGTGTGAAGAAAGAGGTAGTGTCTGTTTTTTCATCATGTTCCTTTCGATAAGCTGATTGAATTTCTATTCTATCATAAAAAAGGCAACAAAAAAAGGTCAGGAAGAAATCCTGCCTTTGTTTGTTATTATTGATGCCCGCCTCCAGGTCCACCGCCTTGAGGTCCGCCACCGCCTGGAGCCCCACCGCCTCCAGGCATGGAGTTGACAATTTCCGTTTGTTTTTCACCGTTGATATAGATGTCTCCGCCAGTGTAGGTAGCAGTACCATCAAAGTCGAATCCAGATTGTCCCGTTAATTTAATGGTTCCTCCGGTAACAGTGATATTTCCATTCGAATCAATTGGATCGGTATCGCCTTGGCCAACTTCAACGTTGAGGGTTCCACCATTCATGGTGAAGAAAATTTCATCTTGGTTGGCATTAGCATTGGCTGCATTGACACCATCATCGGTTGCATAGATGGTGATATCACCACCGTTGATGGTGATCGATTTTCCTTCGAGACCTTCGACAGACTCTGTTACCTCATAGGTTCCGCTATCGATGATCAGATCACCAGAAGCATGGATTCCATCGTCTCCGGCTGATATGGTCATGGTATTGTCAGACAGATACATGGTTCCGACCGAAGTATCTTCATCATTATCCACCTTGACGGCATCTTCATCTGCATCGATGGTCATGGTCGTGCCAGTGATATTGAGTTCGTCATTGACGTTGAAGGCATCTCCTACAGCCGTGATCTTATAGGTTCCACCTGTGATATGGAGAGTGTCATTGGCCTTGATACCGTTGTTCTTCTTGGCATCAATGTTGAGCGTACCTGAACCATTGATGGTGAGGTCGCCTTTAGAGAAGATCGACTGCATCGGCATCTTCATCATTGTTTGAACTTGAATCAGACAAGGTATTGGTCGTGCCGTCTGCTAGAGTGAGGTAGACATGTCCTGCTTTCGTAGCAGAAATTGGCGCGTTGGTGTTGGTCATGGTAACGCCTTTCAAGACGATGTGAACATCATCTGAGTCACCTGCTTCGACCTTGATTTGAACCCCATCGGATTCACCAGAGATGACATAGGTTCCAGCCTTTGAGATGGTCACGGTGGATCCAGATACAGCTACGCCGTCACCTGATACACTTGCAGACGAACCAGACAGTTTTACAGTAGAGGCTTTGCTTTCATCATAAGAGCTGTCCTTGTCCTTATCTGTAAAATAGTTGGAATTGTTTGTTTTATTTTTTGAAGTAGAAGTAGCGGTTGTTTGTGCAGTATTGCTTTTTGTAGCTGATTGTGATGACGCCTGGGTGCAAGCTGTCAGTAAGGTGAGGGTTGCCACGGCCCCCGTTAATAAAAATTTCCATTTGTTTGATTTCATGAGCTTTTCCTCTCGTTCAATTGATATGCTCCTAGTCTAAAGTTGCTAGCTGAAAGTTTCCTAAAGTTTTTCTGAAAGGAACCTTAACTTTAGTTTTCTTTAAGTTTGGCTTAATGACCAGTTAAGAAAGTCCCATTAAACTAGAAAGCACGTAAGTCGTATTCATACTTACTGAAGGTTAGAAACAATAGATCCCCCTTAAAGGAGAAGAAACATGAAAAAAACAATTGAGACAAGTTTCAAACGAATCGAAACAAAATATATCGTCGCAAAAGATGACGTGAAGGACTTGATCAAAGACTTAAAAGAATACGTCGTAGAAGATGATTACCCAACCTCAACCATTTCAAACATTTATTTTGATACGGAAAATTTTGATGTCATTCAAGATGCTCTTGCCAAACAACACCGCCGTGAAAAAATTCGGATGCGGACTTATATAGAAAAACCTCAAGCAGACAGTCCAGTGTTTCTAGAGGTGAAGTCAAAAGATGAAGAAGGAATTGGCCATAAATTCCGTCTAGTCGCCACTTCACAAGCCATTATCAACTTGATGACAGATGGGAAAGTAGATCATCAGATACAAGATCCAGACTTAGTGCAAGAGATTCAGAGATTACGCAAACGTTATGGTCATCGATTGGAACCACGGATGTTCATTTACTATGATCGTTTGTCTCTCAAAGAAAAGAAATCCATTCAGGGTTATCCTTATCAGAAGATTCGCGTGACAATCGATCAAAACTTAGTCTTTCGAGATCAGGCTGTTAGCCTTTTTGATGGGAAGAAAGGAGAACCTCTACTAGAGGATGACTTCGTGATCATGGAAATTAAGGCTCCTGGCCAAGAACCTAAATGGCTAAAGGATATTTTAGAGAAGTATGGTTTGGTGAAACAGAAATTTTCAAAATATAGCTGTGCTTATCATAAATCACAAGGCTTGGATTATGCCCCAAGACCAGTTCAAGAAACGGTAGGTGCTGCCTATGTCTAATCTATTTGATTCTATTTTTAATAATGCTACAGCAGCGGTGGATCCCTTGCGCTTACTGCTGGCCCTTTTGGTCAGCCTCTTTCTAGGGCTGGCCCTATCTTGGACCTATAAATACCGAACACTTTACACTCGAGAGTTTGTCATTAGTTTGACCTTGCTTCCTTGTATGATGACCTTAGTGATCTTTTTGGTCAATGGAAGTTTGGGAACCTCGATTGCAGTGGCAGGGACCTTTAGTTTGATCCGTTTTCGTTCGGCTACGAGTGGTTCGAGAGAGTTGATTGCCATTTTCTTAGCTATGATTATAGGACTGGCTGCAGGTTCGGGCTATCTTTTATTGGCCATTTTATCAACTCTCTCTTTACTAGGGGTGTGGCTGGTATTAGAGAACAAACAGAGTAAGGCAGACCATCAACGGCGCCGCCATTTGACTATTACCGTCTCAAGAACAAGATTCTGTTGCCAGAACAAATCAGTCAGTTGTTGGACCAAAGTTGTTCAGAAATTGACTTTATTTCTGTCACAACGGCTCAAGCTGGAGAACAACTGACCTTGAACTACGAGGTAAATATGAAATCGAACATCGATGATTTTGCTCTTGCCAATCTATTGATTAGCAAGATTGAAAATTGTGATGTCGCTCTGACAAAGAAAGCGAAGAAAAGAAAGAATCTATAACTGCTATCCTACTTTAGGATAGTTTTTTAGGATTTTAAGAACTTTTTAAGAAAAAGTGGTATACTGTTTCTAAAAAATTGAAGGAATCCTTATATGAAAAAGACTGCTATTTTTGAAGATGTCGTCTCTATTATGACCCATGATTCATCTACCATCAAGGATCGAAAAGGATGCGATCTAGAGCCTTTTCGAGAAAACATTACAGATGATATGACAGATGATGCCTTTCTCTATCAAGTTAAGACTTACCTAGCTAGTTTTGGGGTGATCGGGCATGTTTCCTTTCGAGATAAAAAGGCCAGTCAAAAAGGGTTTCTTTTGAGAATAAACGGACAGAAACTGTATGTTGAGGAAGCTAATGAAGATACGGGTCTTCAAGTAGGAGATCAGATCCTAGGTTTGGATGGAAGTGACTTGGATCAGATAGCTTCTCTTCATAAAGACTATTTTATCAGTAAGACCCCTGAAAGACACTACCGAGAATGGGCGGATTTGGTCTCTCAGTCAACGAGTGTCACCCTGCTTCGAGAAGGGATAGAAAAGACCATTGAAGTAGTCCCTAGTCGAGAACCGATCCAAGATCAGATTTTTTGGAAACGATTAGACGATGAGATTCTTTATCTTCGTCTGGATAACTTTATGGATGAAGGAGCCATTAGTCGGGTATATCAAGAGTGTTTACCGATGATGACGGAAGTCAAGTTTCTTATCATTGATGTTCGACGTAACAGTGGAGGGACGGATTCTCTATATCTTCCTCTGTTACATCTCAAACTAGAGAAGGATCAGGGCTATGATTCGCTTGACTGGGATGATGATGGCATGGAAATTCTCTACACAGAGCGCAATGTTGACCTGCGCTTGAAAGACTTTGAGGACTGGATGCAACAGGAAGAAATTAGTCCCGAAACAGATAAGCTACTTGAAGATATGAAAGAGAATTTGATCCACCATTGGGGACAAGGCTACATGCCGTATCAGGCAAGAAAGCGAGGAATTCTTCCCAGAGGTTAGAGGTGGCCACTATCCTGAACAGATCTTTATCTTATCAGATATTTATTGTGCTTCATCTGGGGATAACTTTGTTCAGATGATGAAGCAGTTTAAGAAGGTAACGGTGGTGGGTCGACCAACTCTTGGGATTCTAGACTACTCTAATTGTTGTACGGTTGATTATGATAATTTTTGTTTAATGTTTCCCACTTCTCGCTGTTTAAGCGTGGATCAAGGGAAGGAATGACGGATCAGGGTGTTCTACCCGATATAGAATTTCTTGGACACCTAGCCATTTCGAGAGAGATGTGGATCTGGACAAGTGTCTGGAGTTGATTCATCAGGGGACTGTGAAATAGAATAGGATTTCAACCAGAAAACTGATTAAAGAAAAATACTTTCGTTAAACGGCTTGAATGATCTGAAATGATAACGTTTTCTACGACATTCTCACTATGTTTAAAATTGCTTACTTGGTATAAAAAATGGTAAAATAGTGAGTAACAATCAAAATGAAGAGTGAAACTTATGAAACATAAAACACTTTATAAATTTATCGGGCAGACGGTCTTGTATTTCGCCATTTTCCTAGCCCTACTTTATTTCTTTAGTTACCTTGGTCAAGGTCAGGGTGGCTTTATCTACAACGAATTTTAGAAAAGGAGACTCCTAACCGTGTCAAACCAACCAATTACTGATATGATCGAGACAATTGAACGTTATGCGCAACTACAACCAGACTATCCGGTCTACAATGTCCTTGGTGAGGAGCATACCTATGGCCAATTAAAGGCTGATTCAGATAGCTTGGCTGCCCACATCGACCAAATGGGACTTCCTGAAAAGTCACCTGTAGTGGTCTTTGGTGGACAAGAATATGAAATGTTAGCAACCTTTGTGGCCTTGACAAAATCTGGCCATGCCTATATCCCAATTGATAGCCACTCTGCCTTGGAGCGCGTGTCTGCCATTGTTGAAGTAGCAGAGCCAAGCTTGATTATTGCCATCAATGAATTTCCATTGGAAAACCCAGCTGCTCCAATCATGTCCTTGGAGCAAGTGCGTGAAGCTTATGCGGCTCAGCATGCCTATGACTTGCAACATCCGGTTAAAGGGGATGATAACTACTACATCATCTTTACCTCAGGGACAACTGGGAAACCAAAAGGGGTGCAAATTTCGCACGATAACTTGCTCAGCTTTACCAACTGGATGATTACGGACAAGGAATTTGCAACGCCAGAGCGTCCGCAAATGTTGGCGCAACCGCCCTATTCCTTTGACTTGTCTGTCATGTACTGGGCACCGACCTTGGCTCTTGGAGGAACGCTTTTTGCTCTTCCATCAGCCATTACTCAAGACTTCAAACAACTCTTTGCGACCATCTTTTCTCTTCCGATTGCTATCTGGACTTCAACACCATCTTTTGCAGATATGGCCATGTTGTCTGAAGATTTCAATGCTGAAAAAATGCCAGGGATCACCCATTTCTACTTTGATGGGGAAGAGTTGACAGTCAAGACTGCTCAGAAATTGCGCGAGCGTTTCCGAAATGCACGCATCATCAATGCCTACGGCCCAACAGAAGCAACTGTAGCTCTTTCGGCTGTAGCCGTAACAGATGAGATGTTAGCTACTTTGAAACGTCTGCCAATTGGTTATACCAAAGAAGATTCTCCAACCTTCATCATTGATGAGGCAGGCAAACAAATTGCCAAATGGTGAGCAAGGGGAAATCATCGTGTCTGGACCAGCCGTTTCAAAAGGTTATATGAATAATCCAGAGAAAACAGCAGAAGCCTTCTTCGAATTTGAAGGTCTTCCAGCCTACCATACAGGAGATGTCGGAACCATGACGGATGAAGGACTCCTTCTCTATGGTGGTCGAATGGACTTCCAAATCAAGTTTAACGGTTATCGTATCGAGCTAGAGGATGTCTCTCAAAACTTGAATAAATCGAAGTATATTGACTCAGCAGTCGCAGTACCGCGTTATAATAAAGATCACAAGGTGCAAAATCTCTTGGCCTATGTCATCTTAAAAGAGGGTGTCAAAGAACAATTTGAGCGCGAAATTGATATCACGAAAGCCATTAAGGAAGATTTAGAAAACATCATGATGTCTTATATGATGCCTTCAAAATTCCTTTACCGTGACAGCCTGCCATTAACACCAAACGGGAAAATCGACATCAAAGGGTTGATTAGCGAGGTTAACAACCGATGATCGAGTTTTTGAAACAGCTCCCTCATTTAGAACACTATGGAACACCGATCTATTTTATCTACCTCATTCTAGCTTTTTTGCCGATCTTTGTGGGTCTCTTTTTCAAAAAGAGATTTTCCGGTATATGAAGGACTGGTGAGTCTGATCTTTATCATTTTGATGCTGACAGGTTCGAATCTCAAGCAAATTTATGCCTTACTCTTTTACGTAGTCTGGCAAATCTTGATTGTGTATTCCTACAAGATTTATCGTCAGAAAGCGGACAATAAGTGGATTTTCTATCTTCATTCCTTCTTGTCTGTCTTGCCCCTGATCTTTGTTAAGGTAGAGCCAGCGATCAAGAACGGGCACCAATCCTTGTTTGGATTTTTAG
The DNA here is from genome assembly GCA_047241705.1 of Streptococcus sp. Taxonomy (GTDB): domain Bacteria; phylum Bacillota; class Bacilli; order Lactobacillales; family Streptococcaceae; genus Streptococcus. The sequence continues at coordinate 711,347 of JBKTJB010000001.1, forward strand.
GGATTTCGTATTTAACCTTCCGGGCTGTCGGAATGATCATCGAAATGCGGATGGTGTCTTGAAAGAATTCACACTTTGAAATTCTTACGTTTTATGCTCTTTATGCCGACCTTCTCAAGTGGGCCGATTGATCGTTTCAAGCGTTTTAATGAGGATTATAACGCTATTCCTGAGCGTGAAGAATTATTGGATATGTTGGAGCAAGCTGTTAAGTATATCATGTATGGCTTCCTTTATAAATTTATCCTAGCTCATATTTTTGGCCACTTATTGTTAGGCCATGTGCAGACCTATGCCTTGTCTCAAGGTGGATTCTTCAATATCGGAACGCTGGGAGTCATGTATGTTTATGGCTTTGACCTTTTCTTTGACTTTGCAGGCTATTCCGATGTTTGCTTTAGGCAACTTCAAATCTGATGGGAATTAAAAGTCCAATCAACTTTGATCGGTCCCTTAAATCACGTGACTTAAAGGAATTCTGGAATCGTTGGCATATGAGTTTATCTTTCTGGTTCCGTGATTTTGTCTTTATGCGTCTCGTGATGGTATTGATGCGCAATAAAGTGTTCAAGAGCCGGATCACCACCTCAAATGTTGCCTACATTATCAATATGTTGGTTCATGAGGCTTCTGGCTAGGAGTGACCTGGTACTACATCGCTTATGGGCTCTTCCATGGGCTTGGAATGGTTATCAATGATGCTTGGATTCGCAAGAAAAAGACCATCAATAAAGAAAGAAAAGCAAAAGGATTGGATCCGATACCGGACAATCGTTGGACCAAGGCTTTGGGGATCTTTATCACCTTTAATACAGTGATGCTGTCCTTCCTGATCTTCTCAGGATTCTTGGATCACAATGGTTCCCAAAAGTGAAATAAAAGGAGAATAAAAAATGGATGTAAAATCACAAGTAATTGAAATTATTGACGAATTGTTTATGGAAGATGTCTCAGACATGATGGATGAGGATCTCTTTGACTGCGGTGTCCTTGATAGTATGGGAACAGTCGAATTGATTGTGGAATTGGAAAGTCGCTTTGGCATCCGTGTTCCTGTATCAGAATTTGGACGCGATGATTGGAACACTGCCAACAAGATCGTAGAAGGTGTAACGGAGCTTCAGAATGCTTAAGCGTTTATGGCTGATTTTAGGGCCCGCATTTTGCGCGCTCCTCATGGTAGCAGCTTCATTATTCTTTTATCCAATCAATCATAAGCACAACTATACTGAAGAGAAAAAAGCTGCGGTTAGTCTGAATGCAGAAGGCTTCAAGAGTCGTACAAAGAAGCAAGAAGCACTTTCGGATCCACAGCATCGCTTTGTTCCTTATTTCGGCTCAAGTGAATGGTTCTGCGTTTTGATGTAGGTTGCATCCAGCAGTTTTGGCCGAGCGATCATGACCGCGATTACAGACCCTACTTTTTAGGAGAACGTGGTGCGGCTTCTTTGAACCAGTATTTTGGAATGCAACAGATTTTGCCAGAACTCAAGGACAATACAGCTGTTTATGTGGTTTCTCCGCAATGGTTCACCAAAAAGGGCTATGATTCCTCTGCCTTTCAACAATTCTTTAATAGCGATCAGTTGAATAGCTTTATTGCCAATCACCAACAGGATGCTCGCATCCGCAAGTATGCCGCAGAAGCGCCTGTTGCAACAGTATCCAAATGTCGCCTTGCGAAGTGTTGTGACAGGCATTTCTCAAGGCAAAGAAAATTTCAAAGATTCGATCCGGTCTTTTGAACCAGTTTGTTTCCCCCACCTGGTCCAGCGCGAAGATGCCGTTATTGAGTAATCTGCTCGCGTACAACACAACGGGAATTACGATAAGAAGGTTAAAAACACGTCTACAAGATTTGCCAGACCAATTCTCATATATGAGAAATTGGAGGAAATTGCAACGGCTGAAAGCCAAAGTCAAAACCTAATAACAACGACAGCAGAATCAGGCAATCATTTTTACAACACATCGTTTAAAAATGAAGTTGAAGAAAACTGGTGAAGGTTTCCAAAAACAACGATCTAAGGTGTCTAATCTCCGGAGTGCACAATTGACTTGCAGTTGGTTCTAGACCAGTTTGCTAAATCTCGGACCAGTGTGATCTTCGCTGGCTCCTCCAGTCAAATGCCAGCTTGGATGAAATACACAGGGCTGGAGCCAAGAAAAGTATGAACAGGCTGTTCAAAAGATTCGTTACCAATTGGAAAGTCAAGGATTCACCAATATTGCTGACTTTTCTAAAGATGGTGATCAGCCCTACTTTATGGAAGATACGATTCATATGGGATGGAATGGTTGGCTAGCCTTTGATAAAAGCGGTCAATCCCCTTTGTCACAAAGGCTACGAAAAAGCTCCAACCTTGCCATCCTAAATGGATCGCTTCTTCAGCAAAGATCTGCACTTGGACATAAAGGGACACTCAGACAACGGGAATCTTCTAATAATGCTTGATCCAGTAGGGGCGGGATCAAATCCTGGCTCCTTGATTTGTGAGGAAAGTGACGAGAAAGTCACAAATAAGCAAGAGAGTTATCCACAGGCTGTGGGAAACTTGCTTGTAAATGGATGAAAGCAAGTCCTGATGCTTCTGACGCTTCCTCTTTTGAGGGGGCAAAGAGAAAAGTTATCCACATTTTTGTGGATAAGTGATAAAAAACAGTGGATAAGTCAGCTGGTTTGTGAAAAGGAGAATAGTGTGAAAAAAATTTGGTTTTACGCAATCGTTCAGGGAATTGTGATCTTTTTTATTGTGGGTGGCATGACCTATGTGCTTAGGGGAGATTTCTTTTTCCGCTACCTATCCCCCCATTTTTGGACATAGCAGTCAGCTGTCTGGCGATTTGGGACGTGCGACTTTAATGACGAAGGTGATAGCCCCCGCTCTCTGCCACGATGATCCCGTGTGAAGGAAGAGTTGGCCACGATAACCCAAAGAAGTTGGTGACTGGCAAGCTGAGCCAAAGGCCACTTTCTGCTGGTCTCTATATGTTAAAATACAGAAGGGAAGAATATTAGTTTGGAGATTAATTAGAAATAAGAAACGTTCAATGTATGCTGGACGTGTTCGTGGAGAACACATTGGAACTCGTGTCTGCCTTTGAAAGGATGGGGTTAGCCCGTCGTCGTGATCGGTGGTTTGATCTTCATCGATCCACGCGACCGCGAAGGAATCATGCAATTGGTGATCAATCCAGAAACAGTTAGTGCCAGAAGTGATGGCCACAGCCGAAAGCATCCGCAGTGGATATGTTGTAGTAGTGACAGGTCTTGTGGAAGCTCGTGAACAAGCGAATCCGAACTTGCCTACAGGAGCAGTAGAACTCAAGGTAGAAACTATTACGGTTCTCAATACCGCCAAAACAACACCATTTGAAATCAAGGACGGTATTGAAGCCAACGATGATACTCGTCTTCGATTACCGCTACTTAGACCTTCGTCGCTGTCCTGAGATGTTGGAAAACCTCAAACTCCGCGTGCAAAAGCAACTCATTCAATCCGCAATTACTTAGATGAATTAGGATTTATTGACCTGATGGAAACTCCGTTCCTTTCTAAGTCGACTCCAGAAGGAGCGCGTGACTACTTGGTTCCTTCCCCGTGTGTCAACAAGGGGCATTTCTAAGTGCCCTTCCACTGAGTCCTCAGATTACAAAAAACAATTGTTGATGAATGCTGGATTTGACCGCTTATTATCCAAATCGATGAAGCGTTTCCGGGATGAGGATTTACGAGGAAGCACCGTCCAACCTGAGCTTAAGTACGAGGCCGACTTGGAAACCTCTTTCTTGAGGCGATCAAAGAAATCCAGGATATCACAGAAGGCTTGATTGCACGTGTCATGAAAGAAACCAAGGGAATTGAAGTAACACTCCCATTCCCACGGATGAATTATGATGATGCTATGGCCTTGTATGGTTCAGATAAACCAGAATACACGTTTTGAAATGTTGCTTCTAAGACTTAGACGGCAGAGCTGTAACGAGGGTGTAGACTTCAAAGTCTTCTCAGAAGCTCCGGCAGTTAGGTGCGATCGTTGTCAAAGGTGCAGCGGATCCATTACTCTCAGCAAAGACATCACGATAAGAACTGACATAAGTTGCGAAAGCAATACGGTGGTGCAAAAGGTCTTGCTTGGGTGAAATATGCTGAGGGTGCCTTGAACGGTCCTGTTGCGAAGTTCTTGACAGACTTGACAAGTGACTTGACAGCTGCTTTACAGTTAGAAGACAAAGATCTAGTCTCTCTGTAGCGAGATACTCTTAGTTAGCCAATGCAACGCTTGGTGCTTTTGCGTGTTCGTCTATGCGAAGAGCTTGACTTGATTGACAAACAATCACTCTCAATACTATCCTCTGGGTAGATGGATTGGCCAACGCTTTAGAATGGTCCGAATAAGAAGGGGCCGTTGATAGTGTCTGCTCACCATCCATTGTACGTTCCACAAGCTGAAACAGAGCATGAATTGGAAGGCGATCTTTCAAAAAGTTCGGGCGATTGCCTACAGATGGTCGTCTTAAATGGCCATGAACTAGGTGGAGGAAGCCTACGGATTAATCATAAAAAGATTTACAAGAACGGATGTTCATAGGCGCTTGGTTTACAAAAGAAGCTGCTAATGAACAATTTGGGTTCTTGTTGGAAGCAATGGATTACGGTTTCCCACCACATGGAGGATTGGCGATTGGTTTGGACCGCTTCGTGATGCTTCTTGCAGGTGAAGATAATATTCGGGAAGTCATTGCCTTTCCGAAGAATAACAAGGCGACAGATCCAATGACACAAGCTCCTTCTGTCGTTTCTGAAAAGCAATTGGATGAGTTAAATCTTCAAGTAGAACTAGCAGAGCAAGAATAGGACAAGAGAGAAAAGGAAAGTCTAGGAATCCAGTTGCTCCAAGATCTTCCTTTTCTTCTAATCGATGGATTGAAAATGAAAAAAACTCGCTTTCATAAGCTATTTCGCTATCATGTGCGGCGACTAGCTTATAACATTAAATTATTGCGCGTGCTGAAGAGCATCTCCCGTGAGAAATACGATGAAAAAGTGTCGCAACTTCCTCAGCAACGTATGGTTCTCATCCGCGGTTGCCGTCAATATCCTTCTTCTTTCAACCGTAGGCCATGTATACTCCAGTGCGTGCAGCAGGTCTAGCTCGGAATTTTATCTGTTCTGAGCCATCGCTTTATTGGCTTTACGATTCCCGTTTCCTTGACCTTTTATGCCATCAATATCCCTTTGATGATTGTGGCTTGGTATCAAATTGGCCATAAATTTACCATCTTTACCTTTATTACGGTTTCGATGAGTTCCCTCTTTATTCAGTTCGTGCCAGTGATTACGTTGACCAACGATCCGATCATGAATGCCCTGTTTGGTGGGGTTGTCATGGGAACAGGGATTGGTTTTGCTCTTCGGAACAACATTTCCAGTGGTGGAACGGATATTGTCAGTTTGACGATTCGAAAACGGACAGGAAAGAATGTCGGCAGCATCTCCTTTTTGGTCAATGGGACCTCCATTATGTCGATCGCTGGTTTGACCTTTGGTTGGAAGTATGCTCTTTACTCTATGATTACCATCTTCGTATCGAGTCGAGTAACGGATGCTGTCTTTACCAAGCAAAAACGGATGCAGGCCATGATCGTAACGAGCCAGCCAGATGCCATTATTGAAAAGATTCATAAAAAATTGCATCGTGGAGCAACCATTATCCACAATGCAGAAGGAACCTATAACCATCAGGAGAAAGCGGTTCTGCTGACAGTTATTACGCGTGCAGAGTTTAATGAATTCAAATATATTATGAAAAAAGCTGATCCTCAGGCTTTTATCACCATTTCAGAAAACGTTCATATCATTGGACGCTTTGTGGAAACAGAAGAATAAAAATTAAGGTCACCACATTGTGGTGACCTTATTTGTTTATTCAGCTTCTCGGAGAAGGAGCCAACTATGGGCGGAAATAGAAAGTTCCTTTCCTTTAGGAATAGGCGTTTGAGATTTGCATGAGGATAGGCAAATAGCAGTTGACTATCGCTCGGATGTTGATAGGTCAGTGTCCTGATCACCGAGATTAACGAGAATCGTTATTTTTTCACGATCTTTCTCAATCGTGTAGATTAAATGATGATCAGACAACCATTTGACATCACAGTAGTCGCGAATCTCTTGTCCTTTTTTCAAACGAAGGAGAGGTTGCGATTTCCGGTAAGCAATCAATTCTTTAAGAAAAGCAAGTTCTTCTTGGCATTTTGAAAGGGATGTCCAGTCCAATTGGTTGAGACTATCTGGCAAGTTATAGGTGTTGTCTTCGAGCCCTTTTGTGCGGTAACATTCTTGACCAGCATGGATAAAACGGTACACCTTGGGATAATAATACCAAATGAAGAGCGAGGCGTGAGAGAGCTTTTCGCTCCTCTAGACGAATCGCTTCTTTTTCAAGTTGGAAATAATCAAAAACAGTTGCATTGTCATGGCATTCGACGTACTGAATGGCTTGTTGAGGTTGGATGAAATGAGCAGGTCCTACTTTCCCGACATTTGCTGTTAGGATATTAGAAAAATCATTGGCTGGATGTTTGACTATCACGACGGTGATCGGCTAAGAGTGTTCTCTTGACCGTATCCCGGAAATTATCACTGAAAAAGCCAAAATCTGGTAATCGTTTTGAGTTGTACTGGTGAGCGAGCTGGTCTTCAGGAGAGGCCTGTATCCATCTTCCACCCTTCGCCATAGAGATAGACGTTGGGATAGATTTCACGGAGCTCCTCTGCAATCTCTGTCATGGTTTGAATGTCTAAGATTCCCATCAAGTCAAAGCGAAAACCATCAAAGCCGTAGAGGGAAACCCATTGCTTGAGGGATTGCTTGATATAGTGTCTTACCATGGAACGTTCACTTGCGACATCATTCCCACAGAAGGTTCCATTGGTCCGCTCTCCTTCTGCATTATAGCGGTAGAAATAACCGGGTACGATTTGTTCAAATGCATACTCATCCCGGCCTGGTAGACGTGATTGTAGACCACATCCATGATAACACTAAGATTAGATTGGTGATAGGTTGCAATAGCATCTTGGAGTTCCCAAATCCGTGCATAAGGATCGTTGGGGTCACTGGCATAGCTACCTTCTGGAACATTGTATTGGACAGGATCATAACCCCAGTTGTAGGCTTTCCATTGATTCTCTTCATCAACACTACCGAAATCATAGACAGGAAGTAACTGTACATGGGTAATGCCAAGTTTTTGAAGGTAATCAAATCCAAGGATCTGACCATTGAGTTGAGGCGATTCTGTCAACCCTTTAAACTTACCAGGGTGTTTAAAGCCGGCCTCTTTTTGGACAGAGAAGTCCCGAACGCTCATCTCGTAGATGATTGCTTCTGTCGGGTCTAATTGACGAGCAGCACGTGTGATAGGACGTGTAATCTTCTTCCGGTCGATGACCAAGCTGTCTCCAGAGTTGGCCAAAGAGGATAGAGCATAGGGATCGTGGATCCGACGTTCTAGGCCATTGACACGGAACTCATAGTGGTAGGCAGCTCCTTCCCAATCCCCTTTGAGCAAGAGTTTCCAGACACCATTTTCTGTACGATGCATCGGATAGACCTGATCTTCGATATGGAGGGTCACATCTTGCGAAATGGGTGCCCAGAATTTAAATTGCGTCTGACGTGGTGTGTAGAAACTTCCTAAATCTTCTCCAGTATAGGTGAAGGTTTGATCAAAAATGGGTTTTCGAACAATTTGACGATAGTGGAGAATAGAAGAATTTCCAGCAGCATCGTAGATGGTGTACTCTTCTCCGAGTTCAAGCGGAATAGGGCTTAAGAAATAGTCTCCTGTGTCAGTCGCTGCACTTGACGTTTTGACAGGGATTAAGGCAAGATGACCTTGGTTCGTTTCCAAATAAAAAGGAAGGATATGCTCCTCTCCCTTTTGGATACGAATGAGGTCTTGGTCATCTAAATAAGCAGTAAATGTAGACATAAAGACTCCTAAAGTTTCGTAATGGTATGGTCAATCAATTGACGGTAGCAAACAGTTTTTCCTTCTTTGTGATCTTTGATGATTTGAAGGATGGTCCGGACAGATTCACGCCCGAGTTCCACCGCATTGATGTCAATATAGGCTTCAATATCGAGTCGTGGCTTGATCGAATCAAAGGAAATAATCGGGATTGTCAGCTGGTGTTCTAATAGGTATTGGCGCACCCCTTCAGCAACGAGAATATCGGTCGTCATAATCGCATCTAGTTCTGTTAACGGTAGACTCTCCATCATTTGATAAGAATTATCTTCTAACATAAACCCAAATGAAAAATGAACGAGTTTTTCATCGAGAGGAATCCCTGCTTTTTGGAGGGCTTCTTTATAACCTTGGTAGCGGTCTTGAGACACAAACAGCTCTTTGTTTCCCCCGATAAAAGCAATTTTTCGGTAGTTTTGTTGAATGAAATAATCCGTCGCATCAAATGCGGCCTTGATATTGTCATTATCGACTAGCGAAACAAAAGGAGAAGCCGCCTTTCCGAGGATGAGGAAGGGAAACTTGTCCTTCAGTGCAAATTCAACGAGGGGATCATTCGGGTTGGAATAAAGGAAAATCAAACCATCTACACGATTTCCGTAGATGAGTTGTTTGAGATTATCGAGCCGCCGTTCTTCATTTTGCCCCGTACAGATTTGGATGGCATAATCATTGTCTGACGCGATCTGGGTAATCCCTCTTAAAACAGTTGGGAAGAAAGGATTCTGGTAGAAGACGTCACTGTCGATTGGTAGGACCAAAGCAATGACTTGACTAGATTGGCTGACAAGGCTGCGAGCATTAAGATTGGGATGGTAGTCCAATTCGACCATGGCCTCACGGACACGTTTTTGTTTCATCACTAATCGTGGATTTGTTTTGGATGACGCGCGTGACAGTTGAAGGCACGACGCCAGCGAGTTTCGCCACATCTTTGATGGTAACACGCATGAGAAAACCTCCTAGCGGTGATAGTCTGGATCACGGAAGTGGGTCTTATAAAATACCATAGCAAGATAGAGTACAAATAAGACATTTTGGATCATGATCGTCGTAGTAAATACTTGATGGAATAGTAAACTGATGAGGACACTTAGTAAAATAGGGAGCCCCAGGCAATTCAGAATACAATTGAAACATTCCTTGAAAGTTTGTAGTGAAAAGAGTCGAGATTTTCGTGTCAAGTAGAGGAAGAAAGATGCCCCTAGGATGAGAATCAAATAATTGACTGTCGACAAGAAGCCAGAGAAAATCACGAGAAAGAGACTGACAGGGAGTCGATTGTCGCGGAACCAATCGCTAGAGATAGCTTGAGTGAAGCTTTTTTTATCCCGAAGGCTCTCTTGATTAATAGCCTGGTATGAGACTGTAGCGAGTTCTTTATTCTCTTTTGAGATAATCAATTGTTTGCGATCAAAATGGAGTGTTAACTCCTTGCCTTCACTAGTCTTTGCCTCTTGGCCTAAGATAACCTGTCCTTTTGAAGTCTTGTGTACAGGGTTAGTCCCTGTATAGGTGAGCTCTTGGTCTTTGATCACGACGTGTTCTTGGATATCTTTCATAACGTCTGTTGATAAAGGATCAAACACATCGCTGACAAAGGTTGTCAAAGGATAGGTTTTGAGTTGAGCATTTTGCAGAGCCACAGGTAATAGTGTGATAGAGATTAGAAAGAAAGAAGTAAAAATCATTTGGAACCAGCTCAGTTTTTTGCGGTTTGCAAAAGAAGAGCGGAAATTGAAGATACTTGCGAAATAATTAAAAGGATAGGGCATAAGATGACCTTTCTAAATATAAGAGTATCAGAAATGCAAAGAGAAATCTCTTTGCATTGATTTTATTCTTAACGAAGGGTAGTAAAGCATCCACCATACTACCCTCAACTTAAAAATAAAATGTGCTTGAAATAAGATTCTATTTTATCCTTTATCTCCACCAGCTGTCAAGCCTGAAACAAAGTTCTTTTGTAGGAAGAAGAATAAGATACAGATTGGAACCGCGATCAAAATAGCACCGGCTGCAAAGAAGGCGATTTTTTGATTTTTTTGGTCACTGATAAAGGTTTGAAGACCAACGGCTACCGTATAGTTCACTTCGTCACGAAGCAAGAATTTAGACAAGATATAGTCTCCGAAAGGCCCCATGAAAGCCCAAAGCGCTTGAACGGCAATCATTGGACGAACAAGAGGGAGGACGATTTGCCAGAAGCGACGGAAGTGTCCAGCTCCATCCAATTTCGCAGATTCATCGAGGGAAATTGGAACAGTATCGAAGTATCCCTTCATCAACCAGGCATTCATTGGAATACCACCACCAACATAAAGGAAGATCAAGAACCAAGGTTGGTTCAAGGCATTCAGCATCAAAGCCATAACGAAGAAGGCTGTGAGGGCTGCCATGGTTGGGACCATTTGAATAATCAAGAAGAAGACCAAACTTTGTTTACGCGCCAAGAAATTGTAACGGCTGTATGCGTAACCTGCGAAGGTAACGATACTTGTTTGTACAATCATGGTGATAATGGCGATAACCAAGGTGTTCATATACCAAGTGCCATAATGAGTTTCAGAGAAAAGTTTTGAGAAGTTATCAAAACTAAGATTGCCACTAAAATCAAGTGTAAAGGCACTGACATTCCCTGATTTGAAGGCTGATAGAACCGTAATCAACAATGGATAAATGATAACGATTGAAAGAACCACCATGTACAGGTAAGTCAAGAAATGATTGAGGCGGCGTTTAAATTGAACTGAATTTTTCATTTTATACATCCTCCATATCAAATGCATGTAGTTTCTTGAAGGCAACCATAGAGATTGAGATCACAATCACAGAGATAATCAAGGTTACCGCTGCGGCCATTGAATATTGAGGAGAAGAATTGGTTGTCAACTTGTAGATCCATGAGATCAAGATATCTGTAGATCCAGCGTTTCCTCCGACAGAACCAGGTCCTCCATCGTTAAACAAGTAAATGATGGAGAAGTTATTAAAGTTGAAAGTATATTGACTGATCAAAGTTGGAGCTGCAACAGCCATAATCATTGGGAAAGTGATGCTGCGGAATTTTTGCCAACCGTTGGCACCATCAATATAAGCAGCTTCGTAAAGATCGTTTGGAATCGATTGAAGAATCCCTAAAGTCAAGACGTAAATGTAAGGGAAGCCGAGCCAACCTTGCATCATAATCAAAGCAATTTTTGTCCAAGTAGGATCTGTCTTCCAAGGAATCAAAATGCCATCTAAGAATGGGAAAATCTTCGCAAACAATGGGATAACTTGTGCATTGATAGCACCGACACTATCGTTAAACATATTTGAGAAAGTTAAGATAGTGATGAAGGCTGGAACAGCCCATGGGAGCAAGAAGATAACCCCAAAGATTCGTTTTCCTTTTACGAATGGTTGGTTTGCAACAATAGCGGTCAAGATACCGAGTACGATTTGAAGAGTAGAAGCTGCGAGTGCCCAAATCAAGGTCCAGCCAAGAACAGATGTAAAGGCTGAGCGGAAGGTACTCAAGGTCCACATATTAGTGAAGTTTTGGAACCCGATCCAATCGAGCAAGGTTGTTGGAGCGGTATGTTTGAAGTCGTAGTTGGTAAAGGCGATCATCAAAGTTACTAAAACTGGGAAGATAATCGCAAATGTCATAGCAATGTATGAAGGAATGATCAATAAATATGGGAAGCCATTTTCATAGATGGCTTGAACCATTTCTTTTCCAGTTTTTGGAACAGCGATGCCATTGTTGATACGTTTTGCAACGGTTCCAGCATCCTTAATATTTAAGGCATAAAATAGGAAGTAAACAATGGTAATGATCAAGTGGAAGGCGCCACGAATCAAGATAAAGAGAGAATTATCTTGTCCACGGACGGTTCCAAGTGTAACCAATTTCGCTAATTCTCCAGCTCCAATTCCTAGGAAATAGGCGAGAAAGAGAATGGTTACGGCAAGAAAAATATAGCCTTTGGTTTTTTGTTTGTTATAAATTTGCCCAAGACCCGGGATCAAAGAGAGCCACATAGCCTTTTTAGGGTTTTGTTCTGTAGTCATTCAAATCTCCTTATAATGTCCTTGCTAGAGAGCAAGAAGACAAGTCAGACAGTAAGTTGTGCTTGAAAATTGAACATAAGAGGTTGGGACTTTGTCTCCAACCTCTTACTCACACCTAAAAACTGTCTTATTTGCTACCGAATTTTTGTTCGATGGTTTCTTTAATCAATTTCACTGCATCGTCAGCAGATGCTTTTGCAGATTTTTTACCACTTACAGCATCGAAAAGCATAGTAGCAGCTGGATCCCAAACAGCACTCATTTCTGAGATATTTGGCATTGGTTGAGCATTCTTGAATTGATCAACAACGGCAGTTGTCAATTCATCGTTTTTGCTAACCGCATATTTACGAGCTTCTGTGTTGGCAGGAACTTCATTGGTCTTGTCAAACAAAGCTTTTTGTTGGTCAGTACTTGTCAAGAAGTCAATGAATTTTTGAGCGCCATCAAGGTTTTTCGCACCTGCAGGGATAACCCAAGCTTTACCACCACCAAAGGCAGAGTATTGTTTTCCGTTTGGAAGAGTTGGAATCGTTGCGACACCGTAGTTTACTTTAGCTTCTTTCAATGAAGCAGCTTTCCAAGGACCATCGATGATAGCAGCTGTTTTACCTTCTTGGAATTGTGTTTGGATGAAGTTAGCAGCAGCTTTTGTATCTTGCAAACCTTTTGGCCATTTAGCATACCAAGTTTTTGCATATTCGATACCATCGATAGAACCTTGGTTGTTCAATCCAATATCTTTAGGATCTGTACCGTCTTTACCAAACACATAACCGCCGTTACCTGAAAGTAAACCGTAAGTGTAGTAGAAGTTTGTCCAGTCAGCTAAGAAGGCAGTTGTTTTACCAGGTTCGCTAGCGAAGTCGTACTTGCTATCTTTTGCAAGATTTTCAAGATCACCAAATGTTTTTGGAGCTTCGCTTACAAGATCTTTGTTATAGTAGAGAACCAATGTTTCGATGACAGCAGGTGCACCGTAAACTTTACCACCGTTTGTTACAAGAGCTTCAGTTGTTTTATCTGTATGGCTATCTTTGTTTAATGTCACTTCAGCCAATTGACCATCGCTACCAAGACCACCTACACGGTCGTATGGAGCCATCATTACGTCTGGAGCTTTTTTAGATTGGTTATCAAGAGAAAGGTTATCCAATCCACCAAGAGCATCACCAGTCTTGATGTTAATTTTTACGCCATTTTCTTTTTCAAAAGCTTTTGCAGCTTCTTCAACATAAGATTTGTAGCCTTTGTCTACATAGACGTTGATTTCTTTACTTGCCTCAGAAGAACCTGATGAGTTATTGCTACAAGCAGCAAGTAAGAAGCCGGCAAAACCAACTGTACCAAGTACAGCAGCACTACGTAAAATTGTACGTTTCATGATTTATTCCTCCTAAAGAATAAAAAAAGATAATAATTAGAAACCGTTTTAGACAAACGTTTTCCTAAAACGTCTTAAGTATATCACAAGGCGAAAACGTTTGCAAGTAGTTTTAAACAATTTTTTAAAATATTTTAATTCCGAACTTTCTTCTATAAAATGCATCAAATTTGTTGACATTAGCCAAAGGAAAGAATACACTAAGGGGGTGAGGACATTCTGAAAAAAGTTAAAAAAGTTTTTAAGAAATCCCTTGCAGAAAATAGGGAAAAAGTTTATAATAACATGGTACGCAAACGTTTTCGCAAAAATTGCGTAAACTGAGTTGCGCCTGTTCGATTTTTAACAAAGAGTAGAGCCGCTTGAGAGCTGGATACGACTCTGCAACGATACCCATACCGTGCACCGAATCGCAGGCTTCAAAGAAATAAAAAAAGGTGGTAACCCATGAAAAAACGTCAAAGTGGTGTTTTGATGCACATTTCTTCCCTTCCTGGACAATACGGGATCGGATCATTCGGTCAATCAGCATATGATTTTGTTGATTTCCTCGTTCGGACCAAGCAACGTTACTGGCAAATCTTGCCGCTTGGTACAACTAGTTATGGAGATTCTCCATACCAATCTTTCTCAGCTTTTGCTGGGAACACTCATTTTATTGATTTCGATCTTTTGATCGAGCAAGGTTTGTTGACAGAAGCAGACCTTAAAGGAGTGGACTTTGGTCAAGATCCTACTCAAGTGGATTATGCAAAGGTTTTCGAACAACGTCGTCCCTTGCTTGAAAAAGCAGTTGCGAATTTCTTAAAATCAAGTGATCAAAAAGAATTCCAAGAATTTTGTGAAGCCAATGCTTCTTGGTTGGAGCTCTTCGCAGAATACATGGCTATTAAAGAACACTTTGATTTGAAAGCTTGGACAGAGTGGCCAGATGCAGCTATTCGTGCGCGTGAGCCAAAAGCTTTGGCTCAATACCGTGAAGAATTGGCGGATCAATTGACTTACCATCGTGTGACTCAATTCTTCTTCTTCCAACAATGGTTGGCCTTGAAAGCTTATGCCAATGACCATCACATTGAAATCGTCGGAGACATGCCAAATCTATGTAGCGGAAGATTCAAGTGACATGTGGGCGAACCCTCATCTCTTCAAAACAGATAAAAACGGGAAAGCGACTTGCATCGCAGGATGCCCGCCAGATGAATTCTCAGCAACTGGTCAACTTTGGGGGAACCCAATCTATGACTGGGAAGCAATGAACAAAGATGGCTACCAATGGTGGATTGAACGCTTGCGTGAAAGCTTCAAGATCTATGACATCGTTCGGATCGACCACTTCCGTGGTTTCGAATCATACTGGGAAATCCCTGCTGGTTCTGAAACTGCAGCACCAGGTAAATGGGTCAAAGGTCCTGGCTACAAACTCTTTGCAGCCGTGAAGGAAGAACTCGGTGATTTGAACATCATCGCTGAGGACCTTGGCTTTATGACGGATGAAGTTATTGAGCTTCGCGAACGTACTGGCTTCCCAGGAATGAAGATTCTTCAATTCGCCTTCAATCCTGACGATGAAAGTATCGATAGCCCTCACTTGGCACCAAACAACTCTGTGATGTACACTGGAACACATGATAACAACACAGTTCTTGGATGGTACCGCAATGAAATCGACGATCCAACTCGTGAGTACCTTGCTCGTTATACCAACCGGAAAGAGTATGAATCTGTTCCACATGCTATGCTTCGTACCGTCTTTGCTTCTGTCAGCTTCATGGCTATTGCTACGATGCAAGACTTGCTTGAGTTGGATGGTTCAGCTCGGATGAACTTCCCATCAACTCTTGGTGGTAACTGGTCATGGCGGATGACAGCGGATCAATTGACTCCAGCTGTTGAGCAAGAATTGCTTGATTTCACAACGATCTATCGTCGTGAAAACAAAGATTTGAAAAAAGAAGTTAAGAAAGCAGAAAAATAATCTTTCCCTATTAAAATTGTTGAAACAAAGGAGACTTTAAAACATGGAATCATTACAAAAATATGTGATTGATCATCACCAAAAAACAATTGCAGAATGTTCAAATGAAGAATTGTACATTGCCTTGCTAAATTACACCAAGCAAGCAAGCGCCCAAAAGAAATTAAATACTGGTAAGAAAAAAGTTTACTATATCTCAGCTGAGTTCTTGATTGGTAAACTCTTGTCTAACAACTTGATCAACTTGGGTCTTTACGACGATGTTAAAAAAGAATTGTCAGATGCTGGTAAAGACTTGATCGAAGTAGAAGAAGTGGAATTGGAACCATCACTTGGTAACGGTGGTTTGGGACGTTTGGCAGCCTGCTTTATCGACTCTATTTCAAGCCTTGGTTTGACAGGGGATGGGGTTGGTTTGAACTACCACTTTGGTTTGTTCCAACAAGTATTTAAAAACAACCAACAAGAAACGATTCCAAACGCATGGTTGACTGACCAAAGCTGGCTCGTTCGTTCAAGTCGTAGCTACAAAGTGCCATTTGCACACTTCACATTGACTTCTACCCTTTATGATATCGACGTACCTGGTTACAAGATCGATACCAAGAACCGTTTGCGTTTGTTCGACTTGGATTCAGTTGATTCATCTATTATTGAAGATGGTATTAACTTTGACAAGACAGATATCGCTCGCAACTTGACCCTCTTCTTGTACCCAGATGATAGTAACCGTCAAGGGGAATTGCTCCGTATCTTCCAACAATACTTCATGGTATCAAATGGTGCACAATTGATCATCGACGAAGCCATCGAAAAAGGAAGCAACTTGCATGACCTTGCTGACTATGCTGTTGTCCAAATCAACGATACTCACCCATCAATGGTCATCCCTGAATTGATCCGTCTTTTGACAGAACGTGGTATTGGAATGGATGAAGCCATCTCTATCGTTCGTAGCATGACGGCTTACACTAACCACACAATCCTTGCGGAAGCCCTTGAAAAATGGCCACTTGAGTTCTTGCAAGAAGTGGTTCCTCACTTGGTTCCAATCATTGAAGAATTGGACCGCCGTGTTCGCGCTGAATACAAAGATCCAGCTGTTCAAATCATCGATGAGAATGATCGCGTACACATGGCACACATGGATATCCACTATGGATTTAGCGTAAACGGGGTAGCAGCACTTCACACAGAAATCTTGAAGAATTCTGAGTTGAAAGCTTTCTACGACATTTACCCTGAAAAATTCAACAACAAAACGAACGGGATCACTTTCCGTCGTTGGCTCATGCATGCTAACCCAACCTTGTCACACTACTTGGATGATATCCTCGGACGTGACTGGCACCATGACGCATCTAAATTGGAAGACCTTCTTTCATATGAAGATAAAGATGCAGTCAAAGCAAAATTGGAAAACATCAAGTCATCACAACAAACGCAAATTGGCTCGTTTCTTGAAAGACCATCAAGGTGTGGAAATCAATCCAAATTCTATCTTTGATACCCAAATCAAACGTCTTCACGAATACAAACGTCAACAAATGAACGCTTTGTATGTAATCCACAAATACTTGGACATCAAAGCTGGAAATATCCCTGCTCGCCCAATCACTGTTCTCTTTGGTGGTAAAGCAGCTCCTGCCTACACCATTGCACAAGACATCATTCACTTGATCCTTTGCTTGTCAGAAGTGATTGCAAACGATCCAGCGGTAGCTCCACACTTGCAAGTTGTTATGGTAGAAAACTACAACGTAACTGCTGCAAGCTACTTGATCCCAGCTAGCGATATTTCTGAGCAAATCTCTCTTGCTTCGAAAGAAGCTTCAGGTACTGGTAACATGAAATTCATGTTGAATGGTGCATTGACACTTGGTACGATGGATGGAGCCAACGTGGAAATCGCTGAATTGGTTGGACGTGACAACATCTACATCTTCGGTGAAGATTCAGAAACTGTAATCGATCTATATGCACAAATCAGCATACAAATCAGCAGACTTCTATGAACGTGAAGCTATCAAGCCATTGGTAGACTTCATTGTCAGCGATGCCGTTCTTGCTGTTGGGGACAAGGAACGCTTGACTCGTCTTCACAATGAATTGATCAACAAAGACTGGTTCATGACTCTTCTTGACTTGGA
This sequence comes from Streptococcus sp., assembly GCA_047241705.1. Classification (GTDB taxonomy): domain Bacteria; phylum Bacillota; class Bacilli; order Lactobacillales; family Streptococcaceae; genus Streptococcus. The sequence continues at coordinate 728,956 of JBKTJB010000001.1, forward strand.
AGACTACATTGTAACCAAAGAACGCATGTTGGCTGACTACGAAGACCGTGATGCATGGTTGGATCAAGTCATCGTTAACATTGCTAAAGCAGGATTCTTCTCATCTGACCGTACGATCGCTCAGTATAACGAAGACATCTGGCACTTAAACTAATCACTAGTTATTAGACCAAGGTTCTTAGGACCCTGGTCTTTTTTATAGAATTGGGGGAGGAAATTGGAAAGGACTAGAGATTGGGAGGAGCGTAGCTACAGATGGTGCATGAGTGTGGGAGGAGATTTTCTTTCAATTTGCCCTTGATTTTCATGTTGCTTTCTGAAATAAAGTGAAGGAGACATCGAAAAAGAAAACGATGTGCCTGTTTCTCGAAATAAAGGAATAACCGTCCCCAAAAATAGCTCTAACTAAGGTTTAGTGAGGGTGTCTACAATGGCTGATCTCTTAAAATTTGTTGTTTTTTTGAATTTTACGGACCTAAAAAGGGAAAATGTTACATAATTTTTATGTTTTGTAGGTTCAAATCTAATCTATTAGTATAAAACATACTTCCTGTAAAAAGCCTTCGGTGAAATTTATAAAAAGAGAAAGCGGCCTGAAAACCCTTGAGAATAAAGGTTTTTTCAAGTCGTTTACATATATTTTCAACTAAAGATGAAGAAGAACTTGAAAGTTTGGCGTTTCAAGTTGTTATATCTTTAAAGTAAAATAAAAAATTAAATCAACAAATATTTTAAAATGGTTGATTGTGATACAATAGATTTAACTGAAAGTAGCATATTTTTGCCTCTACAGTGAGATTTTTTTAAACATAAAAAGGAGAGTTTTGAAAATGAAAAGCTATCGTGAACATGTTTCGAAGCAGGAAAAATTTTCAATTCGTAAGTTATCAGTCGGTGTTGTTTCATTAGCCATCGCTGGATTGGCTACTGTTAATACCTACGGAGCAGAAGTGAAAGCAGATGAGACAACAGCGCCTGCAACTGAAGCGCAACTACTACGGATACAGCAACAAGCGATGCAGCTGTTGCAACAAGTTCTAAGTTGACATCTACAAGTGTTACAGAAGGAAATAAAACAGTTACGACTACTTATGTAGAATCACCAGAACTTGAGAAAGCAAAAGCAGATGCAGCTACAGAAGGTGTGACCGTTACAGAAGAGGCTGAAAAAATCCAACCATCTATCGCAGCAGCAGAAGCAGATAACAAAGCTCAAACAGCTGAAATCAATACAGTCGTTGAAAACTACAAAAAGGCCAAAGCTGAGTATGAAGCGAAAATCTCAAGAAATCACATTGATTGAAAAGAGAAATGCAGAAGCAGAAGCGGCTTACAAGAAACAAGTAGAAGACTACAATTCCCAACAAGCACTTATGAAAGCAGCCTTAGCAGCATACAATCAGAAAAAAGTAGCTTACGATGCTAAACTAGCAGAAAAAGCAGCAGCGGATAAGGCCAATGCTGAAGCTAAAGCTAAGTATGAAGCAGAAATGGCTGTTTACAATACAGCTAAAGCGCAATATGACAAAGATTTACAAGAATACCAAGCTAAGAAAGCTCAATACGATAAAGATAAAGAAGCTTATGGTAAGTTAGTTGCTAAGAAAGCAGAAGAAGATGTCTGCTAAAGCTAAGTATGAAGTTGAGCTTGCAAAATACAATGTAGACCTAGAGCAATACGGCAAAGATTTTGCTACTTATCAAACAAAACTTGCTGAATATCAAACAGCTTTGAGCACAGTACAAAGATGCTAAAGCGTGCTATGATAAATACATGAATGATAATGGTTTCCAAGATCTAAAAGATGTTGAAACTGTTCAAGATTTGACCTTCCAACGTGAAGGTGGAGCTACTCATACCATTGATGGTATCAGTACTTATCTCACTCGTGATGCCCAAGCTCGTTTGAATACCAGCAATGTGCATCAGTATGATTCCAATAAATTGGAAGCTTCAGATATTGTAGCAACTAGTCCTTGGGCCAATAATGAAACTGAATTTATTCAAATTAAAGAAGGTGACAAATTTGTTGTAACCTATGACAATTTGAATCAGTCCAGCATGCGTGAAAATAAAAAGGATATGCATCCAATCAAGCGCGTGATTTACCGTTATGAGATTCTAAGTCTCCCATCAAATGATGGCAAAGGAATTGCAGCTATTAGTGCGGACCCAACTGTTACTATGACAGTCGGTGCTTCAACAGACCAAAATAAACCAGTTAAAGTTGCTGTAGATGTTGAATTCTATGATGGTGATGGCAATAAGTTTGATTTGACACAGCACAATGCGATTGTCGCTTTGAACTCCCTTAACCACTGGACGGGTGCTTCCTATGTAGATAGTGGGGATAAACCTCGTGCCCTTACAGTAGAAGCTAAAGATAAAAATGGCAACACCGTTCGTGGAACTTGGAACCCATATGCAGATGGTTCATCAATGAGCATTGAAAACAATGCTGTTGTAGGTTAAAAATGGAACAGCTGACTTTGGTACTGCGGACGTCACTATCTCATGCTGAAAATCCGATTAAGATTGTGGCTCAAAACGCAACATGGAATGGCAGCGAATTTGCAGTTAGTGAAGAAACTGTGATTGATGCAACATCTGTTAATGCTTCAGGAGCTGGGAATGGTCATGATATCGGAACAGATGAATTCACATTAGATGGTAAAGATGATGTGATCGGTTCTTATACGATTGATCCAACTTCAGGACGGATCATCTTCACGCCTAAGAAGAAATTTGAAAATGTAGAGCACCAAGAATCTGTAAATGTTGGGAATAATAAATTACATTCCAATTCCAAATTCAAGTGTTACTTATGATTCTGCTACAAAAGAGGTAACATCATTTAAAGATAACCAATACATTGAACACGGATCAATCTTTAATGGTGAATCTTCAACGACTCTTGAAGGTTGGGACAATCCATCTTCTCCATACCTCTATTATGGTGGGGCAGGCTTGAAGATGTCTGATGGTCACTTGGTATTTACGGCCAATGGAGCTAATGCTGCTGGTCAGCCAACGGTTTACTGGTTTGCGATTAACTCAAATGTTGGTATTCCAAAAAATCCAGGTGAAGCGCCAAAAGAGCCAACAAAACCAACAGAACCTAAGGCACCAACACCACCAACGATTACAGTGGAAAATCTACCTGCAGAGCCAACGAAACCAGAAGAACCTAAATCACCAACTCCGCCAACAGCACCTAACTACACTGTGATTACGGTCGATGTGGAGGAACCAAAAGCTCCAACTCCACCAAAGGCTCCAACTCCACCAACTCCGGAAGTCGTTCCAAATCCGGTGAAACCGGAAAAAGCTGAAGTGAAATGGCATAAGAATAAAGTGGTAACGGAAACAGATATTCCAACCCCACCAACACCAGTTCCTCCAACTCCACCAACTCCATACAACCCACCAACACCAATTGTTCCACCTACACCAATCGTTCCACCAACTCCAGAGGTTCCAACCGAACCAACTCCTGAAGTTCCGGAACAGCCTGTACAACCTGCGCAACCACAAACACCTACGCTTCCAAATACAGGTACAGAAAGCTCAACTGCAGCTGTTCTTGCAGGTGCGATGGCTGGATTGCTTGGATTGGGTCTTGCACGCAAGAAAAAAGAAGATTAATTCTTAGTTCTTTCGTTCATTCATCTAAATAAAGAAAGTCAGAAGGCAAGTCCTTCTGGCTTTTTTGATGGAGTGATGACCAAATAGTTGAGAAATAGAACAGAATAGTTTTTGGATAAGGAGAGGAAATGGCTTTTATAGACCAAATCGTGTCGAAATAAAGCAGAATAGAAATGGATGACACAAGAAGAAGAGAATGAGGTATACTGGTGGTGTTCGGAATGAAAGTTTATAGGACTCCGTTATATCTCTAATCATTCCAATGATACAGTTGCGATGGCTTTTCATCTTTTGCACCCATTATTTTCCAAATGAATTTCATTTGAACGTATCAGTGATCAGGCAAGTGCTTCCACGGTTTTGAGGTGCTTGCCTTTCTATCTGTATCGCGATATAATAGGGTGTAAGAAATGAAAAGGAGTTTGTATGAAAAAGAAACCTATCTATCTTTACATCCTGTTATTTTTCTCTACGGTTGGAACCCTAACATCAGCTGTCTCAACCTTTGGAGCTTCAAAGAGTTTTGAGCTGACAGATGATTTTGCGAAACAACTTGGTTTAACAACGGCTCAAGACAAGTCTGACTACGTGACATATTATGAGAAATCGGCCCAACTCAATCAGTCTCCACTAACCTTTTTATTTGTTTCCCTGATTCTGATTGCTTTGCTTGCAACTTTCTATTTCCTCTTTATGAAGCAGGATCTGTTAACAGCCCATTATACTTACATGGGGCAGATTTTATTAAGTCAAGCCTTCTCTTGCTATAATTATTTTGCAGGGCGTCCACTATTAGCTAGTTTTTCAAACCCGTCCCTTCGCCAACGATATTTGGCATCTTCATCCATTGCTTTGTTACTCTTGACTGCTTTATCTCTTCTCTTCCTTGGAATTGTTTTGTATAAAACCTTGCGTTTGAGAAAAGCTCAAGCGGCATAATAGATAAGTTTGAATGGAGCTCTCTTAGAGGATAAGAGAGCTTCTTGATTGGAGAAAAAAGATGAAAGTATCCTTTGTTTATATTAGTCTGAGTGGAAATACAGAGAGTTTTGTCCGTCGCTTAAGTGACTATTTGCTGGAAGCTCATCCCGGACTTGAAATCGAGAAAGTGCATGTGAAAGACCTGGTCAAAGAGGGCCAGCCCTTCTTTGAAATGACCAACCCTTTTATCACTTTTTTGCCAACCTATTTGGAGGGTGGAAATGGTGTTGACAATGGAGATGTGGAAATTTTGACGACAGATGTCGCAGATTTTATTGCTTATGGAGACAACGCCAGCAAGTGCTTAGGAGTGGTTGGATCAGGCAATCGGAATTTTAACAATCAATATTGTTTAACCGCTAAGCAGTACAGCCAACGCTTTGGTTTCCCTATGTTAGCCGATTTTGAAATGCGGGGGATGTTGGGAGATATTAAAAAAGTAGCCGCCATTGTAGAAGATTTGTATCATCTTTAAAATAAAGAGAGTGGGACAGAAATCGGTAATTCGTTAGAATTCGATTTCGTCGTCCCACTCTCCCGCACAGTTGAGTAGGGCTGTAAAAGCTGATGAAATCAGCGTAGTAGAGCCCACTCAACCACTGCGTCTTGCTCGACAATCCAAAAATTAATTGAGAGGCTAGGACTTTTGTCCCAGCCTCTTATTTGTTGCGACTGAATAGAAGAGGAGTCACATTTTATATGACTCCTCTTCTATGGCTTATTTTAATTTTTCAGTGATTTCTTTAGCAAGTAGGAGCCCCAATCGATAGTCCTTGTTGATTGCATGGATGACATCGTTGATATTGTCGGTCTCTTGGATTTTTTCCTTGATGCTATCTTTGAAAGCTTGATCTTTCAAGAGTTGCTCTTGTAAGAGCCGTTGTAGTTTTTCTCTTTCGTACTTGTTAAATAAAAAGAGGACCACTAAACTGATGAGGATTAAGATGTAAACGGTTTGATTCATAGATTTCTCCTGTATATAAAGGATCTGAAAATGTAGAGAATGAAAGGCATTGGACATGAGAAAAGGAGTGAGAAAGAACTAAATTGAATCGCATTTAGTTTCTCCTCTCACTCCCATAAGAGATGTTCTACTTATCAATCATTAGATAAGAAATTACATTTTCTCAGGTGCATCGACACCAAGTAAGCGAAGGGCTTCTTTTAAGACTACTGCAGTTGAATAGCTAAGAGCAAGACGGCTTTCGCGTTCTGGGCTTTCATCCAAGATACGAGTGTGTGCATAGTATTTGTTGAAGGCTTGAGCCAAGTTGATAGCATATTTTGCGATCAAGGATGGATCATAGTTTTCAGCGGCACGTTTGACAACACGAGAGAAGTCTTGGAGAAGCTTGATGATTTCCCAGCTTTCAGGATCGCTCAAGCTGTATGTCGCATCTGTAGATGGTGTGAAGTTGGCTTTGCGAAGGATGGATTGGATACGAGCGTAAGCGTATTGAACGTAAGGTCCAGTTTCTCCTTCAAAGGATACCATGGCTTCGAGGTCGAAGTCATAACCATTGCGGCGGTCTGTCTTCAAGTCGTAGAATTTAACCGCACCAACACCGACTGCATGTGCCACTTCTTCCTTGTTTTCAAGTTCAGGATTCTTTTCTTCAATCTGAGCTTTGGCACGAGAGATGGCTTCTTGAAGAGTTGGTTCGAGCAGGATGATATTTCCTTTACGAGTTGACAATTTTTGGCGGTTTTTTGTGACCAAACCAAAGTCAACGTGAACCATATCATCGCTCCAGTCAAATCCCATTTTCTTCAAAACAGCTTTCAACTGACGGAAGTGGTTGGATTGTTCTTGACCTACAGCATAGATGTTTTTCACAAAGTTGTAAGTCCGTGCACGGTAGATAGCGGTTGCGATATCACGAGTGATATAAAGAGTAGCGCCGTCTGATTTCTTAATCATAGCTGGTGGAAGGTTCACATCATCCAACTCAACGATGCTAGCTCCTTTAGACTCTTTCAACAAGCCTTTTTCTTCAAGGATTTGAACCCCTTCATCCATCTTGTCGTTGTAGAAAGCTTCCCCGTTTAAGCTATCAAACTCAACACCAAGGAGTTTGTAGATACGGTTGAATTCCACCAAGCTTTCGTCACGGAACCATTGCCACAATTCAGTTGCTTCTGGATCCCCATCTTCCAATTTTTTGAACCATTTACGTCCTTCTTCATCAAGCTCAGGATCGTTTTCGATTTCAGCGTTGATTCGAACATAAAGTTTTAGCAATTCATCGATTGGGTTGGCTTCGACAGCTTCCTTGCTACCCCATTTTTTGTAGGCTACCATCAAGAGACCGAACTGTTTACCCCAGTCTCCCAAGTGGTTGATTTTAATCGTGTTGTAGCCCATTTTGCGGAAGATGTTTGAAAGAGCATCCCCGATAACGGTTGAGCGCAAGTGACCAACTGAGAATGGTTTTGCGATGTTTGGGCTTGAAAGGTCGATGGTAATGTTTTGACCATGTCCTTCGTCTTGTTGGCCGTAGTCTGCACCTGCTTCGATGACGGATTTGATCACCTGATCAGAGATCTTAGATTTATCTAAGAAGAAGTTCACGTAAGGTCCAGTTGCAACGACTTTTTCAAAGGCGCTTTGGTCGATCTTTTCAGCAATGTCTGCAGCGATTGCTTGAGGAGCCTTGCGTTCCACTTTTGCAAGTGAGAAGGCTGGAAAAGCAATGTCACCAAGATCAGATGATTTTGGTTGTTCAAGCAAGTTTAAAATAGCATCTTGGTCAAGAGAGTCAATCACTTTGGCCAATTCACTAGCAATGAGTTCTTTATTGTTCATATTAGCTCCTTAGTCCTTTTAACTATTATTTTAACACAATTCTGAGCGAATTTTCAATTTTTTTGGTATAATTTAAAGTATATTTATTCAAAAGTGGAGGTCCAATGAAAAAGACAGAACGTCACCTTTTGATTCAACAAATGATTCGAAATGAAAAATTGTCGACTCAAAAAGAGATTCAGGATCGATTAGAAGCAAAAGGAATTGCTGTAACGCAAACAACTCTGTCACGAGATTTGCGCGATCTGGGTCTAGTCAAGGTGAAACGAAAAGACCAGTTGTATTATATTTTGCCCAATGAGCCTGAGGTGGCAGAGATTTATATTATGTTGTCCAGCCATGCCAAGTCTGTCTCACGAGCAGAATTCACCTTGGTCTTGCGGACAGAGCTAGGAGAAGCAGCTCTCTTGGCCAATGGTGTAGATGAAATGTCAGATGAGCGTATTTTGGGAACTGTAGCAGGGGCTAATACCCTCTTGATTGTCTGCCGTGACCAAGATGCAGCCATTGAAATTCAAAATGAAATTTTAGGGATGATGCAGTAATCAAGCCCTGTTAAGATGTCAAAAGGAGGAAGATAGTGAGCTATCTACTCCTGTTTTCATCTATGGGGCTTGCGTCAGAAAATGATGCAAGAGTAAGGAATAAAGAAGTATGGCAGTAGAGAAAATATCCCCTGGAATGCAGCAGTATCTAGATATCAAAAAAGATTATCCGGATGCCTTTTTGCTGTTTCGAATGGGAGATTTTTACGAATTATTTTATGAAGATGCAGTGAATGCGGCTCAAATTTTAGAGATTTCCTTAACCTCACGGAATAAAAATGCAGAGAATCCGATCCCTATGGCGGGTGTTCCCTACCACTCGGCCCAGCAGTATATTGATGTTCTCATTGAACAGGGGTATAAGGTCGCGATTGCAGAACAAATGGAAGACCCCAAAGAAGCCAAGGGGGTCGTTAAGCGTGAAGTCGTACAGGTGATTACGCCGGGTACAGTGGTGGATTCGACCAAGCCAGATAGTGAGAACAACTTCCTGGTTGCTTTGGATCGTTCAGGAAATGAGTATGGGCTAGCCTATATGGATCTGGTGACAGGGGAGTTTCAGGTGACGACCCTCAATGACTTTAGCATGGTTTGTGGAGAAATCCGCAATTTACGTGCGCGTGAGGTGGTCCTGGGTTATGAGTTGCCAGAACAGGAAGAGCGTGTGTTTGTGAGCCAGATGAATCTCTTGTTGTCACATGTAGAGACGGCGCTCGACGATGTTCAACTCTTAGGGGATCAGTTGAGTGAGCTCGAAAAGAAAACGGCTGGAAAACTTCTCCAGTATGTCTACCAGACACAAATGCGGGAATTGAGCCACCTCAAAAAAGCCCATCATTATGAGATTTGCGATTTCTTGCAGATGGACTTTGCGACCAAGGCTAGTCTTGATTTGACAGAGAATGCGCGAACTGGGAAGAAACATGGTAGCTTGTATTGGTATTTGGATGAAACCAAGACGGCCATGGGCGGTCGTTTGTTGCGGTCCTGGATTCAGAAGCCCTTAGTCGATTTGAAACGGATTCGAGAGCGACAGGACATCATTCAGGTCTTTATGGATCATTTCTTTGAACGGAGCGATTTGACCGACAGCCTCAAAGGGGTTTATGACATTGAACGCTTAGCGAGTCGGGTTTCCTTTGGCAAGATCAACCCTAAGGATCTCTTGCAGCTAGGAGATACTCTGGGGCATGTGTCGACGATCAAGTCGATTCTACTGGGGATTGGTGATCCAGTCTTAGATGTCTTAATTGCACGCTTGGATGAACTTCCTGAGTTGCACCGCTTGATTACCTCAGCTATTGCTCCGGAAGCGTCTGCTGTTATTACGGAGGGAAATATCATCCGAACTGGGTTTGACGAGCAATTGGACCAGTACCGTGTCGTTCTTCGGGATGGTACTGGTTGGATTGCTGAGATTGAGGCCAAGGAGCGCGAAGCCAGCGGCATTACAGGTCTAAAAATCGATTACAACAAGAAGGATGGCTACTATTTCCATGTCACCAATTCTCAATTGAGTCACGTTCCTGCTCACTTTTTCCGCAAGGCGACCTTGAAAAATTCAGAACGCTTTGGTACGGAGGAATTGGCTCGCATCGAAGGAGATATGCTAGAGGCGCGTGAGAAGTCTGCTAATCTGGAATATACGATTTTTATGCGGATTCGGGAAGAAGTTGGCAAGTATATCCAACGTCTGCAACAATTAGCTCAGGCGATTGCAACGGTTGATGTTTTACAAAGTTTAGCCAGTGTCGCTGAGTCGCAACGGTTGAATCGTCCCCTTTTTCATGAAGAACGACGAATCGCAATCGACAAAGGCCGCCATCCGGTTGTTGAGAAAGTGATGGGAGCCCAGTCCTATATTCCTAATAGCATCTTTATGGATGAAGAACGGGATATTCAGCTGATTACGGGACCAAATATGAGCGGGAAGTCTACCTATATGCGCCAATTGGCGATCATTGTGATTCTTGCCCAAATTGGCTCCTATGTACCCGCGCAAAAGGCCGAGTTGCCAATCTTTGATGCGATTTATACCCGAATCGGAGCTGCTGATGACCTGGTATCGGGGCAGTCTACCTTCATGGTGGAAATGATGGAGGCCAATCACGCCATTCGCAAGGCAACGACCCAGTCCTTGATTTTGTTTGATGAGTTGGGACGGGGAACGGCGACCTATGATGGGATGGCTCTCGCCCAATCCATCATCGAATACATTCACGATCGAACCGGTGCCAAAACCTTGTTTGCGACCCATTACCATGAGTTGACGGCTCTCTCAGAGACCTTGTCCCGTTTGGAAAATGTCCATGTTGCGACCTTGGAGCGAGATGGTCAGGTTACCTTCTTGCACAAGATTGAATCCGGCCCAGCAGATAAATCCTATGGGATTCACGTGGCCAAGATCGCTGGTTTACCAGAAGAATTGCTGAAGCGGGCGGATGCGATTTTGACCAAGCTCGAAGGACAAGCCCAGCAAGTACCGCTTGCGGATGCAAATCCTAAAAAGGAAGTGTCTTCGCAGGTTGCTGAACAAATGTCCCTTTTGAGGAAGAGACAGAAAATACGGTGATCACAGAATTGAAAAATCTGGATCTCTACAATATGACTCCCATGGAAGTCATGATGGCAGTCGCCGAATTGAAAAAGAAATTATAAAGAAGATCCTCGTGACGGCGAGGATCTTTTTGCTTAGTGGTTAGCAATGCTTTGGTTGATTTCTTGGACTTGTTTTTTATAAAAATGATGGGAGACCAACCAGATGATCACGTAAACGAGGGTGAATTCGACAACGAGTGAGAGGTAAAATCCGAGTCGTGCTGGAAACCAGCCGGCCAAAGTAGCCAGAGGAATAAAACCAAGTAACATGAGTAGGTAATGGCTCAGAGTAGCCCGTAAGAGGCTCCAGTCTTTTTGAAAGAGGAGACTTCCCAAGCTAAAGAGGACCCCAATCGCACCCCAAACGAGGACGCAATAGAGCATGACCAGTGAGCCGTGAACATGATGCAAGAACATCCAGCGGCCGACTGCAGAGTTGGGACTTAAGGGAAGGTACAACTCAGGTGAGAAGTGGTAGGAAAAGAAGATGGATAGAATGAGCCCGATGAGAATCCCTTTTAGGGCGTCAGAAAATGATTGTTTTAGCATGATAATTTCTCCTTAATGGCTTTTAAATAACGACGGGAGGAGTAGGTCAGGCTCCCATTTTTAAGATGGATTTGAACCGATCCTCCACTAGTGAAGTGCAGGTGATCGATTTCTTTTGTGTTGATAATTTCAGATTGGGAAATTTTGAGAAAGAAGGTCGGTAAGTCTTCAGATAGCTGATAGAGTGGTCCAGTCAGGATAAATTGATCTGTCATGGTCTCACCAATCACTTGCCGATTTTCAATGTAAAAACGTTGGAATAGCTGGCTTTCGATCAGGTAAGCCTCCCCATCCTTTTTGGCACGTAAGCGCCCTTTTTGATCCAATTCTTCCACAAAGTCACGGATTCTCTCTACACGCGTAGATAGTGTAGGTGCTGTAATCGTCACCGCTTCTTCTTGGAAGTGGGAATCAATGTGTACTTCTACTTTCATAAGATATTTTCTCCCTCCTTAGGTAAAGTCGGTTAGCCTGCTAGCTCGGCTCCTTCTTTACACTACTATTAAACACTTTTTCCAAAGGGAAGACAAGGGGATTTGTTTATGTGGTCGTTTTCTTTGCCTATGCGGTTTTTAGGAAAAAAGATGGGGCCAGCCTCCATTTTTTAAGAAAGGGAGTCCTGTGGATCTGTGGTATAATAGAGCTACATGTATCGGTGAAAAAAGGTAAAGGAGCAGCTATGTCACAGATTATTGAATTGCCAGAAGTCCTAGCCAACCAGATTGCGGCAGGTGAAGTAATTGAACGACCTGCTAGTGTGGTAAAGGAATTGGTTGAAAGCTCGATCGATGCTGGAGCTAGCCAGATCGTCGTTGAAATCGAAGAAGCAGGATTGAAGTCGATTCGGATCACAGACAATGGGGAAGGAATTGCGCATGATGAGGTCGCTCTGGCCCTTCGTCGACATGCGACCAGTAAGATCAAGAATCAAGCGGATCTTTTTCGCATTCGAACCCTTGGTTTTCGTGGCGAGGCCATGCCTTCCATTGCTTCTGTTAGTATTCTAACCCTTCTAACGGCTCAAGAAGGAGCTGCCCACGGGACCAAATTGGTCGCAAAGGGTGGTGAAATTGAGGGAATTGGAGCCAGCGACAAGCCCTGTCGGGACCAAGATTACAGTAGAAGATCTCTTTTTTAATACCCCTGCTCGTCTCAAGTATTTAAAGAGCCAGCAGGCAGAGCTGTCCCATATCGTGGATATTCTCAACCGATTGAGTTTGGCCCATCCAGAGATTGCTTTCACTTTGATCAATGATGGAAAAGAAATGACCAAAACGGCAGGTACTGGCAATCTCCGGCAAGCGATTGCGGGCGTCTATGGCTTGGCGTCTGCCAAAGAAGATGGTGGCCATTGAAAATCGCGATCTGGATTTTGAAGTGACGGGCTTTGTGTCTTTGCCTGAATTGACTCGTGCCAATCGCAACTACATCAGTCTCTTTATCAACGGGCGCTACATCAAGAATTTCTTGCTCAATCGGGCTATTTTAGACGGCTACGGTAGTAAACTCATGGTGGGTCGCTTCCCGCTCGCGGTCATTCATATCCAGATCGACCCTTACTTAGCGGATGTCAATGTTCACCCGACCAAGCAAGAAGTGCGTATATCCAAAGAACGAGAACTGATGGCCTTGATCTCCCAGGCTATTGCGAACGCTTTGAAAGAGCAGGACCTAATTCCGGATGCTCTAGAAAATCTAGCCAAGTCGACCATTCGTCGAACAGAAAAGCCAGTGCAGACAACCCTGCCTTTAAAGGAAAACCGCCTCTATTATGATCGAGAAAGACAAGATTTCAAGCTTCGACCAGAAGTGGCAGATCCTCAACGGCCTCTAGCAGATGAGGTTGCTACTGAAGCTAGAATCAAGAAAACCCAGTAGAAAAACCGACAAGTGCGATCAAGTTTGCGGAAAGAAAGACTGCGGTCTACGATGAGCTGGACCACCCAGAGTTGGATCTGGCTAGTCTAGACAAGGCCTATGATAAGTTGGATGGGGAAGAACATTCGACCTTCCCAGAATTGGAATATTTTGGTCAGATGCATGGAACCTATCTCTTTGCCCAAGGAAATGGGGGCCTATATATCATTGACCAGCACGCGGCCCAAGAGCGGGTCAAATACGAAGAATACCGGGAGAGCATCGGGGACGTAGACGGCAGTCAGCAACAACTGCTGGTGCCTTATATCTTTGAGTTCCCTACAGACGATCTGATCCGCCTGCAACAGCGCAAGCACCTTCTAGAAGAAGTGGGCGTTTACTTAGAAGAATACGGAGCTAACCAGTTGATCTTGCGGGAGCATCCGATCTGGATGAAGGAAGAAGAGATCGAGTCAGGCATCTATGAGATGTGTGACATGCTCCTCTTGACCAAGGAAGTGTCCATCAAGAAATACCGAGCTGAGTTGGCCATCATGATGTCCTGCAAACGCTCCATCAAGGCCAACCACACACTGGATGATTACTCTGCACGCGACCTGATCTATCAACTGTCCCAATGTGACAACCCTTATAACTGCCCTCATGGCCGTCCTGTCTTGGTCAACTTCACCAAGTCCGATATGGAAAAGATGTTCCGACGTATTCAGGAAAATCACACCAGTTTACGGGAATTGGGCAAGTATTAAACAAACAATAAAGGAAGATTATGTACGAATACATTAAAGGAATCTTAACAAAAATCACTGCTAAATACATTGTGGTAGAAACAGCTGGGATCGGCTATCTCTTGCATGTGGCCAATCCTTATGCCTACTCTGGAAAAATGAATCAAGAGGTGCAAGTCTATCTGCACCAGGTGGTTCGGGAAGATGCTCATCTTCTCTATGGTTTTGCGACCGAAGAAGAGAAACAGCTCTTTTTAAACTTGATCTCAGTCTCTGGGATTGGACCTGTCTCAGCTCTGGCTATTATCGCTGCAGATGACAATGCAGGCCTTGTCCAAGCCATCGAAAGCAAGAATATCACCTACTTGACCAAGTTTCCGAAGATCGGCAAGAAAACAGCCCAACAGATGGTCTTGGATCTGGAAGGTAAGATCAATCTTGATCTAGAAGATGCACCGGCTCAGTCCAAAGCCAAAGTTGCAGAAGAAAACCAAGCCCTTGAAGAAGCTATGGAAGCCATGTTGGCATTGGGATACAAGGCAACGGAACTCAAGAAAATCAAGAAATTCTTTGAAGGAACTTCTGATACTGCTGAAAACTACATCAAGTCTGCCCTGAAGATGTTGGTGAAATAGGAGGTTCCTATGCCAAAACGTTGTGGCTGGGTCAAAATGACCAACCCGCTCTATGTGGCCTATCATGATGAAGAATGGGGACGACCCCTGCATGATGACCAGGCGCTTTTTGAGTTGCTTTGTATGGAGACTATCAGGCTGGTTTGTCTTGGGAAACGGTCCTCAATAAACGGCAGACTTTCCGGAGAATCTTTTCATGGTTACCATCTTCAACGCGTCGCAGAGATGACGGATGAAGAACTGGAATCCTTGTTAGACAATCCAGCTATCATCCGAAATCGTGCCAAGATCTTTGCGACACGGGCCAATGCTCAAGCCTTTCTACAAGTCCAGGAGGAATTTGGATCGTTTGATGCTTATCTTTGGTCTTTGTCAATGGGAAAACCATCGTCAATGATGTCCCGGATTACCGACAGGCTCCTCGCGCAAGACAGCTCTTTCTGAGAAGTTAGCCAAAGATCTCAAAAAACGTGGTTTTAAGTTCACAGGACCAGTCGCAGTTTTATCCTACCTACAAGCAGCAGGCCTGGTCAATGATCATGAGAATGATTGTGATTGGAAATAGGAACAATAAAAAGTCGCAGGTTGCGACTTTTTTAAATAATTTAGGAAATTGTGTTAAAATGAAATGAAAATTACGAATAGTATAAGTAGGAGGCACCATGAAGGCGGAAATTATTGCAGTTGGAACGGAAATTCTAACAGGACAAATTGTGAACACCAATGCTCAGTTCTTGTCTGAAAAATTGGCTAGTTTAGGGATTGATGTCTATTATCATGTGGCGGTAGGAGATAATGAAGGTCGTCTCTTCTCGACCATTGAGACAGCTTCAAAACGCAGTGATTTGGTGATTTTATGTGGTGGACTTGGGCCAACAGAGGATGATTTGACCAAGCAAACCCTTGCTAAGTTTTTAGGGAAAGAACTGGTTTTTGATCCGACAGCGCTTGCCAAACTCGACACCTTCTTTGCCAGTCGCCCTGATTATGTCCGGACGCCCAATAATGAGCGACAAGCACAAATGATTGCCGGTTCAATCCCCCTTCAAAACCGTACAGGTCTCGCGGTTGGAGGTTTGATTGAAGTCGATGGTGTGACCTATGTCGTTCTACCTGGTCCACCAAGTGAGTTAAAACCCATGGTCAATGAACAATTGGTGCCTCATTTGACAACAGGGGAGCAGCTCTTTTCAAGAGTCTTGCGCTTCTTTGGGATTGGGGAAAGCCAGCTGGTTACGATCCTAGCAGATATCATTGAAGAGCAGAGTGATCCGACAGTGGCCCCTTATGCCAAGACAGGAGAAGTGACCTTGCGTCTGTCTACAAAGGCGAAGGATCAAACTTCAGCGGATGCTAAGCTCGATGTCTTAGAAAAGGAAATCTTATCACGCCACACCCTGGATCATCAACCTTTGCAAGAGTTGTTTTACGGTTATGGGGATGACAATTCGATGGCCAAGGTGGCCTTTGATCTCTTGAAACGGACTGGTAAGACCATTACAGCTGCAGAAAGCCTGACGGCTGGCCTCTTCCAAGCGACTTTGGCAGATTTTTCAGGGGCGTCTAGCATCTTTGCAGGTGGTTTTGTCACCTATAGTCTGGAAGAAAAAAGCAAGATGTTGTCCATTCCAGCTCAAGAGTTGGAGCAACATGGAGTAGTGTCTCATTTTACAGCTCAAGCCATGGCTTCACAGGCCCGTAAGTTAACAGGATCCGATTATGGTGTTAGCCTAACCGGAGTTGCGGGGCCAGATAGTCTAGAAGGGCACCCAGCAGGGACTGTCTTTATCGGACTTGCGACTCCAAATGGAGTGGATAGTGTCCAAGTTAATATCGCCGGACGTAGCCGGGCGGATGTCCGCGAAATTGCAGTCCTTCATGCCTTTAATTTGGTACGCTTGGCTGTATTAAATGGTGAAAATTTGGTATAATGAAGCTTGTGCCAAATGAAGAATAATTCTAAAAATGGATAGGAAATGTGCCTTTCAAAGGACGGAAAACGTCGGTGAGTTGCAGTGCATTTCCTGTATAGCAAAAACATAGGAGAAAAGAATGGCGAAAAAACAGAAAAAATTAGATGACATCTCTAAGAAATTTGGAGATGAGCGTGAAAAAGCGCTTAATGATGCCCTGAAGTTGATCGAGAAGGATTTTGGTAAAGGATCGATCATGCGTTTGGGCGAACGTGCAGAGCAAAAAGTTCAAGTCATGAGCTCTGGTTCCTTGGCGCTTGATATTGCCTTGGGTGCTGGTGGTTATCCAAAAGGTCGGATCATCGAAATCTATGGTCCAGAATCATCTGGTAAAACAACCGTTGCCCTCCATGCAGTAGCCCAAGCACAGAAAGAAGGGGGCATTGCTGCCTTTATTGATGCCGAGCATGCCTTGGATCCATCTTATGCGGCAGCTCTTGGGGTCAATATCGACGAACTTCTCTTGTCTCAACCAGACTCAGGGGAACAAGGACTTGAAATTGCTGGTAAATTGATCGACTCTGGTGCGGTTGATTTGGTGGTTGTCGACTCTGTTGCGGCCTTGGTACCACGTGCGGAAATCGATGGAGATATCGGGGATAGCCACGTTGGTTTGCAAGCGCGGATGATGAGCCAAGCGATGCGTAAACTCGGAGCTTCGATCAATAAGACCAAGACCATTGCCATCTTTATCAACCAATTGCGTGAAAAAGTTGGGGTCATGTTTGGGAACCCTGAAACCACACCTGGTGGTCGTGCCCTGAAATTCTACGCTTCTGTCCGTCTAGATGTTCGTGGAAATACTCAAATCAAGGGGACTGGGGACCAAAAGATACCAACGTTGGTAAGGAAACCAAGATCAAGGTTGTAAAGAACAAGGTAGCTCCACCGTTCAAAGAAGCCATGGTCGAAATCATGTACGGGGAAGGAATTTCACGTACAGGTGAATTGGTGAAGATTGCAACAGATTTGGATATCATCCAAAAAGCGGGTGCGTGGTACTCCTATAATGGCGAAAAAATTGGTCAAGGATCTGAAAATGCTAAGAAATTCTTGGCTGACCACCCAGAAATTTTTGACGAAATCGACCACAAGGTTCGGGTTCATTTTGGTTTGATCGAAGAAGACGAAGCAGTGAAAACCCTTGATAAAACTGAAGAAGCAGCTCCTGTCGTAGAAGAAGTAACTCTAGATTTAGATGACGCGATTGAAATTGAAGATTAATTTTTTTCAAAATAGGTCGCTAGACTGATGGTTTTTGTGTTATAATTTAATACGATAGTATTATCGTGTAGCGAAAGGAGTGCATGCATGATTAAAATTTATACAGTGTCAAGTTGCACCAGCTGTAAAAAAGCAAAGACTTGGCTCAACGCTCACCAGCTAACTTATAAAGAACAAAACCTCGGTAAGGAAGGGATCACCAAAGAAGAATTGTTGGATATCCTTACAAAGACTGAAAATGGAGTGGCAAGTATTGTCTCTTCAAAAAATCGATACGCTAAAAATCTAGGAGTGGACATCGAAGACTTGAGTGTCAATGAAGTCATTGACATCATCATGGAAACACCTCGTATTCTTAAAAGTCCGATCTTGGTAGATGACAAACGTCTCCAAGTGGGCTACAAAGAAGACGATATTCGTGCCTTCTTGCCACGATCAGTTCGAAATGTAGAAAATGCAGAAGCGCGGATGCGTGCAGCTCTTTAAAGCGATTGAAAATCAGAAACAATTTGTTTCTGATTTTTTCCTTTTAAAAATCGGAATGAAAAGCAGTTTACTGCGCCATTTTACGAAATCTATGATACAATATTTTAGAAAACAATAACTAGTAAGGAATGGAAAATGAAAAGGAAAATCTTCTTATTGGGTGCACTTGCCTTGTGTTTGACTGGATGCGGTCAAAAAAAGCAAGCGAAAACGCCAAATTCAAGTGAACAAAAGGCAATCCAAGCAAAAGCAGAGCAACTGCAAAAGGATAATAAGAGTATCCTGCAAAAGGCTGAAGAAAATAAAGTCATCACTAGAACCTTTGTCTTTCCAAAAGATGACAAGGGGACACAACAGACGCAAATCGTCACCTATGTGGGGAATACCTTTAAAAAGTTGGAGACCATCAATGTGACGGCAACCGATGAGGAGTTGAAAAAAGGGATCCAACAGGTTGGAGTCGAGGAAGCACAAAAGCAATTGAGAGAATCCTTTAACAAGGACGATGCATTTAAGGAAGCTTTGACAGTGCCAGGTTTCACAGCTGATTTGACCTTGGAAAATGAGAATGAATACAAGGTAACCATCACCTATGATTTTGAAGCAATGGATGTGAAGAAGGCTGAAGGCATGACCTACTTCAAAAACAATCACTTACCAGAGTTGTTGAAGCTGACACCGAGTCAATTTGCGGATAATCTTATCAATGCTGGAGCGAGTGAGCAAAAATAAAAAAACAGTTTAGCTAAAATAGCTCAAAAATACTTGAAAAAGCCGTAAAATCAAGGGCTTGGCCGTTGTGGAAAACTCTTGATTATGGTATAATAGTAATATTCTAAGGAAAGAGGGTGTTCTTGTGGGATTTACAGATGAAACAGTACGTTTTAATCTTGATGATTCAAATCGTAAGGAAATTAGCGAGACCTTGAAAGATGTTTACTTGTCACTGGATGAAAAAGGCTACAATCCAATTAATCAAATCGTAGGATACGTACTCAGTGGTGATCCTGCCTATGTACCTCGTTATAATAATGCACGGAACCAAATTCGTAAATATGAACGTGACGAGATCGTGGAAGAATTGGTACGTTATTATTTGAAAGGGCAAGGAATAGACCTCTAATGAGAATTATGGGATTGGATGTCGGTTCAAAGACCGTCGGGGTTGCTGTGAGTGATCCTCTCGGTTTTACAGCTCAGGGTCTTGAAATCATTCAAATTGATGAGGACAAAAAAGAATTTGGCTTAGAACGATTAGCTGAATTAGTAGCTCAATACAAGGTAGACCGTTTTGTTGTGGGTTTGCCGAAAAACATGAACAACACAAGCGGACCGCGTGTGGAAGCCAGTCAGGCTTATGGCGCAATGATTGCTGAAAAGTTTGGGTTGCCAGTCGACTACCAAGACGAACGGTTGACGACAGTTGCTGCAGAGCGGATGTTGATTGAGCAAGCAGACGTTAGCCGTAGCAAACGCAAAAAAGTTATTGATAAGTTAGCGGCGCAGCTCATTTTACAAAATTATTTAGATCGTAATTTTTAGAAAGAAAACGAGGAAGAATAGTATGGCACATGATCATAACCACGACCATGAAGAACGTGAATTAATCACATTGGTGGATGAACAAGGAAATGAAACCTTATTTGAAATTCTTTTGACCATTGATGGCAAAGAAGAATTTGGAAAGAACTATGTCCTTTTGATCCCTGCAAATGCAGAAGAAGATGAAAACGGCGAAGTTGAAATCCAAGCTTATTCATTTACAGAAAACGAAGACGGAACAGAAGGCGACCTTCAACCAATCCCAGAAGACTCAGATGCAGAATGGGATATGATCGAAGAAGTCTTCAACAGCTTTATGGAGGAGTAAAAACATCCAGTGGATGTTTTTACCCTTGCGCTAGAAACAAAGACCGCAAGTAAGCCCGGTCGACGTTTTTAGCCCAACTCCTAGAAACTAGAAAGAGTTGGTAAGTCCGATGGACTTGCTGTAAAAATGCGAAAGAAATAACTACAAAGAAAGGAGCGCAAACGTCAGAAGAGGTTTTGTCGCTTTTTTCTTTTAGGAGGAAGATGTGAATAAGATTGAGCAATGGATGAATAGTCGGATCGGTCTGAATTTTCGATCGGGTCTGGATCGTATGGAGCAGGCAGTGAGCCTTTTAGGGAGGCCAGATAAGGCTTATCCGATTCTTCATGTGACAGGAACCAATGGGAAGGGATCCACAATCGCCTTTCTGCGTCAATTATTGATGGCTCACGGAAAGAAGGTTGGGACCTTTACCTCTCCTCATATGATCAGTATCCATGACCGGATTTGTATTGGGGATCGGCCGATTTCAGATGAAGATTTTACTCGGATTGGCCAAGAAGTCCAACAAATGGAGCAGACCTTACTTCAAACCCAAGACCAACTCTCTTATTTTGAGATTATCTGCCTCATGGCCCTCTTGTATTTTAAGGAACAAGCAGTGGACGTGGTCTTATTGGAAGTTGGCATCGGAGGGCTACTAGATACCACCAATGTAGTGACAGGAGAAATCGCAGTGATCACTTCGGTTGGTCTCGATCACCAGGAAACGCTGGGAGGGACGATTGCGGAAATCGCCCAGCAAAAGGCAGGGATCTTTAAGAAGGGCAAGAAAGCTGTGGTGGGTCCCTTGTCGGATGATGCTATAGCTGTTTGTCAAGAAAGGGCCGAGCAATTGGCTGTGGCTCTCCACGCCTTCCAGAAAGATTTTGGCTTAGAGCAGGGTCGTTTTTGGAATGAAAACGTGGATCTTGTCTTGCCGTCTCTGGGCTTGAAGGGTGATTACCAACGGGAAAATGCTGCAGTAGCTCTGGAGGCCTTTCTCCTCTATATGGAAGGTCTAGATCAAGAAGTGGATATGGAGCAGGTCAAGCACGCCTTGCAAGAGACGCGGTGGCCGGGCCGTCTAGAGTTGTTTGGAGACCAGGTGTATCTGGATGGCGCTCATAATCCTCATGCTATGTTGCGCTTGATTGAGTTTGCAAAAAGCTTGGCAGGAAAACGCGTGAAGATTTTATTCGGTGCTCTCAAACGAAAAGATTATAGTGGGATGCTCCAAACGCTTCAAGCGGGATTGCCAGAAGCTGAATTGATTTTGACGACCTTCCATTACGGAGAAGTGGTGGCACAAGGCGACCGACAAGACTTGCCCTATGTAGCGGACTATAAGGCCTATATCAAAGAATTTATGGATCAGAGTCGTCCAGATGAAGTCTTATTTGTGACAGGGTCCTTGTATTTTATTGCGGAAGTAAGGGCATTTTTATTAGAGGGGTAAACAATTGACCTAAAGACTTTCTTGGCGTATACTGGTGGTAGATAGTATACGGTTATGGCGAAAGGAGCCGATCTTAATGAAAAAAATCATGTCTATACTGACCTTGGCAGTAGCCCTTTTCCTGACTGCTTGTAGCCAGCAAGAAAAAGCGACACAGACTTCGAGCAAACAGACGTCTGCTTCATCACAGACTGTGACGTCAGCGAGTGAAGAACAGAAAGAAGGGGTGTCCATAGATGGCAGTTATCGTGGACAGGACGAGGAAAATACGATCCTCTTGGTGGTGACGGGTCGAAAAGGCACGTTTACGGTGCAAGATGCTGATGGAGAAGAAGAGGCCAAAGAGGTTAGTATTGATCCGGTCAATCAATCCATGCGTATCGGAGATGAGCCTTATCGCTATCGGATCGAAGGAAATCAGTTGTCGCTAGAAGATCTGGAGCAAGCAGAGGATGATCAAGGGATTATCGTTTTAACCAAGCAATAAGGGACGAAACAAGAGAGAGTGGGACAGAAATCGGTAATTCGTTAGAATTCGATTTCGTCGTCCCACCTCCGCACAGTTGAGTAGGGCTGTAAAAGCTGATGAAATCAGCGTAGTAGAGCCCACTCAACCACTGCGTCTTGCTCGACAATCCAAAAATAATTGAGAGGCTAGGACTTTTGTCCCACTCTCTTTTTGTTTGTCTAGAAGGGGTTTGGTTGGTCGTTGCAACGGGTAAAAAGAATTGGTATACTAGTAGAAAGAAAAAAGGAGGATGCTGTGACCTTTCGAAAATTACGTCTATTAATGTCCAAATATGGATTTAGTATTTTGTTTATGGGCTTTGAACTATGGGCATCCTTTGCGGCCTTCTTCTGGCTTAATAGATGGTTCCCTCATTGGCTATCTGTTGCAGTCATTGGGCTCTTATATGTGTCGACAATCTTAGCTATTGTTAATCGAAATACCCCGCCTGAAAATAAGGTGACCTGGCTCTTGATTGCCGTCATTCCTGTCTTTGGATCGCTCTTGTATCTCATGTTTGGAGAGCGGCGTTTGTCCAAAAAGGAAATGATCCAGCTGAAAAATATGGAGTCCATGAAGTTTCGAGAGGACAATAGTCATCAGTTGCGTAAGGAGCTCAAGCAAGAAAGCAAGGCGGGTTATGGCTTGGTCAAGTCGATTTTATCCATGGACCACAATGCGGATCTATACAATGGGACGGCATCGACCTTTTACCCTCTAGGGGAGGACATGTATGCGCAACTACTAGAGGATCTAAAAGCCGCGAAAAAATTTATCTTCATCGAGTTTTACATCATTGATGAGGGCTTGATGTGGAACAGTATCCTAGAGATTTTAGAGCAGAAAGTGAAAGAGGGGGTTGAAGTCAAACTCCTTTATGACGATATCGGCTGTATGGCAACCTTGGCTGGGAACTATACCAAACGATTGCGAAAGATGGGGATTGATGCCCATAAGTTTAACAAGGTGATCCCCCGTCTAACAGTGGCTTATAACAACCGAGATCACCGCAAGATTCTGGTCATTGATGGGCAGATCGGCTATACGGGTGGTGTCAATTTGGCAGACGAGTACATCAACCACATTGAGCGGTTTGGTCACTGGAAGGACAGTGCCATCCGTTTGGATGGACGAGCTGTTAAGGCCTTGACGCGACTCTTCCTCATGAACTGGTACATCAACCGTGGGGAAATCGAGGATTTTGACCGCTACCATATTGAAAACAAGGCAGTCGAAGGCGAAGGGCTCTACATTCCCTATGGGAGTGGACCAAAGCCGATTTACAAGTCGCAGGTCGGAAAGACGGTTTATCAAAATATGATCAACCAGGCGACGGATTACGTCTATATCACGACTCCTTACTTGATCATCGATTATGATTTGACAGAAGATATCCGCAATGCAGCCCTTCGAGGGGTGGATGTTCGCATCGTGACCCCGCATATTCCGGATAAAAAATTGATCCAAATTGTTACGCGTGGGGCTTACTTGGATCTGATGGATGCTGGTGTGAAAATCTATGAGTACACGCCTGGTTTTGTCCACAGTAAGCAAGTTCTTGCCGATGATGAAATGGCGGTTGTAGGGTCGATTAACTTTGATTACCGCAGTTTAGTCCATCACTATGAAAATGCTGTCTGGATGTATCGGACGCCTGCTCTGAAAGAGATTCGGGAGGATTTTGACCACATCTTTGAAGTATCCCAAGAAATCACGGAAGATACCTTCCGCTTTACATGGCACCAAAGCTTAATCAAGGAAATTATGCAATTGTTCGCACCGATGTTGTAATAGGTGTGGGAATACAGAAGAAAGAGTCAGAAGCTGAGAGATCTGACTCTTTTTCCATAGGACTATGTGGCAAGAGGCTGACAGGGTCGGCAGAATTTGGTATACTAGAGAAGATAATGGGCTTTTTCTAAAAGGAAAGAGCAGAGGAATAGCGAAGAAAAGGAAAAAGAATGAGCGAAAAAGAGCAAGAAATGACTTCAGAAAAAGTTAGGGCTTCACGTGGGAGACAGTTTTCAGGATACACGTGAAATTCGCGAGGTGCTAGATAAATCAGTCTTTCGTGAAGAAGAGCCGACTCATAGCCAGCAGGCAGAAGTCTTGGAGGAGCCGGTTGCAATGGAGGCATCAGAGGAAATTCGTGATGCCAAGCCAGAAGCAGTAGCAGAACCTACACAAGAATCTGAACAGGAAGCGGAGCAAACGCTCAGTCGGATGAGTCGTCGTTCGCGTAAGGCGGAGTTGAAGCGGCAAAAGCGGAAGCATCTAAGGTAGAAGAGAATACGGAAGAGCTAGAAGCAGATGTGGCAGTTGAGCCGATCCGTCGTCACTCCAAGCGTCCAGTGCCCCTAGCGATTCCTTTTGTGTTGAGTCTCTTGATTAGTTTACTGCATGTCGGGGTGCCATTTTTAACCCGTTTTGCAACCAATCAACAATCGCAAAACTTGTATGCTGGCTGGGCAATGACCAAGGGGCAAGTACCGTTTGGTGATTTTTACGGAACCAATGGTCTGCTCTATTATGCAATCAACTGGTTGGGAAGTTTAGCTGGTGGACATTGGATCTTGATGATCCTCCAAGCGATTGCCCTCTTCTTTGCGGGTACCTATCTCTATCGGGTTGTGCGCTTGCTGGTGTCTGATAAAGATACAGCGAAGAATGTCCAGTTACTCTTTTATTTCTTGGTGTTAGGCCTTGGTTTTGGAGGAACTTATGTGACTCTCTTTAGTCTTCCAATCCTATTTGCCAGCATGAATTTCATTTTGGCTTATTTGATTGGGCATCGTAAGGATGAAGGCTTTATCCTTTATGGTGCGATTGCAGCTGTGGCTTTCTTGATTGATCCGATGACCAGTGCCTTGTTTTATTTGTTGGCCTTCCTTGGATTAACAGCCTTTAACATCAAGCAGAAGAGATGGGCGCGTGGCTTTTATCAACTGCTAGCAGCTCTCCTTGGTTTTTCACTCGTCTTTTATCCAATTGGCTATATCACCGTTTTGAATCAGACTTTTGGCTATGCCATTAACCAAGTAACCTATGTCTTTAATGCCTTGAATTTTAGCAATGGACAGACCTTCAGTAATGCCATTTATTATGGACTGTTGGCGCTGGCCTTTGGCCTAGTCTCTGCCTTTTTGATGTCTTTTACGAAGCAAAATAGCAGTGCTCGCCGGATCTTCCGCTTTATGGGATGGGCAGGTAGCTTGGTGGTCCTCATTGTGTCGATTGGTCTTCCTGAACAAGGCGCTTACCAATTGTTACCGATGTTGCCATTTGTTCTTCCTTTGTTTGCGATCTGGTTCTCACGAGATGGGGAAGAAAACGATGGGATCGAACGTCGTGGTCGGAAGAAGAAAAACAAGGAAGTTTGGGCCGCTTACTTTACGAGCCAAGTTTTCTTACCGTTAGTAGCCCTTGTCTATCTGTTGGCGAATCCAGTGGTTCAAGATGTCGTGCTTCAGTCTGGTCAATCGAGTGAACGGAGCGCTATTGCTAGCTACATTCATAACCATAGCAAGGCCAAAGATACCATCTATGCTTGGGATACGACAGCTATTCTCTATCAAGAAAGTGATCGTTTGGCAGACTTCTGCCTTATTGACCCCGACTTCTTATCTGGGGATTAATGAAAACCGGACAAATGTAACCCAACAAATCGATCGGTCTGAACCCAAGTATATTGTGGTCAACAATCAGGTAGAATTGACCTCCAAAATGAAGGACTTGCTCAAAGAAAATTATCGTCTCGTTGAGAAGAAATACCGTCATTTCAAACTCTATCAACGCTCTTAAGAAAATCAATATCTTGTGCTTTAGAAAGTTTTTTATAAAATTTTCCACAAGATATTGATTTTTATTTTTGGAGTGGTATAATACAACTTGTATGTAAATAAATGAAGAGAGGCATGTTTGGTATGATCACCTTGAGAGAAGAAAAACTGAGAATGGCCCCGGATATTTTTGTTGAAAAACGAGATGGCCGTCGTGTTCCATTCGATGTTGAAAAAATTTATAAAGCCTTGTTGAAGGCGACAGAAGAAGTGACTTCTCTCACTCCAGTGATGGAAGCCAAACTAGAAGCCATTGTCGATCGTGTAATCGCAGAGATTTTGGAACGTTTTCCAAATGGCGTGAAGATTTATGAGATCCAAAATGTTGTCGAACATGAATTGCTTCAAGCCAATGAATATGCGATTGCAGAGAGGCTACATTACTTATCGGACGCAACGGGATTTTGAGCGCTCAAAAGCGACGGATATCAACTTTACGATTGGCAAACTCCTCAATAAGGATCAAGCCGTCGTCAATGAAAACGCCAATAAGGACAGTGATGTCTTTAACACGCAACGGGACTTGACGGCAGGGATTGTTGGTAAGTCTATTGGTCTTAAAATGTTGCCCAAACACGTAGCCAATGCCCACCAAAAGGGGACATCCACTACCATGATTTGGACTATAGCCCTTATACACCGATGACCAACTGTTGTTTGATCGATTTTGAAGGCATGCTCAGAAATGGCTTTAAGATTGGGAATGCAGAAGTCGAAAGTCCTAAGTCTATCCAAACTGCAACGGCACAAATCTCGCAGATTATTGCCAATGTGGCCTCTAGTCAGTATGGTGGCTGTTCAGCAGACCGGATCGATGAAGTCTTGGCCCCTTATGCAGAAAAGAACTACCAAAAACACTTGGCAGATGCCAAAGAGTGGGTGCTTCCTGAAAAGCAAGAGGACTATGCTTGGAGTAAGACTCAAAAAGACATCTATGATGCCATGCAATCGCTAGAATATGAGATCAATACCCTCTTTACTTCAAACGGGCAAACTCCTTTCACTTCGCTTGGTTTTGGTCTTGGAACCAATCGCTTCGAACGGGAAATCCAAAAGGCGATTCTGGAAATTCGGATTAAGGGTCTTGGATCGGAACATCGGACAGCCATTTTTCCAAAATTGATCTTTACCCTCAAGCGGGGACTCAACCTAGAGGCTGGAACGCCTAACTATGATATCAAGCAATTGGCCTTGGAATGTGCGACCAAACGCATGTATCCAGATGTCCTCTCTTATGACAAGATTGTCGAGTTGACAGGCTCCTTCAAGGTGCCCATGGGATGTCGCTCTTTCCTTCAAGGTTGGAAGGACGAGAATGGTGTGGAAGTTAATTCTGGCCGGATGAATCTAGGGGTTGTGACGGTCAATTTGCCTCGGATTGCCTTGGAATCGGGCGGGGACAAGGAGAAGTTCTGGCAAATTTTTAATGAACGGATGAACATCGCTGAAGATGCCTTGGTTTACCGGGTGGAACGCACCAAAGAAGCAACACCAGCTAATGCACCGATTCTTTACCAATATGGTGCTTTCGGAAAACGCTTGGGCAAATATGACCAGGTAGATCAGCTCTTCCGTCATCGCAGAGCAACCGTTTCTCTTGGCTATATCGGACTCTATGAAGTCGCAACCGTCTTTTATGGTCCAAATTGGGAACACAATCCAGAAGCCAAACAATTCACGATCGATATCATCAAGGATATGAAAGCGCGCGTGGAAGAATGGTCTGACCAGTATGATTACCACTTCTCTATTTATTCGACACCGTCAGAAAGTTTGACAGACCGTTTCTGTCGCCTAGATACGGAGAAATTTGGTAAGGTTCCAGATATCACAGACAAGGAATACTACACCAATAGTTTCCACTACGATGTTCGTAAGAACCCAACGCCATTTGAGAAGTTGGATTTTGAAAAAGTTTATCCTGAAGCTGGAGCTTCTGGTGGCTTTATCCACTATTGTGAATACCCTGTGCTCCAACAAAATCCAAAAGCCCTTGAGGCGGTTTGGGATTATGCCTATGACCGGGTCGGTTATCTCGGAACCAATACGCCGATTGACCGTTGTTACAAGTGTGATTTTGAAGGAGATTTCACGCCGACTGAGCGCGGATTTGCTTGTCCAAACTGTGGCAATAGCGATCCTAAGACGGTTGATGTGGTCAAACGGACCTGTGGTTATCTCAGAAACCCACAAGCTCGTCCCATGGTCAATGGCCGTCATAAGGAAATCGCTGCACGGGTCAAACACATGAATGGATCCACGATCAAATCAGCTGGACACCAAGTGACAGATTAGAAAAGGATATTATGGGAAAATACCAATTAGATGATAAGGGCAAGGCTCAGGTTCAACGTTTCCACGAGAAGCATTCAAAGGGTGGAATCAATAAAAAGACCGAGTAGCCAGCCTGAGAGAACAATTTCTAAATAAGAATAAGAAAAAGTGAGAGTTCTCGCTTCGTATTGAAGATGAAATTCTCTTTTGAGACTTTCCTTGGGTGGGTACGGACGTCAGCGAACTTCTACGAAGTTCCATGACTAATTATTGAGCCTAGGGTCTCAATAATTCCGGATGCCTGAAACTTGTTGGTTTCAGGCATTTTTCCCACGGCGGAAAGTCTCAGTGAGACTAAAAAGTTTAATAAATAAGCGTCACCTTATTGATTCAGTATTTAGTAACTCATTTTATTAAAAATGATTGTTTATGTTGTGAAGTGAGAGTTCGCTCTCGCTTTTCTCGTATGGGGGAGGTAAGAGATGGAACTACGTAGACCAACTTTAGCAGATAAAGAAACCATTCTAAACATGATGGCAGAGTTCGAAGAGACCCAGTCGGCCCACGACGGCGGCTTTTGGGATGCTGAGAACTTTGATTATGAGGAGTGGCTAGAAACTAACCTTAATAAAGAAATGGGAATAAACTTGCCTGAAAATCGCGTTCCATCAATTCAGTTCGTATTGTTTGATGAATCAGGTCATGCTTTAGGTTTTTGAATTTACGGCTGAGACTAAATGAGGGACTTACTGAATCATGCTGGCCATATTGGCTATTCCATCCGCCCTTCTGAAAGGGGCAAAGGTTATGCAAAAGAAGCTCTTCATCAAGGTCTGCAAGTAGCTAAAGAAAAGAACATCCATCGTGCTCTGGTGACTTGTAGCACGGAAAATCCTGCCAGTCGAGCGGTTATCTTAGCTAATGGCGGCCAATTTGAAGATGTTCGAAATGGAACGGGCGTTATTGGATAGAAGTGGAGTAGAAGGATGACATGGAATACACCTAAAACCAGGCGAATGGAAGAGTGAGGAGCTGAGTCAAGGGCGCATCATCGACTACAAGGCTTTTAACTTTGTCGATGGCGAAGGGGTCCGCAATTCCCTTTATGTGGCGGGTTGCATGTTTCACTGTGAGGGCTGTTACAATGTAGCGACCTGGTCTTTCAATGCAGGTATTCCCTATACCAAAGAGTTAGAAGAGCAGATCATGGCCGATCTGGCCCAACCTATGTCCAGGGCTTGACCCTGCTTGGGGGAACCCTTTCTCAACACTGGCATCCTTCTGCCCTTGGTCAAGCGCGTGAGAAAGAGTTGCCCGACAAAGACATTTGGTCTTGGACCGGCTACACCTGGGAAGAAATGATGCTAGAGACACCAGACAAACTAGAGCTTCTCTCACTGATTGATATTCTGGTCGATGGCCGCTATGATAAGACCAAACGCAACCTCATGTTGCAGTTCCGAGGGTCTTCTAACCAGCGGATCATCGATGTTCAAAAATCCCTCAAAGAAGGAAAAGTCGTCATCTGGGACAAGCTCAATGACGGTAAAGAAAGTTTTGAGCAGGTCAAACGAGATGATCTTTTGTAGGATCTTCAAAAAACCGGGTTTTTCACCCGGTTTTTTTGGATTCTCTGCATAAAGTATACAAGGGATTTTCGCCTGTTTCAGAAAACGCTTACTTTCAAATGTCCATAATGGACAAAAAGTGATAAATAATGCATTTTTGCTAAAAATATGTTACAATAAATATGATTAGGACTAATTGGAGGTATTTATGTCACAAAGGAGACGGAGTCGTCGTTCAGAACATAAGTGGGGGCAATTGCGAATCATTAATTCCGTATTGCTTATTTTTTTGCTTATGACTGCAAGTTGGGCGACCTATACCATGTTGGCCAATAACATCTTGGCTTTTCGCTATGTCAATGTTCTCGTGATGGCACTACTAGCTCTTCTCTTGCTCTTGTCAGCTTGGTTTGTGATCAAAAATCAGGCCAAAAAGACAACTTTGGTCCTGCTTCTTGTCGGCTTATTGACTAGTTCAGGAGTTTTGTTTGCTAGTCAACAGCTTTTGAATCTGACCAGTAATGTCAACGGCCACTCTAACTATACAGAGTTTGAGATGGCTGTCTATGTCAAGAAAGACAGTGACATCAAAGATATCAAAGAAATCAAGGAAGTGGTGGCACCAAAGGGCAACAATAACGAAGCCAATCTCACTGCCCTCTTGGACAACATCAAAAAGACCAAGGGTCAGGAAATTTCTGTAGTGGATGCCCCGACTTATCTAGATGCTTATAAGAGCCTGCAAGAAGGGAATGCTTCTGCTATGGTCCTCAACAGTACCTTTGAGGATACCATTGCAGCAGAAGATGCGGACTATGCGAAGAAGTTGAAGAAAATCTATTCCTACAAGATTCGAAAAGAAGTGGCAGCGACGAGCAAGGTGTCTGCCAATGCGGATGTCTTTAACATCTATGTCAGCGGGATCGATACCTATGGGCCGGTAACCTCGGTTTCTCGTTCAGATGTCAATATCATCATGACGGTCAATCGGAAGACCAAGCAAGTCCTATTGACAACGACACCACGGGATGCCTATGTACCGATTGCAGATGGTGGTAACAACCAAAATGATAAGTTGACCCACGCGGGGATCTACGGAGTGGATGCTTCGATCCATACCCTTGAGAATCTCTATGATATCAAGCTCAACTACTACGTTCGTCTCAATTTCACCTCCTTCCTCAAGTTGATTGACCTTCTAGGGGGAATCGATGTGGAAAATGACCAAGAATTCACGAGCCTTCATGGCAAGTTCCATTTCCCAGTTGGAAAGGTTCATTTGAATTCAGAGCAAGCCCTCGGTTTTGTCCGAGAACGCTACTCTCTCCAAGGTGGCGACAATGATCGTGGGAAAAACCAAGAAAAAGTCATTGCGGCCATTATCAAAAAGTTGACCTCTACCAAGGTCTTAAGCAACTACAATGAGATTATCGGAAACCTCCAAGATTCTGTCCAAACCAATATGCAGTTGCCGACTATGATGAACTTGATCAATACCCAGTTAGAAACGGGTGGTTCTTATGAGGTGACATCTCAAGCGATTACCGGTCAAGGACGAAATGACTTGCCGTCTTATGCTATGCCTGGTTACAACCTCTATGTCATGGAGTTGGATCAAGCCAGCTTGACCAAGGCTAAGGAAACCATTCAAAAAGTAATGGAAGGAAAAGAAAAATGATTGATATCCACTCGCACATCGTCTTTGATGTGGATGATGGACCAAAGACAAGAGAAGATACGCGTGCCTTATTGGAAGAAAGCTATCGTCAAGGGGTACGGACCATTATCTCCACTTCTCATCGTCGCAAGGGGATGTTTGAAACTCCCGAAGAAAAGATTTCTGAAAATTTTCAAGAAGTGAAAAAAATTGCGGCAGAGGTCGCACCAGATTTAACGATTCATTACGGGGCAGAGATCTACTTTACCAATGATGTCTTGAAAAAACTGGAAGACAAGATCATTCCACGTTTAGCTGAGACGCGCTTTGCGCTGATTGAATTCAGTATGGGAACGCCTTACAAGGAGATTCATACGGCCTTGGACCGTTTGCTCCATCTAGGCGTGACACCGGTGGTGGCCCATATCGAGCGCTACAAGTGCTTGGAGAAAAACGAGGAGCGTGTGCAAGAGATGATTGACATGGGCTGCTACATGCAGATCAATAGTTCCAGCGTTCTCAAGCCTCGCCTCTTTGGGGATGAGCAAAAACAACTGAAAAAACGAGCTCGGTACTTTTTAGAAAAAGACTTGGTCCACTTTGTTGCCAGCGATATGCACAATGTGGATAAACGGCCGCCTTATATGGCAGAAGCCTATCGCTTAATCAAAGAAGAATACGGAGAACAACGAGCACAAGCTCTCTTTGTCAGCAATCAGGAACTCTTGTTATCGGATGAATTAATCTAACCAGGAAACAGGTGGAGAGATCCACATGAAGGAGTAATTAGGAAATGAACAATCAAGAAAATCAAGCAGTGGAAATTGATGTTTTCGCTATGCTGAAGACCCTATGGAAACGCAAGTTTTCGATCGTTTTAGTCGCTCTTGTCTTTGCTATCGCAGCATTTGGCTATAGTGCATTTTTAGCCAAGAAAGAATACCAAAGTACTAGCCGGATCTATGTGGTCAGTCGTCAAAACCAAGACAACAATGCCTTGACAAACTCTGATTTGCAGGCTGGTTCTTACTTGGTTAAGGACTACCGTGAGATCATTCTTTCTCAGAATGTCTTGAGCCAAGCCATCGAAGAATTGAAACTCGATATGACACCTGCTGAATTGTCGAAAAAGATCAGTGTGTCCGTTCCGACAGATACTCGTATCCTTTCGATCACGGCTAAGGACGGAGATCAAAAGAAGCGGCTCGTATTGCCAATGGCCTTCGAAATGTAGCAGACTGAAAAGATCATTGCTGTGACCAAGGTGTCAGATGTTACGACCTTGGATGAAGCAGAAGTGCCTCAAACACCTTCTTCACCAAATATCCGACGCAATGTCCTTCTTGGTTTTATTGCTGGAGCGGGCTTGATGGTGGTTCTCATGGTCGTAGTAGAAGTCTTGGACGATCGTGTTAAGAGACCAGAAGATATCGAAGAGTTGATGGGCTTAACCTTACTTGCAGTATTGTGCCAGATGACAAGAAACTGTAGACTGGGGATCGCGTGAGACACGTTAGAAATTTCAAAAACAAATTGCAAAAGTTCGGAAGGCAGAAGAGTACTTTAATGCCCTGGCGACGAATATCAATTGAGTGGGGTGGACTTAAAAGTCATCGCCATCTCATCTGTTCAAGAAAATGAAGGAAATCAACCACTTCAACCAATTTGGCCGTTGCCTTTGCGCGTACGGGTTACAAGACCCTCTTGGTCGACTGTGACATCCGGAACTCTGTCATGACAGGGATTTTCCGTAGCCGTACCAAGATCCAAGGGTTGACGGATTTCTTAGCTGGTCGTAGCCAATTGGACCAAATCTTGTATGCGACTGATTTTTCCAAACTTGGATATTATTGAGGTCTGGTCAGGTAGCACCAAAACCCCAACGGGTCTTTCTTGCTAAAGCAAGAACTTCACCGTGATGATGGATGCCTGCGTAGCGAGGCATTTTGACTGTCATTGTCGACACGCCTCCAATCGGGGTCGTGATTGATGCGGCAATTATCGCCCAACGCTGTGATGGAAACTGTCTTGATCACGGAATCTGGCGCCACCGGACGCAAGGCTGTCCAAAAAGCTGGCGCGACCACGGTTGAACAAACAGGCACCCCTTTCTTGGGAGTTGTGCTCAATAAATTGCACGGTTAAAAGTTCGCTGAGTATATGGTTCATATGGTGGATATGGATCTTACGGAGAGTATGGGAAAAAAGTAAAGAATAGGATTGAGGGAAAACGGGAGAAGAAAAAGAATTGAACTGGAAAAAAACTAAATATTATTGTTCTCTTTCAAAGTTTAGCTGTCCACACATTTTCAGCTTACATTGTGAGTCTTTTTGCGGATGCAGAATACAACGTCGCTTGGACAACCGCTATTCTCTTATCTCTTGCATTTTTGTATCCTTTTACATTAGCAATATTGACTTGTCAGCTTTTATAGCAGGGGGTTACCTGGATGAGCTCTTTCAGGTCTTGAAATACAATGTATTTTTCGCTGTTGGGATCACCTTTACCTCTTTTATGCTCGATGGGGTCTTTTTCCATCTCTCGTCGGGGGGATGATTTGCTTCTTTCTGCCACATTACGTTTTCCGTCTATCATCATGGGATCTTCTTTGCTCAAGAGATACCGGGAAGTCTGTTTCTTCGCCGCGGCGGAAGAGTTCGCGAAAGATTTTCTTGATCACACAGCGACCAGCGTCGGATGGAAAGGCAGGTATTTGATATTCCTGGCATTCGCCTAGCCTTTATCATGAGGAATCGATCCGGTGTCACCGCTCGCGGACGATACGGATTTCACTCACTCAGGCGTAAGGGTGGTGCACCGGATCAAATGATGAACTTTGTGACCAAGGAAGTGGTAGATGAAGTGTTTATTAATCTGCCAAGTGAGGACTACAATATTAGTGACTTCGTCTCGGAGTTTGAGAGTATGGGGATCGATGTATCGGTTAATCTCAATGCCTTTAACTTCGCCTCCTTAGGCAATAAACGGGTTCGAGGAAGCTCGGGAGCCGGCGTGTCGATCACTTTCTCAACCAGACTCCTGCATGCCGAGTCACGTCTTTTTGCTAAACGTCTTTGGACATTGCGGGAGCCCTCTTTCGGTCTCTTGATTTGTGGACTAGTGAGTACTCGCTCTTGGTCCTCTAATCCGCAAAGATGGCGGACCTACCACGCCCACGCTGCTTCTGTGTACAGAAGCGGGTCGGAAAGAACGG
The DNA here is from genome assembly GCA_047241705.1 of Streptococcus sp. Lineage (GTDB taxonomy): Bacteria > Bacillota > Bacilli > Lactobacillales > Streptococcaceae > Streptococcus. The sequence continues at coordinate 763,371 of JBKTJB010000001.1, forward strand.
ACGGTATTTTAACTTCTGTAAATTCCGCTCCATGCGCGTGGATGCCGAAGAGATGCAAAAGATCTGGATGGCGCGCAAAACACTCATGACAGGTTGGGATGTTTAAGATGGAAAAATGATCCACGGGTAACACCAATCGGACGCTTTATCCGTAAGACCAGTCTTGATGAATTGCGCCACAATTTTACAATGTTCTGATCGGCGGTACTATGAGTTTTGGTCGGGACTCGTCCTCCAACGGTGAGACCGAATACCACGACTATCATACGCCAGCCCAAAAATGCCGACTCAGTTTCAAGCCAGGGATTACAGGCCTTTGGCAAGTGAGCGGACGCAGTGAGATTACAGATTTTGACGAAGTGGTCAAACTCGACGTTGCGTACATGGTTGGCCGGACGATCTGGAGAGATATTCAGATCCCTGCTCAAGACCTGGTGAAGGTTACTGTACTTAGAAAAGAAGGAGCGTGGCTAGGAAACTGCCTACTTCGTCCCTTTCCATGTTAGGAGAAAAATGACACAATCAATTTATATCGTTGGTTCCAAAGGTATTCCAGCAAAATATGGTGGTTTTGAAACCTTTGTTGAGAAGTTGACAGAATTCCAACAAGACAAAAATATCCAGTATTATGTGGCTTGTATGCGGGAGAACTCTTCAGAAAAATCAGAAATTACTGCAGATACTTTCGAGCATAACGGTGCTATTTGTTATAACATTGATGTCCCTAATATCGGTCCTGCGCGTGCCATTGCTTATGATATCGCAGCTCTCAATATAGGCGATTGAAATCGCAAAAGAAAACAGGGGATCAAGGCAACTTCGATTTTCTGTAGTTCTTGGCTTGCCACGAGGATTGGTCCCCTTTATTTCAGGGATTAAAAGAAAGTCAAGGCTATCGGAGAACTCTGACGGTCAATCCAGATGGTCGCCATGAGTGGCTTCGTGCGAAGTGGAACCTTCCAGTCCGTAAGTATTGGAAATTTTTCTGAGCAATCCTATGGTTAAACATGCGGATCTTTTAATCTGTGATAGCAAGAACATCGAAGCCTATATCCAGAAGGACTATGCTAAGTATCAACCTAAGACCACCTATATCGCCTATGGAACCGATACAAGTAAGTCTATCTTGAACAAAGAGGACGAGAAAGTACGGGCTTGGTTTGCGGATAAGCAAGTCTCCGAAGGGAATTACTACCTTGTCGTAGGTCGCTTTGTACCCGAAAACAACTATGAGGCCATGATTCGTGGCTTTATGCAGTCAAACTCCCAAAAAGATTTTGTTCTGATTACCAATGTAGAACAAAACAAAGCCCTATGAACAGTTACGTAAGTGATACAGAGATTTGATCAAGATCCTCGCTGAGTGAAGTTTGTCGGGACCGGTCTACGATCAAGAATTGCTTAAACACATCCGTGAACATGCCTTTTGCTTACTTCCACATGGTCATGAGGTAGGTGGTACCAATCCATCCTTCTTGAGGCTCTTGAGTCTACTAAGCTCAATCTCTTGTTGGATGTTGGTTTTAACCGTGAAGTCGGTGAAGATGGGGCACTTTATTGGAAGAAAGATCAATTGGCACATGTCATCGATCAAGCTGAACAATTAGACGCTCAAGCAATCGAAGATCTCAATCAGAAATCAAGTCAACGGATTGCTGAAGCCTTTACTTGGGAAAAGATTGTCACAGACTACGAGAAAGTATTTAAAGGTTAGAAATGCAGAAAATATTATATCTCCATGCTGGTGCCGAAATGTATGGTGCTGACAAGGTTTTGCTGGAGCTTATTAAGGGTTTGGATAAAGATGCTTTTGAAGCACATGTTATTTTACCCAACGACGGTGTATTAGTGGGTGCTTTAGAAGAGGTCGGTGCAAAGGTTAAAGTTATTGATTACCCAATTTTGCGCCGGAAATATTTTAATCCAAAAGGGATTCTTGAGTACTTTGGCTCCTATAACCGTTACTCCAAACAAATTGCTAAATATGCTAAAGAGAATGGGATTACTCTCGTTCACAACAATACAACTGCGGTGCTGGAGGGAATTTATCTCAAACGGAAGTTGAAACTTCCATTGATTTGGCATGTGCATGAGATTATCGTCAAGCCAAAAGCCATTTCAGATTTTATCAACTTTTTGATGGGGCGCTATGCGGATACGATTGTGACAGTTTCAAATGCTGTAGCCGACCACGTGAAGCAGTCTCGTTTTGTAAAAGATGACCAAGTTCAAGTCATCTATAATGGTGTTGACAATGCTGTTTATCAGGTGATGGATGCTAGTGCGGTCCGTGATCAGTTTGGAATTTCGCAGGATGCTTTGGTTATCGGTATGGTTGGTCGTGTGAATGCCTGGAAAGGGCAAGGCGACTTCCTAGAAGCCGTGACCCCAATCTTGCAGGCAAATCCAAAGGCAGTAGCCTTTCTAGCAGGGAGTGCTTTTGAAGGTGAAGAATGGCGCGTGGATGAGTTGGAAAAGGCTATATCAGACTCACCAGTAGATGAACAAATCAAGCGTATCGATTATTATAGCAAGACGACAGAACTCTATAATATGTTTGATATCTTTGTCTTGCCAAGTACCAATCCAGATCCTCTACCAACTGTAGTCCTCGAATCAATGGCTTGTGGCAAACCTGTAGTCGGCTACCGTCATGGTGGTGTCTGTGAGATGGTCAAGGAAGGTGAAAATGGCCTTCTCGCTACTCCAAATCAGCCTGCAGAATTGTCTAAAAGGCTAATCCCAAGAGATTAGCTTGAGGGGAACACTCGAGGAAAGAGAGCTGTTAATTTGGTCAGGCTCTCTGTCCAACGCCATAAAAGAACTCTTTTCATTACAAAGGAGTTATATCTTCGGAATTTTCCGGAGTTGTATAAGAAATATTAATGCAGTGATTTATTATTTTATGAATAGAAAATAAAGAGGAAGTGATATGATTTTTCCGATAGATTTTGTTGTAACCTGGGTTGATGGGAGCGATCCTGATTGGAGAGCTAAAAAGAGTAAATATGACTCTACTTTTACAACATCAGAAAATAATATGAACTCCGATAAAGCGTACCGTGAATGGGGGACGTTTAAGTATTGGTTTAGAGGTGTTGAGAAGTTTGCACCTTGGGTAAATAAAGTTTATTTAGTAACTGATAATCAGACACCTGATTGGTTAGATGTAGATAATAGTAAACTTAGAAGTTATTGATCATAAAGAAGTCGTTAATAATGACTATCTACCTGTAAGTTTCTTCTCCATCTGATGCCATCAGATAAATGATCGCATAAAATACCAACATCGGGCAAATGGCTTGTTTGGGTTTTAACGACGATATGTATTTAACGTTGCACCAGTTCTACCAAGTGATTTTTCTTCTGAGGAAGGGCTACATCTAAGTATAATACCAGCTTATCTCCTGTTATTCTGAACGATTTGGAACAGAGGCTTTCAGAGGTAATAATATGGAGATAATAAGCAGTCGGTTCCAGCAAAGAAAGAAGTCTTGAAAAACGAAGTTCTTTTCTCCAAAACGGGGCTTAAAGCAAATCATAAAATCTTTACTCTATAAAAATAGTAAATTTATTTGTGGCTTCTGGGAAAGTCATCTTCCATATCCTCTTTTAAAATCAACATTTGATCTTTTATGGGAGAAAGAGAAGGAAATCCTAGAAAAAACATCAGCTAGTCGTTTTAGGAATCCAGCGGATACAAATATTTGGCTTTTTAAATATTGGCAAATTGCTAGTGGACAATATGCTATTGAGTGATTCAAAAATTGGTGGACTATTTTCTTTGGATGATGCAAATTCAGATTTCTGGAAGCTTTTAGTTTCGAAGAAATATAAAATTATGTGTATTAACACGATAGCTTTAATATTCAGGATGAAGACAAAGTAATGAAAGAATCTCATTGCTACATTTGGATGAGTTTCTGACTCTGAAAAGAGTACTTTTTGAATTATAAAACACAGGTAATTAGGAGATTATGTGGAAAGAAAAATCATTAAAAAAGATAGAATAAAAACTCTATCGTTTATCCAATTATAAATTTTATTCCTAGACGAAGACTTAAGAATAAAAATTTCACTATCATTTGTGATAATTGTTGGGCTGGGAAAGTTTATCAGGAGTTGGGCCCTGCCTTATCAAACACCACATTTGTGGGGATGTTTGTCTTTCACTCTGATTACATCAAAATGCTTAAGAATATCAAACACTACATTTGAGTGGGAACATCCCCTTGAAATTTGTTAAGGAATCGAAATATATCGAAGAACTTTGATAACGCCTCATCCTCTTGGGCAATTCTTGATGAGATTGATCTTCAGCTTTTGCATTATGCAGATGAAGAAGAAGCAACTCAAAAATGGAACCGCCGTTTGAGAGAGATGCATTGGGATAATGTGTATTTCATAAGTTCAATGACAATGATGCTTGTACTTATGAGCTGACGAAAGAGAGTCTGAAGAGCTTGGCGTGTAAGAGTAAGGTGATTTTCTCTTCAAAGAATTATAGTGACCTACCTTCATTGGTCCACTCTTTTTAAATCAGCTGAAAAGCAAGGACATGTTGGAATCGATTTAAAAACTTATACCACCCGCTATTTTCCAATGCCGTAACTTGGTTAAAACAAGGGTGGAGAAGACTTAACACAATTAATTGGGCAAACAATCTATGAAACCACTTTTTTAACTGTCGTCAGTCCCAGTTTATAATGTCGAAAAATATTTAAAACGTTACTACTGATAGTCATATGTTAAGTGCGGAAGCACCAAGTGACATCTTGCTTGTAGATGATGAAGTTCCGATAGATTCTCCTAAAATTTGTGATGACTATGCTGAAGCGTAATAGACTTTATCTCAGTTATTCATATGGAGAGTGGATGGCCCCCTTCTGAGGCTCAGTAACTTTAGGATATTTCTATTGCTGAGAGGAGATGATCTTTATTTCCCAGATTCAGATGATTGGATTGAACCGGAATAACACTTTAGTGATTTAGCTGAGGTTATTGAATCAGATTCGGTATGATATTATTTCCTTCAATCGTGAATTTGTAAGGAGTGAAGATGATATTATAAAATCCGATTCCAAACAGTCTAAACGATTAACTGGAAAAGAAGCTCTTCTAGAAATGTTTTCTTACGGCTTTATAACTGGTTTTGCCAATGATAAGATCTATAAAAAATCATTATTCACGAGGGATAATATTCAGTTTCCAATTGGTAAGTATTATGAAGATCTTGGGACTAACTATAAGCTATTTCTTTTAGCTGAAAAGGTCTATGCGACAAATCCTCAAAAATACTATCACTATCTAATTGATAATCCTGACGGCAATTACCAAATCTTGGAATGAGCAAAAATTAGAAAATATGATTAGCTTCTTTAAAGAGATATATTATTCGGATGATGTTCGTTCGAAACTTGATTCTAGTGAATTAGCAATTGCTAAGATGTTTTTTGTCGATGGTATGACGCATAGTTTAGCTAGTCTATATAAATCAAATTTGTATAAGTCGTATCCTGAATTAACGAAAGACGTAAAGAACGAGTTAAAGAAAAATAAACTCACGTTTACGGAGTTGTCTAAATTGAATCATCGAACAAAATATATTTTGTATAAGTTGGGTTTATTGCAAGGTGCATTCAGAGTACAACATTTATTGAAAAAGTAGGAGTCTAGTTTGAAATACTCTGTTATTATTCCTGTTTATAACGTTGAGAAATACATTGACCGTTGTTTGAAGAGTATTATTTCTCAAAATTATGATGACTTGGAAATTATAGTGATAGACAATGGATCTACTGATAGTAGTGGCATTATTTGCGATACTTACGCTAGCGAGTACTCAAATATCTCGGTCTATCATATTGAAAACCATGGTGTTGGTTCGGCACGAAATTTTGGCTTGTCCAAAGCCAGGGGAGAGTTTATCTACTTCGTTGATAGTGATGATTATCTTGTTGGTAATCTCTTTGCTGATTTTGCTGATAAGCTAGTGTCAGATTTAGATTTGGTTGTTTTTAGTTATTACAATTCTTTTGAGGAAGATTTAATTGAGAAGAGCCGTACTGAAAAGTCACTTCCATTTAAAGGAAATTACGATAAGGATGGTTTTTATCAAGATATTTAAAGAACTATTCTTATCGGATATGCTTTACACAGTTTGGAATAAGATATATCGCAGAGAATTTCTTCTTGAAAATAACCTTTCTTTTGACCAGTATGAGTTAGGTGAAGATGTTCGCTTCAATCTTAATGTTTATCGTGAATGTAAACAGGACTTTTCTTTCTCAAGATTCCTACTATGTTTATGTCATTGGTAGGAAAGGTTCCGCTATGTCGAGCTATAACCCCAAGCGTATTCAATATCAGCTTCAAGAATTGAAAATGGTTGATAGTCTACTTTCTGACTGGCATTTGGATAGTTTTGATCTTGATCAAACAATTAAAGCACGAATCTTAATGAGTAATATTTATAATATATCCAAACAAAATACTCAATTCAGTTCAAAGGTGGAATATGTAAAAGATATTTGTGAAAATAAAGACATTAAATCATTTATTCATACAGAAGAAAATGATTTGAAACCGTTCATAAATTATTTACTAAAACAAAAAAGGTACTCTACTGTTCTGTTTCTTAAAATGGTTCAAGCATTGATTAAAAGGAGTTAAAATGTTTCGTATTGAAGCAGAAAAATTGTTAGTTGGTTTTGTATTATCATTTATTATAGCTGTAGATATGTTAGGTACAACTATGTTAGGTAGATTGATACCAACTATCCCAAGTTCTATGTCTGTACTAGTTTCTCTATGTTTGCTAATCCGTTTTAGATACATTAAGAAATTCTCTATCAACTACCTGATTTTTGCACCTGTACTTCTAATTGTTGGCTTTTTAGTAGCTTTACAAATGAAGAATTATAGTTTCCTTGCCTATATGGTTCTGATAGTTTGTTTGTATGATATGGATATGGATTTTATATTAAAGGTTTATTGTGCGGTAGTTATTCCTTTTTTATTAGGAACAGTATTTTTATCTTTAATTCATATCATTCCTAACTTACAATTTGTACAAATGAGAAATACAGGTATGGTTACAAGAAATTCCTTTGGTTTTATTTATCCAACGGATTTCGCGTCGCATTGTTTTTATTTATATGTTGCTCTGTCTTATTTAAACAGAAATCGTTTCTTGTTTACCCGTTCGGTATTAGGGTTAGGTCTTGCTGCTTTTATTATTAAATTTTGTGATGCTCGTTTAAATGCAATGTCAATCGTTATTTCGGTTGTGATATTTGCTTTTTCTACTTTGCTAAAAATAAACATCGTATGATTTTTAGTATATTCCCAGCTTCAATTTTAGCGTCATCTGGAATTATGTATTACTTAACAAAGAATTTCACGTGGTCTAGTTCATTCTATGTTGCTATGAATAATTTGGTAAGTATGCGTTTGAAATTAGGCAATGATGCTTTAAAGACGTATGCTGTACGTTTATTTGGTAATCCAGAAGCAAATTTTATTGGTTATGGTGGTAAAACTGAATCAGTTTTAAGTTATAACTATGTTGATTCCTCATATATTCAAATGCTGTTTTATTATGGCAGTGTAGCAGTGGTTCTTCTTGTAATTCTATATTTTGTTAGATCTTGGGTTATCTATCGACAGGGAAATTATCTTATTCTAACTTTACTTTCTTTGATCACATGGAATTGTATGATTGAAGCATTTTGGATTAGACCGTCATATAACATTTTTTCTATATTTTATTTGCGTCAGCTACAATAGGGGTTGAGCGTAAAAATAGGAGTAAAAAATGAAAGTTCTTAAAAATTACGCCTATAATCTCTCATACCAGTTGCTGGTGATTATCTTGCCGATTATCACCACCCCTTATGTGACACGGGTCTTTAGCTCGAATGACTTGGGGACCTATGGTTATTTCAACTCCATCGTCACCTATTTTATCCTTTTGGCGACCTTGAGAGTGGCTAACTACGGAACCAAGGAGATTTCAGGACACCGCAAAGACATCCAAAAGAATTTCTGGGGAATTTATACCCTCCAGTTGGGAGCGACCTTTGTGTCCATCCTGCTCTATGTCTTGCTGTGCTTGGCGCTTCCTTCTATGCAAAACCCTGTGGCCTATATCTTAGGTCTCAGTTTGGTTTCAAAGGGACTCGACATCTCCTGGCTCTTTCAGGGGTTAGAGGATTTTCGTAAGATTACCGTTCGAAATATCACGGTCAAACTGGTTGGAGTCATCTCCATCTTCTTGTTTGTCAAATCTGCCAATGATTTGTATCTCTATGTATTCTTACTCACCTATCTTTGAGCTCTTAGGTCAGCTAAGTATGTGGCTACCCGCTCGGGAATTCATTGGGAAAGTCCATTTGATATGGCTTATGCACGGGTGCATATAAAACCGGTCATTCTGCTCTTTTTACCGCAGATTGCCATTTCCCTCTATGTCACCTTGGATCGAACCATGCTTGGGGCTCTTGCCTCTACAAAGGATGTGGGGATCTATGACCAGGCCTTGAAATTGGTTAATATTTTGCTAACCCTTGTGACGTCTTTAGGAAGCGTCATGCTTCCGCGCGTGGCGAGTCTCTTGGCTTCAGGAGATCACAAGGCTGTCAATAAGATGCACCAAATGTCCTTTTTGATCTATAATTTGGTCATCTTCCCAATCATTGCGGGTATGCTGATCGTCAACGATGACTTTGTTCGATTCTTCTTAGGGAAGGATTTCCAAGATGCTCGCTATGCCATCGCTATCATGATCTTCCGTATGTTCTTCATCGGATGGACCAATATCATGGGGATTCAAATTCTCATCCCGCATGATAAGAATCAAAGAATTTATGCTGTCAACTACGATTCCTGCTATCGTCAGTGTCGGGTTGAACCTGCTCTTCTTACCTCATTTTGGTTTTATCGGTGCAGCCATTGTATCCGTCTTAACAGAATCCTTGGTATGGCTGATTCAACTGTACTATACCCGTAATTACCTCAAGGAAGTTCCAATTATCGGGTCTATGACAAAAATTATTTTTGCATCTGCTATGATGTATGGCCTCTTGCTACTTGTAAAACCATTCCTACATTTCACCCCTACCCTGAACGTACTCGTGTATGCGGTGCTTGGTGGGATCATTTATCTGATCGCTATCCTATCTCTGAGAGTGATAGATGTGAAAGAATTTAAACAAATATTTAAGAAATAATGGAGTCTACTATGTACGATTATCTGATTGTTGGTGCTGGTTTGTCTGGAGCCATTTTCGCACATGAAGCTACAAAACGTGGTAAAAAAGTAAAAGTGATTGACAAGCGAGATCACATCGGTGGAAATATCTACTGTGAAGAGGTTGAAGGCATCAACGTTCACAAGTACGGTGCCCACATTTTCCATACGTCCAACAAAAAGGTTTGGGACTATGTCAACCAGTTCGCTGAATTCAACAACTATATCAACTCACCAGTAGCTAACTACAAGGGCAGTCTTTACAATCTTCCCTTTAACATGAATACTTTTTATGCTATGCTGCGGAACCAAGACTCCTCAAGAAGTCAAGGACAAGATTGCCGAGCAGACAGCTGACATGAAGGATGTTGAACCGAAGAACTTGGAAGAACAAGCCATCAAGTTGATTGGTCCAGATATCTACGAAAAGTTGATCAAGGGCTATACTGAAAAGCAATGGGGACGTTCTGCCACAGATCTTCCACCCTTTATCATCAAACGTCTTCCAGTTCGTTTGACTTTTGATAACAACTACTTTAATGACCGTTACCAAGGGATTCCAATCGGTGGTTACAACGTCATCATTGAAAACATGCTGGGTGATGTAGAAGTAGAACTTGGAGTTGACTTCTTTACCAATCGTGAAGAGCTAGAAAGCTCAGCTGATAAAGTTGTCTTTACAGGAATGATTGACCAGTACTTTGACTACAAACACGGTGAGTTGGAGTACCGTAGTCTTCGTTTTGAACACGAAATCTTAGATGAGGAAAACCATCAAGGGAATGCGGTCGTCAACTACACAGAGCGTGAGATTCCTTATACTCGGATCATCGAGCATAAGCACTTCGAGTATGGTACACAACCCAAGACAGTCATCACACGTGAATACCCAGCTGACTGGAAACGTGGAGATGAACCCTACTACCCAATCAATGATGAAAAGAACAACGCTATGTTTGCCAAGTACCAAGAAGAAGCAGCTAAAAATGACAAGGTCATCTTCTGTGGGCGCCTAGCAGACTATAAATACTACGACATGCACGTGGTCATTGAGCGTGCTCTAGAAGTCGTAGCAAATGAGTTTGATTGAAAGAAACCATAATCTATGAAATACTACTTAAAAGGAGAATTTCTTCATGACAATAACGCTAAAAATGCAGGAAATAAGGCTCGTAATGATGTTGAATCTATTGTAAAAAGTCAAGGATTTAAAGCTCTTATCCTTTCAGTAGATAATTGGTATGAGATGAGTACAGCAAAAGCTCAATTACATAAGGCGAAAGCCTTCAGTCGTTCCCTAAAGCAGTTGAATGAAGGTGATGAGCTCTTGATTCAATTTCCAATGCTACACCATAGTTTTTTCACTACCTCTCTTGTAAAAAAAGCAAGAAAAAGAGGAGTGAAGATCTATTTCATTATCCATGACTTAGATGCTCTTCGTTTCATGAATGGTCAAGCTGTTCCTTTGAAACATAGAATTCGTATGAAGATTCAAGAATCAGGTCTTCTTGCTGCAGCTGATGGTATCATCGCCCACAATCCAATTATGAAATCTGTTTTGGTGGATAAAGGGATCGCGAAAGATAAGATTGTTAGCCTTGGCATTTTCGACTATTTGATTCCAAATTTTCAAGAGAAGATTGGTCTAAGTAAGAATCAGCCAATTATTGTAGCTGGTAATTTGGCACAAGAAAAAGCCGGTTATCTTTACTCACTTCCTGCGGAACCTGCTTATAACCTTTATGGTGTTGGCTTCGACGAGAGCAGAGCTCTTGAGAATGAGGCTTACTTTGGCTCATTCCTACCTGATGAGCTTCCTGCAACCCTTGAGGAGGTGGTTTTGGGCTTGTCTGGGATGGGGATAGTGCGGAAACCTGTAGTGGTGTCTTTGGCGAGTACCTTCGCTACAACAACTCTCACAAGGCGTCGCTTTATCTAGCATCGGGCTTCCCGCTGGTGGTGTGGAAACAGTCAGCCTTGTCTCACTTTGTGCTTGAGAAGGGCTGTGGGATTGCAGTGGAGTCTCTTCATGATTTGAAGGAGACAATCGACAATCTTTCAGATGCCGATTACCAAGATTTGGTAGACAATGCCAAGCGTGTTGGTCAGGAAATCCGAGATGGTCACTACTTAAAGACAGCCTTAAAGCAGTTATCATAAGATCAAAGAAGTCAGACAGACTTCTTTTTTTAGTTTTTCCAAAAAATATCACTAATTTTAAAAATTTGCCTTATAAAACTTTTCATCGCTGAAACCGTGTGGTAAAATGATTAACGTATAAAATTTGTATAAAGGGAAGTTTATATGAAAAAGAAAGATCTTATTTTTTATGCCGGAGCAGCAGTCTTGATGGCTGTATCTGCTCAGGGAGTCAGTGCAGATGAGCTGGTTTCAAACGAGGCCGCTACTACTGAAGGCAACCAAGTCCAAGCTGAAAAAGCGCCAGAAGTAGCCGTTGCTGAAAAGTCGGTAGCACCTGTCGCAAGCAACTATGCAGCACCAGCAAATGTGACTGAACAGTCTGTAGCACCTGCGAGCAAGACCACGGCTTCGAAAGTGGAACCCCATCTGTAGAGAAAGCTACAGAAGCATCGACTACTGAGAAAGAAGAAACTCCTCTTCCGTCTAATACAGGAAGCACGACCTTCTTTAACACAGGCGCTCACGCTCCTGCTGGTCGCTCAACAGATGTGGCGGTTCAGCCAAAATCATTCGTTGATGTGAGTAGCCACAACGGAGATATTAGTATTGGTGACTACCGTGCCCTAGCTAATAAAGGCGTAGGCGGTGTCGTTGTCAAATTGACAGAAGACACTTGGTACAAGAACCCGAATGCGGAGAACCAAATTCGTAATGCACAAGCTGCGGGTCTGCAAGTATCGACCTACCACTTTTCACGCTATACTTCTGAGGAAGCAGCGCGTGCGAAGCGCGATTCTACATTCGCGACGGCGCAACGCTTGAATCTTCAAAGAACACCTCATGGTTAATGGCTTTGAGGATGCCAAGATCACGACCAAACATTAATCGTAACACCCAAGCTTGGGCGGACGAAATGCGCAAAAATGGCTACACCAACTTGATGTTCTACACTAGTGCCAGCTGGTTGGATGAAAACAACCCTCGCAAGAAAGGTCCTGTCAACACCGCTCAATTTGGTCTTCAGAATTTCTGGGTTGCCCAATACCCTTCCTCCAAAACTATCTGTAAACGATGCGAAAAGCTTGCGTTACAATGGAAAAGCTGGCGCGTGAGCAGTTCACTTCTCAAGCGGAATTGCTTCCAGGAAAACACCTCTTTGACCACAGTGTGGACTATACCGGTCGCTTTACAGCGAACGCAAAACCTGCGACGGATCCAACAGGAAGGCGTAGAGTGGGAAGATTGACACTGTCAATAACGATACTATGACGGGACGCTTTGACGTTGTCATCTCAAATGTCAAGGCGCCAAATGGAGTTCGAAGTGTTTCTGTACCAATCTGGTCAGAAACAGGTGGCCAAGATGACCTTGTTTGGTATACAGCCAACCGTCAAGCAAATGGGACCTATACCGTCAATGTGAAAGCAGCGGACCATAAAAACTCAACCGGTCTATACAATGTTCACCTTTACTATGTTCAGAATAATGGACAAATGACGGGTGTGGGTGGAACAACGACGAATGTTTATTTTGGAAAACGACCAGTTGATTTAAAACCAAGTGGTACGTTAACGATTGAAAACAATAATGCTAAGTCAGGAACTTTCGACGCTGGTGACTAACATCACAGCACCACTAGGTGTGAAGGAAGTTTTAGTCCCATCATGGAGTCTAGAAAATGGACAAGATGATCTTATTTGGCATAAGGCGACTAAGCAAACGGATGGTAGCTATCGTGTAACGATTAAGGCAAGTGAGCATAAGGGAAATAAAGGAAACTATCGTGCCGATGCTTACATCGTCGACAACTCAAACAGTCGTCATTATACTGCCAGTCTTCTCGGCTGATTATACTGACCAAGCCTGAGTCCTTACGACTAGAGAAAACAACAATACTGCGACGAGGGACCTTTGATTAGCTGTTGGTAGCAGCGATTGTTGCCCCAAATGGAACTAGTAGAAGTTTGAGCTCCATCATGCGGGAGTCTGAAGAAAATGGACAAGATGACATGAACTCATCTGGCACACAAGGCAGCGCGTCAGTGGATGGGTTCTTATCGTGTGACTATTAAAGCTGAGTGGATCTTAAAGAATTCAACTGGGAATTATCGGGCCGACGCCTACATGCGTAGTTGATTCAGACAATCGTTTTTATCTGACCGTCAAAAAGTCAGTTGAAGTTGGTACAATCACGCCCAGCTCAGCTTCATTAACGATCGAAAACAATCCGGTTTCAACTGGTAGTTTTGATGCGGTTATTCGTAACGTGGTAGCCCTCAATGGTGTAAAGGAAATCTTAGTTCCATCATGGAGCCTTGAAAACGGACAGGATGATCTTGTATGGCACAAGGCGAATGCGTCAATCTGATGGCAGGTATCGAGCGACCATTAAAGCTGAGTGATCACAAAAACTCCACTAGGGAATTATCGAGCAGACCTTATGTCGTTGATAATGTTAACAACCGTCATTATGTTACTGAAACGATTGTAAATGTTAAACATGATAAACCAACTGGAATCATTTCGGTTGTCAATAACAACAAAGACACAGGTACCTTTGATGTCATCATCAAGGATGGCTACAGCCCTAAAGGGTACGAGCTGTTCAAGTCCTTCAACTTGGTCTGATAAGGAAGGACAGGGGATGATCTCCGCTGGTATGAAGCGGTTCTCGCTGGCCGAAGCGAACGGGGACTACAAGGTATCCGTCAGCGAGCGAGGATCACGCGAACTCTGTCTGGTAAGTACCATGTTCACCTTTACTACATTCAAAAATGATGGTTCTCGGATTGGTATTGAATTCCTCGATCGTACAGACGTGGAGTTCCGGAATGCGACGACTCAAGACGCAGAGGCCGCGCTATCAAGAATGTCAACAGCACACGCAACGAACGGACTTATACATAGTAGCTGACTGGCTCAAGCTCCTCAAGGTCAGTCAGATTAAGAACATCCGTGTTGCCGCCTGGTCCAAAGCTCACCATCAAGAAAATCTTTACTGGTATTCCGCAACGCCGACGAGTTATGCACACAGAGATCACAGTCTCTGCCAATAATCACGGTAATGAAGTAGGCAACTATACTACACACGTCTCATGTGGACTCTACAAAGATGGCGGTGTTGGAAGGCTTTAACCTTGGTCAAACAGCCTTGTCTCCACGAAATCAAAAGGTGAACCCACAAACAACCTATTATTCTCAACGGGATCCTCGTTGGGCTGGGAAATATTACGGTGTGAGCAATGTCGATCAGTCGGGTTGTGTGCCAACCTCTCTTGCCATGACCTTCACAGATATCCTTGGCAGAACTATTTTGCCAACAACAGTAGCTGATTATCTCTCTACAACAATGCTGATTAGTCACCCAACAAAGGTGAAGCAGGAACAGATTCTGATGGGATTGTAGCTGCCACTCGTAATTGGGGCTTGAAGAGCCAATTGATTAATGGAGCTCGAGGCATTGCAGAAGCCCTCATGGCTGGCAAGCATGTACTTGCTGCGGTAGGCAATAGCCAATTTACTAGCGATCCTTATACTCATGAATTGGTCTTGCATGGTTATGACAATGGAAGAACCTATGTACGCGATCCATATAATAGTGGCAACAACGGCTGGTACTCTATCAATTATCTTCATTCCATTAAGAGTAAAGACCCGATGGATAACAAGCTCGGAGCACCTTTCTTCTCGATCTTCGCTTATTGCTAAACAGAAGGCCGACTTGGCCTTCCTGTTTTCTTTAAAGGAGGGATAAAATCTTCTCATGATATTGTTTCTTGATCCGGCAGTTTATGCTATAATACTACTATGTGGGTACAATCCGTATAAAAATTTGTAAGGGAAGATACATGAAAAAGAAAGATCTTATTTTTTACGCAGGGACAGCTGTTCGGTTGGCCTTTTCAACTGCAAGGAAGCCAAAGCCGATGAGCAAGGTGCGTCCGATCAAACACCAGCAGTAAGACATCGGCTGGCCGTTGCAAAACAACGACTTCATCAGAAACGCAGAATACTACAGCTAATGTGGTAGGAACTGGATCAAGCAGTTCAGATAAGAGAAAATGGCCGTTGCTGCCAGTGGCAACACTCTGTTACCACCGACTCCATCTTCTGACGAGGTTACTAGCGAGAAGGTTCCATCAGAGCAACCAACAACTGCTGTGGTAGCTAGTCGCGCTCCATACGGCGCACGCGCACGAGTGGTAGAAACAGAAAATAATAGTTTACCGACGAACATGTACAGAAGCCAAGTGGTACTCTCTCAATTGAAAACAGTGATCAAACTACAGGTACCTTTGATGCAGTTGTTCGTAATATTACTGCTCTCAGGGGGTGTGAAAGAGGTTTTGGTGCCATCATGGAGTCTAGAAAATGGCCAAGACGATCTTATCTGGCATAAGGCGACGAAGCAGACGGATGGTAGCTATCGAGTAACTATAAAAGCGAGTGAGCATAAGTGGAATAAAGGAAACTACCGTGCAGATGCTTATATTGTTGACAACTCTGGTAACTCCCCACTATATTCGCCGAACGAGTGGTTCTCGGTTGATTACGCAACGACCAAGTGGAGTTCTGACGATTGAAAACAACGATCTGGTAGCGGGGCACTTGATGCGGTTGTTAGCAATATTGTCGCTCCAACTGGAGTCTAAAGAAGTTTTGGTTCCATCATGGAGTCTTGCTGGTGGCCAGGACGACCTCGTCTGGCATAAAGGCTGCTTACGTCAAGCAGATGGCTCTTACCCGCGTGATGACTATAAAGGCGACGGATCGTAAGAGACTTTCTACAGGGGAATTACCGTGCGGACGCCTATCATTGTAGATGATTCTAATACTCGTTTTTACCTGACCGAAAAAGTGGTTGAGGTTCATCCAAGCTCGTCCGACTGCAAGTGGTACTGTTACAGTGAGAACAACAATGCTGAGTCGGGTACCTTTGATGCAGTTAGTTCGCAATGTAGTCTGCGCCATATGGGATTGAAAGAGGTATCTAGTTCCCACCGTGGAGTCTTGCGAAACGGTCAGGACGACATTAGTTTGGCGCAAAGCAGCTACGTCAAGCATGATGGTGTGACTATCGTGTCGACCATCAAAGCATCCGATGAGCACAAGAATGACACTTGGCGAATTATCGTGCTGACCTATTTACTATCGTAGATCAACATAAATCAGCGTCACTACATTACAGAGACTGAAGACGGTGGTACATGTTAAGCATAACAAACCAAGTGGTACGTACAATTGAGAACAACAATACCGTAACAGGTACCTTTGACCGCAGTTATTCGTAATGTTGTTGCGCAAAATGGTTTGAAAAGAAGTTCTGATCTAACCTGGTCAGTTCGAACGGGCCTGATGATCCTAGTATGGCACAAAGCAGTCCGTCAAAGTGATGGCAGCTATCGTGCGACCATCAAAGCTTCAGACCATAAAAATGAAGATGGGAAATACAATGTCCATGTTTATTATGTAGATCAAAATAACTAACGAAGCTACATAACAGAAACCACGACAGAAGTGCGTCAAGCCCGCCGCTCTGGTACAATCTTGATCCAAAACAACAACAAGGACACGGGCACCTTTGACGTCATCATCAAGGATGTCTACGGCCCTAAAGGTGTGCAGACTGTGCAAGTACCAACCTGGTCTGACAAGGACGGCCAAGACGACATC
Source organism: Streptococcus sp. (assembly GCA_047241705.1). Lineage (GTDB taxonomy): Bacteria > Bacillota > Bacilli > Lactobacillales > Streptococcaceae > Streptococcus. The sequence continues at coordinate 780,436 of JBKTJB010000001.1, forward strand.
CGCTGGTATGGAGGCGACCCGTCAAGCGAACGGAGACTACAAAGGTATCGGTCAAAGCGAGCGACCACAAAGAACTCTACCGGTAAGTTACCATGTGTTCACCTTTACTACATCCAAAATGATGGTTCTCGTGATCGGTGTTGAGTGGCACTAGCTACAGAAGTGGAGTTCCGTAATGCCAAGACCAAAGACGCAGACGGGGATCAAGAATGTCAATTCTGGTGCTGGAACCTATACGGTAACGGTGGATCAAGCACCTCAGGGACGTCGGATTAAGAACATCCGTGTCGCAGCCTGGTCTCAAGCGCACCAAGAAAATCTTTTCTGAGTATTCGACAGCACCTTCTGGAATGCATACAGAAGTGCAGGTCTCTGCAGCAAATCACCAGTACCAATCAGGTAACTATACCACTCACGTCTATGTGGATTATGTCGATGGTGGCGTTGAAGGCTTTAACCTCGGTCAAACAGCCCTTCATCCCCGTGCGACAGTAGATCAAACTGCTTTTTAGTCACTCGTGTAACGAATGGACAACAGGACCGTGTCTTACGGGCAGCGAGCTAGTTCAGTGGGCGTTCGTGGCGGAACTGTCGGCTCACCATCAGTTGGTCAATGATTACAACAGTGTCAAACCACTTCCGGTTGGTTATGCAGTGAAGACGACCGATGACCTGGTGTGATATCTTTGTCACAACAGTCTTCCAGCGGGAAGGTTTGAGCGGTTTGATTGGCCGTGAATGTGGAGTCGAACGTCACATCCAGATCTTCAAACGCTTGGGCATCTGGAATGAAGATGGTACCACTACACCAAAAGCAGGGGACATCATCACCTTTAACTGGGATCAAAATAGCCAACAAAACAACGGCTTTGCGGATCATATCGGAAGTGTTGAAAGCGTCTCAAATGGGATCATTCACACCATTGAAGGAAACTCCAACAACCAAGTCCGTCGCAATACCTACCGAATCGGACATGGCAATATCCGTGGATTTGCAACCCCCTCGCTATCAATAAAAAAAGAAGCCACAGGCTGCTTTTTTGAATGCAGAATAAGTTTTTTAAAATAAAATGAGAGATTCTGTCAATTGTTTCAAATCGATTTTTATCTTTTGAATTATTCGATAATGACTGGAGACTTTACGCGAGTGAGAAAAGTGCTTGAAATATTAGAATTTCAAGCACTCGGGAAGATTTTGAGGAGTAAAACAGTTTGAAACTGTTTTAGCCTGAAACCTAAATTAGGCGAAGGGGCTCAAAACTAAGTCATGGAACTTCTTTGAAGTTCGCTGACGTCCGTACTCACTTAAGGAAAGTCTCTAAGAAGACTATTTCGGTTCTTTTCTCATTTTTTCAACCCTTCTTCGAAACTCTTGGAAGGGGCCTCGACTTGGATGGTTTCAAGGGTTAATGGATTGAAGTGAAGGTCAAGCGGTGAGCATGGAGCATGAGTCGCTCTCCGCGTGCAGGGTTATAGAGAGGGTCCCCGACAATCGGGTGCCCATGATGGGAGAGATGCACCCGGATCTGATGGGTGCGCCCGTCTTGAGCTGGCATTTGACCAGGCTGTTGCGCCCGATTTTTTTCAGTTGCGTCACCTGGGTTTCTGCCTACTGTCCTTTGCGTGGATCGACCAGGCGCTTGCGCCGATCGTAGCGATCGCGTCCGATTTTATCCTTGTAGACAGATGGTTTTTTGTGCTAAGCTACCTTGGATCAAGGCCCAGTACTCGCGTTGGATGTTTTTATCTTCTCAAATGCGGTTGAGAATGGGCAGGATAAAAGGTTTTTGGCAAATAAAATCGCTTCCGCTGGTTTCCTTGTCTAAGCGGTGCACGACGTAGCAGGTAGATCCAACATAGCTGGAAACATGGTTGAGAAGAGCAATTTCTGTCGGCTCATTGGCATGGGTTTTCATGCCTTCAGGCTTATTAGGCGGTGATGACATGCTCATCCTGATGAGCTCTTCGACCAGACTCGGGTCTCCGGCTGGGAGCTCTTTTTCAGGGTAATCGTCCGCGTCAAAGATCAGCTGGATCTGGTCTCCTTTTTGAACGGGGCTCTGCCAGTTGATGGTCTCGCCATTGACCAAGACGTGTTTCTTGGTTCGTAAAAAATGCCGGATCTTACGGGGGATGAGGAAGTAGTCCTCAAGCAACTCTTTCACAGTCATCTGGGGAAAGGATTGTGGAATGGTAAATTGATAGTTCATGACCCTATTGTAGCAAAATCTAAGCTTAAAGAAAACTAAATGGGAGAAGGGGATGAGCTATCTTTTCTTGCTAGGACAAGGATAAGGTGTTACAATAACAGGTATGAATAGAATAAAAGAATTATTTGAAAACCTGATCACTTTTTTTAGAAAGGATCATCCGCCCAAAGCGGTGGCAGAAGAAGTGCCAGACACGGAACTACCGGAAGAGACAGTAGAGCCGACCTATAGTCGCTCAGGCAAGCACAGAAGCAAGCCTCTCTCCCAGCACCCCTTCCGTCGTTTTTGGCGCCGATTCCATTTGACCAAGATTCTCCTGATCATTGGACTAGGCTTTAGTCTCTTGACAGGGGGCTATCTCTTCTATCTCGCAAAGACGACCAACGTCAAGGATTTGCAGAATGCACTCAAGGCGACCACCATTATCTATGATAAGAATGGGGACCAGGCTGGAAGTTTGACCGGACAAAAAGGAACCTACGTCGAACTCGATGCCATTAGTGAGAATCTGCAAAATGCCGTGGTCGCAACAGAGGACCGGAGCTTTTACAAGAATAGTGGGATCAACTATGGTCGCTTCTTCTTAGCCATTTTGACTTTGGGTCGCTCAGGTGGTGGGTCGACCATCACCCAGCAGCTAGCCAAGAATGCTTACCTGTCCCAGGACCAGACGGTGGAGCGCAAGGCCAAGGAATTCTTCCTGGCGCTTGAAATCAATAAGAAATACAGTAAAAAAGAAATCCTTACCATGTACCTCAACAATGCCTATTTTGGAAATGGGGTTTGGGGGATTGAGGATGCTTCCAAGAAGTATTTTGGGGTTTCAGCCAGTCAATTAAGCCTGGATCAGTCTGCGGTTCTCGCAGGTATGCTCAAGGGACCGGAAATCTATAACCCGCTCTATTCAGTAGAGAATGCGACCAATCGCCGCAATACGGTCCTCCAAAATATGGTGGCGGCTGGTTATATTGACCAGAAAACAGCTGATCAGTCAGCTGCTGTGGATATCCATGGCCAGCGTTGGTCGATGCCTATGAAGGCAAGTCAGAGGACTACCGCTACCCATCCTATTTTGATGCGGTCATCAATGAGGCGGTCAATGAATACGGTCTGACCGAAGAAGATATTGTCAAAAATGGCTACCGGATCTACACCGAGCTGGATCAAAATTACCAAGCAAGCATGCAGGTGATCTATGACAATACGGCCCTCTTCCCAGTAGCGGAAGACGGCACGCGCGCAGAATCTGGTAGTGTCGCCCTCGATCCTAAGACCGGAGGGGTTCGGGCTCTCGTAGGGCGTGTCGGCAGTGATCAAAATCCAGGATTCCGTACCTACAACTATGCCACCCAGGCTGCCCGTAGTCAGGATCAACCATCAAACCTTTGGTGGTCTATAGCCAGCTGTTGCTGAAGGTTGGTCGACCAATAAGGAGTTGGACAATAGTACCACCCAATATGGAAGCTATGAGGTTAATAACTATGCGGGAATCCAGTCTAGCCCAACGGTACCGATGTACCAGGCCTTGGCACGAATCCCTTAACCTTCCAGCCGTAGCGACTGCTAATGATTTGAGTCGATACGGTCTTTGAGTACGGAAAAAATTCGGACTCAGCATGGATAAGGTGGAAAAATCGCTTGCTGTTGCCTTGGAGCTGGTGTGACAACCAATCCGATGCAGATGGCCCAAGCCATGGCACTTTGCTGAACGGCGGGGTCATGAATGATGCCCATCTTATTACCAGATCGAAAATGCCAGTGGCCAAGTGGTCAAGAGCCACAGCCAGAAATCAACCCGAGTGCTGAGTGGTTCAACGACGGATAAGATGACCAATATGATGTAGTACCTTCAGTAATGGTACAGGGGTGAACAAGCTGCGCCTTATGGCTATACCATGGCGGGAAAACTGGTACGACAGAGACCAGCTTTAACAAGGACCTCTCTGGAGACCAATGGGTGATCGGCTACACGCCAGATGTGGTCATCAGTCAATGGCTTGGTTTCCCAACGACTGATGAAAATCACTACCTGACCGACAGTGGTGCTGGAACGGCATCCGAGATCTTCCGCAATGTTGCCAACAGTGTTCTGCCTTATACAGACGGTACCAGTTTGACTCGGTGAAGAACTCTTATGCTGAAAATGGCATTGCGCCAGTCGGAGAAGAAACGACAGAAACAGACAGCAAAGAAGACAAGGTTTCTTTGAGGATGTCAAAGAAAAGGCGTCGAATATGGTCGATGATGCGAAAAAAGCAATCGACGAGGCCGATATCCCAGGAAAAGCGAAAAATGCTTGGGATACCTTCAAAGGCTGGCTTGGTTTCTAATCAAAAACGCGATGTGAGAGAATTCTTCTGAACTCGTTTTGCTGGTAGATGAAAGAGTAAAGTCATTCAGCAACTTTCCTTAGGTGAGTACGGACGTCAGCGAACTTCGAAGAAGTTCCATGCTTATTTTGCCTAAGTTCCAATAACTCCCGAGTGCTAGCAATTGTTCAGCACTTTTCTCCGCGGAAAGTTTCTGTTGAAATGATCCTAATAGTATTAATTATTTTAATTTTTCAACGTCACTTAGATTGTTTTATGTAAAATGCAATTTGTCTATATTCTAAAAAGATCCATTCAGAAGGATTTCTGAATAGACCTTTGTTTAGAGTTCGCTATCTGACAAGCTAAAGGTATCGCCGTGTTGGAGATCCCCGTACTGGTAGCCCCGTTTGAACCAGGCGCATGCGTTGCTCGGAAGTTCCGTGGGTAAAGCTATCTGGCACCGAGTAGCCGTAAGCTTGCTCCTGGAGAGTGTCGTCACCGACTGCATGGGCTCGCATTCATGGCTTCTTCGATATCGCCGATATCCAAAAGGTTTCGGTCTTGAATGGAGCGGGCCCAGACACCTGCTAGGTAATCGGCTTGTAGCTCGATGCGGACACTGATGGCATTTCGTTCCTTTTCAGAAAGGCCTTGTTGCATCCGATGGTATTTGCCAAGGATTCCCAGCTCGTTTTGTACGTGGTGGCCGACCTCGTGGGCGATCACGTAGGCCATAGCAAAGTCACCGCTAGCCTTGTATTTGGTTGTCAATTCCTTGTAGAAGCTCATATCCAAATAAATCTTTTTGTCGGTTGGACAGTAGAAGGGACCAGCCGATGCTTGCCCAACTCCACAGCCTGTCTTTGTCCGTCCGGTATAGAAGACTAGTTTGGGCTCCTGGTAGGTGCGTCCTTCGGCTTGAAAGACCTTGTGCCAATGATCTTCTGTTGTTCCAAGGACCTTGCTGACGAACTCAGCATCTGCATCGTCGACATGGGTCTTGTTGGTGCGCGTGACTTGGGTGGACTGGTAAGGTTGAGAGAAGTCCATTTCCAAAGAGACCCCCAAGGCTAGCTACCCCCTCCTAGAAAGACTATGAGGAGGATAATGATGATCTTACTCTTGAAGCTTCCAGGCGATAGTAAGATCTGTAAAATCCCCCCGCCAAGGTTACTGTTTCCTGAAGATTGGGAGTAGCTTTGCCCTCGACGGTCTTCGATATTTCTACTTTCTTTTAGGTTATCACTTTTCATATTCGTCTCCTTTTGTTTTATTTTACCAAAAATGAGGAAAAAACCAGAGTGATAACGCTTTAGATTTGCTTTTTTCTTGACAGGAGATTTTTCTGTTCTTGTCAAAACGTGGAAAACTTGCTATAATGGGGTGAACGGAGGCGTTATGGCATTAAAAAAAGCAAGTCTAGCGTGTACGGTTTGTGGGTCACGCAATTACTCCATTAAGTTGAGTGGGACGCCAAAACCAACACGTCTAGAAGTCAATAAATTCTGCAAACATTGCAGTAAGTATACCATCCATAAAGAAACACGATAGGAGAGAGTTGTGAAATTCATTAAAGATATTTTCGTCTTACTAAAAGATACAACTTGGCCAAATCGCAAGGAAAGATGGAAAAACTTTATCTCAGTGATTGAGTACACCGCTTTCTTTGTTGCATTGATTTATTTGTTCGACAAAGTCATTGCACGTGGCCTATTGCACATGATCAATTTCTTTTAAGAAAAGAAGCCAGGCGGGATCCCAAGGGTCCTGCTTTTTATGGCCTTTTCTTAAAAATAAATCAGCAAACCTCTTTGCATTCTGGCAAAATGTGGTATAATGAAGCTAGGAAAAGGAAAGCCAAGAGGCTTTTTTTAGTATGTTCACAAAAGCTCGAGCAGGCTAGACAGAAAGAAAGGATGCCCAAATGGACAGTTTTGATAAAGGCTGGTTTGTACTACAAACCTACTCAGGATATGAAAACAAGGTAAAAGAGAATCTTTTGCAACGTGCGCAAACTTACAATATGTTAGAAAACATCTTGCGCGTAGAGATTCCAACTCAAACCGTACAAGTTGAGAAAAACGGTAAAACAAAAGAAATCGAAGAAAACCGCTTCCCAGGTTATGTCTTGGTCGAAATGGTCATGACAGATGAAGCTTGGTTTGTTGTCCGGAATACCCCGAACGTTACTGGTTTCGTTGGATCCCACGGAAACCGTTCAAAACCAACTCCATTGTTGGAAGAAGAAATCCGCAGTATCTTGCTCTCTATGGGTCAAACCGTTCAAGAGTTTGATTTGGATGTCAAGGTAGGCGATACAGTTCGTATCATCGATGGTGCCTTCACAGACTATACTGGTAAGATCACTGAAATTGATAACAACAAGGTGAAAATGGTCATTTCTATGTTCGGTAAATGATACGGTTAAGGCAGGAAGTGAATTTGAACCAAATTGCTGGATTGTAAAAAGAGAGTGGGACAGCTTCAACAGTCTGGGAGACTGTTGAAGGTTGCGAGATAAAGGAAGCCACAGTTGTCCAATAACATAGGTATTTTTGTAGGCTTAAAAAGCGAACAAAGACTTAGGGATACTTGCTTCGCAAGTTCTATCCACCACCTCAAAGCAGTGCTTTGAGCACTCAACCACTGCGTCTTGCTCGACAATCCAAAAATAATTAAGAGGCTAGGACTTTTGTCCCAGCCTCTTTTTATGGATCGTTATTGATTTTTATCCAGGACCGGTGATGCCTTTTAAGCGCTTGGTTTCTGCAGCAGACATAACATTAACGATCTTGTCTCCTTGTGTAGAGAAGTTAGATTCGTCCCCGTTACTATCTTTATAGACATAGCTGGTCCAACGTTCAGAACGCATAATGGCATAGGGTTTTCCGAGACGCTCGAGAGCTGTTTTTGGTGTATCGGATTTGGAAATAGCGCCAGTAGACTGGTGGTTGGCATCGCCCTCTTTTAAACGGAAGGTGATATCTGTTAGGACATTATTGTGGAAGAAAGCCATGATATCGCCATTATCTGTTACCCAAACATTAACCCCATCTCCAGGATTCGCACTGTCTGTGCTACTTACGGAGTTGACCAAAGAGCTGCCACCACGTCATCGTAACTAGCTGCTTGGTTTGTGGCCACCGACCTCTTGCCCATCTTCGGTTCTCATTACAATTCCGGTGGTCAGGGTGGAGGTTCTTGAGCTTTTCGATCTCGGGAATGGATGCTTGACCCCGGCACATATTGGAGAGATGCACCATCATCTGGATCCATGCTAGAAGCGGATCTGAAAACTCATCTGAGCTATTACTGTCTGAAGCAGCAGTGCTTGTCGCTTCGCATCAGATGATGTTTTGGTTGAAGATGTTGGATCGGTTTTCAGAACTAGAAGCTGTTTTGCTGGTTGCGCAGAATTGGCAGGTGAGCAAGCTGCTAGTGTTACTAGTGAAAGAAGGCCGATCGTAAAGAAACGAATGTTTTTCATAATGACCCTTTCTAAGTGTGCTTCGCCGATCAGGCGAGGTTTTATTATATCAATAATCAAGGAATGGAGCAAATGGAAACAAAAAATCCCTATTGCTAGGGGAATTTTTAAAAGATAAAAGATGATAAAAAATTTTATTATCAAGGCGGTAGACGGATTTGAACCGACGATCAAGCTTTTGCAGAGCCGTGCCTTACCACTTGGCTATACCGCCGTAACATATAATATTGTAACCTAAAAAACAAGATAGGTCAAGAAAAACTTTTTCCTTCAAATCATTACAGATGAAGAATGCTGAAAAAATCTCTCAAATAACTTGCGAATTCTAGGGATTTCTGCTATACTTATAGAGTTGTCTAAGACAGCAAATACTCATCTCGGATCCATTGTGGCACCGTTGCCCTTGTGGTCGTGCTGCAAGTTGACGTCTGAGAGAGGAGAAAAAAACAAAAAAGGAGAAACTACTCATGGCAGTAATTTCAATGAAACAACTTCTTGAGGCTGGTGTACACTTCGGTCACCAAACTCGTCGCTGGAACCCTAAGATGGCTAAGTACATCTTCACTGAACGTAACGGAATCCACGTGATCGACTTGCAACAAACTGTAAAATATGCAGACCAAGCATACGACTTCATGCGTGATGCAGCTGCAAACGATGCAGTGATCTTGTTCGTAGGTACTAAGAAACAAGCTGCTGATGCTGTTGCAGAAGAAGCTGTTCGTTCAGGTCAATACTTCATCAACCACCGTTGGTTGGGTGGAACTCTTACTAACTGGGGAACAATCCAAAAACGTATCGCTCGTTTGAAAGAAATCAAACGCATGGAAGAAGATGGAACTTTTGAAGTTCTTCCTAAGAAAGAAGTTGCATTGTTGAACAAACAACGCGCTCGTCTTGAAAAATTCTTGGGCGGTATCGAAGACATGCCTCGTATCCCAGACGTAATGTACGTTGTGGATCCACATAAAGAACAAATCGCTGTTAAAGAAGCTAAGAAATTGGGTATCCCAGTTGTAGCGATGGTCGACACAAACACTGACCCAGATGATATCGATGTTATCATCCCAGCGAACGATGACGCTATCCGCGCTGTTAAATTGATCACTGCGAAAATGGCTGACGCTGTTATCGAAGGACGTCAAGGTGAAGACAGTGTTGCTACAGTAGAAGCTGAATTGGCAGCTACTGAAGGTCAAGCTGATTCAATCGAAGAAATCGTTGAAGTTGTAGAAGGCGACAACGCTTAATTTCATTCAATAAGTAACGAACCTAAGAGGGCAGGGCTCAGCCCGACCCTCTTATTTTATTAAAAAATATAGGAGAACAAAAATGGCAGAAATTACAGCTAAGCTTGTAAAAGAATTGCGTGAAAAATCTGGTGCCGGTGTCATGGACGCTAAAAAGGCATTGGTTGAAGTTGAAGGTGATATCGAAAAAGCGATCGAATTGCTTCGCGAAAAAGGTATGGCTAAAGCAGCTAAGAAAGCTGACCGTGTTGCCGCTGAAGGTTTGACTGGTGTTTATAGTCAATGGTAACGTTGCAGCAGTAGTTGAAGTAAACGCTGAAACTGACTTCGTTGCGAAAAACGCTCAATTCGTTGAATTGGTAAACGCAACAGCGAAAGTGATCGCTGAAGGTAAACCAGCTAACAACGAAGAAGCTCTTGCTTTGACAATGCCTTCAGGTGAAACTCTTGGAAGGCTGCATACGTATCTGCAACAGCTACAATCGGTGAGAAGATTTCATTCCGTCGTTTTGCTTTGCTTGAAAAAACAGATGCACAACACTTCGGTGCTTACCAACACAACGGTGGACGTATCGGTGTTATCTCTGTGATCGAAGGTGGAGACGAAGCACTTGCTAAACAAATCTCAATGCACATCGCTGCAATGAAACCAACTGTTCTTTCATACAAAGAATTGGATGAACAATTTGTGAAAGATGAATTGGCACAATTGAACCACGTCATCGACCAAGATAACGAAAGCCGTGCAATGGTTGGTAAACCAGCTCTTCCACACTTGAAATTCGGTTCAAAAGCACAATTGACTGACGAAGTGGTTGCTCCAAGCTGAAGAAGATATCAAAGCTGAATTGGCGGCTGAAGGTAAACCAGAAAAATCTGGGATAAAATCATCCCAGGTAAAATGGATCGCTTCTTCTTGGACAACACAAAAGTTGACCAAGCCTACACTCTTCTTGCACAAGTCTACATCATGGATGACAGCAAGACAGTTGAAGCTTACCTTGAATCAGTAAATGCTTCAGTTATCGAATTCGTTCGTTTTGAAGTTGGTGAAGGTATTGAAAAAGCTTCAAATGACTTTGAAGCAGAAGTTGCGGCTACAATGGCGTAGCTCTTAACAATTAAGAATAAAAAAATAAGAGGTTCTGAACTGCCTAAAGTTAGACAGAAAAATCTAACTTTTGGGGTGCTTTTATTATGAAATTAACTTTTGAAGATAAAGTTCAAATATATGAATCAAGAAAGCAAGGAGAGAGTTTTAGGCGACTTTCAAATCAATTCGGGATAAAGATTTCTAATCTTAGGTACATGATTAAATTGATTGATCGTTATGGAATAGAAATCGTAAAAAGGGAAAGAATTGTTACTATTCTCCTGAACTAAAACGAGAAATCGTGATAAAGTCTTACTTGAAGGTCGTTCACAAAGAAGTGTAAGCCTTGATTATGCTCTTCCAAACCAAGGAATGCTTCCAAATTGGCTGGCACAATACAAGAAAAATGGGTATACTATTGTTGAGAAAACAAGAGGGAGAGCACCTAAAATGGGACGCAAGCTAAAGAAGAAATCTGAAGAAATGACAGAGTTAGAACGTCTTCAAGCAGAGAAATGAATACCTGAGGCGGAGAATGCCATTCTAAAAAAGTTAGAGAACTCCGATTGAAGGAGGAAAAAGAAAGAAAGAAAGACAGAAATTGTTCAAGGATTAATCACTGAGTTTCGTTAGATATTCTTCTAAAGAGCCATTAAACTCGCTCGTTCGACCTACTATCTATCACTTGAAACAGCTAGAAAAACCAGATAAGGATCACGGGCTTAAAGCTGAAATCCAATCTATTTATACTGAGCACAAGGGAAATTATGGCTATCGTCGGATACTTTAGAATTAAGAAATCGTGGTTTTGGTCAATCATAGAGGTTCAGCGGTTGATGAGTACCTCAATTTACAAGCTCAGAATCCGGCAGAAGCGAAAGTATTCTTCTCACCAAGGAGATATTGGTAAGAAAGCCGACAACCTTATTCAACGCCAGTTTGAAGCTTCAAAACCAATGGAAAAAGTGCTACACAGATGTGACAGAATTTGCCATTCCAGCAAGCGTACCAAAAGCTCTATTTATCAACAGTATTAGATGGTTTTAACAGTGGAAATCGTCGCTTATAATCTTTCAACTTCACCGAATTTAGAACAAGTGAAAGCTATGTTAGACCAGGCCTTTACTGAGAATCATTACACAAATACAATTCTCCATAGTGATCAAGGATGGCAGTATCAACACCAGTATTATCATCGTTTTTAAAGGATAAAGGAATTCAACCGTCCATGTCACGTAAAGGAAACAGCCCAGACAACGGCATGATGGAATCCTTCTTTGGCATTTTGAAATCGGAAATGTTTTATGGTTACGAGAATACATTTTAAGTCACTTAACCAATTTGGAACAAGCATTGTAGACTATATTGACTATTACAACAACAAACGAATTAAGAGTAAAACTAAAAGGACTCAGTCCTGTGCAATACGAGGACTAAATCCTTCACTTAAATTATTTGTCTAACTTTTTGGGGTCAGTACATTCCTTCGAAACCTCTTTTTTGTATGTAAAAGACTGAAGCCGTTGCTTCAGTCTTTTGGTTAATGTGCGAAGGTATCGATTCCTAGAAGCAGGGACAGGGTTCCCATGATGAGGCCGGCTAGTATCACTCCGAGCATGACTGCGAGGCTACTGCGTTTGAAGTCCCAGTCAAGGATAGAAGCCTGCAAGGGCGCCGGTCCAGGCACCAGTTCCCGGAAGAGGGATTCCAACAAAGTACGATAAGGCCCAGAAGATTCCCTTGTCTCCTGCAGCTTTTTCTAATTTCTGTCCGCCTCTATGGCCCTTATTGAGACACCAGCTGAAGAAGGCCTCCGATGACTGGTTTTTGCCCCAAGTAAGAATATGGCGGGCGAAAAGAAGATCAGAGGACAGGGAGAAGATTTCCGATCACTCCGATCAGGAGCGCTGTCCATAAGGGAATACCATTTGCAATGGCAAAAGGGATGGCCCCGCGCAATTCAACAAGGGGCACCATGGAGATCAGGAAGGTAAAGATATATTTCATTAGTCAAGCCTTTCGATTAGTCTTCTTCATTCTATCGTATCTTTTCTCAATTGACAACTATGATATCTTTTTTAATCTTTTATCTTGACTTTCTGGTGGAGGAAGCATATAATAAAGACATAGTTAATTAGAATCATTATAAAAAGGAGAAATGACATGACAACTATGAAACATGAAGCAGCTACTGATGTAGCAACTTTTGCACCTTCTAATAAAGAAACTCTTCCAGAAACAAAAGCCCTCTTGAACCAAGTCGTAGCAGATCTCTACGTCGCTCACATTGCCCTTCACCAAGTACACTGGTATATGCGTGGACGTGGCTTTATGGTTTGGCATCCAAAAATGGACGGACTACATGGACAGCTTGGATGCAACCTTGGATGAAGTGAGCGAACGCTTGATCACTCTTGGTGGCGCGCCATATTCTAGCATGACTGAATTTTTGGAACACAGCAATATTGAAGAACGCCGTGGAACATTTACGAAAAATGTAGAAGAAAGCTTGACACGTGTTCTTGAAATCTTCCATTACCTTGATGGCCTTTACCAAAAAGCTTTGGATGTTACCGACGCTGAAGGCGACGATGTAACCAACGATATCTTTGTTGGGGCTAAAGCAGAACTTGAGAAGAACATTTGGATGGTGGCTGCTGAACTTGGTCAAGAACCAGGATTATAAGATCATAAAAAATAGAAGCCATTGGCTTCTATTTTTTTTGGTGCTTTTCTGGTAGAAAAAATTTATTTAGGAAGGATACATCCATTCAATGTAAGAGTGCACGGTCTTTGATTTGTTTTTGTATTGTATTAAAATTGGCTCGCTTCTGCATTTTGAAAAAATTCACCTTGTCGAGTAGTTTGTCCTTCTTATCATAAAAATAAAAGAAAGCTGATCTGTATAAGTAACGTCATTAGCGGAGCTAAGATCTTTATTTTTGTATTCTATTTTATGGATGTCGCTATATTTCATCTGTAACTGGTTTCGATATGCATTTCCAATCGTATAGATAGCATCATCAGTGATAGTGAGGAGGGGAGGCTCAATTGCTGTCATCCCATTGTAGCAGGCGATAAGTAAGAAGGAAGCGATAGAAAATCCGGTGAATACAAGAAAAAGAAAAAGAAAATCATCATTATTTCTTGAACTCGAAAGCTGAGAGGCTTCGGTATTCCTTGCGGACGTGATTTGATTTTGGGTTGAGAGAGTAGTGAAGTTCTTGCCTTGAACTAGAGAAGGTCCCTTGGGGAGTTGATTTTACTTGAGAACCTGATTGGATTGCTTGAAATAGAAAAATTAAAATCATCACGATTATAGGAACGATAGAATAGGAATAAGAAATTTTTTCTTTTTTATATTCTATTTTTTCACTCATAGGTAAACCTCATTTTTTTATATTAGTTGAACCATTTTATCATATTTTTATTACGGGTAGGTAACAAATAAAGCTTGTTTCCACTAATTAAAGGAATTCTTAATCTAACTATAGTTGGAGCGAAATTGGGGCCTATCGCTCCTATTTTTTTGGTATAGTTAATATGTGATTTTCTGTAAGCGTCCGCAGGTATAAGAAAGCGCTTACAAAATAAATAGTTAATCCTAAGAGGAGGTTTTTATGGGCAAGTCTTTTTTTGAAAAGCGTCCTGTTTTTAGTATTCGTAAGCTCTCAGTTGGAGCTTGTTCTGTTGTGATTGGGCTTTCTGCCTTGGGTCTTTCAAGGGTCCATGCGGAAGAAAAGCCAGCCCTCGAAAGTGAACCGACTTCGATGGAGACACCAAGTGTTGTGACGGAAAACTCAGAAGCGGAAGTTCCTGGAGCTGGTGCAAGAGTTTCAGAAGCTCCAGCTGTCATCACCCCTACCAGAGCTGAGGAAAAGCCAGCCCCTCAAGGAGAGGGCCAGCCTGTTTCTACTTCATCTGAGCGTGCTACAGGAACGGAAGAAACTGCTGCTCCAGATCAAAATCGTGTAGCGGAGGATATTGTGCAAGATCGAGAACGTGATTTTAATAAAGATTGGTATTTTAAATTAAATGCGACTCCTGGTGCAGAAGGGCGTCAAGTGGATGTCAAGGATTGAAAATTAGATCTTCCTCATGACTGGTCTATTTTCTTTGATTTCGATCACAACTCTCCTGCTCAAAATGAAGGCGGTCAATTAAACGGTGGGGATGCTTGGTACCGTAAGACCTTCCGGTTGGACGACAAGGATCTAGATAAGAAGGTCCGCTTGGAATTTGGCGGGGTTTATATGGATTCCAAAGTCTATGTAAACGGACAATTCGTCGGTCATTATCCAAATGGCTACAATGCCTTTTCTTATGATATTACTCCTTATTTGAATGCGGATGGAAGCGAGAATACCATCGCGGTTCATGTGGTCAACCAACAGCCAAGTAGCCGTTGGTATTCTGGTAGCGGGATTTACCGGGATGTTAAGCTGAGTGTAACGGACAAGGTTCATTTAGCGCAGTATGGGACTACGATTACGACTCCTCAGTTGGAAAAACAGCAAAATGGGGCAGTGGATACAGTGGTGAAGAGCCGCATTGTCAACCAGGATGATCAAGCCCATAGTGTGTATGCGGAATATGAAATTGTTGATCAAAATGGCCAAGTGGTGAGCGAAAAAACGCGCAGTGAAGCACAAGCTGTTCTAGCAGGTCAAGAGATCAACCTATCTCAAACCCTCCATGTTGAAAAACCAACCCTCTGGGATGTGAAAACGGATCATCCAGCTCTCTATACCTTGTATACGCGGGTTTATCGGGATTCGCAGTTAGTGGATGTGCAAAAGGAACGCTTTGGTTATCGCTATCTCAACTGGACGCCAGAAGGTGGCTTCTTCCTCAATGGGGTGGCGACGAAATTCCACGGGGTATCCCTTCACCATGACCACGGGGCTCTTGGAGCTGAGGAAAATTACAAGGCTGAATACCGTCGTCTCAAACAGATGAAGGACATGGGGGTCAATGCGATTCGGACGACCCACAACCCAGCCAGTGAACAAACCTTAAAAGTTGCTGCTGAGTTGGGCTTGATGGTCCAAGAAGAAGCCTTTGATACCTGGTAGGTGGTAAGAAACAATACGATTATGGTCGTTTCTTTGAAAAAGATGCCACTCACCCAGAAGCTCGTAAGGGGGATACTTGGTCCGATTACGATCTACGGACCATGGTAGAGCGGGGCAAGAACAATCCAGCCATTGTCATGTGGTCAATCGGTAACGAAGTCGGTGAAGCAGATGGTTCGGACAAATCTGTCGCAACTGTTCGTCGCTTGGTCAAGACCATCAAGGACGTGGATGCAACCCGCTATGTCACCATGGGAGCTGATAAATTCCGCTTTGGCGATGGCTCAGGAGGCCATGAAAAGGTAGCAGCAGAGCTTGATGCGGTTGGATTTAACTATTCAGAAGCCAACTATGAAAGCTTACGGGCGAAACATCCAAACTGGCTCATTTATGGTTCTGAAACCTCTTCTGCAACGCGGACACGGGGCTCATACTATCACCCTGAAAGAGAATGGGTCGGTAGTAACCAAGAAGACCGCCATTATGAACAATCAGACTACGGCAATGACCGGGTTGGTTGGGGTCGGACTGCAACCGCCTCTTGGACCTTTGACCGCGATCATGCCGGCTATGCAGGGCAATTTATTTGGACTGGTACGGACTATATCGGTGAGCCAACACCATGGCACAACCAAAATGCCACACCTGTGAAAAGTTCTTACTTCGGTATTGTCGATACGGCTGGCCTTCCAAAGAATGATTTTTACCTTTACCAAAGTCAATGGGTATCGGCTGAGAAACATCCGATGGTCCATCTCTTGCCACATTGGAACTGGGACAATCCAGAATTAGCCAATCGTGTCATGGATGAAGAAGGACGGATCCCTGTTCGGACCTTCTCCAATGCCCACAGTGTGGAATTGATTGTCAATGGGGAATCGCAAGGAGTCAAGACCTTTACCAAGAAGACCACAGCTGATGGCCGGACCTACCAGTAAGGGGCAAATCCGGATGAACTCTATCTAGAGTGGTTGGTCCCTTATGTACCAGGTAAAGTGGAAGCTATTGCGCGCAACGAAGCAGGAGAAGTGATCGCGAAAGATCAAGTCGAAACAGCCGGCAAGCCTACGGGTGTCCGTTTGTTGAAAGAAGAACACGCGATTGCAGCGGACGGTAAGGATTTGACCTATATTACCCATGTAAATCGTCGATGAAGAAGGTCGTGTTGTCCCAACCGCCAGTAATTTGGTGCATTTCCATTTGCATGGACAAGGCCAAATTGTCGGTGTCGATAATGGGGAACAAGCTAGCCGGGAACGCTACAAAGCGCAGGAAGATGGCTCATGGCAACGTCGGGCCTTTAACGGCAAAGGGGTTGTCATTGTCAAACCGACTGAGCAAAGCGCAGGTGCCTTTACCCTGTATGCAGACTCAGACCAGCTTGCAGTCAGACCAAGTCAGCCTCTTTACTGGTAAGAAGGACCAGGAAGAACGCTCTGTCTTGGGAGTCGAACCGGTTCGAACTCAAGTGTACTTGGGACAAAATCCTGAACTTCCAAGTCACGTATCTGTTGTTTATAGTGATGGCAAGGCCCAAGAAGAATCCGTCGAATGGGATGCGGCAGACTATAGTCGTGCTGGCCAAGTCCGGGTGACAGGTCATGTTCAAGGACGCACGGTCGAAGCTCTGGTCGATGTGATCGGCGTGGAACAAGTCCTTCCAGTCATCAAACAAATCCCACAGGGAGCAGATCTAGCAACGGTGGATAAAGCTGTGCAATTGGTCTTCACAGATGGCCGAACAGTTAGCTATGAAGTTGATCAATGGACCTTGGAAGCTGGTCAAGAGGAGCAATTATCCACGACCAGGTGCTCTGCTTAGAAGAAGCGACAGGACTCCTAGAGCAATGGGGAACGGTTCAAGCAACAACTAGTGGTTGCAGGAGGAGAAGTAGCCAAGGCTAAGAAACCAACGGTTCAGCTAGATGGAGTAGCTCTTCCAAAATTTGGTAGTGGCAACCATACCATTTTCCGTTCCCTCGCTTATGGGCAAGAGCCAGGTCAAGTCACAGCAAGTGCAGAAAATGCCCAGGTGACGGTCCTCCAAGCTAACCGTGAAAATGGTTTGAAAGCTCAAATCTATGTGACTGCTAAGGATACGGGAGCTGTACGGGACCTATGTGGTCCAATTCCAAGAAGAAAGTCCACAGATCGAGCGCCTAGAATTGCGTCTGCCAGAAGGACAGGAACTCAAGGAAGACCAAACGGTACCACTTGAAGTCATTGCCCATTACCAAGATGGTAGCCAGGCAAGTCTCCAAGCAGATCAAATCGATGTGAAGACAAGAGCTGGTAGCCGAGGAAAAGCAGTCGCAACCAATAAAGGCTTGGAATCGCGGGAAGCAGGATTGGTTCATTTAGAAGCCAACTACCAAGGACAAACGGGGAGAAGTCAGCTTTACCATCACGCCAAATCCTGAAGAAAAGACGGTTGTCGAGGTGCGCGTCCTGTACGAATCAGCACCGATCAGAAACGTTTTGCCAGCTCTTCCAGAGACTGTCTTGGTTGAGTATGACAAGGGATTCCCGAAAGAAAAACGCGTGACCTGGGATGCTGTGACCGCAGATCAAGTCAAGGATTACCATGGCTTTACAGTCACCGGTCATGTAGAGGTGTGGAAAAAGAAGCCCAAGCCCAAGTCACAGTTGAAGGCATTATCGCTGTAGAAGAAGTCAGCACCACCACTCCAGTCGGCGAAAAGCTCCAGCTCTTCCAGAAAGCGTGCGGACCTAATCACTCTAATGGTAAGACCTATACTGCTAAGGTGGCCTGGGATGCGGTTGATCCGCAACTCTTGGCTAAAGAAGGAGAAGTTGTCCTAGCCGGTCGTGTAGAAGGAACGGCTCTTCCAACACGTCTTCATATTCGTGTTTCCGCAAACACGGTTAAGGGTGCCAACGTTGCAGAGCAATGGACAGGATCTGTCTTGCCACTCGCTTTTGCAAGTGACTCTAACGATGCAGATCCAGTTGCTAAGGTCAATGACAAGGTCATCTCCTTTACCGATGCTCCGGCTAACCGTTGGACCAACTGGGGTCGTAACAATGCGGAAGATTCGGTTGGTATCTTGTTTGGGGATTCTGGTATCTTGACCAAGCGAGCAGTGGACAATCTCCATGTTGGTTTCCACGAAGGCCACGGCGTTGGAGCTCCAAGTGAATATGTGATTGAGTACTATACAGGGGAACAAATCCCAACTGTTCCAAGCAATCCAAATCGCGTCAAAGACGAAACAGACCATCCATTTAACAATCCAGCCAACTGGAAAGTAGTCAGCAACCTAACCGTTGAAGAACCGGTAGCAGATGGCAAGATGAATCATTTCAGTTTTGATAAAGTCGACACCTATGCCGTTCGGATCCGCATGAAGACACCAGGAAGGCAAACGTGGTAGCTCTGTGTCAGGAGATTCCAGGTATTTTGCCAATAAGGTTGCGGCAGAAGAAAAGAGCCAGGTGACCATTCGTGTCAACGGTGAGGTTTTACCAGGAGTTAATCCAAGTGTGACCGATTAGAAGCCACATCGATGCGCGTGATCGGGCTTATCCACAAGTGGAAGCGACAGCCAGCCATCACGGTCTTGCAACGGTTGTGCCAAGCGTCCATGAAGGTGAGCCAATCCGTGTCGTCCATAAAGCGGAAGATGGTACTATCTTACAAGAATACCGCCTCCATCTCACAAGTGATGCAGAAAAACTGAAACAAGCTACCCCAGTAGCAGTAGAAGCAGGCAGACGTTTTGTGAAAGTCGGTCAAGATCTGGTTCTACTCATCTACAGTAGAGTGTCTACTTCAAAGGGGACCACACAGGTTATGAACGCAAGGCAGCTGACGGTGGACTGGCAGGCTATCCCAGCTGATGCACTTTCTTCATGAAGGCAGAGCTTCACGTTAGAAGGAAAGGTCCTCGGTTAGTGATCTGACAGCTCAGCTGACCAGTCCGGGGTGTCCAGAAAAGAGACAGGAGAAATCCCTCTCTGTGAACCGCAGACTACAATGCAAGAGGATACCAGAGCATTTGGCTAGTGAAACCAACGATCTCTGATCCAAATCAAACTCGACTATATCGATTACATCAATGATGGTGGCTACAACGAGTACTACCGTTGGACCAACTGGAAGAGAGAGCCGGATCAAACAGAAGTGTTTGCTGGTCTCATTTTCAAGAAAAATGGTCAAGTAACAGAGCGCTTAGTCAATAAAGTAGCGGTCGACTTCTTTGCAGATCAGGAAACAGGTCTGCCAACGAAAACGGTTCTTGAACGCTATATTGGTCCAGACTTTGATGTTCCGAGATGATTATGGCAATCTGAAGAATCTTCCAGATCATCCATTTAACCAAGCCTCAAACTGGGAAGAAATCCCGTATAGCTTGGATTATGCCTTTGAGCCTGGTTATATCTCTAACCTCAGCTTCAACGAAACCAGAACGAAAGCCATCCGTTTAAGAATGGTCCGGGACGAAAATCTCAGCGAGTTGGAATCATTGAATTGAGCGCCTATGCCCCAACAGAAGAGGCCCAGGCAACAACTGACGTTACGATCCAAGTGAATGGCAAAGACCTAGAAGGTTTTAAACCAGATGTGACAGATTATCATCTAAGAGTATGAGGGAGAACGTCCAATCGTTTCAGCAGAAGGCAAGAATGGAACATTGCCGTTACGGTCATCGATGCTAAAAGTGCCAATGCTCCGGTTCTTATCAAGGTTGTCTCAGAAGATGGCAAGCTCGAAAAAGTATATCAACTTTCTCTATCCGTAAAAGCACCTACAGGCTCAGCCATTCCTGAAGAAGGGGTTAAGAATCTGGTCCATACCAAACCAGAGTTGGTGATTGAGCCAGAAGAGATGGACTTTGAACGCCTAGAACGTCCAAATGCAGATCTTCCAAAAGGTGAGAAACATGTGGTTCAAGAAGGTCAAAAAGGCCGCAAATTGCGCTTGGTGGAAGTTTCTCAAGAAAATGGTGTGGAAAGCCGGAAGGAACTGGATGCCTTTTGTAGAGCTAGATCCAGTGGCAGAAATCACAGAGGTGGGCACGAAAGAAGTACTTCCAGACACTCCACAACCAGAGCCACAACCAGAGCCACAGCCAGAACCTCATCCAGAACCTCAGCCACAACCAGAGCCACAACCGCAACCACAGCCAGAGCCGCAACCACGGCCAGAGTTTTCACAACCGCTTCCGAACCCAGAACATCCTCATGGCTCAGAAGGACCAGTAGCTACTCCAACTCCTCAAGCATCTCTTGAGGTCAAAGCAGTGCGTCAGGAAGGGACAGATGCAAAGAGGGGAAGGAAGTCGAGAAAACAGCTCAAACACCAGCAGTTTCAACTGCTCCAGTTTCCGAAGGTAGATTACCAAATACAGGAACGGAAGAAAGCGTCGCAAGCCTTGTGGCAGGTCTCTGAAGCAAAGAGGTCTTGGCTGGTGCTGGGTGCTGGATGATCAGAAAAAGCATGATAAGGCCAAGTAAAAAGCTGGATAAGCCAGCAACTATACGGTGAAAAGTTCACAGGTAACAGAAAGAGGATGGGAAAGTCTCCACCCTTCTTTACTCTGATGACATAAAGGAATGGAATATGGGAAAAAGATTATTTGATAAGAGAAATCGATTTGGCATTCGTAAACTCTCAGTAGGCGTCTGCTCGGTAGTCGTAGCGACTTGTTTTTTGGGAGTGACTACCAGTTACGCAGAGGAACAAGCTGAGAATAGTGAACCACGTGAAGAACGGGTTGAAACGAGCAATGCAGGAGATCAAGGAAAGGAGGAGAAAACTGTGAACGAGCACCAAGAAGAATCAGAACAGTCCTCACCAGCTATTAGTGAGAAAGAAAATCGCGCAGTTAGCCAAGGGACAGAAGCAAGCCAACCAGCCACTTCTCTAAATGAGGAGCCTGAGATTGCGGATTATAGACCACTTCCAAGCAAGGCTCAGATGCAATATCACCGCGAAGAGCTAGCAGCTTTCATCCACTTTGGGATGAATACTTACTACGATCGTGAGTGGGGAGATGGGCAAGAAGACCCTTATTATTTCTATCCAGAGCATCTAGATACCGATCAGTGGATCAAAACCCTGAAGGATGCTGGCTTTAAACGAACCATCATGGTCGTCAAGCACCACGATGGCTTCCTCTTGTACCCTTCTAAATACACCGACCATACCATTGCTAAAAGTGGTTGGAAGGAAGGAAAAGGCGATATTCTAGCCGAGGTTTCTGCTTCTGCCAGCAAGTATGACATGGATATGGGGGTCTACCTCTCGCCTTGGGATGCTCACAGCCCACTCTACCATGTGGATACAGAGGACCAATACAGCTTGAATACTATCTCAACCAGCTCCAAAGAAATCCTTGAAGAGATCCAAAATATGGAAACAAAGGGCAAGTTCGTAGAAGTCTGGATGGATGGAGCGCGGGGCGATGGGGCTCAAAAAGTCACCTATACCTTCGACAAGTGGTTTGATGCCATTCGTAAGGCCCAAGGGGACATTGCCATCTTCTCAGCTGAGCCCACCAATGTTCGTTGGATCGGAAATGAAAAGGGGATCGCTGGAGATCCAGTTTGGCATAAGGTCAATCCGGATAAGATCCGCAACAATCCATCCAATAGTTACCTCAATCACGGGGATCCAGAAGGGAAGCAATACTCAGTGGGGAAGCGGATGTTTCCATTCGCTCCGGCTGGTTCTACCATGACAACCAAGAGCCTAAGTCCTTGCGCGAATTGATGGACATTTACTTCAAATCAGTCGGCCGTGGAACCCCGCTTTTGCTCAATATTCCACCGAATCAAGATGGGAAATTTGCGGATGCCGATGTGGCCCGTTTGAAAGAATTCCGTCAGACCTTGGACCAACTCTACAGCGTGGACTATGCGGCAGGAGCTTCGGTAGAAGCTGACTCGACACGGCGCAATGCTCATTATTCAGCCAGCCATTTGACAGATGGGGATGAAAAGACCAGTTGGCTCCCTGCAGATGATGCCAAAACCGGCTCTTTTAGTAGCTCGATCTTGGAAAAGAGCAACACTTTGATGTGGTCGAGTTCAAGGAAACCATCGAGAAAGGCCAGCGGATTTCTGGTTTCACTATCGATGTGGCAGTGAATGGCCAATGGGTTCCTTTTGGAGCTGGTTCAACCGTAGGATACCGCCGTTTGATCAAAGGACAACCAGTTGATAGTCGCTATATCGGGTGTCCATCACCGATGCCCAAGCTACTCCAATCTTGAACGGAGTCTCTGTCTATAAGACGCCAGCCAGCATTGAAGAAACCGATGGCTATCCGCTTGGTTTGACTTATCATTCCGACCGGACTGCTGAGCGGGCTAATGGCCAATGGAATGAAGAGGGAGAAGGTGTTCGAGGCACCTCTATGTGGACCAAGGAAAAGGGAGCTTCGGTGACCTATCAGTTTGAAGGCACCAAGGCCTATGTCGTCGCAACTGTCGACCCTGGTCATGGGGAAATGGATGTCTATGTCGATGGCCAAAAACTAGCGACGGTCAATACCCAAAGCCCAAGCCGCAAACGTAGCCAAAAGGTCTATGAAACACCGGACTTGGCAGCAGGATCCCCACACTTTGACCTTGGTCAATAGCAAGGAGAGAGTGCGATCGCAACGGAAGGGATTTATGCCCTCAATAACCAAGAAAAGGGTCTCTTTGAGTTTGCTCAGCCAACTCTAGCCGTTAAGAAAGGCGACCCAGCGCAAGTTGTCGTCAAGAGAAAAGGTGGCTCTAAAGGAAGTGCCAGTCTCAAATTAATCACAGAACCAGGAACAGGGGTTCATGGCAAGGTCTACAAAGATACCAACGTCACCCTTGAGTTCGCAGATGGAGAGACGGAAAAAACAGTCCAAGTTCCAACCCTTGATTTTGCAGGAAAAGCGACCGATGTCTATGACTTTAAGGTCAAATTGTTGCATCCGGATCAAGGAAGCTTGGTCGGCTTTATTCCAGAACTGACAGTTCAAGTGATGAATGAAGACCAGTTGCCAGAAAATCGCAAAGAAGTGGATGACCAAGATCCAAAACTGCACTATAACCAAGGCTGGCATCATGAGACAGACAACAAAGACTTCTCAAATGGCACAGAATCTTGGTCCAGCTTTAACCAAGTGTCCGATGAGGAAGGCAAGAAACACATTGAAGTGACCATTACCTTTAAGGGCACAGGCGTGGAGGTCCGAGGAGTGGTTGATCCAAGTCATGGTCTCTACAGCGTCACTTTGGATGGGAAAGAAATGGCCTTCGAAGAAGGGCGTGGCCATGATTATGAGATCGACGGCGATCATTATTTCAGTGGCTACGGAGATCAACGCAAGCTCGACCAGAGTTTGGTCAATCTGCAAGGCCTAGCAAAAGGCTACCACCAGCTACGCTTGCATCTGGATCCAGCCCTCAATGACCCTCAGTCATCCAGAGCCATCCAGGTGGACCGATTTGTCCTCTCAGGGAAAGATAGTCAGTTGCTCAGTCAAGAAGAGCTGCAACAGATCATCAGAGAAGGAGTAGAAAAGATCAAGGCTACTTCTCTCGATCGCTTGAAAGCAGATCTCAAACCGACGGTTCAAGGACAATTGACGGACTTGACTCAGTTGTTGGATCAAGAGCGGCCAGATTTGGTTGCTGCAGCTAATCAAGTCGCAGCCCTTGAAACCATCTTAGAAGATGCTCACAATTATGAACCCCTGACGCAGACACGGCCAGAAGAAGGTATTCGGGATTTGATTCTTGAAAAACCAGAACTACTCATCGAAGCGGAGGAGATTCCATTTGAGAGTCAAACACGTGAGAACAAGGACTTGGCCAAGGGCGAAAGCCGGATCCTTCAAGCAGGGAAGGTCGGACGCCGCTTGAAATTGATCGAGGTTCGACAAGAAGAAGGCAAAGAAATTCGGACAGAAGTCGATGCCTTTGTCGAAGTGGAGGCCCAGGAGCAGATCACAGAAGTCGGAACGAAGGAAGCGGAAGAAAGTCCGTTGATAGCTGATATGCCGACTCCAACCACTCCTGTCACTCCAAGTAAGGTGCAACCAGAAGTTGCAACTCTTTCTCAAGCTGGAAGACAAAAAGAAAAAGGAAGACATGTTCTCTTGCAACCGAAAACCCCAGAAGCAGTTTCTGTTTTGATTTCAGACCATCCGGAAAAGAAGATGTTGAAAGTCCTTCTCTACAATCGGAAGGAAAACTTCCTCAAACCGGTACAAAAGAAAGTGGTTTCTTCGCTTGGTTAGGCCTTCTTGGTCTAGGTTTCTTGGGTGGAGGCGCGAAATTCGCTCGTCGCAAAGAGTAGCTCCTTCTTCGCATAAGAGGCTGGGACAAAAGTCCTAGCCTCTCAATTATTTTGGATTGTCGAGCAAGACGCAGTGGTTGAGTGGGCTCTCACTACGCTGATTTCATCAGCTTTTGCAGCCCTACTCAACTGTGCGGAGGTGGGACGACGAAATCGAATTCTAACGAATTACCGATTTCTGTCCCACTCTCTTTTGTTTTTCTCCTTTCCTTAAGAGATTTCTATTTCCATAGAGTCTTTGCTTTATTTACAGCCGTAAAAATTGTATAATAGTCAAATAAGGTCAATGATGAGAAGGAGTACTCCAAGGCCATTTTTATGGGCCAAAGAGCAGAGCATCCATCTAGAAAAAAAACAAGCCAGAAAGGAGCATCATGGCAAATAAGAACACATCTGATAGCATTGAAGCTTATATCAAGGCCTTGCTGGCTCAAGCTGGCATGGCAGAGCTCAAAAGAAGTGAGTTAGCCGATGTCTTTCAGGTCGTACCCAGTCAGATTAACTATGTCATTAAGACCCGCTTTACCGAGAGCCGAGGCTATATTGTAGAGAGCAAGCGCGGTGGTGGGGGCTATATCCGCATTGGAAAGGTCCAGTTTTCAGATCACCATCAGATGCTCCAAGACTTGGCAGCCAATATTGGAGAGACCATCAGCCAGCAGGTCTTCAATGATATCCTCCAGATGCTCTATGAAGAAAAATTATTGACACAACGTGAGACTCAGCTGTTGCTTGCGACGACCTCCGATGAGGTCCTAGGTCGAGATGCTCTCATTCTACGAGCAAGTATGCTGAAAAAAATCATTCAACAAGTAGATAGAAAAGGAAATACCGACTAGATGAACTATTCAACAGCACTGTTAGAAAGTATAGAAGCGGCCCAAATACTAGCAGGCCACTATCAGGGGCATACCTTAGATACTTGGCATCTCCTGACGGCTATGGCCAATAATCCCTATAGCGTGGCAGGTTCTGTACTTAACGATTATCCTATGCAGATCGATGAGTTTCAGGATGCAGCGGAGCATATTACAGGCCAAACTTTTCAAAGCGACAATCGGTATGAAATCTTCCCATTTTCATATCGGATGGAAGCCATTATGAAACACGCAAGAGAGATTGCCCAGGTCCTTCATGCCAAGGCCTTGGGAACAGAGCATGTGCTCCTCTCTCTTCTAGCAGACCGTGGGACCTTGGCGAGCCAAGTCATGGAGTTTGCCGGCTTTGCCTTTACAGAGCAAGACAAGGGAGTTCCTATTGCCTCCCTTCGAAAGAATCTTGAGGACAAGGCAGGCTGGGATAAGAATGATATCAAAGCCATTCGAGCCTCTATCGGGCCCAAAATCCTAACCGCCAAACCATGGGAAATATGATGGGCATGCCCCCAAGCACCAGTGGAGGTCTTGAAGATTATACTCGTGATTTGACAGAAATGGCGCGTGCCGGCCAGCTCGAGCCTGTGATTGGTCGGGATGCAGAGATTTCACGCATGATCCAAATCCTCAGCCGCAAGACGAAGAACAATCCTGTATTGGTGGGAGAAGCAGGGGTCGGAAAAACCGCCCTTGCATTAGGTCTGGCTCAGCGTGTCGCTAGTGGCAATGTTCCAGCTGAAATCGCACAGATGCGTGTCTTAGAATTGGATCTCATGAATGTCGTTGCAGGGACGCGCTTCCGTGGGGACTTTGAAGAACGGATGAACAATATCATCCAGGACATCGAAGAAGACGGTCACGTGATTCTCTTTATCGATGAACTGCATACCATTATGGGGTCAGGATCCGGTATTGATTCGACCTTAGACGCAGCCAATATTCTAAAACCAGCCCTGGCACGGGGAACCTTGCGTACAGTTGGAGCAACGACTCAAGATGAGTACCAAAAGCATATCGAAAAAGATGCAGCCCTCTCTCGGCGTTTTGCGAAAGTCACCATTGAAGAGCCAAGTGTTGCAGATAGCATCCAAATTCTCCAAGGCTTGAAAGAGACCTATCAGGACCACCATCATGTGACCATTACCGATGAAGCGATCGAAACAGCTGTCAAATATGCCCACCGCTATTTGACCAGTCGTCAATTGCCAGATTCAGCCATTGATCTCTTGGATGAAGCGGCAGCTACCGTACAAAACCGCGATTCCAACGGTCACGTAAAAGAAGAGTTGACCGCCTTGGATCGGGCCTTGATGGATGGCAAGTGGAAGAAAGCAGCCCAGTTCTTAGAAGTAGAGGCTGCTCCCGTTGTCTACAAAAAAGAAGTCACTGACCAAGATGTCTTGGTGACTTTGAGCCAATTATCTGGTATTCCAACTCAAAAACTGACTCAAACCGATGCCAAGAAGTACCTCAACTTAGAAACAGAATTGCACAAGCGCGTGATTGGTCAAGACCAAGCCGTTTCGAGTATCAGTCGGGCTATTCGACGCAATCAATCAGGTATCCGTAGCAATAAACGTCCGATCGGTTCTTTCATGTTCCTAGGACCTACCGGTGTCGGAAAAACAGAGTTAGCCAAAGCTTTGGCGGAAGTTCTGTTTGATGATGAATCGGCCCTCATCCGTTTTGATATGAGTGAGTACATGGAAAAATTCGCGGCGAGTCGCCTCAACGGAGCCCCTCCAGGCTATGTGGGCTACGAAGAAGGAGGCGAGTTGACCGAGAAAGTCCGCAACAAACCGTATTCAGTTCTCTTATTTGATGAGGTGGAAAAAGCCCATCCAGACATTTTTAATGTCCTTTTACAAGTCTTGGATGACGGGGTCTTAACCGATAGCAAAGGCCGGAAGATCGACTTCTCCAATACCATTATCATCATGACCTCAAACCTGGGAGCAACAGCCCTTCGGGATGATAAGACAGTTGGCTTTGGTGCCAAAGATATCCGCTTTGACCAAGCCAATATGGAAAAACGCATGTTTGAAGAGTTGAAGAAGACCTATCGTCCAGAGTTTATCAACCGGATTGATGAAAAGGTGGTCTTCCATAGCCTCTCAAGCGAGGACATGCAACAGGTGGTGAAAGTCATGGTCAAACCGCTCATTGCGACCTTGGCAGAACAAGGCATAACCCTCAAATTCCAGCCTTCAGCGCTCAAGTTGCTAGCAACCAAAGGCTATGATCCAGAAATGGGAGCTCGCCCACTGCGTCGTGTCTTGCAGACCGAAGTGGAAGATCAGTTAGCAGAGCTATTGCTGAAAGGTCAAGCCCAAGAAGGACAAACGATCAAGGTTGGAACGACAGCCGGAACGATCAAGTTCGAGATTGTCTAGGAGGATGTCATGACGCTTCAGCGATTAACCCGTATTTCGCTTTTGGCGGCCCTTTGTGTCGCTCTACGTCAGGCTTTTGCCCCTTTCCCAAATGTCCAACCTATTTCTGCTATCTTTTTTCTCTTGGTGATATTTGAAGGGTATAACTTTGCTTTTCTTGTGATGATGATCACCATGTTTGTCTCTGCCTTTTTCCTGGGGATGAGCTTGATTGTGTTCTTTCAGATTGTCGCCTTTGGCTGTTTGATGCTCATTTGGCGCATCAGTTACAAGTGGTTGCCCTTTGTCCTTCAGATCCTTTTTGTGGGCCTACTGTCCTTTGCTTATGGGGTCTTGATCGATAGTGGTTATGCCTTGATGTACCATATTCCTTGGTGGACCTATGCTTTGGTCAATGGTTTTAGTTTTAACCTTGCCCATGCTCTGTCGACGATCATTTTCTATCCCATTATCTATCAAATCTTTAGGAGATTTTATGTTGAAAAAAACCATTTCTAGCTTGATGACCTTACTTGCAGCTCTTCTTTTAGCGAGTTGCGCTTCGTCTCATAGCACAAACCATCAGACAACTGCTTCTAGCACAGAAGTTGCCAAGAAAAACGAAATTTCTGATTACGATTAGCGTGACGCCAGAAGGTCAAAAAGCGCAATCGAAAACCTTGAAAGTAGCAGAAGAGAGCAACCTTATGAAAGTGCTCAAAGCCAACTACAAGATTGAAGAAAAAAATGGCATGATCACCTCGATTGACGGTCACAGCCAAGATGAAGCAAAAGGTCTTTACTGGATGTACAAGATCAATGGCGAAATGGCTCCAAAAGGTGCTGCTGAAACCACCGTTAAAAAAGGGGATAAGATCGAATTCTATCAAGAAGTGTATAAATAATGAGGAGAGAGTGGGACAGAAATCGGTAATTCGTTAGAATTCGATTTCGTCGTCCCACCTCCGCACAGTTGAGTAGGGCTGTAAAAGCTGATGAAATCAGCGTAGTAGAGCCCACTCAACCACTGCGTCTTGCTCGACAATCCAAAAATAATTGAGAGGCTAGGACTTTTGTCCCAGCCTCTTTTTTGCTAAAGTTTAGAACTTACTTAAAACTTCTTTCAAATTAGAAAAATATTTGAGAAACTATTGACAGCCTCATATAACAGTGTTACAATAATGTTACAAAATATTACAAATGTTACAAAAAGAGGTTCTGTTATGAAAAACAAAAAAATCATTTCCCTAGCAGCCCTAGCTTTGACAGCTAGTCTTTTCCTAGGAGCTTGTGGCGGGAATAAAGAAGAAAAGACAACAGAAGCAAGTAGTTCAAAGACCAGTCTGGTTAAACAAACAAGTTCTTCTCTTCTTGAAGAAAAAAGTGATCACTAGTAAAGATCCGATTGCCTCTTCATCCTCTGATAGCAAATCAGAAGAAAGTCATACTGTTGGTAGCAAAAATAACCAAGCTGCAGCTAGTCAAACACCTGCTCCAGCCAAAGAAGCAACACCAGCAGCACCCGTAACAAAAGAAACAAAAGAAACAAAAGAAGTAGCCACTCCAGCAACACCAGCGAAAGCAAAATTGCTACAAGTCTAGAAGACGGTCATGCCCATGCTAAGAACCAAGCTTCTGCTACGGAGAATGCCCAATACAAGGGAGTCTATTCTGTAGCAGCAGGGGATTTCTCTGCAGCAGCTGGGAATTGGTCTGACAAACGCGACACTGGAGTCACTATTGGCCAAGGTGGTCAAGTGACCATCCAACTTCCTGGGGGCCAACCCGTAGCCTATGGTATCAGTGCTTATAACTATACCTTGGATGATGGCCATTACCATGCTAATCTCTCAGCAGGCGATGGGTCTGCGGCTACTCTAGATATCGTAGTTGGAAAAGATGGCTCTGTATCTAGTGTGACGGTTTTGAAAGACGGTGTCAGCCACTCCCTCACTCGTGAATAAAATTCGAAAGATCTGAAAGGATAAGCTTCTCTTTCAGATCTTTTTGTTGGTTTGAAGAAAAATATATTTTTTTATAAAAAACTATTGACAGATGGAAAATATAGTTTATAATAAAAACATAAAGAAAATCTATTTATAAAAAATTATAAAAAGGAGTTCATATGAAAAAAGAAAGAATTGCCCTGGTTTTTGGAACCTTTGCGCCTCTTCATCAAGGGCATATTGACCTGATCCAGCGGGCCAAGCGTCAGTGTGATCGCGTTCGTGTCATCGTATCTGGTTATGAAGGGGATCGTGGCGAAGAAGTCGGGTTGACTTTACAAAAACGCTTCCCGTTATATCCGCGAAGCCTTCTCTAATGATGAGTTGACCCAAGTCTATAAGCTAGATGAGACAGAACTTCCTCGTTATCCTTTGGGCTGGGAGCCTTGGTTACAAACAGCCCTTGACACCATCCAGTATCAAACAGAGACAGAAGAGTTGATCTTTTATGTAGGGGAGAAAGCCTATAAGGAAGAGTTGGAAGCTAGAGGGTTTGAAGTTCACTTAGAAGAGCGTCGCTTTGGGATCTCTGCTACCATGATCCGGGAAAATCAAGCAAATACTGGAAATACATTGCCCAGCCCTTCCGTCGCCAGTTCACGAAAAAAGTCTTGATCATGGGGAGCGCCAGCAATGGGAAACGACTCCTTGCAAAGGACTTGGCTCGCTTTTACGATGCACCTGTTAGTCTTGAGTATGCACGTGAATACCAGATCAAGAACAATGTTCGAGATGATGAGCTCACGCCAAAAGATTACTATTACCTACTCTTAGGACAGTATGATCAAACCTCTAAGCTCATCGATAGTAGTGCCAATCGAGGCCTAGTCATCGCAGATACCAATTCCCTGGTGACCAAGGGTTACTACGACTACTACATGGAAGTCGAAGGCCAGGATACCAGCATGACCGATACCTTTGACAACCTCTTTGTTAGTATTTTGTCCAAAGAAAAATGGGATTTGATCCTCTTTGTACAGCCGATCGGCTCTTATGTCAATGATGGTTTCCGAGATATGACCATGGCTGATGAAAAGATCCGCACCAGCTTTTCAAATTACCTGGACCAATTGCGCCAGCAATACCTAGGAAACATTCCGACTACTTTCCTCGCATCAGACTACCTCGGCAACTACGAAGAAGCCAAGAAGGTGATCGATGCCATCTACCAAGCCGACTAAGGAGCAGCTTATGAAAAACCTATCTGAAAAATTCGCAACTTTTAGCCAAGACTTTAGAAATGTTCACCAAGAAGCGAAAAAGCAAAGGCTTTGTCAATATTATGAAACTCCTGTGGAAGGACCTTTTTGTAGGACGCACAGCCTTTCAATGGATCTATCTCCTGCTTCTTTCCAGTGTTCCCTTCTTCTTAGAATGGACCAAAGCCCTCAAGAAGGAGGTGGCTTAGATGGCAAGTCTCTCAATTCCAGCAGGAATGACGGAGAAAGAGTATTTTGAGACGATCGCTAGTGAAGCGGACTTTCTCAAGTGGTACAAGGAGCAAGACCTGCCAACTTATGAAACCCCCAGTGTCACAGCCGATATGGTGGCCTACTGTTTTGTTGAAGGCAAGCTCAAGCTCTTAGCCATTCGTCGCAAGGCCCACCCTTATCAACACCGCCTCGCCTTGGTGGGGGGCTTTGTGAACAAGGATGAAGATGCGATTCATGCCTGTATCCGAGAAGTCAAAGAAGAAGTTGGGCTCGATCTGCCAGTGAATAAGGTGGAGCAGCTCATGACCGTTTCCACCCCTGGAAGGGACCCCAGAGGCTGGGTCATTACCATCGCCCATCTGGTCTATCTGCCAGCAGAAGCAGTAGACTTAGCCCATGCAGGTGACGATGCCAAGGAAGTCGTTTTTCTCGATGTCGATTTCAAAAATCCCAGTGTTTGCTCGATGGAGAACCCTTAGTCAGCTTCTGATTTTGCCTTTGACCACTACCAGATTATTCAAGAATCGATCAAGCGGATTCAGGGGCGTCTAGACTGGAATCCAACCTTCCTCTATCTGTTAGAGGAGCCCTTCACCGTTTATGAAGCAACTGAGTTGGTCAATCTGATCAATCCCGGACGTCCCATCGTTAGCAATAACTTCCTCGTAAAATTCGGAGAATTCGTGGAAGAAGTGGGTGTCAAGCGAGTGCCTAAGAAAAAACCACGCAAGACCTATCGCCTAAAACAGTAGATCGAGCAGGGTTCTTTCAGGAAATCTCTCCAGTTACTATTAGTAGCTGGAGGGATTTTTTTGTTCTGGTAAGAAATATTTAAAAATATGTCAAAAATAGTTGACATTTTATGTTCATAATACTATACTATAGTCAAATATATAACGACATTCATTTAATAGGAGGAAACATGAACCGTGTGAAAGAATTCCGCAAGGAATTGGGCATGTCTCAACTCGAACTTGCTAAGGATATCGGTGTCTCGAGGCAAACCATCAATATGATTGAAAACGACAAGTACAATCCGAGCCTGGAACTCTGTCTCAATCTCGCTCGTAGCCTCCAAACGGACCTCAACAGTCTTTTTTGGGAAGATGATTTTTAACAAAAGGAGAAAAAAATGGAAAAAGAAACCTTTACTGAAAAACTGATTAAACGCACATATGGCATTTCTGGACCACTTGATGAACACAAACGACGCGAGGCGGATCGCATTGGAAATAAAGTCTTTATGGTCCTCTTTTTACCTGATGATATTTGGCAATCTTATTCCCTTTATCCTTGCTTATAAATATCCCCAAGTTGTCGCTTTTGGTTATCCAATCATTATCTTTCTGGTTTCTATGGTTTGTGCTATCTATGTCAGCACTCAAACTAAAAAAACAGGTATTACTGCTATCGATCCTGATATGTTAAGCCAAAAGAAAGCAAACAGCTACGCTATCCTGGCATTAAAGCTGGTCTGCTCTATGGAGTTTTTATGTTCTTTGGAATACCACTTCTCAATGTCTTAACGGATAATAGCAAAAACTTTTTCACCTCTCTTTTCAATCTAGGTCATTTTATATCAATCCTTTTCGCAGCTTTCTTCTTCGGATTGGTGATGCAAATTATCGTCTGGCTTCGCATTCGAAAAGCCAAGGAAGATCAGGACGACGATTAGGAGGAAGCTTATGAAATCATTACAAACTTTAATTTTCAGTCATATTTTTAGTTAGCATCTTTGTTACCTTTTTCCTAGTCTATAGCTGAAGTTACGCGTCCTTTTCTGATCATTTTCCCTTTAGTTCTTCCAGTCTTGAATAAGGGACAAAGATTTCAGAAAATCACATCAAAAAAAATACGCTTCTTGAACGCATCTCTCTGCTTTATCCTCGTATCTCTCCCACAACTGATAACGAATTCTATGGATTGGAGATATCTCCTATTTCTAACCATCTGTATTATTTTTAGTCTCATTTATATCTATACTCTCTATCAACTCTTTAAAGAAGGCAAACAATGTTTTTAAGAGGTCACTACCATGAAAAAAGAAAACAGGATAACTGAATTATTTTGAACTTTCTTTCAGGAATCACGAAGGTTATTAATATGATTCTCTTAGCACTATACAGTGATAGGGAAATTCTAATTATCTAGAATCATAGTCCTGACGTAAACCACTTGTTTGATGAGTGGTTATGATTGATTTTCAATACTCAGCTCTGGTGCAAAGTGGTATAATAATCATAATTGAAATCAAAAGAGACAAGACTATGGAAGAAAAAATAATTTTACCACAAAATACACGACTGATGGGGGCTCTGCTTGGTTTTATCGGAGGGGGCCTCGATGTTTTTTGCCACATGCATTACCGGAGTTTGGTCGCGACCCAAACGGGGAACCCTCCTGCTTCTCATCGCTGATTGGCACGATCCCCGTATCGAAAATACCATCATGCGTTTTTCATCTATTTTATTTTTCTCGATCGGCTTTTTGGTTGCCCTCCATATCAAAGAGTATCGCAAGACAGCCTTTTGGCGGACCAAGATGTTGCTTCCTTTGTTTGTGGTGACACTCCTGATTCCCTTGGTGTCTGTCATGCCACCTGTAGAAGTTCCCTTTATTGCTTTTGGGACAGGGATGATGATGTTGACCTTTACAGGGAGCCTCATCGAAAATCACCCTTATGTGATCTTTATGACTTCCGGAAATTATCGCAAGATGCTGACGGCTTTGTACCGAATCGCTCGAGGTGAAGGAGATTTGGTCGAGTATCGGCGTCAGGCCATGAACTACGGGATTGTCGTTGGAAGTTTTGTCGCGGGAGCTATTAGCGTGGCCATCCTCATGCATTTCATCCACCAATGGTCCATCTGGCTGATCACAGCCAACCTCTTTTTGATCATGACTTACTACACCGCTAGAGTCAAACAACTCGGCCTGCAAACAGATAATCTATAATAGGACCTCACATGAGATCCTATATAGATTGTAGACAAATTGTTTTTAATATTAAGCAATCTAGGTGATGCAAAAAATTAAACTGATATATACTATTAGGATTGTTCAAAATATACACTGAAACTTTCCGCCGTGAGAAAAGTGTCTGAAACATAATTGTTTCAGACACTCGGGAGTTTTGAGACCTTAGGCTCAAAACTAAGTCATGGAACTTCTTCGAAGTTCGCTGACGTCCGTACTCACCTGAGGAAAGTTTCTAAGATGACTTTGTCATATATTCTAAACAGGACCTCATGTGAGGTCCTGCTTTTATTATTTCTATGCGTTTAATTGTAAGAGTTCTTCAATCTCTGCCAGGGTGCTAGCTTGGGAGATGGCGCCACGGAGTTTGGCTGCACCTGAGGTACCACGGAGGTAGTGAGGGGCGAGGCCACGGAATTCACGAACGGCAATGTGCTCACCTTTGAGATCGATCAAGCGTTTCAAGTGTTCGTAAGCAATTTTCATCTTGTCTTCAAAAGTCAAATCAGGCAGGATTTCTCCTGTTTCAAAGTAGTGATTGATTTGGTTGAAGAGATAAGGATTGCCCATAGCAGCGCGACCAATCATGACCGCATCAGCACCGACTTCTTCAATGCGTTGCTTCGCATCTTGAACCGTACGGATATCTCCGTTTGCGATAAATGGAATCTTAGTCAGAGCTTGTGCAACCTTGTGAAGGGTCTCAAGATCCGCATGCCCCGTATACATTTGCTCCCGAGTTCGTCCATGCATAGCGAGGGCAGAGACACCTGCAGCTTCAGCAGCGAGGGCGTTCTCAACTGCTAGAGAAGGATCCGACCAACCCGTCCGCATTTTAACAGTGAGGGGGATATCAAGGACGGATTGAACCTTGTTGATGATGGAGTAGATCTTGTCTGGGTCCTTGAGCCACATCGCACCAGCCTCGTTCTTGACGATTTTATTCACCGGGCAGCCCATGTTGATATCGACGATATCGGTCTTGGTATTTTCTTGGATAAATTCAGCTGCGCGTGCGAGGCTATCTTCGTCACTTCCAAAGAGTTGGATCGATACAGGATTTTCTCCTTCATCGATATGGAGCATGTGAAGCGTCTTTTCATTGTTGTACTGGATTCCCTTGTCAGAGACCATTTCCATCACAACGAGCCCTGCCCCTAGTTCTTTGGCAATGGTACGGAAAGCTGAGTTGGTCACTCCGGCCATTGGGGCTAGGACGG
This sequence comes from Streptococcus sp., assembly GCA_047241705.1. Lineage (GTDB taxonomy): Bacteria > Bacillota > Bacilli > Lactobacillales > Streptococcaceae > Streptococcus. The sequence continues at coordinate 816,048 of JBKTJB010000001.1, forward strand.
TACGGTTAGGGATTTCGACATCCCCGATCATAAATGGCGTATTAAGATTTGTCACGAATGAGTTCCTCCAAGTCATTTTCGTCAAAGTGGTAGTGTGTTTGGCAGAATTGGCAGGTAATCTCTGCACCGTGATCTTCATCTTTCATCTCTTTCAGATCACTAGCTGGCAGACTTGCTAAAGCGTTCAAGAAACGCTCACGGCTGCAGTCGCACTGGAAGCGAAGTTCTTCTTCAGAGAGGCGTTTGAAAGGTTCATCCCCATAGATAGCGGTAAGAAGAGCTTCAATATGGTCTTCAGATTCCAAAAGTGTGGAGATAGCAGGCATTTTTGGATGCGTTTTTCAAAGCGCGCGATTTCTTCTTCCTTGGCATTTGGCAAGACTTGAAGCAAGAAGCCACCAGCCACCTTGACCTTGTCTTCGTCATCCAACAGGACATTGAGTCCAACTGCAGAAGGTGTTTGTTGGCTTTCCGTCAGATAAAAGGCCAGGTCTTCTCCGATTTCACCGGTGACAAGAGGGGTCATGGAGTTATAAGGATTTCCCGTACCATAGTCAGTGATGACCAGGAATTCTCCGTTTCCGACAAATGGTCCCACCAGGACTTCACCAGTTGCCGTCTTCTTGATATCCACTCCAGGATTTTGTACGTAGCCTTTAACATTTCCCTTGGTATCTGCCACGGTGATGATGGCTCCAAGTGAGCTAGTTCCAAGGACTTTGACCGTAATTTTAGTATCTCCTTTCTCGTTTGCTCGCCAAGATTTGACTGGCAATGAGGGTACGGCCAAGTGCGACCGTGGAGCTAGCTTGTGTATGATGTTTTTCTTGGGCTGTTCGTACAGTTTCTGTACTGTCTAGTACATAGGCACGAAAAGCGCCGCTTTCTGAGATAGTTTTAATAATTTTGTCCATACCTACTATTTTAGCACAAATCAAGCAAAGTGGGGGCAAGGAGAATTCCGAAAATCAGCCGTTTCAGAAGAAGGGCAAGAAGAAAAGAAAATTCCGAACGTTATTTCTAGAAAGAAGCAATTTCCAAGTAAAAGACGAGTTTCATAGAGAAGTTGGTTTAAAAAGGAAGGAGAAAAATAAACGATAGCTGAGTGGATCTTGAAAAAACATCAAAAATTGCTTATAATAGAGTGTAAGACAAACTTGCAGGTGAGACTCCTGCCCTTAGTTTGAAGAAAGGCATAGATAGCATCCTATCTATGGTATATGAAAAAGAATTATGACATCAGTTGTTGTAGTAGGAACCCAATGGGGTGATGAAGGAAAAGGGAAGATTACTGACTTCCTATCAGCCAATGCAGAAGTCATTGCTCGCTACCAAGGTGGGGACAATGCCGGTCACACTATCGTGATCGACGGCAAAAAGTTCAAGTTGCACTTGATTCCTTCAGGTATCTTCTTCCCTGAAAAGATTTCTGTCATTGGGAATGGGGTTGTGATCAATCCTAAATCATTGGTCAAAGAGTTGGCTTATCTCCATGAAGAAGGTGTGACAACGGACAGTTTGCGCATTTCAGACCGCGCCCATGTCATCCTTCCTTACCATATCGAATTGGACCGTCTCCAAGAAGAATCTAAAGGAGACAACAAGATCGGAACGACGATTAAAGGGATTGGCCCAGCCTACATGGACAAGGCTGCGCGTGTGGGAATCCGGATTGCGGACCTTTTGGACCGCGACGTCTTTGCGGAACGCCTTCGTATCAACTTGGAAGAAAAGAACCGTCAATTTACCAAGCTCTATGATGCAGAGCCTCTTTCATTTGACGATATCTTCGAAGAATACTATGAATATGGTCAACAGATCAAACAATATGTAACCGATACTTCTGTCATCTTGAACGATGCCTTGGATAACGGCAAGCGCGTGCTCTTTGAAGGAGCCCAAGGGGTTATGTTGGATATCGACCAAGGAACTTATCCATTTGTTACTTCATCAAACCCTGTTGCAGGTGGGGTGACCATCGGATCAGGTGTCGGCCCAAGTAAGATCGACAAGGTTGTCGGTGTATGTAAAGCCTACACTAGCCGTGTTGGTGATGGACCATTCCCTACGGAGCTTTTTGATGAAGTGGGGATCGGATCCGTGAAGTCGGTCATGAGTATGGGACAACAACAGGTCGTCCACGTCGTGTCGGTTGGTTTGACTCAGTTGTCATGCGCCATAGCCGTCGTGTTTCAGGAATTACTAACCTAAGCTTGAACTCGATCGACGTTCTATCAGGCTTGGATACAGTGAAAATCTGTGTGGCCTACGACTTAGATGGCGAACGCATTGATCACTATCCAGCCAGCTTGGAGCAACTCAAACGTTGCAAACCAATCTATGAAGAATTGCCAGGTTGGTCAGAAGACATCACCGGTGTGCGCCACTTGGATGAGCTTCCAGAAAATGCCCGCAACTATGTCCGCCGGATCGGTGAATTGGTTGGTGTGCGCATTTCAACCTTCTCAGTCGGACCAGATCGTGACCAAACCAATATCCTTGAAAGTGTCTGGTCAAGTAAATAATTTAAAAAAGAGAGTGAGACAGAAATCGGTCATTCGTTAGAATTCGATTTCATCGTCCCACCTCCGCACAGTTGAGTAGGGCTGTAAAAGCTGATGAAATCAGCGTAGTAGAGCCCACTCAACCACTGCGTCTTGCTCGACAATCCAAAGACAATTGAGAGGCTAGGACTTTTGTCCCAGCCTCTTTTTGAAAGCAGAAAGAGGAAAAAATGTATCAAACGATTTTATTTGACCTAGACGGCACCTTGACCAATTCAGAACTAGGGATTACCAACTCGGTGGCCTATGCCTTAGGAAATATGGGATTCAAGTGCCAGACAAGAAAAGCATTGAGAGTTTTCATCGGTCCGCCCTTGCAGGAGTCTTTTGAGCGCTTTTATGGATTTTCTAAGGAAGAATGTTTAAAGGCCATTGACTACTATCATGAGTATTTTTCCGAAAAAGGCCTTTATGAAAATGAGGTCTATCTAGGCGTTCCTGACTTGCTGGCTTCTCTCAAGCAGGCTGGCAAACAGTTGATTGTAGCTACGTCAAAGCCTGAAGAATTTTCCATTCAAATTCTCAAACACTTTGGTTTGTATGATTATTTTGACTTTGTCGCTGGTGCGACCATGGATAGAAAACGTAGTAAAAAAAGCGATGTTATCCAGTATGCCTTGGAGCAAAATGGGATTACAGATTTGGCGCATACCATCATGATTGGAGACAGGGAGCACGATGTGCTTGGCGCTCAAGCGCAAAAGCTTGATTCTATCGGTGTCCTTTATGGCTTTGGAAGCAGGGAAGAATTGGAAGAAGCCGGCGCCACCTATATTGCTCAAGAAGTTGGCGAAATTGCAGCTTTTATAGGATAACCTTTTCCAAAATATTAAAAGTTGGAACTTTTCTAATCTGCTGAATATTGCTTGATTTAATATTTCTATCGGTGTACACTTACTGCAGGTTAAGTCACACAGATTAAGAGGTGATAATATGAATTTGTCACGATATATATTAAAATATAGTACTGATGATGGTACGTTGTATTTTAATACTAAAACCAATCATTCATTTTTTCTTACGAATGAATTGAATAGAGTAGTCGACAGCAATGATGTGATTAGGAAAGAGTTTCATGCTTATCTTGATAAAAATAAATATTTAAGTGAGGGTGAGTATGAGGTCGAAAAGTATCTATCTAAAATAAGCGATACAGATGCTGAATTATTGGAACTAACAATTTTGACACATGGAGATTGTAATTTTCGGTGAAGGTTAAAGTGAATAACAAATTCGATGACAAAATGAATGCTAAACCTAGAGTATTTAACTATAATTGTGATTGTAAATAATCACGATTTTAAATAAATTTAGAGAAGAGGGTTGTGCTAGCCCTCTATTTTGATGGATGATAATTATGAGAATATTTATAAGTACATTGATAAGAAGTATCTTTTTCCTATTTTTTTAGGGCGTATTGTGAATAGTGGTTTGGTGTTGGCGCAACCTCTGATTTTAACGAAGGCCTTGAAGTTAGATCAAGACGGCCTTTCTTATGGAAAAATTCTCAATTTTGTTTTATTTGGTTTGTCTGTCTATCTTGTTATTTATAGTCTGATGCTGTTTTCAAACTATTCGCACAATATATTCCGAAGAGAAATCAACAAAAGTGTCCGTGCCCTTTTATTTAAGAAAGTCATATTGAATCCTAAATTTTCCAATGATGAAAAAGTTAGTCTGCTAACTCAAGATATGGAATATGTGGGCGATAATTATTTGGAAAATATAAATGTTATGGTGAGTTGGGGATTTGTCGCCCTTGTTACAGCCATTTATATTGTTTCACAAAATTTTCTCTTAGGACTTATTTTTGTCATTTTTACGATTATGAGACCTATTCCTCAGTTCATCATGAATCGTCGTTTACAAGATTCGGGAGACAGCTGGTCCAAGCTTAGAACGAAATTACATGGGCTTGTCTCGGATAGTATGCAAGGCAGCCAAACCTTACGGATTAATCAGGCCATGAGGCTGAATGAAGAGCGCGTGAATGATTTAAACGGAGAATATCAAAAAGCCATCCAAAGATTTTGTTTCACACATAATATTATTTTTTTCTTTAATGGATTTATGGTCTTTTTAGTCAGGTTGTTCCTCTTGCTTTAGGCTTTTATTTGAGTTTACAGGGAAATTCTATTTCTATTACAAGCCTCATCTCTATGTATGTTGCTGCGGGGATGCTGGTAGAACCGATCCAAACTCTGATGTACAGTGCAGCCAATCTCCAAGGTGCCTTGCCGACTGCGAACCGCCTGTTTAAGATTATCGAGGAAGAACCTGATTTCGAAGAGACAAAGGATCAATTTGTTGAAAATCTCGAATCGTTGCGCTTAAATCATATTTCAAAAAGTTTTGCTGAACGTCAGCTTTTTTCTGATTTGACGGCGACGATTTCAGTAGGTCAGAAGGTCTTAATCAAAGGACCGAGCGGGTCTGGAAAGACGACTCTTTTTCGCTTGATTTTAGGAGAAGAAGTATGTGATGAGGGTGACATTTTCGTTCAGTATGATGGAAATCAAATAACGAGTCATTTCCAAGGGAATATCGGTTTAATTAGCCAGCATCCCTTCCTGTTTAACGATACTATCCGCTATAATCTAACTTTTGGTCAGCCTTTTCAGGACCATGAATTATTGGAGGTATTGGACCGAGTTGGCTTAATAGATGAATTTCAGGATATTTTGAATGTAGAAATTCATAATAATGGTGAAAACATTTCAGGAGGTCAGCGTGTCAGATTAGAGTTGGCTCGTTTTCTCTTACGCGAGAAGGATATTTTATTAGCGGACGAAGTGACATCAGCTTTGGACGAAAAAAATAGTCGTCTGGTTAGAGACCTAATCTTTTCTTTGCCGATCACGGTACTAGAAATAGCCCATCATATTGATGAAGAAGAGCGCTATGACCAAATCCTTGAGTTACGTAAAGGATGAGCGATGCCACAATAGTTGGTTCTGCGACAAAGCGGATAGTAGTAAGCCAGCAATTTGTCAGATATTTTTGAGATTCTAAGTGGTGATATTTCCAAAATCATCAATACTCAGAGAACTTAAGCTTTATTTAAGATAGGCCAGCTATACTAGAAGCATAAACAAAGACCTCCTAACTTTGTTTAAACCTCCTAAACTTTTTCATAATAATCTCCCATAAGAGTCGCCCAATCGGCGGCTTTTTTTGTGAGTCGTAAGCTGCCTATGGTATAATGAACAAAGAAACTAAAAGGAAGAAGGAAGAGATGGACTACACGATAGAGGAAAAAGCGATGTTTATGAGGGAAGCCCTGAAGGAGGCGGAGATTGCCCTCGCCAATGATGAAATACCGATTGGCTGTGTCTTGGTCAAGGATGGTCAGATTATCGGGCGTGGACATAATGCGCGTGAGGAGCTGCAGCGGGCGGTCATGCATGCGGAAATCATGGCGATCGAGGAGGCCAATCAGCGTGAAAATAGCTGGCGCCTGCTGGATACGACGCTTTTGTCACGATTGAGCCCTGTGTCATGTGTAGTGGTGCCATTGGTCTAGCTCGGATTCCCCAGGTGATTTACGGGGCGACCAATCAGAAGTTCGGTGGAGCAGGTAGTCTCTACGACATTTTGGCAGATGAACGCCTCAATCACCGAGTCGAAGTAGAAACAGGAATCTTGGAAGCAGAATGTGCAGCCATCATGCAGACCTTCTTCCGCCAAGGTCGGGAACGAAAAAAACAAGCCAAGCTCGCAGCCAAGGCCGAAACACAAGAATAAAAACCGGACCTTTGCAAATCGAACAAATTATGATATAATACCTATCGGAGCAACAGTTCTGCGTGAAGCGGGTCAGGGGAGGAATCCAGCAGCCCTAAGCGAAGTGAACTGTGTGCTCTTTTTCTATAGCTCTTAGTGAGGTAAGCCTGTAAGGCGCAACCGAACTTAGAGATATTGATCCTGAGGAGCGAAGCGACGTGAGGGCTATAGCGTAACATGAAATTAGCCTATAAGGCGCAACCGAGCTTAGAGATATTGATCCTGAGGAGCGAAGCGACGTGAGGGCTATAGCGTAACATGAAATTAGCCTATAAGGCGCAACCGAGCTTAGAGATATTGATCCTGAGGAGCGAAGCGACGTGAGGGCTATAGCGCGTAACATGAAATTAGCCTGTAAGGCGCAACCGAGTTTAGAGATATTGATCCTGAGGAGCGAAGCGACGTGAGGGCTATAGCGTAACATGAAATTAGCCTATAAGGCGCAACCGAGCATAGAGATATTGACCCTGAGGAGCGAAGCGACGTGAGGGCTATAGCATCACCAGAGTCATGTAGAAATGACTTTGATATCCAAAGAATAAAAGAGAAAAATAGAGTTTTCTGTGAGAAGCTTCTTTTGGATTTTTTAGCCTAAACATAGTGCAAATATGCAAACGATTACTACTGCGTCGTTAGCTTGATTTGTGAAAAATAATATAAAATATAGCAAATGTAAACGTTTTATAGATAGTGGTTTCACTTGATTAAATCCGTCGTAAAGCGATATCATATAGAAGAACAAAATTTGGAGGAATAACATGTCTCATATTAAATTTGACTACTCAAAAGTTTTGGGTAAATTTGTTGCCCCACATGAAGTGGAATACATGCAACCACAAGTGACTGCAGCTGATGAATTGATCCGTAAAGGAACAGGTGCTGGTAGTGACTTCCTAGGTTGGTTGGACCTTCCTGAAAATTATGACCGTGAAGAATTTGACCGCATCTTGAAAGCTGCTGAACAAATCAAATCAGACAGCGATATTTTGGTCGTTATCGGTATCGGTGGATCATACCTTGGTGCGAAAGCAGCGATTGACTTCTTGAACCACCACTTTGCAAACTTGCAAACCAAAGAAGAACGCAAAGCGCCACAAATCCTTTACGCTGGAAACTCAATCTCATCAACTTACCTTGCTGACTTGGTAGAGTACGTAGCAGACAAAGACTTCTCAGTCAATGTTGATTTCTAAATCAGGTACAACAACTGAACCAGCGATCGCTTTCCGTGTCTTCAAAGAACTCTTGGTGAAGAAATACGGCCAGGAAGAAGCTAACAAACGGATCTACGCAACAACTGACCGTGCCAAAGGTGCTGTAAAGGTGGAAGCAGATGCCAATGGTTGGGAAACATTTGTAGTTCCAGATGATATCGGTGGACGCTTTTACAGTCTTGACACCAGTTGGATTGCTTGCCAATCGCATGCATCAGTGCAGATATCAAAGCCCGTTATGGAAGGTGCGAATGCTATGCCCGTAAGGACTTACACTTCAGACAAACTTGGCTGAAAATGAAGCATTACCAATATGCAGTTGTTCGTAACATCCTTTACCGTAAAGGTTATGCAACTGAAATTTTAGCTAAACTACGCAACCATCACTTCAATACTTCTCAGAATGGTGGAAACAATTGGCTGGTGAGTCAGAGGGGAAAGACCAAAAAGGGATCTACCCAACTTCAGCTAACTTCTCAACTGACTTGCACTCATTGGGTCAATTTATCCAAGAAGGAACTCGTATCATGTTTGAAACAGTTGTCCGCGTTGACAAACCTCGTAAGAACTTGATTATCCCTACTTTGGAAGAAGACCTTGACGGACTTGGATACCTTCAAGGAAAAGACGTTGACTTCGTAAACAAAAAAGCAACTGACGGTGTTCTTCTTGCCCACACAGACGGTGATGTACCAAACATGTACGTAACTCTTCCTGAGCAAGATGCCTTCACTCTTGGTTATGCCATCTACTTCTTCGAATTGGCCATCGCCCTTTCAGGTTACTTGAACGCTATCAACCCATTTGACCAACCAGGTGTTGAAGCTTACAAGAAAAATATGTTTGCCCTTCTTGGTAAACCAGGATTTGAAGAACTTGGAGCAGAACTCAACGCTCGTCTTTAATCAATAGACAAAAGACAAAACGATCTCGCAAGGGGTCGTTTTTTTGTATCTATTTCCCCATTTAGTGATGAATTGGTGCCTTCAGGTGATTTATGATATAGTAGAAGGAGCATTTTTATACTTTGTTCATCAAATGATTTTCACTCACTATGATCATCAAATGAGACAAAGAGAATCAAAAAGGAGAGAGTATGACAAGAGAAGATAAACAGTCTTTTGCAGTGCCGGAAGAGCAACAGATGCAAGAGACACCACAAGGAGAAGGACAAGTGAGAGGAGTTCAAACGCAGGGGGCCTGCTTTTCCATTTGAAGAAACAAATCCACAAATGCTTCCGCCTCAGTGGTCCTATCCAATTAAGCCAAAACACAAGTGGAAAAAATTAGTACTATTTTCACTTTTAGCGCTTGTGATTAGTGGGCTTTTCGGTGGTGTGAGCGGATATATTTGGGGACAATCCTCTCAAACAAGTAAGGAGTCGCAACGATTTAAACGTTTAGAACGTGCAAAGACCGAAGCAAATGAAACAAAAGCAGGTTTTGTAACGGATAAAGAAAAGGTCATTTTCACATGGACTTTCAAGGATCTTGGCTTGTTGAGTTACACCAATCGGGAAGGTTATGGTTTGACAGCAGATCAGATTGTAGAAGTCTATGGGTTAGCATCCAGTGTTGAATATAAAAAGAATGCAATGGAGCTTACTTGGAATGACTCAAAGGCTACTGAACATCAGAATTTGAGAATGAGATTTGACGAAGTCGATGGCAATTATTATTTAAAAAGTGTGTCCGTGACGGAATTAGATGAATTGTATGAGCATAAAAATCCAGAGGATGATGATGATAGCGATGATGCCTCGAGCAATCGCGCCTTGACTGAAAAGGAATTTCGAAGTCTGAAAAAAGGAAACAAGCAGACAGGGCAAGGTGGGACAAGCTTATCTGAGTTTTTGAAAAAACATCGAAAAACCGTCGAAATTGGGACAGAGCGCAAACTAACTGCCAATGGGGAAACATTTAAGTCTACACGTGTAGTGGCTACAGTACTCTGTGAGGTTGAAGGGGATTTTAAAGTTTTGAAATTTTTAGCACAGCCTGATGGAGAATTTCGCTATATTGGTGCGGAACTAAATTAAGAGGAGGATAGAAGAGAGATGAGTATAAATCAAACACAGGTACCCTTTGGTGTACCAGTAAATCCTGGCCCTCAAAATAGCGGAAAGGAGCTTGTTCATTGGATGTGTGATTGGGTCAATTGTTTTAGGATTGGTGATTGGTCTTATTTTTGGCCATTCTTTTGGTGTGAATACCGTAACTAAGACAGCTTATCCCCGTATACATACCACTGCAGATACGACAGCTTCAAAACGTGATATATCTGCTCGCTATATAGACCCAAAAGAGACAGCATTTGATTGGGATATTTCAGATCTCGGAGACTTGAAATTTGCTACCTACGATGACAAAGGGGACGCTATGTCTATGGAAGAGGTCGTGAAGAAGCATGGGAAAGCTTTAAAAGGCACATTTAATGGGACAACTGTTGAGTTAGAATGGGGCGAACTCGAAAGGGACGATGTAGATGAAGAAAGCACCGATTATAAGACCGCTAACGAGATGAATCTGACCTTTATGAAAATAGATGGTCATTATTATCTACGCAATCTATATTTCTCAGAAGATTATGACACAGCGGATGCCAATCCAATGGCGACCGATGATTATGATAAATTGAAAGTAGGAGATCCCAAAACAGGGAAGGATGGAATATCTTATAAAGAAGTTCTTAGTAGCAATACCCCATCCTCTATTTCGATAAGAGCAGACCAGGACTATAAAACTAAGGCCATTACGAATGAAATGGAAATCCGTTTTAAGTCATCTGGATCAGATGAAGATGAATATAGAATTAAAATTTATCCAGCAAGCAGATGGGGATTATCGTTTGGCTTTAAAAGGAGATGAAGATTAGAAAGGAAATCGGTCTTTAAAAAGGAAGGTCCATATATTCTCGTTTGTACCCGAACGACTTCGCAAGAGGTCGTTTTTTTTTTTACTTGTAAAGTAATTTCATAAACTTTCCCCTTAGATTCAATTATAAAAACACTAACTAGTTATTATTTTCGATCATTTGCTAATCTCATTTCTAAAATACTGATGATACAGGGTTTCTAGCTAGACAATAGCTATAGACACGTATTTTATACTCAAATCCTTTAATATAAAAGAAGTTATTTGAACATAAAAGTTGTCATTTGTTGTTTCATATTATAAAATGAAAGGTGAGATGAAAATAATTGAAAAAGGAATGAAAATATGAAAAAGAACTTGGCTAAATTCTTGTTACTTTCATCTATGCTTGGTGGAATGGCAATTGCCCAACCAGTATCTGCGAATACAAAAGTCTGCAGGTTTATGAGTACAAAAATGGTCAGCTAGACCTTGTTCAAAACCAACATATGAAGGTTTCGAATCGAATCAGCTTTCTTTGAAATTGAAAACAGGTCGTGTCGATGTAGTGGGAGCGCGTGAAGGCAAGAAAGAAAGTGCGCATGATGCGGGAGCCTACCAATTTGCATTGATCTACAAATCTGAAGGTGGCGAAGAAGAGACAGTTGCTAAAGGGCAAAATACAGCAGATGGGACGATCGAATTTGATGATGTGGATCTCTCTGGACTGAATTCTGGAACTGTTAAACTCTACATTCGTCAGACTACAAAAGATGATGGTCGCTTTAAACAGTTGGATAATGGAGAAGGGGAAGTAACAGTGTCCCTTGCTTACGATGGATCAGGACGCTTGATGGTGGATTCACTTGAAAGTTCCAACCCAATTTATCGTAATTTCATTGCAGGCTATAAAAGCCCTGGTGCAGATGGGTCGACTTCACCAAGTACAACAAGCCCATCCTCAAGCTCAAGTAGCTCATCTTCTAGTTCAAGTAGCTCAAGTAGTTCCGTCTTCAAGCTCAAGTAGCTCATCGAGCTCTATCTTCAAGCAGCTCATCTTCAAGCTCCTCAAGTTCAACTTCTTCATCGAGCTCAAGCTCTTCTTCTAGTTCTTCCTCACATTCAAGCGACTCAAGCAAATCTGTAGTTGGCCGTTTATTGCCAAAAACAGGTCAAGAAACAGGTGTCGTTTTGGCAACATTGGGCTTGCTCTCACTTGCAGGGATTGCTATTGTCTCCCTTCGCAAGAAATTTTAAGATAAGCATCTAAAAGGTCGGATATCTCTCCGATCTTTTTTAGTCCATCCAGACAGGAGTTGGTCCTTGCTTGGTTTTATGTTATAGTAGAAGAGAAGAATAAAAAGGAGAATTCGAAATGTCCGAGAAAGATCAAGAACAATTTATGAAACATACTCCCGTAGAGGGTGCGCCTCAATTTGATGTGGCTGCGCCAGCCTTTGTCCCAAAAGAAGAAGCCGAAGACTTGGTCGTTCCAGAAGCTAGTGGCCTTTCAGTGACGGAGACGGAAGCAATGAAAGAAGAGGCAAACGAGCCAGTTATTTCAGAAACGGTGGAGCTTCCAAAGGTGGATGAAGCAACTGTTGGAGAACATCCGGATGTAGTTGCTGCTCCCCAACCGACTCCTCCATTCCAACCTGCACCTCAAGCTCCTCAAAATATGGCAGCTGAACCAATTGGTCCGCAAACAGTGCCTGTTCCTGAGACACCTATTCCACAAGCTCCTCTTTCTCCTGTTGGAAGACCGATGGATACTGCGGACAAGAAGGCGATTCGTTTTGCCCTTGGGATTTTAGTTGGGCTTCTTATCGGTGGAGTCAGTGGCTATTTGATTGGTCATGCTAGCCCTAGCACGTCATCATCTAGAAAGCAGACTTCTTGGTCAGGTAACCAGTCTGGTTCGTCTTCCAATATCGATTTGGATCAATTGACCGCAGAAGACGCGGAAGTTGATTTTAGCTGGAAACAGTCTGATATCGAGCAACTTCAGTTTTTAACAGGAAGTGATGCTGGGGAGACTCCTGAGGAAATGATTGAAGCTTATGGGAAAGCTAGCTCCGTTCAATTTGAAAGTGGAGAATTGAAATTATTTTGGGATGATAACTCTTATAATAAAGAGGTCAAAGCGACTTACTCTAAGAAAGGGAAAGAATTCCAGCTTGTCAAATTTGAATTTAATCAATTTGGGAAAAATCTTACGGTTGAGGACAACTTTGCAGATGGATTCAAAGTTGGAAATAGTGAGACCGGTGCTGGAGGAACCTCTTACAAAGAGCTTTTAGAAAAATACGGTGATGCAGTCAATCTGACGGTGAGTTCATCTGATGATTCAGACGAGATAGAATTGGTCATGGACTTCCAAAAGAAAATGGGGACTACGTGGATTTGACCTTTATTCGCCAAGAAAATGGAGATTTTCTCTTGAGCAGTAAAGACAGCTACTAAAAGTGATCAGACAAGAAAGAGGCAAGCGCCTCTTTTTTGGGATAAGACGAGACAAATACGCTAATTTTCTATACAATAGAAAGAGTTTGAATAGAAAGAGCATGAAGGATGGAAGAAATGAAACAGTGGATAGAACGTCATAAGCGGATCCTCCAAAAAGCTGCAAGTGCTTTGCTGGCTTTTATGGTTGGTGTTTGCTTGGTGTTTATAATTCATCCAGTGAAAACCTTGCCCAAAGATCGCTTGTTGAGTTTGTCTCGCATGCACGAAGATAGCCAGCAATTTGTTGCGTCTTCTTCCAAAGAGCCGGCTTTAGAAGACTTGTTATCATTGGAGCTTGTAAGGGAAGAAGGAAAGACACAAAAAAATTGGGTGACTTTATCTGCATTCGTCAAAAAAATTGGAAAAGCAGCGAGTTTTACACAAGAAGATACGAGTTTTGGAGCGCAAGTCCAGCTAGGTTATGGGACTCCTGTGCAGGGATTTATCCTTATACCATAGAATTTCAAAAGCAGGATGATACCTTTATTTGAGCTCGATTCAAGGATTTGCACCCAAGTCGGCTCACTATCAGAGCAAAAAGAATTTAAAACTAGCAGATTTTGCAGGCTATCAGACGCTAGATGGGAAAAAGGAAAAGGGGACAGCAGTAGAAGATATTTTTGAAAAAATCAGGTCTTCCCAATTCTCTTAGTTTGACCTCTGCAAAGGACAAGCAAGTCTTAGCCCTGTCTTATCAGGTGACAGATGGACTGGTCTCTTTGACTTTTGAACGCGACCAGACTGGTCAGTATCGGTTGACGAAGAAGGGGTGAAGCAGATGATCGAGTGGATGAAAAAGAATCGAAAAGAACTCTTGCTGCCGTTTTTGTGTTTTGTTTTAGGAGTGTTACTTGCGATTGCAAGCATCCAGGTGCAAGAGCAAGGAACCGATACCAAGGAGGACCAAACACTGACTCGTTTCCAGCCAAAGGATTATCAGAATTTGGTAGCAAGGATCAAGAAATCAAGCAGTTTAAATGGACCATCGAAGCTGTGGCGAATTTGAAAGTCCGTCTTAAGCAGACTCAGCAACCAGGAACCCGCTTGGAAACAGTTGTGACTGAATGGGGAAAAGCCCAAAAAGTTCGCTACACAAAGACAGCTCAAGGGGATAAAACCGTTCTTGTCTTGACTTATGCGGCTAAGCAAACCGATCAGGGCAAGAAAAGTGTAACCTTGTGGTTTGAACAGGAAAAAGACCAGGGGTATCGCTTGACGACAGTGGATGCGACGAATTTGTTGGATGCAAAAGAAAAAGCAAGCAGTGAGAAAGAAATCACTACTGAAAAAGAGAAAAAAGGTACAGAATTCGCCCAGCTTATTAAGCAACTAGGAAATCCTCAACGCTTGGTCTGGGGGAAATGCCAGATGGCGGTATGGACTGATCGCGCGACTTACCAGGTAGCAGGGCAGCCAGAAGTGGTGATGGAATTCAAGAAAAAAGGCAAGAAATTAGTGTTAGTATAAGAAGGGAGACATCATTGGACGATCAACGGACAGACATCAAGGCAGCTTCCTCTCACCAGGGTGGGAGCCGCTTGATTTCACAAGCCGATCTGGCTTCATTAGGGATGGACAATCATCAGGATACTAGTAGCCATTCAGATACGATGGCGTCTTCCCCTTCTTCCTCAAAAGAGGGGATTGGGTTCGCTTTGCGATGATTTTTTAGGGTGGTTCGTTCCTTGTTAGTAGCTTTTGTATTCGTACTTCCAAAAACACAGGCAACAAGTGATCTTTTCTTCATCTTCCTGCAAGCAGGGCATGACATGTGTCTTCACGGAATAGTATCAGAAAAGAATATCTAAATAGTGAAAATAGTTCTTATGTCGCATCTGCTAAGGAAGTTCAATTTGAGACAACCTATGAAAAAGCCATGTCTCTCATTCCTGATTTTGCAGTGGATGACAAAAAGACATCTTTTGGAACTGTGGATCCCAAAGATATCGTTGCAGTATTAGGTAAAGCAACCCGAGGAGAGGCATCGTATAGTGACAGCAGTTCAAGTCCCTTTTGCTGACCTTAGATTACCAATCAAAGGATGCAGTATGGAAGGTTCTCCTTGAAAAATCAGGTGCCTATTACAGGATTTCTCTTTTAAGTTTGAAACACTTAAAAAGTGATCGATTTGCAAATAAGAATGGCAGTTTAACGAAGGACGATTTTACTAATATCAAAGTTGGGATGCCTTATTTAGACCTGCTCAATTCGGTGAGGATTCCGGATGAGGTAGATGTGTCTGGGTCTTTAGGTTACGGGGAAGCGCCGTCCTTTACCTATCGATTGGCTGATTCCCAAAACGGTTCAAATCCAATTCGATAGCCGGCAAACCATCAAAGGATATCGAACCGCAAAGTGGTAGCGAGCACACTTCAGCTTCCTCTTCAATACCTACAGCACAGTAAAAACAGTCAGCCCGAATGCATTTGCCTTAGAATAATAAGGAGGAGGGAACAATGGGAAATAGAAGACTGGTCGCACCTACAGAAATGAGCACAACAGAGTCGGTTTGCGAAAGGCCAGCCAGAAGAAGAAACTAGTCTAGTGAAAAGTTCCACTTCAGACCAACCAGAGCATTGAAGATCGGGATGAATGGCTGGAAGATACGCTCACTAAAAGAGCCGTGGAAGTGGTAGAAGTCCTCCGCTTTTCCGGAACGAGGTGAAGCAAGTAGAGGAGCGAAAAGACGAACCGGCGCTTGGTGCTGAAGGAGGAATCGTATGATCCAAAGGAAGGCTCATTTGCTACACCTGAAGACGAATCAGCTCAGGTCGTTCTTGCTACACCACTAACAGAAGAAGCAAGGTCAGAACCACCAGCACAAGATGCAATAGGGCAGTCTCCTTCAGGGCTGAGGAAAAGAGTAGAGCACCAGGCGTGGGAGCCGCTTGATTTCTCAGAAGCTGACCTGGCTTCAATAGGGGAAGCAGGCATTCAGAACCAAGACAAACAGTACTAGACTCCCAATCGGATAGGACGAAAACCTACTCTCCTTCCTCTAAGAGTGAAGGGTCTTCGCTAGCAGCCTTTTTTGGATTATTGGCCATGCTGGGATTATTTGCCTATCTGGCTTCAGGAGGTATCCATAGTGAGGAAGCATCCTTCTTCTACTACTAGTGAATATGGAAGCCACTGGCCGGTCTTATGGAACCAGAAAGGAAACCTTGAAGAGTGGTACGAGTACCTTGATTGCACCGGAAGGTGAATTTCAGTTTCAAGTGACCTATGAGAAGGCGATTTCCCTGATTCCTGGTTTAAGTGAGGGGGATCAAGGCCGTACCTCTTCAACTTATCTGTCTCCGCAGGATGTGGTAGCTGTACTGGGGAAGGCTAGTGGTGGGGAAGAAACCTACCAAGAAGGTGGTGTCAGTCCTTTTATGACACAATTGGATTATCAGTCGGAAGGCTCTCCTTCTTCCGTAACAGTTTTACTTTCAAATATTGTTGGTGACCGTTTATCTTCTCTTGATTTTGAGAACCTAAACAGTGAGCGATTAGCCAATAAAAATGGCAGTTTGAACAGAGAGGATTTTGCCAATATTAAAATAGGAACCAGCTATTCAGATCTTGTGAATACAGTAGGAATTCCTAGCCGTGTTTCTTGGTCGAGTATGATGAGTTCAGAGTCCTTCTTAATCTTTTACTACAAACTTTCTGATGCGCATTTAGTTACGATTCACTTTGGAAGCAATCGCACCATTAGTGAAATGACAGGCCTGAAGGATTCGGCTACAAGCACGTCGCCTTAGGTGTTCATCTCACTAGGATTGTGGTATAATATGGATACCTTTAATTGAAATGAATGGAGAATCTTATGACAGCACAAAAAATGTCTGCTCAAGAAATTATCGCTTTTATCGGAAATGCAGAAAAGAAAACAAATGTGAAAGTAACCTTTGAAGGGGAATTGGCAACAGCTGTTCCTACTTCTGTTACCAAGCTTGGCAATGTTTTGTTCGGTGACTGGAAAGATATCGAGCCCCTTCTTGCCAACTTGACTGAAAACAAGGATTATGTGGTTGAACAAGATGGCCGTAACTCAGCTGTCCCATTACTGGATAAACGCTACCTAAATGCGCGTATTGAACCAGGCGCTATTATCCGTGACCAAGTAACTATCGAAGACAATGCTGTCGTGATGATGGGTGCTGTCATCAATATCGGTGCTGAAATCGGTGCAGGAACCATGATTGATATGGGGGCTATCCTTGGTGGCCGTGCAACTGTTGGTAAAAACAGCCACATCGGTGCAGGTGCCGTTCTTGCGGGAGTCATTGAGCCAGCTTCTGCTGAGCCTGTTCGGATCGGTGACAATGTCTTGGTCGGTGCCAACGCTGTTGTGATTGAAGGAGTTCAAGTTGGAAACGGTTCAGTCGTTGCCGCTGGAGCGATCGTTACTCAAGATGTCCCTGAAAATGTGGTTGTAGCTGGTGTCCCAGCTCGCATCATCAAGGAAATTGACGAAAAAACACAACAAAAAACAGCACTCGAAGACGCCTTTGCGTAATTTGTAAGATAGGAATGGTAGAGGCTGGGCAAAAATTGTCCAGCCTTTGATGTTTGAAGGGAATAATTGTATGACGCAGTGGTTGATTGGCATCTTTGTTCGCTTGATTAAGCTCCAAAGATGACCTATCCATTGTGCGGGCGGGAAGACGAGCTCCTTTTAAATAATAGGAGTTCTTTCCCACTCCTCATTCTTAATAGAGAAGAAGACGACGATGACATTGGATTTAATCAAATCAGACGGGATTTGCACCAAATCCCTGAGGTGGCTTGGAAGAATTTGAAGCAAGCCTACCTCTTAGAGAGAATCGCAGAGATCACAGCGGGCAAGGACTTTGTCGAGCAACGGACTTGGCGGACCGGGATCCTGGTTTATCTCCATGGGTCTGCTCCTGAAAAAACCATTGGTTGGCGGACAGATATCGATGGCTTACCGATCGTGGAACAAACGGGCCTTGATTTTGCCTCCAAGCACGAAGGACGGATGCATGCTTGTGGTCACGATATGCACATGACGACAGCCCTTGGGCTTTTGGATCAACTGGTCCAAGTACAACCAAAAAATAACCTGCTCTTTCTCTTCCAACCAGCTGAAGAAAATGAGGCTGGTGGAATGCTCATGTATAAGGACAATGCTTTTGGCGACTGGCTCCCTGATGAATTTTATGGTCTGCATGTGCGCCCTGATTTGAAGGTGGGAGACATTGCGACCAATACGGGTACCCTTTTTGCGGGGACCTGTGAAGTCAAGATCACCTTTACAGGAAAGGGAGGGCATGCCGCCTTTCCACATGAGGCCAATGACGCTCTTGTAGCAGCCTCTTACTTCATTACCCAAGTCCAATCGGTCGTGAGTCGAAATGTCGATCCGATTGAAGGGGCTGTGGTGACCTTTGGTTCCATGCATAGAACGAACCAGAATAATGTGATTGCTGAGACAGCCTTCCTTCATGGGACCATTCGGACCTTGACCATGGAGATGAACCTTTTGACTCAAAAACGGGTCAAAGCCATTGCAGAGGATTGCAGCAGCCTTTGATGTGAAATTGGACCTGGAACTCAAGCAAGGGGGCTACCTGCCTGTGGAAAACCAACCAGAATTGGCCAAAGAACTCATGGACTTTTTCACAGCTGAGGAAGACGTGAACCTGATTGATATTCTGCCTGCGATGACAGGAGAAGACTTCGGCTTTCTCTTGAGCAAGGTCCCTGGTGTCATGTTCTGGCTGGGAATTGATACCCCTTATGCCTTGCACCATCCAAAGATGAGCCCAAATGAAGCAGCCCTTCCCTTTGCTGTGGAAAACATTGGTAAATTTTTGAAAATGAAGGCTAACCAATAAAGGAATGATTCAACTCCGTCTGGAGTTGGATTTTTTCTTTGTTGTATAAAAACTGTTCGGATCTTTCCTAAAAAATGATACAATTAAAGCTAGACAAAAGGAGTAGGGAATGAAGAAAACACTACGAAAAGAAACCATTGCAGCTATGAAACAGTTGCCAGAATCCGTGAAAACTCAAGCAGATGAAGAGCTGACTCAGCGCCTCTTGGAGCTTCCAGCTTTTCAGGAGGCAAAGACCCTTGCGACCTATCTGTCTTTTGACCATGAAGTTTCCACAGCTGGCTTGATCCAAGCTGCTCTTCAACTTGGAAAACGCGTCTGTGTTCCCCGTACCTATCCACAAGGGCGGATGGAATTTGTGGAATACGATCCTGACATTTTGGAAAAAGACACGCTTTGGTTTGCTGGAGCCCAATGAAAAAGGAAAGCTTGTGGAACAGTCAGAGATTGATCTGATCCATGTACCAGGCGTGGTCTTCCAGTCAACAGGCTACCGAATTGGCTATGGTGGTGGCTATTATGATCGTTATTTAGCAGATTTTACTGGAAAAACGGTTAGTACGATTTATTCCATCCAGCAGAAGGAGTTCCAGCCAGATGCTTTTGATCAGGCAGTTCAGGAGGTGCTAGTCTATGAAGTTACTCTTTGATCGTCGTTATCCTGTGACCAGCCTCTTGTTGCTCGTGACAACGGCAGTCTTTCTTTCCATGTTTATCCGATTTGGAGGCGACTACCAAACAGGTGCTGCTATTTACTATAGCGGTGGGATTATTGGAGAGGTTGTGAAAGTCGATCCTAGCCAGTTATGGCGAATAGTGACAGCTACATTTGTTCATATCGGCCTAGAACATTTTGTGCTCAATATGATCACCCTCTATTACTTAGGACGTTTGGCAGAAGATCTCTTTGGATCGAAGGCTTTCTTAGCTCTTTATCTCTTATCAGGCATGATGGGTAATGTCTTTGTAGCTATTTTTACGCCAGATGTGATTGCGGCAGGAGCTTCTACAGCCCTCTTTGGACTGTTTGGGACCATTGGTGCTTCTGCGCTTTATTGTCCAAAGCCCCTATATTCGGCACTTGAGTCAGTCCTATACCAGCTTGATTGTGGTCAATTTGATCTTTAGCTTCATGCCAGGAATCAGTATGGCGGGGCACATCGGTGGCTTAGTAGCTGGGGTCATGTTGGCTTATGTCTTTCCAGTAAGAGGGGAAGCTCGCTTTATGAACCGAACCTATCAGATGAGTGCTGCCCTATCTTATCTCCTTGCTTTGCTTTATTTCTTAGGTAAAATCTTGACTCTATTTTAAGAAGAGTCTAGGACAAAAGTCCTAGCCTCTTAATTGTTTTTGGATTGTCGAGCAAGACGCAGTGGTTGAGTGGGCTCTACTACGCTGATTTCATCAGCTTTTACAGCCCTACTCAACTGTGCGGAGAGGTGGGACGACGAAATCGAATTCTAACGAATTACCGATTTCTGTCCCACTCTCTTTTTCCTAAAAAATGTAGCAAAATCGTAAACTAACAGAAAATTGTTTGAAATCTCAATAAATATATATAATATTACATAGAAATGAGTTGATAGAAAGATAATTTAGGAAAAAATAGAATAAAAACAAGCATGGTAAGCGTTTGCAAAAATTAATAAAAAAATGTAAACTGGAGGTATAAAAAATCGGCAATGCTATCCTTTTTTACTAAAAGGAGTATTCGAAAAGGAGATTTGCCATGAAAAAATGGTTGTTTAAACTTTCATTGGTAGCAATGACATTTTTGCTCCTACCAGTTCAAGCTGTTCAAGCCTGTTGTGGCTTTATCATTGGTCGCCAATTGACCAAGGATGGGACCACTCTCTTTGGTCGGACAGAAGACTACCCTTACTATCCAAATGAGTGGCAAGCACAACAAGAACTATGTGGTGGTTGATGCGAAGAATTATAAGGAAGGGGATCAACTGGAAGACGAATCCAATGGTTTTACCTATCCACATGCTGCCAGCGAAATGAAATACACAGCGACTTATGACTCTGCTCGTGGAGATGGTAGTAACGGTGCTTTTGGTGAACATGGATTTAACGAAGCCGGCGTCTCTATGACATCAACCGTTACAGCAATTCCAAACAAAAAAGTCTTGAAGACTGATCCATTGACAGAAAACGGAATTCCAGAAGCTGCTATGTTGGACGTGGTTTTACCACGCGTTAAGTCTGCTCGTGAAGGGGTTGAATTCCTAGCTAAAGTCATTGAAGAAAAAGGGATCAGCATGAAGGGAATCGTTGTCGTTTTTGCAGACCAAAAGAAACTTGGTATATGGAAATTCTTTCTGGCCACCAATATGTCGCGGTGAAGGTGCCAGAAGATAAATACGCAGTCTTTGCAAATACCTACTACCTTAGGTCATGCTGATCTTGAATGACAAGGAAAATGTGATCGCTTCGAAAGATGTCGAAAAGTAGCCCAAGAATCTGGTAACTACAAGACAGATAAAGACGGTAACTTCCATATCGCTAAATCTTATGGACCAGAAAAATATGCTGAAGGAGACCGTTCACGTACTTACGCAGGAATCACTCTTTTGGATCCAAATTCAAAAGTGACTTATGAAGATGATGAATACGAACTCTTCCGCTCACCAACAGATCCAAACAAAAAATACACCTTGGAAGATGCTTTTGCCTTCCAACGCAACCGTTTTGAACATTTGAATGGTCGATTTGTTCCAGACGATCAAATTGGTGTCAAGAAACAAGGGGATAATGGTAGCAACGATACTGTTCGGAAAGACCAATACAAGTATGCTTTAGGAAACGAAAACGTCATCGATGCCCATGTCTACCAAATCAATCCAAACCTTCCAAAATCATTTGGTGGTACGTTATGGCTTGGTATGGGACCATCTCGGAACACTTCTTATGTTCCTTTCTATGGAAATGTAAAAGATACCTATAAAGCTTTCAAACCTCAAACTGCTACCTATGATCCGAATTCATGGTATTGGACAGTATGGCATATTGACCAGATGGCCATCAATAATCAAGACCTCTTTGGAAAATCGATTCAAAATCACTGGAAAGCTCGTAAAAACAATTCGATCATTGAACAGAAGGTTAGAGATAGCAAATATGCAGCTTTGAAAGCTGATGAAGCTGCAGCAAAAGCAGTTGAAGATAAAGTGACGGAGGATGCTTTGGCTCGGTCTGAACGTCTCTTCAAACAATTCAAGCAATATGAGTCTGAATTATCTGCAACTCTTAAAGAAGCAGGTCGTACAGATGATCCATATCGTGCATCTTACCAGATGACTACAAGGATCCAACAGAGTCAAGCACGGAGCCAAGCAAGGAAGAAACGAAGCCAAGTACCGAAGCAAGTACAGAACCAAGCAAGGAAGAAACAAAGCCAAGCACAGAGTCAAGTACAGAACCAAGCAAGGAAGAAACGAAGCCAAGCACAGAATCAAGTACAGAACCAAGCAAGGAAGAAACGAAACCAAGCACCGAAGCAAGTACAGAACCAAGCAGGGAGGAAACCAGCCTAAGCACAGAATCACAGTCCGAGCCAAGCAAGAAGGAAATCGAAACCAAGTACAGAACTGGCTACAGAACTAAGCAAGGAAGAAACAAAACCAGACCGAAGGTCAGTACAGAACCAGCAAGGAAGAAACAAAACCAAGCACCGAAGCAAGTACAGAACCGAGCTAAGGAAGAAACGAAGCCAAGCACTGAAGCAAGTACAGAACCAAGCAAGGAGGAACAACACCAAGTAGTACAATCGACTATTGTTCCACAAACAGCAGCAGTTAGTACCGGTTGGTCGCCCAGTTTTACCTAACAAATTCGATATATTTTAGTAGACCAAGCAACAGATATCGTTTTGCAAAACCCTGATTTTGCTCAAGGTGGCTATAGTCTCCTTGTTGAAGTTTTGAAAGATGTCAAAGAACTAGCTGGTAAAGATTACAAGGCATATAATATTCAATTATCGAACCAAAATAATCCTGTACATCAAATTAGTCCGAGTTGCAATCATTCCAGTCATTGGGCAAAGAATAGAAGCAGTTATATCGGCAAAATGGCCAATTGGAATCCTTCCAATGTCCAACTAAATGAAGATAAGTCAGGCCGTAACATTTACAACCTCTCATTTCTCAACTTATGGTGTAGTTTATAAATCTGCAGCAAAATTGAAGTGAAGAAAGGTGAGAAAATTACCATCAACCGACAAAGTATCTCAATCGCGACGATGGTAGGCGCGAGTTACTTTTGACAGTTTTTGGATTTGGTTACTACATCGACAACGTAGAACAACCATTAAACGATACAGTTTATAAGATACAACAAAAGGAAGTGAGAATGAAATCTCTCTTTCCTTCTTCTTAGTCTGCAGTTTGTTCAGATGCTTCTAATTTTTTTCCAAGGTCGATAATATATTGTTTGAGATCATCTTTGACTTGAGGGTGTTTCAAGGCATAGTCAATCGAAGTTTTCATGAAGCCGAATTTATCACCCACATCGTAGCGTTGGCCTTTAAATTCACGGGCAAAGACTCGTTGGGTCTTATTGAGGGTGTCGATCGCATCCGTCAATTGAATTTCATTGCCAGCACCTGGTTCTTGATTTGCAAGAATATCAAAGATTTCAGGAGTCAAGAGGTAGCGTCCGATAATGGCAGAGATCACTTGGAGCCATCCTCTGGATTTGGCTTTTCGACAAACGTTTCAACGCCATAAAGACCAGTTGATGACCTTCTCCTTGAGGTGCGATCACACCGTAAGAAGAAACCTCTTCGTGAGGGACTTCATCACAGCGATGGTTGACGCATGAGTTTCATCGTAGTCGTTCATCATTGTTTGGTCAATGGCAAGGCATCATCATTAGTGATGTCCATGAGGTCATCTCCCAACATAACGACAAAAGGCTCGTTTCCAACAAAGGCCTTGGCTTGAAGAACAGCGTCCCCTAAACCTCGAGGGTGACTTTGACGGATGAAATGAAGATTGATCGCTGTTGTATCATTGACCAACGAGTAAGTCAGTCTTGCCTTTTTGCTCGAGATTGTATTCCAATTCGAAGTTAGAATCGAAATGGTCTTCGATCGAACGTTTAGCCTTCCCTGTTACGACAAGGATTTCTTCAATCCCAGATTTCAGAGCCTCTTCTACGATGAATTGGATCGTAGGTTTGTCAACGATTGGCAACATTTCCTTTGCCAAAGCTTTGGTAGCTGGGAGGAAGCGTGTCCCCAAACCAGCCGCAGGAATGACTGCTTTTCTAACTTTAGTCATATAGTTTCCTTTCCTAAAAGGTATGATTCATTATAGGGTGGTTGACTTATTTCCACTCGTTTTCTTCTTTAAATTCATTGCTCATCATGTGGTGGATGGCTTCGCGGATATCTTTTCCTTCATAGATGACTTGGTAAATGGCTTGTCGTAATTGGCATGTAGACATCCAATTCTTGGGCCAGCTCGTGGGCGACTTTGGTCGTAGAGATCCCTTCGATGATCATGCCCATGTTGGCTTCAATATCTTCCAGTTTTTCGCCACGTCCGAGAGCATCCCCAGCTCGCCAGTTGCGAGAGTGAACAGAAGTTCCGGTAACGATCAAGTCACCGACCCCGGACAAACCGCTATAGGTCAATGGGCTAGCTCCGAGCTTAACGCCAAGGCGAGTGATTTCAGCGAGACCTCGCGTGATGATAGCTGCTTTGGCATTGTCACCATAACCAAGACTGCGCAGGTTCAGCTCCGACCGCGATGATATTCTTCATAGGCCCCAGCAGTGCTTCCACCCTCGACGACATTCGTGGCATTGGCATACGAGGCGGAAAGTAGTGACGTTGCTAAAGCAGTTCGGGAACATAGCGTGCCGTGGCTTCTAAATCTCTTGAGGCTGCTGCAACGAGGGCGATATCCTCGGCGCGATGGTCTCCTTCTGGCACGACTTCTGGTCCAGAAACGACCTACATCACCCTCGCTGGCGGAAGAGAAGCAGGAATTTCTTCTTCGGGTTGATTTGATGAAATCCTGATCGCGTACCAGGTAGCTCAGCTCCTTTAGAAGCGTGCATCACTGTTACAGAGGGTGGTCCAGTACGCTGATCAGCGACTTGTTTTGCGACCAAGCGTCACACTTGTAGGAACGACAAAAAGTGATAAGCATCCACACCGTCCAAAGCTGCTTTCAGACTCGGTCGTAGCATTGATCTCTCGCTAATAACGATGTCTTTGAAATAGCGTTGATTGGTATGAGCGGTATTGATTTCATCGATTTGTTCTTGGATATTTCCCCAGAGACGGACTTTATGGCCGTTATCATTGAGGACTTGTGAAAGGGCTGTTCCCCATGAACCAGGACCCAATACTGCAACGGTTTGTTTTTCCATTGTATCTTCCATTTCTATGTCTATTTTTCAACAAGGCTAGAAATCTAGCGCTTGCGCCTTCGAAACGGCTTAATGTGTGCCTTGAAGGACGATTCTATTTTCCTCTCTATTTTAACATAATATAGGTAAAAAAACTTGTATGATCATCAATTGTTTTGTAAGGAAGGTGAGGGTGATAAATAAAATCTATCACGGTTTTAAAAAATACATATTAGACACTATCACTAATGGGTGGTAAGATAAGTAGTAGTAAAAATGAAGGAGGAATGAATATGTGCAGAACAATTGTTGGAGTATCCGCTAATCTCTGTCCGGTGGACCCGGAAGGGAAAAACCTTCATTCCTCTGTGTCTAGTCAGTTTGCGGAAGGAATCCGTCAAGCAGGTGGGCTTCCAATGGTCATCCCGATGGGAGATCCTTCCTTGGTTAAGGACTATGTTGAAACGATTGACAAATTGATCTTAAGTGGAGGCCAAAATGTTGATCCTAGTCTTTATGGCGAAGAAAAAACCATCGAGAGCGATGATTACAATATCGAACGGGATCAATTTGAGCTTGCCTTACTAAAGGAAGCAGTACGCCAAAACAAACCGGTTCTAGGAATCTGCCGTGGGGTTCAGTTGATCAATGTGGCTTTTGGTGGAACACTCAACCAAGAGATCGAAGGGCATTGGCAAGGACTTCCGTTTGGGACTTCTCATTCTATCCAGACTAAAAAAGGCAGTGTGGTAGAGCAACTCTTTGGTCAGGCTGAGTCGGATCAATTCTCGTGCACCGTCAAAGCATCAAGGATCTTGCACCGAATTTCCAGAATGACCGCCTTTGATCCGCGTGTGACCACACCACTCGGGCGATTGAAGCCAGTAGACGGCTTTCCGCGACTGACGGGCTTGCAAATGCAGCATCCGTGAGCGCTTGGTCACGAATGAAGAAAAAGGGAATCAGAAACTCTTCCTGTTGGTTATTTGTCAGGAATTATAAGAAAAAGAGAGGCTGAATTGGTATTCAGCCTCTCTTTATATGGTTTAGCTTCACTATCTAGAAATAGTAAGGCAGATTTTGTGACTAGAATAGAACCGCTAATCAGGGAGGCATTGATAGAAATGAAACTTGCAAGTGACAATGAACCCCGCACAAGACAAATGAACCTTAACTATTTATGGTTGCTTCTAGGTCTCTTATTTTGTGGCCATTGATGGTCGATCCATTGAGCTTTTCAACAAAGGAATTATTTCAGAACTTGGTAAAGTGGGGATGGACTCATACAAAGTGCTTGTTTGTTCATTAGTTATCCCATTCTTGGCTGACGGAGACAAGAAGTAGATCGGCATACAAAACTGAATCTCTGGTCAGGGCAGGCATCCTATTATTTCTATTTTGAAAAGTCCGAGCCCCTTTATGCCATTATCTAGTGTTGCCTCATCGTGGTCTGAGTTTATATATTTTATTTAGGAAGAAAATCGTTATATCTTAGCGGTAGATATTCGATCGTACCTTGAAATTGAAGCAAGTACAAACTAAAAGCCAATCTTCAACATATAACTAAATTTTTTAATATATTAATGATTCTGAATCAGTTACCTACTTTTGATAAGTGTCATATTATCGTTATCGTTATTTGTCCGATTGCTTTTCTTTTCGGGAAGGCTTTTTTATTAAAGTTAATGAAAAACCGGCTCGAGCTGACCACAAAAAGTGGTGGATAATTAGTGTGGTCTACAAAAGCTCTTTATCTATCGATTGCGCTGCTCATTGCGCTGATTTCGTAAGCCATGTCCTTCTTGATATTAACTCTTTCTCGATGCTGAGAGAATGAGACATGATTTTTCGTGCTAACACCTTTGTATAAGAGATAGGCTCATCGTATTTGAGTCACATGATTTCCGATTTATTATTTATCTGTCTTTATGGCGTTTATTTCCATGTGGAAACATTGAGATATCGCTCAACAGATTGTATTTTCAGCGCAGTTGTCTCATTGTTTCTGGATCTCCAAGAAAACACCAGCACGTTGGTAAGTCATGACGTCACCAAAGCTTCAAGTCTTTTTTTTGTGATCCGGTCATATCAACCTGAATGCGATTCATCATGAAAAACTACTTTGTCTCATTGATATTTGGTTATTCTACTGATTTCTCAAAAGTGGCGAACTCCACGATCTGAACACCTGTTGCCCAGAAGAGTGATTTGACTACGTGCCGTCCTTAGGACTTATTTTGCGTTTCAACGACGTTTACCTTCGAGTCGTTAAAGTGGTTGTATCCTCAGCCCTGTTCTGTTCGCCACTGACACTTTTATTTACCATTGCCACGCTTCTTTCTAGCAAGGATATAAGAGTGGAGCTATTTTGTCTTCTGATGTACAATGATCTATATTATTGATCAGAAATATTTCTGATGGTTGCAGAAAAATGGTAATGTCCTAATCCAAGGCTTATGTTTTGAAGTCTATTTCATAAAGAAAGTGCTTATTTAACTCAACCTATTTTCAGTTTTTTACCCACTGATTCAGCTTAATGTTATCACTCTGATTTTTTATGCTGCCTTTTCTCATTAATTTTATTAAGTGATCAATCTTTACCAATATGATATTGGTTTTTCATACAGCTACAGTTCTGGTTCACGTGGCTTAGCTTGATGGTTTTTATTATCATCGACTCCAATTGGCGCTAACTGTTACATCAGATAATGTATTGGTGGGGCCTTACTAGCTTCTTCCATCATTTTTTCAAGCACCATTTTTATACAGCTTCTCACTAATTTCAACTTTTTTGAAACCAACACATCGTAACATTTTTTTAAGATTATTTTGACATCGAAAGACCCTGCATGGGCTATCCTTTAAAAAGATAAAGAAATGAGGAAAGGTGGTTACACGCTGAGTTTTGCAGCCAGAAAAATTGTGATGATATTTTCACCACTGACAAAAAGTTTTGATTTTAAGATCACATTATATGGCAGTAGTCTAAGAATAAGAGGAGAAAAAAGGCCAAGCCTGGAAACAGTCACCCTTAAACCCTGAGAAGAATCAGGCAAAACAAAGAAAGCAACCATCACCAAGATGTATGATTCTAGAAAAACAATTGTTTTGAAAAGAGAGGTAGCTTAGAGTTGAGAGCACTTATGCTGGAACATCCCTAATCTGCCAAAAAGCAGACGATTTTTGTTCATCAACTCTCTTGGACTTTTCACTGTTTGCTATATTATGGTTATGCGCGATTTATAAAAATGTCTGAAAGGGAGAAAATGAAAAAGTTATGTTTATTTGTCAATAGTTTACTACATTGATTGAAAAGTGTTTATTGATTACTTAAACTGTAAATAAAGGGAAATGCCCAAAATGATGATCATTTAAGACATCGCTATCCAAAACAGACAAGGTATAATTATCAACTGGTTTTTGGTTCATGGGTCATCTTTCCAAGTCTGAATTACAAAGTATTTTTAAGAAGATGCTAGCAGGAGACATGACTAAGAAGACAGAGCCTGGGAACACTGATATCAATTCAGACTTGAAAACAATTGATCAATCACTGGTAAAAGATTGTTGATTTAAAGTTGATGGAAAACCATAAAGATTACCCTGACATTCATGAATTGTTCAAAGAAAACATTGCTCAGGTTCATCTTTCTTCATATTATAAGAATAAGATAAATTCCAATTGATATGAAGGCCAGTTATGTTTGTTGTGAATTGATAAAGTAAATTCACTGTAAAATATGGTTAAGACTTGCAATAGAGCCTCCAATTCTAACTGGTGGACTCAGCAACAATACCAAAGAATCCTGGGATAAGAGAATCAATACTCAACAGAACGAATCGCGACCAATGTAATGTGGTTTCTGATGTCGCTCCAATCATGTTGAGTTACGTTTGGGAGTCGTGGCAGCAAAGCCAAGATCTCGGTGGCCGTGGAATATGTTGGCGGTAAAATGACCCAAAACCAAGACGTTACTGGCTGGACTTATACTCAAAATGCAATCGATACGTCAGCTCTTCTATCAACTTGCACCCGTAAATGATTACTTCGTAGTAATCGTTTATTATAAACCGACATATACTGCGCCAAGTTGATGAGAAACATCAAAAAACTTTGCAACTATCAGAGGTGATGGTTTGAATCCTGAAGTGATAAAATGCAATAATGCAAAAAATATATTAACATCAAATCGCTGTGGTGGTTTGTTTCACGAATTTAGTATCAAGAAAGAAGATTTATGTCCGTGTTCAATTTTTAGCGGTGCGAATTTAAAGATTCAGCAATCAACTGAAGATATCATTGGTAGTTTGAGCCAGGATGTTCACGGCAATTCACCGTTAAGAACATCTTTAAGAGACAGGAATACATATCGCCAGTAGTTAAAAGTTCACAGAAGTGTTATGGAGCGGCAGCTGATACTAGCTAAAGCCAGAACAGCACCAACAAAGCTCCTCCTTTGTAGCTAAGAATTGGGAGTTTAGGTGACTCCAAAACAACTGAATAATCATAATAACTTATAACAACCATCAATCACAACACCACAACAACTCACTGTAGAACCAACAAACCTGTCTCACACGACTTATTTGTAGAATCAATTGATTTAATGATAATAACTTCTTATTTCAGTAGAGCCAACACCACTGAATGACTGAGACTTATTTAATGTAATCAGACAACCACATCGATCATCGCCTGGCAGGAGATATTTCAATCACAAGGTCCACGTGCAACTGATTACTGCAGAGTCGTAATTGACAATTCACAACACTGTCAGATTTACTGATCATTATAATCAAGACAATGTAAAAAATATTTGACTATCATTTCAACTAATGACAACAAAGAAAGGTTTATCGACATAGAATTTATGACAACAGAATATCGATTGATCATTACAACTTCCACTCAACAGAAGAGTTGGGATTACTGATTAATCCAATATCAATGAGAAGAGCGATGACTATCAACTATTACTAAACAGAATATTTGACTTGATCACTTCACTCGACACCAACGCGTGAGTCAACGACAAAATCACGTAACGGTTCATTAAAGAATCAACGCCAACGATTAACAAACTAGAGAATTACTTAGAAACTAACACTGCCAATCATCACAACGACAATCCAGAGAAACCCAGACTCTAGATAGTTAGTTGATCAACCACACTTATCACACATCCTGGTACCAGTAATCAAAAAAAAGGGAAACAATGAGAGTGCAGCGCTTTTCCAACACAGGCGCTAAAGTTGCAAAAACTGGACTTGTATCTTGTAGAGCCTTCAGTTGTAGTATGCGTCGTGGCTGTGGAAACGAAAGTGTCTTGTTCATTACTCAAACAATTATTTCTTACAGGCAGAGCGATAGCTTCCCTTTTGGGAATGTATTATGGAGAAAAAGGATGAATGACACCTTGACAACCTCTGAATGAGGAGCTATATTTCTAAACTCATCGTAAATTTAATCAGCTTGAGCAAATGCAAGTTTTAGGAAAGATTTGATTAAGAAATTTCATCATTGATGTTAGTGACGTGCTGATCTGAGTTAAGATTTGAAGAATTGCAAAGAGACCAATCGCATCACTGGAGGACCTGTTTCAGCTGAAATTTCTTAACACTGTAAGGAGAGCGGTATTCGGCTATTTAAAATGGTTCCCAGTAGAGTGTGATATCATGATGTGATCCAGCATCCACCACATTTATTCTTATTCTTAGAAGCCATAATGACTTCGCCATGATATTAATGAATGCCAAATTGGGAACCTGTGCAGGTGAATCTTTTGTAGGAAGTTCTTGCACGTTTGTTTTTATTTGTCAAACCCAGCTCCATGGATGTTTCATCAATAGATCGGGAAAATTCAATTATGATCGCTAGCTGAAAAGTGATGAAGCCTTTGTGTCAATGCCAGATACAGAATTGTTTAATAAAGGTCAGCTGAATGATTGTTTCAAGAGGAAGGTAATTCTTGAGAAGAATGAAAACCTGGCAGGCTGGAAAGAGCAAGTTTATTTTTACACTGGTGAATTAAAGTTATCAAGGAATTGTTTTTTTTTAACGATCGTCTTCCGGTGTTTATTCAATTCTCTGCTCATCTGCTTGAGGCTGGTTTTTATATTCTAGCTTTTGAGTTTGATGAAATACACGCGGCTGGGAATCATGCAGCATGTTTCACAACGATTGTATT
This sequence comes from Streptococcus sp., assembly GCA_047241705.1. Taxonomy (GTDB): domain Bacteria; phylum Bacillota; class Bacilli; order Lactobacillales; family Streptococcaceae; genus Streptococcus. The sequence goes on from JBKTJB010000001.1 coordinate 847,369, forward strand.
ATTATATTGAGCTGGGTATTCTAACTCATTCTTCTACCTGGATTCTTTGGGAGAAAGTGAGGTTGGAAAGATCTATTACTGAAGAAGGTCGTCTCATTACCACGAAGAGAATTATCATCAATGTTGAAGAAAAATTGTCTTGCTTACGAAGATAGGAGAAATACAAAGACTGATCATGTTGGGCAAGAGGTTGTTATCCAGCAGTGTTTCTGAGGCTGCATGTCTTGTCTCCTGACAGACTGATGAGGGACATGCTTGTGTGGCTGCTAGGATCTTTTTGAAAGCAAGAGCTCATGGCTGTTGACTTAACAGTACAACAGCTTTTGGTTTGTTAAAAATGCCATCCAGACGGGGACTATCTATTGTTTATCTTTTCACCAAACTCTGGTGGAGATGATCAAAGCCAGCCGTCATTTACCAAGTCTCCTAACATTCACATTCAGCTCCCAAAACATTTAAAGGTATATTTTTAACGTATTTGGGTTTGATACGGCAAATGTTTATCTGTTTCCTTTTAACTGATTGCTACAAGACAGAATTTGAAAATGGTTGTTCCATTATAGATCGACTGTTCGGCGCGCCTTGGTCACAGGGATGTTGTTTTTGATCGGTGATAACGTCAATTCTTGGCGATGGTGATCATGCCACTAATCAGATTGCATTGAAGCAACTGGCTAGATAACTCCCTTTGTCGCTTGCTTTTGTTCGTGGGACGACGGTCTGCGCCTTCAGTTTTGATATTGGGTAGTCACGATCTCCATTCATCACGCCTTACGCCTGTTCATCGTATCGCCATGATCTACGTTGATTGAGGGAGATCGGGCGCCAAGATTTGGCAAAAACTTCGAGTAACCTTTGTTGCGCGCAGATCCGTCTGATTGCCCATCGCAATGCTACTGTCTGTTTTATGCCTCTGTGTTTTTCATCCTTTGATTTATGGTAGTAAGCAGAAAGGTGAGTTTCTACTAATACTTCCAACAACCCTTATAGATGAGTTTTCCCAAGCTTGACATATATGACAACATCAGGGATATCATGGAACCTACAACTTTCCAATATTTGATATTGAGCGCTGATTTTGGGTTTATCTCTTATTCTCATCTGCAAAGTTGAAAAAGCAAAAATGGCTGCAGGATTAGTACTTTTTCATCTGATTTCTTTTGTGAATTCACCGTCAGTAAGATATGGCATATAAAACCAGCTTCATTTCTCTTCTCTTCCGTTTTGGCTGATTTCATCTTTTGCTATCCGAGCTGATCGGGCTGTATTGTTGTGACCGTTATTTCCAAAACCAATCATGTTCATCATTTAGGTTTATATTCTTGCTCATAATACTCCTTACTTCACCATATATTTTATCTAAAGACCAATCGCAAGATCATGCCGTTTCTAAGTCTTATTCTGGTATCAGAATACAGTGTAATCCATTCATCTTCATGCGCATTTGGGAAAACTCAAAGAGCCATCTGGAAAATATCGTGAGAATCGGCTCAGCATAAAGATTGTGGCAGACGATGCCGTTCATTAAAGATGAATATTCTGTCGTGGTGTGCATCGCGATGATACCTTACTTTCGGTTACCCTCTTTATCCAACCGCAAGAGATCTCACGTTTGTCCATGATTGTCAGGATCGTGCCTGCACACTTTTGAGTTTACTAATGTGTTATTGTCAAGTAATATTTGGGAAAAGATGATGTACTGGTGTCAGATGCAATCGTTTCGCCTCCAAGTTGATATGACAATATCCAAGAAAATGTAGATCAAAAAATCTTATCGGATTATTGCACTGATTTTATCATCTAGAACGTTCTTCCTTGGAAGTCCTATCCATCATACTTTTTGGGCCAGAGCTGAAACGTGGCACCATATTCATTTCTTGTTTCATGAGACTGGTGCCACTGGCGACTAAGATCAAATGGTAGACACCTTTACGGAGCGCTTATATGGTGTCTGCTACTACGAGGCTGGGCGATTTGATCCCCAAAGAGATCAGCTTCAATCCGGGATAAGATGCGCCTTATCGATTACAGACCGCTGACCTCGCACGCCAGTCACAGACGTTGCAGTTTATGGAGGACAAGCGCTATGCCGTCGTTAGAACCCAAATCTTCCCATCACGTATATGTGACCGAACAGTTCGGGTAAGGAATATTCAATTTGGTGCCAATAATGCCTCTTGCCAACCAGAATATTATTTTGAACCTATGCAGGGACATCAAAAAGGCCAATAATGATACCGTTGAGTACTTTAAACCGTTGGCGTTCAGCTCGATCGAGACCGAAAATGTGATTGAAGAAAAGGTCAATATGAAACGGGAGAAGCCATCTATAAGAGCGGATCGTCAAAAGATGCCATTAAGTTATAAGGTAACCCCGTACCAATTTCACATACCCTATTATTTCTTTACTCCTGTTTTCGATCTAAAACCAAGATTACTTCTGGTTTTACTCAATAATAGTTATTGCTCAATGCTAAAATTTTCTACGCAAAGACAAACTGGAGAAGCCGACAGGATCAAACTGAACCAAGAAACCGTTATTGAATTTAGATTTAGAACAGATCATATCGATATGAGTTGAACGCAGGTGCTTTATCGCGCTGACGTTGACCAAATTCAACAGGTACAGAAAACATGGAAGAAACAAGGTTTTACATGTAATCAAGTTTTCAAATACCCATATTGTTGCGATGTCTATCACAGACATAGTAACTATGATATGACTTCCATCTTTGACAGCGATGGCTGGAAAGTATGGATAAGTTTGTTCAAAACTGAAAAGGCATGGAATGCATTCTTATCGTTCCCAACTTCAAAGGAAATCATAAGGCTTGAATTTTGCTCTAGACGTAAAAGCAGTGATCCTGGGTGCCTTGCTATCTATTGTTTCCGTTGCTTACCTCAAGGTCATTCAAATGCAGGTTGAACAGAAGTGATGAAGAACAACAGGATTTATAATCAATAATAGTTATCAATACAAAAAGGATCGTATCCAATTGGATGATCCTTTTTATATGATCCGCACATGCGAACGATTAAGTTATTAGAAATCTTGCGTTTTAAGATGACGGCTCCTGGGATAGGATAGCAACACCGACCGCGATGACACCAGCAGCGACTGCTTCACTGTTTTTGAAGGAATGTCTATGACCTGCTTGAAGCTGTCGTGCCAGAATCACCCGGCTTACCAGGTTTGGTCGTATTCGTTGTTATTGGCTCCTCTGGCGTTGTTGTCGTAGTGGTCGTTGTAGGCACTGGTTTTTCAGACGTAGTTATAGTCGCCGCTGTAGTTGTAGTGGTTATCGGCGTAGGTTTTGGACCTTCTGTCGTCGTAGCTGGTAGTTTGCTGGGCTCTTGAGTTGTCGTAGTTGTAGTTGTTGGCTCTTGAGTTGTCGCTGTTGGTAGTTGCTGGCTCTTGAGTCGTCGTTGTTGTAGTTGTAGGTTCTTCAGTTGTCGTTGAAGTTGTTGTTGACTCTGGAGTTGTTGTAGTGGTAGTAGGAGTAGGTTCCTCAGTTGTTGTCGTAGTCGTAGTCGGCTCTTGAGTTGTCGTCGTAGTTGTTGTTGGCTCTTGAGTCGTTGTAGAGGCAGTTGTCGGTATTGCTTGTCGTAGTAGTTGTCTGTTCTTTTGGATTGACGATTGTCTTCGTTACCGCATGATCCGTTCCGCTAAAATCTTCAGCATTAACTGGGGTATCAGCAGTAGGTAATGGCATAACCTCAGGTGCTTGTAACTCAGTTAAAAATGTATTTATCTTTTAAAAGACCATTGACTGTGATATCTCTATCTTTATCGGTCAAGATATTCCGATTACTTGGTTGTTATTTGACGTACCACTTTGAACTAGCTCCAGCAAGTGGTTGATTTTCGTCGCCCACCTTATGGATATGAATGGAAGCATAATCCTTGTCCGAAACCACCTGGTAATTTGAACTGCAGCTTTTATTCAAAGCCTTTGATAACAATTCTTATCTTTAATGTAGCTTCATTATTTAAAACTTCATCGACAGGTGAATAATTTAACTGAACATCATGGCAATACGGTACTGATCCAGCAACATCTCCAAGACTAACAGAGAATGATTGACCTGATCAGGCGCTAACAGCAACTTTCTGATGTTCATTGGTTACATCAGAAGTGTTATTAAATTGCGATTCGCCATCGACAAAAGACATTCTCACACACGAAAGCTATTTTACATAGACGCATTCGTGAATTGTAACTTGTCCTCAATAGTCACTCGAAACTGCTTTGATTAATTAGATTCCATAGGTAATTATTCTGTGATTTATCTTTATGAACTCCAACTTATGTTTTTAATTCATTAGATTACCATCAACACCTGCAAATAAAACTTTGCTCACCAATTTTGAAGTTGTTTTGAGTAAATAACTGTCATCAACCGGAATTTCTCCTTGTTGAGGGTGCTTCTTGAAGTCGATACAGTAGAAATAAAAATCTCTACCATGTGTATCTTGAATGCTTCTCCTGATAATCCGTATGTTCATCAGAAATCTTTTATTATCCTTATCCATCAAGTTGCATGAGCAATGACTTTCATTGGTCTTATCATCTTTAATATCAAAGCTTTGTGATGTAATAATCAAAGCATCTGGAACAGTGATATCCGTTGTGTTTCACCGCTTGGACATCTTTACCAGCCAAGTCGAACTCAGCATTGATACGATGTGAATGCTGCCTTATTGTCCTACTCCCAATCAAGGTTGCCACCTTCATTATTGGTATGGATCGTATCGACCAATTTTCCGCTAACGGTCACTTCAGGAGTTTCTGCTGAAGTGCGATTTAGACCTAAAGCGAAAAGCATGGCCACTAAACAAAGGACAAATGAGAAAATTTTAATATTTCTATTCTTCATCTTATCTTCCCTTTTCATAAAAAATTAGTGCCTAGTTATCAATGCCTGATTACTCTTAAAGATATGAATGTCCAAATCCTATCTGTTGGCAATAAGAATTGAGTGCTGAGACACAACCTCCATAAAATTATTTTATAGGGGTAAATATTTTACTTTTAAAATTATTCCCTACAAAGTGAATTATAGCAAAAATAATGAGTGGCTTCAAGCTAAAAAGAGTGAATTTTTGCACAAATTTTCTATTAAAAAACTTTTTCATTGACTTTCTAAAATTTTCAGAATACATGCATGAAACTGTCATAAAATATCCAAAGGTGCGTAAAATGAGCAGAAAAATGAATGACATTATTAAAAAAATACGAATAGTAGTATAGGGGAGACGCTAGGGCAAAGTGATGGTATAATAGAAGAGATAGAAACATTTTAGAATGAAAGAGGAATCATGATGACAAAAATTCGTGGATTTGAACTTGTATCAAGCTATACCAATCAGGACTTGCTACCAAAACGGGAGACGGCCCATGCAGCTGGCTACTTGACTTAAAGGTGGCAGAGCACAGTGATTGCACCAGGAGAAACGTCCTCGTTCCAACTGGGGTCAAGGCCTATATGCAAGCGGGTGAGGTGCTCTATCTCTATGACCGTTCCTCTAACCCTCGCAAAAAAGGCCTGGTCTTGATTAACTCAGTTGGTGTCATTGATGGAGACTATTATGGCAACCCAGGAAATGAAGGCCATATCTTTGCTCAGATGAAAAACATCACCGATCAAGAAGTTGTTCTTGAAGTCGGGGAACGTGTGGTTCAGGCTGTCTTTGCACCATTTTTAATCGCAGATGGAGATGAAGCAGACGGAGTTCGTACTGGTGGATTTGGAAGCACAGGGCACTAAGATGAAGATTATCTTTGTCCGTCATGGGGAGCCAGATTATAGTATGCTTGATAAACTCGAAAATCCGCAACTCTATAGTGGTTTTGGTCGTGATTTAGCACCATTGACAGGAAAAGGTCGCAGTCTGGCAAAAGAAGTTGCTAAAACCGCATGTTTTGAAAAGGCAGAGATTATTATTTCATCGTCTGTGACGAGGGCTTTAGAAACAGCACATTATATAGCAGTTGAAACAGGATTGGACTTATTTGTGGAGCCGTTTTTTCATGAGTGGCGTCCAGACTTAGATGGCACTAACTCTGATTTAACTAAAGTGTATTGGTAGCTCATGAATATTATCTAAAACATCAAGGAGGTTTATCTGAAGATTCTCCTTATCGCTATGAAACTGATCTAGAGATGCGTCATCGTTTTTTAAGAGCTTTGGAAAAATATAAAAATTATAAAACTATTATCATTGTAACTCACGGAATGCTCATGCGCCAGTTTGTGCCAAATGAGAAGATTGATTTTTGCCAAGTGATTGAGTGTGAGATAGAGATTTAGGAAAGAGGTTTATCATCGCTAAGAAAAAAACGACATTTGTTTGTCAAAATTGTGCCTACAATTCACCCAAATACCTAGGGCGCTGTCCTAACTGTGGTTCTTGGTCTCTTTGTGGAGGAAGTCGAAGTTGTGCAGAGGTCAAGAATGCGCGTGTGTCCTTGATACAGGTGAGAAAACCAAGCCCATGAAACTGACGGACGTAACCTCTATCAATGTTCACCGGACCAAGACGGAGATGGAGGAATTCAACCGTGCGGTGGAGGAGTGGTCCCAGGGAGTCTCGTTCTCATCGGGGGAGATCCAGGGATTGGGAAATCGACCCTTCTCCTTCAAGTGTCGACCCAGTTGTCTCAAGTGGGAACGGTTCTCTATGTCAGTGGAGAGGAGTCGGCCCAGCAGATTAAACCCGTGCAGAGCGTTTGGGGGGGATATTGACAGTGAGTTTTATCTCTATGCTGAGACCAATATGCAGAGTGTTCGAGCAGAAGTGGAGCGATCCAGCCAAACTTTCTCATCATCGACTCCATTCAGACTATCATGTCTCCTGAAATTTCAGGGGTGCAGGGATCAGTCTCTCAGGTGCGTGAGGTGACGGCTGAGCTCATGCAGTTGCCAAACCACAATATCGCCATTTTGACGTGGGGTATGACTGGCAGTTGAACTAGTGGAGTCCTCGATGTTGGATGGCTACAGATATTATGCTCGGTTTTAGGGGAAACACCGAGACTCTTCCGAATTCTCTGGAGAGCTAGCTCGGAAACCTGCTTTTGCTCCACCAATGAGACCGAATCTTGAGATAATCGTGTTTACTGCAGAACCAATCCGTGAGTTTCGTGGTCTTTTAAAGAATGCTTGGCGGTGCACCATCTCCTTCAATGTATTACCATGGAGGGGACACGTCTGATTCTGGCTTCAAAGGCAGGCCTCGGTGGATGCCAACCGCGCTGTAATGCCAGCGTGATTTGACATGTTTGATTTCACCGTCAGTTCTGGTCATGCAGCAAAGAAAAATTAGTGTTTGTTCTTCAAATCAGGAGCCACCTCAAGTTCAGGTGTGTGCCGGTTGGATATTGCGTTATCGACCCAGCTGTGCTGCAGCTGGCTGCCTTCTGAGCTACGGCGATGCAAGCCATCCAATCCGCAGAATGCCTGGCTGGAGAGTTGGGCTGATGAGATATGCTCTGCCGGCTCATCCGACTAACAAACTTCGGATCAATAGCTGCCGCCGGTCATCAAGATCATGTTCCGAAAATTTCGACGGGGATTTCGACACCATCAGGGATCGAAGTGGTCGGTGTGAGTACACCCGTCTGAAGTCTTGAAGAAAGCATTTAATAGAAGAAAAGAGGCTGGGACAAAAGTCCTAGCCTCAATTATTTTTGGATTGTCGAGCAAGACGCAGTGGTTGAGTGGGCTCTTTACTACGCTGATTTCATCAGCTTTTACATCCCTACCTCAACCGTGCGGAGGTGGGACGACGAAATCGAATTCTAACGAATTACTGATTTCGTCCCACTTTCTTTTTTTCAGATGTGACAGATGACGGGAGATCCTCTCTGACAGAAATAGTGAGGATGGGTAAAATAAGATGATTTGAATTTCAAAGAAATAAAGGAGAGACCATGTCTTATTTTGATAATTCTTTAACAGCCAACCAAGCTTATGTGGCGTTGCATGGAGATCTCCGTCTTCTCCGATTAAGCCCAAAACACAAGTCGCCATCGTGACCTGTATGGATTCCCCGCCTTCACGTGGCACCAGCACTGGGCCTGGCTCTTGGAGATGCCCATATTTTGCGGAATGCTGGAGGGCGCGACTGATGACATGATCCGCTCCTTGGTTATTTCCTGCAGCAACAGATGGGAACCCGCGAAATCGTCGTCTTGCACCATACAGACTGTGGCGCACAAACCTTTTGAAAACGAAGCTTTCCGGCAGCATCTAAAGAAAGAACTGGGAGTAGTAGGAGATCGCGATTCTCCTTTCAAGACATTGAGGAGAGTGTCCGCGTGGATATGAAGCTTCTAAGGATTCCCTTGATTCCAGAGGATGTGGTGATTTGCAGGGAGCTGTGTATGATGGATACTGGTTTGATTTCAGAAGTGAAATAATCATAGAGAAGAGTATAGGAAGACAGAATAATCTTTGTTTTCCCGTATTCTTCTTTTTTTGGTATAAAAAAAGTGAACCGGATAGGAAAAAATGTGACAATTTAGCACAAATTATTAAAAAATATGTGGTATAATATGACATTTTAACAAGAATATTACAAATTAGTTTCAACAGATTGACTGTAGATGTCAATGATGTTACAATTTTATTTGTATCATGGAATCATGAAATATGAAAAAGGAGATCCTATAAATGAAGGATGTATTTAATAAGCGTCAGCGCTTTTCATTGCGAAAATATAGCGTTGGTGTTTGTTCTGTTCTCTAGGGACAGCCTTTTCGCTGCAGGTGCCAATACGGCTTCGGCAGAGGAAACAACTGCCTCTTCAGGTGCATCGACGTCAGCTTCGACGGAGTCTGCATCTGATAGCACAGCAGCTGAAACAGTTGCCTCTTCTTACTGAAGCATCCCTATAATGCTCCAGTAACAAATGTCGATCAAGCAAATACAAGTGCTGCGAAGGAAGTCTCAGAGCAATCTGAGGCTAACAAAGCAGCAGAAAAAAGCTTATGAAGTGGCAAAACCGGCTAAAGCTGAAGAAACTGCAAACAGGATAAACCGAAGAAGCAGCGAAACTCAGCTAAAGCTGAAGAAACTGCAAAACCAGCTCCAAAAGCTGAAGCACCGAAAGCAACTGCTACACCAGAAGCGAAAAAGCTGATGAAAAGAGCCAAGCGCACAGTGCTGCATCAGAAGCTGTGCAAACCAGCTGCTTCTACAAGCACTGCAACTAGCGAAAGCTCAGAAGCAGCAGCGCAAGTGAAGCGCAGCAGTAGCCCTCAAACCTACAGCGCAGCCAGCATCACTTCGTGGTACTGAAGCTCCTGCAGCAGAGCTCGCAGCTGCCAGATCGCGTGCAACACTTGACCGTGCTGCAACTGATTTGACGAATGCTGGTGCTTTAAGCAACAGTCGTAGCCGTCGGACGTCGTGCATTGACAGACCATAATAACGAGCCGGCTGCTGTAACAACTTTCCTAAAGACGGTGAAGTTGCTACACCTGATATGACGAATCCAAACGGTGCAACTGCTCTATCTCAAACTGTACCAGCTGGTTATCAAGCTAAAGAAGGTGACTTCTATACTTATGCTATTTGGGATCTTACTAAGTTCAATGAACGTTATGGTACAAAATATTATGCGCGTGCTCATAAGAGATTTGAGGATTCTACCGATACAACAGTTGAATTACTAGATAAAACTACTGGTAATGTAGTAGAAACTAGAACTGTTACTTCATCTAGTGGTGTTCAAAATTCACGACAACTACAGCAGCATCTAATAGTCAATTGACTTCAAGTAGATTACAAAGCCGGTACTGCTGGAAAAGGTAAGTTGCTGAACCATTTATTCAAAATGGTTATGCAGTTGGAAAGAGTATCACAGACTTAGTAGCTGGTGGGCACCAACTGCTGCCTGCAGAGCAAGTACTTTATACTGCGGTTTATAACGCTCGTATTACAACAGATATTTTAAAACGTTGTTGAACCAGCTTACAATGGTCGTACAATTACTGATTCAAACGCTAAAATACTATAGTAACAATGACAAAACAACATACTATAAAGTAGTTGATAAAAACCAACCCAACATTATCGCCAATAAAAACAGATAAAACTGTTCAAGATTATAAAGAAAATGGTAATGAAGTTGAGTTAGCTCGATATACTCTTAAAGCTGAAGAAGGACAAAGTTTCACAGCATCTGGCGAACGTCAATTTGATGGATACAAACTTTACCAAACTGCTGACGCAAATGATCAATCAGGTACTGTAAGTCGTCCTTACACCGTTGGTACGAAATTCATGGATGCGGACCGTTACGGTATCTAACGTATCAAAGAAGTTGTTGGAGAAGACGGTTCAGTCGTTATTCGTGTTTACTTGCTAGATCCAAGACAACAAAGCAAACGTTCTGATGGTTCATTAAGTACCGATGGATATATGTTGCTAGCAGAAACTAAGCGATTAAACCAGGTGAATGGAATTCACAGGAATTAGTCGTTAAAAAATCACCTCTTTACACTATTGCACATACTGTAACTGATCCAAAAACAGGTGCAAAAACTAACTATCCAAACGGTAAAGAAGTTCCATTTGACTTCCAAAAAGCTGCTGGATATGCACCATATCATACTGTATTCGTGCCATTCTTAGGAGATAGGATTGGATATGGTATAGATAACGCTCAATTAGAACGCGTGGAGTTTATGGTAGCGGTACAAACGTTGATTTGCTCAACACTTTGACACCATACAAACAACCTATTTACTACTATGTCAAACAAGAACCAGTAACAGTCACTCCAGAAGTTGAAAAACAACTTGAAGGACGTGTACTAACAGATGGCGAGTTCACATTCAAGTTAACAGAAGAGAAAAGCAGTTCTGATAAACACGAAGAAACTGTTACTAACAAGGACGGCAAAGCGACATTTAGCAAGCTTACCTTTACTAAAGTTGGCACATATAAATACAAAATCACTGAACAAAAGGGTTCTGATACAAACGTTGACTACGATGCAATGACTGTTACTATGACTGTTAATGTAACGGAGAACGCTCAAGGTGAATTGCAAGCTACAGTTAAATATAGTGCTGAAGGTGGATTCAAATCAAGTGCAGATGATAAGATCTTCAACAACTACGTTGTAGCACCTGTTAAAACTAAATTCGACTTCACTAAGAAATTAGCTGGACGTGAATTGAAAGACGGAGAATTCAAATTCGTTCTTAAAGATGAAAACGGACAAGAAGTTGAAACGGTAGCTAACAAAAAAGATGGAACTGTAACCTTACAGAAATTTCATTTGACAACACTAAAGTAGGCAATTTATAGTGATCCCGCAACTAAAGAAGTAGGTATGACGTATGACACCTTATGAAGGCAACAATCACTGTTGAAGTTGCTAAGAATATCATGCTCTTACAACTGTAACAAACGTATCATCAACAGGTGGGTAGATGCGAATGGTAATGCTACTGACGGTACTGCCGATAAAGAATTCAACAACAAGATCACTCCTCCGGAAACACCTGAGTTCCAACCAGAAAAATTCGTCCTTAACAAAGAAAAATTTGACCTAACAGGTACAAAATTAATGGACGATGACGATGAGCTTCAGGATGAGTACACAGAAACAAATGCAAATCCATACGCTGATCAAGTCAAGAACAATGAAGCAGAAAACATCAATACGAAGACTGTTGAGCGTGGTGATAAATTAGTTTACCAAGTATGGTTGGATACTAAGAACTTCACTGACAAAAACAACATCCAATCTGTTGGTATCTCTGATACTTACGATGCAGATAAATTAACTGTTAACGCTGCTGATATTAAAGCATACGATAGCGTAACAGGAGTTGATGTAACATCTAAATTTGATATTACAGTAGCTAACGGAGTCATTACAGCTACATCTAAAGCTTCTATGAACAAATCTAGGTGATGCTGATAACACTCAAGTTATCGACAATAATAACTAAATTCGCATTTGGCCGCTACTACAAATTCGATATCCCAGCTACAGTTAAAGCGGATGTTCCTGGTGGGGTAGACATCGAAAATAAAGCTAACCAAATCGTTCACGTTTACAACCCAGTAAGCAAATCTGTAGAAACTCCAGAAAAACCAACTCAAAACGTGTGAACAGTGTACCAATCAATCGCGGGAATTCAACTTCACAAAACGTTTGAAGGTCGTGCGCTAACAGCTGGCGAATTTACATTTGAGTTGAAAGATAGTGACAATGTTGTGATCGCAACGGCAACCAACGATGCAGATGGTAAGATTAAATTCTCTCCAGTAGAGTACACAAATAAAGCTGGTGAAAAAGTCACTGCCCTTAAATACAAGAAGGGTCAAGAAGGTACTTACACTTACTCTGTAACAGAGGTGAAAGGTACAGACGCAACTGTCACTTACGATACAATGAAGGCAGAAGTAACTGTAACAGTATCTCACGACGGTACAGCTAAAAGCATTGGTTGCTAACGTAACTGAACCCATGACAAAGAGTTCAACAACCGTAATCGGCTCCTTGAACAGAACCTAAGTTCCAACCAGAGAAGGGTATGTTGTAATACCAAGCTAAATACTCGACATCACTGGTGACAAACTTCGTTGGATGATGATGCTGAAGTTGGTCAGACAAGTATCGCGGATACTAATGCTGAACCCATACGTTGACAAGACAGACAACAACGAGAGCAGAAAACATCGAATACGAAGACTGTGAACCGCGGCGATAAACTGGTACTACCAAGTATGGCTTAGATACAACTAAATTTCAGCAAACAACAAAGAAAAATTCAAACCGTAGGAATCACTGATAACTACGATGAAAAAAAACTTAATGTAAACCAACCAGAAATCAAAGCATACGATAGTAACTGGTAAAGATGTAAACAAATTCGACATCAAAGCTGAAAACGGTGCGATGACAAAACCTTAAAACTAGCTTCAGAAGTCACTGGGTGATAAAGATAACACCAAATTATCGACACAACTAAATTCGCATTTGGTCGCTACTACAAATTTGACATCCCAGCAACTGCTAAAGCAGATGTTGCAGGTGGAGTAGACATCGAAAATACTGCGGCTCAAGTAGTCAACTACTACAACCCAGTAAGCAAGACTGTTGAAAAACCAAGCAAACCAACTGAAAACGTAAACTCAGTACCAATTTCAATTGAATTCAATCTCACTAAACGTCTAGAAGGACGTGAATTGAAAGAGAACGAATTTAGCTTTGTATTGAAAGATTCAAATGGTAAAGAAGTTGAAACTGTAACCAACGACAAAAGATGGTAATGTGAAATTCTCAGCTCTACATTCAAGAAGGGGCAAGAAGGCGTTCACAACTACACTGTTGAAGAGGTTGCAGGTACAGATGCTACTGTGACATACGACACAATGAAAGCAACTGTAACTATCACAGTTTCACACAAAGGTACAGCTAAAGCTTTAGTAGCTACACTTGGCGATATCGCTGATAAAGAGTTCAACAACGTGGTAACACCACCAACTGAACCTAGTTCCAACCAGAGAAATACGTTGTTTCTAAAGAAAAATACGATATCACTGGTGACAAGCTCGTTGATGACGATTCTGAATTGACAGATAAATATGGTGAAACAAATACAAACCCATATGTCGATGGAACTTCAAACAACGAAGCAGAAAACTTGAATACCAAGACTGTTGAACGTGGTTCTAAATTGGTTTACTAAGTATGTTGGATACAACTAAATTTGATGCAGCTAACAAGGACAACATCCAAACAGTTGGTATCTCAGATAACTATGATGAAGCTAAATTAAATCTTAATAAAGCTGACATCAAAGCCTATGACTCTGTAACAGGCGCAGAAGTAACAGATAAATTCGATATCGCTGTCAACAACGGTGTGATCACTGCTAACTTGAAAGCTGGCTTCACGAAGTCACTTGGCGATGCAGAAAACACACAAGTGATCGATACAACTAAATTCGCATTTGGACGTTACTACAAGTTCGACATTCCAACAACAGTGAAAGACGATGTCGTAGCTGGTGCAGATATCGAAAATACTGCGGCCTGCTAACTACTACAACCCAACGACTAAGAAAGTTGAAAAACCTGAAAAACCAACTGAAAAACGTGTCACCAATGTTCCAATCTCAGTAGAATTTAACTTCACTAAGAAATTGAAGGTCGCGACCTTAAAGCTGGCGAATTCACATTCGGAGTTGAAAGATAGCGACAATGTTGTGATTGGAGACTGCAACCAACGACGCAAGCGGTAACTTCAAGTTCACTCCAGTTGACTACACAAATAAAGTTGGTAAAACTGTCACTGCCCTTAAATCACTGGTGAAGGGTCAAGAAGGTACTTACACTTACACTGTAACAGAGGTTAAGGGTACAGACTCAACTGTTACTTACGACCCAATGGCTGCAGTTGTAACTGTTAAAGTCAGTCATGATGGTACTGCGAAAGCCTTGATCACAAACGTGACAGAACCTGCCGATAAAGAATTCAACAACCGTGTCACTCCACCAACAGAACCTAAGTTCCAACCAGAGAAATACGTTGTTTCTAAAGCGAAATTCGATATCACAGGTACGAAGCTCGTTGATGACGATAAAGAATTGACAGACAAATATGCGGATACTAATGCGAACCCATACGTAGACAAGACAGACAACAACGAGAAAGAAAACTTGAATACTAAGACTGTGAAACGTGGCGATAAATTGGTTTACCAAGTATGGCTTGATACAACTAAGTTTGACGCAAACAACAAAGATAACATCCAAACAGTAGGTATCACAGATAACTACGACAAGAAGAAACTGAATGTTAACCAACCAGAAATCAAAGCATACGATTAAAACTGGCAAAGACGTAACAACAAAATTCGATATCAAGGATAAAAACGGTGTGATGACAGCTAACCTGAAAGCAGCTTCATAAGTCACTTGGCGACAAAGATAACACCAAATCATCGATACAACTAAGTTCGAATTTGGACGCTACTTTAAATTTGATATCCCAGCAACTGTGAAAGAATCGATGTCAGCAGCTGGTGCTGGATATTGAATGCAAGGCAGCCACACAGTTGCGAACGTACTACAACCCAGTAAGCAAGACAGACTGAAAAACCTGACAAAACCCAACTGACCAAAACGTGTCAACAGCGTTCCAGTTCCACGTGGATCTGAACTTCCCGACGTCTCTGGAAGGTCGTGAACTTGCAAGACCAAGAATTCGACATTCGTTCTTGAAGAAAGACGGCGTTGTTGTCGAGCGCAGTGAAGAACGACGACATGGCTGGTAAGATCGTCACTCAAGACTCTTGAAGTTCGGTCGTGAGGATCTTGGTAAGACTTACAACTACACAGTAGAAGAAGCTCGTGGTACAGATAGCAACCGTCTTCTTGCTTGACCCAATGGTTGCGACTGTGAAAGTGGTGGTTTCACGACGGTACAGCTAAAGCAATCGTTGCGAACGTAACAGATGCTGCTGATAAAGAGTTTAACAACCGTGTAGCACTCTCCAGAAGAAACCTAAAGTTCCAACCAGAGAAGTATGTATGTTTCTGCAGGCCGCGATTCTCATCACTGGTGACAAGCTTCGTTGATGACGATTCTTGAATTGAGCGGACAAGTACGGCAGATACAAATGCTAACCCATATGTGGATGGTACTGCAAACAACGAAGCATGAAAACATCGAATACCAGAACTGTTGAACGTGGCGATCTAAGCTGGTTACTACCGGAGCATGAAGTTTGGATACAAACTAAGTTCGACGCAAGCAACAAGGACAACATCCAATCAGTAGGTATCTCAGATGACTACGACGAAGCTAAGTTGGACTGTTGATGCTAGCTTGAATGATCAGAGCTTACGAGTTCAGTTACTGGCGCGGATGTTACAGACTAAATTCGATATCGCTGATGAACAATGGTGTGCTGATCGCTAACTCTTAAGGCTAGGCTTCACGAAGTCACTTGGCGACGCTAAGAAAACACTCAAATCATTGACACTACTAAGTTCGCCTTTGGACGCTACTACAAATTTGATATCCCAGCAACAGTGAAAAGGAACTGATGTACGCAGGCTGGTTGCAGACATCGAAACATACTGCGGCTCAAGTCGTCGACTACTACAACCCTGTAAGCAAGACCAGTTTGAAAAACCGAGCAAACCAACTATGAAAACGACGTCAACAGCGTTCCAGTCTACAGTAGAATTCAACTTCACTAAGATTGCTTGGAAGGTCGCGAGCTTAAAGCTGGCGAATTCAGCATTCGTAGTTGAAAGACAGCGACAATGTTGTGATTGCGACACAGCCGTCGACAAAGCTGGTAAAGCAGATCGGTTTGCTCGGTGGTTACACCAATATTGGTGAAGCTGTCACTGCCCTTACATTCCAGAAGGGTGAAGAAGGCGCCTCACAGCTACACTGTTGAAGAAGTTGCAGGCTCAGACGCTACCGTTACGCCACACGACACAATGAGAAGCTGTCTGTAGCTATCACTGTTGAAGTTCGTCATGAGGTACAGCTAAAAGCCTGAGTGGCTAACGTGACCAGATCCTGCCGATAAAGAGTTCAACAATACCGTGTAACGTCCTCCAGAAGAACCTAAAGTTCCAATCCAGAGAAATACGTTGTTTCTGAAGAGAATTACGATATCACTGGTGACAAGCTCGTTGACGATGATAGAGAGTTGGCAGACAAGTACGCAGATACCAATGCGAGACCGCATATGCGGACGATGCATCAAACAACGAAGCAGAAAACTTGAATACCAAGACTGTTGAAACGTGGCGACTAAGTTGGTTTACCCAAGTATGGTTGGATACAACTAAATTCGACGCGGCTAACAAGGACAACATCCCAATCAGTTGGTATCTCAAGAGATGACTACGGTGAAGCTAAGTTGGATCTTGATTCTAGCTGACGATCAAAGCCTACGACTCTGTAACAGGCGCATGATGTAACAGACATAAATTCGATATCGCTGCGAACAACGGTGTGATGACTGCAACCCTTAAAGATGGCTTCACGAAGTCGCACGGCGTCTGCAGAAAAACGCTCAAGTGATCGACACAACTAAGTTCGCCTTCGGACGTTACTACCAGTTTGATATTCCAGCAACTGTTAAACGAACGATGTTCCTGGCTGGTGCAGACATCGAAAATACCGCGGCTTCCAGTTGCCAACTACTACCAACCCAGCCAGCTAAGACGGTTGAAAAACCAGACAAACCAACTGAAAACGCGATGCAACAACGTTCCAGTTGAAGTGGAATTCAACTTTCACGAAACGCTTCTGGAAGGCCGTGGAACTGAAAGCTAACGAATTCAGCTGTCGTGCCATAAAGATGCATCTGGTAAAGTTGTCGAAACTAGTAAGCAACGATGCGGCTGGTAACGTTGCAGTTCCTGGCCACTCGAGCTTCGAAGAAGGGTCGAAGAAGGCGTACACAACTACACTGTAGAAGAAGTGAAGGGCTCAGACGCAACGCGTTGCTATACGACACAATGAAAGCGAATGCCTTGTAACGGTCACCGGTATCACACGACGGTACAGCTAAAGCCCTTCTGATCGCGACTGTATGGAGCGACATCGCTGACAAAGAGTTTAACAGCCGTGTCACTCACTCCAGAAGAACCTAAGTTGGCAACCAGAGAAGTATCGTTGTTAATCTGAAGAGAAATTTGATAATCACTGGATCATAAACTTGCTGACGATGACGATGAGTTGGCAGACGAGTACGCAGATACAAATGCGAACCCATATGCGGACGATGCATACCAACAACGAAGCGAAAGAAAACATCGAACACCAAGACTGTGAACCGTGGCGAACGAGTTGGTTTGCCAAGTATGGTTGGATACAACTAAATTCTGACTAGCAGCTAACAAGGACAGCATCCAATCTGTAGGAATCTCAGATGACTACGATGAAGCGAAGTTGGAACTTGATTCTACTAAGATCAAAGCTTACGACTCAGTAACAGGCGCAGAAGTAACAGATAAATTCGATATTACAGTTGAACAACGGAGTGATCACTGCAACTCTTAAAGCATGGCTTCACTAAGTCACTTGGCGATGCAGAAAACACACAAGTTATCGACACAACTAAATTCGCATTTGGACGTTACTACAAGTTCGACATCCCAACAACAGTGAAAGCTGATGTACCTGCGGTGTAGATATCGAAAATACTGCGGCTCAAGTTAGTCAACTACTACAACCCAACAACTAAGAAAGTTGAAACACCAAGCAAACCAACTGAAAAACGTGTCAACAACGTTCCAGTTGAAGTAGAATTCAACTTCACGAAACGTTTGGAAGGTCGTGAGCTTAAAGCTAACGAATTCAGCTTCGTACTTAAAGATTCAGAAGGTAATACTCTTGAAACTGTAAGCAATGATGCGGCTGGTAACGTTAAGTTCTCAGCTCTTGAATTCAAGAAGGGCCAAGAAGGCGTACACAACTACACTGTAGGAAGAAGTTGCTGGCTCTGGCCGCAGCCGTTACATACGACACTATGAAAGCCAGATACTGTAACAGCTCACAGTGATCACCCGACGGAGTACCTGCTAAAGAGTTCCCGCTGGCAACTGTAGGCGACATTGCGGATAAAGAATTTTAGCAACCGTGTCACTCCTCCAGAAGAACTCCAGAGTTCCAATCCAGAGAAATACGTATGCTCAAACTGAAGAGAGAATTCGATATCGACTGGTGACTAGCATCGTTAGATGATGATAAAGAGTTGGCGAGACAAGTACTGCGGATACCAATGCGAACCCATAGCGCGGACGATGCATCTAATACAACGAAAAGCGAAACTTGAATCACCAAGATCTGTTAAACGCAGGTCGACGACTTGGTTTACCAAGTATAGGTTTGGATACAACCAAATTCGACGCAAACTAACAAGGACCACATCCAATCGGTAGGTATCTCAGATGACCGATGGAGGCCTAAGGTTGATGTTGAACGGTCCTAGAGATCAAAGCTTACATTGATTCGGTAAGACTGGTGCGGATGTAACAGCTAAATTCGATATCGCTGTGAACAACGGTGTGATTACTGCAACCCTTAAAGATGGCTTCACTAAGTCACTTGGCGACGCGGAAAACACACAAGTCATCGACACAACTAAATTCGAATTCGGACGTTACTACAAGTTTGATATCCCAGCTACAGTGAAAGCTGACGTTGCAGGCGGAGTAAGACATCGAAAATACTGCGCGGCTCAAGTCGTTCGCTACTACTGGCCCAACTGCTAAGAAAGTTGAAAAACTCGAACAAACCAACTGAAAGCGTGTCAAGCAGCGTGCCAGCACCGAGCAGAATTCAACACCGACGAAGCGTTTGGAAGGCCGTGAGCTTGCAAGCGAACGAATTCAGCTTCGTACTTAAAAGATTCAGACAGGCAAAGTTGTTGAAACTGTTAAGCAACGATGCGGCTGGTAAGCGTTTAGTTCTCTAAACTTGAGTTCAAGAAAGGTCAAGTAGGCGTTCACAAGCTACACAGTTGAAGAAGTGAAGGGCGTACTCGACGGAACTGTCACTACGATGCGATGAAAGCAGTAGTAACTGTAGAAGCTAAACTGCTGACGGAACAGCGAAAAAAGCTCTCATCACTAACTGTCGCGGATCCAGCAGACAAAGAATTCAACAACACGTGTATCGTCCTCCAGAAACTCCTGATTTCAACCCAGAGAAATACATCTTGAACGAATCTAAATTCGATCTGACAGGTGTGAAACTTCTCGATGATGATAACGAGCTGGAACATAAAGTTGCCAGGACACGCAATGCGAACCCTTGCTGGACAGGTACTGCCAACAACGAAGCTCAAAAATATCAATACGAAGACACTCAAGAAAGGTGATAAAGTATGCACACACCAAGTATGGTTGGATACAACTAAATTCACTGAAGCACACAATATTCAATCTGTTGGTGTTACAGATAAATATGATAGTGCGAACTTGACTGTCAACGGAGCTGATATTAAGGCATACGACTCTGTAACAGGAGAAGATGTGACAGCTAAGTTTGATATCAAGGTTGAAAAGGTGTGATTACTGCAACTTCTAAAGCGGACTTGACTAAGTCTCTTGGCGACGTCTGAAAATACCCAAGTGATCGACACAACTAAGTTGGCCTTTGGACGGTTACTTACAGGTTTGAAATCCCTGCAGAAATTAAACAATCTGCTCAAGAGGGTGTGGACATCGAAAATACAGCTTCACCGATCGCACTGCCAATACGATCCAACTAAGAAGATCTGAAAAACCAGAAAAACCAACTGAAAAACGTCGTAGTCAGCATTGCCAGTTAAGGTTCAATTCCAGTTCACTAAGAAATTGGAAGGTCGCGCGATTGAAAGGCTGGTGAATTTCGCTTCGTTCTGAAGGACGAAAAGGCAATGCGATCGAAACCGTGACGAATGATGCGGCTGGTAAGATCACCTTCTGAAATCTTGAGTTCAAACGTGGTGAAGAAGGAACTCACCTCTACCATGTAGAAGAAGTTCGTGGCACAGATTCTAGCAGTTGTTTACGATAGGATGGTTGCGTACCGTGGGTATCGTGGTGGATGTCAGCGGGTAAGGTATTGGTAGCTGCTGCTAAGTTGCCGGAAGATACAGGAGTTTAACAACACTCGTTATTCCGCCAGCACCACCAGCACCACCGCCAACACCACCAGCACCGCCAACACACGCACGCAACACCGCCAACACCACCAGCACCACCAACACCGCCAACACCACCAACACCACCAACACCGCCAACACCACCAACGCCGCCAACACCTACAACTCCTCCAGCTCCAGCACTTCCTGAAACTGGTGAAGAACAATCAGCATCTGCTGCATTGTTAGGTGCTGCACTTGGTATAGTTGGCCTTGCGGGGACTTGCAAACGCAAAAAACGCCCGAAGACTAAAATTGAGGTGACATCGACAAACTTGTTGATGAGGTGACAATTTTAGATCAACAGGAAGAGCTTTGCTCGAAAGAGCAAGGCCTCTTTGTTTGGTATTGAAACTTAGAAAAACATGCATAAATGTGATGAAAAAGTTTCAGTAAACATTCTATATATTCATTTCATTCGGTTACTAGTTTCAGTAAAATTCCATTGACTTGAAGTAGAGAAAACAGTATACTAGTAAAGCAATTTGATCTTTCAAACTGCCGGCAACAAGGGGAATGAATCCACTTTGAATTGGAATACAGTAGGGTTTGGAGTGGTAGTACTTCACACCCTTATTGTCGTCAGTCACCCTCATAAAAGGGATCTAGACTCTGAATGAGTTGTATAAATATAAAAAAACTTCCTTGGAACAGAATTCCATAGGAAGTTTCTTTGTGTTTGGGATCTACTCTTGTTTCTTTTTGTAAGGGATAAGACTGGACAAACCTGCTAAGAGGCCAAGTCCAAGTAGGGCTAGCTGAGAGGTTTCTTCACCTGTTGCAGGTAGATGAGTTCCTTCTTGAGGTGTGTTAGGAACAACTTCAGGGAGGAACTCTTTTTGGCTTATTGTTTCAAGAGGTTTCTCCTCTTCTTTGTTAGAGAGAAGTGTTGATCCCTTTTCTTCATGAGACTCAGTCGTATTTGCTTTTGTCACGGAAGGAAGAGGGCTAACTGTTTCTTCTTTTTCTGTTTCTGGGGATGGTTGTGGAGTAGGGATTTCTTTCACCTTGTAGGCAAAGATCAAGATGGTTGTTCCCACTTCTACGTTCCCAGTTTGTTCAGCTGCACCGATCCGTTCGTAGATGTGGCCGTCGTAGGAGATCTCATCTGGTGCGCTAGCGACGTAATGGGTTCCATTGTCCACATTTGTTGCAACAGCAAGCTCTGGTTGCAATTCAGTGCTAGTATCTTGGATGACAAATCGCGCGATGACTGTTCCCGTAGCCAACTTGTAATCATAGATGACAGTTTTCATTCCCTTAGTGACTGTGCCACTTGGATCAGCAGAATCAGCACGGTGTCCAACTAGATGGTAGATACGACCATCTTTTGTGATTTCTGTTACGACATAACATAGCCTTTTTTGACGGGATTTTCAAGAGCTGCAAAGCTTATGCCGTCTTGAGCTGTCAGTCTTCAAGACTTGTCTCGCCCGTCACCAAATTGATGGTACCTTTGCGAGTGAAATGAAGGCTGTCAGTCTGATCAGCTATTCCTGCAGGCTGGCGGTTAGATCCATCCTGGTCCTCTGTTACATAGGTCACTGTACGGGTCACTGTTTCAGATAAATGATCCAGATCAGCCATTGTTTGACCAGCTGGAGCTAGAGGAGTTGGATAGACACGACCTTCACTATCCACCTGGGACAACTTGACCGGCTTGGATGGGCTGTGTTGCAGAAAATTCTACAATTTTTGGTGCCAAGCGGACAATAAACTCTTGAACACCATCTTCATTTGTGTTGTTAGCGTCGCGGTCAAAGTTTGGTTGTCCCTCTGCATCGAAGCCATTCTCTACTAGTTCATAGCCTTTCTTCAAATAGTTGGCAATGGTTTCTTTTGTCGAGTAGTTGATCTTTTCACCTGTATGACCAACCAAATCACTGGAACGCTCGAGCTCAACTCCGTTTTCATCTTGATAAAGAATATGAGCGGCTTCATTGAGTTTGACGTAGAGCATATCCATACATCTAGACTCTGGAACATCGATAGCGACCATCCATTGGCCAGCTCCCCGTCGTAATAAATATTTGCTCTTGTTTCTCGGAGGTTGATGTCATATTTTCCTTCAACAGCATCAGGTGTTGCCCAGTAAATGCTGGCGTGTTCAGCCTGGTCTTTTGTGATTTTTCCGAGTGGAACAAAGGCTTGAATATTGGTCAATTTTCGGGTTGTATTGACAGCGCTGTTCCATTTATTTTCTGTAATGCCGACCAAATTAATCAAGTGAGCAATCCGATCACCTGTCTTGGTTTCTTTTGTAATGGTATAAACGGTTCCAGGTTGAACCCCGTCAGCATTATCCAGGTTGGATCCGATGAAGTTGCCGTTCACCAGTACATTTGTATTGTCTACAATCCGACGGGTATCATGCGCCAAGGTGTCGCGTCCGCGGAGAAGTTCTTGATAAGCAACGATGAATTCTTGGTAGTTGAATTCTGCATTGGCAAAGTCGGCATTGACTGGTAGGTTTTGATTGAGATACCATTCTGCTTGGATCACCCCAAAACCTTTAGCATCTTGAGAAGTATTGAGGGCTGCAGTCGTCATATGGTAACCACCGCTCGCTTGATGATGGCATCTGTCAGCAATTCGTTGTCTTTGCTGAGGGCTGATGCATTTTTCCCACGATGGGTATGAGGACTGCGATGATAGGAGATTTTCCCTTGTATAAATCACGCATCCGTTCGGTAAGACGCGTCAAGGCTTGGTAGGTAGAGTCATAGGCAATGCTATCTCCCCAAACTTCCGCATAAGGTGCAGAGACATTGGTCTTACCTAGTCGATCAGCATCTCCAGTAGAGATATCGTTGATCATGAAGTCATAGCCTTCTTTTTTGAGGGCCTCTGTTGCGGCTGTGGCTAGTTCTGGATAGTGTTCGCTCAAAGAGAAGCCTTTTCCAGGTTCACTGACTTTTTCCACCCAGTTAGACCCATGGTATCCCTTGCCATCCATCAAAATTCCCTTCTTTCATGGCTTTGGTCATGACTTCAATGATAAATTTTTGCCAATTGGGATCACTCCGGATCGAGAAATTGTTGGATATCAGTCGCTGTGACATCACCCTTTTTACCGAAGTTGAAATGGTCTGCTAGATTGCGAACAATGGCACTTTTCACTTCATTTGGGACCCCTTCTTCGAGGGAAACTGCGTAAATCATGTTATACAGCATGGCTTTGGCACCAGTTGAATGGACATGAGCCACTAGCTCTTTGACTGCTTCTGTATCGATGACAGGTAAGTAGGACTTGCGCTTGTCAGGATCTGTTTCGCTATTTGGAATCAAGAAAGTTGCCCAGTCTTGAGTGAAACGTTCAACATTTGCTGGGAATGGGTTGGCTGGCGTATTGTAAACGTCGTAGAAGAAGTAGTTGTTGATGTGCATATTGGCCAATTGGTCAATACTATTCTTGTAGCCTTCTACCTGATCATTGGTAATGGAGTTGTGATTGTCTTTTGAGCCGGCAACCACCCCATAACGTGGGTAGATCGTCCAGTCATCTTCAACAGCAAGCCCCGCTGCCTTATGAAAGGCTTGGGAGCCATCTGCTTTCTTACCAAGGACATCAACGATAAATCCAGCATTAGGTGAAAAGACCGTACTTGGAATTGTCAGCTCGCTACCTTCAACGTTTTTCTTTTCATAAATGACCTGATTTAAATGAGAGACAGTGACATCAGAAGAAACTACTTCAGAGTTGTTGATGGAAATGCGGATGTCTTCCCCACTTTTATAAGTCGCTTTATCAAAGGTGACGTCGTTGGTGATTTTTGGAGTATTATAAGTAGTTGCTGGAGCTGCACTGACCGGTTGAGTGGCAGTCACAGTTGGTGTTGATTCCGATGGAGAAGAAGTTGCTTCCGTCGTAGCACCTTCCTCACTAGTAGTGGTAGGAGTACTGCTATTGGTTGCTACTGGTTGAGCGGTTGCTGGGATCTCAGAAGTCGGATTGGTGTTGACCTCGTCAGCCAGGGCAACAGAGCTTACCATCAAGGCTCCAAAAAGGGTAATCATAGAGACCAATGTCTTGTTGCGTTTGCGGAAATAGCCGTGCCCTTTTTCAGAGACACTATTTCTTTCTTGTTTTCATTTTTTCTCCCACATACAGTCTAAATAAGTACGTCAACGTTTCTGTGTTATTTGTTCATTTTATACCAAATAAGTATACGATTTTTCACTAGATAGTGTCAATTTTGGAAAGAAAGTCTGTTTGAAAATTTTCATGGAAGTGTTAGAAAATGGCCTTAAATAGGGGTTTTTGATTCATAAAAATGAAAAACCAAAAAACGTTTGACACAAAATTTCCCCGCATTTTAAAAATAGTACAAATTAGTGATAAAAAACAAAACAAGGAGAAACGTTTGCATAAGCTGTAAGGCCCATTAGTAAAAGAATTTCTGCAGTTTATTCTATTTTTATTTCTGTAAATAAAGTTAAAAAATTATTTTTAGAAAAATGAACCGGCAAAAATCAGATGTCAAACGTTTGACATATATAGAAGAAAACTAAAAAGAAAGCTTTTATAAACAAGGAGTTTTATCAAAAAAGAAGCAAAATTTGAATGGAGATGTGAAAAAAATCAAAAAATAATATTGACACATAAGGGGGCAAGTGTTAATATCTCCTTACAAAAATCGACATTAATATTTAAAGTGTTGATTTTTGTAAGGAGAAATTTGAAAAAGAGGTTAGAAGGAATTATATGTCACTAATTAAAGATAGCAAGACTACCAAATATGCCTTGCGTAAAACGTCTGTCGCTTTTGGTTCTGTAGCAGTCGCTACGGTTCTTGCAGTAGCAGGTGCTTTGCATCTGTTTCTGCAGATGAAGTTGTTTCAGCTACTACAGCAGTCACTTCAACAACGGCTACTCCAACAAGATCGACAACTGAGACTAAAGAAGTTGCTGTACCAGATTATTTGGAGACTGCGAAAACAAATGCGGCGACTACTGGACTTGAAGTTACAGAAACAGAAGCAAAGACCCAAGCAGATGAAAAAACCGCTGAGCAAGATTATGCGAAGCAAGCCATTGCTATGGATAAAACTGTAGCAGACTATAAGGCAGAAGTTGCAGCAAATCAAGCAACTTATGAGAAGGAAAAAGCAGTTGTAGATGCGAAAAATGCGAGCGGCTCAGGCGGCTTATGACAAGGAAGTTGAAACCTATAACAAAGAGCAAGCTGCGTACGAAAAAGCAGTGGCTGAAAATGCTGCTGTCCTAGCAGATAATCAGGCTGTAAAAGCGGCTTATGAAAAAGCCTTTGAAGAATACCAAACTGCTTTTAAAGCTTATATTGAGTCTGTTAAAGCAAAACAAGCCGTTGAGACAGAAAACAATTTAGCCCAAAAGGCTTACGATATCAAATTAGCCGACTACAAGGAGAAAAAGCGTCTCTATGATGAAGCGCAAGCAGCTTACTTGATTGATAATGAACTATACAAGAAGAAAAAAGCGCAATACGATGATGCTAAAGATGCCTTCAATAAGATGGTTGCAGAGCGTGGTGGAAACCCTGAGAAGTACAAACAAGATTTGACCTTCCTCCCAGAAGAGTTGGCAGATGGGGAAACAACGACGCTTTACCACCAAACAACAGGACTTACTACGTATTTGACAAAAGAAGGTCAATCTCGCTTGTATGGGGATGGTAAAGCTACCAAGATGTATGAAACCAAGAACCTACAAGATTCCGATTTGACAACAACGAACCCATATGCAGATAATGAAATTGAATGGGCAGTTGTCAAAGTTGGAGATAAGTTCGATGTAACCTACAAGGGTCTTCGCCAGGCTAATATCAAAGAAGGTCGTGATATCAAGCGTATCGCTAAAGTGGTCTACAAGTACGAAGTGAAAAGCTTGCCATCTAATGACGGACGAGGAATCGTTCAAATTTACAATGATCCAGCGGTAACAATGACGATCGGTAGCTCAACTGATACAGACCAACCCGTCACAGTTGGTGTTGATGTTGAATTTTATGATGAAAATGATCAATTGATTAATTTAGCTAACCATAATGCCATTTTGGCTTTGAATTCCTTAAACCACTGGAATGGAGCTTCTTATGTTGAAAATGACAAACCTCGTGCCCTTCTTGTAGAAGCTAAAGATATCAATGGAAACACTGTTCGTGGAACTTGGGATCCTTATTCAGATGGTAGTACCCTAGTCTTGATGGAGCAGATGTCGCTGTGAAGCGTGGCTATGCAAACTTCGGTAGCGCTCAAGTCTTTAATGATGCTGACAATCCATTGAAGATCGTTGGTCAAAAAGCAACTTGGGATGGGAATGGTTTCTCAGTCAGTGAAGAAACTGTCCTTGATGTGACGACAGTCAATGCTTCAGGTGGAGGAAATGGTCATTCTATCGGAACAGAAGACTATCAATTTGGGGATAATTCTGATATTGTCGGTACTTATTCAGTTGATGCGGGATCAGGGATTTTGACCTATACTCCACGGATGAAGCATCAAAATACACCTCACGTAGAGTCTGTAAATATTGGAAATAAAGAATTTATTAAATTGCCAAATTCTAGTGTTGACCAAGATCCAACTACTAAGGAAGTATTTGCCAAGGAACAAAACCAGTACATGAATGAAGGTGCAACCTTTAATGCGGATCCTTCAAGT
This sequence comes from Streptococcus sp., assembly GCA_047241705.1. GTDB lineage: Bacteria > Bacillota > Bacilli > Lactobacillales > Streptococcaceae > Streptococcus. Next base: position 874,704 of record JBKTJB010000001.1, read on the forward strand.
TCAACTAAAGGATGGGATGATCCCAAAAGTCCGTATCTCTACTATGGTGGTGGTGCAGTTATCTTGAAAGACGGCCATCTTGAGTTCAGTGCAAAGGGAGCAAATGCTACGGATGAAGCAACCCTATATTGGTTCTCAATCAATTCAAACGTTGCCTTTCCACAAGATCCAGGAGATGAGCCGGTGAAACCAACCGCACCTAACTGCTCCAACAGCCCCTGAAAAACCTGAAATCAAAGACGTTCCAGCTGAAAAGGAAGTTCCTGTTCCGCCGGCTTGTCCACTTTACAAGGTAGAGCCAAAAGTTCCTGAACAACCAGTGAAGCCAACCGCTCCTGAATTGGAAAAGGATCCGGTGCTAAAAGAAACTGTAAAACCGACTGTAGAATGGCATAAAAATAATATTCTTGTTACAAAAGAAGAGCCACAACCGGAACCACAACCGGAACCACAACCGGAGCCACAACCGGAACCACAGCCAGAGCCACAACCAGAACCACAGCCGGAGCCACAACCGGAACCACAGCCAAAACCACAACCAGCACCTAAGCCAGAGTCTAAACCAACTATTGGCTACCGTACGCCTGCGCCAATGGTAGAGCAAAAAGTTGAAGAAAATTTGGTCTCAGATGTTGTGAAGGTGAAAGAAGTATTGCCACACACAGGTACAGAATCAGCAACCGCTCTTACCAGCCTTGGATTGCTTGGTGTGATCGCAACAGGCTTTGGTCTTGCTCGAAAGAAAAAAGAAGATTAAGATGTTCTTTTAATCCTTTAAAAAAATATCACGATTAAAAACCAGAAGGTACAACTTTTTGGTTTTTTTATGAAGCATGAAAAGGGAATTGATAACAATTTCCTATAGGTTCTCCTCCATATTTATGTTACAATTAAACTACTATTATCGAAGGGAGAAACTATGATTAATTCAATTGTTTCACAAGGTTTGATTTGGGCCATTTTAGGGTTAGGAATCTTTATGACGTTCCGAATTCTAGATTTTCCAGATATGACGACAGAAGGCTCCTTCCCGCTTGGAGGAGCGGTGGCGGTGACCTTGATTACCAAAGGGGTCAATCCACTCCTTGCAACGCTGGCGCTATTGGAGCAGGGTGCTTGGCGAGGACTTGCGACGGGTCTTCTCTACACAAAAGGAAGAATCCCGACACTCTTGTCAGGGATCCTCGTGATGACGTCTTGTAACTCGGTCATTCCTCTTTGTTATGCGGCGGGCCAATCTGGGACTTCTGGGCTATAAAAATTCAGAATTTCTTCCTTTTGCCAGTGGGTTCAATGAGATCCTGATTGGCTTGATTTTCGTGACGCTTGTGATCCTTGGTTTGATCTTCTTCTTGGATACACGCTTGGGTCAGGCCTATATTGCGACAGGGGACAATCCAGATATGGCTAGAAGTTTTGGGATCAACACCGACCGGATGGAATTGATGGGCTTGGTCATTTCAAATGGGATTATTGCTCTTTCTGGAGCACTGATGGCCCAGCAAGAAGGCTATGCGGATGCTTCACGTGGGATTGGTGTCATCGTTATTGGGCTTGCTAGTCTCATTATTGGAGAGGTGCTCTTTTCAAATGTCACCTTGACAGAGCGCTTGCTCAGTATTGCGATCGGATCGATCGCCTACCAATTTTTGATTTGGGCCGTGATTGCGCTTGGCATCAATACCAGCTATATTCGAATCTTCAGTGCCTTGATCTTGGCTATCTGCCTGATGATTCCAACCTTTAAGGGAAAAATCATGAAAGGAGCGAAACTCAGTAAATGACAGCAATTGTAGAATTAAAAATGTAACCAAAGCCGTGAGCAATGGGATGAACGAAGAAAAAGTCATTCTGGATGATGTTTCCTTGGAAATTCGAGAGCATGATTTTATCACGATTTTGGGGGGCAATGGAGCTGGAAAATCAACCCTCTTTAATACCATTGCTGGGACGCTTCCGGTGAGCAGTGGGAAGATTTATATTTTGGGAGAAGATGTAACTAACTATTCTCTGAAAAAGAGAGCAAATACCTATCACGGGTCTTTCAAGATCCTAAAATGGGAACGGCACCTCGCATGACAGTAGCGGAAAACCTCTTGGTAGCGAAGTTTCGCGGAGAAAAACGTTGGCTTGATTCGCGTCACTTGGCCAGCTATAAAGAAGAGTTTCAAACAGTCCTTGCTAAGATCGGCAATGGCTTGGAAAATCATATCGACACAGCCGTTGAGTTTCTATCAGGGGGCAACGACAAGCCTTGAGTCTGTTGATGGCGACACTGAAACGTCCAGAACTCTTGCTTCTAGACGAACACACTGCAGCCTTGGATCCAAAAACCAGTCAGGCCCTCATGACCTTGACGGATGAGTTTGTGAAACAAGATGCCCTCACAGCTCTTATGATCACCCACCATATGGAAGATGCTTTGAAATATGGAAATCGCTTGATTGTGATGAAAGACGGGCACATCGTCCAAGACCTCAATCAAGAAGAAAAAGCCCAAATGACCATCGCAGACTACTATCAATTGTTTGAGAAAGAATAAGATACAAAGGGCGTAGCGGATACAGTCAAAATAGGGAATTCGACGCAGAATCTTCAGATTCTAGGAGAATTCATCTTTTTGACACAATCCGCGACCCGTGTTCAATTAATAAGATACAAAGCCCGTAAAATGCAAAGTGAAGATAGGAAATTCTTGCAGTGAGCCATGCTCACAAGAGAATTTATCTTTTTCACACAGCATTTAGGGCGTGTTCAATTCGTGTAATGGCAAGTACTATGGTACTTTGCCTACACGCCTCACTAACTCCTCAGGTGGATAGTATCGATCCACCTTCGTCCTGTCGCGTTCCGCTAAGATACAAAGCCCGTAAAATGGGAGTAGGACTAGAAGCGATATCGTTCATGGCGCTTCGTCGTCCTACCCCACAAAACTGATTAAATTCTTCGAGCTGATCAAGCGAGAGAAGAGTTCAATCAGCTACTGTGTCTTGCCCTAGGCGCTTCACTAAGATACAAACTCATTTTGGAAACGTTTCTCACGGCGGAAAGTTATAGAGGTATGTTTGTATGAGCCTAATAGAATCGATTGATTTTAATTTTTTAGTATCACTTAGGTTGTTTGATGTAGAAGTAGTTTGTCTGCATGCTAGAGAGTGGGACAGAAATCGGTAATTCGTTAGAATTCGATTTCGTCGTCCCACCTCCGCACAGTTGAGTAGGGCTGTAAAAGCTGATGAAATCAGCGTAGTAGAGCCCACTCAACCACTGCGTCTTGCTCGACAATCCAAAAATAATTGAGAGGCTAGGACTTTTGTCCCATCCTCTTTTCTTTCCCTTAAATCATCTATAAAACCGCATAAAAATAGGAACTAGTTTCAGCTGAAATCGCTTGCAATTACTTAGGTAGCTGAGTATAATATAGTTAGAAAGATGAAGAAGGGATTGATACCAATGCCTTATCGAGTTAAAATTTAGGTTACTTCGTTTTAGGCCTGTTTTGCTGATATCTGTTCATGCTCTTATCGTAAAAGAGCAGTCATGTCGTGTGTGTCGGATCGGTTGGACGGTCGGGCAAACCTGCTTAGTTTGCTCGGAGACATAAGAAAACGTGGAAATAGTAGGTAGAAGCTTTTTGTAAAGGTTTTCAAACTTCAATGCGTCCAGTCGAAAACTAATCATTTGGATTTGGGATAGCTAAGAAAACCTCTGGTATTTTACACAAATACTATTAAATGAAATCAACATCATAAACATTGTTTTGTTAGCCAAAAGGTTAATTGCACCAAGTCAGTGAAGCAGACCAGGCCTCTAGTCCCGTAAGACTGGAGGCCATTTTTATAAAATACTCAGGAGGAGGTGAGAGTATGGGATTGTCGTATGCGCAAGAATATAGTTGTCGGGACCATTTTCGGCAAAGAGCTTTTGAGCGCTTTGGCGTAGATGATCAGCACTTGAATAAGTGGATCAACCAACACCTCTCCTCCCTCTCTCCTTATGATAGTAATGTGGTTCAACCCGCCAACACAGAAGCCTATGTAGCCAGTGATGGCGTCATCTTTGTTTGCAATATCAAAAGTCGGGAGTTCATCACTTGCTTTAAGGCAGTTAATTACCAAGAGTCTAAGGAAGAAGAGAGGAAGCCTATACGGACATTCACGAAAACAATGTCGCTTCCTTCAAAAAAGATGTGAGCCACCTAGTCAATCGCTACCGACTCAAGGAAGCCAAGGAGTTGTTTGAAAACATTGGGGAGGACTTGGATGATTTTTATCGCCTATCCCAAGCGGTCAAGAACGGCCAATTGAGCGAGCGAAATAGTAAGCGCCTTGAGGAATTGTTAGGCAAGTTTCATGTGATCAAGGCAGCTATGCGGATCATTGAAAATAAACGGGGAGATTACCATCTTTAGGGTCTTTTCCCCCTAAAAATAGGCGCCTAGAAGCCCTCTCATCTGAAATAGATGAGAGGACTTTTTTGCTGTGGAAAGCTTTTTGAAAAAAAGAGAAAAAAATTGTATAATAGAGTGGATATGCAAGTATTTGCAAAGCTGTAATTCGACTTGGGCGACCAAGGACCGTAAGTATTAAAATAATCACACTAAAAGGGGCAACCAGTGAAGACAGTATTAAATTAGTCACTCTTGGCGGTGTTCGAGAAAATGGGAAAAATCTCTACGTTGCCGAAGTGAACGATTCGATTTTTGTCTTGGATGCAGGTTTGAAGTATCCAGAAAATGAGCAACTTGGGGTGGATGTCGTTATCCCCAACATGGATTATCTAGTTGAAAACAAGGACCGCATTGCGGGTGTTTTCTTGACCCATGGTCATGCGGATGCCATTGGGGCCTTGCCTTATCTTTTGGCGGAAGCGAAAGTCCCTGTATTCGGGACAGAGTTAACCATTGAGTTAGCTAAACTTTTTGTAAAAAGCAATGACAGTGTGAAGAAATTCAACGACTTCCATGTCATCGATCAGAATTCTGAAATTGACTTTGGTGATGCCGTCGTCTCTTTCTTCCAAACAACCCACTCCATCCCTGAGAAAGTATCGGGATTGTGAGTTGGCACTCCTAGAGGGCAATATCGTCTATACAGGAGACTTTAAATTTGACCAAACTGCCAGCGAGTCATACGCGACAGACTTTGCTCGCCTAGCTGAGATTGGACGTGAAGGCGTACTTGCTCTCTTGAGTGACTCGGCCAATGCGGATAGTAACATTCAAGTTGCCAGTGAGCAAGAAGTGGGCGATGCTATCTTAGATGCGATTGCGAGACTGGGATGGTCGTGTCATCGCAGCGGCGGTAGCCAGCAACCTCTCTCGGATCCAGCAGGTCTTTGACGTTGCGGCTGAGACTGGCCGTCGAGTGGTCTTGACAGGGTTTGATGTGGAAAACATCGTCCGCACAGCTATTCGCTTGAACAAATTGTCTCTTGCCAACGAAAAACTCTTGATCAAGCCAAAAGAAATGAGCCGTTTCGAGGATCATGAATTGATCATTTTGGAAACAGGCCGGATGGGTGAGCCGATCAACGGTTTGCGCAAGATGTCTATTGGCCGTCACCGTTATGTGGAAATCAAAGATGGGGACTTGGTCTATGTCGTCACAACGCCATCTATTGCTAAAGAAGCTGTGGTGGCTCGTGTGGAAAACATGATCTACCAAGCAGGTGGCATTGTTAAATTGATCACGTCAAGCTTGCGCGTGTCTGGTCACGGAAACGCACGGGACTTGCAGTTGATGATCAACCTTCTTCGTCCTAAATATCATCTTCCCGATCCAAAGGGGAATACCGCGAATTGGATGCCCATGCGCGGGTAGCGATGGAAGTCGGTATCTTGCCTGAGAATATCTTTATTCCAAAACGCGGAACGGTAATGGAGTATGAAAAAGGTGACTTCGTTCCTGCCGGTAGCGTCTCAGCTGGAGATGTCATGATTGATGGGAACGCCATTGGTGATGTGGGCAATATCGTCCTTCGTGACCGCAAGGTCTTGTCAGAAGACGGGATCTTTATCGTGGCGATCACCGTGAATCGCAAAGAGAAGAAAATTATTTCCAAAGCGCGCGTGCACACCCGTGGTTTTGTCTATGTCAAGAAGAGCCGGGATATTCTTCGTGAAAGTTGCGAATTGGTCAACCAAAGCGTTGAAGACTATTTGGCACAAGACGGCTTTGACTGGGGTGAGAGTTAAAAGGTTTGGTACGCGACTAACTTGTCCAAGTTCTTATTTGAGACAAACCAAACGCCGTCCAGCAATCCTACCAGTCGTGATGGAAGTGAAATAATGAGAGAAAACGAAGCAGCTTGGCGGCATTGAGGCTTTGCCGAGTGTTCTTAACAGTAGAAGAGGAAGCAAATGGCAGTTATGCAGATTGAGGTATTATTCAGAAGCCTTGAAGATGGAGTGGGGCGTGTCCGTCCTTTATCCAGATGCATCGCGCGTGGAAGATCCAGCGGATACGGATATTCCAGTCCTTTATCTCTTACACGGGATGAATGGCAACCACCACTCTTGGTTGAAGCGAACCAATGTGGAGCGCATTTTGCGCAATACCAATCTGATCGTGGTCCTACCTAATACCAATAATGGTTTTTACACAGATACCCAGTATGGTTACAACTACTACACAGCCATTGCGGAGGAATTGCCAGAGACTCTTTCTCGCTTCTTCCCTAATATGACCAAGAAACGGGAGAAGACCTTTATTGCCTGGTCTATCCATGGGTGGCTATGGATCGATGCTCTCGGCTCTCAAGGACCAATCGTTTCTCTCGTGCGGCTAAGCTTTTCCGGCGCTCTGAAAGGGTTTTCCACGATCGGGACTTTGAAAACAATGACTTGGAGCAACCGGCTTTTTGGAAGGGGATCTTTGGAGAGATTGAGGATTGGACGACCAGTCCCTATTCGCTAGAGACTGCTGCCAAGAAGTTTTCAGATAAGAAGACCAAACTCTGGATCTGGTGTGGGGAGCAGGATTTCCTCTATGAGGCCAATAATTTTGAAGTCAAGGAACTAGAAAAGTTAGGTTTTTGGATGCTCACCTATACCCACAGCTAGGTAAGCACAGATAGTTTCTACTGGGAACGTGAGTTGGAGCACTTTTTACAAACCCTACCAATCGATTTTGAATTGGAAGAACGGTTAAGCTAAGATACCAATAGATTGGATATCAGTCAGAGCATTTGTTCTGGCTTTTTTCATATATATAGCAAGAAAAGCTAGAAAGGCCACTTATTCATTTCAGTCCTGCTTTCTTTGTGGTATATTAGGAATGATTGAAAAATGAGCTAGAAATAGCGAACAAGATAAGAGGAGAGAAATATGGCAAAAGATATTCGTGTGCGTTATGCGCAAGTCCAACTGGGCTGCTACACATCGGGAAATGCTCGTACGGCATTGTTTAACTACTTGTATGCGCGCCATCATGGTGGAACCTTTATCATCCGTATCGAGGATACAGACCGCAAACGTCACGTCGAAGACGGAGAACGTTCACAGCTCGAAAACCTTCGTTGGTTGGGCATGGACTGGGATGAGAGTCCTGAGACGCATGAAAACTACCGCCAGTCTGAACGGCTGGCACTCTATCAAAGCTCACATCGACCAACTCTTGGCGGAAGGATAAGGCCTACAAAGTCTTACGTGACTGAAGAAGAGTTGGCGGCTGAACTGTGAGACGTCAAGAGGCGGCAAGGTGAAACACCTCGCTACATCCAACGAATACCTCGGGATGAGCGAAGAAAAAGCTGACTTATATCGCAGAACGTGAAGCGAGCGGGTGTGATTCCAACGGTTCGTTTGGCAGTGAATGAGTCTGGTATCTACAAGTGGCATGATATGGTCAAAGGCGATATCGAGTTTGAAGGTGGCAATATCGGTGGGGACTGGGTCATCCAAAAGAAAGATGGCTACGCAACTTATAACTTTGCCGTCGTCATCGATGACCACGATATGCAAATCTCTCACGTCATCCGTGGAGACGACCACATTGCCAACCTTACACCAAAACAGCTCATGGTTTATGAAGCGCTTGGATGGGAAGCTTGCGCAGAGTTCGGTCACATGACCTTGATCATCAACTCTGAAACTGGTAAGAAATTGTCTAAACGGGACACCAACACCCTTCAATTTATCGAAGATTACCGTAAGAAGGGCTACCTTTCAGAAGCAGTCTTTAACTTTATCGCTTTGCTTGGTTGGAACCCTGGTGGGGAAGACGAAATCTTCTCTCGCGAAGAACTCATCAAGCTCTTTGATGAAAATCGCCTCAGCAAGTCTCCAGCTGCTTTCGACCAAAAGAAAATGGACTGGATGAGCAATGAGTACATCAAGAATGCGGATCTTTGCGACTATCTTTGAAAATGGCCAAGCCATTCCTCAGAAGAAGCAGGTCGTCTGACAGACAAGGCTGAGAAATTGGTGGAACTCTACAAACCACAAATGAAGTCGGTGGACGAGAATCGGTTCCGTTGACAGACCTCTGTCTTCTCAGACTTCCCAGAGTTGACAGATGCTGAGCGAGAAGTCATGGCTGGTGAAACGGTGCCGGCTGTACTTGAAGCCTTCAAAGCGAAACTCGAAGCCATGTCAGACGATGAGTTTGTGGCAGAAAATATCTTCCCACAAATCAAAGCGGTTCAAAAAGAAACTGGGATCAAAGGGAAGAATCTCTTTATGCCAATCCGTATCGCCGTTTCAGGTGAAATGCATGGTCCTGAATTGCCAGATACCATCTACTTACTTGGACGCGAAAAATCCATCCAACACATTGAAAACATGTTGGAAAAAATCAGATAATTATCAGAAAAGTCCCTATTAAATGGGGCTTTTTGTTTTACCTCTAAAGTAAAAGTATTATAGGATTTTTTCAAAAAATTGCCCCGGTTTGACAAATTGATCCTACTGAAAACGATTTTATTACTATCTAAAACAAAAATTATAAAAAAATAGCAATAATTAAGGATAATTGCTTCCAAAAATCGACAGATTAGTCTATAATGTTAGGAAATAAAAAATGTAATAAGGAGACAGAAATGTTTTTAAACGTTCAGACGGTGAATTCCGTGAAACAGATCGTGTGACTCGTTTCAAATTGATCAAATCAGGTAAAAACTGGTTGCGTGCTGCGACTTCTAACTTTGGTCTTTTGAAAGTCATTCGTGGTCAAGTCGAAGAGACTGTTGTAGCTGAAGTGCGTGAAGACGCAGTATCAGTGAAAGAAATGACAAGCCGTGGCTTGCTCAAAGGGATCGTAGCAGCTGGGGCTGTTCTTGGTGCAGCTACAGTAGCGAACACTGCAAAAGCAGATGAGACAGGATCAGATGTTGCGACTGCATCTGAGCTTTCAAGTGAAGCTCTTGTAGTACAAGGAAGTACTGGTACTTGGTACAACATCAACAACAGAATCTCAGTCTGAATCAACAACAGCATCAACAACTGAGTCAACTAACCGAGAGCATCAACTAGTCAGCAGCTGAATCTGCAAGTGCTTCAACCTCAACATCAGCTGTATCTGTCAGCATCTCCTGTCCAGCTTCATTGAGCGAACAAGGTTCAGCAGAACTTTCAGCAGCTTCAAGCGAATCAACTGTAGCAGCTGGCTCTGAAGTAAGTGTAGAAAGCACTACAACAGTAGCGAAAGCTGAAGATAAAGTTGTTTTGGAACAAAACGCTTCAGAAGCAGCATTGTTGAACAAGATTGCAGGAGACTACTCAGCAACTGTTTCGGCTCCAGAAAAGAAAGCAACACTTGATGCTGCCATCGCTAAAGTTCAAACAGAATTGACAGCAAGCAGCAACCTGATCAACGCCTAATGCTGTCAGCTCAATCATCACGCAGACCAACGCGAACGCTTTGAGCAAGTCAGTAGATGACATGATGGCAACCTTGACTGCAGCAGGATTTACTGGTAACACAACGGTAAACGGTGCTCCAGCAATTTCAGCACAATTGGATGCCATTGCGACTTCAAACACACTTGCAGCAAATGTTGAAGTAAGTCCAAGCATGACTGATGCTAACGGCGCATCAATTTCTGATCCAGCGTGGACAAATCCAAACTATAAACTAGACCCGAAGTGCCTCTCGTTATACGTTTTCTATTTGGGATCTTCAAAACTGGCAAGGCCCTGCATCTCAAGGTGGTGTTACTTATAGTAATGGGGGCTACTATGTGACATTCTCTGTTGACCGCTCTACTGTGGAGTTCTAAGCAATACGCCTACCTGTACATTGCTCGTTTGGTAGATAAGTCAACAGGAAATGAAGTTGAAACTTTGGATATGACTGCGGGTTCAAAATACCAATTCAACACGCTTGTAAATGCAAATTCAACTTATGCTCCACAATTTGACTATGCACTACTGGTGACGCATCTCAAATCCTAGGAACTTGGACTAACAACCGTGATGCTGGACCAACTGCTGATGATAAATATAAACTACCATATTCTTCAGGTTCGTGATACTTCATTCCCAGGAAATGAAAATGACACAAAACCTAACGTTCAAACAAATATTCCAACTGCTAAAGTAGATCATACAACTTATTACAAAACAGAAGATGGAACTCAGTTAGCTACATATACTCAAACAGGTATTGATGGACAAAATTATACTGCTTCTCAACCACGTGATTTTGAAGGATATGTATACACACGTACTGAATTCATCGAATGACATGGAGTGGTACATTGAGGAGGCGTTGGTGCTAAATACCTTGAACTTCAAGGTGGACGTGCACATTACTATGTGAAACGTGTTATTGAACAAGTATCTACAGATGGTTCATCAGTAGTTAAGTTTTATGTTTTGGACCCTTCTAAAGTTTCTTCGCATATAGCCATCCCAACAGATGTAAACAATTTGAACTTTGATAATTATACTTTGGTTTACACTTCTGATCCTGCTAAACCAGGAACAAGAGCTACTGTTGAAGGAACTAGTACCGATCCTAAAGAAGTAGGTTATGTAGATAGTAAAGACGGAAACTACAGACTCAAAGTACAAACTTATTCAGATGCGGCTGGTGGTAATGTGCGTTTGAGCGGTTGGTACAACAAAGCAACTGGCGACGCCTTTACAGCTTCACCTCAATTCTCTACCGATGTTGACCGAGGTCGTAACAATACTTCAAATGTCATCGAAGAATTGGTTAATACACCAAGGTGATAAAGCAAGCGGTTATCCATCATTCTTTAATAACTTCTCGATCTCTTCAAAAGATTAAACCCAGTGTCTAATGATGTGACACACTACTACAAGAAGTCAGATGAAGAGGGAATGTTTACGTTCACTATAGAGATACTGAAGGAACATCTCAATCACAATCTGTTAACAGATGAAACTCTGCATCAACCTCGCAATAAACACTATGAGTACAGTAGTAGATAACCGTCCGGGTACAATTGGAGCACAATGGTAAAACTGTTGATCACTTAATTTTTGCATACTGTTGGTCAAGTTGACTCAGATGGTCACCTTACAACTGAATGATACAGGTTCAGTTGCTAAAGAAGATAAAATGTACCTATATCTACAAATCTGAAAAGAGGATTCTCAATCACAACTCAGAGACGACTTGAGCTTCAGCATCTGTATCAGCATCAGCATCTGCATCCGTTTCGTTGGAGTCTAAATCAGAACAAGCTTCTGAATCAGCGTCTGCATCAAGTCGGCTTCTGCCTCATTGAGGCCAATCCAGCTGTTGAGTCAGCGAGTGTGTCAGCAGAGTCAGCATCATGCATCATTGAGCACGTCAGACGCTGAGTCCAGCTTCTGCATCTGCATCTGGCATCTGCATCATTGAGCCACATCAGACGCTAGAATCAGCTTGTGTATCTGAGTCACAATCCAGAATCAGCGTCATTGCGTACATCTGCTGCATCTGAATCAGCTTCTGTATGTATCTGAGTCAGCATCATCGAGCACATCGGCTTCGCATCGGCATCTGCTTCAATGGTAATCAGCAAGTGCATCTGAGTCACAATCGGCATCTGCTTCCTAGCTACCATCAGTATCTAGCAAGCGCAATCTGAGTCATCAATCGAGCGCATCGGCTTCTAGCCTCTGCATCTGTATCAGCAAGCACAATCAGCATCATTAGGTGCATCGGCATCTGAGTCAGCATCAGCATCCAGCATCAGCCAATCAGCATCAGCGCGTCAGCATCGGCATCTGACGTCAGCGTCTGGGTCAGCATCAACCAATCTGCATCATTGAGTCAGCATCGCGCGTCAGCATCCAGCTTCTACTTCAGCATACCGCAATCAGCATCAGCGAGCGCAATCAGCTTCTGCATCTGCATCAGCATCAGCAAGCCAATCAGTTTCAAGCTTCTGCAATCCAGCTTCAGCAAGCCATTAGCAGTTTCTGAATCAACTTCAACGTCTGAGTCTAGCATCAGTATCAGCTTCAACATCTAACGTCTGCATCTGTTTCTGCATGTGAGTCAGCCTCAAGGCAAGTCATTGAGCGCATCGGCATCAGCGTGAGCTTCGACGTGGCAATCAAAGCCAATCAGCATCATTGAGCACATCAGCGTCCTGAGTCAGCATCAGCATCCAGCAAGCCAATCAGCATCATATGAGCACATCAGCGTCTGAGTCAGCATCGGTGATCAGCCTAAGTCACATCGAGCATCATTGAGCACATCAGCGTCTGAAGTACAGCATCAGTGTACCGGCTGGTCGATCAACATCATCGACACGTCAGCGTCTGAGTCAGCATCAGTGTCAGCTAGTCAATCAGCATCATTGAGCACATCAGCGTCTGAGTCAGCATCAGTATCAGGCAAGCCAGTCAGACATCATTAGGCACCAGCTTCTAAGATCACTTTCTACGTCTGTATCCTGATAGAGCGTCTAACTCTTCAGCAAGATCCTGAGGCGAGCACCTAAAGAAGGTGAAGTAATCATCACTTACATCCGTGAAAGAAGATGGTAAGGAAATTCAAAAATCCTCGTCAAGATACACCAAACTCACCATATGACACACCATATAACACAACTGAGGAAGGTGAAAAACCTAATACTATCAAGACTCCAGACGGTAAGACTTATAAGATCGTACCGAAAGGTGACTACCCAGTAGGTAAAGTTGACGAAGATGGACACTTAGAATCATCTGATCCAATTAAAGGTAAAGTTGATAAACCTAAAGTCAACCATTACGTACGTTTTATAAAGAAGTGAAGGGTAACGTTTGCGATTCACTAATAGCTGATGCTGAATGGTAACACGATCAAGGCATCGATGTCACTGACGAAAGAGAGCAACCAGTTGATAAAGACTACGATACAGTAGTAGACAACCGTCCACAAGAAATCGAGTTCCAAGGTAACGACATACGAATTGGTACCAGCCGGTAACTACCCAGTAGGTCAAGTCGACGAACAAGGTCACTGGACAGGTGATGATGCTACAACTGGTAAAGTTGTTGAAGGTGATAAGAATGTCACTTACGTCTACAAACTGAAAGAAGATCCAACGAAACCTAAAGAAGGTGACGTTATCATCACTTACGTAGACGAAAAGGTAAAGAAATCAAGAAACCTCGTCAAGACACACCAAACTCACCATATGACACACCATATAACACAACTGAGGAAGGTGAAAAACCTAATACTATCAAGACTCCAGACGGTAAGACTTACAAGATCGTACCGAAAGGTGACTACCCAGTAGGTAAAGTTGATGGCGATGGACACTTGGAATCATCTGATCCAATTAAAGGTAAAGTTGATAAACCACGTTCAATCATCACTTACGTTTACAAAGAAGTGAAGGGTGACGTTTACGTTCACTATAAAGACACTGAAGGTAACACAATTAAGACTTCAGTAGTGGATGAAAAAGATCAACCAGTTGATAAAGACTACGATACAGTAGTAGACAACCGTCCAAATGAAATCCAATACAATGGTAAGACACATGAATTGGTACCAGCCGGTAACTACACTGTCGGTAAGGAGTTGATGGACAAGGTCACCTTGAGTCATCAGATGCTACAACTTGATAAAGTGATCGAAAGGACGTAAAGACGTCACTTACATCTACAAACTTAAAGAACAACCAACTCAACCTAGAAGGGTAATGTCTACGTTCACTATGTAGATGAAAATGGTAACACGATCAAGACTTCAGTAGTGGATGAAAAAGACCAACCAGTAGGTAAAGACTACGATACAGTTGTGGATAACCGTCCTAAGACAATCGTAACTCCAGACGGTAAAGTCTATGAATTGGTACCACAAGGTAACTACCCAGTAGGTAAAGTTGACGGTGAAGGTCACTTGACGACAACTGACCCAACAACTGGTAAAGTCATCGAAGGTGATAAGAACGTTACTTATGTTTACAAACTTGTGAAGACTCCAAACATTCCAACACCAAACACTCCAGTGCCACCAACTCCAACACCAAATACACCGGTAGATCCAACACCTAATAAACCAATGGATCCAACACCAAACACACCGGTAGATCCAACACTGCTACACCAGTGAACCCAGTTCCTGAGCAAGCCAGCTCAAACCAGCTCCAGCTCTTGAACAACTTCCAAATACTGGTGAAACAGGATCTGTAGCTTCAGCTCTTCTTGGAGCAGTTGCAGGGGTTGCAGGGGTTGCAGCACTTGGAAGCCGCAAAAAGGAAGATGAAAAATAATCTTCTATCCTAATTTGATTCGGTCATTTCAGGTATGTGGGAAATGAAAAAGGATCCAAAAAGAGAACCTCCGGGTTCTCTTTTTGTGTGCTTTTTTTTATGTTAAAAACTAGTCTTAATGAGTTACTTTTGGGGAAAATTAGTGTATAATAACTCGATATCTTATTTTTAAGGAGCGGACATGTTTTTCAAGTCGTTTGAAGGAGAGTTTCGCGAAACAGAGCGGATCACACGCTATAAATTAATCAAATCAGGGAAAAGCTTGGGTGCGAGCGTCCATCTCGCAGCTAGGGCTTTTTCCGTGTCTCTCGTACTGATGCGACTGATGAAATCGTGAGACTCTTTCGAAACATCTGCTGATCCAGTTCCAGCTCCGATTTCCAAAGGGATTCTTGTGTTGGGTGTCTCTTGCTGGGGCGACTGACGAATTGCTGGATCCAGTATTTGCTAGAGGAGAAAATGAGATGTAGTGCGACTGTTGGGTCTGAAATCAGCCCATCGACCGGTGTAGCGGGTTCGGATAGTTTGGTCTTGGGGACGACGTCTAACTCAGATTCTGCGTCAGCCAGTCAATCTATAAGTGAATCCATCTCATTTTCAGAGTCAGCTAGTGAAAGGCGTCTCACTGTCTCAATCGGTATCTTTGAGCGAATCTCATGGTGTCAGTGCCTCAATGAGTCCGCCTACTTCGAAATTGCTAGTAGCACTCTCTCAGAGAATGAGTACTATTCATGTAGCTACTTCTGAAACGAGTGAGAAGAAGCAGTAGCTCAGACAACTCACTCAAGGAGGACAGGTGAAGCGTCTGCAGGTCTTGGCCTTGGATTTATATACCTATCGGGCACAGGCTCTGGAAATCCCTGGGACAGAATCTGCTGACAGAAAATGGAGATCTGGCTTTAGAGGCTATTCGTACAGGCTTGTCCAATCCGGCAATCCAAGTCGATGGAGTGGAAACTAGGCTAGAGTGCACGCAATCGCTTGTCAATGCGGTGCTCCATGCGACATCGGGCCAACGAGATCCGCGGACAGGACGTGCATTAGATGCAGAGAATAGTTTTCGTGCGCCATTTTTCATGAGTGCTCCTGCAAATAATCATGTAATTACGGCCTATAATTCAGATCCTGTTAAGCTGCAGTACATTGTGGGAGAGAGCGAAATGGTGGGGTTGTCCTGACCTATATGGGCTATGCTCCTAACAGCGAGAACGGGCCGAAGGTGTATTGAGTTCCTAATGCTACCTTTGAAAATCTCCGTTTGCACCGATGTTGACTGAAGGGAAAGTTGGAGACAAAGAGGTCGCAGAGCTCATGGTAACACATATACGATCACGGTTAGATTTACCAATTCAAACAATCAGTTTATTGATCGCTCTTTCCGAATTAAAGTGTTACCTCAAAATGACGGTATCCGTAACCCAATTAGGCCTGTGACGACAGAGATCTATGTCAATGATACTAGCAATGTAGCAGAGGTTGAAAAAGATAGGATCTGGGAGGCGTCTAAGGCCTCTAATCCCAAAATTGTAAGCTCGAAGGACTTTTAAGGATTATTCTGTCTCCGCATCAGGTGTGGTAACCATTACTTACAAAGATAATACTTCAAATGATGTAACCGTTCCTGTCGAAAGCGTCTCCCAACGCCGACGGTGACGACGAGACTATTGGAGAAAGCTATTTACCCAGACACCTGCTTAACAGTTACAGGTGCCAGAAGCCTGGGGCCACTTGGGTCGTTTTGTACTTGCCAACGACGAGGAAATTAAACGGCTGTGGCTGATGCTTCTGGGTCATAGGCGGCTGTGGTCCCTACAGTGCCTTTGCGGTAGTCGGGTGGAGTGGGAATGCAAAAACTGAGATCTTCTTACGGTGACCATGCGGCTTTTATTCGGACGCAAGTAACTTGGTAGCAGTGGACGATGGACTCCAACCAGAATATAGTCAATCTGTCTCGAATTCAGAATCGATGTCGACAAGTCAATTTGAATCACTTGTGCATCAGAAGCAATCTTCAAAGAGTGTTCTTGTATCAGTTTCTACCTCCGAACTTGTATCTGTATCAACGTCTGGAGTCGGTATCGGTGTTCGGAATCGCGAATCGACCTCAGAACCCGCGTCAATGTCAGGAGTCGGTTTCTACGTGCCAGAGTCTGTCTTCGCGTTCTGAGTCGGTGTCTACGTCTGAGTCAGTTTCAATGCCCTGAGTCAGGCGTCAGCGTCTGAGTCGGTGTCGACGTCCGAGTCCGTGTCTGGGGTCTGAATCCAGAGTCCATGGTCGAATCAATGCCAACCTCTGAATCAGCTGTCAGCGTCCGGTGTCGAGTTTCCAGCGTCTGAGTCAGTATCTACTTCAGAATCGGTTTCGTCAGAATCAATTATCTACTTCAGAGTCGGTTTCAAGTTCAGAATCAGTATCAACGTCCGAGGTCAGTTTCAACGTCTGAATCGGTGTCGACTGTCCGAGTCAGCCTCAACGTCCGAGTCCAGTTATCTACGTCCGAATCGATGTCAGCATCCGAGGTCAGTTTCAACATCTGAATCCAGTGTCGACGTCGAGTCCGTTTCCTGTATTTCCACCTGCACGCATTGACCGAGTCGTCGCCCGTCTGAGTCAGTTTCTGACGTCAGAGTCAGTCATCGACGTCCGAGTCCGTTCTCGTACCTCTGAATCAGCGTCAACATCTCGGGCCGGGGTCTGACGTTCAGAGTCGGTTTCAACGTCCGAATCCAGTTTCTACGTCAGAGTCTGCTTCAGACGTCTGAATCAGTGTCGACATCCGGAGTCAGCATCGACCTCCAGAGTCGAGTGTCGAGCATCCGTAAGTCTGGTTTCCTGTACGTCTCGAGTCGGTTGTCCCAACGTTCTGAAATCCCAGCTTCAAACATCTGAATCGTTTTCATGTCAGAGTTTGGTTTCAAGCTCCGAGTCAGTCTCAACATCTGAAGTCAGTCTCAACGCGTCTGAGCCAGTTGTCAAGCATCTGAAGTCAGCGTCAACACATCTGAATCCGCGTTTCAACATCTGAATCAGTGTCTACGTCTGAGTTAGTCTCGACTTCCGAGTCATTGTCCAGCCTCCGAGTCGGTATCAATCGTCTGAGTCTGTATCAACATCTGAATCTGTATCACATCAGAATCCAGCTCTTTTCAACATCTGAATCAGTCTCGACGTCCAGAGTCAGTTTCAACTTCTGAATCGGTGTCTACGTCCGAGTCATTGTCAGCATCGAGAGGTCCGTATCAACGTCTGAGTCGGTGTCAACTTCAGGAGTCAGTGTCAGCGTCCGAGTCGGTCTCTGTACTCCGAGTCCAGTTGTCGGCCTCTGAGTCAGTGTCTACGTCTGTCCCAGTGGACGTCTGAGTCGGTATCAACGTCTGAATCGGTGTCAACATCTGAATCAGAATCAGCCTCTGTTCCAACATCTGAATCAGTCTCGACTTCTGGGTCAGCATCGACGTCCGAGTCAGTGTCGACCTCCAGAATCTGCATCAGCGTCTGAATCGGTTTCAGCATCGAGTCGCTGTCGATATCGAGGTCGGTTTCTACCTCAGAATCAGTCTCGGCATCCAGTCATTGTCAGCCTCAGAATCGAGTATCAGCGTCTGAGTCAGTCTCAACATCGAGTCGGTATCAGCCTCCAGAATCCAGTGTCTACGTCTGAATCAGTGTCTACGTCCGAATCCGTATCGACTTCCGAATCAGTCTCTACTTCAGAATCGGTTTCAGCATCCGAGTCATGTGTCAACATCGAGTCATTCAGTCAATCGTGTGATTCATCGTCATCGTCAGAATCAGTCGTCAACGTCCGAATCGTGCCATGCCAACCATCGGAAGTCAGTCGTCTACGTCCGAATCGGTTTCAACGTCAGAATCAGTATCGACTTCGAATCTGCTCTACCTCAGAATCGTTAGTCGACTTCGAATCGGTGGCAACATCGGAGTCGGTTTCAGTGAGTCAATCTCAATCAGTATCAATATCTGGTAGTGGGTTCACAATCAGCTTCTGGTTCAGAATTATTGTCTTCATCAGAATCAGCAAGTGGTTCACAAAAACACAGCCAATCTGTGGCGCTTCCGAATACTGGCGAAGCAGGATCTGTGACATCAGCTCTTCTTGGGGTTGTTACAGGGTTAGCTGGAATTGCTGGACTGACCCGACGTAAAAGAAGGGGAACTGATCTAGTAGGAACTATCATTTTTCCAGTGAATCTCATAGGAGATTCACTTTTTTACTAAGTAGAATGAAGTGTTTTTAATTTCTTGCAAAAAATTCGAAAACAAAAACAAAAATAAATAAGTTTTTTACTAGCAAATTACTTGGATCTACGTAGTATTCCTGTATAATGAATAATGACTACAATGTAAGGGGAATATCATGCAATTTAAGCGTTCAAAAGGAAACTTTCGTGAGACAGATCGTGTCGTACGCTTCAAATTAATTAAATCAGGAAAAAATTGGCTTCGAGCATCAACTGCTGCTCTAGGACTCTTTCGTGTGGTTCGAGGGCAAGTGAGAGGAGATGGTCATTGCCGAAGTTCCAGAAGATGGCGGTCGTCTTCATAAGAAGGGTCAACAGTTATTAAAGGCTTGGTTGCTGTAGGGACTGTATTTGGAGGAGACTGTTGTGGCTACGACGGCTCAAGCAGAAGAAGTGGCATCTCTCGTCCCCAACTGTGTCTGAAACGAAACAAGAGACATTGGCAGAAGCAGAGTAGCGTTATTCTTTCAAGAACATCCTCGCTAGATTCTGCCTCTGCTTCCTCTATCAACCTCTACAAGTCTTTCTGAAACGACTAGCCATTCGCTCTCTATGAGTGAATCGACTTCTATTTCCATCAGTGGGCAAGAATCTACCAGTTTGGCAAGCGTTTCTAGTGAATCCACACAAGTTCTAGCTTCAGAATCAGCGGTAGATGAACCAGCAGCTACAGATGAAGCTTCCCTATTGGAACAAAATGCTTGAAGACAGAGCTGCTCCAACAAATCGTAGGAAATACGCTGCTCAGATACCTGTGCCTGAGCGTAAGGCAGCCTGGAAGCAAAGTTATCAATAAGCTACAATCGGAAGTAACTACTAGCTATCGTTTGGTCCATACAAATGCTGGTGCGCAAGCTTATGCCGAGCAACGCGATCGCTTGGGCAAAGGCAGTTGATGAGATGATGACCACCTTAACGGCTGCAGGCTTTGTGGGAAATTCCAATATAAATGGGAAACCAGCTATCTCAGCTCAATTGGCTCCAATTAGTGAAGAGGCTAGAAGTAGTGATGAAGATCTATCCATCTCACCCGAGATGGATGATCGCCATGGCGCCAATGTGGTAGATGCGCCACTGCCAACCTCGAATGTTGCCAAAGACCCGAACCTAGATAAAAATGCTTTGTTAACTCCAGAAGAGCTTGCAAAGTATTCAAAAGATCACGATTTGAACCGTTATACTTTTGCAATTTGGGAATTTGTTGACCGAAATGAGGAATCCTTTGGGCTACTATGCGACACTATCTGTTGATCGTAGCGAAACGAATCGAGATATTCGTGATCCGAAGAATGTTATTTCCGAATTGTGAAGAAATCAGATGGATCAGAAGTCTTTTCTCAAACATTCCACCCCAATGAGAGATTGAATAGCCCTATACGACTTCCTAAAGAAGTCTTGATTGCCGATTCTCCAGCAGGCAACAACTTTATCTATTCTTTCGGAGACGCAAGTAAACCTCCTTATGTGACCCTACAATCTTTTCCTAGTATTATGGTTCCAGCCAGAAGTGTTATGCTCCGAGATGTCTATGATGTCATGGAACCTTCACGTCAAGGTCAAATATTAAATGAGTTCTTCCAGGTTAAAGTACCAACCATGTGGTCTCAACAGTCTACCTTGTATCGTTTGGTGGATCAAAGGGTAAATGCAGAAATGGACTGTATAAACCAACTGGTGAGGAAGAGATCCTTGCTGAATACGGCAATCTGGGATTGAGGGACAATAGTATCCGACTTCAAATGCGCGTGATATTGCAGGTTAAGTGTACAGGTACCAGTAGTAAGCACTTCTCAAAATGCGACCACTGGGATCTTTGATATTAATAGTAAAGTTGGAAAAGAACGAGTTAATTTATACGGCGGCGCGCGTGAGCATTTTATAAAGTGAAGTTGTCCCAACGAATCAAATGGGGACTACATTCTTTCAACTATTACGTCTTGGATCCTTCTAAAATATATACATTGACCTCAGGATACAGGTAGAATGAACCAGTATTTGATAAGCATACCTTGTTTATGAAAAACTTTTAAACCCTTACGACGTTCCAGGTCAATTGTCTGACTTAGGTGGAATGAAGATTGAAAGTAAAAATAAGGTTATTTCTAAACGTTACTCCAAGACGTGTGGATGAACATAACTTTGAACTGGACGTAACAGGTTGGTTTTCGCCAATGAAACAGTGACCTATACTGATGAAAAGACGGGAATAGCGTACACAGTTCCGAAAACCATTCACAGCTGTTCCAAATCACCTTCCTTTTCAAAAATCACAACGATGGTTGTAGGAGAAGATGCGACTCCTCAAGGAGCCGATGGCTTCTCTCGTTTCAAGCATACGATTAAGGATAACTATTATGCTAATCCAATGACGAGTGTGAACTACTATTATCGGAAGATGACGGCATCTGAGTCTGCCTCACAGTCTCAAAGTTTTTCAACTTCATCTTCCATCTCTGAGAGTGAGTCACCAACCTTTGAGTCTATTTCAAGATCTCAGGTCAGAATCCTTGGCCCCAGCATCGCTATCTGCGAGTCGGTCAGAATCCTCGGTTCAAGCCTCGGTTTTTGCGAGCCAGTCTGATTCTTTAATTCAAGCTATGCTTGCTCGAGTCAATCAAAGTCCTTGGCTCAAGAATCACTTTCCGCGAGCCAGTCTGATTTCTTAGTTCAAACATCAATTTTCCTTAGTCAATCTGAATCGTCGGCTCAAGAATTGCTTTCTACGAGCCAATCGACATCCTGGTTAAATCCTCAGAATCGGCGAGCCGATCAGAATCCTTGGTTCAAGAATCGCTTTCTGCGAGCCAGTCTGAGTCACAGGTTCAAGAATCGCTTTCAGTGGGTAGTTAGAGTCGCGAAAGCTCAAGAATCACTTCCGCGAGTCAGTCGAGAATCACAAGTTCAAGAATCACTTTCAGCGAGCCAGTCAGATCGTTGGTTCAATCTGCGGTTTCGGCCAGTCAGTCGAATCGTTAATTAAAGAATCGACTTCCAGCTAAGCCAATCTGATCGTTGGTACAAGAGTCCGTTTCAGCAAGTCAATCCGAGTCCGTTAGTTGAAAGCTTCAACTTCAGCAAGTCAATCTGAATTACATTAACCCAAGCTTCGATTTCAGCCAAGTCAGTCCAGAGTTCACAGTGTTCAAGCTTCAATATCCGCGAGTCAATCTGAACTCACTCGGTTCAAGAATCGCTTTCAGTGAGCCAATCTGAGTCGCAGGTTCAAGAATCGCTTTCAGCGAGCCAATCTGAGTCACATGGTTCAAGAATCAGCTTCCAGTGAGCCAATCTGAGTCACAGGTTCAAGAATCGATTTCTGTGAGTCAGTCAGAGTTATAGCTCAAGAATCACTTTCTGCGAGCCAGTCCGAATCCTTGGTTCAATCTTCGGTTTCGGCAAGCCAGTCAGAGTCACAAGTTCAAGCTTCTGCTTCAGCAAGTCGAGTCCGAGTCGCTGGTTAAAGAATCAATTTCTGCGAGTCAATCGAGACTCACAAGTCCAAGCATCTCGACTTCAGCGAGTCAATCTGGAGTCACTAGGTTCAAGAATCGGTTTCGGCAAGCCAGTCAGAGTCACTGAGTTCAAGCTTCGGCTTCCAGCCAGCCAATCAGAGTCATTGGTACAAGCATCAGTCTCAGCCAGTCAGTCCAGAGTCACAGGTTCAAGCATCAGTCTCTGCAAGCCAGTCTGAATCGTTGGTCTCAAACCTCCAGTTTCAGCTAAGTCAGTCAAGTCATTAGAGTTCAACGGCATCAATCTCTGCAAGCCAGTCTGAATCGCAGGTTCAAGCTTCGGCTTCAGCGGGTCAGTCTGAGTCATTGATTTCAGGCATCGGTTATCAGCCCAGTCAATCCAGAATCCGCAGGTTCGAGAATCAGCTTCAGCCAAGCAAATCTGAATCGTTGATCCAAGCTTCATATCTCGGCTAGTCGATCAGACTCTGCAGGTTCAAGCCTCAGTTTCGACAAGTCGGTCTGAGTCGCTTGGTACAGGAGTCCATTTCAGCGAGTCAATCTGAGTGTCATTGGTACAAGAGTCGGTTTCATGCGAGCCAATCAGAGTCCTTGGTACAAGAGTCGGTTTCAACTAGTCAGTCCGATTCACTTGATTCAAGAATCTGTTCTAGTCAGTCAATCAGACTCGCAATCAAAAGCCGCATCAGCATCTAAGAGTGAGTCTGAAAAAGCCTCCAAAATCTGTTTCGTTGAGTCAGTCGGTATCCTTATCTAATTTGTATCCAGATCAATTTCTTGTGCTCTCAATCGCAGTCAACATCGGCTGTTGGATCGGAAGAAGTGGTTTCTCAACCGATTTCCTTGTCGCAATCTATTTCGATGAGTCAATCTGAATCACTGGTTCAAGTGTCAGTTTCAGCTAGTCAATCCGAATCTTTGCTACAGGAATCGATTTCTACAAGTCAATCAGAGTCGTTGGTTCAAGAATCCGTTTCTGCGAGCCAGTCCGATTCGCAGGTACAAGAGTCAGTCTCAGCGAGTCAGTCCGATTCCTTGATAAGAATCAGTTTCAGCAGAGTCAGTCTGATTCCTTGGTTCAGGGATCTGTATCGTCTAGCCAATCAGAGTCTTTGGTAAAAGCCACAGTTTCAGTCAAGTCAGTCTGGTCGATTGGGTACAAGAATCAGTTTCAGCAAGTCAGTCTGAGTCATTGGTACAAGAATCAGTTTCAGCAAGTCGAGTCTGAGTCATTTGGCACAGGAATCAGTTTCAGCAAGTCAGTCTGAGTCGTTGGTACAAGCGTCTAGTTTCCAGCGAGCCAATCAGAACTCGCAGGTTGCAAGCATGTGGTTTCCAGTGAGTCAATCAGAGTCGTTAGTATCAAGAATCAGTTTCAGCCAGTCGATCAGACTCCTTGGCTCAGAACATCTGTATCGTCTAGGCCAATCAGAGTCTTTTGGTTCAAGCATCCGTTTCAGCGAGCCAGTCAGAGATCGTTAGTACAAGAATCCGGTTTCAGTGAGTCAATCACAATCTACTTCTGATGTCAGATCTAGAGTCTCAAAGATACAGAATCTATGTCCTTTTCTCGTTCTGATTCAATGAGTCAGTCGGAATCGCAAGTATCGACTGATTTGCAATCAACATCATGGAGTCAGTCAGAATCACAAGTTCAAGCTTCGATCTTTTTGCAAGTCAATCAGAGTCGTTGGTTCAGGAATCTGTATTCTGCCAGTCAATCAAAGTCGTTGGTTCAAGCATCGACTTCAGCGAGCTAATCGGAGTCACAAGTTCAAGCATCAGTCTCCACCAAGCCAGTCTGAATTGCTGATTCAAAGAATCTGTTTCTGCTAGTCAATCAGACTCGTTGGTTCAGGTCCTCGTCTCCGCCAGTCAATCAGAATCGCAATCAAAAGTAGCTTATGAATCAGCATCTAAGAGTGAGTCTGAAAAAAGCCTCGAAATCTGTTTCTGTTGAGTCAGTCGGTATCCTTATCTCGATTTCAGCGTCTAGATCCATTTCTATGTCTCAGATCGCAGTCAACATCGAGCGGTTGGATCGGCAAAGTGGTTGTCTCAATCTGATTTCCTTGTCAGCAATCTATTTCGATGAGCCGAAAAGCTGTCTGAATCTGTTTCAATGAGTCAATCCGAATCCTTGGTGCAAGCTTCGGTTTCTGCCAAGTCAATCTGAGTCACTAGTCCAAACTTCTGCCTCAACAAGCGAATCAGCTTCAACTTCTGATGTCGTAGCTGCATCGCAGGTTTCAGAAGTCTGGATCGTTCTCTCGATCAATTTCAGAGAGTCTATCTGCTTCACAATGGACATCTCATTCAGAATCTCTAGCGTCAGCCTCGCTATCGAAGTCTGACTCCTATAGCCAATCAACTATTTTCTGCAAGTGAATCTGCTTCAACGTCGATGTCAGTGTCTGAATTCCCTTTGACGAGTGTCTCAGACTCTATGAGCGCATCATCGACAGAGAGTCAATCCCTATCGCATGAAGCTTCTGAATGGATCAGTGTGTCTTATGCGTCAAGTTTCTCTGCTATGACCAGTCCTTCTGAGTCTGTCGTGTCCTCATCTAGCACCTCTCACTCAGAATCTCCATCAGATGGCAAGCTCGCTAGAGTGAGACGCATTCTTCGGGACCTGCTCTTTCCAGAGACAGGGCCCATCCTTCGAACAATATCTTTGCTATAGTAGCTTCCATTCTTCTGTCTGGATTAAGCCTTTTAGGAATTCGGAAAAAGATGGCAAATAGATCAATAAAAGACCGGAATGAACCGGTCTTTTATTGATCTAGAATGTCTAAGAAGTTGGGAAATATGTTATAATGAATGAGGAAGTTTTCGTTGAGGGGTATGAAAAAGGTTACTTTGTGAAAAGCTCAGTTTGCCTTCATATCTTCAGGAAATATGGGATTAAAAAAGAAGAGTCAGAGGAAAGAGATGAAAATCCATTTTACAAATCTATTTGGGCAATCTTCGAAAAGTGTTGCCCTGATGGCACAAAACGATATTATGAATGTCGTTCGTGAACTTGGGGTTAATGAATTAGGGATCTACTTTTATGATCATAGCAATGAACCAGCTAGCGAATTGAACTCGCGAATGGATGGGATTTTAGCAGGCGTTGCTTTTGGGGATATTGTCTTCGTTCAATCTCCTTCTTGGAATGGAATTGAGTGGGACCGCCGTTTGGTTGATAAGTTAAAACTCCTTCAAACCAAGCTGGTCATGTTTATCCATGATGTCCCACCACTCATGTTTGAGAGCAATTATTATCTAATGCCTAACTATATCGACATGTACAATCAGAGTGATCTGGTCGTTGTTCCGTCAGAGCAAATGTACCATCGTCTAGTATCAGAAGGACTCACAGTGAAAAAATATGTGGTCCAAAAGTTGTGGGATTTGACCCATAGTTTGGACCTCTACACTCCGCAATTTGAGAAAAAACTGATCTTCTCAGGAAATCCTTCACGTTTCCCACATATCATCGATTGGAAATATGAGACACCCCTTCATGTCTATACTCGAACCAGTTGAAGGAGTCGATTATTCTAAGATCCATATGGAAGGCTGGCGGACTAAGCAAGAATTGCTTCTCGAGCTTTCCAAGGGTGGTTTTGGGCTTGTCTGGGGAAATTCTGAGAATCCTGAGGATGAGCGGGATTACTACAAAGAAAATATTTCCTACAAACTATCGACTTATCTATCTGCTGGTCTTCCAGTAGTAGTGCCAGACTATTTGTCAAATGCAGACTATATTCGAGAAAAGGGCTCGGCTTTGTAGCCTCCAGTCTTGAAGAAGCCAATCGTTTGGTCCAAGACTGTACAGAAGAAGAGTATGCCCAAATGGTCCGAAAGGCTCAATATACTTCTTATTTGATCCGCAATGGCTATTTTACAAAGAAATTATTTGTCGATACCATCATGGCTTTAGGAGAATAATATTCAAGTAAACAAAATTCTTCAGATAAACATCTGAAGGATTTTTGTTGAATACGGTACCAAATGGGGAATTTGAAATATTATCAAATATTAGTGACAAATGAGTTTGGAAAAGTCGCAAATTATGGTAAAATAAGTTGAGATAAAATGCTCTAAAGGCACATATTTAAAGGCTGTTTCCCTGGTGAAAGAGTCAAAATGAGTAAGAGAAAGTTTAAAAGAAATGTTAAAACGATCTGAAGTAGGAAAGAGATTTTGTTGGACGATATTTTTCGTCTTTATTTATGTTTTGGGAAGTAAAATTTCCCTGCCTTTTGTTGACTTATCAAAGGCCTTGAGACTCAATGAGGGAACGACAACAGGCTTGCAGCTCTCAAGCGCTGTGATGGGGGGAAACCTCCGCGGAATGTCTATCTTTTCGATCGGTCTATCCCCATGGATGTCTTCCATGATTTTGTGGCGGATGTTTACCGTTTCAAAACGCTTTAACCTCGAAAAAACCAGCACGGAGATAGTGGAGCGGCGAAAGATGTACGTGACCTTGGCGCTCGCCATCGTCCAGTCCTTGGCAGTGGCCATGTATCTCCCCTTGAAGACAGGGTTGACCCCCGGACTTGTCATTGCGGTCAATGCCATGATTATGGTAGCCGGAGCCTTCTTTCTAGTTTGGCTCTCAGATCTAAATGCCGCTTTGGGGCTTGGAAGTTCTGTGGTGATCATGATGGCTGGGATGGTGATGTATCTTCCAGAAGACGTGATGCAGACCCTTTCAAATGTCAATAATATCCCAGAAATCGCTTATGTTCTGGGCGTGATTTTCATCTTGATTTTTGTCTATGTGGCAGTCTTGGTGGAATATTCCAAGTACCAGATTCCTGTCAATAAATTAGGGATCCACAACAACTTGAAAAGTTATACTTTTTTGGATATCAAGCTCAACCCGGCAGGAGGGATGCCCTATCATGTACGCCATGACCTTGGTGTCCATTCCTCAGTATGCTATGCTCTTGATCTTGTCAATGGATTCCAATGCCAAGTGGGTTGCTCGTTTAGCCAAACACTTGGTGATGGGAGATCCGATTTGGATCCTTCTTTACATTCTGATGATCGCTCTTCTCTCTTTTGCTTTTGCCTTTGTCAATGTAAACGGAGAAGAAATTGCAGATAAGATGATGAAGGCTTCCGAGTATATCGATCATGTCTATCCTGGAGCAGATACACGTCGCTATATCAATAAAATTGTGCTACGCTTGACGGTTTTTGGGACCTTGTATCTGATCCTCTTCACGGCGCTTCCTTTTTCTCTCTTGTTATGGGATAAGGATCTCTTGCGCTTGACCATGATTCCAGGAACCTTCCTCATGTTTGTCGGGATGATTTACAATATCCGAGAAGAAATTCGTGCCCTTCGTGTGAATCAACGTTATACAAGAATATTCTAGGAGTAACCATGTATTATTTTGTACCAGCCTGGTATGGAACGGACCGCATCTGGCAGCAAACAGCTACCCCTTGGTACTGGATGCGAGAGTCCATTGAATTTGACGATACCATTAATCAAGTTCGTATTTTTCAAGAAGCAGAAATGGATCGGATCTTATTGTTGCCTCAATATAGTCCGCAACTGCGCTATTTTTTACACCGCCAAGATTTGTTAGAGACAGATGTGCTTTCGATTTTTGATAAGATCCCAGCAGGTTCCGTCTATGATTTGGCTATTGCGCCCAGTTCCAGCTTCAGGACATCGAATGGCCGAGTGAGACCACTTTTCCTGTATCACTTTTGGTGATGGCATTTCGAAAGGGCCACCACCTAGCAAAAATTGATATGGGAGTGGATGGAAACCTTCTCTCTTTGACCCGTTATAAGAATGACGAGATCAGCTACATCGAGTACATAGATGATCGTGGCTTTATCTCTAGTAGAATCTACTACAATGAGGGAAAACCCTATTTTCAAGAGTATCTGAGTTTTGATGGACAATGGGTTTTGAGAGAGATGTTGATCGAAGAGAACCACTCCGTCATGGTCAATGAAGCTTTCTTTCATGCCTTCAAAAAAGAAAGCTATGCCAATATGGGAGACGTTGTCGCTGAAAAAATGAAGGAGCAGCTAGCAACCTTGGTTCCAGGACGAGATCAGTTGGTTTTGGCAGCTCATCCAGCGAATTTGGCTCTTTTACAAGATACAGCAAGTAGTGTCAAGAAAGTCTTGTCTTTCTACGGGGATCGCCAGCCCTTGTCTGCCGAAAACTTTGCCCTCTATTTTGATATGATTGATGCCCAGCTCTTGATCTACAGATAGTGAAAAAACCAAAGAAGCGGTTGGAGTCTTTTCTCCTAGCTTAGCTCAAAGACACACCGGATTACCTCTTTTGACTCCCGCCTCCGTTTGGGCTCTAGTCAGGAGCGCAAGGAATCAAAGATTTACTTTTATGTCAATGAAGCTGAGCTTCCAAGTAAGAGCCAGCTCAAGAAGGTTCTGGAGGTCTTGGCACAACATCCTTTATTTGAAGTTGTTTTTGCATTTTACAATGGATCGCCGGAGCGTGTTAAGGAATTAGAAGGGCAACTCGAGGAATTGATCGCTAGCGAGCAGGGACTTGCATCTGGTTCAATCACCATCCCAAATGGAAGGGCTTGGGGAAAACCAGATCATCGATGAAGAGTCCGTACAAGACGCACCGGACTACCGTTTTGTAGTTAAGAATTTTTCAAATGAAAATGACATTATTCAAGAGTTGGAAAAAACCCGCTTGATCGTAGATTTAAGCGAGGAACCCAACCTCTATACGCAGATTGCAGGGATCTCTGCTGGGATTCCACAGGTCAACCGCGTCCAGACAGAATATGTCGATCATTTGAAAAATGGCTGTGTCTTATCAAAGGGAGACAAGGAATTAGAGAAGGCGATTACTCACTTTTTATTGGAATTGAAGCCTTGGAACGAAGCCTTGGTCTACTCGATCGAAAAAATTCAAGAATACACTGGTCAACGCTTGATCGAGAAATGGGAAGGATGGATGAAGAACGTCATGGATAAAAAATTACAAATACCCCATATTCTCCAAATCGGCTCAAGCAGTTGGCAGGATCAGGTGGAGCTTCCTGCTGGACTAGGCTGGCACTTTTTTCAAGCTACCGCTCTTCCATCGCTCAAAGAATATATGGAAGAAGAGGAAATCTCCAAATTCAAAGCCTTGATTCTAGAAAAGCCAGAAGATTTATTAGCTTTAGGAGAAGACCTGGCTTATTTCCAGCCTGTATACTGTTTTTTATGATCAAAGCCATGAACTAGAGGCGCCTTCTGAAGAATTGACCCACCTCTTAAGACTCAAGCAGGCAAGACCCTGGGATTTCTCAAACAAGCATCAATTTCTCTATGTCTTAGAGCGCTTTTTATACGACAATCAATATGGAGATGCCTTTACGGTTCGTGACCTGCGAGTGAGACCGGATTTTGCTGGCCAGCAAACGGTGCTGGGGCAACATTTTCTTCAGCTGGATGGATCATACGGTGAAGAGTTTACACCGATTGCTCAGTGGGTCTACAACTACGTGTATGATGCTAGCCGTCCCATCAATTTTTGGTTGGAATATGAAAAAGATCCAAGCTGTCAGCTGCAATTGCGGATTCAAGTTTACCGCTTTGGTGCTCTGGGAGAGTGGGTCAAAGATGCAGTCTTTTCAGAAGAAGAGATGCAGCAATCCACTAGAATTGGATGGAGCAGAGCCTTATTACCTAGCCTGCTTCGCTGGAAGCAAAGGAGAAGGACGCTTACGATCGGAGCCCTACATAGCGCTTGTCACATGGTCCTTTAGGAGAGATGACCGTAGGAGCTAAGACGCTACGGGACCACAAACGCCAAGAAATTTTTGCTTATTTCCATCCTGGCGATATGAAGCCGCCTTTAAACATTTACTTTTCTGGGTATCGTCCAGCCGAAGGTTTTGAAGGGTTTGGGATGATGCGTGCGATGGGGAGTCCCTTTATTCTCTTTTCTGACCCAAGACTGGAAGGTGGATCCTTCTATATGGGCTCAGAAGAATTGGAAAATCAAATCACTGCCTTTATTGATCAGCACTTGGACTTGCTCGGCTTTGAGCCAAAAGATATGAATTTCTCAGGCTTGTCCATGGGGACCTTTGGTGCCCTTTACTATGGTGCTCTTTATTCTCCTCATGCGATCTTGGTCGGAAAACCTATTGTCAACCTGGGGGATGTCGCTGCCAACCTGAAATTTAAACGCCCGGATGAGTTTGGAACATCTCTAGACATGATGCAGTTGATCATTGGTCGAAGTGTCGCAAGAGAAGGATCGGTCAGCTCAATCAACGTTTCTGGGACCGGTTTGACCAGGCAGATTTCAAGGATACCGATTTTAGCCCTTGCCTATATGAGGGGATGATGACTACGACCAGCAAGCTTATCCAGATATTTTAGAGGCCTTGTATGAATTGCCGGTTCGTATTATCAGTACTAGCCGCGCCGGTCGACACAATGATGCGAGTGGTCCGATCATTGAGTGGTTTGTGACCCAGTACAAAGAAATCATGGAAAGAGACTTTGGAAGAAACCAATGATAAAAATAAAAGAAAATGAAAGCAGACGAATCTACTGGGGCGATACCGTTCTAGCAGATTATCTTTGGGGATCGACCATTCAGGCGACTGCCCAAGGAAGCGTTCAGTTTCAGAACCCCCTCATGCCATCTGGTCAAGTGCTGAAAACTTGGCATTCGCAGACAGAGTTTGGCGCAACTCGTCAAATTCCTAGTCTGCCCCTGCTCAAAAGAGAGCAAGATTATGAATTGGTTATCACGATGGAAGCAGATTCCTGCTCATACCGTTATGGTAGAAATCGTCTTCAAAGATCGCTTTGGAGAGGTCGTTGGCCGTCGAGTAACCGCAGAAGGTCGCTTGCCGTTTACCTATCCAGATCAAGCATACGCTTACGAAGTACGGCTTGCTCAGTGCAGGTTTGCAGAGTTTACCTTCCACTATTTCACTATTCAACCAATATCGTCTGAGGGAGCAGAATTTCTCGACTAGACGAACATCACTGCAAAAAAGAGGATCACATTGGATTACGTTAAATTAAGAAACATCAAAAAAATCTTAAAAGAAGTCAATAGCTGGAAGGATGACATGGCCCGTTTGACGGATCGACAGCTACAGGAGAAGACTGTGGAATTTCGGGAACGTCGGCAGAGGGTGAGACCTTGGATGATCTCTTACCAGAAGCATTTGCGGTTGCGCGGGAGAAGCGGATAAACAGGTCTTGGGCATGTTTCCCTATGACGTGCAGAGTCATGGGAGGAATCGTCCTACACCAGAACCCGATGTCTAGCTGAGATGAATACCGGTGAAGGGAAGACCTTGACGGCAACTATGCCAGTTTATCTCAATGCCCTAGAGGGCAAAGGGGTCATGGTTATTACG
The DNA here is from genome assembly GCA_047241705.1 of Streptococcus sp. Lineage (GTDB taxonomy): Bacteria > Bacillota > Bacilli > Lactobacillales > Streptococcaceae > Streptococcus. The sequence goes on from JBKTJB010000001.1 coordinate 906,487, forward strand.
ACCAATACCTATCTGGCAACTCGGGATGCAGAAGAGATGGGACAGGTCTACCGCTTTTTGGGATTGACCGTCGGCGTTCCTTTGAAACAGTCAGAAGACGAAGAATTAGATCCAGAAGTCAAACGGGAGATTTACCGGTCAGATGTCATTTATACTGACCAATACCAGTTTGGGATTGACTATCTTAACAGAGAACTTGACAGCTTCAGCAGATAGCCGGGTCTGGCGAACTTCAATTACGCTATTGTTGATGAGATTGATTCGGTGCTTCTAGATAGTGCTCAGACCCCCTTGATTATTTCTGGTTCTCCTCGGGTCCAGTCCAACCTTTATGGGATTATTGATACCCTGATCCAAACCTTCAAAGAGGGGGAAGACTTCAAGTTTGATGAAGAGAAGAAACGAGTTTGGTTGACTCGAAAAGGAGCTCATGCAGCAGAAGCCTTTCTTGCCTATTCCCAACCTCTATGATCCCCAATACCGTGATTTGGTCCGCCATATCAGCTTAGCTCTACAAGCCAATAAAAACTTTATTAAGGACAAGGACTATGTCATCCATCCCAATGTCGAAGGGCAACCGGAGATTGTCTTACTAGACCAGGCGACGGGTCGCTTGATGGAAATGACGCGCTTGCAAGGAGGACTCCACCAGGCGATTGAAGCCAAAGAGGGTCTCAAGCTGACCCAAGAAACACGGGCCATGGCTTCTATTACTTACCAAAACCTCTTTAAGATGTTTCGGAAGTTGGGAGGCATGACGGGGACTGGGAAGGTCGCTGAGGCAGAATTTCTCGACATACCTATGCCATGTCAGTGATCAAGATCCCAACCAATCGTAGGAAGATCCGCAAGGATTTGCCGGATGAAATCTATCAGACCTTGCCGGAAAAATCGTGGCTTCCTTGGATTATGTGAAGAAAGTCCAACGAGCAATCCGATTCTGGTCTTTGCCGGATCGGTTGAAATGTCGATTCTTTATTCGAGTCTTCTCTTGCGTGAAGGGATTCCACACAATCTTCTCAATGCCAACAATGCTCCCCGAGGCCAGGTCATTAAAGAATCAGGTCGAAAAGGAGCGGTGACAGTTGCGACCTCAATGGCCGGTCGGGGAACCGATATCAAGTTGGGACCAGGGGTCGCTGAGTTAGGTGGTTTGGTGGTTGTTGGGACTGAGCGGATGATGAGCCAGCGGATTGACCTTCAAATTCGGGACGTTCAGATCGTCAAGGAGATCCCGGTTTGATAAGTTCTTTGTCTCTTTGGAAGACGATTTGATGAAAAACTGGGGGCCGGACTGGATCCAGGATACCTATCAAGACTATGATGTGGATGAGCGGATTGGTTCAGCCAAAGCTCTGACTAAGCGCAAGTATAGAAACTTGGTGGAACGTGCTCAAAATGCTAGTGAAAGTTCTGGTCAGGCCAGCCGTCGGATGACACTAGAATTTGCGGAAAGCATGAACATTCAGCGCGCCATCGTCTACGAAGAGCGCGATCGTTTGATCAAGCAAGAAGGACGCTTGGATGCATATCGTTGAAAAAGCGCATTCCGTTCCGTCTTTTCAAGCGCTAGCCCACAAAAAGAATACAAGGAACCGGTAGCCTTTTATACGCTATATTTTAGACAATGTTAGCTACCAAGTGGATCCGGAAAAGGCCCACCAAACCTTCCGTAGCAAGAAAACCAAAGAGAATTTCTTATGGGAGATCGCGAAGAGCGAGTTAGAGGCTAAGTATGAGGTCCTAGGCACCGATGGGTGATCGCCCAATTCAGCGCATGAGCCATTCTAAAGCTATCGATGAAAACTGGGTCGAGCAGGTCAGACTATCTGCAACAATTGCGCATGAGCCTCTCCGGTCAGGACACTGCCAGTCAGAAAAACCCTTTGGTGGAATTTTTCCAAGAAGCCTACCAATCCTTTGATCGAATGAAAGGGGCGGCCAAAGAACAAATGGTCCGCAATCTCCTACTGAGTCGAGTAGAAATCAATAAAAAAGGGGAAATTGTCTTGCATTTCCCATAAAAGAGTACATTATGACAGTATACAATATCAACCTTGGAATCGGATTGAGGCCAGCAGTGGTGTTGAGTATGCCCAGGCCTACCGGGCCCAGTTGTTACGCAATATCCATCAACCAGCCAAGTTTGTCTTTATGGATATGATCCTAGCCGATAATATCCAGCATTTAACAGAAAATATCGGTTTTAAAAATGATGAAATCATCTGGCTCTACAGCCATTTTACAGATATAAAAATTGCACCAACGACCTATACCATTGACCAGGTCTTAGCAGGTTTTGCCGGGAAACCGACTCGCGAAGAAGTCGATGGCAAGATCAAGCGCTTCTTTTATGAAGACCAGGACAACTTTTTAACCTGCTACTTGCGCTCAGAAAACAGTCCTTATGTCAGAGCGTTGCGAGTATGTGTCTAGAGGGATCTTGGTGAGAAAGGATTATTTCTCCTATGCCCGCTATTGTACGGAGTACTTCATTCCTAAGAACAATCAAGCCAACTTGATTGAGCGCCGCTTTACAATGAGGACGGGACGGTTGCCTACAGCATGCAGATGGCGGATGGCCGCGAAATCTATCGTTTCCCAGATCGCTACCTGGTTGGTCGTCAAGAATTGATCCGCTACTTCATGCAGACCCTTCAATTGACCAAACAAGATCTGGTGATTTTGGATCGGGAAACCAATATCGGTCAGCCTATCTTTGAAGAAGCGCAAAAGGCCCGCCTGGGTGTGGTCGTCCATGCAGAGCACTTCAGTGCCAATAATGTCGACGATCAGTATATCCTGTGGAATAACTATTACGAGTACCAATTTACCAACGCAGATAAGGTGGACTTCTTTATTGTTGCGACCGACCGTCAAAAAGAAATCTTGGCGGAGCAATTTGCCCAATACACCAACCATCAGCCTGCCATCTATACCATTCCAGTTGGGAGTCTTGCCAGCTTGCCACAAAACAAAAATCGTACCCCTTTCTCTATGATTACAGCCTCTCGTTTGGCGACTGAAAAGCATATTGACTGGTTGGTGCGTGCAGTGGTTTTCAGGCCAAAGAATTACCAGAACTGTCTTTTGACATCTATGGAAGAGGTGGAGAAGAAGGCAAATTGCGTTCTCTAATTGATGAATTGGGGGCGACAGACTATATCCACCTCAAAGGGCATGCCAATCTAGAGGAAATTTATAAGAACTATGAGGTTTCTGTCAGCGTCGACCAGTGAAGGCTTTGGTTTGACCTTGATGGAGGCGATTGGTTCGGGTCTTCCCATTATCGGTTTTGACGTTCCTTATGGCAATCAAACCTTTGTCACAGAAGGTAAAAATGGCTATCTCATTCCACCATCAGCAGATCAAGTGGTAGATCATATCGCTTCTGCCTTTGCTGAAAAAATCATCCAGCTCTACAAGAAAGATGATCTAGCCAGTATGCGTCAAGCATCTTATGCGCGTGCAGAAGACTTTTTGACCAGCCGAGTAGAAGAAGCTTGGACACAATTGATAGAAGAGGTGACACATGCTGAACGTATTTGATAGCTATTCTCGTGAAAGCCAAGACTTGCTCCACTCCATGAAAGAGTCTGGCTTTGACCATCCGACCGTTGTTTTGGAGCCAAATGGTTTCTTGCCCGATGGTGTTGAGTCTCCGGTCATCTATTTCTTGGGTCAACCAAAAGGGGAGAAGCGCGGACGCTACTTTAATGAAGTTCCGGTTCCCGATTTTTGGGAAGTTTCTGGGGATAACAGTTCGGGAAAAGTCACCTACTATGGTCGAAAAGGCTCGAATTGTGTACCACGCTGCTTCCTACAAACGCATCGTCGAGCGCTTAGAGTGGTTAGATGACAAGGGACAAGTGGTCATGATTGAGCACTACGACCAATACGGTCGTTAAGATTGCCGTAACGACTTGTGGCGATCAGGGACAGTATTTGGTGACTACTTATTTTGAAGGGGATACGAGCGCTTGACAGAAAATCACCAAACAGGGGATTTGATCTTGACCTTGGACCATCAACCCATGCGAATTTTCAAGAATCGCTTAGATTACTTTGTCTTTTATCTAGAGTATCGTGGTTTTGATCTAGATGGTTTGGTCTACAATACGCTGGCTACCTCCTTTAGCATTAGTCTCCAGCTGGGCAATAAAGGCATCAAAGGACGCGACGTCCTGGTGTGGCAAGAGCCTCTTCACGACAGCCTTCCGGGCAACATGCAGTTGATTCTAAAGAGCCCAGAAATCCGGACCAAGAAGATCTTGATTCCGCAAAACGCGACCTATCATCGTGCTTTGCAGTTGACCTCACAAGATCAGCATAGCTATTTTGGTCCCCTTGGCTACCTGTATGATTTCAAGGTGAAAGACGATATCCGTAAAGACGCCTTTGTCTTGACCAATTCGGATCAGATCGAAGCCTTGACCTACCTAGTAGAGAACTTGCCAAATGTGACCTTCCGTGTAGCAGCTTTGACGGAGATGTCTGCCAGCCTCTTGTCTATGGTCCGCTATCCAAATGTGGTCTTGTACCAAAATATCAGTCAAGAGCGGATCAAAGAGTTGCTTAAGGTCTCTAGTATTTATCTAGATATCAACCACTATGCAGAGGTGCAAGGCGTGTGTTCGCAAGGGCGCTGAACACCAACAAGTCATCCTTGCCTTTAGCCATACTTTGCATGACCGCCACTTCCTCGCACAAGCCAATATCTTTGATCAAGGAAAAGAAGCAGAGTATGGTGGCCCGTATCAGGAAATCTACCAATCTGTGGATAACTACAGAGAAGCCGTCGCGCAACAAATTGCCCAATCAAGTAGCGTTGAGCCAGCTGTTTTCCAGCTCGCTTGCAAGAAGGGATAGGTGGACACAGTGAGTGATCGTAAGAAAGATTTATTTTACAAAGAAGTAGAAGGACGAATGGAGTCTCTCAAACGCCGTCCTGCCGAAAAAGAAAAGACGACACGTTCTGAAAAGATCAATGTCACTTTTAATGTGATCATTGGTTTGGTGATTTTGTTGGGAGTTATTTTTACCCTCTTCAGAGTGTTAGGAGGATCCTAAGATGGAAATGGTATTTGCAATCGGGATCTCGATCTTATCCCTCGCTCTTGTGGTTCTGATCACCCTGCAGCCTCGCCAACAACAATCGCTTTCAACAGATGCGACCAGTAACCTAGGAAAACCAAGTTACTGGCGGTCCCACCGTGGACTCAAGCTAGCGACCCTTGTTGTTAGTATTGTCTTTCTCGTATCCTTATTTCTTTATATGATGGTCGTACAGGCCTAATTTCTAATAGAATGGATAAAAAGAAGTTGGTATTCTCCAACTTCTTTTAGAATGTAATCTATCTGTTTCTTACCTAATGCAACCTAAATGATACTTAAAAGAAATTAAAGAAGAGATATCAACTATTGGGCTTTACTTAGACATCTATTGAAACTTTCCTTAGGTGAGTACGGACGTCAGCGAACTTCGAGGAAGTTCCATGACTTAGTTTTGGACCTAAGGTTCCAAAACTCCCGAGTGCTAGAAACAAGAATGTTTCTAGCACTTATCTCACGGCGGAAAGTTTCTAAGATCAGCTCTATCTACAATTTGAAGAGGCTAGGACAAAAGTCCTAGCCTCTCAGTGTCTTTTTGGATTGTCGAGCAAGATGCAGTGGTTGAGGTCAAAGCACTGAGGTGGTGATGGACTTGCTAAGCAAGTTTCTAAGTTGTTCGCTTTTCAGTTCGAGAGCTACTCAACTGTGCGGAGGAATTGGGACGACGAAATCGAATTCTAACAATTACCGATTTCTGTCCCACACTCTTTTTTATCCTGCTTCCTTCTCTTTTATGGTATACTGAAAGCGACAACATGATTGGAGCTCCCGATGAAAAAGATCCCCTTAGTATTTTCAGGCTGTCTGTTAGGACTGGTTGGCGCTGGCAACCTTCTTGCGGACTCGCTACCCTTCCTTGCTCACGCCTTTAGTCTGACAGGTTTGTTCTTCTGGTTTTTCTTTGTCGTTTATCATGCGATTCGCTGGCAAGAAACCAAGATAGAACTCCAACAACCAGCCCTTTTATCTGGGATGGCGACTTTTCCCATGGCAGGGATGATTCTATCCACCTATCTTTTGCGCCTCTTTCCCGCCTTTGGAGGTCTATCACAGTTGGTCTGGTGGTCTGCCTTTCTCTTGGATCTGGGCTTAATTCTCTATTTTACCAAGACCCATGTCCTAGCGCGACCAAGAGCCAATGCGACTCCCAGTTGGACCGTTCTCTATGTGGGCATTGCAGTAGCAGCTTTGACTTATCCAGTTGTAGGAATCAGAGAGATTGCTTATCTCGCTTTAGTGATTGGTTTTGGTTTGACCTTTCTTCTTTATCCCCTTATCTACCATGATTTGAAGCAGTCCCCTTTACCCAGTCATCTATTGGGCCAAGAAGGCATCTATTGTGCTCCCTTTTCCCTTCTTTTAGCAGCCCTGGTTCGTGTGGGTGGAGCAAGCCTGCCTACCTGGTTCTTACTAATCATGGTGGTGGCCTCGCAAGGTTTTTATTTCTTTGTTTTGACGCGCCTACCGAAAATGATCAAAGAAGGTTTTCAACCTGCTTTTTCAGCCCTGACCTTTCCAACAGTCATCACAGCGACCTCTTTGAAAATGGCCCAAGGCTTGTTGCAACTGCCTTTCTTGACAGCTCTCGTATGGCTGGAAACTCTTCTTTGTCTCTTGATTTTAGTCGCTATCCTAGGTGGTTATGTAGCCTATCTCAGAGAGTAGGAAGGCATCCTTTTTCATTGAAACCTTGTCACGATTATGGTAAGATGCACTATACGATTTGTCATACTTTATAGGAAAGGTATCTATGAAATTCATCAAAGGAAAGCTCTCGCTGCTGTATCCCCTCTTTCTGCTCTTGTTTTATTTTTATGTTCGGCCTCAATTTCGCCCCTTAGCCCAGTATGTCTCCAATAGTGTGCAGCAAGCGCCAATAGCTATTATTGGACCTTATTTGGCCTCAGAAGGCCTCTCTATACAGTCTTTACAGGATTTTTGGTCTATCGTTTTTCTAAAAAAGCGCAGTTTAAGCTGGGGAAGAACCCTCTTCAAGCTCTGATAGAAGCCGTTTTTGCGGCCTGTTTGGTCTACTGGTTGGACTACTTCATCAGTGGTTTTGTTCAAGGACGAGCAGCCGTTTTGAGTCTCTTTCACGGGAAATTAGCCCAACAGGTGTGCTTATCCTAGTGATTGCAATGGTTATCATCCGGCCGGTGACAGAAGAGCTGATCTTTCGTGGAGCCTTGGTGAATGCCTACTTCAAAGGCTGGAAACTCTATGCTGAGATTTGGCTTCCAGCCCTCATCTACAGTGGCCTACATTTTCTCCACAATCCCTTTTCGCTGGGAGCTTCTATCATCTATCTCCTGCCGAGTGTGATTTTTGGGATCCTGTATTATCGGAGCAAGACGCTCCTTGCTCCTATTTTGGCTCATATCTTGCTCAATCTCTACTACACCTTGCCTTTGCTTTTATCTGTATTCAAGTAGCAACCGATTTCCTGAGTGAGATTGGTTTTTTTTGAAAATATGGTATAATAGAATAAATTTAATAGAGGGAGTTGAGGTTTGAAAAAAAGCTACCGCGTCAAACGTGACAAAGATTTTAATGCTATTTTTAAAAGTGGTCAAAATGTTGCCAATCGGAAATTCGTTGTTTACCGCTTGCGCAAAGACCAACCGCATTTTCGAGTCGGCCTGTCTGTTAGTAAGAAACTGGGAAATGCTGTGACCAGAAATCGCATCAAACGTTTGATTCGCCATGTTTTGATCAAACACCAAGCCTTCCTTACGACCGATGATTTTGTTGTCATTGCTCGTAAAGGAGTGGAGGAGCTCGACTTTCATCAGAGTAGAGAAAAATCTTGTACATGTCTTAAAATTAGCGCATGTCTACCAAGAAAGGAATAATGTGAAAAGAAGCTGAAGTTAACTGGATTATAGGAGCGGCCTTATTGGTCTTGAAGCAGCTTGTGGAACCTCTCAAGTGACAGCTCAGTCGACAGGTGGTTGGGAACGCTTTGTCTACTTCTTTGCAGAAGCTATCCGCTTCTTGTCCTTTGGCGGAAGTATCGGTGTAGGGATTATCGTCTTTACCATTGTCATACGGACGGTCCTCTTGCCTCTCTTCCAATATCAAATGAATTCAACCCGCAAAATGCAGGAAATTCAACCCCTCCTCAAGGAATTGCAAGCTAAGTATCCTGGGAAGGATCTTGATAGTCGGACCAAGCTTTCTGAAGAGATGCGGGCCCTTTACAAGGAAAAAGGTGTCAAAACGTCTTCAGCCTTCCTTCCTCTCTTGATCCAGATGCCGGTCTTGATGGCCTTGTTCCAAGCGCTGAGCCGTGTCGAATTCCTTAAAGTCGGTCACTTCCTCTGGTTGGACCTTGGCGCGATCGACCCGACTTATATCTTGCCGGTTCTTGCAGCACTCTTCACATTTTTCAGCAGTTGGTTGACCAATAAAGCCATGCCAGAGCGCAATGGTAGTGCGACAACCATGATGTATGTGATGCCTGTGATGATCTTCTTCTTTGCCTTGTTCTCAGCCAGCGGGGTCGCACTATACTGGGTGACTTCCAATGCTTACCAAGTCGGGCAAACCTATCTCTTGAACAACCCCTTCAAGATTATCGCAGAGCGTGAAGCAAAAGAGCAAGCTTCGCGCGACATGGAAAAACAAAAACGCCGTGCCCTAAACAAAGCACAGAAAAAGAAAAAATAAGAAAGAGGTGGACATATGGTCCTATATACTGGAGCAACTGTTGAAGAAGCGATTCAAAAAGGTCTGAACGATTTAGAATATTCCTCGTATGAAGGCACATATTACGGTTGTAGCGCGTGAAAAGAAAGGTTTTCTTGGCTTGTTTGGGAAAAAACCAGCCCAAGTAGAGATTGAGCCCATTGCAGAAACAACTGTTGTAAAAGCCAATCAAAAAGCTGTCAAAGGTGTCCCAGATGAGATCAATGCACAAAACGAACCGGTGAAGACGGTGAGCGAAGCAACGGTCGATCTCGGACGCGTCGTTGCAGCGATCAAAAAGGTCGAAGAAGAAGGAGAAGTTGTCTCTGAAGAAATCAAGACCGAAATCCTGAAACATGACAAAGAAGCGGATACCGTTCTTGAAGAAAAAGGACATGAACATATCCTTGAAAAAGTCAAAGAACCAGCGATAAAAGAATCAAGCGAATCTGATTTCTCAAACCTTGGTATCGAGGTAGAGGAAAACTACAACATCGAAGGAAGTCGTAGATGATGTGACAGCCTGTGTTCAAACACGTGGTCGATGAAATGGATGTGGATGCGACCATCTCAAGTAGTCACAACCGCCGTACAGTCAATATGCAAATTGATACCAATGAACCAGGACGTGTCATTGGTTACCACGGAAAAGTCTTGAAGGCTCTTCAACTTTTGGCGCAAAATTACCTCTATAACCGCTACTCAAAGAATTTTTACATTACCATTAATGTGAATGACTATGTAGAACACCGGGCAGAAGTTCTTCAAAGCTATGCTCAGAAGTTGGCAACACGTGCCCTCGAAGATGGGCAAGCCCAACAGACAGATCCGATGTCAAACAGTGAACGCAAAATCATTCACCGGATCGTCTCTAAGATGGAAGGAGTCACTAGCTACTCTGAAGGGGAAGAACCAAACCGTTACGTAGTGGTAGACATCGAAGGATAATCTAGCTATTATTTCCCATAAGGGAGAGACGGGATTGAGCCGATCTCTCCTTTTTTAGGTTTAGAAAGGAAGCAGATGGCATTTGCAGCGATTCGAGAGTTTTTAAAGCTTCAAGGAATGAAATACCTGGCTCCAGCAAAGGCTGGAGTGCTAGCCTCGGAGATGGAGCAGTATCGTGCCCTAGCTCAAGCGGCTCGTAAGGAATTCACCGATTTGGTCTCAGCCTTTCAGAAGCGCCACCTCTGCACTTGGAGCAAGATCGGACCAGTCAATGGATGAACCAGGCCCAGATCTTGCGGCCTCATTTTCGGGCCTATCTAAAAGGAGCGGGGACGATGGCAGAGCCCATGTTTGCCTTGAGGCTTTATGGAGATGCAGTTGATTTTGGAGTTTCCTTAGAGGTGAGCTTTATCGAGCGAAAAAAAGATGAGCAGAGCCTTCAAAAACAACAAATGGTTCTCACCATACCCATCACTCAGCCAGTTTATTATTTCGCCCAGAAAAATGGAGAGAGTCAAAGGGTAGAAGGAACAGAAAAGAATCGCCATGATCTGTTGCAAGCGAGTAGCAGAAGGGACGGTTCGCAAGGTCCTCGTCAAATACGATGTTTCTCTGGTCGAGGAGGCTTCTCTAGAGGATATCTTGGATCAGTTGCAAGAGGCGCTGCTGGCTCTGGAACCCTATTACTTGGCAACCCGTCAGGTGTAGAAAGGTGTTCTCCAACCTGTATTTGCAACAATTTTGCCATAGCTATTGACAAATAGAGTCGAATCCGATAGAATAGTAAAGTATGTTTAGTAACTGATCACAACTAGCCGGCTAAACGAATACAAAATCTATGAGGAGGTATTCATCGTGAAACGTACTTATCAACCAAGTAAACTTCGTCGTGCGCGCAAACATGGTTTCCGTCACCGTATGGCAACTAAAAATGGTCGTCGCGTATTGGCAGCTCGTCGTCGTAAAGGACGCAAAGTTTTGGCTGCCTAATTCAGATAAAAACCTAAAAACCAGTAGAAACTCGAGACTACTGGTTTTTGTTTTGTCCGAAAGTGAATTTAGAGGCGCTTTCTGCTATAATAGAAGGAAGAAAAACTCGGAAGAAAAGGAAGATCATGCAGATTTTTGATACCCACACCCATCTCAATGTGGAAGAATTCGCAGGAAAAGAACAAGAAGAGCTCGACTTGGCCAAGGAAATGGGTGTTGTAGCCCACAATATCGTTGGTTTTGACAAACCGACGATTGAGCGAGGAATAGCCTTGGCAGACCAGCACCCAGAACTCTATCTCACGCTTGGTTGGCACCCCACTGAGGCAGGTGATTATAGTCCTGAAGTGGAGGCCTATTTACTTGAACAGCTAAAACATCCCAAAGTCGTCGCACTCGGAGAAATCGGTCTGGATTACCACTGGATGACGGCACCAAAAGATATTCAAGAAAAGGTTTTTCGTCGTCAGATTCAATTGTCTAAGGACTTGGACCTCCCTTTGTGGTGCACACACGCGATGCTTTAGAAGATACTTATGCCATCATCAAGAGTGAAGGAGTCGGTCCTCGCGGTGGGATCATGCATTCTTTCTCAGGAAGTTTAGAAGAAGCTAAACGCTTCATGGATCTGGGGATGATGATTTCTTTTTCCGGAGTGGTGACCTTTAAGAAAGCCACAGATGTCCAAGAAGCGGCAGCTGGCCTTCCGTTAGACAAGATCTTGGTTGAAACAGATGCTCCTTACTGGCACCAGTTCCCAAACGTGGTCGGGAAAATAAAACAGCCTACACTCGTTATGTGGTAGATTTTATTGCAGGACTACGTGGCTTAACAACAGAAGAAGTGGCTCAGGCAACCTACGACAATGCAAAGAAAGGTATTTGGCCTTGACTGAGAAAAGAAAAATACCAGAAGTAATTGTCGTGGAGGGCAAGGACGATACAGCCAATCTCCGTCGTTTTTATGAGGTGGATACCTATGAAACCCGAGGCTCTGCGATCGATCAAGATGATTTGGAACGAATTGCTACCTTGCAAGAGTTGCGTGGGGTCATTGTCTTTACCGATCCAGACTATAATGGCGAGCGGATTCGCAAGATCATTATGCAAGAGGTGCCCCAGGCCAAGCATGCCTTTTTAAATCGTGGCGAGGCAGTGCCCAAATCCAAGACCAGGGCGTTCTCTTGGAGTGGAGCATGCCAGTTTTGAAGACTTAGAAAAAGCCCTAGCTGGACTGGTTGGGTCTTACGAAGATGAGCATTTCTTTGATATCACAAAGACTGACTTGATGCGGCTTGGCCTGTTGATGGGAAGCGATAGTCGCGAAACGACGGGAATATCTAGGCGAAACCTTGCGCATCGGCTACTGCAATGGCAAGCAATTGATCAAACGCTTGGAGTTGTTTGGAATTTGTTTGGCCCAAGTCGAAGAGGCGATGGCCAGTTATTAAGACGGAAGTAGAGGGGATCCTTTACTCTAAACTGATTAGAAAAAGAGAAAAATGAGAATTGCAGATTATAGCGTGACCAAGGCAGTGCTGGAGCGTCACGGATTTACCTTTAAAAAATCCTTCGGTCAAAACTTCTTGACCGATACCAACATCCTTCAAAAAATTGTGGATACGGCTGAGATTGATAGGCAGGTCAATGTCATCGAAATCGGTCCTGGAATTGGAGCTTTGACTGAGTTCTTGGCGGAAAATGCGGCAGAAGTCATGGCCTTTGAGATCGATGACCGCCTGGTTCCCATTTTGGCGGATACCTTACGGGATTTTGACAATGTCACGGTTGTCAACCAAGACATCCTCAAGGTAGACCTCAACCAGTACATCGCAGAGTTTAAAAATCCAGACCTTCCGATCAAGGTGGTGGCTAACCTTCCGTATTACATCACAACTCCTATCCTCATGCACTTGATCGAATCCAAGATTCCTTTCCAAGAATTTGTGGTCATGATGCAAAAAGAGGTGGCAGACCGCATCTCGGCTGAGCCCAACACCAAGGCTTATGGTTCTTTATCCATTGCAGTCCAATACTATATGACTGCCAAGGTAGCCTTTATCGTGCCTCGCACCGTCTTTGTGCCAGCACCAAACGTCGACTCTGCCATTTTGAAGATGGTCCGTCGCGAAGAACCAGCAGTAGCAGTCAAGGATGAAGATTTCTTCTTCTCTGTCAGCAAGGCTAGCTTTGTCCACCGACGCAAAACGCTTTGGAACAACTTGACCAGTCGCTTTGGCAAGACCGAAGAAATCAAAGCCAAGCTGGAAGCAGAATCCAAGCTGCAGGCCTGCAACCTTCTGTACGAGGAGAAGCTCTTAGCTTAGAAGACTTCGCTCGCCTAGCAGATGGCCTTCTAGAAGCAGGAATAAAATAACAGAAAAGACATGAACTTCGTAGCTCATGTCTTGTTTGTTGTAGAAGGAAAGGACGGGATTTGAACCCGCGCGTGAATAAAATCCACTTGCCGGATTTCGAGTCCGGTGCCGTACCGAGCTGGGCCACCTTTCCAAGATGCGGAGAAAGGGATTTGAACCCTCACGCCCGAAGGGGCACATGCGCCTGAAGCATGCGTGTCTGCCGTTCCACCACCTCCGCATAGTTCTATTATACACTTTTTAGGAAAAATGCCAAGGAAAAAAAGGGAGGTGCCCTTTCCCGAATTCTGCTAAAAGACAAGTCATAACGGATACTCCGTCTTCTGTTTCTATCCATTTAAAAAACGAACCTGTTCGTTTCTAAAAGCGTCCGGAGAGGTTCACTTTTCGTTTTTTCTTATTGAGCAATTCAGCCTTATTTCTCATTTTTTGGTATAATAGATAGTATTAATCTCAAAGGAGTGCGATTTGCAAGGAACAATCGTCAAGGCCTTGGCTGGCTTCTACTATGTGGAGTCAGACGGTCACATTTACCAGACACGGGCTCGTGGAAATTTTAGAAAAAAAGGACAGACTCCTTAGTGGGGGATCAGGTGGAGTTTTCTGCTGAAGAGAATTCAGAAGGCTACATTTTGAGCATTGCGCCTCGAAAAAATAGCCTCGTGCGCCCTCCTATTGTCAATATTGATCAGGCAGTAGTGATTATGTCAGCTAAGGAGCCAGATTTCAACGCCAATCTTTTAGATCGTTTTCTGGTTCTTTTGGAGCATAAGGGGATTCATCCCATTGTCTATATTTCAAAACTGGACTTGTTAGAAGATATGGAAGACATCCACTACTACCAAGGAATCTACCAGGCTATTGGCTATGATTTTGTCTTGTCGATTGAGGAGCTCTTGCCCCTTTTGACCAATCAAACCACGGTCTTTATGGGACAGACCGGTGTAGGAAAATCAACCTTGCTCAATAAAATCGCTCCGGATCTGGAGCTTGAAACGGGTGAGATTTCAGATAGTCTGGGGCGCGGTCGACACACGACCCGAGCTGTCAGCTTTTACCATTTAAATGGAGGAAAGATCGCAGATACGCCTGGCTTCTCCTCCCTCGATTATGAAGTGACAACCAGTGAAGACTTAAATCAAGCCTTCCCAGAGATCGCCGATGTGAGCCACTCTTGTAAATTTCGTACCTGTACCCACACGCATGAGCCCGCTTGTGCGGTGAAACCAGCCGTTGAAAGAGAGGAAATTGCGCCTTTCCGTTATGAGGATTACTTGCAATTTCTAAGTGAGATTGAAAACCGTCGCGAAACCTATAAAAAAGTTTCGAAAAAATGCCAAAATAGGAGACACTACAACGATGAAAACAATGAAAGTTGCACCCTCAATTTTGAGTGCCGATTATGCCAATTTTGAAAGTGAATTGAAACGCTTAGAAGCAGCAGGAGCTGACTATGCCCATATCGATGTCATGGATGGCCATTTTGTGCCCAATATCAGCTTTGGAGCTGGTGTCGTAGAGAGCATGCGTCCACATAGCAAGTTGGTCTTTGATTGCCACTTGATGGTCACCAATCCCGAACACCATATCGAAGAATTTGCCCGTGCAGGTGCTGATATCATCAGCATCCACGTAGAAGCTAACTCCTCATATCCACGGAGCTCTTCAAAAAATTCGTCAAGCAGGTGTGAAGGCTAGTGTCGTGATCAATCCAGGAACTCCTGTAGACAGTATCAAACATGTCTTGAACTTGGTGGATCAAGTCTTAGTTATGACCGTTAATCCAGGATTCGGTGGTCAGGCCTTCTTGCCTGAAACCATGGACAAGGTGCGCGAATTAGCCACTCTTCGTGAAGAAAAAGGTTTAGACTTTGATATCGAAGTGGATGGTGGAATTGATGGCTCAAACTATTTCCCAAGCAAAAGAAGCTGGGGCCAATGTCTTTGTAGCAGGCTCTTATGTCTTTAATGGAGATGTTAATGAGCGCGTTCAAACGCTCCGAGATGCAGTAAATGGGTAACATCGCAATACTGGCGGGAGGTGACAGCACGCTCTTGCCAAAAGATCATGACGCTTATGTAGGCGTTGATGGTGGCTGTTTGAAGCTACTGGAACAAGGCCTGCCTTTAGATATAGCTGTGGGGGATTTCGATTCTGTCTCTGAGACCGATTTGCGCCAGATCCGAACCCAAGCCAAGCAGGTTGTTCAATCCGTTCCTGAAAAGAATGATACGGATTTGGAATTGGCCTTGAAAGCGGTCTTTGAGGCCTATCCAGAGGCTGTTGTCACTGTTTACGGTGCCTTTGGTGGTCGCTTGGATCACTTTTTGTCCAATATCTTTTTGCCGACCGATCCAGACCTAGCTCCCTACATGGAGCAGATCCAATTAGTCGATGGTCAAAATCGCTTGATCTACAGACCAGCTGGTTGCCATGAGATTCAGCCAGATCCAGCCATGTCTTATGTTGGCTTTATGCCTGTCGGACAAGGCCACCTAGAGATTACAGGAGCCAAGTATCCGCTCCATCAGGAGAATTATTTTTTGAAGGCCATGTATGGCTCCAATGAATTTTTGGATCAACCGATTCAAGTGAGTCTTGACCGTGGCTATCTTGTCATTGTTTATAGTAAAGACAGAGGTTAATATGAATATCATTCTGCTTCTGATTGGCCTGCTCAATCTGGGCCTCCTCATCTATCTCTTGCAACGGTCAGATGATACAAGACCGGCTTTAAGAGAGATGCTGGAAGACCATGAGGATCATTTGACAGACCAGTTGGACTATCGTTTTGAAAAAGAAAGACAAGCAAGCCAGATTGCCAATCAGCAGTTAGAGATCGCCCTGACAGATCGTTTAACCGAGATGCGAGTGGAGATCCACCAGCAGACGACGGCTCTGCGCGCTGAGATGAACGAGCACTTTACTAAAAATCGGGACAAAACAGATGAGCGCATGCGCCAGATCCAAGAGTCCAATGAAGTGCGGCTAGAACAGATGCGCCAAACGGTAGAAGAAAAATTGGAGAAAACCTTGCAGCACCGCTTGCAGACCTCCTTTGAGACGGTTTCAAAACAATTGGAGTCGGTCAACAAAGGGTTGGGAGAAATGCAGACGGTGGCGCGGGATGTCGGAACCCTTAATAAAGTTCTCTCCAATACCAAGACGCGTGGGATTATGGGCGAATTGCAGCTGGGTCAAATCATTGAAGATATCTTGACCCCAGCCCAGTATGAGCGGGAGTTTGTCACCGTTCCCCAATCCAGTGAGCGCGTGGAGTATGCTATTAAGCTTCCAGGACAAGGAGAGGAGCCAGTCTATCTGCCGATTGACTCTAAATTCCCACTGGAAGACTACTATCGTCTGGAAGAAGCTTATGAATCAGGAGAGAAAGAGGAGATCGAGCGTTACCGCAAGGCCCTTCTTGCTAGTATCAAGCGTTTTGCTAAGGATATCCAACAAAAATACCTCTTTCCACCAGCGACAACGAATTTCGGAATTCTCTTTTTGCCAACTGAAGGCCTCTATTCCGAAGTGGTTCGCAATCCAGAATTCTTCGATCGCTTGCGTCGAGACGAACAAATTTTAGTGGCTGGGCCAAGTACGCTATCAGCCCTCTTGAACTCCTTGTCTGTTGGCTTTAAAACGCTCAACATCCAAAAGAGTGCAGATGACATTAGCAAGGTGTTGGGATCGGTCAAATCAGAATTCCATAAGTTTGGAGGGATTCTGGCCAAGACTCAGCGCCATTTAAAGAATGCTTCCAATAATATTGATGATTTGCTCACCAGACGGACCAGTGCCATCGAGCGGACACTCCGCCAAATCGAAAGCGATGAGGACCTGCTGGGACTAGATGTATATATGAGAAGATGGAGAAGATGATGGTCAAAATTAACCAAATGAAAAAAGATGAATTGTTCGAAGGATTCTATTTGATCAAGTCAGCAGAAGTGCGTCAAACGCGGGCCGGGAAAAACTACCTCGCCTTTGTCTTCCAGGATGAGACCGGTACAATCGAAGGCAAACTATGGGACGCCCAACCTCACAATGTAGAGAGCTTTACGGCTGGGCGCGTGGTCCATATGTCTGGACGTCGAGAAGTTTACAATAATACTCCGCAAGTCAACCAATTAAACATGCGCTTGCCCCAAGCAGGAGAGCCCAACAATCCAGCAGACTTTAAGGAAAAACCACCAGTAGATCCCAAGGAATTGCATGAATACCTGTCAAACATGATTTTCAAAATTGAAAATCCAGTCTGGCAACGGATTGTCCGGGCCCTCTATGGGAAATATGAGAAAGAGTTTTATAGCTATCCAGCTGCTAAGACCAACCACCATGCCTTTGAAGCAGGCCTTGCTTATCATACGGCAACCATGGTCCGCTTGGCAGATAGTATCGGCGATATCTATCCTCAGTTGAATAAGAGCTTGCTCTTTGCAGGGATTATGTTACACGATTTGGCCAAAGTGATCGAGTTGACGGGACCTGAAAATACAGAATACACTGTTCGAGGCAACCTCATCGGCCACATTGCACTGATCGATGAAGAAATCACCAAGGTCTTGCAAGAGTTGAAGATTGATGACCAAAAAGAAGAAGTCATCGTCCTTCGCCATGTGATCTTGAGTCACCATGGCTTGCTGGAATACGGTAGTCCTGTTCGTCCAAAGATCATGGAAGCAGAGATTATTCATATGATCGATAATTTGGATGCAGAAATGATGATGATGACAACAGCACTTGGCTTAATTGGTCCTGGCGAAATGACCAATAAAATCTTTAGCTATGGAAAATCGTTCCTTCTATAAACCGAATCTCGACTAGTAAAAACAGCGAGAAATACGGGAATGATTCTGCCAAAAATAAAATAATCAGGGAAAAACGGCCTTCTGTAAATCAGAATGTTCGTTTTTTTCGCTTCTTATGGTATAATGATAGAAAAAACTACATGGTGAGAAAATGAAATTAAGAAGAAGTGAACGGATGGTCGTGATTTCTAATTACTTGATCAACCATCCTTATGAATTGACTAGCCTCAATACGTTTGCGGAAAAGTATGAGTCTGCCAAGTCTTCCATCTCAGAAGATATCGTGATCATTAAGCGTGCGTTTGAAGAGATGGAAATCGGAAATATTGAGACCATCACAGGAGCTGGTGGAGGTGTTATCTTTACACCGTCTATCTCAGATCAAGAATCCAAAGAAATCGTCGAAGATCTTTGCAAGCAACTGTCTGAAAGTGATCGTATCCTTCCTGGTGGCTACATTTACCTATCTGATCTTTTGAGTAATCCGAAGATTTTGAATCGGATCGGACGCATCATTGCCAAAGCCTTCCGGGATAAGAAGATTGATGCTGTCATGACCGTAGCGACCAAGGGAGTTCCTCTAGCCAATGCAGTAGCCAATGTCTTGAATGTTCCTTTTGTTATTGTCCGTCGTGATTTGAAAATCACAGAAGGGTCAACCGTTAGTGTCAACTATGTTTCAGGCTCAAGTGGGGATCGTATTGAGAAAATGTTCCTTTCAAAACGGAGCCTAAAAGCAGGAAGCCGGGTCTTGATTGTCGATGACTTCCTTAAAGGTGGCGGAACGATTAACGGGATGGTCAGCCTCTTGGCTGAATTCGATTCTGAATTAGCCGGGGTAGCTGTCTTTGCGGATAATGCTGCAACCGACCGGGAATTCTTTGAACACAAATCCTTATTGCGCGTGACCAACATCGATGTAAAAGAAAATAAATTGAGTGTCGAAGTTGGGAATATCTTTGATTAAGAGCAACAAAGGAGGATCAAAAAGTGAAAAGAATTTTAGATCGATTTGATAATAGTCCTTTGTGGATTCGATTGGTGACAGTTCTGTCTTTATCCTTTATTTTGGTAGCTGGTTTGTATACCGTTAAAAAGAATACGGCTGCCCAGGTAACGACAGAAATTCAACCTGCTAAAAAAACAGGTTCCCTTCCAGTGAAAAAGGAAACAAAGGAAGAAAAAGAAAAGAAAGAAGAAAAGAAAAATACAGAAGCTGCTGAAAAAGCAGTCGTTCAAATGGAAACAACTCCAAGTCAAGATTCTGTGAACGCTGCCCAAGCTGCTGTGAAGAAAGTCAAAGATGCGACTCAAAAGCAATCGCTTGATGCCCGTATCCAATACATCGCTAACTATTATGGACTGACCTATGAGAGTGACACAGCGGCAACGCAGCAGACTCAAACAGACGCTAATGCCAACGCTGGAGTAGCTGGAGCCAATGTGACAGTTCAACCACAACAGCAACAACAGTATGCTCCGGCTGCAGATGCAGGGGCAGAAGTACCTGCTGAAGCTGGTCAATAATGAACTTTTTCGGCTTCTTTAAAAAATAAAAAAACATCTTGCAATCAAAGTGCCGTCATGTTATAATAATAGACGGTACTTTTTACTTTTGGTCTCTCAAGAGTGTACAGGGACGTGCTGACAAATGTTGCAAAAGTACACACAGATGGTAGCTGTCACCAAGTGTACCATCACCAAAAATAAAAAATTTCACAGGAGAATGTAGATGCCTACAATTAACCAATTGGTTCGCAAACCGCGTAAATCAAAAGTAGAAAAATCTAAATCACCAGCTTTGAACGTTGGTTACAACAGTCATAAAAAAGTTCAAACAAACGTTTCTTCACCACAAAAACGTGGTGTTGCAACTCGTGTTGGAACAATGACACCTAAAAAACCTAACTCTGCCCTTCGTAAATTTGCCCGTGTACGTTTGAGCAACTTGATCGAAGTAACTGCTTATATCCCAGGTATCGGACACAACTTGCAAGAACACAGCGTGGTTCTTCTTCGTGGTGGACGTGTAAAAGACCTTCCAGGGGTACGTTACCATATCGTCCGTGGAGCACTTGATACTGCAGGTGTAAACGATCGTAAACAAGGCCGTTCTAAATACGGTACTAAACGTCCAAAAGCATAAGGAAAGGGGATAAAGAGAAATGAGTCGTAAAAACCGTGCGCCTAAACGCGATGTATTGCCAGATCCGCTTTACAATTCACAATTAGTTACTCGTCTTATCAACCGCGTTATGCTTGATGGTAAACGTGGTACAGCTGCTTCAATCGTTTACGGAGCTTTCGAACAAATTAAAGAAGCTACTGGAAACGATGCTCTTGAAGTATTCGAAACAGCTATGGAAAACATCATGCCTGTACTTGAAGTACGTGCTCGCCGTGTCGGTGGTTCTAACTACCAAGTCCCAGTTGAAGTTCGTCCAGAACGTCGTACAACACTTGGACTTCGTTGGTTGGTAACAATCGCTCGTCAACGTGGTGAACACACAATGGTTGATCGTCTTGCAAAAGAAATCTTGGATGCAGCGAACAACACTGGTGCAGCTGTTAAGAAACGTGAAGATACTCACCGTATGGCTGAAGCTAACCGTGCATTCGCACACTTCCGCTGGTAAGATCATGATGCTAGGAACGGCAAGGATGCAAAGTGAAAATAGGAAACTGACGCAGTATTCGATGAATACAAGGAAGTTTATCTTTTTCACACAGCATCCCGTTCCGGCTCAACTCGGCTAATTAACTTTAGCCCAGGTTCAATTGAGCTCAACTCGGCTAACTAACTTGAGCCCGGGTTCAATTCAACTCTTCTTACAAGTTGGAACCAAAACTTAGCATGAAAACACTGAGAACGGGTAGGTCCTGCCTATCCGTTTTTATTAAATCATGTTATAATAGAATATAGAAATAAAAAATATAGGAGAAACAAACCTCATGGCACGCGAATTTTCACTTGAAAAAACTCGTAATATCGGTATCATGGCTCACGTCGATGCTGGTAAAACAACTACAACTGAGCGTATCCTTTACTACACTGGTAAGATTCACAAAATCGGTGAAACTCACGAAGGTGCGTCACAAATGGACTGGATGGAGCAAGAACAAGAACGTGGTATCACTATCACATCTGCCGCTACAACAGCTCAATGGAAAGACACTCGTGTAAACATCATCGACACACCAGGACACGTGGACTTCACTATCGAAGTTCAACGTTCACTCCGCGTTTTGGACGGTGCTGTAACCGTTCTTGACTCACAATCAGGTGTTGAGCCTCAAACTGAAACAGTTTGGCGTCAAGCAACTGAATACGGAGTTCCACGTATCGTATTCGCTAACAAGATGGATAAAATCGGTGCTGACTTCCTTTACTCAGTAAGCACACTTCATGACCGTCTTCAAGCAAACGCTCACCCAATTCAATTGCCAATCGGTGCTGAAGATGACTTCCGCGGAATCATTGACTTGATCAAGATGAAAGCTGAAATCTATACTAACGACCTTGGTACAGATATCCTTGAAGAAGATATTCCAGCTGAATACCTTGAACAAGCTCAAGAATACCGTGAAAAATTGGTTGAAGCAGTTGCTGAAACTGATGAAGACTTGATGATGAAATACCTTGAAGGGGAAGAAATCACTAACGAAGAATTGAAAGCTGGTATCCGTAAAGCTACAATCAACGTTGAATTCTACCCAGTACTTTGTGGTTCTGCCTTCAAGAACAAAGGGGTTCAATTGATGTTGGATGCAGTCCTTGACTACCTTCCAAGCCCACTTGATATCCCTGCAATCAAGGGTGTAAACCCAGATACAGACGAAGAAGAAGAACGTCCAGCATCTGATGAAGAGCCATTTGCAGCTCTTGCCTTCAAGATCATGACTGACCCATTCGTAGGTCGTTTGACATTCTTCCGTGTTTACTCAGGTGTCTTGAATTCAGGTTCATACGTATTGAACACTTCTAAAGGTAAACGTGAACGTATCGGACGTATCCTTCAAATGCACGCCAACACTCGTAAAGAAATCGAAACAGTTTACTCTGGAGATATCGCTGCTGCCGTTGGTTTGAAAGATACTACAACTGGTGACTCATTGACAGATGAAAAAGCAAAAATCATCCTTGAATCAATCGAAGTTCCAGAACCAGTTATCCAATTGATGGTTGAGCCTAAATCTAAAGCTGACCAAGACAAGATGGGTATCGCCCTTCAAAAATTGGCTGAAGAAGATCCAACATTCCGCGTTGAAACAAACCCTGAAACTGGTGAAACAGTTATCTCTGGTATGGGTGAGTTGCACTTGGATGTCCTTGTTGACCGTATGAAACGTGAATTCAAGGTTGAAGCTAACGTTGGTGCTCCTCAAGTATCTTACCGTGAAACATTCCGCGCTTCTACACAAGCACGTGGATTCTTCAAACGTCAATCTGGTGGTAAAGGTCAGTTTGGTGATGTTTGGATCGAATTTACTCCAAACGAAGAAGGTAAAGGATTCGAGTTCGAAAATGCGATCGTCGGTGGTGTGGTTCCACGTGAATTCATCCCTGCAGTAGAAAAAGGACTTCAAGAATCTATGGCGAACGGTGTTCTTGCTGGTTACCCAATGGTTGACGTGAAAGCTAAGCTTTACGATGGTTCATACCACGATGTCGACTCATCTGAAACTGCCTTCAAGATCGTCTGCATCTCTTGCACTTAAAGAAGTCGCTAAGACTGCACAACCAGCTATCCTTGAACCAATGATGCTTGTAACCATCACAGTTCCTGAAGAAAATCTTGGGGATGTTATGGGTCACGTAACTGCTCGTCGTGGACGTGTAGATGGTATGGAAGCACACGGTGCAAGCCAAATCGTTCGTGCTTATGTGCCACTTGCTGAAATGTTCGGTTACGCTACTGTCCTTCGTTCTGCAACTCAAGGACGTGGTACCTTCATGATGGTATTTGACCACTACGAAGATGTACCAAAATCAGTACAAGAAGAAATCATTAAAAAAGCTAAAGGTGAAGCTTAATTTACCAAAGCTTAAAAACTCTTCCCACTTTGGGAAGAGTTTTTCTTTGTTCCAAAAGTGAGTACAAGTAAAATAGCGCTTTTCCTATCGATCAAGACTTTGTGAAAAACTTTAATAAAAGAGGTGGTGATCTATGATAAATCTTGCTTTTCGTTGGGAAATAGTTGCTTTTTAATGCAATAAAGTATATAATAGAGACTGTTAAAAGATGTTTGGCGCTGTGTCAAGTTACTCTTTTCACAAAAAATTTTTTTGATTTTCATAAGGAGGAAATCACGAATGGTAGTTAAAGTTGGTATTAACGGTTTCGGTCGTATCGGACGTCTTGCTTTCCGTCGTATCCAAAACGTAGAAGGTGTTGAAGTTACACGCATCAACGACCTTACAGATCCAGTTATGCTTGCACACTTGTTGAAATACGATACAACTCAAGGTCGTTTCGACGGTACTGTGGAAGTTAAAGAAGGTGGATTCGAAGTTAACGGTAAATTCGTTAAAGTTTCTGCTGAACGCGATCCAGAACAAATCGACTGGGCTAACGACGGTGTAGAAATCGTTCTTGAAGCAACTGGTTTCTTTGCTACTAAAGCTGCAGCTGAAAAACACTTGCATGCTGGTGGTGCTAAGAAAGTTGTTATCACTGCTCCTGGTGGATCAGATGTTAAAACAGTCGTATTTAACACTAACCACGATATTCTTGATGGTACTGAAACAGTTATCTCAGGTGCTTCATGTACTACAAACTGCTTGGCTCCAATGGCTAAAGCTCTTCAAGATAACTTCGGTGTTGTTGAAGGATTGATGACTACTATCCACGCTTACACTGGTGACCAAATGATCCTTGACGGTCCACACCGTAAAGGTGACCTTCGTCGTGCACGTGCTGGTGCTGCTAACATCGTTCCTAACTCAACTGGTGCTGCTAAAGCAATCGGTTTGGTTATCCCTGAATTGAACGGTAAATTGGACGGAGCTGCACAACGTGTTCCTGTTCCAACTGGATCAGTTACTGAATTGGTAGTTGTTCTTGACAAGAACGTTACTGTTGATGAAGTGAACGCAGCTATGAAAGCAGCTTCAAACGAATCATACGGTTACACTGAAGATCCAATCGTTTCTTCAGACGTTGTAGGTATGTCTTACGGATCATTGTTTGACGCAACTCAAACTAAAGTTATTGACGTTGACGGTAAACAATTGGTTAAAGTTGTTTCATGGTATGACAACGAAATGTCTTACACTGCACAACTTGTTCGTACTCTTGAATACTTCGCAAAAATTGCTAAATAATTCATGCGTATGATGAGAGGAGGGAAACCTCCTCTTTTTTTGTACTTTTTTTAGGGCTTTCTCATCATATTATAGGAATTGATAAAATAGATTGACAGTGCTAAATAGATTAGGGTATCCTATTCTTGATTGGAGATTTCTAATACAACGAAATGAAAGCGATTACAGGTCGTGGAGAAAGGAGCCAATGGAAATCGCTCAAGAAAAAGAAAAAAACCATACAAGGAGGTCAAGATGAAAGGTCATCGATTTGAAAAGAAAGAACGATTTAGTATACGAAAATTCAGTGTGGGAGTTTGCTCCGCATTGATTGGGTTAGCATTTTTAGGAACAGGCGCTGTCTCTGCAGATGAGACGGTTTCTACTAGTGAACAACCCTTGGAAACCTCTTCAGTAGCGACTGAAGAGGTTAATCATCTAGTGAGAGAAGCTGGCGTCTATACTGCAGATGCGGCACTTCCTACGGCTGATCCTGTAAAACCGGCTACAGCAGAAGCGGTCGCTCCAGAGACTAGTCCGACAAGTACAGAAGCTAGCTCTGCGACTACAGATCATCCAGCTGTTTCAGAGACTGAAAAACCGAAAGCTACTGCTGAAAAAGTGGCTGATTTACCAACCAATGAAGAAAAACAATTAAGACCCAAAGAAGTTAAGTTCGATACTTGGGATGATCTCTTGAAGTGGGAACCAGGAAAACGAGCGGATGACGATATGAACAGAGCAAGCGTCCCACTTGCAAGTCGTTTTCAAGGGAAACAAATTAATGAACAAGCCAACCCTGAAGCGAAGATCCAAGCACTGTCAAACATGAACTCCAAAGCCAAGGATCATGCGTCTGTCGGCGGAGAAGAGTTTAAAGCCTATGCTTTTGATTACTGGCAATATTTGGACTCCATGGTCTTTTGGGAAGGGCTGGTTCCATCAGCAGATGTGATCGATGCTGCCCACCGAAATGGGGTTCCTATTTATGGAACAATCTTTTATAACTGGTCTAGCAGTATCAAGGATCAAGAACATTTTGCAGAAACCTTGAAAGAAGATAGTGAAGGGTCTAAGACCTTTCCGATCGCCCGTAAATTAGTAGAACTTGCCAAGTACTATGGCTTTGATGGTTACTTTATCAACCAAGAAACAACCGGAAATCTTGTAGAACCATTGGGTCCAAAATTGAGAGATTTCCTTCTTTATACCAAGGAATATGCGAAAAGTCTGAACTATCCGATTAAGTATTCCTGGTATGATGCTATGACCTATGAATATGGCCGTTACCATGAGAATGCGCTGGGAGAATACAACTACAATTTCATGCAGCCAGAAAATGGGGAAAACCCAGTTGATACCTTCTTTGCCAACTTTAACTGGGGCAAATCAGAAGTTGATTATTCCATCAGTACAGCCAAATGGATTAACCGCAATCCTTATGATGTTCTAGCTGGACTCGAACTTCAAAAAGGAGGCTCTTATAAGACTAATGTAGACTGGAATGCCATTTTAGATGAACATGGCAAGTTGCGTCTATCCCTTGGTCTTTATGCGCCTGATACCATTACAGGTCTAGGAAAGACTGGTGAAGGTTACCATACCCATGAAGATCTATTCTGGACAGGTTTCCAAGGAGATCCGACTAAAGGAAAACCAGCAGACCAATCTTGGTACGGTATGTCCAATCTAGTAGTGGACAAAACCCCAATCACTAGTGAAGATTTCAATACTTCCTTCAATACTGGTCACGGAAAACACTGGTTTGTCGATGGCAAGATTTCTAAAGAAGGGGAATGGAACTACCGTTCTGTTTCTGGCTACCTTCCAACATGGCGTTGGTGGGTAGAGCATAGTGAAGATAGTACGCCATTGAAAGGCCGCTATGATTTTGATCAAGCCTACAATGGAGGAAATTCTCTAGCCTTTGAAGGAGATTTAAAAGCCAATAGCAGTCAAAATGTCATGCTCTATTCGACCAAGATTCCTGTGACAGAAACGACAAAATTGAGCGTCAGTCATAAAGGTGGGGTCGGAGCTAGCTGCCTGGGTAGCTGTTGCCACCAAAGAAGACTACTCTGAATACGAATGGAAAGAATTGACACCAAGTGCGGATTGGTCCACTCAAACCTTTGATTTAGGAAGTTTGGCTGGCAAGACCATCTATGCTGTGAAAATGTTCTTTGACCATGATACGGACGTCAAAGACTACAAATTTAATCTTGGCCAATTGTCGATTACGTCGAATCAAGAAAAACCAGCTGCTCCAGCAGAAGTCACCGTTCGGGCAAAACGCATACAAAATGCGCAAGAAGCAGAAGTAGTCCTCAATTTTAAAGGGGTAGCAGATGCGGATTATTATGAAGTCTATGAAAAAGATGGCGATAACTGGCGACTCTTAACAGGGTCTTCTGCGACAACCGTCTATCTACCAAAAGTTAGCCGTTCAGCAAGTGCTGAAGGAACCACTCAGGAACTCAAGGTTGTGGCAGTTGGAAAGAATGGTCAACGTTCAGATGCGGGAACCGTGGCCTTTGATTGGGGCATGACCGTGTCAGATACCAGTCTACCAAAAGCTTTAGCGCCAAACGTAGTCATTGGAGCCAAAGTGATCGGTTCGAGCTTCCCAGATGCGGATGGTAGTGAAGGCATTGAAGGCATGTTAAATGGGACCATTACCAGTCTTTCAGATAAATGGTCTTCTGCTCAATTAAGTGGAACCGTCGATATCCGCTTGACACAACCTCGGACCATTGTTCGTTGGGTCATGGACCATGCCGGTGCGGGTGGAGAATCTGTCGATGATGGCAAGATGAATACCCGTGACTTCGACCTTTACTACAAGGACGAAGCGGGTGAGTGGAAGCTCGCTAAGGAAGTTCGTGGCAATAAAGCCCATGTGTCCGACATTACACTGGACCATCCAATCAAGGCTCAAGACTGGCGTCTCCATGTCATTACAGCAGATAACGGCACCCCATGGCAAGCCATCCGGATTTACAACTGGAAGATGTATGAAAGTCTGGATACTGAGACGGTCAACATCCCGATGAAACATGCTGCAGCGCAAAACCTAGGTAATCATTTTGTCCAAGTCGGCTTCAAAGATGTTCCGGCCAATACCACTCTGACTCTTTATGCCGATAAAGAAGCCACTAGTCCAATTGCGACCATGACAGCTGATCAAGCTGGAAATCTCATCTTTAAACCACTGGCTTTTGAATCAACCCCATCTCTTCTCTACTATCGTGCGCAAGAACCTGGCAAAGATATCAGTAACGTTCTAGCGATCGAGGTTCCAAAGAATGATAAAGAAATTGCGGGACTCCAATTTGAAGATGGATTGACCAAGAAGGTCTACCGGGAAGGCGATGCCCTTTCCTTGAAAGGGGCGACTCTCCGAGTTCATTATAAAGATGGCCAAGCAGATCAACTGGTCAACCTCACCAACTCAGGTGTAGAGATTCATGGATTTGACAGTAGCAAGCTGGGAGAACAACACCTAGAAGTTTCTTACCTTGGTCAGAAATTAGATAAGACTCTCACTGTTTTTGTGGTCAGTGCAGAGGAAGCAGGTGAAAAAGCAGTTGCTGGTCTAGAATTGACCGACAAACCAAAAGTGGAATATATTGTCGGAGAAGCATTGGAGAAAGAAGGTGGACGCTTTACAGTCGTCTTTGAAGATGAAACGACCGAAACGCATGCCTTGACAGATGAAGGTGTGGAAGTGACTGGCTTTGATACGACTAAGGAAGGTCGTCAAACCATCACTGTCCATTACAAAGGAGCTAGCACAAGCTTTGATGTCCTCGTCAATCCAAAACCAGCTCTCAATGATGAATACCTCAAGCAAAAATTGGCTGAAGCTGAAGCTGCAAAAGCCAAAGTAGACTTTACATTTGCCAGTCCTGAAGTCAAAGAAGCCTTGTTGGCTGGAATGGCTGCTTCTGAAAAAGTCTTGAAAGAACATGATACCAGCACACAAGATCAAGTCAATGAGCAGTTGAACCAATTGACCGCTCTCTTGAAAGCCTTGGATGGACAAGCTAATCTAGTCAAAGAGAGAGAAGCTCTTTCTACTCTGACAGAGGAAGCGACCGCTCTATTAGCAAGTAAGCCAAATCACCCTTCTGGTGACGCTTTGCAGGCACTGGTTGAGAAAAATAAAGAACTCCTAGACTCTTCAGAGCTCACTCCTGAAGCGCTCGCAACCGCAAAAACAGGTCTAGAAACCTTGATTGCGCTCCTGAAAGAAGATAAGCCAGCGGTCTTTGTAGACCCTGTGACTGGAGTCGAAGTTCAATTCTCTAACTTGGAGCCTACTGCTATTAAGGGACTAAAAGTCGTGAAAGTTGAAGCCAATCAGGCAGAAAAAGAAGAGCTGAAGGGACGAGAAGCGACTATCTTTGATATCGAAGGAGTCGATGCAAGTGGTCAGGATGTCGATACCCAGCATCCATCCCTTGTGAAAATCCCTGTGGATAAGGATAAAGAAGTGGAGCAAGTTCTCTTCTTCCCAGAAGGTCAAGCTCCTCAATCCTTGGCCTTTGAGAGGGTTGGAGATGTGGTCATCTTTACAGCTCCTCACTTTACTCACTATGCGATTGTCTATAAGCCAGCAAAAACGGAAGGACCAGACCAACCAATCCAACCAGAAGAACCTGCTAAACCAGATCAGCCTGTTCAACCAGCTCAACCAGCTGCCCCAGTGACTCCGGATCCAGCTAATCCACTGAAACCTACAAATTCATCTCAAGTGGATCAGTTGGCCCCAACGACTTCTACTCAACCGGGTCATCAAGAGGAAGATCACAAGGATATGGTCGATCAAGAGATCCATCAGTTGTTAAGTGCCCACCAAGGAGCGAACTCACAGCCAACGGTTCAGCAAGGAACAAAAGATGCAAGTAGAGAAAGTCAATCGGAACACTTGCCAAATACGGCAAGCCTAGAAGCTTCCTTTGCAGCTGAAGCTGTTCTCCTAGCGAGCCTTAGGCGGCTTCCTCTTGGCTGGTAAGAAGAAAGAAGAGTAAGTCTTCTAAAAGATTCTTTTGTTCACTTAAAAAGTCACTCTCAAAAAAACCTCTCTGGTTTTCACCAGAGAGGTTTGATCTTGTATTTAGAAGTGTCGTTCGGATCCTGTGAATTAGAGGGGAAAAGCATTGGATTTTTCTACCTCTTTTACAGCTTTTGTGATATAATTATCATGTATTAAAAAAAGAAGGAGTCATATCTAATGGCAAAATTGACTGTTAAAGACGTTGACTTGAAAGGGAAAAAAGTTCTCGTTCGTGTTGACTTCAACGTTCCTGTAAAAGACGGCGTGATCACTAACGATAACCGTATCACTGCAGCTCTTCCAACTATCAAGTACATCCTTGAACAAGGTGGACGTGCAATCCTCTTCTCTCACCTTGGACGTGTAAAAGAAGAAGCAGATAAAGAAGGTAAATCACTTGCTCCTGTAGCTGCTGACTTGGCTGCTAAATTGGGTCAAGAAGTGAAATTTATCCCAGGTGTTACACGTGGTGCTGAATTGGAAGCAGCTGTTAACGCTCTTGAAGATGGACAAGTTCTCTTGGTTGAAAACACTCGTTTCGAAGATGTTGATGGCAAGAAAGAATCTAAAAACGATCCTGAACTTGGTAAATACTGGGCATCACTTGGAGATGGTATCTTCGTAAACGATGCATTTGGTACTGCTCACCGTGCACACGCATCTAACGTTGGTATCTCTGCAAACGTTGATAAAGCTGTTGCTGGATTCCTTCTTGAAAACGAAATTGCTTACATCAAAGAAGCAGTTGAAGCTCCAGAACGTCCATTCGTAGCCATCCTTGGTGGATCTAAAGTATCTGACAAGATCGGTGTTATCGAAAACTTGCTTGAAAAAGCTGATAAAGTTCTTATCGGTGGTGGTATGACTTACACATTCTACAAAGCACAAGGTATCGAAATCGGTAACTCACTTGTAGAAGAAGACAAATTGGATGTGGCGAAAGCTCTTCTTGAAAAATCAAACGGCAAATTGATCTTGCCAGTTGACTCAAAAGAAGCGAACGCATTTGCTGACTACACTGAAGTGAAAGACACTGAAGGTGAAGCAGTAGACCCAGGTTTCCTTGGTTTGGATATCGGTCCTAAATCAATCGCTAAATTCGACCAAGAATTGACTGGTGCGAAAACAGTTGTATGGAACGGACCTATGGGTGTATTTGAAAACCCTGACTTCCAAGCTGGTACAATCGGTGTGATGGACGCTATCGTGAAACAACCAGGCGTTAAATCAATCATCGGTGGTGGTGACTCAGCTGCTGCTGCGATCAACCTTGGCCGTGCAGACAAATTCTCATGGATCTCTACTGGTGGTGGTGCTTCTATGGAACTCCTTGAAGGGAAAGAACTTCCAGGATTGGCTGCTCTTACAGATAAATAATCTAATGAGAATGAAAAGAGGCTGGGACAAAAGTCCTAGCCTCTTAATTATTTTTGGATTGTCGAGCAAGACGCAGTGGTTGAGTGGGCTCTACTACGCTGATTTCATCAGCTTTTATAGCCCTACTCGACTGTGAGGAGGTGGGACAACGAAATCGAATTCTAACGAATTACCGATTTCTGTCCCACTCTCTTTTTTCTTTCTATTGATATCTGTTCTCTCCTTTCTGAAAATATGGTAGAATAATAGAAATAGAAAGATAGGTGACCATGGATTACTTTAAACGACACAAATTTGATTGGTCCAAATTCCGTTTGGGGATGAGAACCTTTAAAACAGGGATTGCCGTTTTTATTGTACTACTTATTTTTGGAATATTTGGCTGGCGAGGCCTTCAGATCGGGACTTTGACAGCTGTTTTTAGTTTGAGGGAAGACTTTGATAAGAGTGTCCACTTCGGGGCTTCGCGTGTCATGGGCAACAGTATCGGAGGTTTTTATGCTGTATTGTTCTTCCTTTTAAAAACGCTCTTTCATGGGGCGTATTGGGTGACTCTGATTTTTGTACCCATTGCGACCATGTTAACCATTATGACAAATGTCGCTATGAATAATAAAGCAGGAATTATCGGAGGAGTTTCGGCAATGCTGATCATTACCCTCTCGATTCCTAACGGAGAAACCTTCTTGTATGTTTTTGCCCGAATATTTGAGACCTTTATTGGTGTTTTCGTTGCGATTTTGGTCAATTCGGATGTGGATCGCATTCGCGATTTTCTCAAGAAACACAAAAAACCTATGTAAGATTATATAACATTTAATCTTGACATAGATTTTTTTTTCGATATAATAGAATAGAAAGAGGAATGGTATGAAGGAAAAGGAATTACGACGCTCGCTGGCAGTCTTTCCGATTGGCAGTGTTATGAAGCTGAC
The DNA here is from genome assembly GCA_047241705.1 of Streptococcus sp. Lineage (GTDB taxonomy): Bacteria > Bacillota > Bacilli > Lactobacillales > Streptococcaceae > Streptococcus. The sequence goes on from JBKTJB010000001.1 coordinate 938,091, forward strand.
CGACTTGACAGCTCGCCAGATTCGTTATTATGAAGATCAGGGATTGATTTCTCCTGATCGGACAGAAGGCAATCGCCGCATGTATTCGTTGGACGATATGGACCGCCTGCTTGAGATCAAAGATTATATCTCAGATGGCTTCAATATTGCAGATATTAAGAAGAAATATGCGGAAAAAGAGCAAGAGCAAACCAAGGTTGTCAGTCAAGAAGAGATCCGTAAGGCTCTTCATCGTGACATTCTTCAGCAAAGTCGCTTCACATCTTCCCCATCGCCATATGGTCAATTTCGTTGATCATTTCATAAGCTTGTAATCTATTTTAAGGAGACAAAAATGTCAATTACTGCTGCAGATATTCGCCGTGAAGTAAAAGAAAAAAATGTTACTTTTATTCGCTTGATGTTCTCTGATATTTTGGGAACCATGAAGAACGTCGAAATTCCAGCTACCGATGAGCAACTGGACAAGGTTCTTTCAAACAAAGCCATGTTTGATGGTTCTTCTATCGAAGGATTTGTCCGTATCAACGAGTCAGATATGTATCTTTACCCAGATTTGGATACATGGACAGTCTTCCCTTGGGGAGATGAAAATGGTAGCGTAGCTGGCTTGATCTGTGACGTCTATACGACAGAAGGAGAACCATTTGCAGGAGACCCACGTGGCAACTTGAAACGGGCCCTTCGTCATATGGAAGAACTTGGATTCAAATCCTTTAACCTTGGTCCAGAACCAGAATTCTTCCTCTTCAAGTTGGACGAAAATGGAGACCCAACTCTTGAAGTAAACGACAAAGGTGGCTATTTTGACTTGGCTCCAACAGACCTCGCAGATAACACTCGTCGTGAAATCGTAAATGTCTTGACCAAGATGGGCTTTGAAGTAGAAGCCAGCCACCACGAAGTAGCCGTTGGTCAGCATGAAATCGACTTTAAGTATGACGAAGTGCTTCGCGCTTGTGACAAGATCCAAATCTTTAAACTCGTTGTGAAGACCATCGCTCGTAAACACGGCTTGTATGCAACCTTTATGGCCAAACCAAAATTTGGAATTGCCGGATCAGGTATGCACTGTAATATGTCTCTCTTTGACCAAGATGGCAACAATGCCTTCTTTGATCCAGAAGATCCACGTGGAATGCAATTGTCAGAAACTGCTTATCACTTCTTGGGTGGTTTGATCAAGCATGCCTACAATTTTACAGCTGTGACCAATCCAACCGTCAACTCTTATAAACGTTTGGTTCCTGGATATGAAGCACCCGTTTATATCGCTTGGGCAGGTCGCAACCGTTCCCCATTGGTACGTGTGCCAGCATCACGTGGGATGGGAACTCGTTTGGAATTGCGCTCCGTAGACCCAATGGCCAACCCTTATGTAGCCTTGGCAGTCTTGCTTGAAGTCGGCCTTCACGGGATCGAAAACAAAATCGAAGCACCTGCTCCGATCGAAGAAAATATCTATGTGATGACACCGGAAGAACGTAGAGCAACTGGAATCACAGATCTACCTTCTACCCTTCACAATGCCTTGAAAGCCTTGACAGAAGACGAAGTGGTGAAAGCTGCCTTGGGTGAACACATCTACACCAGCTTCCTTGAAGCCAAACGAATCGAATGGGCAAGCTATGCGACTTTCGTATCTCAATGGGAAGTAGACAACTATTTAGATCTTTATTAAGAAACAAGAGTAAAGAGGCTAGGACAAAAGTCCTAGCCTCTCAATTATTTTTGGATTGTCGAGCAAGACGCAGTGGTTGAGTGGGCTCTACTACGCTGATTTCATCAGCTTTTACAGCCCTACTCAACTGTGCGGAGGTGGGACGACGAAATCGAATTCTAACGAATTACCGATTTCTGTCCCACTCTCTTTTTGATCCTCAAAAGGTCATCATAAAACCAGTTGAAACAGTGGTTTCAACTGGTTGTTTTGTTAATTTTCGTCATCTGGTGTGAGAATCATTGGGATAATGATCGGTTCACGTTCCGTGCTCTCGTATAAGAATGGGCGAAGGGCATTGACAATTGCACCATTAACAGTTTGGATATTGGCATCTTTGTTCTTCAAGGCGATACGAATAGCATTGAAGAGAATGCGTTGGCTTTCACGAATCAGATCTCCTGATTCACGCATGTAGATGAAACCACGGCTCAAGATGTCTGGTCCAGCCAGGATCATCTTCGATTTGAAGTCAACAGTCGCAACAGCAAGCACGACACCATCTTCGGAAAGGTCTCTCCGGTCACGAAGGACAGCACTCCGATTTCACCGATACGATTTCCATCGACATAGATGTCTTGAGCGTTGAAGCTTCCTGCGATCCGAGCAGAGTTGGCTGTAAGGGCAAGGACATCACCATTACTCATGATGAAGATATTGTCTTTTTCTACTCCACAATCACGCGCAAGTCCTGCGTGGATCTTCTGCATCCGGTATTCACCATGGACAGGCATGAAGTATTTTGGTTTGATCAAGCGGAGCATGAGTTTTTGTTCTTGTTGCCCCCCGTGTCCAGAGGTATGGATGTTGTTGATCTTCCCGTGAATGACCTCTACACCCGCTTCAGAAATCGTATTGATCAATTTATTCACACTGGTTGTATTTCCAGGAATTGGACTAGAAGAGAAGATCACAGTATCTCCTGGTTGGAGTTGCACTTGGCGGTGCGTTCCGTTGGCAATCCGAGAGAGGGCTGCCATTGGCTCTCCTTGGCTTCCTGTACACATGATCAGGATTTCATTGGCTGCATAGTCTTTGATCTCATTTGGCTCGATAATAGTTCCAGCAGGGACCTTGATGTAGCCAAGCTCGATTCCATTGACGATGGCTTTTTCCATCGAGCGTCCAAAGACGACGATCTTACGACCGGTCTTAACAGCGGCCTCAGCTGCTTGTTGGAGACGGAAGATATTCGAAGCAAAGGAAGCAAAGATGATGCGTCCGTGGATCCCTTCGATGATCTTCATGATGGATTGACCAACCACTTTTTCAGAGTTGGTAAAGGTTGGGATTTCCGCGTTGGTTGAGTCTGAAAGCAGACAGAGAACGCCTTCTTCTCCAAGGGCTGCCATGCGATGGAGGTCAGCTGGTTCACCAACAGGTGTAAAGTCAAACTTGAAGTCTCCGGTACAGACAATCTTTCCTTGAGGGGTGTGAATCACAATTCCCAAAGGTTCTGGAATCGAGTGAGTCGTACGGAAGAAGGTTGCTTTAAGATTTTTAAATTGAAGCTCAGTGTTTTGGTTGATTTCGTAGAGTTTGGCATCACGAAGAAGGCCGTGCTCTTCTAATTTTCCACGGATCAAGGCAAGTGCCAAAGGTCCAGCGTAGATAGGGACATTGGCTTGCTTCAAAAGGAAAGGAATCCCACCGATGTGGTCTTCGTGCCCGTGGGTAATGAGGACCGCCTTGACGCGATCGATATTGTCAACGATATAAGAGTAATCTGGGGATTACATAGTCGATCCCAAGGAGGTCATCTTCTGGAAATTTGATCCCAGCATCGACAATGATGATTTCATCTTGGTATTCGATCCCGTAGGTATTTTTTCCGATTTCTCCAAGTCCACCAATGGCAAATACACCAACTTCTTCAGGTTTTAAGGTATAAGCCATGGATTAGTACTCCGTTAGTTCAAAAGCACCTGACTCTTTCTCGTAAGCAAGGTGTTGCTCAGAAAGTGGTGTGATAAATTCAATGTTGAAATCTGTGTTTGCTTCAACCAATTGACGAGCTTGGATGCGTCCTTCGCGTTCATTTGGTGCATCAATATCGAGATAAAGTGCATGCGTGGTTTCACGACGAGGGTTGCGGTCTTTAGTTTCCTGATAAAAAACTTTGTAAATCATGAAGTAATTTTCCTTTCATTATTTCGGTCTATTTGTTAGCTACGGAGGAGTGCAATCACTAGAGTTTCCTACTCGCAACCAGTGGACCTGATTCGATACAATTAATTATCATTATATCATAAATTTGCCTGTAAGTAAAAGATAGACTGGAAAAGTCAGAGAGGCAAAGACCTATAATAGAGAAGCTTTTGAGCGGTTTTGGATAGGAAAATCCTCTCCTCTAAGGGAAAGTTTCGCTGGGATTTGAAGGGAATTTGTAGTATAATATAATCCAGTTCAAGAGGAGTAGGAAATGAAATTATTAGCATTTGATACCTCGAGTAAGGCTCTTTCTGTAGCGATTTTAGAAGATGAGACTCTACTTGCAGAAACAACATTAACCATTAAAAAAAATCATAGTATTACCTTGATGCCGGTCATCGATTTTTTGATGCAACAAATCGACTTGACACCCAAGGACTTGGATCGCATCGTGGTGGCAGAAGGTCCTGGGAGTTACACTGGACTGCGCATTGCGGTCGCAACGGCAAAGACCTTGGCTCATACCTTAGGAATTGAATTGGTCGGGGTTTCAAGTCTCTTAGCCCTAGTGCCAGATGGTCTAGAAGGTTTAGTAGTGCCTGTCATGGATGCCCGTCGAAACAACGTTTATGCAGGTTTTTACCAAGATGATCAGCTGGTCGCACCAGAAGGGCATTTTCCATTTGAGGAAGTCCTAGAGCGTGCAGCGACAAGTGAGCAGGTCACCTTTGTCGGAGAAGTCACTGCCTTTAAGGAGCAGATCGCCTCTAGCCTGCCAAGGGCTACTTACTATGAAACCTTGCCAGATGCAGTGAAAATCGGACGTCTCGGTCTCAAACAAGCGCCTGTTAGCCTCCATGATTTTGTCCCTCATTATCTCAAACGGGTCGAAGCAGGAGGAAAATTGGCTCAAAGACCATACGGAATCATCGACCTCCTACATCAAGCGTCTATGATGAAAGGAATAATCAGGAAAGGGAGCGTCCAGGATGCGGCCGCCATTCTCGCTGTGATGGAAGATGTCTATGAAGCTAGCCCCTGGAAGTTGGAGCAGATTGAAGCTGATTTAGAGCAGGAATCGATCTCCTATTTCCTAGCTGTGGATGAGGGGCAAGTCCTTGGATTTGTCGCCATTCAAGAGACTCTCTATGAAGCAGAGGTCCTACAGATTGCGGTCAAGCGCGCCTTTCAAGGCCAAGGCTTAGCTCAGCAGTTACTTGCGCAGTTGCCGGACCAAAAAGAGATTTTCTTAGAAGTGCGCGTGTCCAATCAACCGGCCCAAGGCCTATACAAAAAAATGCATTTTGAAGAAATTGCACGGAGGAAAAACTACTATCACGATCCCATAGAGGATGCTGTGATCATGAAGAGGAACCCAAATGAAAGATAGATATATTTTGGCTTTTGAGACATCTTGTGATGAGACCAGTGTGGCTGTCTTGAAAAATGACGACCAACTCTTGTCCAATGTCATTGCCAGTCAAATCGAAAGTCACAAGCGTTTTGGTGGGGTGGTGCCTGAGGTAGCCTCTCGTCACCATGTGGAAGTCATCACCGCTTGTATTGAAGAAGCCCTGGAAGAAGCCGGCATCACAGAAGCGGATGTCACAGCTGTGGCGGTCACCTACGGTCCAGGCCTGGTTGGGGCTCTTTTAGTCGGCCTAGCTGCGGCCAAGGCCTTTGCCTGGGCGCATGGACTTCCTTTGATTCCTGTCAATCATATGGCAGGGCACTTGATGGCCGCTCAAAGCGTCGAGCCCTTAGAATTTCCACTTTTGGCCTTGCTGGTGAGTGGAGGACATACTGAGCTAGTCTACGTCAGTGAAGTGGGTGATTATAAGATCGTCGGAGAGACCCGTGATGATGCTGTCGGAGAAGCTTATGACAAGGTCGGGCGCGTCATGGGCTTGACCTATCCAGCAGAGGACGTGAGATTGATCAGCTGGCCCACCAAGGATCTGATATCTACGATTTCCCAAGGGCCATGATCAAGGAAGACAATCTGGAATTCTCCTTTCAGGGCTCAAATCGGCCTTTATCAATCTGCACCATAATGCGCAGCAAAAAGGAGAAAGCCTCTCCAATGCAGACCTGGCAGCGAGTTTTCAGGCAGCCGTACTAGACATTCTCATGGCCAAGACCAAGAAGGCTTTGGAGAAATATCCGGTCAAGACCCTAGTCGTCGCTGGTGGGGTCGCAGCTAACCAAGGTCTTCGTGAACGCTTGGCTTCTGAGATCACAGATGTCAAGGTCATCATTCCGCCACTGCGCCTCTGCGGAGACAATGCAGGGATGATCGCCTATGCCAGTGTCAACGAGTGGAACAAAGAGAAACTTTGCAGGCTGGGACCTTAACGCCAAACCAAGCCTAGCCTTTGAAGAATTGAATAAGAAAAAGGAGCCAATTGGATGTGCGATTCCAATGGCTTTTTTGCTGGGATCTCACCGACTAGTAGCGGATTTGCGAGTCGAAAGAAAATTCGGTATGATAGGAAGGAATAAAAGATTGGTGAGGGAGAGAAAGAGAAAATGGTAAAGGTACCGAATAGAGTCAAAAACTAATTTATTTAAATGAGAGAATTTTTAGGAAACATACAAGGAGAGTGAAAAAGAGGTTGTTATGCAAACAATAATTAATTTAGGGATATGGGAGAACAAGAATTACCATTTTGATTGGGAGGAAAAAGTCATACTAGAAGAGACATCTTCTCCTAACTACTGGTCTTATGTACTGCTCCCTATTACATTATTTATTATTAACAAAATTTCGGATGGATTAGCGGAGGCTGGAATATTTGACAATCAGTTGGTCCGACTTGGAACGATTCCGATTTTAGGTGTCTTCTCCTACTTCTTAGCTGCGTGGATTATTCGATATTACCATGCAAGCCTGAAATTACAGCCATCTAAGTTGGATGAGGATCAGTGCAAGAAGTTCATCAAGGCATTAAAGAGACGGAAGGTCTACTTTACATTTCTGGTCAATCTTTTTAGGTTCCTAACTGTAGCCGCGATTCTTTTGTTTGTCATCGGAAATGAAACTATTGCAGCACTCTTTTTGATGATTAGTTTTATAGTGATATTTATGTTCAAATTTGATTACCAACTTCATAAATGGAATGATATGATAGAGACTATCTCCCAAGAAGTGGAAAATGGTAATTAAGGAAATCTCTGATGGGCATGAGGCCTTTGAAAAAGTAGGTGGATGTATTGAAAAAAATTTTAAGTTTGAAACTGGTTTGTCTAGCAATTATTGTAGTCGGTTTAGTATTCTATTTTAAACCTTCAGAGACTAAGAAAAAACCTATCGAAAAGAGACCGAGCTCAACAAAAGTCATTCATGAAGGGAATCTCAAGGATGTTCAGCTATTTGGTGAGAAAAATCAATTTGTTTTGAGTAAGGATCTGACCTTGGTTGATGGGAAGTATCTGGTTGGTTTTGACTATGTAAAAACCGATGACAGAATAAAATGGGAGTATGTCGGATTCCGATATTACGAGATTGACAATCATTTTAAAGAAACAACCGTAAATGCTTTAGATGAGATTCGTAAGACAGCACCAAAAGCCTTTATTTATGATTATCAAATAAATGTTAATAGTGGAGTAAGTGTTGTAGATCTAATCTATTTTGATTCTCGTAGTGCAATGGAACGTAGTATTGGAAATGGGAAAAATGTTTATTACAAGTTAGATGAACAGAAATACTACAGTGAATATGCTATCCCAGAGGGCAGTACAGTTAAGGAAAATATTATATACTGTACAAATTTAAAAGAGTTGATTAATAAGAATACCGGTTTCGAACTTCAAGCAGGATTTAAATTTCAGAAACAGGCTAAGAATGTAAACACAGATATTAATCTATTTGTGAACATTATCCGAATTCAAAGAGAAAATGCTTGAGTGGTAAGTACTGGATTGAATCCTAGATTACAGTTATTAAGTAGTAAGGGAATGGTTTGATATCTTCTTCACTGGTTTGCACCTAAAGGACAGGACGTCTTATCTGGGGTAAAAATTGAAGCTCGGTACTCAATAGATGGTCAAGAACATGAAATTCGTTCTTATGATGAGTTTAAACAATACTACAATGGAAAAGGTGGTGAATTGGCTGAGTAAAACTTCATCTGGAACATTAGGAGAAGAAAAGTTGGATTTGATCAGGTTGGTGCCGTCTGAGGATGCTATGTTGAAAGCATATAGGAAGTGATGGAATGTTAGAATATAAAGAAACAAGTATTTTCTGTCACCAATTGGTAGAATACGATGGTAAACATTTTATTTTGGATGCTAGTACTATGAAGCCCAAGCTCTATTATTGGGGGTTGCCAACGGAAGAGATCACTGTTGCTGAGATGATGGAAGAGATAATAAAGGTTACAATTCCAGGCACACTCATCAATAAAATAAAAGGAGGATTGCCATGACCATTATAGTCCAAAGCCATTGTTGGAGTGGTTTATAGACTCTTACAAAATCTATTCAGTGAGTATGATATTAGTCAGCAAATTTTTCTAAAGATGGTCTTATTCATGGTTGCCATGCTTATATCTTTTGCGTTCTTTCGATTTTCTATAGCAAAGGCTCGTAAAAAAGTTAAGAATCTATTTCCTACAGCGACTAAGAGATACAGGGTGACTTTCAAGCCGATACCAGAAAGAAAGCAAATTTTTGATGCCCATCTATTAAATGTTGTCTTACTGGCCTGTTTAGCCATGTATTTATTCAACAATAATGGACAAGAGGGGATCTTTTTGGTGATAGGCGGTATTCTTACGGCTTTTCTATTGACCTTCGAATTTGGTAAAGTTCCAGTTCTTTTAGGAGCTAAAACAGGGAATTTAAAAGGCTTGATAGTGTAGAAGAGATAATCATTGAAAAAAGTAATTAGAATTGAATGGATAAGAAAAAAAGAGTAGAAACGATGAAAAAACGATCGTTTTGATTGTAGCGCTTCTATCATTAACAGCATGCGCCCAGTCTCGACAGGAATCAAAAGATTCTTCGCCAAGCAAAACGGAGCAGATCTCAAAAGAGTCTTCAACTGTTAAAAATGAAAAAGGCTTGCAGTTTGTGGTGGGACCACAGTATGAAGGAAAAGAATCAAATGTAATTGAATTAGGGAAGAAATTAACCAAGGAACATCCAGAACTTGGAAATCAAGGAAGCCTATCGATCAACTTTACTGGAGCAACTTTTTCATCAAATCAACAAGAATATGCTGTTTTTCTATTGATTAACAAAGCTGGATTTCAAATTGATAAGGATTTTGAGTTTTCATTGAATTGGAAATATGATGGGTAATTCATATATCAACATCAACGGATTGGCTATAAAATTAGTGACAGTGGAGCATTGCCGGATCAATCTGCTACGATTTTGACCTTGCCAATATCAAGCGAGCAAAAACAAATTGTCGAGACCATGACACAAGAAGAAAAGATGTCATTAGAGATATCAGATTTAAAAGTAAATAAGTAGGTAGAGATAGGAGTATAATGAGAGGTTATCTTTTCTATACCAGATCTCCTTTTTCAACCTTTTTTCTTGTGTTATAATAGAGGTCAATGATTCAGAAAGGAGTGAGAGAGTGGAAAAAGATTTTTGGCAGGGGGTGAAGGACGCGCTACCGACGGCTTTGGGCTATATCAGTATTGGCCTGGCTTGTGGTGTGGTGGCATCTCCCTATCTTTCTCCTTTAGAGATGGCCTTGATGAGTGTATTGGTCTATGCTGGGGCGGCCCAGTTTGCGATGATCTCTCTGATTGCGGCTCATTCTTCGATCTTGAATATGGCCTTGACGGTGTGTTTGATCAATCTCCGTAATATGTTGATGAGTCTGCATACGTCGTCTGACTTTAAGGATGCTAGTCTCGCTCATACCATCGGGATTGGAAGCCTCCTGACTGATGAGAGTTATGGGGTCTACTTGAGCGAGAAGTTAAAGACGGATACCATTACAGTCCCTTGGATGCATGGGAACAATCTAGTAGGCTATGTGGCCTGGATCAGTGCGACGGTTATCGGAACAGCTCTAGGATCTCTCCTACCTGATCCAAAGGCTTTTGGGCTTGATTTTGCTTTGGTGGCTATGTTTATTGGGATTTTTGCAGCCCAGTTTCAAGGAATGCAACTGACAGAAAAGACCAAGACCATGCTCATGGTGCTGTTAGCAGTAGCAGTGAGTTTCTTTCTCTTACTCTTTTTTGTTTCGCAACCGCTAGCTGTGCTAGATGCGACCTTGATCGGCTGTTTTGTGGGGGTGGTCTGTGATGCGCGTGAATAATTATATCTTCATGGCCATTCTGGCTTCAGCCCTCGTTACCTGGATTCCTCGGATCTTGCCCTTCCTATTAGTCAAATACAAGGGACTGCCGGCTCCTGTAACTCGCTTTCTCAAATACCTGCCTATTTCCATTATCTTTGCCTTGGTTTTATCAAGCTTAGTAGATGGGAAAATTGGAAGCCTCCCGCAGTTTCACTGGTTGGACCTAGTAGTGACCATTCCCAGATCTCTTTGTAGCCTCTCGTTACAAAAACCTTATGGGAACCGTCTTGTTTGGAATTGTCTTGATCGCCCTATTACGATTGGTGTTTTAAATGGAAAAATATGTTACAAAAAATTACAATTATTACAAAAAACTTGATTTTTGTAATAATTGGAGTATAATGGGAGTCAGAAAGATAAAGAGGTGATCGTATGAAAAAATCAATCTTTCGTTGGAGTGCCGCTGTTCTGGTGGCTGCTTCACTTGGTCTAGCTCTCGGTGGTTGTGGTGCTACAGAATAAAAAAACAGCTTCCTCATCCGAAAAGCATCTACCAGTAGGTGAGAGAAAAAGCCAAAAGTAATAGCAAAAAGAGTGCGGCATCTTCCTCTCAGGCAAACGATACAGCTAGCTCTTCGACTCAAGCAAGTAGCGCGACAGCTGCAAAAGACTCTGGTAAGACCGAGAATGCGTCTACTACGACGCAAGCTACTGTCCCTGCAGAATTGGTGTAGAACTTGGGCAGGATCTAGCCCACAAGCGGATGCGATTAAAATGACAGTGGATGCCAATGGAAATGTGACAACAGTGGTTAGCTTCAAAAATGATAGCGAACCGACTCGGACAGCGACCTATACAGCAAGAGCCGTCCAAGCAACAGGCAATATCTACTATTGGGAGTCAGAAGGATTGGATGGAGCTGATGCCTTGCTTCCAGGGATCACAGGTCTAGGTGTCGCTAACTTCCGACTGGAGCCAGGTTTTGTCTTGGAAGAAGGACACTATACACCGATTGTTTTCACAGCGCCTGTCAATACAGAATTTGACTATACCAAATACAATGATTTCCGTTTTTCATTAACCAAAGAACAATGAAAAAAGACGAACTCGAGGAAAAATCGAGTTCGTTTTTCTAGTAATGTGGGCTCCCTGCTACCCAACCGGTGCAGAGGGCGGATGTGATATTAAAACCGCCTGTATGGGCATTGATATCGAGGACTTCTCCTGCAAAGTGGAGTCCAGGAACGAGCCTTACTTTCTAGGGTTTTCGAGTTGATTTCTTTAAGGCTGACTACCACCCTTGGTCACAAAGGACTTGGCCTAGAGACATCTTCCCGGTGACGGGGATAGTGCAGCCTCTTTGATCTTTTGAATGAGCTCTTCTGTCTGAGGAGGAGTGAGTTGCTTGGCTTTTTCAGGAATCCTTGCGCCAAGAAATCAGCTAATCGTTCAGGAAGCAGGGCTTTGAGGCTATTTTTAATGGCCTTTTCTCGATGCTCTTCTAGAAAGTCTTTTAACTCTTGAGAAGAGGTTGTCGGAAGGAGGTCCAGAGATAAGATTTCCCGCCTTTAACAAAGCTAGACATCCGAAGGGCTGCAGGGCCAGAAAGTCCAAAATGGGTAAAGAGAAGGTCGTGTGTGATGATGTGTTTGCCGTAGCTGAGGGTCACATCTGTCAGAGAAATGCCTTGGAGGGCCTTGTGTGGAAAATCTGTCAAAAGAGGACTTTCTGCCGCTTCGAGATCCGTAATGGTGTGTTTGAAGTGGCGGGCGATTTCATGTCCGTAGCCAGTAGAGCCGGTAGAAGGGTAGGATTTGCCTCCAGTTGTAACGATCAGCTTATCGGCTGTCCAAGTGTTTTCAGATAATTTGACGATGAAGACGTCTTCTGGCTTGGTGACAGAGACCACTTCACAGTTGGTGGCAATACTAGCACCAAGCTCAAGGATCTTATTTTCTAAGGCTTGAATAATGGTGCGAGATTGATCACTAACAGGAAAGACCCGGCCATGGTCTTCGACTTTTAACTTGACGCCATTATCGGTGAAAAATTGGATGATATCATGATTATCAAATTGGGAAAACACACTGTAAAGGAAACGGCCATTTCCAGGGATACCGGCCATCAAATCGTCTAAGGTCCCGTTGTTTGTGACATTACAGCGACCTCCTCCGGTACCTGCAAGTTTCTTACCCAGCTTTTTATTTTTTCGATCAGTAGTGTAGGGTTGGCTATAAGAGGCGCTGGCAATGGTCGCCATCATACCTGCTGGGCCACCACCGATGACAATGGTGTGAAAGTGAGTCATGTCGTTCTTCCTTATCTTGTTTTTTTCATGATTTGCTTTGTCCATTATATCATTTTATGGACGGCTTCGGAAAACGAAGGAATCAAAAAACAAGCACCTTTCGATGCTTGCTTTTGAATGATTCTTTGACCAACTCATTACATGATTCCAAGGAAGTAACGGATGAAGAAGAAGGCAAGGACAGCACCAACAAATGGAGCAGTACCTGGTACAAGAAGACCATATTGCCAGTCGTTGTTTACTTTATCTTTGATTGGCAAGATTTGGTAAGCGAAACGAGGTCAAGGTCACGCGCTTGGTTCATCGCGAAACCTGTAGTACCACCAAGACCCATACCGATAGCCCAAACGATCAAACCAACAGTGAATGGAAGCATTGCTTCGTTGGCGTGTTCAGCAGCCATGATAGATGTCAAGAAGATAAATGTTGCGAACGCTTCGACGAAGTAGTTACGTGGAAGGTTACGGCAGTTAGGGTTAGTTGAGAAGATGTTACGGATAGCAACACCATCAATTTGACCTTCAGAAATCTTGAAGTGGTCTGCGTACATAAAGTAAGCAATGACTGCACCAAGGAAGGCACCTATCATTTCAGCGATTGCAATTGGGAAGAATTGAGCGATTGTCAATTTACCAAGAAGGACTTTCAACAAAGCCATAGCAGGGTTCATTGAAACGCCGCCAAAGACGAACAAGCAGACAGTGATACCGAATGCCCATGTAGTGATCGCGAATAAGTGTCCAGTTCCAGCATATTTTGTTTTCTTCAAAACGTCGTCACAGTGTACGCCAACCCCGAAGATAATCATCAAAGCTGTACTCATAACTTCTGCAAGTAATTGATGTGTCATGTTAATTAATGTCTCCTAAATTAATAAATGTATTTTTGTAATTGGTGATAAACTTCTTGAATCGGCAACTGCATCTCCGTAGCAATACGCTGACAGTCTTCGTATTCAAGTGTTTTTTTAGTGGTAGATCCGTACTGGTTAATTTTTACCGTAACGGGTCCAAATTCCGTATCGATTTGTTCAAATCGACGTTGCATGACCTTTCGGTCGACTTGTTGGTATCGAAAACCAATGGTACTGGTTTCTTTGAACAAGAGGGCTGAAAAATCTTCCAACTGACTTCCTTGAATCAAGAGAATCAATTCAAAGCCAGGGCGATTCTTTTTCATAACGACGCTACGATAGTAGACATCTAAAGCTCCAGCGTCCAGGAAACGGTGGATAATATAACCAAGTTGCTCTGGTGTTTGATCATCGATCGTAGTGGTGATCTCAATAATTTGATCTTCCGTGCGATGAACAACAGTGGTGCTGTGAGAGGTGTCTTCTTTCCAATAGCGAACCGCGTAAAGCATTGGAATTTTCCAGTCTCTCTCTTTACCAAATCCATATCCCACACTTTCGATGGAAAGGTGAGAGGGGATTGGTTCAAAGATTGGTGACAATGCTTTAAGGAGGGCTAACCCTGTCGGAGTAATCAACTCCGTTTTAACTGTGAAGTCTTGAGTAATCGGAATAGTCGTTCCTTTTCTCAACTGCATCACAGCGGGAACCGGAACAGGCATTTCTCCATGGGCAACTGAAATGGTCCCACTTCCCTCAGTGAGAGGAGTAGAGTAAACTGTATCGATACCGAGCGATTCCACTAGGATGAAAAAGCTAACGATGTCGACAATGGAGTCAATTGCACCAATTTCATGGAAATGAATCTGTTCGACAGGCATGTTATGCACAGCTGCTTCGGCCTTTGCGATATCAAGAAAGACTTCAAGACTTTTTTCTTTCACAAAAGGACTCAACTGTGAAGCGGCAATCAAATCGTGGATATCCGCATAACTGCGAGCATCCGCGTGGGAATGGTGATGATGGTGTTCATGATCGTGATGATGTTCGTGATCATGATGGTGTTCGTGATCATGATGATGTTCGTTATCATGATGATGTTCGTTATCATGATGATGTTCATGATCGTGATGGTGTTCGTGATCGTGATCGTGATCAAAATCACCTTCAATCCCCGGTATCTTTCTCCCCGTGGTGAAGGTGAACATCGAAATCAGTTCCCCAAATTGCGCTTTTTGCGACGCGATGAACGTGGAGGTGGAAACCATCCACTCCCAGTTTCTCGAGTTCTGTGTGAAGAAGCTCGACATCTGCCCCAAGGTCCACAAGAAGACCATTGAGCATATCGCCACTTATTCCAGAAAAAGGTTCTAAAAATAGACTGGTCATCAGTTTTCCTTTCGATTGTGGTTGAGTCGATTGATCCTTACATCGCTGAATAAGTGCCGCAAATCCGTTATCAATGTTGACGACCGTTACGCCAGAAGCGCAAGAGGTCAACATACTCATCAAGGTTGTTAGCCCTTGAAGGTTGCTTCCGTATCCAATGCTGGTCGGAACGGCAATAACGGGGACATCCACAAGGCCTCCTACGACACTGACAAGAGCTCCTTCCATACCGGCAATCACGATGATCACACTGGCTTTTTGGATCTCTTCTAAGCGATTGAAGAGGCGATGGATGCCGGCGACTCCCACATCATAGATTCGGCGAACCGAATGGCCAAAGGTTTCTGCAGTGACTGCAGCTTCTTCTGCAACAGGAACATCACTTGTCCCTGCTGTGACGACCGCAATGTAGTGTTCAGGATCGGCTTCTTCCTTTTTAGAGTTGAGAACGAAGCAGCGGGCTTCTGGATAATAGTGGCCAGTCGGAAAGCGCTGAGAAAGAGCCTCTCCCTTTTGGAGAGAGACTCTTGTTGTGAGGATCGGCAATTCTTTTTGTGAAAGAAATTGCAGGATTCCTTCAATTTGCTCAACTGTCTTTCCTTCGCCGTATACGACTTCAGGGAAGCCGTTGCGACGTTGCCGGTCAGTATCAATTGCTGCATACCCTAGTTCTTTAACCCCGTTGATTTGCTCCAGCGCATCCTCAACTGAGAGATGGCCTGCTTGCAAAGAACGGAGTGTCTGTTCTAGATTGGGTTGAAAATCCATGTTTGATTCTATTCAACAACGACAGAAAGTCCGTCGCGGATAACTGCTACTTTAGCATCTTTTCCTTCACGAGCAAAGGCTTTTTCAAGCGCTTCGTCAAATGAAGTTGCAAGTTCCATATGCATACCTGTGATCAATTCAGGATCTACAAGGTCAGATACAAAGATAACATGGTGGTGTACCAAAATACGTGCCAAGATTTGAGAAGTCCATTGGTCTGGGACAGTCTCTAAACGAGGTGTATTGATAGCTTGTTCCAAGAATTCTTTTGGATCTTCTACGTCAGCAAGGTTGCGATAGAAACCTTCTCCACCGTGACCGTCTGCACATCCAGCCACCATGATGATTGTTCCGCCTTCTTTGTTAGAAGCTTCAGCGCAGTCATCCCTTTAACAGCTTGGTGAGATGTTTTGGTCTAAGTGGGGAAACCACCGTTTGTTGAAATTGTGATGTCGCTTTCGATCTTAGACACATGTGCCAAGTTCTGCAACGAATTCACAACCAACTTTGTGGGCTTCAACCATATCCCCAGCGAAAGATCCGATGATGTGTTTTTCGCCGTCCAATACAACGTTGACGATGAAGAGCCAAGTTTGCAGTACGAGCAGCGTAAAGCATATCTTCGTGGATTGGGTTGTGGTCAAGGTTACCAGTACGTGCCTTATCAGAATTGATGAAGTCACCTGAGTGGTTCGCCATGATAGTTTTGTATGATGCGATACCTGGAAGGACTGATTTACGTCCACCTGAGAAACCAGCAAAGAAGTGAGATTCGATGAATCCTTCTGCTATCAACAAGTCAGCTTCAGCAGCGATCTTATTGATGATACAATCACCACCTGAAGGAAGTTGACCGATTTTCACCATGTCATCGTCGTTTGTTGAAATGTGCATAACGATTTCTTCATTGTCAACGATTTCTTGGCCGTATTTATTGATCAATTCTTCACGGGTTGAAGGACGGTGGAAACCAGTAGCAACCAAGATACGCACGCGTGCATCAGGGTTAACTGAGCGAATACGACGCAAAATGATTGGAGTGATGATGTGAGAAGGAACGGGACGAGTGTGGTCAGAACTGATCAACACGATGTCTTTTTTGCCTTTAGCAAGTTCTTCCAAAGTAGGGCTGCCGATAGGGTTGTCCATTGAACGTTCAACAGTTTCTTCTTCAGACAGTGGGTTATGGAAGTTTTCCGCCTTAGACTCTAACAATCCTGCAAAGTTTTCATCTGGAATCTTTGCAACAATCGATTTTTTGTCGTACGGTAATTTAATTTCTACCATTATTTGCGATCTCCTTTATTAATACTGATACTTATAGTATAATTCTTTTTAAAAAGAGGTGTGCACCAATTGATGTCAACAAATGTTAACGTCGTTCGTTTTGAACAGGTGTATCATTAGTGTGACTTCTATGAAGAGCCAAAACAGGAGGAAAAACGCGCGTGGATTCAGCATTTTTAGTGAAATTCTTGGAAGATAGGCGAACGCCCATTATCAAGAAAAAATACCACAGCTACCTCTCTTATCGCGGGATTAAAGAGGACTATATCTATATTTTAAAGAAGGGGGTCGTAAAGACCAGTGTCATCATGCGTGATGGTCGTGAATTTAACTTTTCCTATTTAAAAGCGACCGATATTGTCTCCTTGTTACGGGATGAGGTATCGAATTATACAGACTCGCCTTTTAACGTGCGCGTCGAGACAGCAGAGGCAAGCTTTTACCGGATTCCCCGAGTTAAGTTTTGGACCTTTGTCAAAGAGAAAAAGGAACTGCAAGACTACGTACGGGATTATTATCGCAATAAACTGTCTGAAAGTATGGAATCCCCAGCAGTACATGATGATGAATGGGAAAAAAGGCGCGGTTTGTTTCCACCTACAAAAGCTGTGCAGCTTGTTTGGGGTAGAGCAGGATGATGGTGTCTTGATTGATTTCAATATTACCAACGAAGATATTGCTGGTTTTGTGGGATCTCAACCCGAAACAGTGTCAATCGCATTCTGAACGAATTAAAACGGGAGGGCGTTTTAGACATTCGACAGCAAAAGATCGTTATTTTGGATACAGAAAGCATCGAAGAATTAATTGGAAGGGAAACATTCTAACATGGCAACAGAAGCACAAATCAGAAAAGAAAAAGAAGAAAAATTACAAGAAATTTTGCGGGAAATCGGTAAAGTGGCCATTACCTATTCTGGTGGGATTGACAGCTCTTATCTCTTGAAGGTGGCCTTGGATACCTTGGGACCTGACAATGTTATTGCGGCCGTCGTGAACTCTGAGATGTTTTCAAATGAAGAATTCGATCTAGCGCTCGACTTGGCCGATCAGCTAGGAGCACCTGTGCTTGGACTGGAAATGAGAGAATTGAGTGATCCACGGATTGCTGCCAATACGCCCAATATTTGGTATTACACCAAACAATTGATGTACCAAACTATTAAGGATTCAGTTACAGAACTGGGCTTTAAGCAATTGGTAGACGGCAATATTATGGATGATATCGACGATTTTCGCCCTGGTATCAAGGCTCGGGACGAAGCGGGTGTCCGCAGTGTCTTGCAAGAAGCCGGCCTCTATAAGACAGAAATTCGTCAATTGGCCAAGGAAAGAGGGGTCTCCAATTGGAATAAGGTGCCATCTTGTAGCGTTGCCTCACGCTTCCCATACGGAGTGAAAATCACTTCAGAAAATGTACAACGGGTTTTTGAAGGGGAAGAGTTCACTTGTAGGACTTGGCTTTGAGCAAGTCCGTGTGCGTGTGCATGGAGACTTGGCGCGCATCGAAGTGGAAGAAGACCATCTGCTTAAAGCCATCCAACTGCATGACAAGATCAATGACTACATGAAAAAAATCGGATTTACCTATGTAGCCTTGGATTTGGCTGGATATAAGTACGGCCGGATGAATGATGCATTGGATGAAAAAACAAAAGAAAAAAATTATGGCAGGTTAAGCAATGAAGGAAGTGATAAGGTTCTGGTTCGAAGAGTTGAAGCCAGAGGATTGGTTCAAAAAATCAGAAGCACTGGATCAAGAAATGCGGGAGCGCTTTGAGGAACTTTATTGGAAGGCCAGTCGTGGGGAATTGTTTCACTGGCGGGCTACGGCAGAAGGGCGTTTAGCAGAGATTTTGCTCTTGGACCAAATTCCTCGCAATATTTTTCGAGGGACTGCCCAAGCTTTTGCGACAGATTCCCGGCCTTGGTCTTGGCCCAGAAGGCCTAACACAAGCTCAAGAATTACCAGTTGTACAAAGAGGCTTTTTCTACATGCCCTTTATGCATTCGGAATCTTTAACCATTCATGAAAGAAGCCCTGCGCCTATTTGATCAACCGGGCTTAGAAAAGCGTTTGAAGTATGAGAAGATGCACATGGACATTCTTCAACAATTTGAGCGTTATCCACATCGGAATGCCATCTTAGGACGGCCTTCGACCAAGGAAGAAGAGGAGTATTTGAAAGAACATTCTGGCTTTTAAGGGAAGATGAGGCCCACAGATTTCAAAACTCTTTTCTCTCTTCATGAAATTGCCTGAAACAGCAGGCATGATGTCAGAGTTCCCTCACTTCTAGGCTTTTCCAAGCGTCTAAAAATGGTATAATGAACTGTAAATTTCAGAAGTTGGAAGGAATGTAATTGCTATGATGAATATGCAAAATATGATGAAGCAAGCTCAAAAATTGCAAAAGCAAATGGAGCAAAGCCAAGCGGAATTAGCCGCAACTCAATTTGTAGGGAAATCTGCTCAAGACTTGGTTGTTGCAACTCTTACAGGTGATAAGAAGGTTGTCTCCATCGATTTCAACGCCGCAGTGGTCGACCCAGAAGATACAGAAACTCTTTCTGATATGACGGTTCAAGCCATCAATGTCGCCATTGGAAGAAGTTGATGCGGCAACTAAGAAAAACTCGGTGCTTTCGCAGGGAAATTGCCATTTTAAGCTAAGGAAGTTTTCATTAACTCAAAAGAGGCTCAGTTTTGAGCCTCTTTCAGATTGAAGACAAAGTCATATTAAAACTTTCCTTAGGTGAGTACGGACGTCAGCGAACTTCTTCGAAGTTCCAAGACTAATTATTGAGCCTAAGGTCTCAATAATTCCGAGTGCCTGAAACGTTATTGTTTCAGGCACTTTTCTCACTGCGGAAAGTTTTAGTATTTTCTTTCTTTGATATACTAACGATATATTTTTAGGTTTGTGCTGCAATATTTATTCTTTTCTTAATTCAATGACTTGATCGTATCGACTTTCATTATCAACATGGTGAGCGATTTCTAACACCATCATCGGTAGTGAGAAAATCAAGTCGACGAACCATCTGGCTATTTTCTACGTCAAGAGCCGCAGTTACCTCATCTGCTAATAAAATATCCTTTTTACGAAGAAGGAAGCGGGCTAGTTCAATCCGGACTCGTTGTCCACCTGAAATATTTTCTCCGTTATTAGTGATTACAAAATCAAGTCCATCAGTTAGTTCATGGTCGAGTTTGACTTGTCTTAAAACAGTCTCTAACTCTTGATCTGAAAACTCTTGTCCCAAACTAAGATTGTAGCGAACAGTATCATTAAATAGGAAAGGATGCTGGCTGATAATGCCTACCTGACGAACAAAGTGACTTGTTTTAACTCCATCCCTTGTCCGACAAGTAATCGTTCCGGCATCCGGGCTTTTCTTCTCCTGTGATCATTCTAAAGAGGGTTGATTTCCCACAGCCACTTGGCCCTTTGATGAGGACTTTTTCGCCTTGTCGAATGGCTAGATTAAGATCGCGAATAATCTCTCTACCATTATAAGATTTACTTAAATGAGAAATTTCTAGCTCTTCTACTTGGGAGATCGAATGATTGTCCGATTCACTATCATCTGCTCGATTTAAAATTCCAAAAATCTTTTCTACCGTTGTTTTAGCTCCTTGTACTTCAACCACATCATACATGATATTTTGGATAGGCCCTACCAGTTGACCAGCAGCAATATACATAGCAACCAGGCTAGCCACTGAAACATGATGACCATGCATGGCAAGGAAGAACCCCAATACCAAGGGGAGTACTTGGCTAAGAAAGACCATGAAACCATTACAAAAGAAAACAATATTATGGGTAAAAGCAAACCTTTGAATGGCTCGTTGATAACGAAGATTGATATTCCAGACGCGCTGAGAATTTTCAGGCAAGGCTTGATTCATCCGCAAGGTTTGAGCCCCTCGAATACTATCAGAGATTTGGTTATGAACAGCTGTTCTTCCCTGAGACATTTCATCCCCTGAATTCTTTAGCTTATTATTCATCAAGAATTGTGGAATGGGACGTAAGATCGTGAAGAAAACAAAGATAGAACCCAATAAAACATTTTGGGCAATGATTATAGATCGCCGTAATCAGTGCCCCAAATCCCCAACATGAAATAGACATATAGCGTTCAAAAAAGTTATCTCCTAAAAATTCCATATCCTGTGTCAGCATGGTAATCTTTTCATCTTCACTATATTCCCTGTCTTCCATTAACTTCTGAAAAAGTGCCGTTCGGATATTCATGTGAATTTCACGTCGAAAGACATTATTTGCATGATTACAAAATAACATTAGACTATACAAAGCGAAATAGACAGAAAAACCAAAGAGAGCAAATTTCCAAATAGAGGAATAGGTAAGGTTATTTTGATCTATAGATAATGCTTTGGCAACAACCAAAGGTTGACCTAATGCGAGACCCCCATTTGCCAGTGCTCCAATAATGGTTAGGTATTTTGTTTTTTTATCAAGATATTTAAAGATATGAATCATAAATCTCCCTAGAAAATAGAACCCTATGATTGAGAAATATCAGATATAATCATTAAATCTTATTACATATTATTCTTTGTGATATATTTTACATGCTCATTATACATCTAAGAATAAGTCTGGTCAATGAATATTCAAAAATTAGAAATGATTAAATCTTTAATAACTAATATTTTAAGATAAGCCTTTGAAAATGCTCTATTTGTCTGTCGGATGAAAAATTTACTTTAGTCAATCTTTACAGAAATGAAATAAAAAGAACCCCCAAAGAAAGATATGAAAACATCTAACTCTAGGAGTACTGCTCAGTTTTGAGCTTTTTTATTCATCAAAAAATCCGGATAAGTCCAAGCCTCCAAAGGGGTTGGTGAGAGAAGTTCTCTTGTTCTTCAAGGAGGGAGGTGCGGCCTTGATCAAATTCGAGGAATTGTTCATGAGACAAGAGCTGTCATGCGGGCGTCTTCTAAGCTATCGTGTGATTTTCCTGCTACCCCCAAAAATTCTGCAACGGTGTGGAGTTGGAGATTTTTAATGCCGTGGAGGTCAGATGGACGACGTTCGAAAGCCTCGTCAAAGACATCGACAGCGTACTGGTCTTCTAGATCCAAGCCATTTTCAAGTAGGATGGGTAGGTCGCTCTTTTTGGCATTGTATCCGATCAAGGGCCGGTCTCCTACAAAGGCCTTGAATTCACTGAGGACCTGCTCGAGTTGAGGGGCATTTTGGATCTTGTCCTGGGTAATGCCAGTCAAGCCGTTAATAAAGCTTTTTAGGGGCTTATCGGTGTAGACGTAGGAGTCGTAGTGATCGACTTCTTTACCGTCCGTAAAACGCACGGCAGACACCTGGATAATCTGATAGGCCCCTTCGTATTGGTTAAATTCGAGATCGAAGGCGATATAATCTTCTAATGCTTTCATGGAAATCTCCTGTGGTAGAAAAGAAAAGGGACTGGTAGGATCCAGCCCCGGATTATCGACGGAAAACGCGTGCCCAGAAACCTTTGCTTTCTTGCTCTTGAACTTTTTCGTTGGCTTGTTCGAGTTCAAGTTTCAAGGTATCGCGGTCGTTCATTGCTTGTAAAGTCAATTGTTGTTGTTGGTCCAATTGCTTGTCTTTTTCAGCAATTTGAACGTCTTTCACGCGCAACTGTTCATCTTTCTTAGCGAGTTGCTCGTCTTTGGCTTTGAGTTGCTCGTAGAGACGGACGATTTCAGCATTTTTTTCATCTACCAAAATTTCCATCAATTCGCGTTGCTTTACATCATCGCTGACTGGCTCATCTTCAAAAATAGTTTTTTTGTAGATTTCTTCGAGCTTGATCAAGCCACTACGGGTTACAACGGTAACCCCTTTTTCATTTTTTTGTGTATCTTCTGGAGCCAGCGCCTTGACACGGTTATTGACCGCCTGGCGGCTGACTCCTAAAATTTCAGCAATTTCGCTGACAGTTTTTTCAATCGCCATAACTTCCTCTAATATCTTTTTCTATGAAATACTCTATTAGATAGTAACATAAGTAGGCTAAGCTGTCAAATGAAGCAAAGAAAGGCTAAGCCTTGATACCACAATTAGTGGGCCTCTGTCATTTCAGGAAGATGGAGGCTTGATTGTGCTAAGTCAATGGTGAGTTGGTAATCGGTTTGATCACGCACAGTGATTTCAAAGTCCGTCGAGTAAAGGACCAAGCGAAGAGTTGCCCCTTTTTCGAGCTTGTAGATGGTTGGTTGGAGATCAAAGTCAAATTCCATCCACTCGCCTGGTGTTACGGCTTCAACCTCTAAGAGGTCATGCCGGTTTGGAGGTTGAGATAATCCTTTCGAAATCACTCGTTGGCCAGCTTCCTGAATGGCAACTCGGTCCAAATTGTCTAGCATATGGTAGCGACCGTTATCCAGTGTACGGACCGATAAGACTGCAGGATAAGGTTGGAGGTATTTCTTGCTTCCAAGCTCTAAGAGTTGGGCTGAGAGAAGGCCTTTATTGGTGCTGGAGTGAAGTCGTAGGTGAAGGCGAGCTTTCCCGTTGAGGTGCAGGTCTTCTTCGATTGGAAGATCAATGGTCACCTGTTGGGCCTTGTCTTGGTAGAGATCACTTAAGAAGGTCGGATAAGCCTTGCCATAGCGCTCGTAATCTTTTGTCTCATAGCGGTTTTGGATGACTTTTTCACCGTCTCCCAGCGAGAAGGTCCGCTGACTTGTTTGATTGCCAAAATCATCCAGGAAGTCCAACTTTGTTCTCCTGTATTGTCCTGCCAGATGACAGTAGGCAATTCATAGCTTGAATCGTAGCCCAGCAATTTTTTAGAGAGAAGGGCGTTCATGCTCTCACGGAAGTCAATGGATTGCCAGTTGTTGAGATAGACATGGGCACCATTGTGGTAGAAGAGGTGTTTCTTGATGCTTGCTGGAAGGGCCTGGAACATGTTAAAGACGTGAAGCGGTTTGACGTTCCAGTCTTGGGAACCATGAGTGAAGACCACCTCAGCCTTAACCCGGTCAGCATGTAGGAGATAATTGCGGTCGTGCCAGAATTGGTTGTAGTCTCCAGAAGCGCGGTCCAGCTCTTTTTTCACGATGTCTAGATCGGCTTGGTGGGCCGCATTGTGGTGTAAATAATCCCCACCTAAAAGGTTGCGTGAATAGGTCAATTCTGCAAGGGAATCGAAATCTTCACCTGGATAGCCACCAGGACTTGTCACGAGGCCGTTTTCGCGTGTAGTAGTTGTACCAAGAAGAGATCCCAGCCTCTGCAATGATGACTTCAAGACCGTCCACACCTGTGGTCGCAAGGCCGTTAGACATGGTTCCAAGGTAAGAGATCCCGGTGGTTGCGACCTTTCCATTAGACCAATCAGCTTTGACTTGGCGTTTGCGTGTGTGATCTGTAAAGGCCCGGCAACGGCCATTGAGCCAGTCGATAACGTTCTTGTAGGCTTCGATTTGTTGGTAATTTCCATTGGTCATCAAGCCTTGCGAATCTTTTGTCCCCACTCCAGATACGTAGAGATTAGCGTAGCCGCGTGGAAGGAGGTAGTCGTTGAGGGTATAGCTGGAATTGATATGGGTGAGAGTTTCTTCAGCTTCATCGACTAGCTCAGCTGAACCGACAGGATCCACCAATTCTAATTGAGGTACTTCTACTTGAATGGTATGAGGTTCTTTGACCTCGAGGTCGACATTCATATTGTAGAGGGCCTTGTCGCTGGCCTTATCGTTGGTCCCTTGGTGATAAGGACTTGCGGTCATAACAGCTGGAATCTTGCCTTCATAGCGAGGACGGATAATGCTGACCTTGACCAAGTCTGGCAGACCATCTTTGTCGGTATCGACCCGACTTTCCACATAGACGACCTCGCGGATGGCATCATGGCTCGTAAAGGTTGCGAGGCTCTTGCCGTTAAAATAGTGATACTGGTTATCTTCAGGAATCAAGCCATCGCTGACCAACTGATCGATGAGTAAATTTCCTTTTACTGTTCGAGTATTGAGAAGGTGATAGAGGTTTTCTACCAAGTTTCCATACTCAATCGGAAATTGGACTTCTTTCAAGAAGCTATCCGTATCTTCAAAATCAATAAAATAGCGGAAACCGAGTAATTGGAGGGCTACTGTGTAAAAAATGTTCGGAGACCATTCGCAGTCAGATTGGATATACGTTAAAAAGTCTGTTTTAGAATCCACCACTAGGTTAGAGAGGGGATAATCTGTATCTTTATAGGTGAAGTAAACCTTGCGGACAAACCATTCAAACAGTTCTTTTTCTGGGAGGTGGGTGGGAAGGTCAAACCCAATTTCTTTTAGTTCCTTAAGAATGTCTTTTTGGTCAACAGATAGATAGCTATATTGATTGTATTTCATAGACTGCTCCTTTTATCAGTTTCTTTTTTCTTTACTTCTTATATTATACTTGATAAAATAGTATTTGTCTAAAGACCTTTCGTCTATAAGGAGAAGGAATATTGAAAAAAATATCTTTTGAACAAGTTGCAAGAAGACGGACCTTATTGTTTGGGGTTCTTGCCGTCATTTTTGGGATTCTCATTTTTCGAAACGGCGTTGGTTTCACCAAATTTTCCTTGGATCTATTAGCCATTTACTTTTTAGTTGATGGACTAGGAAGCTTTCTTCTTCGCTTTTTGTTACGTAGCAAGTCTATTTCCTATAGCCACTCTATTTGGTTTATTTTTCTTTCACTTGCGTTGATCTGGTTGAATCGACTGAGTAGTCTGCCCGTAAACTTAGTTGTGATTTGTTTAGGGGCATATCAGTTGGGGAGTGCCATTGTCTATGGGATCACATTTTGGCTTTATAAGGCCAATCGGGTAAAAGGAGGCTGGCTCTATTTATGGGATGCGCTTTTAAACGGTGGGCTTGGTCTAGCAACTGTCTTGGAACCTGGTTCAGATGGGCACTTCCAATTTATCCTCTTGGGGGCTTATCTGGTCTTGTTGGGGATTTCTAATATTCGAGATGGTATTTTATTTGACAAAGACCAACAAGGCCAAGAGTTAAAACGTCGCTTTCGTATTAGCCTACCGGTTATCTTTGCAGCCTTTATCCCTGCTAAGGAGTTAAAACGGTTTAACCAGTTTCTTCAAAAAGGGAGCTCGGCGGGACACACAGGCCCTTATCGATTGGTGAAAAAAGAAGAAGAGGCAAGGGAATTAGAAATTTTGGTTCATACTTCTGACAGCAACTTATTTGGAGCGATTGGGCATGTAGATATTTGTTATCAGGGGAAGGTCATTTCTTACGGAAGTTACGATCCCTTTTCAGAGCGTCTATTTGGGACGATTGGGGATGGCGTACTGTTTAAAGTGGATAAGGAACCATACATCGAACTATGTAAAAAAGAGAGTCAAAAGACGCTGTTTGGCTACAGCCTATCCCTTACCGAAGAAGAGAATCAGGCAGTAGAGAAGCGTCTAGCTGAAATTGATCAGTTGTTAGAACCTTGGGATCCACCTAGGAGGTTACTGGAAGACGGTCAGCCGACCTACGCTTACAAATTGAAATATGATTTAGGGGCTGAGCTATATAAATTTACTTCTTCGCGTTTTAAATCTTACTTTGTTCTGTCTACTAATTGCTGCCTGTTAGCAGATTCCATTGTGGGACAGGCAGGAACGGCTGTATTAGATGTGCGTGGAGTGATTGCACCAGGGACCTATCAGGATTACTTAGAATACGAATTTGAAGCTCCAAACGGGCGGGTCCATACACGAACAGTATACTAAAAAAAGAAAGACAGATTTTTATTTTTGAAAAATCTGTCTTTTTTGCACAAGATTTCTTGTAAAAAGCCAGAAAATCTTTTACAATAAAAAGTGCTTGGAGGAAAGTATGACAGCAAATCAGATCGTAAGAGTGATCCCAGTCTTGAAAGTGAATAACCGAAATGTCAATCAACGCTTTTATGAAGAGACATTGGGAATGAAAGTATTAGTAGAAGAAGGAGCTCTCTTATCTTTAGGAGATGCCTCAAAAGTAGAGAAAATTGTCTTAGAAGAGTCACCGAGTATGCGTTCGCGTAAGGTCGAAGGTCCAAAGAAATTGGGGCGTATCGTGGTGAAAGTGGCACAAGCTCAAGAAATTGATTATTTGTTGGCCCGCCAGCCAGAAACAAGCGCCCTTTACCAAGGTGCTAATGGTCGCGCCTTTGAAGTTGTGTCTCCTCAAGGAGATACCATTTTCGTGCATGCTGAAGAAAATCTTGAAAGCCTAGAACCTTTGGAGAAAGCGCCTCTTGTTGACGTGCCAGAAGATTTCAAGGGTTTGACCAGCTTTGATGTGGACTTTCTTGAAGTCAATGTGGCCGATCTGGCCCAATCTCAGGAGCTTTACAGACGCTTGCCAGATCTTGCCCGCTTTATCCATTTGCAGGAAGCCCAAGGAGAAGATCTCCAAGTGGAAAACAAGGTAACTTGGGATTTGAGCATGATCAAGGTCGAATTGGCACCTTTTGATGTGGAAGACTTGAAAGAACGCTTGGGAGACGCTGTCGATTTTGTGCACCGTAAGGAACTTTCTTGATTGCCAAGGATCCAAGCCAGATCGAACTCTGGTTTGAAGCCAATCAAGATCAGGTCCATATTTCTTATGAAGAATAAGAATGGAGTGATGAGCGTGAAGGCAATCATCGAAAAATTACCGAACAAATCCAAGAAGGCATCTATCCAGGTGCCTCTCTTTGCGCTTTACCGCAATGGTCAGTGGAGTGAGCACTATCTAGGACTTGCGGACCCTGAAAAAGGTGAGCCAGTAGAGGCTGATCTGGTCTATGATTTGGCCAGTGTCAGTAAGGTCGTCGGAGTCGCTACCATCTGTGCCTTTTTGTATGCGAAAGGGGAGCTTCCGCTCGATCGCCCCCTTTAAAGAGCTTTACCCACGTTTTGCTCATGAGAAGACGACCATCCGGGAACTCTTGACCCATACTTCTGGGCTGGATCCTTTTATCCCCAACCGGGATCATTTGGATGCGAGACAATTGAAAGTAGCCCTTGAAAATTTGCAGTTAAAAGAAGACAAGAGTTTTCATTACACCGACGTCAATTTTCTTCTGCTGGGCTTTTGGTTAGAAGACAGGTTTCACCAGCCCTTGGATCGCTTATTTGAAGAGCTGATTTTTACACCTTGGAAGATGACGGAGACACGGTTTGGACCGGTCAAAAAGGCGGTGCCAACGGTCCGTGGAGTTGCTTCTGGAAGTGTCCACGATCCCAAAGCGAGAGTATTGGGCTGTCATGCGGGAAGTGCTGGTCTTTTTTCAACTGTTGCTGATCTAGAGCGCTTCTTAGAGCATTATCTGAAGGATGATTTTGCGCGTGACTTGTCTCAGAATTTTGCGCGTGAAGAGGGCAAGACCCGCGCTCTCGGATGGAATCTAGAGGGTGACTGGTTGGATCATACGGGCTATACTGGAACCTTCATCATGTACAATCGCAAGAGGCAGGAAGCTGTGATCTTTTTGTCTAACCGGACCTATGAGAAGGACGAACGGGCCCAATGGATCCTAGACCGCAACTCCTTGATGGACTTGATCAAACAAGAATTTGAAAAATAGAAATAGAAGGCTAGGATGATGGATCCTAGCCTTTTGCTATCTGTCAGATAGAACTCAACTCCGTCTTAGGTTGGATTTCCTTCAAAAGCATCGCTTTTTTGACTGATTTATATTAAAATAGTAATGACCTTAATAGAGCGAGATGAATATGAACAAAGAGATAGGCGTCGGAAGGGCGCATAGTAAAATTATCTTAATTGGAGAGCATGCGGTGGTCTATGGTTATCCGGCTATTGCTTTGCCACTCCATCATATTGAAGTGATCTGCCAGATCGTCCCGGCAGACAGTCCATGGATTTTGTTTGAAGATGACACCTTGTCCATGGCAGTTTTTGCGTCTCTTGAGCACCTCGGGATTCGCGAGGCCCGGATTCGCTGTCGCATTCAGTCCATGGTACCGGAAAAACGGGGGATGGGATCGTCTGCGGCGGTGAGTATCGCGCCTATTCGTGCAGTTTTTTGACTACTATCGAGAGGAGCTGGATGATGAGACCTTAGAAATCCTGGTCAATCGAGCAGAAACCATTGCCCATATGAATCCAAGTGGGCTTGATGCCAAGACTTGTTTGAGCGATCAAGCCATTAAATTTATCCGAAATGTCGGCTTTTACCCGCTGGAGCTGGGTATAAAAGCGAGCTTGGTGATTGCGGATACGGGAATTCACGGCAATACCCGTGAGGCGATCCAAAAGGTTGAAGCCAAAGGGCAGGAAGTTTTGTCCCATTTCCATGAGATTGGTCAGTTGACCCAGCAGGTGGAAAGAGGCTCTAAAAATGAATGATCTAACGAACCTCGGACAGGCTCTTACGGCTTGTCATGAGCACTTGAGAGCCGTCGGTGTCAGCTGGTGAAAAAGCAGACCACCTGGTCGCCGTTGCCCTTGAAAATGGGGCCTTAGGTGCTAAAATGAGCGGAGGCGGTCTTGGAGGCTGTGTGATTGCCCTCGTCAAGGATTCTCGTGAAGCAGCAACCATTGCCCATGCATTAGAAAAAGAAGGAGCGCACCATACATGGATCGAAAACCTGTAAAGGCTAAGTCCTATGCCAATATCGCGATTATCAAATACTGGGGAAAAGAAGATGCCAAACAGATGGTCCCTTCAACCAGTTCGATTTCGTTGACCTTAGAAAATATGTATACAGAGACCTGCTCTATCTCCTTGCCAGCAGATGCGACTGCGCATGAATTTTACATCGATGGGGAATTCCAAAATCCAGCTGAGCAAGCCAGAATTGGAGCTGTGATTGATGGCTTGAAGCCAGCAAATGAAGCGGGATTTGTTCGAGTGGATACCAGCAACAACATGCCAACAGCAGCAGGCTTGTCTCTCTAGCTCGAGTGGGCCTCTGCTCTGCTCGCCAAGGCTTGCAATCGGTATTATAGATTTGGGCTTGAGTCAGGAGGAATTAGCTCAAAAAGCCAAGTTTGCTTCGGGTTCTTCTTCACGGTCTTTCTTTGGACCCTTAGCAGCCTGGGACAAAGAAAGTGGAGAAATTTATAAGGTTAAAACAGACCTGAAACTGGCTATGATCATGCTGGTTCTCAATGACAAGCAAAAGCCCGTTTCCAGCCGGGAAGGGATGAAACGCTGCATGGAGACTTCGACTAATTTCAAAGAATGGATCGAAGAGTCTAGACAAGATTATAAGGATATGCTGGACTATCTAGCTGGCAATAATTTTGAACATGTCGGTCAGCTGACAGAGCGCAATGCCCTTGCTATGCATGCGACGACTAGAACAGCCACTCCAGCCTTTAGCTACTTGACAGAAGAAAGCCACAAAGCTATGGACTTTGTCCGTGAGCTTCGCGCTGCAGGCCATGCTTGTTACTTCACCATGGATGCAGGGCCAAACGTTAAGGTTCTCTGTTTAGAAGAAGACTTGGATCAGCTGGTGCCTTTATTTGACGACCGCTATCGGACCATCGTATCTAAAACAAAGGATCCTCAAGATGAAGACTAAGTATCAGGTACAGACTCGAGGCAAGCTCTATCTAGCTGGAGAATACGCGGTGCTAACGCCTGGCTATGGGGCAGTGATTCAGTTTATCCCCATTTATCTATCAGCTACCATCCAAGAAGCAACAGCCTACCAGCTAGCCTCAGACCTCTTTGGTTACAAGGTAGATTTGACCCCAAATAAGGACTACGCCTTGGATTCAAGAGACTATTCAGCTTATGGAAGAGTGGCTGAAAGATCAGGGGATAGCCCCTAAACCCTTTGATCTTCACCTTAGAGGAACACTGGGCGAAGAGGGGAAAAAGTATGGGATTGGTTCCAGCGGAAGTGTGGTCTTGCTCGCGATCAAGGCCATGGTCGGCTTCTGTATGAGTTAGACTTAAATCCAGATCTGCTCTTTCGACTAGCAGCAGTGGTCTTGGTGCAAAGAGGGGACAATGGTTCCATGGGCGATTTGGCTTGTATCGCTTACGAGGACTTGATTTATTACCAATCCTTTGATCGGGCTTGGTTGCATGAAGTCTTGATTTCTCAGCCTCTTTCACGAGTTTTAGACCTGGATTGGGACTACCAGATCTGCTCGATCCAGCCGGCCATCTCTTATGATTTTCTGGTTGGTTGGACCAAGGAACCAGCGATTTCAAGTGATTTGATCCGCCAGGTTAAGGGAGCGATCAAGGAAGACTTTCGCAAGGAGAGTCAGAGCGCAGTGAAGAATCTTGAAAAAGGTCTCCGTGAAGGGAACCAAAAAGAAATTGAGACTAGTATCAAACGTGCGGATCAGAACCTAAAGTCTTTGAACCCTTTGATCTATACCCCAGCTCTAAAAGAGCTACAAGAAGCGACAGAGGGCCTTTCTGCCTGTGCCAAATCCAGTGGTGCTGGAGGAGGCGACTGTGGAATCGCCCTTAGTTTTGACCCAGTTGAGACTCAGACCTTGATAGACCACTGGAAGGAAAAGAATATTGAAGTCATTTACCAAGAAAGGATGGGAGATTCGTGAGCGAAAATCGAAAAGACCAGCATATTCGCTATGCCTTGGAGCAAAGCTCCTCCTATAATAGCTTTGATGAGATCGAGCTGATTCACCGATCCCTCCCCCTTGTGGATCTAGAGGAGATTGATTTGACAACCCATTTCGCAGGGCGTGATTGGGAGGTTCCTTTTTATATCAATGCCATGACAGGCGGGAGTAAACGGGCTAAAGAGATCAATCAAAAGTTGGCCGCAGTAGCCGAAGCCTGTGGGATTCTCTTTGTGACTGGTTCATACAGTGCAGGGCTGAAGGATCCGAACGATCAATCGTATGCGGTCAAAAAAGACCATCCTCTTCTTCTTTTAGCAACCAATATTGGCATCGATAAAGAGCCAGATTTGGGCTTGCGAACAGTGGAAGAGCTACAACCCCTCTTTCTTCAAGTTCATGTGAATCTGATGCAAGAGTTGCTCATGCCCGAAGGGGAGCGGATTTTCCACACTTGGAAAGACCATCTCAAGAGCTATGGGCAGGGCTTTCCTGTACCTGTAGTCCTGAAGGAAGTCGGTTTTGGCATGGATCCCAAAACAGTTCAGGTGGCGCTAGATGCTGGGATCAAAACCGTTGATATTTCTGGCCGTGGTGGCACTAGTTTTGGCTTATATTGAGAATCGTCGTGGTGGCAATCGCGCTTATCTGGATGATTGGGGACAATCAACTGCGCAGTGTCTCTTACAGTTACAGGATCAGATGGATCAGGTTGAGGTCCTCGCAAGTGGGGGCATCCGTCATCCCCTTGATATGGTCAAGGCCTTGGTCCTTGGAGCACGTGGCGTAGGACTTTCCCGCGTTTTTCTTGAGATGGTAGAGACTAAGATGTATTGAAGAAGTAATCGCCCTTGTCCAAGGATGGAAAGAAGATCTCAGATTGCTCCTCTGTGCGCTCGGTTGTCAGAACCTGAAAGAGCTCCGTGAAGTCGACTATCTCCTCTATGGAAAGTTGTGGCAAGCGAATCAACAGAGAAAATGAAAAGAGAGTGGGACAGAAATCGGTAATTCGTTAGAATTCGATTTCGTCGTCCCACCTCCGCACAGTTGAGTAGGGCTGTAAAAGCTGATGAAATCAGCGTAGTAGAGCCTACTCAACCACTGCGTCTTGTTCGACAATCCAAAAATAATTGAGATGCTAGGACTTTGTCCTGCAGCCTCTTCTTTTTAAAAAGTGTTTCACCTCAAAAATTCTGATAGTTTACGAATCGTTTACGGTTGCTGGAATCGCTTGCAAAACAGGCTTGTAAAAGAGTATACTAAATAAGGAAAAATTTTTTAAAAAGGAGTTTAGGATGAAAAAGCACTATTTTCGATCAGCTGTAGCAGCCTTGCTTCCGCTTTTGTTGATTGCTCAACCTGTTGAGGCTTGTACAGGGTTCATCATTGGGAAGAAACTGACTGCCGACGGTTCGACCTTGGTAGGGCGTACCGAAGATTTAGAACCCAACCATAATAAAAATTTTGTGGTCAGAGAGCGTGTCTACAATAAAAAAGGAGCCATTTTTGAAGATGCTGCCAACGGTTTTCAATATCCCTTGCCAGAGATTAGCTATAAGTATACAGCGGTCCCGGATGTCACCCCTGATCAAGGGATTTTTGACGAAGCAGGATTCAATGAATATGGGGTTTCCATTTCTGCCACTGTATCTGCTTCAGCAAATGACAAGATCCAAAAGGTGGATCCCTATGTCAAGGATGGCCTCGCAGAATCGGGCTTGACCAGTATCGTTCTCCCAAGTGTGAAAACCGCAAGAGAAGGGGTTGAACTCATTGCTAAAATCGTCGAAGAAAAAGGCGCTGCAGAAGGAAATATTGTGACTATTGCCGATAAAGAAGGCGTCTGGTATATGGAAATCCTATCTGGCCATCAATATGCGGCGATTCTCTTCCCAGAGGATCGATTTGCGGTCTTTCCAAATACTTTCTTCTTAGGGCATGTCGATCTGTCAGATACCGAACGCACGATCGCCTCAAAAGATCTTGAAAAAGTCGCCAAAGAAGCCAATAGCTATAAGGAAGTGGACGGAAAATTCCACGTTTCTCAATCCTATAATCCGCCTTTGCAAGAAGCAGATCGCTCACGGGTTTGGTCGGGAATCAAATCGCTAGACCTAAGCTCTCCTGTTAAATATGACGATGCGTCCTTTGACCTTCTTCATACAACCGATCGAAAATTAACCCTCCGCGATGCCATGAATCTCCAACGCAATCGTTTGGAAGGAACCAAATATAAACCACAGGATCAAATGGAGCTAGATGGAAAAGGCATTCCGAAAAAAGGAGAGTTTGATGAGGTTTATAAATACCCTATTTCAATCCAAATGTCATGGAGGCTCATATTTTCCAACTGAAAGATGATGTCCCAGCGAGTGCAGGTGGAGGCCACCATGTGGCTGTCGATGGGCAGTCCACGAAACGTCCATACCTACCCTACTATGGCAATATTCTCAACACCTATCAAGCCTACCAAGAATTAGGGGATCATTACAATGATCGCTCTTGGTATTGGACCATTTCAAGAATCAATGACCTTGTGGCCAAGTATCCAGATTTATTCGAAGATGGGGCGATTCGTACTGAAATGGAACGATTGGAGTCTCAGTGATGGTCGAACAAGATCTGAGTGATAAGGAGCAAATTGCCCTTGCTTCTAGCCTGAAGAATGAGTAGAAGGCAACAGAGGAAAGCTTGGCAAGAGCTGAGAAAACCTTCGAACGCTTGCAAGAAATCAGAAAGAAGCAGAACAAAGGTAGCAGATGAACACGGAAAAAGTGCTCTGCAGGATTTAGATGACGAAGAAGATGTCGCTTATGAAGAAAAGATTGATCTCGTTGAATTTGACTATGATTACATTCTAGCAGCAGGCTTATTCGGGGCAACCCTTCTAGCGATTGTGATCTACCTGATTCGCTCAAAGAAACAAAAGGGAGGAAAACAAGATGACTAAAATTCAAAGAGCCTCGATCTATCTTTTTCTACTGTTGGCAGGAATTGGCTTGGAGTTTGAACTCGGTCATCTTTCTCAACAAGAATTTAGCCAGTCTGCAGGCAGAGATTTGGTCTTAAACTTGTCTGTCTTAGCTGCTATTATTATCCCGCTCTATCTCTTTTCAAAACGATTGGCCAAGCAGTTGACTGTCCCAACCTTATCTCTTATGGATTGCCATGTTTGGAGGAGCCTTCGTAGCAGGCTGGTTGAGCTTTTCAGGCAATAGCTTGATTGATATTATGAATAGCCATGTGATCAAGGATGCCACTGTCTTTAACAAGTGGACCGATGCCTTGACGGCCCCATTTTCAGAGGAATTCTTTAAGGCCCTAGTTGCCTTTTGGGTTGTCTTGATGGTTGGCAAGAAAGATCTAAAAGCGATTCTAATTGCAGGCTTGGGCCTCTGGCTTTGGTTTTCAAATCATTGAGGATTTAGGGCACGTTGCCCGCCAAACCAAAACCAGCCAATTAGCCGCGGTTACTGAGGCCATTAACCGGATCTCTGGTGGATTAGCTTCACATGCCCTCTATACAGCTGTTGTATCAGTTGGTGTCTTCCTTTTGTTGTCTCAAGTGACCCAGCAAAAGGAAAAACTCTTGGACTCTGGTGTGTTCTCCTCGACAGTAGCCAATCACTTCTTATGGAACTCTCCGTTTTATGAAACAGACCATCGGATTAATCTTCTTGTCGGACTGCTCTTTGCCGTCCAAGTAGGAACTCTTATCGAAGTGGTGCTCTATACCAAGAAACATCCGAGTTGCCATTTTTAAAACAATAAGAAAAATTTTTCAAACACAAAAGAACTAAGACGTGGGTCTTAGTTCTCAAAGTGAAGATAAAATCATCTTAGAAACTTCTCCTTAGGTGAAGACGGACGTCAGCGAACTTCGAAGAAGTTCCATGACTAATTATTGAGCCTAAGGTCCTCAATATCTCGAGTGCTAGAAACAAAGAGTGTTTCGTACACTCTTTTCATTTATGGAAAGTTTCATTATATTCTCGATTCATTTAAAAATTAGAACTCATTTTATTTCTTTGTAGGATCACTTGACTTAATTTACTGAATTAGTTTGTCTTAGTTCTTTTATTTTCTCAATTCTTGTAAGAGTGTTTGTGCCTTCTCTAAGTTAAAGGGTTTGTTTTCAAGGAGTTGGCTGACCAATCGGGGAACTTCCTCTTCCTTTGCTCCTGCTAGAAGGGCTAGGGAGCGTGCTTGGAGTTTCATATGTCCTGCTTGAATTCCTGTGGTGACTAGGGCTTTGAGGGCCGCGAAATTCTGCGCCAAACCGAGCGACGCAATGATACCTGCTAATTCAATAGCAGAAGGCTCTCCTAGCAAACGGTTGCCTGACTTGAACCGCTGCTGAGGCCAATCGAGCCTCCTTTGTCGCAACCGGCATTGGCGTAGGGTGATCTTTCCATAGAGTTTTTCTCTTCCGGCTGACTTGTCCAGTGACTCAAACCCTTGTAAGAACCACTTTGTGCAGCATAGGCATGGGCTCCTGCTTCGATGGCCCGCCAGTCATTGCCTGTCGCAAGGACTAGGGCATCAATCCCGTTAAAAATTCCCTTGTTATGAGTAGCCGCACGGTAAGGATCCACTTGAGCCAGTTGGCTAGCTAGCTCCATCCGTGGGCAATCTCAATGGCTTCTCGGATTTGACTCAGTGCTTTAAAAATCGATCGCACACCGTGCACTCACCAAAGAGCGAGTGGCCAAGTTGGATAAAATTGCCATCAAGGCCTGACCGTCAGAGAGTTCCTGGATGCGATCGGTCAGAGCTTCCAGCATGGTGTTGAGCATATTGGTTCCCTGGCTTGGCTTCTTTGGGATCGACAGCCAAGTAGACAATGAGAAAGTCTCCCTTGTTTTCGACCCAAAGATCTCTCGCTCCACCTCCACGCTTGACGATCGAAGGATAGGCTTCATTAGCCAGCTGAAGAAGAGTTTCCTTGTCTTCTAGGATGCGTCTGGGCTAGCAACTTCCACGTCTTCAACATCCGTCAGAGCGATCTCACCGATCATTTGCCGCTGGTGCACCTGCGGTGAAGCCGCCCGAACGTTGGATGAGCTTGGCCGCAAAGCTGGCAGCCGCGACAACGGATGGCTCTTCTGTGACCATGGGAAGGACATAGTCACGACCATTGATCAGGAAATAAGGAGCAAGGCTAAAGGGCAAGTCAAAAGTCGACAAGACATTTTCCGTCAATTGATCTGCAATAGAAAGGGGAAGTCCCTTTTGTTCTTTTAAGATCTGTGCTTCATCCCAAGTTAAGAGGCCTTCCTTCAGTAAGGCCTCTATGCGTTCTGTGGGCGAAAGTTTTGCAAAACCTGGTAATCGTGCCATTATTTTTCTACTTTCTGATAAATGCGTTGGTGTTCCTTGATCTCTGTCAACGCAAAAGTTTGATGCGTAGCAGGCTCAAACACTTGATTGCCACTAGGATCTAAGTCTACTTCCTCATAAAAGAGTCGTTCGTAGTCAGCAACACTAAGAACCGTACGTTGGTCCAGTTTTTCCATGCGTTTATGATCTAAGAGTTGCTCAAAACCAGGAACGAGATTGGCACTAAAGATCTCAGAAACCGCTCCACTTCCATAACTAAAGAGGGCGATTCGGTCCCCAGCTTTGAGTTGGGGGTCATTTTCCAGTAGTGACAGCAAGCCTAGGAAAAGAGATCCAGTGTAGATATTTCCCACGCGTTGGCTATATAGAATCGATTGTTCAAAGTTGTATTGTAATTGATCTTTTTTCTCTTCTGACTCTGACTTATCCAGGATTTTTTTCAAGCCCTTGAGAGCTAATTTCGGATAAGGCAAGTGGAAGCAGACAGCCGCAAAGTCTGTTAAGGCAAGGCTAGTCCGTTTCTGGTATTCCGCCCAGGTTGTTTTCAGAGAATCTAGATATTGTTGCGTTGAATAAATCCCATTCACGAAGGGAGTTGTCGCATAATTTGGACGCCAAAAATCCATGACATCGCGTGTTTGGGCAACATTGTCATCGTTAAAAGATAGAATACGAGGATTTTGGCTGATCAGCATAGCAACCGCTCCGGCACCTTGTGTTGGTTCACCAGGAGTCCCAATTCCGTATTTAGCAATGTCACTGGCCATGACAAAACCTTACTCTGTGGGAATTTTTCAACATGGAGTTTAGCATAATCCAAGGCAGCAGTCGCAGCATAGCAGGCTTCTTTCATCTCAAAAGAGCGGGCGAAAGGCTGGATATCTAATAAGCCATGGACAAACACAGCAGCAGTTCCTTACTCTGGTCAATTCCAGATTCTGTCGCAAGAATCACCATGTCGATCACTTCTTTATCTTCGTCTGTTAAAATATCATCTGCGCGGTAGCGACTAATGTGACGATGTCTTCTGTGATCGGTGCCACGCTTTGTTCTTTTAAGAAGACCCTTGCTCAGTTTTTCGGGATCAGTATCACGAGCAGCAGCCAAATCTTCTAAACGCAAGACATAAGGGCTCGTCGCAAAACCAATCTTATCAATCCCAATTGTCATTCTTAACCTCTTTTTATTTGATATCTACTAGTATATTTCGTTACTATCTTTACCATATTTAAGGGTAAAACTCCCTTGAAAAAGCTAGATCAGCAAGGAAATCATTCTCGGGACCGATTTTGCAATGTTCAAATAAAAAATAGAAAATCTATAAGAAAAAGCCATCCTCAGATGGCTTTTCAACTCTTATCCTTGCTTATCTTTTTTAGGATTGCTCATGATTCGTATGAAGAGTTCTTTGCATTTGTCTCTTAGAACTTTTTCGTAGAAGACGATTAAAGCGATGTACACAATCAGAAAGTTCAAGGTCAGATAGAACAAGTCAAATGAATTACGGGCATAGTAAGTCGCTGATTGATAGGAGGGGAAGGCTCCTAGGATCATCCAAGGAAGATACTTGATAAACTTGTTTAGCATCATACAGCACCTCACATACTTTAAAGGATTTGTTTTTTCACTATCATTGTACTCTTTAAACAAAAAATACAAGCGATTACATAGATAAGTTTTGAAAAACCAATGCTAGTTGGCATTGGTCATTTTTCTTTTTTGATGGCGTTGGTAAGAATGGTAGAGTTTCGCGAGACAACGGGCCGCTAGCCATCCCGATGGAGATCACCAAGGCCAGAATAACCACCAGGGTTACGCTGGTTACTGCTTGGCGATATTGCCCACTGACAAAGAAGGAAGTGGTTCGATAGGAAATATATCCAGGAACCAAGGGTGCGAGAATGGACAACATAAAGACCACGACAGGCGTCTTGAGAATGATACTTAAAATCTGACTGATACAGGAGCCGACAATGGCGGCGATAAAGGTTGCTACGATGACATTGGTAGGGCCTTTTAGAATATAGTATAGTAGCCAGATGCCCATCCCGAGGATTCCTCCAGGAATCAACATGGAGCGCTGCACATTTAGGACGATTAAAAAGGTGATGATGGCAATCAAACTGGCCACCGCTTGGATTAAAAATTCAGTTAGGTTCATGATTTTATTTCATAAGGACGAGGGCGACCGTTGTACCGGCACCAAGTGCAAGAGTAATGAGGAGAGTCTCAAAGAGTTTGCTCATCCCAGAGTTGAGGTGGTAATTCATCAGATCTCGGACGGCAT
Organism: Streptococcus sp.; assembly: GCA_047241705.1. GTDB lineage: Bacteria > Bacillota > Bacilli > Lactobacillales > Streptococcaceae > Streptococcus. The sequence continues at coordinate 977,034 of JBKTJB010000001.1, forward strand.
TGGTCATAGCGATTCCAGGAACGAAGGGCATGACACAGCCTGCGATAATGAGATCGGTATTGGATGGAAAACCACTATAGCGCGTCCAGATATGGGCCGAAAAACCAAAGACAAAGGCGGCCGCAAAGGCAGTGACAAAAGGAATGCGAACGTATTTCTCAACGACAAGAGAAAAAGCAAAGGCAAAGACAGTCGCAATACCTGCTCCAATCGCATCATAGAAATTTCCTCCAAACATGATGGAGAAGAAAGGCGCACTGAGGGTTGCCGCAATGGTCAACTGGAGATTAGTATAAGGAACGCGCTTCATTTTCAACTCGCTCAGGGCCTGGTAGGCTTGCTTGAGATCGATCTCTCCAGAGACGAGTTGACGAGAGATCTGATTGACATCACAGACCTTTTCGATATTGTAATTGGTCCGCAAGATCCGTTTCATGCGCGTGACATTGGCATTCTCGATTGAAAAGAAAATAGCGACTGGCATCGCTAAAACATTGCAATCGACGATTCCCTGTGAATGGGCGATCCGGATCATGGTATCTTCGACCCGGTGAATCTCAGAACCACTCTCGATCAGGAGGGTTCCAGCTAACATCAGGACGTCGATCACTTGGTTGATCTGTTTTGACTCTTCCATAATTTCCTTCTTACTAAATAATCTGTTTCTATTATAGCAAAAAAGGACGAGAGACAGAACTAAAATCTGACAATTCTAGTTTGTTTCTTATCCTTTCTGAATTCGTTTAGAATAGCTATTGTTTAGGCTTATCATTCGCTAACTCGGGTGGTGGTGCTGCACGGTGCTGTCTGGACGAGAAGGGTTGCTAAAAAGATCAGTGCAATCAGGATAAAGAGCCAAATAATAGCGAAAATAAATGTTAAAAACATAGGATCACCCCTTCTATATTATTTACAGCTCTACTATAACACTTGGAGAAAGCGCTGTCAAACTCTATATAGTAGGCTCTTAAACTCTTTCAAAATTCAGAATACTCTTGCGATGGGGATGAAAAAACCAGCCGTTTCCGACTGGTTTTTAAGACCTATTTGAATCTTAGTTCAAGGCATCATCCATTGAAAGAACTTCGTGGAAGACACGTTGTGTCAATTCAGTTTTTTGTTCTGGAGTGAGGTATTTAGTGTTTACGCAGTATCCAGAGATACGAACGATAACGTCTTCACCTGACATAATCTTTTCGTAAACATCGTTCAAGTCCATAACGTTCAAGTTACAGTGTTGTCCACCGTTTTCGAAGTATCCATCAAGGATGGTTAGCAAGTTATCAACTTGTTCGTCACGAGTTTTACCAAGAGCACGTGGTGATACTTGAGTAGTGAGTGAGATACCATCAGCTGCGTAACCAAAGTCAAGGCTAGCAAGTGAGTTCAAGTTTTGCAACCATCCACCTTTAGCTTTGTTAGATGGGTTAGCACCTGGTGAGAAGAATTCCAATTTAGACAAGTTCACAGAACCATCTTCGTTGAGGTATACCCCTTTGTGGACTGGTGAGTTACCAGTTTGTTTAGAGTAAGCAACGTTAGAAGTGATGGTAAAGTGAAACAGTTGCTTCAGCGTTCTTGTAAAGTTTGTGGTCTGCGAAGACGAGTAGTGTAAGCTTCGATCAACCATTCTGCCAATTCGTTAGAACGTGGGTCATCTTCACCCCAACGTGGGTATTCACCGATTGTTTCGTAATCGTAGATGTAGCCATCTTCGTCACGGATTGGTTTAACAGTAGCGTATTTGATTGCTGACAAAGTATCAACAGTGTTAGCGAATCCACAGATACCGAATCCCATGTTAGCGCGTTGGTGAGTTGGCAAGAAGGCCATTTGAACAGCTTCGTAGTTGTACTTATCAGTCATGTAGTGGATGATGTTCAAAGCATCTACGTAAGTGTCTGTCAACCAGTCAAGAGATTTTTCGAAGTTTGCTTTAACAGATTCGAATTCAAGAACTTCGTCACGGATTGGATCGATGTCAAATACTTTGTAGTCTTTATGAACATCGTCGTAACCACCGTTCAAACCAGTAAGAAGAGCTTTAAGAACGTTAACACGAGCACCGAAGTATTGGATGTTGTGGCGTTGTTCTTCGTTTTCTGGGTCAAGTGGAGATACACAACATGAGATACAGCTCATTTCACCGTATCCGTCTTTCGCCATTGTTGTTACACCTTCGTATTGGATAGAAGAGTGTTTATGGCTCATGTGCATACAGTAGCGACGGAAGTTGTATGGCAATTTGTCAGTCCAAAGAACTGTCAAGTTTGGTTCTGGAGAGTTACCGATGTTGTCCAAGTGTTCAAGAAACGGTAGTCCATCTTAGTAACACGGTGACGACCGTCGTTACCCATACCAGCCATTGATGTTGTGATGAAGGTTGGGTCACCTGAGTACAATTCGTCGTAAGCTTTTGTACGAGCAAATTTAACAGTACGCAATTTCATAACGAAATCATCAACGAATTCTTGGATTTCTGATTCAGTGTAAGTACCACGAGCCAAGTCACGTTCAGCGTAGATATCCAAAACGATTGGCACACGTCCAAGAGAAGTAGCAGCACCGTTGATCACACGGCAGACAGCCATGAAGGCGATGTTTGTCCATTGGATCGCTTCTTTTGTATCGAAGGCAGGACGACGTACGTCTACACCATAAAGGTCACCCAATTTAACAACTTCTTGAAGTGCTTGGTATTGAAGGTTTACTTCTTCACGAAGACGGATTGATTCTTCATCGATTTCAGTAATAGAGTTCCAGTCGTTTGCTTTTTCAGCCATCAAGTAGTCAGCACCGTAAAGAGCCAAACGAGCATAAACCCCGATGATACGTCCACGAGTAAGCGTCTGGAAGACCAGTTACAGTGTGAGCGTGACGAGCACGACGGATGTTAGAAGTGTAAGCGCGGAAGATACCGTCGTTTACAGTTGTACAACGTATTTTGTGAGGATTTCATGAACTGCTGGATCTGGTTCGTATCCATTTTCTTTCAAAGTAGTTTCCGCCATACGGATACCACCACGAGGCATGAAGTTCAATTTGAACAACTCATCATTTTGGATACCGAAGATGACTTCGTTTTCTTTGTCGATATATCCAGCTGCGATATCAGCGATAGATGTTGGACGGTTATCGTATGGGAAACGAGTTTCTTCGTAATGAGCTTTTGTTTCTTCAACAATCTTCTTGATGTGAAGAGAACGTTCAGTTGGACCAGCTAGGAAGCTTTCATCTCCATCATAAGGTGTGTAGTTAGCTTGAACGAAGCGAGAAACGCTTGCTTTTTCTTTCCAATCTTCACCTTTGAAGCCTTCCCAGGCTTTGTCAAAAATATCTTGTGCTTCAACGACTGTTTTAACAACCATTTTTATTTTCCTCTATTGTCTTTCTAGCAACTATATCTGTTGCACTTACAATAGTAGTATACCATACAGAAACCGGTTACACAAAGACAAATTGCGAAAAATAGCAGATTCTTTTATAATACAGTTTCAACTCTTCCGCGATACTGTACTACATTTTTTAAAATGAACACGAATTTCCATCAATTTTCATGTTTTTAGGAAGGGCCGATTTTTGCAATTCTAAAATTTTCTTCTTATAATAGAAAAAAGGAGGGTGAAAAATGCTGATATTTCCATTGGTGAATGATACGAGTCGCAAGATTATTCATATTGATATGGATGCATTTTGCTGCCGTCGAGAAGAGACAACCCTAGTTTAAAGGGAAGCCTGTCATGTTGGCCAGGACCCTCGTCAATCAGGAGGGAGAGGTGTGGTCTCGACCTGTAACTATGAAGCACGGAAATATGGCATTCATTCGGCTATGAGTTCCAAAGAAGCGCTGGATCTTTGTCCCCACGCGATCTTTATCTCTGGAAATTATGAGAAATACCGAGAAGTGGGTGAGCAGGTTCGTGAGATTTTCAAGCGCTATACAGATCTGATTGAGCCTATGAGTATTGATGAAGCCTATCTAGATGTGACGAAAAATAAAATCCAGAGCAAATCAGCTGTCAAAATCGCTCGCTTGATTCAGCATGCGATCTGGGAAGAGCTGCATCTCACAGCTTCAGCAGGTGTCTCTTATAATAAGTTTTTGGCAAAGATGGCAAGTGACTACCAAAAACCCGTGGCCCTAACGGTGGTCTTGCCGGAGGATGCCGAGGATTTCCTGAGCCAGATGGACATTGCCAGATTTCACGGGGTAGGAAAGAAGACAGTGGAGCGCCTGCATGAGATGGGTGTCTATACTGGCGCGGATCTTTTAGCTATCCCGGAGATGACCTTGATTGATCGATTTGGGCGCTTTGGCTATGATCTCTTTCGTAAGGCGCGAGGGATTCACAATAGCCCTGTCAAGAGCCATCGTATCCGCAAGTCGATCGGAAAAGAGCGGACCTACCGCAAGCTCCTCTATGCTGAAGATGATATTTTAGAAGAAATTGCCAATCTGTCCAGTAAGGTAGCCCAATCGCTGGAAAAACATGGCAAGCAAGGAAAGACCTTGGTTTTAAGGTGCGCTATGGAGACTTCACCACTCTGACCAAGCGGATCACACTAACAGAGCCAACACGAGAGGCTGAACGGATCAATCGTTCCGCTCGCCATATTTTTCAAGAAATCGAATCGACAAATACTGGAATCCGCCTCTTGGGTGTCACCATGACCAATTTTGTCGATCATACTGAGTTACCTTTGGTGGAAGAAAAAGAAAACGACTAGTTTGTTTACTAGTCGCCCTAAAGATTGATGACAAAGTTATCTTAGAAACTTTCGCTTAGGTAGTTACGGACGTCAGCGAACTTCTGCGAAGTTCCATAGCTGAGTTTTGAACCTAAAGTTTCAAAACTCCGAAGTGCTTAGAAACCATAGTGTTTCTAGCACTTTTCTCACGGCGGAAAGTTTCAGCTGTATTTGAATGAGGCCTTAAAAAATATATTATTTTAATTTTTGGGGTATCAATTAGAGTTTGTTTGACATCAAAAGAGAACTTGTAATTTCTTCTTCAGTCAGTCCGATCATAGGAGAGATGGTGTAGGAGATTGTCTTCTGTCAGTCGATAGACAGTCGGTTCATCGAGACTCAGCCTTCTTTACAACAGTTTCTTCCTTGCTTTGTGCGGATTCGACTGTAGCAGAAGCTTGGTGGCAGCGGCTGAAGAGAAGAGTCTTTGGTCGCCTCTCGCCTCCGTCCAGGTCCTTGAAGCGCTCCACCAAGTAGGTCTTGCGCGCAGTACCGGTATTTTTAGTAGCGTAATCAAAGGCGCTGTATTCCCCTAAGAGGATCAGTTTGCTCTTGGAGCGCGTGATGGCAGTATAGATCAAATTACGCTGCAACATTCGGTGGCTTTGATTGGTAATGGGTAAAATCACCACCGGAAATTCACTTCCTTGTGATTTGTGAATACTCATCGCATAGGCTAAGCGAATTTTGTACCAATCATTGCGCGGGTAGACGATTTCATTGCCATCAAATTGGATGGTCAATTCATCTTGCTTGGATTCTGTATATATTTTCCTGGGAGAAGGTCGGTGATGTAGCCAATATCTCCATTAAAGACATTGCTTTCTGCATCATTGACCAGATGGATGACCTTATCTCCATCGCGGTATTGGCAGTCTGGCGTGTCAAAGACCACCTGATCTTTGACAGCTGGATTGAGAAGGTCTTGCATGAGCGTATTGATATTGTCAATGCCAGGCCACAGGCCCCTTGTACATGGGTGCCAAGACTTGGATGCTCTCGAGAGCAGGGGATCCTGACTGCGAAGGGGCGAGCAGAAGTCGATTTGTTCGATCTATCTTAGGGATGTGTTCGCTTCCGGCTTCGAAATAAGAGCGGTCAGCTTTTCGTTCTGTGAAATCTTGAGGAAGCTTGCCCTGGCGAATGTCTCCTGCTAGTGAGACAATGGTCGAGTCCTCACTCTGACGGAAAATATGCTCCAGTTTGGTCTGAGGGATGCTTGGGATCTGCAAGAGATCAGCTAAGACCTGACCAGGACTGACAGATGGTAATTGGTCGGCATCTCCCACAATCAAGAGTTTGGTATCCGTTGCAATATTGCTGAGTAATTGATTGGCCAGCCAGGTATCGACCATGGAAAATTCGTCCACAATGATAAAGTCTGCGTCTAAATAGTCCTCTAAGTGGCTGGTGTCATCATCTCCTGTCATCCCCAAATGGCGGTGGATGGTGGCGCTCGGAAGTCCTGTCAGCTCATTCATACGTCTAGCTGCCCGTCCCGTTGGGGCAGCCAAGAGGATCGGCAGATCTTGTTTCTTCCGAAGGTCCAGTTGGTGGAGTTGGGCATGAGACACTGATCATCCCGTTGATAACGGTGGTCTTTCCTGTCCCAGGACCTCCTGTGAGGATAAAGACCTTGTTTTGGATAGCTTGGTGAATCGCTTCTTTTTGAATCGCATCGTAGCGAATCCCTAAATCTTTTTCAACCTCCTCAATCGCCTGGTTGATTTTCTCAGGGTCAAATGAAGTCGACTTTCCTTTTTCCAACAATCGACCGATATGACTGCGAATTCCTTCCTCCGCAAAGAAGAGGCTGTTGTCAAAGATCTTGGTGTCCACGTTTTGGACCTTGTCTTCCTCGATGAGGCATCCTAATTCTTGGGCGACAGTAGAAGGATCCAATTCTACTGGCCGAGCTGATTCTAACAGGTCAATGGTATAGCGTAGGAGGTCCTTGGCTTCGATGTAGGTATTTCCAGTCTCGATAGAGTAGCTAAAAAGGCTGTGGATCAGACCCGCGCGGAAACGCTCAGGGGCGTCACTTGCAATGCCCAATTCTTCGGCTAGTTGGTCCGCAATTTTAAAGCCCATACCTTGGATATCTTCCACCAATCGGTAGGGCTGTTTGCTCCACGATCTGGAGGGTTTCTGCTTTATAAGAAGTCTTGGATCTGAAAGGCCAATTTATTGGGAATGCCATAGTTGGCTAGTTGGGCGAGAATGCGCTCATGCCCGTCATTCTGACGGAGTTTTTCTACAAAAAGCCAGGCGGTTTTTCTTGGAGGAGGCCTGTGATTTCTTCTAATTTTCCAGGGGCCTCCAAGAATTTTTGTCAATGGTATCGTCCCCATGAGGGTCCACGATTTTTGGGCTGTTTTGAGACCAATTCCTTTAAAGTGATCACTAGAAAAATATTTCACTAAGCCCTTGCTAGAGGGTTTGGCACGTTCATAGCGACTGATTTTGAGCTGCTCTCCGTATTTAGGATGATGGACCAGCTCCCCCAGAAGGTGTAGTCTTCGCCTTCCATGATATCTGCCATGGTGCCCGTAACAATAATCTCGAAATCATCAAAGTCTTCGGCATCGGTATCGCTAATGTCAAGCAAGAGGATTCGGAAAAAACTGCTAGGATTTTCAAAAATAATACGCTCAATAGTACCAGAAAAATAATATTCCATCATTTCTTTCCTTTTTATAAAGCAAGGCTGGGACATACTTGTCTCAGCCTCAGTCTGTTGATCTATACTAATAAGTTTTGAAAGGGTAGATAGGCCATAGTCTAAAGACGGCTTGCCCTTTGATTTGTTCTTTCTTGAAAGCTCCGACTTGACGGCTATCTTTTGAAACGATCCGGTCATCTCCAAGTAGGAGGTATTCATCGTCGAGCAACTTCAAGGTAAATTTAGGATTGCCATCCTTGTCTACTGTAAAAGCTTGGGCTGTATTGGCCAATTGGCGGAAGAGTTCTCCGTTTTCTTCGAACCCTTTTCCAGTGTAGGTCGATTGCAATTTATCTTTTTTGAAACGAGCGATGTAGTCTTTCAAATAGGGCTCATTGGTCTTTTTCCCATTGATGTAAAGGGTATCGTTGTCGTATTGGATGGTATCACCAGGAAGACCGATGACCCGTTTGACGATGTCCTTGGTTTTGCCGTCGTCATCTTTCTCATTGGCTTAACGACAATGTCGAAACGATCAATTGAGAGGTGGTTGACCACAAGGAGGTACTCGCTATCAGCTAGGGTTGGATCCATCGAATGGCCGTCCACCTTGACCGGAGCCCAGAGGTAGATGCGAGAGGCGATGATGAGACCAACGATGATGCTGAAGAGGCCCCATTCTTTAAGGAATCTCACCACTGGTGAGCTAGATGACTGTTTTGAACTTCTTTTTGACATAACTTATCTTTCTAGTAATTTCTTTGCTTTTTCTGTGTTTTTAAAATGGAGTTTGGCACAATAATCCAGAGCTTTCATCCCGTAGGTCTGAAGCAATTTAGCAGCGACGTGGTCTGACTTCGCCCCTGCTCCACTAGGGAGATTAAAGCCCAGTTCCTTGCCCAGATCTTCCAGATTTTGAAGGAAGAGATTGCGGGCGATGATGGAACTAACCGCAACAGCTAAATACTTGCTTTCTGCTTTTTCTTCCAAATCAATGGCTTGGGAGACCTGATTTTTTTCAGCTTTCACGTATTTTTGGTAGTTTTTAGCCGTCGTAAAGGCATCGATCACAATTCGTTCTGCTTGGATTCCTTTATTCAATAGAAGATAGATAGCCTGATTGTGCAGGGCCACTTTGACCGAGCTCAGCATTGTAGCCAGAAGCGATCCCTTCATTGTACTTCTTGAGGGGACAATAAGAGTGCTTGGGTGCTGGATGTTTTCCTCAAGGAGAGGAGCCAATTGCTGAATTTTTCCGATCATCCAAAGGTCTTTGAATCCCCAACACCGAGCTTTTTGAGCCAGTCGTGCTGGTCAGGTGTGACAAAGGATGCAACGACGGTGAGTCCACCAAAATAAGAGCCGTTCCCAGCCTCGTCGGTTCCGATCGCTGGCTAAATCCTTGTCACTGCAGATGTAGTAGTAGAACCATTTAGGGTTCTCGGCATGCTTGTCCGAAAAAGGCCAGGTAAGGAGTCAGAGTCATTGCCCTGGAGCAAGACTTTTCCAGACTTGTAGATCGAAACGGTCGCTCCCTCTAGTCGAAAGAAATAATCCATATGAGGGTTCTTGCTTTGAGAGAGAGAACGGCGATAGAGTATAGGACAAAATCGAGGATTTGCTCCTGTGTTGGAGTGAGTGTCATACTTTCCATAATCACTATTGTACCACAAATTCAGGGAGAGAGGGAGCAAAAAGAAAGAAAGAATCCACTGCGGAAAATCCCTGTGAAGAGGGGCTTTGCTACTGACAAAGCTAGCCTTTTTTGGTATAATACCGTGAGGTGATTTTTATGGCGAGCTTAAATAGATATAAATTTACATTTGGAAACAAAGCGCTCACTTTAACAACCAACCATGATAATTTGTTTATGGAAGAAGTCGAACGTGTTGCGAAAGAAAAATACCAAGCAATTAAGGAACAAATGCCAGAGGCAGATGACGAAACCATCGCAATCTTATTGGCAGTAAACAGTTTGTCCATGCAACTGAATCGCGAGATTGAGTTTGACGACAAAGAAAAAGAATTAGATGATTTTCGTCGCAAGGCTTTAGACGACTTAAAGGATAAATCATCCAAATAAGAGGAGATACATGTTAACTTTCTTAATCTTATTGATTTTGGCATGGAGCTTTTATATTGGCTATGCAAGAGGGATTATCCTCCAGTCCTATTACTTTCTAGTGACCTTAGTGGCCCTCTTGATTGCAGGTGGCAGCTACAAGGGACTGGCCAAGGTGTTGTCTCTATGGGTTCCTTTTTCGAGTCCCACCCAGCAATCGGTGAATTATTTTTATGCCAACCGCTACCTATTTCAATTAGATGACATCTTTTATGCAGGTTTGGCATATGTATTGATTTTTGCGATGATCTACCTGATTGGTCGTGTGATTGGGATCTTTATGCACTTAGAGTGCCTCAGCCAGAAGAAGCTGGAGGATCGCAAGTATCAAATTGGAGCAGGTGTGATCGCCGTCGTGATAACTCTCTTGGTCATCCAGATGGGCTTGACTGTCCTCTCAACGGTTCCCATGGCTTCCATCCAAAATAGACTCAATGCAAGTGGATTGATCCGCTTTATTATCCTTCATACCCCGATCAGTTCCAGTCTGTTCCCCAACTTGTGGGTGACTGCGATTATCGGAGCTTAAGGAGCAAAAATGAAGAAAGGAGTGAGACAAGTCCGATTCAAGGAAGGACGCTCACTTTTTTTGTAGGAGAAACATGAATAAAAAAATCTTAGATATTCTGGAGTTTGACAAGGTCAAGCAACTCTTTGAACCCTATCTACAGACAGAACAAGGGGGAGATGGAGCTAGCGAGCCCTTACTCCAACTGATAAAAAAGAAAGCATCGAAACGGCCTTTATGGAGCTAGAAGATATGGAGCAGATCCTCTTGGAAGAGCCTCGCTTTGCCGTATCGACCATTCCAGATGTCCGTCCAGTGGCCAAGCGTTTGGAGATGGAGGCATCCCTCAATATCGATGAATTACTAGCGCTAAAAGCTGTCCTTCGGGTGACACATGAGCTCAAGGATTTCTACGACAACTTGGAAAAATGTCCGTCTGGAAAGGCTCAATCGCCTCTTTGACAACTTGGTGGATCTTCCTCGCCTACAAGGGGTGGGCTTCAAGCTATCAACGAAGGAGGCTTTGTCGAGTCTTTTGCCAGTGAAAAATTGGCCAAAATTCGTCGCCGAATCCAGGAAAATGAACACCAGGTCAGAGAGATTCTACAAGACCTGCTGAAAAGCAAGGCCGATATGTTAGCGGATGCTGTGATTGCTAGCCGGAATGGCCGCAATGTTCTACCAGTAAAAAACACCTATCGCAACCGGATTGCCGGGGTGGTCCACGATATCTCAGCCAGCGGGAATACCGTTTATATCGAGCCTCGAGCAGTCGTCAATCTTAATGAAGAAATTGCCAATCATCGAGCCGATGAACGCTATGAAATCATTCAGATTCTGGAGGAATTGTCTGACACCCTGCGCCCTCATGCAGCAGAGATTGCAAATAACGCTTGGATTATCGGTCACTTGGACTTGATCAAAGCCAAGTATCGCTTTATGCGCGATTATAAGGCAGTGGTACCAGAGGTTAGCAGCAATCGCTCTATTCAGCTCTTGCAATTACGTCATCCCTTGATTGAAAATGCCGTCGCGAATGACCTGCTGCATTTTACCGAGGACTTGACGAAATTGTGATTACCAGTCCCAATACGGGGGAAAACCATCATGCTAAAAACGCTGGGAATAGCGCAAATTATGGCCCAGTCTGGTCTTCCTATCCTAGCGGATCCAGGTAGTCGTGTGGGGATCTTCTCACAGGTCTTTGCAGATATTGGAGATGAACAATCGATCGAGCAGAGCTTGTCGACCTTCTCCAGTCATATGACCAATATCGTATCTATCTTACATCAAGTGGATACCGCCTCCTTGATCCTTCTGGATGAGTTGGGGGCTGGAACCGATCCTCAAGAGGGGGCTGGCCTTGCTATTGCCATTCTAGAAGACCTGCGCTTACGCGGGATTAAGACCATGGCGACAACCCACTATCCAGAGCTCAAGGCCTACGGGATTGAGACTGCAGGAGTGCAAAATGCCAGCATGGAATTTGATACAGCGAGTCTGCGTCCGACCTATCGCTTCATGCAAGGAGTTCCTGGCCGCTCCAATGCCTTTGAAATTGCCCGTCGTTTGGGCTTGTCTGAGACTATTATCCAGGATGCCATGAAGATGACCAATACGGATAATGATGTCAATCAAATTATTGAAAAATTGGAGGCGCAGACCTTAGAAAGTCGCAAGCGCTTGGATACCATTCAAGAGGTCGAGCAAGAAAATCTCAAATTCAATCGCGCTCTTCGAAAGCTCTATAACGAATTGACCAGAGAGAGAGAAACAGAGCTCAATAAGGCAAGAGAAGAGGCCAAGGAAATTGTGGACATGGCCCTCTCAGAGAGTGACCGTATCCTTCAAGGCCTTCACGCCAAATCCCAGTTGAAACCACATGAGATCATTGAGGCCAAGGCTCAGTTGAAAAAACTCGCTCCTGAAACCGTCGACCTTTCTAAAAACAAGGTCTTGAAAAAAGCCAAAAAGGCGCGTGCTCCTAAGGTGGGAGATGAAATCTTGGTTATCAGCTATGGCCAACGCGGAAGCCTGGTCAAGCAACTCAAAGATGGTCGCGCTGGGAGGCGCAAGTCGGCAGTCAAGATGACCCTGAAAGAATTCAACCTCATCAAGGCTGAAAAAGAAAGCCCTCTCAACCTAAGAAACGCCAGGTGAATGTCGTCAAACGACTCGGGTACGAGTGGGCCGAGCGCGTCTGGACCTCCGTGGGGAAACGCTATGAAGAGGCTGTGCAGAGCTTCGTTGGCTTTATCGATCAGGCCCTGCTCAACAACATGGCCCAAGTCGATATCATCCACGGGATCGGAACGGAGTTATCCGTGAAGGGTGACCAAATACCTCCGTCACCTTAAACATGTCAAAAGTTTTAGATATGCCCCACAATGCGAGTGCGGAAGTGGCGCAACTTCTTATTACGTTTAAGGATAATCGAATTCTAGCTTTTCGTGGCAGCTAGATTCAGATTGAAGAAAAAGTTATCTTAGAAACTTTCCTTAGGTGAGTACGGACGTCAGCGAACTTCGAAGAAGTTCCATGACTTAGTTTTGAGCCTAAGGTCTCAAAACTCCCGAGTGACTGAAATAATTGTGTTTCAGTCACTTTTCTCACAACGGAAAAGTTTCAGTATATGTTTGAATGAGCCTATTAGTATGTATCAGTTTTAATTATTCTTTATCACTTAAGTTGTTTTAAGTAAAAATTTTATCTACATTCTAAATCTAGCTGTTTATCAGCTAGTTTTTTTAAAATTTTACATAATGAAAATATTTGAAAGTTGTTGAAAAGGATTCGCTTTTAAATCTGATTTTCAGTAGGTCCTCCTTTTTAAAAGTGCTATAATAGAGGCAATGAATGATTTGGGAGGATACGCATGCGTAAACGTGAAAGTGCAGATTCGTGTACAACGATTTTAGTCGGAAAAAATGCTAGCTATGATGGTTCGACCATTGTAGCACGAACAGAGGATTCTCAAAATGGCGTTTTTACGCCCAAGAAATTGATCGTGGTCAAACCGGAAGATCAACCGCGTCAGTACAAGTCGGTTTTATCAACTTTTGAAATCGAATTACCAGATAATCCAGTTCGCTATACAGCGGTTCCAGATGCCATTCCTAAAGACGGGATCTGGGGAGAAGCTGGGATCAATGTCTATAATGTAGCCATGAGTGAGACAGAGACCATTACGACCAATAGCCGTGTGCTAGGGGCAGATCCTCTTGTAGAGAGTGGCATCGGTGAGGAAGACATGCTGACCTTGGTCTTGCCTTATGTCAAGACAGCCCGCGAAGGGGTCTTGCGTCTCGGGAAGATCTTAGAAGAGTATGGAACTTATGAGTCTAATGGGATTGCGATTTCAGATGTGAATAAATCTGGTGGTTGGAAACCATCGGAGGTCCACCACTGGATGGCGCGCCGTGTCCCTGATGATGCCTATGTGACCAACCCGAACCAGCTGGGAAGTGATTATTTTGAATTTGGCAATCCAGATGAGTTTCTTTGTGACCCGGATCTTGAACGTTTTGTCACGAGCACCATTTGATTCTGGATCAGAAGGAAAGGCTTTAATCCACATATGCCTTTGGTAGCCAAAAAGACAAGGACCGCCACTACAATACACCGCGGGCTTGGGCCATCCAGCGTTTCATCAATCCTGAAATCGAGCAGGATCCACGGAGCTTCGAGATCCCTTGGTGTCAAAAACCTTATCGCAAGGTGACGATTGAAGATGTCAAGTATGTCTTGAGCAACCACTACCCAAGACACTATCTACGATCCTTATGGCCCTGAAGGAATCACGTGAGTCAGCGGACCTTCCGGACGATCGGGATCAACCGGACCAGCCAGACAGCGATTTTACAATTGCGTCCCAATAAACCACAAGAAACGACAGGTATCCAATGGATTTCTTATGAAGCTCCATGCCCTTACAATACAGCCGTTCCTTTCTTTACCCAAGTGGATACAACGCCAGACTACTTTGCCAATACGACGGCTAAGGTGACAACGGATTCCTTCTACTGGGCTAACCGGATTATTGCAGGACTAGCAGATCCTCTATGCTCACCATGTTGAAGTCTGGGCTTCTTCAAGAATCGACAATGGCCTGGGGACATGCAGCATCAATAAAGTCGATCGTGCACTTGCGACAGGTGACCGCTGTTGATTTTAGAGGCGGAAAACCAAACCCATGAGTGATCAAATCCAGGAAGCGACAGATCAACTCTTGGACAAGATTTTGCTCGATGCTAGCAACCTCATGACCAATCACTTCTCCTTAAGTGATTAAGAACCGCGCATTTGCAGAAATCTTGCAATATATTTTCATGAATCGTTGACAAAGCTTTGAAAATCGATTAAAATGAAAAAATTAGCTACGACCGAATGAAGTTTGCAGGAGCGTGAGTGACTGTGAATGGACGGAACTCTGGAGAGACCAGAAATGGCACCGAAGGGGCAAGGTAGAGGATGCATCTACTCAAACTCTCAGGTAAAAGGACAGAGCGAAGAATAGGGGAAGTCCCTATTTTAAGCAGGACCAGAGTACATGTTTGACATGTACTCTTTCTTTTTCTCATTTCTGTCGAGCGGTCGATAAAAAGGAGACAGAGAATGGATCATGTATTGCAGTTTTTTCAGCAACTCGATAATTTAGTATGGGGCGCCCCACTTTTGGTGCTCTTGGTAGGGACAGGGATCTACCTGACCCTTCGTTTGGGCTTGCTTCAGATACGCTATCTTCCAAAAGCCTTTCGCTTGATCTTTACAGAAGATAGGGGGCATGGGGATATCTCAGCTTTGGAGCCCTTGCGACTCTAGATATACGGTGGGAACGAACGTATTGTAGGGGTAGCGACGGCGATTCAGACAGGTATTGGGGCCCTCTTTTGGATATTGGATGGCGGCCTTCTTTGGAATGGCGACCAAGTATGCAGAAGGGCTCTTAGCTATTCGTTATCGGACCAAGGATGACAATGGCCACATCTCGGGTGGTCCCATGTACTACATTCTTCACGGGATGGGGGAGAAGTGGCGACCACTAGCTATTTTCTTTGCGGTTGCAGGTGTTCTGGTGGCTCTCTTTGGGATCGGAACCATGACCCAGGTCAATTCCATTACGGGATCCCTCCAAGCGAGTTTTGGAACGGCTCCAGAAGTGGCTAGCGTAGTGATTGCTCTGGTGGTTTCGACCATCATCTTTGGTGGGATTCACTGGATTTCAAAAGTTTCTGAAAAAGTGGTTCCTTTTATGGAAACTGCGTCGCCTATATCTTCTTTGCGACTGTCATGATCATCGCCTTGCATCTGGATCCAATTGCTTCCCAGCCTTAAAATCGGTCTTTTCAGGTGCCTTCACGGGGACTGCAGCCAGGGGAGGTTTTGCAGGAGCAACGGTCAAAATGGCTATCCAAAAAGGGGTGGCGCGTGGGGTTTCTCCAATGAACTCCGGGTCTCGGATCGGCTCCCCATTGCAAGAGCCGTCTCGCGAAGACCAATGAACCTGTCGAGCAGGGCTTGATCTCGATGACAGGAACCTTTATTGATACCGTTATCATCTGTAGTTTGACGGGGTTGTCCCTTCTGGTGTCAGGGGAGTGGATGGCGAAGGGTAGCTCTAGCACCTTGACTCAGGATACGTTTACAGGTGTCTTTGGCCCAGTTGGAGGCATTATCTTAACGCTGTGCTTGGTGCTGTTTGCGACCACGACCATTCTTGGATGGTCTTATTATGGAGAACGGTGTTTCGAATTCCTATTTGGATGTCAAACATATCAATCTCTACCGGATCTTCTTTGTCTTAATGGTTGGACTAGGCGGTTTCCTAAAATTAGATCTGGTCTGGGTGATCGCGGATATTGTGAATGGGCTGATGGCTCTACCCAACTTGATTGCCCTACTAGCTCTGTCACCTGTCATTGTCAAAGAAAGCAAAGGCTACTTTAAGAAATAAGAAAACCCAGATCGCGAGGTCTGGGTTTTCTTGTCTATTTGAGATAGGATCTTTAGTAGCGTTTTTCCTTTGGCCAGCTGCTTCATTTCAGCTGATGGCAGTGAAGAGCACATCTGTCGAAGAGTTGAGGGCTGTTTCACAAGAGTCTTGAATGACCCCGATGATAAAGCCGACACTGACGACTTGCATGGCCAAATCATTGGTGATGCCAAAGAGGCTACAAGCAACAGGGATGAGAAGGGAGAGATCCTCCCGCAACTCCAGATGCTCCACAAGCAGAGATAGCCGCTACGACACTCAGAATGAGCGCCGTTCCAAAGTCAACCTGAATGTGTAAGGTATTGGCAGCAGCTAGCGTCAAAATATTGATCGTCACGGCTGCACCTGCCATGTTAATGGTTGAACCAAGCGGAATGGAGACAGAATAAGGTATCTGGATTCAGCCCCAATTCTTCACAGAGACGCATGTTGACAGGGATGTTGGCTGCAGAACTTCTGGTGAAGAAGGCTGTTACCCCACTGACACGAAGGCATTTAAAAACAAGGGGATAGGGATTCTTGCGGATCATGAAAAAGACGATCAATGGATTGATGACCAGAGCGACAAAAGCCATCGTTCCCACCAATACTACCAAGAGAATCCCGTAGCTACTAAGGGCACTGAGTCCTTGGCCAGCGATGGTCGTGAAGACTAAGCCCAAGATCCCAAATGGAGCTAGGTTGATAATCCACTCGACAATTTTTGAAGTGATATCTGCTAGGGTTTGCAGGAGGTCCTTACTGTGTTCACTGGCCTCTCTCATGGCGATCCCAAAGACAGTGGCCCAAGAAAGGATCCCAATGTAGTTGGCTTGTTTGCAAGGCGTGCTGACCGGGTTGTCGACGATCTTGAGTAAGGGGTTACTAATCACTTCGCCTAATCCCGTTTGGAGAGGATCCTTCAGCGGCCTTTCCAGTCAGGGTAATGGTGATGGGGGAAGATGTAATTGATCAAAACAGCGACGAAGGCGAGCTGCAAAGGTTCCTAGGAGATAGAGGACGATGACCTTTTTCATATTGGTCTCTGTTCCTTTTTGGTGTTGGGAGAGAGCATTTGCGACGAGTGCAAAGACCAGAAGGGGTGCGATGGCACGGAGCCCTCCAACGAAGAACTCTCCTAGGAGTCCAATCCCAGTTGCTTTCGGAAATACAAGTGCTAGAACGACACCAAGTACAATTCCGATTGCGATTCTTTTCATAAGGTTGGTTTTATTCCAAGTGGTAATCAGTCGATGAATCATGTAAGGCCTCCTTAAAAAATAATTAAGGAATATTATACGATAGTTAGGGGGTAATAGCAATGAAATTTTTAAAAAATAGCCTTATTTCCGAATATTTGATATAATCATACTATTCTTTGTTAGAAAGGCCCGAATAAATGAGTCAAGCTTTCCAACGTTATTTCAGTAAAATAGACTGGACAAAGATTTTTGATGACCTAATTTCAAAATGCATCTCTCTGATTTTTGTCTTTCTCTTATTTTTTATCGCTAAAAAGGTCATCCATAGCCTGGTCAAGCGGATATTAACCCCTTCTTTTAAGTATACGGTGCAGGATGAAGCCCGTAAAAAAACCATTCTCCGTTTAGTAGAGAGTCTCTTGAACTACTGCTTGTATTTTATCTTGATCTACTGGATCTTGTCGATCCTGGGTCTTCCAGTCTCTAGTCTATTGGCTGGTGCTGGGATTGCTGGGGTGGCGATCGGGATGGGAGCCCAGGGCTTCCCTTTCCGATTTGGTCAATGGTTTCTTTAATATCCTTTTTAGAAGACGCCAGCTGGATGTGGGGGACAATGTCCGACTTACCAATGGTTCTATTAATATTGCCGGCATCGTTAGCAGTGTGGGAATTCGGACAACTCAAGTACGTGATTTTGACGGGAGTCTCCACTTTGTCCCAAACCGCAATATCACTGTCGTCAGCAACCTCTCGCGTGGAGATATGCGCGTGCTGGTGGATATTCCACTAGATGCGAATACTGATCTTGACAAGATCTACCAGGTCATCGCTCAGGTCAACCAGTCTCAACAAGACAAACACCCAGAAGTGTTGACAGGTCCTACCATTTTAGGCCCACAGATTGAAAAAAATGGTCGCTACTCCTTCCGTATTGTGATGACCGCTCAAAATGGAACCCAGGTTGCTGTTCATCATACTTACTGTAAACTCTATCATGATGCCTTGATGGAAGCAGGGATTAGCCTACCGACAGGAAAGAATGGGATCATGTAATAAGAAAAGCTCAGAAATGTTTCCGAGCTTTTTTAGTGTAGAAAATCCTTATTAACTGAATACTTTTGGGGTTAGTAAATTTTAGTATTGAGCTAATCTAATATTAAAATGTATGATATAATTATAACTAATTGGTAATAATCTGGAAGCTATCCAGTGAGTATAAATTTTTAGTTTAATATTTACATTTAATCTAGGGGGATTTATGATGAATGGAATTATAATTAAAATTACAGACAAAAATATAGTAATTGGTTTTGAGAACGGAACAGCCATAAGAGTTTCCAATAGAGAATTTGAATTTTGAGACCATATATAAAATGCACAGGTACTGATTTTTGATGACATTATTACGTTGGCTCAGAATTCTAAAAGAAGAAAATCACATACAGGAGTTAGATTTAACAATACTTTACTGATTACTAAGATTAATATTTCTTTACTTTTTCTTGTTTTTTTAATTGCTATAATATTTTTTACGTTCTCAGTTGTACAACATGGAAAAATCTATTTTGAAGATTTGTTTAACCTATTTTTCCTAGTTGCCATAGTGTTTAGTGTCTTAAATCTATTCTATCTATTAATTACATTATTTAGAAAGAAAGTGAAAGATAGAAATGCAACGATGGTATATCTAATTATTTCTTTGTTATCATTCATTGCAACACTTATCATTGCTTTGATTATTGTTTCTGATAAAGATGTTTTTCCTATGAGGAAGGTTACCACCGAATCAAGTAGTCAAATAAAAACAAGCGACTATGAAGAAACAACCTCAGCTAGTGAAGAAGAAAATGATGTAGATAAACTTTCGGAAATCGATGTAGATGATGATAAGTCACATTATACTGATGTAGATTATGATGCATGGAATCATGATGAAATTGAAAATGGAACCAAAATAAAAATTAAGGGTAAAGTATTACAAGAATTAGAAGAAGACGGCTCACATCTTCTACGTGTCTCAATTAATGACGACTATGATAAAATTGTATTAGTTGTAATTTCAGATTCTCATTATGATAGGGTTATTGCAGAGGGTGATCAGATAACACTTTACGGATTATCAGCTGGAAGACAATCATATACAACGGTTTTCAATAGTTCGAAAACACTTCCATCTATGGTAGCACTAATGTATGAAAATTAGGAGGGGTTATGTATAATAAAATAATTAGTGTTACAAAGACTCATGCGTACATTTTGTTAAATTCAGATGAGACATTGAAAATTCCATTAAGCGAACTAGATTTTAAGCCTAAAGTAAAAGATAAGGTAGAAATATATCGTTCTAAAGAAAAAATTTATGTGACAAAGTTAAAAACTTCTTCAAAAAAATGGCCGTACATCTTTTTATCTGTTATTTTTATTACAATTTGTTGTTCACTTATTTTATTTTCTACTTTAAAAAAACATGGTGAGGAAAATAATATTACAGAGTCAAAAGTGAGTAATCGAAATTCATTTCGAAATAAAAATTCCCATTCAAACAAATCAAGTACTGCATCGTCAAAAAGAAGATGGAACTTCAATTTCGGAATCTTCATCTTTATTAAATTCATCTTCGCAATCTTCACAACAGGAATCTTCAGTTTCAAGTACATCAAGTCAAACTTTAGGTTCATCATCTCAACAATCTTCATCAACAGGTAATTTTTCAGGAGTTGTAGGCACTTGGGAGAATGCCAACGGATTAAGGATTGTTTTTGATGAGAATGGATTAGTTAATGGTGGAACTGTTATTAGTTCAGGTCAACAGAATGGCATAACGTCATATAATGTAAGTGCAGGTACATCAGGCTACGCTATTTCGTTCTATCCAGCAGGGACTTCCCTACCTTATGTTAATTCTGATATTAACAGAGACCGGATAATAGCTGGTCAAGTTGCTCCATCGAGTGAAAATGAAGTTTTTTATCGAATAAATTAATTTATGAACCAATTTTTTATATTTTTTAACACAAAAAAGCTCCAGAAACCTTTCTGAGCTTTTTTGGTCTATTTTAAGTGGCAGTATTTGTCATCCAAGCTATTTAATCTGATCCCAAATCTTTCGAGCCTCAGGTGGTAAGATCAATAATTGCTTGCGCAATAGGGCGGTGATTTCGAGATCCAAATGATTCGATCGGAAGGGCTATGGCTACGGAACTTTTTTGCCCTTTGGATCACTTGTTAATGCAGTGTTGGATATGCTGGCAAGCGAGTACAAGTCTGTGCTTGACGGCTTGTAGCGCACGTGCCACGACGCATATCAGAAAGCAGTTGCATCAATTCAGACTTAAGGAATTCAATGGTAGTTGACTTGTCTTGAGCAAAATGAAACATAAGCGCACTCTCCTTTTGCTATAGTTTAATACTAATTTATTAAAAATGCAAGGGGGTAAAGTAAAAAAAATAAAATTTTTTTAGAAAAAGATACAGAAAAAGAGATGGCTCAAATCTCTCACCACTAATGATGGTTAAGATTCCTTTCTTTAAAAATGACTTTCTTCCCTTGGAACCAATTGTCCTTAAAGAGATCAGTAGCGACAAAAAACTCCTGAAACACACTGGTTTCGGGAGTTGAGAGGCTTTGACCCGAAGGTCTCAAAGAAAAATATCGATTGATTATACAAGACCTTGTGCAATCATCGCGTTTGCGACATTTTCAAAGGCAGCGATGTTGGCACCTGCAAGGTAATCTTTACCAAGTCCGTAAGTTTCTGCAGTTGTTTTAGCAGTGTTGAAGATGTTGGTCATGATGTCTTTCAAACGTCCGTCCACTTCTTCGCGTGTCCATGAAAGACGTTGGCCGTTTTGGCTCATTTCGAGAGCAGATACAGCAACCGCACCAGCATTGGTCAAAGCATGAGTCCATAGAGGATACCATTTTCTTTGTATACGCGATGCTGGCATCGATGTTACTTGGCATGTTTGCTCCTTCAGAGACAACTTTCACACCTTGAGCGACCAAACGTTTAGCAGCATCGCCATCAATTTCATTTTGAGTTGCACATGGAAGAGCGATGTCATAGTTACCAGCGTAAGTCCATACAGAACCTTCGTAGTATGTAGCAGTTGGTTTTTCAGCAGCGTATTCAGTCAAACGTGCACGACGTTTTTCTTTCACGTCTGTAAGAAGGTCGAAGTCAATACCGTTCTCGTCGATCACGTAACCGTTTGAGTCAGATACAGAGATAACAGTTGCACCAAGTTCAGTTGCTTTTTGAAGAGCGTATTGGGCAACGTTACCAGAACCTGAGATCACGACTTTCTTACCAGCAAAGCTGTCACCGTTGGCTTTGAGCATTTCTTCAGTATAGTAAACCAAACCATAACCAGTTGCTTCTGGACGGATCAAGCTACCACCAAAACCAAGAGGTTTACCAGTCAAGACACCAGCATCGAATTGGCGAAGGCGTTTGTATTGACCGTAAAGGTATCCGATTTCACGTCCACCAACCCCGATATCACCAGCTGGGACATCAAGAGAAGGACCGATGTGCTTTTGCAATTCAGTCATGAAGCTTTGGCAGAAACGCATCACTTCAGCGTCAGTTTTTCCTTTAGGATCGAAGTCAGATCCACCTTTACCACCACCGATAGGAAGACCAGTCAAGACGTTTTTGAAGATTTGTTCGAATCCGAGGAATTTCAAGATCCCTTGGTTAACAGTTGGATGGAAACGAAGACCACCTTTGTAAGGACCTACAGCCGAGTTGAATTGAACACGGTATCCACGGTTTACTTGGATGCTCTCCCTTCACGGTCAGCCCAAGGAACACGGGAAGGAAATCACTCGTTCGGGTTCTGTAATACGAGCTAAAATGTTTTCTTCAATGTATTCAGGGTGTTTTTCAAAAACAGGTTCCAAAGTGCTGAGGAACTCTTCAACAGCTTGAAGGAATTCAGCCTCATGGCCGTTACGAGCTTTTACAGTTTCGAAAGTGCTTTGGATATATTCTTTAGCAGTTGTCATGTTAATTCTCCTTTGTGAATGAAACGAAAACCAGCAAACCCGCTAGGGGATTGGCTTTGAGACAGTTGACAAACAATGTCACGTTTTATTACATGGATCATTATAGCAGACTTTTTTTGGCTTGTAAAAGAAAAAAGGTTGGAATTTTCTGGAAAATTTTATTACGCGGCTAGGAAAGATCCGAATGTTTGGAAGAATTTCTAGCTTTGTTTGTCCGGAAGCTTCCAAGTGATGGTATAAATGAAAGAAGAAAATAGAGAGCATCCCGGAACGATTCTGTTGATGGGTGTTTCAAAAAGGAGGTTGGCAAGATGGTATCGACAAAAGCGCAAATTGCTGGTTTTGAATTTGACAACTGCCTGATGAATGCGGCAGGAGTGGCCTGTATGACCAAGGAAGAGTTGGAAGAAGTGAAGGAATTCTGGCTGCTGGGACTTTTGTGACCAAGACAGCGACCTTAGAATTCCGTGCAGGAAATCCCGAACCACGCTATCATGATGTGCCACTTGGTTCGATCAATTCGATGGGCCTTCCCAACCAAGGCTTGGATTATTATTTGGATTACCTATTAGAGTTGCAAAAAACAGATCCTGACCGGACCTTCTTCTTATCTCTTGTCGGCATGTCTCCTGAAGAGACCCATACCATCTTGAAAAAGGTGCAAGACAGCGACTTTAAAGGCTTGACAGAACTGAACCTTTCTTGCCCTAATGTCCCTGGAAAACCTCAGATTGCTTATGACTTTGATACGACTGATCGGATCTTATCCGAGGTCTTTGCCTATTTCACTAAACCTCTTGGCATTAAGTTGCCACCTTATTTTGATATCGTTCATTTTGATCAAGCAGCAGCAATCTTTAACAAGTACCCGCTTAAAGTTTGTCAATTGTGTCCAATTCCGCTAGGGAATGGTCTCCTGCGTTGAAAGATGAATCCGTGGTAATTCGTCCAAGGAACGGCCTTGGTGGGATTATTGGAGAATATGTCAAACCAACTGCCCTTGCTAATGTCCATGCCTTTTATCAACGTCTGAATCCAGAAATTCAGATTGTGGGGACAGGTGGTGTCTTTGACCGGTCGTGATGCCTTTGAACATATTCTTTGTTGGGGCTAGTATGGTGCAAATCGGAACCACGCTTCATAAAGAAGGAGTAGGAGACTTTTGAACGCATCACTGCGGAGCCTCAAGCCATCTATGGAAGAAAAAGGCTACCAAAGCCTGGAAGACTTCCGTGGCAAATTGCGCTACATTGACTAATCTTTCGAAAAGAACTTCCTCAAGTGGAAACTTGGGGAAGTTTTTATGAGAGTGGGACAGAAATCGGTCATTCGTTAGAATTCGATTTCTGTCGTTCCCACCACCGCACCTGATTGAGAGTAGGGCTGTAAAAGCTGATGAAATCAAGCGTAGTAGACCCACTCAGCCACTGCGTCTTTGCCTCTCGACAATCTAGGGAAACACTGGAGAGGCTAGGACTTTTGTCCCAGCCTCATTCTGTTCCTAGTTTTAGGAATTTTTCATTTTTATAGAGAGAAAAAGGTGTACAATGGAGGTGAAAAGGAAGGTGATTTATATGGAAGAAAGGGATGTGATTCAAGAGGCAAGAACGACGATCACCCTTCTTTCTGCGGCCCAGCTCATAAGGGATTCATCCCCAGTTTAGATACCCTTCGATTTCGGGAAAATCTAGATCAGATGTTGAAAGGTTTACGAAAGGCTAGGCGGGTAGACAATCGTCTGTTGATTGAGTTAGAAAAGTTTTATCAGACCGCCAGTCTATTGATTGGTCTGGGTGGGCTAGCTTTGTACGAAGAGGCCTTTCAAGCTTGGCGAGCTTATGATCATTGGCATTACGAGGTTGTGAAGCCTCGGTTACAGGTCTATGGACCGACGGTGGTTTTGTAGTTGATGTGCCTGGTGCTTGTCCACAGATATTCAGAGGAGGTGTTGGTCATGGTAGTCCTTCATGATTTTCTACATCAGTTAATCCTATCGTTTTGGAACTTCTATTACTCGCTCTTTTTCTTATTTGAAAAATAAGAAGGATTGAATCCCTTTTACTAGTATAGTAGAAGGGATTTTTGATGCAGAATCCTTGAAAATTTGAGGCTCTTGGATTATGATGGAGCTAATAGATGTCAAGCGTTCCTTGTGGGGAATGCAGGAAGCGAGGAAAAAAGATGACAGAGATTTATCTAGCAGGTGGCTGTTTTTGGGGCTTGGAGGAGTATTTTTCACGGATCCCCGGTGTAGAAGAGACGACGGTAGGCTATGCCAATGGCCAGGTAGAGACGACCAATTACCAACTGATCAAGGAAACGGATCATGCAGAGACTGTACAAGTTATCTACGATCCAGACAAGATCACTCTACGAGAGATTCTGCTCTACTATTTCCGGGTGATCGATCCCTTATCCATTAACAAACAGGGAAATGATCGAGGCCGCCAATATCGGACGGGTGTCTATTATACAGACGAGGCAGATCGTGAAGTGATCGCCCAAGTGTTTGCGGAAGAAGAAAAGCAACTGGGACGCAAAATCGCGGTTGAGTTGGAACCCTTGCGCCACTATATCCTAGCTGAGGACTACCACCAAGACTACCCTAAGAAGAATCCTGCGGAGGCCATTGCCATATCGATGTGACAGATGCTGGAGTGTAGCCCTGATTGATCCAGCAAGCTTATCAGAAGCCAGACTGGCAATGAAATCCTAAAGGCGAAACTGACAGCAGAGCAGTAGCTCAAGTCACCTCAAGAAAGTGCGACGGAGCGTCCTTTCCACAATGCCTATGATCAGACCTTTGAAGAGGGTATCTATGTGGATATTACGACGGGGGAACCTCTCTTTTTTGCCAAGGATAAGTTTGCTTCTGGCTGTGGATGGCCAAGTGCTCCCGTCCCACTGCCAAAGATGTTTTGTCCACTATTACCAGGATCATAGCCACGGGATGGAGCGGATCGAAGTTCGATCCCGCTCAGGCAATGCCTCCATCTCGGCCATGTGTCTTCACTCGATGGGACCAAAAGACCAGGGTGGTCTTCGCTATTGTATCAATTCGGCCTCTCTGCGCTTTATTCCAAAAGAAGAGATGGAGCAAGAAGGGGATATGGTTATTTGTTAAAAAGCTTTGAGATATTAGAAAAAGAGCTCTTAGAAACTCTCCTTAGGTGAGTACGACGTCAGCGAACTTCATAGAAGTTCCATGACTTAGTTTTGGAGCCCAAGGTCTTCGAAACTTCCCGTGTGCCTGAAACGATATATGTTTCAGGCACTTTCTCACAGCGGAAAGTTTGGCAGTAGATGCTTGCATCAGTTGAAAATCGTGATGATGTTTTCTGCTTTGAAGAAACCATTCTTTTAATATCAAATCATTTAGAAGTTCTGTTTTGCAGAACTTTTATTCTCCTCTGGAAATTTGTGGATACAATGAAGAGAAAGTATTTCAATGACAGCTCAATCTGTTGAGGTAGGAAGAAGTGGAGGCAGGAAATGGGGTAGAGAAGTGGGAGACCGTGAAAGGGACCATCAAGACGATGGGGAAAAGAGCCTATCGGCGGCCTTTGATTGGGCTTTTGATCGCCTCTTTTCAAGGATTCAGCTGACGAATGAACAGTTTGTCTATGTGCTCTTGTCCGTCGTTTCTTATCGTCGGCCAACGCCATCTTGTGGGTGCAAAAAGTTCCAAGGCTTTCCGATCAACTGCAACCGAACGGGCCAGAGGTTGGGGTGTACAAGGGCAAAACAACCGGCTGATCAGATTCCTCATACAGCTCTCGAATCAGAGCGGGAATGGAGACCAGCTCTATCATGATCTGGTCTATAAGGAGTGCACAAAAGGAAGACGGAAGCTATGATTTTCATGAAAATTATGAGTATGTCAAACCCCCGGCTACAAAAAGCGGATCTAGCCTTGGGTGATTTTGAGGGAACTATTAACCCGAATTACTATTTGTCAGGTTATCCCCTCTTTAATGCGCCGAAAGCGAAGTCGTACCAGCCATCAAGGATGCTGGTTGGTGATGTCATGGATTTGGGACACAACCATATCTTGGATTCAGGCCTAGATGGGGTCTATTCGACAGCCAAGGCCTTTGAAGATGTAGGCATCACACCTGTCGGTGTCTACACGCATGAAAAGAGAGGGCAAGCTCCCTTGGTGATCAAGGAAGTGAATGGCATCAAGATTAAGCTATTCTTAGCCTATGCTTACGGCTTTAATGGGATGGAAACGACGCTCACTCCAGAGGAGCAAGCAGATGTCTTGTCTGATCTGGATGAAGAGCGGATGAAGGCGGAGATCCAAAAG
Organism: Streptococcus sp.; assembly: GCA_047241705.1. GTDB lineage: Bacteria > Bacillota > Bacilli > Lactobacillales > Streptococcaceae > Streptococcus. The sequence continues at coordinate 1,003,568 of JBKTJB010000001.1, forward strand.
GCAGAGCAAGAGGCTGATATCACCTATCGTCATGCCCCAGATGGGAACTGCGAATACCAGTTGGAGCCGACTGAAGAGCAAAAGAGCTCTACCATAAGATGATTTCATGGGGAGCTGATATTGTCTTTGGCGGGCATCCCCATGTTGTAGAGCCTGCTGAAGTGGTCAATAAAGATGGTCAAAACAAGCTCATCATCTACTCGATGGGGAATTTTCTTTCTAATCAGCGTCTGGAAACCATGGGGGACGTGGAGACTGCCCAGTGGACAGAGCGAGGAGTCTTGATGGATGTGACCATCGAAAAGGTCGGTCGCAAGACAAAGATCAAGACAGCGACTGCTCGGTCCAACCTGGGCTTCAGCCGAACTCCGAAGGGGACCTACTCTCCTGAAGGCGAGTTGTGGCTGCAAGTACCAGACCCATATTTTTGGAAGATTTTATCCAGGGTGGCAAAATACCGCGACAAGCTGGATGATAGGAGAACCAAGGAGATGAGTGGACACGGCTTGCCGAGAAATGAAGTGAACGCGTTCACTTGGATTGGCCTCTTGAGTGGTGAGGACTAGAGTATGGATGGAACTGTAAACTGGATTCCGCTTGGGATCCTCGTGACTGATGGTGGTGATTTGGGCAACCAAATTTCTCACGGCTATCCGCCTCAAGCAAAAGCTGAAAAAAGCTTGGGATGGAGCGCCTTTCTTTCGTAAGAAAGACACGGAAGAAAGTTTGATAGCCAGTCTGGCTTATCCAGCTAAGGGAAAGACGATCGATAGCCAAGTGGATGATCAGACCTGGCATGATTTGGCTTTGGATGCGGTCTTTGATCAGCTCACTTACACCCAACCGAGCTCCTTGGGGCAGAAGCCCTCCATCAAAAAATGCGCCTGCTAGAATTCCAGCCTCAGGATCAGCTTCATGACTTGTGGAAGCCTTCTTTGAAGAGCATCCCGATTTGCGGCTCAAGGTCCAGGTCATTTTCAACCAACTGGGCAAGAAGAACCACAATATGGCGCGTAGCATTGTCGCAAATCCTGGCAAGCATTATGCAGGGTTGCCCCTCTATATAGCCTTGGCCTGTCTTCCAATCCTCTGTCTCTTTGCCATCCCCTTTGAGCCGGTTGGGGCGATTACCCTCTTGGTGATCAGTGTGGTCTTTAATATCGTCTTTTCAAGTTTGCGCAATTGGTCCAATAAAATCCGTCTGGACAATGTTAGTTATCTGGTCCGCATCTTTGCTTCGGCAGAACGCTTGAGCCATCTAGCCTTGCCACAACAAGAAGAACTCAAGCAGGCGGTCAAACCCTTTAAGAAAACGCGGATCCTTGCCAGTGTTTTGCAGAGTCCAACGGGGACTTCTGAGATGGAAATTATTCTCCTCTACCTCAATGTCCTCTTTTTACTCCCGCAGATCGCTCAGGTTTATATTTACAATCAGGTGAAGGCTCATCAAAAAGAGGCCCAGAAGCTTCTGGATCTGCTAGGGGAGATGGAAGTCGCTATTAGTCTCTTGCGCCACAAGCGGGATCTAGAAGTGGTCTGTCAGCCAGTCTTTACAGAGACGGGTGGGATTGAAGGTGAGACGCTCTATCATCCCTTGCTGTCCAATCCGGATTGCAAATGATGTGCATTTTCAAAAATATGGTCACCAGTGGGGGACAATGCGTCTGGGAAATCAAACCTCATTTGAAGACCGTCGCTATCAATGCTATTCTGGCTTCAAGGGCTGGGCTTTAGCCTTATGGAGAAAACCTTGTCCCCGCTCTTTACGGTCATGTCCCAACGGCTATGGATGTGAGCGACGATAGGTTGAAGCTGGAGACGGCTGCTTTATCACCGAAAGTAAAGCTATTTTGCGTATGATTCAGCATTTGAAAGAGCCAGGTTTTCACTTACTTCTCTTTATCGACGAGCTCTTTAAGGGGACCAATACCATCGAGCGGATCGGATCAGGACTTGGGATTGTCCGCTGGCTGGCTGCCCAAAACTGCCTCTACATGATTTCCAGCCAAGGCGATATTGAACTTGAAATCGCGGGCTCCTGGTGAGGTCAATGATAACCACCATTTTGACAGTCGCTATGTGGACGGCAAGATCGTCTTTGACTACCAGATCAAGCCAGGATCAGCCGTAACCAAGAATGCGGTCAATACTCTAGAAAGCTTGCATTATCCAGAGGAGATTACGCAAACAGCCAAGGACTTGATTGACCAGTATGAAGAGACGGGGCACTGGTCTTTGAAAGAAATTGAAAAAGAATGAAAATGAACGAAGGAGTTTGTAAATGATCGGTTTAGGGACCTTTTATAATGCCTTAGGAGTTGTATTTGGTGGGCTTTAGGACTGCTCGTATTGGTCAACGTTTGTCAGAAGATTTTCATGAGACCCTTCTGAAAGTGACAGGAGTTGCTCGCTTTTGTCTTGGGCATCGCAGGGACCTTGGAAAAGATGCTGGTGGTGCATGGAAGTCATGTGGAAAGCCATGGCAGTATGATGTTGATCCTGAGTCTAGTGCTTGGGACGGTGCTTGGGGAACTCTTGAAGATTGAGGAGGGTTTTGAGCGTCTGGGAACCTGGCTGAAGGAAAAGACGGGCAACCAAGGCGATTCCAGCTTTGTTGATGCCTTTAGTGACCACGGCCTTGACCATTTGTATCGGGGCTATGGCGGTAGTCGGAGCAGTCCAGGATGGCTTGACAGGCGACACCTCGACCTTGTTGGCCAAGGCTATTCTGGATATGGTCATTGTTCTGGTTTTGACCGTTTCGAAAGGAAAGGGTGCCATTTTTGCGGTGGTTCCACTCGTGATCTTTCAGGGGGCGATTACGCTGTTGGCCCATTTGATCGCACCGATCATGACCCCACAAGCGCTGTCGAATCTCTCACTGGTCGGCTCCAGCCTCATTCTCTGTGTTGGGATCAACCTCATCTGGGGCAAACGAATCAAGGTCGCCAATCTCCTTCCGGCAGTGCTGATTGCCATTATTTGGGCCTTTGTTGGGTGAAAAAATAGAAGCTAACCGGTAAAGAAAGGTTAGCTTTTTTGCTTGTCCTTGTGCTCTGTTAGAAAATGGCGGTGCTCCGAAAAGGGGGGCATTTTCTTTTTGCAAATACGGGAATTCATTTATGGAAAACCTGATTTTGGCATGATAGTCGTAATTTCGAATAAGGAGGTTGGAGTCGCCATGAGTGATCTGAATCAGACAGTTGAATTTATTAAAGAAATCGAGAAATTAAAGTCAGTAACAAGGTTTAATAGAACCCTTGATGGACGGTTTGAAAATAGTGCCGAGCATTCTTGGCAGGGTGCGATCGCTGCGATGGTTCTGCAAGATTATTATCCTGAAAAATTGAATATGGAAAAGGTGATTTCTATGTTACTGATTCATGATTTAGGTGAGATTTATGCTGGAGATACTTGGGTATTTGATGATGAAAAAAAGCTTCATGCTCATGATAGAGAGTTAGCATCTATAGAAAAAACAATGAGCCTCCTTCCAGAAGAAACATATGTGAATATGAAAAATTCTTGGTTGGAGTTTGAAAAAGGGCAGAGTCCTGAGGCAAGATATGCAAGAGTGATTGATGCATTGGTACCACTGATCAATCACTTGGAAGTGTCAGAAGTCAATTATAATCCTGATCATATCCGTTCAGAGATGGTATTAGAAAAGAAAAAGTTCATAAAAAGTGAATCGGAAGAATTATGGAAACTGACAGAAGAGTTAATTCAGGAAAGTGTAGGAAAGGGCTTGTATTTTTAATAACAACTGGCCCTACAGATTGATTTATAAAAGACAAAGGCGTGTCAATTCAGCACGTCTTTTTTTGCTTTTTCTATGGTATATATGGTATATATAGAAGATAGATTTATAACTGGAGAATGTAAGCATATATGAACTAGTCACAACTGAAATCGGAATAAGAAAATTGATGCAATAGAATATAGAGAAAGCCTTGGAATGATTCCAAGGCTTTTTTAGCTATCTATGTATACAAGGAAAAAGTTGCTAGAGTAGATGATTTTATTAGATACCCTTGTTTTGTAAAATATTAAACTATATGTTATTAAAGACAGATTGTATTGAGTACTGAATTATACAAAAATTACTAATGGATTGAGAATTTTGCATTTGATTATACTGTAGAGAATATTAGTCAAATAAAATTGTTTTATTTTCGCTAATGCATTTCTTATTATCATCCCAATAGTTAATACTTTCAAAGCTTCCTTTTCTTAAATAAAGGGGTAGCCTTTTTCTTATTTCATCTTGCATTGGTATTTTATCGATTTCTTTTAGATTCCACCATTTTGGCTCACCTTCATCAGATGTGCTTAGTTCACCAGTAAACTGAGTACATAAAAAGTCATAGAAGACAAATCTCTCATTACCAATTGAATTAGTAAAGCCTGAAATTCCTTTTAATTCAAGATTTAATGCGGTAAGTCCAGTCTCTTCCTTAAGTTCCCGTAATGCAGCTTCAAAAAAACTTTCAGGGAATTCAACTTTTCCCCCCGGTGGAATCCAGCCAGGAAAATTATCGTGCTGTCTATTAAGTAATAAAATTTCTTGATTTTTCAAAACACAAATATTAACCCAGTTTTTGATTTTTTCAGTCATATTATCAACCTCCAACAAGTATGTTTTCATATATTATACTATATATCAAGAACTATATGCTATTTATGATTGTGACAAATGTGAGTCTTGTTAGAAAAATGAAGGTGCTCCGAAAAGAAAGGAATTCTTTTAAATGTGATAAAATAAGAAACAGGAGTGAAGATTGGATTCATTTTGAAGGTGAAGGGTGAGTGAGTTATGATCAAACTAATCGCAACAGATATGGATGGACCTTATTAGATGAGCGAGGAGAGGTGGACCTTCCGCGTCTGGAAAGGCTGTTGGACCACTTGGATCAAAAAGGGATTCGCTTTGTCATTGCGACGGAAATGAAACTATCGCATGCGCCAGCTCTTGGGTCCCTTGGTCAAGCGGGTGACCCTGGTCGTCGCCAACGGAGCTCGGATTTTTGAGAATGACCAGATGGTTCTAGGAAAATTCTGGGATCGGGAATTGGTGGAGGCGGTCCTTGATTATTTTAAGGGCCGGGAAATTTCAGATCAGTTGGTTGTATCAGCTGTCAATGGTGGCTTTGTCAAGGAAGGCACGGTCTTTACAGAAGTTGAAAAATTCATGCAGCCGGAAGTGATTGAAGCCTTGTACAAGCGAATGAAGTTTGTTCCGGAATTGACAGCCGATTTGTTTGACCAGGTGCTTAAAATGAGCTTGGTGGTTGGCTTGGATCGTCTTGATCAAGTGAGTCAGGAAGTCCAACAGGCTTTTGGAGATCAGCTCATGGCGGTTTCGAGCGGTTTTGGGAGCATGGATCTCTTACAAGCAGGTATTCACAAGGCTTGGGGACTGGCTCAATTAATGGAGAAATGGCAAACTTGATGCTAGTCAGGTCATGGCCTTTGGGGATAGTGGAAACGACACTGAAATGCTTGAAATGGTCAAGCCACTCCATGCGGTGGCCAATGCAGAAAGAGCTGTCAAGGCTGTTGCCAAACACCTAGCACCGAGCCATCAAGAAGGCGGTGTCTACCAAGTGATCGAAGAGTATCTAGGATTGACCCCCTGAGAACAAGTGAAAGGAAAGAAGTAGATGGCGGTACAACTGTTAGAAGACTGGTTTTAAAGGAGCAGGAGAAAGTCATAACAACCTATCGGGAGCTCAATCAAGGCCTCTGAAGGAGCCTGGTTTGATCTTTGTCGGGGACTCTATCGTGGAGTATTTCCCCATTCATGAACTATTACAAAGTCCAAAACACATGGTCAATCGAGGAGTACGAGGCTATAAGACGGATCTCCTTCGTCAGCATCTAGACGCCCATGTTTTTGGAACGGCGGTGGATCAGATCTTTCTCTTGATCGGGACCAATGATATCGGAAAAGAAATTCCTCAAAAGGAAACCTTGGACAATGTAGAAGCGGTCTTGCAAGCAATCATGCGGGATTTTCCGCTGACCCACATCAACCTGATCTCGATTTTACCAGTGAGTCAAGAAGAGCGCTACAAACAAAGGTCTATGTGCGGACCAATGAAAAATTCAAGCCCTTAACCAGGCCTATCACGAATTGGCCCAAGCCTACCACCAGGTCAGCTAGTGTCGATGTGTACTGTTTTATTGGATGAAGTGGGCAGTTAGCAGAAGCCTATACGACAGATGGCCTCCATCTAAGTGTGGCCGGGTATCGCATCCTAGCCCAAGCTCTGCAGGAGATAGTATAGAGATAAAAATAGGGAGTGAAAAAAGCCCAATCAGACAGATCTTCAAAGGAAGATTTGTTTTTTTTTTTTAAATTTTTTGTTGACAAATGTAAATCTTAGGTGTAAAATAACATCATAAGGTTTACGAATGTAGATCGTGAAAGGAGGAGCCATGCAAATTTCTAATGCGGAATGGCGCATCATGAAGATTATCTGGATGGAAGGCAAGCAGACCAGCACGGATTTGATCGCCGTCTTGTCCGAGCGCTTTGACTGGTCGAAGTCGACCATCAAGACCTCTTGACGCGCTTGGTGGAGAAAGGCTGTCTGACCAGAGAAAAATCTGGCAAAGCCTTTGTCTACTCGGCTTTGCTAAGCAGGACCAGGGGTTAGACTTGGTGGTTGAGGATGTGAAAGACAAGGTTTGCTCAAAAAGAATTGTCCAGGTGCTTGAAAACTTGATTCAGGAGAGTGACTTTACGCTTGCAGATCTTAATCAGCTGGCAAAGAGGTCCTGGAAGAAAAGAAAGCTGAGGCTGTCGAAACAGTCCCTTGCAATTGTATGTAATAGAAAGAAGGAATTTCCATGTTTGGATTGTTAATTAGTATTGTTTGTTTACTTGTGGTTGCTTTTATTGCTTGGTGGTTCTTTGCAGAGCATGAAAAGGTAAGCGGCCACGCTCGTCAGAAATCAGGTTATCAAGAAATTGAAGTCGAAGTCATGGGGGGCTATTCGCCTGAAACCATTGTCCTGAAAAAGAATGTTCCTGCCCGGATTATCTTTAATCGCAAGGATCCATCTTCATGTCTGGCTCAAGTGATCTTTCCAGATTTTGGCGTTCATGAAGATTTGCCTTTAGGTGAAAAACATGTCATTGAAATTACGCCAGAAAAAGCGGGCGAATATGGGTTTTCATGTGGAATGAACATGATGCATGGTCAAATGATTGTGGAATAAAGGAGTAGGTATGGTAGAAAACAAAAAGCAGTTGTGGAAACGGAGTGCAAAAGATCCGTATTACAGCAGAAAAGGGCTATAGTCCCAAAGCACTTCAACTTCAAAAGGGATCCCCAAGGAAATCACCTTCCATCGGGTCAATCCTTCCGGCTGTTACAAGGAAATTTTGTTTGAAGATCAGGGGATTTTAGAGTTCTTGAAGTCGGTGTGATAAAGTGATATCCTTACCCCGACAGAAACAGGGGACTTTGAGTTTTCATGTGGAATGAAGATGCAAAAGGGTTCCTACACGGTTGTGGAAAAACGCCGTCGTGTCTTAAGTTTACGGGATCGCTTTTGGATTACTAGTATCTTTACCCTTCCTTATTAATCTTGATGATCGGGATGTGGGCAGGACTTGTATCCCATACAGTTAATCGCTGGGGAAACTTTCTAGCGACAACGCCGATCATGTTGGTAGCAGGAGTTCCTTTTATCAAGAGTGCCTGGGCCTCATTTAAGAAGCACCATTCCAATATGGATACCTTGGTAGCTCTTGGAACCCTGGTAGCCTATGTCTATAGTGTATTTGCCCTTTTACTGGTCAGCCAGTATACTTTGAGGTCAGCGGGGTTTTATCATCTTCTTTATCCTCTTAGGGCAAATCTTTGAAGAACGGATGCGTAACAATGCCTGAGGCTGTGGAAAAGTTGTTGGATCGGTAGGCAAAACGGCTCAAGTTCTCCGTGATGGGAACTATGTCGAGGTGGCGGCAGAAGATATCCAAATTGGTGACTTGATTCGGGTCCGTCCTGGGGAAAAGATTGCGGTTGATGGGACGATTGTAGAAGGAAGTACGACCATTGATGAGTCGATGGTGACAGGTGAAAGCTTACCCGTGGAAAATCAGTTGGTGATGCAGTGATTGGCTCCAACTATCAACAGCAATGGGACCATTCTCTTTAAGGCTGAAAAAGTCGGTAGTGAGACCCTCTTATCTCAAATTGTGGACTTTGTCAAAATGGCCCAATCCAGTCGTGCTCCTATTCAAGATTTGACGGATAAGATTTCAGGTATCTTTGTTCCAGTGGTGACGATTTTGGCCATTGCGACTTTCTGGGTTTGGTCCGTGCTTCTGGGCGCGTCGCTTCAAGAGGCCATGCTCTATGCAGTCTCCTGTCCTCATTATTGCCTGTCCTTGTGCCCTTGGTTTAGCAACCCCAACAGCCCTGATGGTCGGAACCGGCCGTAGTGCCAAGATGGGGGTTCTGATTAAAAATGGAACAGTTCTTCAAGAAGTGCAAAAGATTCAAACCGTTGTGTTTGATAAGACAGGGACCATTACCATTGGCCAACCACTTGTAACCGATGTTGTAGGAGATGAAGCGCGTGTCTTGACACTGGCTGCTAGTCTTGAAACTTTTCAGAACATCCACTAGCCCAAGCGGTGTTATCCCAAGCAGAAGAAAAAGGTTTGGTGTTATCCCCTGTGGAAAACTTCCAAGCGATTGAAGGAAAAGGGGTCCAAGGTCAGATCGACCAGCAGTTGGTGACCTTGGGAAATGGCAAACTTCATGACGGGACAGCGATGGATCCGGAGCTTGAAAAACGGATGGTAGAGTTGCAAGAGCAGGCCAAAACAGTGATCAGTTTGTCTGTGGATGGGCAAGTGATTGGCTTGATTGCCATTCAAGATGCTCCGAAGGCCAGCTCAAAAGAAGCGATCAAAAAGCTCAAAGAACGGGGCTTGAAAACGGTCATGTTAACGGGGGATAATGAACGGGTGGCCCAAGCTATTGCTAAGCAAGTCGGAATTGACACCGTCATTGCTGATGTCCTTCCTCAAGAAAAAGCTAGCGCCATCCAAAAACTGCAAGAAGCTAGCAAGGTCGCCTTTGTCGGAGATGGGATCAATGATGCTCCAGCTCTCTCGATTGCGGATGTGGGGATCGCTATGGGGTCTGGAACGGATATTGCGATCGAGTCCGGTGGCATCGTGCTCACGCAAAATGATTTGCTTGGCGTTGTGCGCGCCTTTGACATGAGTCAAAAGACCTTCCGCAGGATTTTACTCAATCTCTTCTGGGCCTCTATCTACAATCTCCTTGGGCTTCCAATTGCTGCTGGAGTCTTTGTAGACTGGGGTTGACTCCTCAATCCAGAACTAGCAGGTCTTGCCATGGCCCTTAGTTCTTTGTCTGTTTTGATTAGCTCTCTGCTTCTCAATGTTGCGAAAATTGATTAACGAAAATAAGAAGTGATACAGAATTCTGTATCACTCTTTTTCTCTTTTACCTAGAGCGACGAGGGAAAAGAGGAGGTATCAAATTATAGTAAAATACCCTATTGTAGGATAGTTTGTGAAAATTTCTCAAAAAGAGCATCTGTTATGGAATAGGGATTGAGCATCTCTGAGCAGATCCTTATACATGTGAATCTCTTTGTGATAAATTAATACTGTAATCGTTTTGTAAATCGTTTTCATGAGAAAAGTCAGAAAAAACTCATTTTCAAGGCGAGATGATCACAAAGATGAAGTAGAAGCGCTATGCTGCATTTTAAGGGATCAAAATAGAATTAAAGGAGAGTTAGAATGACTCAAGGGAAAATTACTGCATCTGCAGCAATGCTTAACGTATTGAAAACATGGGGCGTAGATACGATCTACGGTATCCCATCTGGAACACTTAGCTCACTTATGGACGCTTTGGCCGAAGACAAAGATATCCGTTTCTTGCAAGTTCGTCACGAAGAAACAGGTGCTCTTGCAGCGGTTATGCAAGCTAAATTTGGTGGCTCTATCGGGGTTGCAGTTGGTTCAGGTGGACCTGGTGCGACTCACTTGATCAATGGTGTTTACGATGCAGCTATGGATAACACTCCATTCCTTGCTATCCTTGGATCACGTCCAGTTAACGAATTGAACTTGGATGCCTTCCAAGAATTGAACCAAAACCCAATGTACAACGGTATCGCTGTTTACAACAAACGTGTAGCTTACGCAGAACAATTACCAAAAGTAATCGACGAAGCTTGCCGTGCTGCTGTTTCTAAAAAAGGTCCAGCCGTTGTTGAAATTCCAGTAAACTTTGGTTTCCAAGAAATCGACGAAAACTCATACTACGGTTCAGGTTCATACGAGCGCTCATTCATCGCTCCTGCTTTGAACGAAGTTGAAATTGACAAAGCTGTTGAAATCTTGAACAATGCTGAACGTCCAGTGATCTATGCTGGTTACGGTGGTGTGAAAGCTGGTGAAGTGATTACTGAATTGTCACGTAAAATCAAAGCACCAATCATCACAACTGGTAAAAACTTCGAAGCTTTCGAATGGAACTACGAAGGTTTGACAGGTTCTGCTTACCGTGTTGGTTGGAAACCAGCCAACGAAGTTGTCTTCGAAGCAGACACAGTTCTTTTCCTTGGTTCAAACTTCCCATTTGCTGAAGTTTACGAAGCATTCAAGAACACTGAAAAATTCATCCAAGTAGATATCGACCCTTACAAACTTGGTAAACGCCATGCCCTTGACGCTTCAATCCTTGGTGATGCAGGTCAAGCAGCGAAAGCAATCCTTGACAAAGTGAATCCAGTTGAATCTACTCCATGGTGGCGTGCAAACGTGAAGAACAACCAAAACTGGCGTGATTACATGAACAAACTCGAAGGTAAAACTGAGGGTGAATTGCAATTGTATCAAGTTTACAATGCAATCAACAAACATGCTGATCAAGACGCTATCTACTCAATCGACGTAGGTGACACTACTCAAACATCTACTCGTCACCTTCACATGACACCTAAGAACATGTGGCGTACATCTCCACTCTTTGCGACAATGGGTATTGCCCTTCCTGGTGGTATCGCTGCTAAGAAAGACAATCCAGATCGCCAAGTATGGAACATCATGGGTGACGGTGCATTCAACATGTGCTACCCAGACGTTATCACAAACGTTCAATATGACCTTCCAGTTATCAACGTTGTCTTCTCAAATGGTAAATATGCCTTCATCAAGGACAAATACGAAGACACAAATAAACACTTGTTTGGTTGTGACTTCCCTAATGCTGACTATGCGAAAATCGCTGAAGCGCAAGGTGCTGTAGGATTTACAGTTGACCGTATCGAAGACATCGATGCAGTTGTTGCAGAAGCTGTTAAATTGAACAAAGAAGGTAAAACAGTTGTCATCGATGCTCACATCACTCCACACCGTCCACTTCCAGTAGAAGTACTTGAGTTGGATCCAAAACAACACTCAGAAGAAGCAATCAAAGCCTTCAAGGAAAAATACGAAGCTGAAGAGCTTGTACCATTCCGCCTCTTCTTGGAAGAAGAAGGGTTGCAATCACGCGCAATTAAATAATTCCTCTCACGGAAATTAAAAAAGATCGGAGTAATCCGGTCTTTTTATGGAGATAGTAAATGAATTTAAATCAAATAGATATCATCGTTTCAAATGTTCCCCAAGTCTGTGCTGACTTGGAGCATATCTTGGATAAAAAGGCAGATTATGCTGATGATAGTTTTGCTCAGTTCACGATTGGCAGTCACTGTCTCATGTTGTCAGAGAATCATTTGATACCTTTGGAAAATTTTCAGTCAGGAATCATTCTTCATGTCGAGGTTGAGAATGTAGAGCAGAACTACCAACGGTTGAAAGATCTTGGTATCCAGGTTTTAAACGGACCAGCTGTAACCGATTGGGGAACAGAAAGTCTGCTAGTTAAAGGCCCTGCTGGTCTAGTCATTGATTTTTATCGTATGAAATAGGATGCTTAATCATTTGAAGTTAACCACAATGATTCTTAAAACAGAATATGAGAATATGAACTATTAAAAGATCGGAGTCATCCGGTCTTTTTGTGTTGCGCATGTATAGGAGTTTTCTTAGCATAGTATCAGTTTTTCATAGGATCTTGTAGGATTTTTTGGAAGGAGAAGGGTATAATGGAACTATCAAATCAAGTGAGGTAGAGAGATGACAGACAAACTTCAATTTCCAGATGGTTTCCTTTGGGGTGGAGCAACTGCTGCTAACCAGTGTGAGGGAGCTTATAATGAAGATGGCCGTGGCTTGGCCAATGTGGATGTGGTACTGATTGGCCTGATCGTCATGCGATTATTACGGGTCAGAAAAAGATGTTTGACTTTGAAGAGGGCTATTTTTACCCGGCTAAAGATGGCATTGATATGTACCATCGCTACAAGGAAGACATTTCCCTCTTTGGGGAAATGGGCTTTAAAACCTATCGCTTGTCCATTGCCTGGGTCTCGATCTTCCCGAAAGGGGATGAATTGGAGCCAAAGGAAGCGGGTCTACAGTTCTATGGGAAGACCTCTTAAGGAGTGCCAGTATGGGATTGAGCCCTTGACTATCATTACCCACTTTTGACTGTCCATGCATTTGATTGCAGAGTACGGTGGCTGGCGTAGGGTCGCAAGATGTTGGAATACTACGAGCGCCTCTGCCGAACGCTCTTCACTCGTTACAAGGGCTTGGTCAACTACTGGCTGACCTTTAATGAGATCAATATGATCCTTCATGCGCCTTTTATGGGAGCGGGTCTCTGCTTTGAAGAAGGGGAGAATGAGGAGCAAGTCAAATACCAGGCGGCTCACCATGAGTTGGTTGCTTCAGCCATTGCCACCAAGCTAGCCCATGAGATTGATCCCAACAACAAGGTCGGCTGTATGCTGGCAGCAGGACCAAACTATCCCCATACCTCTGCTCCGCGAGATGTCTGGGCTGGTCTAGAAGAAGACCGTAAGAACTATTTCTTCATCGATGTGCAGGCGCGTGGGGAATACCCAAACTATGCTAAGAAAGAGTGGGAGCGTCAGGGGATCACAGTTGAGATGAGCGAGCAGGACCTGCAATTGTTGAAAGACCATACGGTGGACTTTATTTCCTTCTCCTACTATGCTAGTCGGGTCGCTTCAGGGGATCCAGCTGAAAGGGAGAAAACAGCGGGCAATATCTTTGCCTCTTTGAAGAACCCCTATCTAGAAAGCTCGGAATGGGGTTGGCAGATTGACCCTCTTGGTCTTCGCATTACGCTCAACACCATCTGGGATCGCTATCAAAAACCTCTCTTTATCGTGGAAAATGGACTAGGCGCCGTTGATACCCCAAATGAAGCCGGGGAGATTGAAGATGACTACCGGATTAACTACCTAGCAGCTCACATCAAGGCTATGCGGGAGGCTATCCATGAAGATGGCGTTGTCCTCTGGGGCTATACGACTTGGGGCTGTATCGACCTGGTCTCTGCCGGGACAGGAGAAATGAAGAAGCGCTACGGTTTTATCTATGTCGATCGGGACAATGAAGGCAAGGGAAGCTTGGATCGCTCACGTAAGAAATCCTTCTATTGGTACAAAGACGTCATTGCGACCAATGGGGCTTCTGTTGAATAAAAGTTTTCGGTACTTGCTGGCCGACTCTCTCTATAAACGAAAAAGCTTAGAATCCCACTCACAAGCTGGGTTCCTAAGCTTTTTGTATGTAGTTTAGCCAAGTCCTTACGGATTTACTGGTCGTAATCTAAGACATTGTTCTCGATGACAAACTTAGATTCAGCGGAAATGTTGGCTGCTCCTAGTTGCAACTGTGAACTTCCGTCTGGCTTCATGATGTGCCACTGACCGTCCTTGTGGGCAAAGATAGTCGAAATGTGACGTTGTCACTCTTTGTCTCGAATAGGTAGAACAAATGCTTGATCAGTATTCTCTAAGAGAATCTCTTCTTTTTTTCAAAGTTATAGATATAAAATTGCCCAGTTCTTTGTCCCAAACCATGGAGTTCATCGACTTTTTGCCAATTCTCAAACTTATTCCGAACAAGGGATTCATTATAAATCTTGTTGAAGGTTTCGTTCCGTTTCTTCGTTTCTTCCTCGTCTAGTGTTTTCTGAAACTCTGCAACCTTTTTAGTCGTTTGAATGGTTTGTCTGTTTTGCTCCCTGATTTGCTGGCGGTGGATGACTCGCATCATTCTTGCAGCAACGCCCAGGATGACAAGGATGGATACAAGACTGATTTTAGTTTTAGCATGATTTTTCATAGATGAGTCTCCCTATTGTGTCATTGGTCCTATTATACCCTTTGAAAGAAAGGATCGTCAAGTTCATCTTGTGATGACCTAACATGCAGATCTACCTGGGGACAATAGAATTTTATCAGATTTTCATTGACGAAGGTCCCTTTATTTGATAGGCTAGAGAAATAGAAATGATTTGGAGTTTAAATGAAAAAGGAGCGAGGCAAGTGGCACGGATTTTATTAATCGAGGATAATAATGATATCCAAGAAATTTTATACAGTCTCTTAAGTGAAGGCCATGAGGTCCTTCAGGCTTTTTCAGGTACAGAAGGGCTACGGCTCTTCCAGCAAGAAGCTGTTGATTTGGTCCTTCTGGATATCATGCTTCCAGGAAAGAATGGGGATCAGGTTCTGGAGGAGATCCGTTTGCAGAGTCAGGTGCCGGTCATCATGATGACCGCTCTTGGAGATAAACACCTCATTAGCCAGTATCTCCTTGCAGGTGCCAATGATTATATCGTCAAGCCCTTTAATCTGGATGAGGTGGCAGCTCGGGTAACGGTGCAGCTGAGAAATAACAACATTCCGGCACAGGAACCTCCATCATCGAAAAAGCTGATCTTTAAAAATCTGGTCCTGAATCCAGAAACATTTGAACTGGAATCTGGCGAACAGACGCTTCGCTTGGGCAAAAAAGAATTTCAAATATTTGAAACCTTGCTGGCGCATCCAAAGAAGATTTTCACCAAAGAAGAATTGTATGAAGCGGTCTGGGAAGAAGTTTATCTGCCTGGAGACAATACGCTCAATGCCCAGTTGAGCAACCTCCGAAAGAAAATTGCTCAGCTCGATCCTAATGAGGACTATATTGAAACCGTCTGGGGCTTGGGAGTTCGCTTGAAAGGAGACAAGTAATGTGGGGATTGGTTCTAGTTCTAGTCGTCCTTGTCCTTTTCTTGGGACTGGGCTATGCTCGCTTGCTTTCTGCTCTCAAAGATTTGCAGGAGCAGATTCAAAAGAAACTTCAGCGGAAGTGGGGTACGGCTGACCTCTCAGCTCTCAAAAAGAATTGGTCGCCTTGACCAAGCAAGTCAGTGATCTCTTTGATCAGATCGAGCGGACCAATCGGATTGCCTTTCAAGAGAAAAAGACCTTGGATATGGCCATCAGTAATATTGCTCATGATATCCGGACGCCTTTGACCATTGCATCGGGCTATACCCAACAAATCATCAAGGGTGGGACGCAGGAAGAGGAAAAGCTGAAGAAAATTGCTTCCAATCTTCAAGTCGTCTCAAAACGCCTGGAATCTCTCTTGGAATACAGACGCTTGATGGAGGGAGCTATTCAGCCTCGGCTTACAGACGTTAATCTCAGCCAAGTCCTGACCCAGCAGTTGTTCCAGTATTATGATAGTTTGTCTGAGGCGGGGATTGCCTTAGAGGTGGAGATAGAGGAGCATCTTCATTATGCTACGGATCCGGAGCTCTGGGAGCGCCTCTTGCAAAATATGCTCAGCAATGTCCTCAAGCATGGGAAGGATCAGGCGCGTTTGACCTTGACCTCGGACGCGGACATGATTCGAGTCGAGCTGCGCAATATTGTGCAACAACCGATCCAGCACTTAGACCAACTGGCTAGTCGATTCTACTCTGAAAATCTGTCGGATACAGAAGAGTCTTCTGGCTTGGGTCTCTACATTATTCAAAATTTTGTAGAGATCTTAGGGGGTGACTTGCAACTGGCAACAGAGGCAGATTGGTTTGTTTTGACCATTACATTATAAAATAGGGCTTGACCAATCGTCAAGCCTGTTTGTTATAAATCTTTGTGTTTAAAAGTAGCGAGTCCTAGGAAGCCGAAAACAAGGATGAAGCCAAGAGCGATCGATAGGGTGTTGTTTGTTGCTGTCGTACTTTGGACCATGGAATATTGGAATTCCAAGTTTAGATAGTGGAGAAGATCAATATCTTTTAAAGAAGAGCGCAGGAAGGCTTAAGAAGATATTTCCAATGAAGTAGCCAACGAAGGCCAAGGTGATGGATTGACTAGCGTAAAGGAGGAAAGTAATGATGCTGACCCAAGCCAGGGTGGAAAGAAACTGAATCAGCACGGTTAGTCCAAAATGAGCGAGGAAGTGCTCAGGCATGGTCCCGATTCCATTGTAGAAGGTCGCGAGCAAGAAGACAAGACCATAAGAAACAAGGAATTGGAAGAGAGCAATGGTCAGAACAACGGCACTTTTGGCAAAGTAGTAGCTGGTGCGCGAAACGCCATAGGCCAGACTATTCTTGTATAAGTTTTGTGTTAAGTCTGTTCCCAGAACCAAGGTGATGACAATAATGGTAAAGAGAATGGTCACACTGATGCTGGCGGAGTAGTTGGTCAAGGCTTTAAAGCCCGTCCAAACTTCGGTTGCTTGGGGTAATTTGGATTCCGTATTGACGCCGACGTGGCCGGTAGCTCCAAAGATGACTCCAGACAGGATGTTAAGAACGAGAATGGCTTCTGTAATCCAAAAACCTTTGGAGCGAAAAAGTCTGTAAAAATCTGCTTGAATGGTATGCAACATGATAAATCTCCTAAATGAAATATGTGGGATAAGTAATACGAGACGGTGGTTTGACTAATCTACCAAGTCCGTAAAGAATTTTTCCAGATCTTGGCGGGCATAGTAGATTTCGTCCACGTCGATATCCGCTTGAACCAAGGCTTTGACAATGACTTTAATATCGTGAGTTTGTCTGAAGATATGGATTTCTCCATCCTTATCGATGACCTTGATGCGGTGATGGAGCTGATCCTGGATCAGTTGACTGGCAAAAGAGCTAGTTGGCTAGTTTTGAGGATGATGTAATCTTCCTCCGTTCCTCGAATTCAGCCCTTGCTAATTTCTTTGATTAGGCGTCCTTGGTCTACAATGCCAAAGCGATTGGCAACCAGATAGAGTTCGGAGAGGATGTGACTGGAAATGAGGATGGTCATGCCGAGTTCATCATTGAGGCGCTTGATCATCTGACGGAACTCCTTGATTCCGACCGGATCAAGGCCATTGATGGGTTCGTCCAAAATGAGGAAGTCGGGCTTGGCAATCAGGGCAATGGCAATTCCCAACCGTTGTTTCATCCCCAGTGAAAAATCACGGAATTTCTTTTTCCCAGTATTATTCAGGCCCACATAGTTCAGGGTTTCTTTGATGACCTGGTCGGGATTCGAATATGGCGTGCCTTGCAATAGTAGACTCAAGTTTTTGGCAGGCGGTCATATGCTTCAGTGAGCCACGGGACTTTCAATGATCGGATCCGACATCGTTTCAGGGCTTGCGGGTCCACTGGGGAGCGATTTGAAGAAGCAAAGAGAGGGAGACGCGCTTCCGTCCGTTTCTTTTGAATCAGTTGGGTGATGACCTTGATGAGGGTGGTTTTCCCAGCTCCATTCTTACCGATGAGGCCGTAGACATCACCTTTGCGAATAGTCACATTCACATCATTAAGGGCGTATTGTTGACCAAATTTTTTACTCAAATGGGAAATTTCTAATACTTTTTCCATGGTTTTCTCCTTCGTCCAAATGACTAGTTGTTTTCTTTACACTCTTAGTATACAGCTTGCTTTTCAAATAACTATCAAGCAATTCTCAAATATTTTCTAAAAAAAAACGACTAACCTCTTAAAAGCTAGTCGTTACTTCGTAGTTTTAAGTTTGTGATGGGCTTCTCCTAAGCGAGGACGCGACGTCAGCGAACTTCAAAGAAGTTCCATGACTTCTAGTTTTGAACCTAAAGTTTCAAAACTCCCGAGTCCTTGAAATATCACTATTTCAAGGACTTTTCTCACGGCGGAAAGCCTCAAGGTATTCATGAGTAACTTTAGAAAATAAACATTTCTTTAAATTTCTTGATTTTTTAAGTTATGTAACATGAAAAATACTTTATCTACATTAAGAGGAACTGTTTTTTAAGCTAGCCTCTTCATTTTTAAATTCACCAACAAACTCCTTGATGGCTTGCGCGAGTTCATAGGGTTTCTCTTGTATTGAGTAGATGGCCTCCGTCTGCGTGATTTCTTTGGATAGCGACCCTGGGCATGGAGCTTGGCCAATTCTTTTTAGAAGAAGATCTGATTTGGCCCAACCTTTGTCGCCACAAATCACCAAGCTAGGAAGAGGGGCAAGCTTTTAGCAGTATCGGTTAGATTGGAGTCCTTTTTAATTCGGTCAAGATTTGAAGCATCTGTTGTTTGGCTGGCATCTTGCTTTTCAAAGACATGCTTGGGAAGCAGACGAAAAAGGAGAATCTGGAGCCGATAGAGGGGATTGGTGTCTGAGTTTGTATTGAGTTCCTGCAAGGACCAAAGCCCTTGAGTTGGTGGGAAGTCTTTGTCTGGAGAGATCCAGAGCGAGCACGCCACCTGGGTGAGAGTCCTACCAGAACAAAGGGTTCGCTTTCTCTTGCTGGAGGCGCTCCATCAACCTCTTTCTTTTTAACTTCCTGATAGCTTTCTTTGGATGGGAGAAAATATCAAAAGTTTTGGAGTGCAAGGGTGAAAGTGCAAATTGGACTCCTTGCCAAGAGAGGACATCCTGTCCTAGTCCATGTAAAAATCAGTTTCATCAGGAATCCTTTTCTTTGAAAATCGAGTTCGTAGGAGACCAACGAAGAGCATTGCAGGCATAAATACGATCGGCGTCTACTAAATCGTTCAGAGTTAAGAGTTTTTCTTCAACCTGCTGGGTCTCAAGAAGATGGCGCCGATAAATGCCATCGAGTAAGGGGAGGTGAGCTGGTGGGGTATAGAGTTGTCCCTCTATCTCCAGCACCAGATTGCCAATCGTCGTCTCTAGCAAGCTTCCATCTGGCAGATGAAAAATTTGCTCGTGATCTGACTGGCCTAGA
Organism: Streptococcus sp.; assembly: GCA_047241705.1. Taxonomy (GTDB): domain Bacteria; phylum Bacillota; class Bacilli; order Lactobacillales; family Streptococcaceae; genus Streptococcus. Next base: position 1,022,715 of record JBKTJB010000001.1, read on the forward strand.
TGGTCTCTCTGACTCGTTTTGAAATAAGTAAATGGCGTCGCTAAATCAAGCTTCTGCTCGGTCAGTTGGGCCTTTAGATAGCTAGCTGGCAAGTCGGTCAGCTCCGTGATCTCTAGGTGGAAGGTCCCGTTTTTTTGCAAGGCAATCCGACAACGATAGTCAAGGTTGAGATCTAAATGAGCGAGTTCTTCTTGAAGTTCTTTCAGGAGCTTCGACTCATCATAAGGATATGCAAAGTAGCGACTAGCTTCTCTCAAGCGTGTTACATGTTGGTCGAGGAAAGTCAACTCTCCTTGGTGGATGCAGCCAGTCGTCAGGAGCTCAAAGCGAGGTTCTTGCCGGTAGAGGACAGCCGATTTTTGCTTGGTTTCCTGGTATTCACCTTCCCATTTGCTGTCCCAAGTGATGCTCTCCTCCCACGCCATAGATGGCTTGATTCCCCTGCATTTGAAGGGTCCGGATGGCTACATTAAAAATCCGTTTCCCTTTTGGAAGAAGGATGCCGATCGTTCCACAGTAGACACCTCGAGGGGCCTTCTCCGTCTTTTGGATGATTTCCATAGTGGAGATCTTCGGTGCTCCTGTAATCGAGCCACAAGGAAAGAGAGCTCGAAGGTTTGGACCAGGTCGACTTCAGCTCGCAAGCGACTTTCAATGGTCGAGGTCATCTGCCAAACGGTGGAGTATTGCTCGACTTGGCAGAGACGGGTCACCTGCTCACTTCAATCTCCGAAATCCGGTTCATGTCATTGCGGAGGAGGTCGACGATCATCATGTTTTCTGCTCGATTTTTTGGATCGGCTTCTAGCCAAGCAGCTTCTTGAAGATCCTCTTGGTTAGTGAGACCACGGCGCGTCGTTCCCTTCATAGGGCGCGTGGTCAGTAGCCGGTCGTCTTGCTCAAAAAAGAGCTCAGGGCTGATGGAGAGGATGGAGACATCATCGTGCTGGATGAAGGCATTGTAATGGGCTTTCTGCTCAACCACCAAGCGGTTGTAGATGGCCAAAGGGTCAGACTTTAGCTCTTGAGAAAGCTGGACAGTGTAGTTGACCTGGTAGGTATCTCCCTGGCGGATATGGTGATGGATGGTCTCGATGGCTTCTTGATAAGCAGGTGCCTCTACCTCTTCCTTCCAATTAGCTGGAAGATCCACTGCCCCATAGTCCTCTGGAAAAGGAAGGGTTACGACCTCCTCGTGGATCGTAAAATAGAGGAGATACTCTCCCATAAGAGGTGCTGGATGGACAGCAAACTTCTTCTCAAAAGCAGGAGCAGCCTCATAGCTGACATAGCCGACTGCATAAAAGCCTTGCTCCTGGTAGGCTTCGACTTCTCTAAGAAGAGCCTCTACCTGGTCGAGGTTTCTAGTTTTTAATTCCTTTATAGGCTTGGTGAAAAGGTAGCGCAATCCAAGCTCTTTAAAATCAATAATCGTTTGTTTATGCATGCTTTGAGTATATCAAAAATAGAGGAAAAAAGGTAGATAAGGATGTAAGATTCCTTGCTTGGCCTTCCCTTTCGTGCTAAAATAACCATAGAAACTGCTTTGGGCAAGGAGTAGGACCATGCAAAAGAATCCCCTCTATAACACCTCTAGTATCAGCTTTTTTCAATACCTCTTTGCGATTGCAGTGATTTTGGTGCATAGTGGTCGCTTGACCTCCTATGAGCCACTGCATTTTGGTCTCAAGAGTATGCTCGGCCGGCTAGCGGTGCCATTTTTTATCGTCTGTGCCAGCTTTTTCCTCAAGCAATCACTAGGGAATTCTCAGAAAATGAAGGCCTATCTGGTCAAAATCGTAAAAACCTATTTGTTTTGGAGTTTTGTTTACCTTCCTTATGCCTGGCTCTTTTTCTCTAGTCTCCACCTCCCTGTCTATCTCTTTCCTGCAGGTGTGTTTGTAGCTCTGATCTATCTGGGAATGTGCTACCAGCTCTGGTATATCCCTGCCTTTTTACTGGGCTTGTTTTTGGTCAATCAATTGGTCAAACGCCTAGGTATGGTTTGGACGGGGTTGATCACCTTTCTCCTCTACTGCTGGGCTTGATCGAGACCTATTCGGCTTATCTGGACACCACAAGTCTTCTCAAGGGTTACCAGCTCTACAGCAACTTATTTTTTACAGCGCGAAATGGTCTCTTTTACACGCCCATTTTTATCTATATGGAGTTATTATCTGTATGACCATTTTCATTCACCAAGCTTTAGAATTCACCGTTGGCAAAAGCTAGCTCTTGCCTTTGGACTTGCTCTGTCTAGAAGGCATCATCATTTTTCGAACACGAAGGAATTGATAAGAACTTTTTCTTTCTTCTTCCTTTTGTGACCGTTTATTTGGTCAATGCCTGCCTGCGATCGTCCTTTCTGAAAAGCCTATGATTTACAGTTATTTAAAGCAAATGAGTATAGCCCTTTACTTTTCGCATCCGATCTTTATCGAGTGGGCTCGCTATGGCTTTAGCGAACCTCCCTCTCTTCTTATCCAGACAGGGGCAAGCTGATTTTGTGGTGACTGCCTTGTTTGGCAGTCATCTCTTTGGAGTGGCCATGCTGTGGGTGCGAGGAGAGAAGGAAAAACAAAGGATTCCTTCAAATGGTGAAGAGTTAGATAAAATAACCAACCAATAGTAGGGTGTACAAAACTCAAGCAGATGTGTTTGAGTTTTTTTGTATGAAGAAAATCAAGGAAGAATAAGAATTGGCAGACTGCTCCTCCTTGTTTATAAATGTTTTATTTTCTTGCCCTTGGATAGAAGAAAGGGGAAATCAGTACCAGATAGTGATTTATAATATAGACATCATTGCAAATAATGTCTATATTATTGAATAGTGATGATTTAATTTGAAAAGCAAAGGATATTTTAAAAAATAAGTGATAAAATTAAAAGGAGGGCCTTTTGGAAGGCTAACAAAAGTAAAGGAGATAAGACATGAAAAAGCTTCGTTCATTATGGAAAGACTTTTTGAAAAAAGGTTTTGCCATTTTAACAATTTTCATGATGCTAGGTCAGCTTGGTCAAGGGGCTATCACGGCTTTTGCCAATGAGCTAGCAGTCGGGGATAATGGGGCCTTGGATGTTACCCTTATGTATGGGGATAAACAGAACCATCCAGGTGGGATGTCCTATTATACAGGGGATACCATGTCTGGTTATATCCAGATCACCCCTAAGAATTTGACAACGGATATTAATGAAGTAACGGTGACCTTGAAGGTTCCTGGAAAGTACTTACGAGAAGTTAGTTTCCCTGACTTCAATAGTGCCTCAGCGCACGATAAACCGACGGTTACAAAAGTTGGTGATGATTACCAAGTCGCTCTCCGACTTTAACAACTATCAAAAGTCAGAGGTCCTGACTCTGCCTTTTATTGGAAAATTTAAAGCTTGGTTATGCACCGACCAATTATTCATTGGATATTACGGGTACCTTGAATATCAATGGTCAAGAAGCAAAACTCAATGATATCATTTGGAAACCCAAGTACAATGACTATCGCTTAACCAAGTATATCAACCAAAACTTGAACGAAGCCATGTCCAAGGACTATGCGGAAGCCATGCCTGGTGTTGTCAAAGGGGCTGACGGAAAAAATTATATTGAAACCCCATCATCTGTTCCATTTGCATTTCAATTGGAGGGAATGCAAGGACAGTATGGGGAGTCAATACCGTCAATTAGAGTCAGCAACGCTTACCGATAAGTTGCCAACCTATACAGATAAAAATGGCAATACCCGGACAGCAGTTTTAGATACAGCTAAGTCTGAAGGTTGGGTAGATAATGGAGATGGCACCGTTTCTAAGACGTTTACAGCAGATGCAAACGATAATCCAGCAACGTATCACCAAGATCTGATGGCTCAAATCAAGAATTCAAGTTACCTCTACTTGAAATTCCCGGATTTGGTATTAGAGAAGGATCAAACGCTGAAGGATGTTCTCAGTAAGGATTTGACAAATACAGGTAGTGTTGTTGGGATCCCTGCTAACCGTGGAGAGGGAGAACCGGATATTACAGCTGAAGATTCTCTCATTTTCCGCTTGACTTCTCGTGACCTGGAAGGGGCTGGAAGTTTTGCCAAAAAAGCAGATGGTGATGTCTATGATTCAACTGAATATAAAGCAGCAAACTATAAGTGGATCATCGCTTTTGATAACAAAACTCCTTCACGGCACAAAAGAACTTTTGTTTTCTATGATGAGACAGTGGACTCTCGGTTAAAATTCACCAAGATTGATTACGCTCGTCTCATGCAAGGAAATTACGGAAATTGGCGAGTTTGTTAGCAAATATGTGAAACGCATCATCCTTACTTTAGAAGATGGTAGTCAAAAAGAAGTTCAGCCAGAAACCGATAAAGACGGCAATGGTTTTATCGACTTAACCAAGTATGGAACCGTTGTCGGCTGGCGGATGGAAATGAAGGATGATTTTGTCCTAAAATCTGGTCAAGGAATTCGCCTCAATACCTATACAAGCTTCAAAGATCCAGAAAAGACTCGTTACGATGAAAATGATGCGACCAAGAATGAATTCAAGAATACAGGTCGTGTCACTTATCAAACACAATCAAACCTTGCTAAAGACCAAACATCAGATTGGACCTTTAAGCTGATTCCTTTGAAGGAAAGCTTTGAGATTTCAAAAACGACGGATTACAATGATGTTCGTTATACTGATGGAGAAAATATTCGTTTTGGTTTGATGGCAACGAAAGTGGTCTTGGATCCTGATAAGGATTATGGAGACCTGCGAATCATTGATCTGTATGATCCAAATACCCTTAAAGTCGACTATAAAGATTTTGAGAGAAACCTTGCCTCTAATGAAAAAGGTATGAAATTCTTAAAGAGTTACTGATGTCATTGAAAACTATCACAACTCTGGACGGACAGCTCTCATCATGCATTTGGATCAAAAAGAGTTTATTAAGGCTTCTCTGAAAGATCTTAACCGCGTGCGTCTACCGTCTTATCGTGGCCGATCTGAAAGGGAAAGACGATGGTGGTACCTTCACCAATAAAGTTTATGTCGCTGGAAACGGCATCCACGATCTTGAAAATGCCAACCCTGATCGGGTCACGGAAGACGTTTACGATCTGAATGGTAATGGTTCAACAACGGATAAAATTCCATATGCCCAATCAAACTATACGATTGTGGCTGCTGAAGGAATCTATGCACGCAAATATATCGCTAAAAATGATGACCTGTCAGACGCTTCGATTGTGACACGTACCTTCAAACCAGGTGAAACCTTTAACTACAAACTCACCATTAAAAATAATACGGATAAGGCAGTAGAAGACGGAGTCGTCTATGATGTCCTACCAAAAGTAAAAGATGTTAACACACTAGACGGATCTGGTCGGATGACAGAATACACGGTCAGCCTTCGTGGACCAGTGACAGCTCCAAGAAGGATGGACGGTCTACTATACAACTGATACAGGCGTTACGACAGATACCATGGCGCAAGCTGCTGACAAGGATATCTGGACGACAGCTGTGTCTGATTACAGTCAAGTAACAGGAATCAAGTTAGTTGCGCAAATGCAGGAACCACGATTCCTGCGCGTGGAGAAGCCAGCTTTGGTGTCCCAGTCGTGAATCCAAGTGAATTGACCGATGAAGTCAAGGCCTTGATGCAAAAACGCACCAAAGATAATGAAGACAACGGCGGTCGTTCCGGTCTTGTTCAAGCATCATAACCAGTTTGGTTACAAGGCGAAAGGTCATGAAGGAAATCGTGAGTCTAATACCGTAACTGCACAAATCTTCTCGGCTGCTTTCCAAGTCAAGAAGGTGGACAAGGATGATCCTAAGAAAGTCCTTGAAGGTGCTGAATTTACCTTAACTGATGCAAATGGTGCGGTTGTTGCGACGGCCACTTCTGATAAAAATGGAGAACTCTCCTTTAACACCTTAACAGAAGGAACCTATACGCTCAAAGAAACCAAAGCACCTGAAAACTACAAGTTGGATGAAACAGAACATGCTGTGGTTGTCACCTATGATGCGGACAAACAAATCTACCACGTCACGGTGGATGGAAAAGCGGTTGGCTCAAAAGCAGTCCCAGTTGAGATCGCTAATGAAGCAGATATCAAGTATATTGATCTTGAAGCTTCAAAAGTTTGGGATGACCAAGACAACCAAGAAGGGCTTCGCCCAGCAAGTGTGGAATTCCAACTCTACAAGAATGGCAAAGCTCAAGGAAAACCAGTCACGGTTTCAGCCGCAACAGACTGGAAAGCCCACTTTACGAATCTTCCAGATAAAGACAGTGATGGCAAGCTCAATACCTACACTGTTAAAGAAGTGAAAGTTCCGACTCATTATACGGTCGATACAGAGGAAGCCAGCTTCACAGATGGAAAAGCCACCATCACCAACAAGCGCACTCCTGAGACCACGACGGTTACAGTCAAGAAAGTCTGGGATGATGCACAAAACCAAGATGGTCTTCGCCCATCTACCATCAAAGTTCACCTCTTGGCAAATGGAACAGAGGTGCAAGCTCTTGATCTGACTGGTGAAGGAGATGAATGGACTCATACCTTCACAGACCTACCCGTCTATAAAGATGGTCAAAAAGTTGTCTACACAGTGACAGAAGACAAAGTGGACAATTACACTACTAAGATTGATGGAACGACGATTACCAATACTTACAAACCAGGTAAGACAAGCCTTACTGTTACGAAAAACTGGAAGGATGCCAATAACCAAGATGGCCTTCGTCCAAAAACAATCAAGGTTCAATTGTATGCTGGTGATCAAAAGGTTGGTAAGGCTGTTGAATTGTCAGCAGATAACAAATGGACCCATACCTTCTCAAACCTAGACGAGAAGAAAGCTGGACAAGTTATCAACTATACAGTCAAAGAAATCGATGTTCCAGAAGGCTACACACAAGCCGTCGAAGCAAGCAACCCAGGTCAAGTAGTCGTGACCAACACGCACGAACCAGAAAAGACCAAAGTAGAAGTGAGCAAGAAGTGGGAAGATGGAGACGACCAAGATGGTCTCCGTCCAGCCAGCATTCAAGTTCAATTATACAAAGATGGTCTTGCGACGGATCAAGTGGTAGAACTTTCAGCCGCGAATGACTGGAAAGGTGCATTTGAAAACCTTGATGCCAAGGCAGCTGGAAAAGCAATCACTTACACGGTGAAAGAAGTCGCTGTTCCAGATGGTTACAAGGTGACGGTAAATGATAAGGACAAGGCTAATATCGTCTTGACCAATACGCATGAACCGGCTCTTACAGAGATGAAAGTAACGAAGAAATGGGAAGATGCCAATGACCAAGATGGTCTTCGTCCAAAATCGATCAAGGTTCAACTCTATGCTGGTGATGAAAAAGTAGGAGATCCAGTTGAGTTGTCAGCGGACAATCAGTGGACTCATACCTTTAGTAAATTAGCTGAAAAGAAAGCCGGTCAAGCTATCAGCTACCGTGTGGAAGAAGTCTCTGTTCCTGAAGGCTACCAAGTCACTGCTGATACCTCTGATGCTGCTCACACGATCTTGACCAATACGCATACGCCAGCGGTGATCGATATTCCAGTGACCAAGATCTGGAATGACCAAGACAATCAAGATGGTCTTCGTCCAGCAAGTATCGTTGTGAATCTTCTTGCCAATGGTGAAAAAGTTGCTCAAAAAGAACTCACGAATGCGACAGATTGGAAAGAAAGCTTCACAGGTCTACCAAAATTCAAGGATGGAAAAGAAATCGTCTATACTCTTCAAGAAGAGAAGGTAGCTGAATATACGACTACAATTGATCAGGCTGCTTATACCATTACCAATACCCATGCACCTGGTAAGACAAGCGTCACGGTCACTAAGAAGTGGGATGATGAGAATGACAAGGATGGAATTCGTCCGAAGAGTATTCGCATTCAACTCTATGCCAATGATCAAAAAGTCGGTCAAGAAGTAGAATTGTCAGCTGAAAACAAGTGGACCCATACCTTTGCAGATTTAGATGAAAAAGCAAATGGAAACACCATCACTTATACAGTGAGAGAAGTCAGTGTTCCAAAGGGCTATGAAGCTCGTAACGACGAGGATGGTAAAGGAAATGCTGTGATTACTAACAAGCATGTTCCAAAAGAAACTCCAAAACAACCAACTCCTCCAAGTTCATCTGAACCAAAGAAACCGGGTCAACCTGAACCTAAAAAACCAAGCCAACCAGAGCCGAAGAAACCAGGCAAGATCTTAGGATTCTTACCAAATACGGGTACGACCATCTCTATTATTAGCCTAGTTTTAGCCTTTGTCTTGGCAAGCATTGCAGCTTATATTTTGAAGAAAAAGAAAAAATAAGCTAGTGCTTCCTTTTATAATATGAGACAAACACCAGAGATGGTGTTTGTTCATATTGAAGACAAGTGTCACCTTAGAAACTTTCCATAGGTGAGTGTGGACGCCAGCGAACTCTGAATGAAGTTCCACGACTAATTATTGAGCCTCAAGGTCTCGACGACTCTGGAGTGCTAGAAACATTATTGTGCTCTAGCACCCTTTTCTCACAGAGGAAAGTTTCAGAAGATGGTCGAATAACACTAATAAATAAAACTTTATAGAAGTTATTAGATTTATATAAAAGAACAGTTTGTTTCTGTTCTCAAGAAACACCAGAAATGGTGTTTGTTTTTTTATAGTGGCCTCTTATAATTGTCTAGCGATCGTTCTCATGGGCGCTTGCTCTATTTTTCAATTCCCGAACGTTTTCAAGAAAACTTCAGAAAATTCTTGACTTCTGATGAAATAGGCGTATGATTAGTTGTGAACTGTTGAACAATCCTTTTCAAGAGAAACCCTGATGTCGACTAAGGGATCTGTGAAAGGAGAAGCGGTTCAAATCGAAAATCTATAGAGCGTTGCGTCCGAAAAGTCTAAACAGACACGGCTCTTTAAAAACAAAAGGAGAAGATTATGAAAACAGAACCGATTCATCGTACCAGTATGTGGAAATTTAAGTTAAGTGCCGCCACCATGACTTTGATTCCCGCTGCCGTGGGGATTAACTATGTTGCCAAAGCCTTGGCGGAGGGGTTAAAGTTGCCCGTTTGGCTGGGGTCTTTGGGAACCTTTCTTTGCCAGCATGTTGGCTGGGCCGGTTGCCGGTGCCATCAGTGGTTTCATCAACAACGTGATCTATGGGCTGACCTTATCGCCAATTTCAACCGTGTATGCGATTACCAGCATCGGAATTGGGATTGCTGTCGGAGTTTTGCACGCCAATGGGTGGTTCTCGTCAGCGCGACGAGTATTTGTTTCTGCTATTATTATTGCCATCGTTTCAGCTGTCATTTCAACGCCACTCAACGTCATCTTTTGGGGTGGTCAGACCGGTATCGCTTGGGGTGACTCATTGTTTGCGGTAATGGTCGCCAATCATGCACCAGTGTGGCTGGCCTCATTTACCGATGAGTTTGTCTTGGATATTTTGGATAAAGTCTGCGTGGCCTACCTGGCATTCTTCATCTATCGTCAGCTGCCGAAGCGGATGGTGCACTTCTTTAGCGGTGATAAATGATGACTGATCAAACATTGATTTCTGGAGCGCCACGGGTCAAGCTCAAGTGGTACCAGGTGATCGATCCGATTACTAAGCTCTTGTTCATCTTGGACATGACGTTGTTGAGCTTTGCCAGTATGAATTTATTGCTTCAGGCCGGATTAATTCTTGTCGCAACACTGCTATTGTTATTTTCCAAATTGAGTTCTACCACCTTTAAGGCGCTAGGATTCAGCCTGTTTCTGATTTGCACCATGCTGATCATCCAAGGGTTATTTTACAGTCGGAATCAAACTGTGCTGTTTTCTGTGCTTGGGGTGTCGTTCTACAAAGAAGGCCTGATTTACGCCACCACTCTGGGTTGTCGAGTATTGGTGATTATTTTGACCAGTGGCTTTTTATGGTGACCACGAGTATTTCCAGAAAACGCGGCCTATTTGGAACTGTCCGGATTGTCTTATAAAACCGTCTACGTTCTGATGTCGGTGCTGTTATATTTTGCCGGAAATGATGCGCAATATGCGGAAAATCCAGCAGGCACAAAAGTTCGCGGAACCAATCCGCAAAAACGTTGATTCAGAAATTAAAGTCAGTCCTGCCGGTTCTAATTCCATTGGTGATTAAGACCTTGGATCAATCGATGGCGCGGTCGATTTCTCTCCAACTGAGAGGTTTTGATAATCCCAACCGGACTGTCAGAACCTCCCAGCGCGTGTATCGCCTGTCGCGGACGCTGCACATTGGTCTGACTGGATTGGCAATTTTATTGATTGGGTGGAAGATATGGACGAAGATAAACGGATTGTAATTGAAAATTTGACCACCCGTTATCCGGGTACTGAGCAACCACAACTGCGTCAGATTAACGCGGAGGTTCATACCGGCCAGGTGGTTGGGATTATCGGGAATAGCCACTCCGGCAAATCGACTTTGTGCCGTGTGCTGGCAGGGGTCATTCCCAAAATTGTGTCTGCTGAGATTGAGGGCGACTGGCACATGTTTGGCCAGCGAGTGTCCGACAATTGGCCTGTTTATAATGCCATGAATGGAGTTGTACTGCAAAATCCAGCTGGCCAACTAAGCGGGTTGGCAGAAACGGTTGCCGATGAAATCGCCTTTGACTTGATTAATCAGGGAATGGCTGAAGGACTGATTCAAAAACGGGTTGAAGAAGTTGCCACGCAAATGGGGCTGATTGAACAGTTGAATTTGCGTCCCGAGAGCCTTTCCGGTGGTCAGAGTCCAGCGGTTGGCAATTGCCACGGCGATTGTGGCTAATCCGGCTGTTTTGATTATGGATGATCCGACCAGTCAGATGGATCCCCTTGGCCGCCGGCAATTTTTCCAATGGCTGGCCCAAGTCAAAGAGACGACTGTCTTCATTGTCACCAGTGAAATTGACGATTTGTGCGAGGTCGCCGACGTTGTGTGGGTGCTGCACGAGGGTCAAATGGTAGCCCAGGGCAGGCCGGGTGAGGTGTTTAATCATTTGGCAGCTGACTGGCAGATTCCAGCCCCGACAATCCAGCAACTTGCTCAAAAAATGGATTGGCACTTGGCTGATGGCCGGTATCCGGTGAATTACGCTGATCTGAAGGAGGTTCGTTATGTCCACAATTGAACTGAACCACCTGACGTTCACTTATCCGGAACGGTCCTTTAGCTTGGATGTTGAAGACAAACACTTCGCCGATCCGATGGTGGCGATTGTCGGCCAAAAATGGTGCCGGCAAATCAACGCTCTTCAAATTGTTGACGGGCTTGCTGACACCACGAAACCGGTGTGATTAAGATCGATGGAGAAAATTTTAATGATCTTAAACCAGTCGAAAAGTTACTGAAGGTTGGGATTACTTTTCAGAATCCTGACGATCAGCTTTTCAACCCGACCGTTCAACGAGAGGTGGAGTGGAGTGTTGCGCAGGTCATGGATGACCACGACACGATTACGAGGCGGGCTTTAGAGGCTCTAAAAGAGTTGGCTTGGATGATAAAACAGCTGAAAGTCCATATGACCTGTCATTGTCGGAACGCAAGCTGTTGAGCGTTGCCACAGTTTTGGCAGTGGATCCGGCGATTTATTTATTTGATGAGCCGATGATGTCGCTTGATTGGGAAAGCCGGCGCAAGTTGACCGCAATTTTCCATCAGTTGGCTGATTCGGGCCACCAAGTTGTGACCATCACCCATGACATGGATTGGGTCGCCGCCGAGTTTGAGTCGGTGTATGTTATGGAACACGGGAAGTTTGGCTTCGCCGGCAGTCCACGGGAATTGTTCAGCGATCACGAACTTGTCCAGCGAGTGGGATTACTACCACCGCGGATTATGGACATAGCGGAGTCGCTGGGTGATTCACGGACATATTTATCGGTTAATGATTATTACCAGAAAAATCGAGATGTATAGAAAAAGTCACCTCTGCGGGTTTTCCAGGTTGAAGGATTAACTTCAGCTTCTGGCAAGAACTCACATGGGTGACTTTTGTGTTTAATAACGTTTCATGATCATCGGGTGCTTCCTCAGATCACTCGGTTTGGTTTTACTTTGTTTCATGGTCATAATCATATACCATTTCTTTTGGATCTTTTGTTTGACTAATACAAAATAGGTCTTCATAGGTCTTCGCATTTTTAGCGCCCATTAGGATCATCAGTATAATTTTCTGAATTAGGAGACTGTCCCATCACTATTCGAACTTCGTCTCCCAACTTACGCTGTTCCCATTCATCCGTGAATCCTTTAAATCGCAATTCTGGAACTTTCTTTTTAACTGAATCATCTATTTTCGCCATAGTCCCCACCATTTTATTGGTTTTTCTTGATTTACTTTATCAACAGTCTCGTTGGTTGGTACCAATGGAGTAAGGCAGCTAAGAAGGGGTATTAGTGACAATCAATAAATGCAGAGGTTGGGCATGTTGCCCCACCTCTTTTTATGATATACTAGAGTAGTTTTTGAGACTTGTAAAAAATGGTTTTTTCTAGTTCAAATTTAAACAAGAAAAGGGGAGAACATGGACATCTTTTTGAGGAGCATATCGGGGATTCTCGTCATCCTGGGTATGATTTTAGTGGGCTTTGTCATTGGTGAAAAAGGCTGGTTCGATGACAAGTCGCGTGGCCTACTCGCTAAATTGGTCACTCAAGTTGCTCTTCCCTGCTATATGCTCTACACCATTACGCAACGCTTCACAGCAGCGGATCTACTTAAAATGTTGCCAGCATTGCGGTTTCCTGCCCTGTCTATGGTTATTTTGCTTGGCATCGCGACAGGAGTAGCTAGAATCTTTGCGGTGAGACAGGACCGTCGTGGCCTCTTTATTTCCATGTTTTTTAACTCCAATACCATCTTCGTGGGGCTTCCTATTAACCAAGCCCTCTTTGGAGATGCCAGCATTCCCTATGTTTTGATATATTATATGTGCAATACGACCTTTTTCTGGACCTTGGGGACCTATCTGATTCAGCGAGATGGTGAGGGAGAAGCGCAGTTTGATCTCAAAACGAGTCTGAAGAAAGTCTTTTCTCCGCCCCTGATGGGCTTTCTCTTGGGGCTAGTCATGGTGATGCTGCAGATCAAGTTGCCAGCCTTTCTAGCCAGTGATTTGCAGTATCTGGGTAATTTAACAACCCCTTTATCCATGATATTCATCGGCTTGTCGGTGTCTCATGTAGGCGTGAAGCAGTTGGTTCTGGGAAAAGATCAGCTATTGATTCTACTAGGTCGCTTCCTGGTTGCCCCTCTCTTGATGGCGACCATCGTCTACTGGGTGCCTCTTCCAAGCCTGATGAAGCAAGTCTTTATCATCCAGTCTGCCATGCCTGTGATGACCAATGCGCCAGTTGTTGCCAGACTCTACGGCGCTGATAGTGACTATGCAGCGGTCATGGTGACAGAGACGACCCTTGCAACCATGGTGGTGATCCCTATTCTCATGCTGTTGATGGCTTAACAAATAGAAACTACAAAAGCTCAAGTTTTTTGAAAACTTGAGCTTTTCTTATAACAAGGCTAACAAGATGGTAAGGACCAGAGCGATGCCCATCCGAATCAGGTGGTGGGCTGGGTGGAAGTTTCCCTTTGTGTTTCCCATTCCAATAGGCCCCGTAGCAAATCAAACCACAGACTGATCAGCCAAAGGACTAGAGCAACAATCGGTAAAAAGAAGTAGAGGGTGAGAGATAAGGTCGCAAGACTACTTCCGATGAGGAGAAATGTATTTCCTAGAGTATGATTTCCCTTTTTAACTTCAGAAAGAGAAGCCAATAAGTGAAGAAGAACAAAAGCAAGGGCAAAGAAGGCTGTAAAAAAGCCGAGAAGAATGTGAGAAGAACATACGGTTTCCTTTCTAAGATATGATTGCCTGAGTACTATTTTTATGACTGATTTTATGAAGAATCATAAATGATACTACAAGATTTAAAATAATAACCAATGAAGGTAAAAGAGAGTAACCATAAAGTTTAATTGGAAATTCATTTTTGAGATTGCAAAAGAGCAAACAAACTCGTTAAAATGCCCGTTAACAACCCAGGCACATATTTTCGAATAACGACTGTCTGAATCAGATGTCCGAACACATGGTAGATATAAGCGATTATGATGCTTGCGTAAATGCTATAGTTGTTAAACTGGTAACTAAGATATAGCGACGTCATTAGGATCAGAAATTGCTCCAAGACAATGGCATTGAAAGCAAAAGGAGTGTAACAAGATGGGATTCGATTATCTGGAAACTGTGCTGATAATTTTTTGACAAAGGATGGCATCCAAATGATTTCTTCAAGTTCGTGAAGCATGAAGAGTGATGGAAATAGAAAGTAAAATTGCACGCTGGTCATTGAAAATACTCCCTTCTAGTTCGAGCCCACTTTTAAAATCTCCAAATAAAATTGGATCACTTCTTGTTCGGTGTAGGACTTGCCTTTTTTCAACCACCAGCTGAGGGTTTCGATGAAATGGCTGACGACCAAGTGTTTGAGGTAAGAGTGAGGGAGAGTTGGATGGGCCTTGATGAGTTCGTCGGCAACCATTGGGTAGACATCGTGTTCTAGTTCTTTTCGCAGTTGCCGGATAAAATAATCGTTTTTAGAGAGCAAGAGACTGGTCACATGATCTTGATTTTTCTTGAAATGCTGAAAGATATGAGCCAGATAGTCTTGTGGTGAGAGGTGTTCAGCACGCTCAAAGAGATGGTGAAAGAGCTTTTGACAGAGTTCATCTAGCAATAATTCCTTACTTTCGTAATGGCTGTAAAAGGTTGATCGCCCCACATCGGCTAAGTCAATGATTTCCTGAACCGTGATGGCCTCTGTAGTCTTTTTGGTTGAGTAATTGTAAAAAGCTTGATAGATAGCTTTTCGAGTTTTGGTGATGCGACGATCCTGTGCTGTCATATGGACACTTAGAACAAACTGTTCAGTAACGGACACCCTAAACAGTTTGCTCCTATCCTTTCTGTTGTGAATGTTAGATAATGATAATGAACATGATGTTCATGAATCTATTATAACAAAGGATTAAGGATTATGAAGACAAAACATGCGGTCTGGATCGCTTTTTTCTTGAATTTGAGTTATGCCATTGTTGAGTTTATTGCAGGAGGGATTTTTGGATCCAGCGCTGTCCTTGCGGATTCGGTCCATGACTTGGGGGATGCGATCGCTATTGGGATCTCCGCCTTTTGGAGAGCATTTCTAACCGTGAAGAAGACAGCCACTATACCTTGGGCTACAAGCGCTTTAGCCTTTTAGGGGCCATGGTAACGGCAGTGATTCTCATGACAGGGTCCGTTCTGGTTATTTTAGAAAATATAACGAAAATATTTCACCCACAACCTGTCAACGATGAGGGCATTCTCTGGCTTGGAATCATAGCCGTCAGCATCAATGTGCTAGCGAGTCTCGTCATTCGCAAGGGGCAAACCAAGAACGAATCCATTCTCAGCCTGCATTTTCTGGAAGATACTCTGGGCTGGGTGGCTGTCATCCTAATGGCCATTGTCCTCCGATTTACCGACTGGTATATTCTGGATCCGCTCTTATCTCTTGCCATTTCCATCTTTATTCTGTCAAAAGCCATTCCACGTTTTTGGAGCACGCTCAAGATTTTCTTGGATGCCGTGCCAGAAGGAGTAGATATCCAGCAAGTCAAGAGTGATTTGGAGCGGTTGGACCATGTCGCTAGTATCAATCAGCTCAATCTTTGGACCATGGATGGTTTGGAAAAAAACGCCATTGTCCATGTTTGTCTGGAGCATGTCAAGCATATGGAGGTCTGTAAAGAGTCTATCCGCACCTTGCTCAAGAGAGTGGATTTCAAAATGTTACCATCGAAGTGGATGAAGACTTGGCGACCCACCGCGCCCACAAGCGAAATATCGAAGAACTGGAAGTGGATCAAGGTCATGGGCATGATCATCACCATCATTAATGACGAGTTGGTACGAGCAGAAGCCTAAGAAAAAGTGTATACTGTAGGTAAGTAAGCAATAGAAAGTAGGTTGTTCCTATGAAGAAAACAGTTTATACAAAAGCTGGGCAAGTGGGTCTAGTAGAAGTTGAACGTCCGCAAATCGAAGCGCCGGATGATGTTATTCTCCGCATCGTCCGCACATGTGTCTGTGGATCCGATCTCTGGAGCTACCGTAATCCAGATATTGAAGCAGGGCATCAAAATAGTGGCCATGAAGCTATTGGGATTGTCGAAGAAATCGGAGAAGCCATTACAACGGTCAAACCAGGAGACTTTGTCATCGCACCTTTCACCCATGGTTGTGGGGAGTGTGATGCCTGTCGTGCTGGCTATGATGGGACGTGTGACCGTCATATCGGCACCAACTGGTCTGATGGGGTGCAAGCGGAGTACATGCGCTTCGAATACGCTAACTGGGCCCTTGTCAAGATTCCAGGGCAACCATCAGATTATACAGAAGCCATGCTCAAATCTTTCTTGACGCTGGCAGATGTCATGCCGACGGGCTACCATGCGGCGCGTGTAGCAGACGTGAAGCCTGGTGACAAAGTAGTGGTCATCGGGGACGGTGCCGTTGGTCAATGTGCAGTGATCGCAGCTAAGATGCGGGGAGCGTCACAAATTGTCCTCATGAGTCGCCACGAAGACCGCCAACAGATGGCTTTGGAATTTGGTGCGACAGTAGTCGTAGCGGAGCGTGGTGAAGAAGGCATTGCCAAGGTCCGTGAAATCCTTGGTGGCGGAGCAGATGCGGCCCTTGAATGTGTCGGTACCGCAGCGGCTGTTGATCAAGCCCTTGGGGTGCTTCATAATGGTGGGCGTTTAGGTTTTGTCGGTGTCCCTCATTACAATAATCGTGCCCTTGGTTCGACCTTTGCCCAAAACATTTCGGTGGCAGGTGGGGCAGCCTCTGTTACTACCTATGACAAGCAGTTTTTGCTCAAGGCTGTACTTGATGGCGACATCAACCCAGGTCGCGTCTTTACTCATAGCTATAGCTTGGATGAGATTGATCAAGCCTATAAAGATATGGATGAACGTAAGACGATTAAGGCTATGATTGTACTGGACTAACGAAAAAATTCTAGTAGAAAATATCTACTAGAATTTTTTAATACAATTCCCAATCCGGACTTGAAAATTTCTTGGTTCGGGTCATATAAAAATGGATAAAGTGAACTTCCATTGCTAAAGTCATCACGGTTGCGATGGTAATGACAATGGTTGGATTGGCTGAGAAAAGAAGGGAGAGAACCAGTCCGATAAGGAACATCCCTGCTTGCAAACCATAATAGAGCTTGTCATACTTGAGGTGACTCTTGTTAAAATAGCCATTTGCAAGGATAGCAGCTTGAAAGAGGCCGATACCCGTATAGAAGAAGCCAGTCGCAAAATGGTGATGGACTTCTGGATTGACCAAGAAACTCATAGACACAGTCACCATAATCAAGCCGATGAAAATTGGATAGTGACTATAAATTAGGAAGATTCCCTTATTCTTTCCTTCTTCATCAATGGCATGGTCAAACTTACCAAAGTAATTCATAAAGAGGTTGACCATGATGATAAAGTAAAGGATAAAGTGGATAGAGAAATTTTCAAGTGTAAAAAAAATCTGCAAGGCCCATAATCATCTCACCAAAAGTGATGATAACTAAAAGCGAGATGCGTTCAATCAGGTGGGGGAGATTAATCTGAAAAAGACTTGTATGTCGAGTTAAGATAATAGGCATGACGAAGGTCAAGAGAATCCCTAGCATATAGACATAGATACCAAAATCTATCGGAAGAAGTGCAGCTATGTAGATAGCCAAGGTCCTGAGCCCTGTCATCCAAAGAAAGCCCTTGATACTTTTTCGATTGGCTGGAGTAGTAGACTTACGCAAATACTCTACTAAGTATTGGAGAAATAGGGTTAAGGTCAGGGTTCCCACTGTCCAGCAGAAGGTATGAAAGTAGCTCTGCCAGTCATTGGTAATCATGTTTGAGATTAAGAGCAACATTGCCATATTGATGAACATGACGGTCATATTGAAAAGGGAATTCTTTCCATAGCGGTTGGTATAGACGGTCTGAATCATCCAAGAATTGACCAAAACCAGAAGTGTCATCAGGAAACCAAAGATGGCATCTAATGATAAGACTCCATGGTGAAGATGATGGATAAGGGCAGTGGTTTTGGAAATAGCGTAAACAAAGACCAGATCATAAAAGAGTTCACTATTCTCAACCCGTTTGTGTTTGATAAGATTTGACATGGGTTATCCTTTCTGCGATGTTTGAACAATTTATTATATCAGAAAAATGACAGTATATGATGGAAGGAAGGGGAGTAGACCAATCAATTTCATTGTGACGCAAATTGTCATTACATGACAACAGTTGATGTAGCCTATTTACTAGGATACTCCGAAGTGTCTTCCTTCTCACGAGCCTTTAAAAAATGGACCGGACAGACTATTTCAGAGTATCGCGAGTAGATGCAGACAGAAGCTTAACAGCAGAAATTTCCATTATCAACACCAGATGTATTCATCTGGTGTTTTTATTTTTCTGAAAAAAATGAAATTTTCTACTTGACAAGTGAGTGTTCACTCACTATAATAGTCTCATACTTAAAAAGTGAGTAAACACTCACTTAGGAGGATGCATATGAAAACATTGCTACATTTACAAGATTTACAAAAATCTTTTGGTCAACAACTGGTGTTAAACCACGTTGGTTTTGAATTACAGTCTGGGGAAATCATTGGTCTAATCGGTCCTTCTGGTGCTGGTAAATCAACCATGATTAAAACCATGTTAGGAATGGAAAAGGCAGATAGCGGTATCGCTTTAGTCTTAGACCGCACCATGCCCAATCGTCATATTCTGGGAGATATTGGCTATATGGCCCAGTCTGATGCTTTATATGAGGCCTTGTCAGGGCAAGAAAATTTGGAATTTTTCGGTCAGCTAAAAGGCCTTTCCAAAAAAGACTTAACAACAGAAATTGCCCATGTGGCTCAGGTGGTAGATCTGACAGAGCACTTAAATAAGGCCGTATCTGGTTATTCCGGAGGGATGAAACGACGCTTGTCGCTGGCGATTGCGCTTTTAGGAAATCCTCAGCTCTTGATTTTGGACGAACCGACGGTTGGAATCGATCCTTCTCTTCGAAAGAAAATCTGGAAGGAATTAATCACACTTAGAGACAAGGGTGTAGGCATTTTGGTCACCACCCATGTCATGGATGAAGCAGAGCTGACAGATAAGGTTGGCCTCTTGTTAGGTGGAAACATCATTGCCTTTGATACACCAAAAAAACTCAAAGAAAATTATGGTGTGTCAAGTATTGAAGAAGTCTTTTTGAAAGCAGAAGGAGAATAAGATGAGAACCCTTGCCATTGCAAAAAAAGTTATCAAAGAATTGCTTCGTGACAAACGAACCCTTGCCATGATGTTTGTGGCTCCAGTCTTTATCATGTGGTTGATGAACCTCATGTTTTCAGCTAGTACAACCGTGAACGTCAAGCTTGCAACGCAGGATCTACCAACTAGTTTGGTAAAGAAAATGGATGATCTGGACCATGTCAGTGTGAAAACTTACAAAGACATGGATCAAGCCAAAGAAGACTTGGCTGATGAGAAAGTCGACGCCGTCATTTCTTATAAAGACGGGGAGTATCAGGTAGATTATGCCAATACAGATGCTTCGAAAACTGCTATGACCCGTCAAGTATTGCGGACCAGTATTGCCAGTGAAGGGACTAATCAATTATTAACTCGTGTTAAACAGGCCCTTCCTCAATTGAAATTGGATGCAAAATCACCAGAAATTAAGGAATCTTATGAGTATGGGAATGAAGATACAGGCTTCTTTGCCAGTATGATTCCAGTCTTGATTGGATTTGTCGTTTTCTTCTTTGTATTCTTGATTTCAGGGATGGCGCTCTTGAAAGAACGCACCAGCGGTACCCTAGATCGCTTATTAGCCACTCCGGTCAAACGTTCTGAGATCGTCTATGGTTACATGATGTCTTATGGGATCATCGCTATTCTTCAAACAGCGGTAGTTGTTTTAGCAGCTATTTGGTTGTTGAATATTGAAGTTGTCGGAAGTTTATTAAATGTTATAATAGTTAATGTAGTATTGGCTCTTGTAGCACTGGCCTTCGGAATTCTCTTGTCTACCTTGGCGAAATCAGAATTCCAAATAATGCAATTTATTCCTCTTGTGATTATGCCGCAGCTCTTTTCTCAGGAATCATTCCTCTTGATTCAATGGGAGAGTGGGCAAAAACAATTGGGAAGTTCTTGCCTTTGACCTACTCAGGTGATGCCATGAGTCAGATTATTCTTTACGGACGTAACCTTGGAGATGTTTTGCCAAATATCGGTGTTTTATTGCTTTTCCTTGTTGCTTTGACAATGCTGAATATTGTCGGATTGCGTCGGTATCGTAAGGTATAAAAATAATAAGGATGTGAGGATGGATATGAACGAGAGTATTTTTGAGTCGTTTGAAGCTTATTTAGAGGGGGCAGACTATCCCAAAGGAAAGAAGAAAATTATGCAGGCAGCCGTCGATTTGATCTCGACCAAGGGTTATAATGGGACTTCAACCCTTCAAATTGCGGAGCATGCCGGGCTTAGCCAAGCCACTCTCTTCAAGTATTTCCAGACCAAAGATGAGTTGCTGACAGCTATTTTACATCCGATCCTTCCTAGTCTTCTGGGGAATCTTCTGGATCAACTCTTAAAATTTCAAACAACAGAGGAGAAAAATTCACTATTTCGTTTATGACCGAATGAACTACCTCAAAACCAATCAAGCTCTCTTAAAAATCGTGTTACAGGAGATGTTTTCGAATGAAAAGATCAAGAAGGAGCAAGAACATATTTGGAGTTTCATTCAGGGTAGAATTGGTGACCTCCTTCAAGAACTGAAAACGGACCCTCGCATCAATCCTGATCTGACTATTTCCCAATTCCTGCGTATTCTGATTGGCCCGCTGCTTGCCTATTTTGGTCAGCTCTATATTCTTGGAACTGATGGGCCAGTGACTGATGAAGATCTTTCCTTGGTCGAAAAACAAATCTTAGGTAGCTTGTGGAAATAGGGGATCTGATATAAACAACCTAAAAACCATATTCCTATTACAATGGGAATATGGTTTTTTTGCAAGTTCTATTTCAAATCCGACATCACTTGTTTCTTGGTGAAGGTGCGCTCTTGTTTGTTGGCTAGGGCCTTGATGCGCGCATCAAGGAGAATGGCGCGGCCTTCGGCACTTCGGGTATAGACGAGGTCATACTTACCCAGGCTCTTTCGGATTTGCGCCACAAAGGCTTGGGCATCTTCTTTCGTTTGTCAAAGAGGCTTGGTACAGCGAAATATTCTGTCTGATCGGACACCTTTTCCTGTGCTTTCAGGATATAGCGCTGATTTTCAATCGGTGCGAAAAACTCGATCATGGTTTGCGAGAAGAGTTCCTTCTCCCGCATGGTTCCGTCCTTCAAATAAATCAGCGTGTTGATGGCATCCTTCTGATCTCGTAGGACTTGGATGCGGGTTGCTTGAGTCTGGATCTGCCCAGAAAGGAGCAGGGCTTGGTGAATAGCCTGGCCGAAGACTTCTAACCGTTTATAAGGGCTCTTATAGAGATAGTAGCGGAGCCAAGCAAGTAGAGCGAGAACAGCTAAGACGAATAGAAGAATAAGAGACCCTTTATTCCATCCTCCTCTATGTGAATAGTAAATAAAGTTGGCGAAAGCATCGGTCAAAGTGGCGGCCGTTAGCCAACGAGCTAGCTTCCTGGCGTCAAAAAATAGGGCTAGGGGCAGGAAGTGTTTATCCACTTGAACCTCATTTACAATCTCCATATTCTCCAGAATCGGAAGGGCTTTTTGCCAGCCGTCTCGGAGTTCTTGACGATGGGTGGAGCGCTCTAAGGTTTCTTCATTGAGTTTTTGCAACTGTTTTTTGGTATAGCGGATATTGTCAAAGGCTAGACGCTCGATACCGGATTCGATGAAGGGCTCCTTGTAATGGAGACCTAAAAATTGCTTCATCCGTCTTTCTAAGAGCTCCAGATCAGGACTATATTCTTTCAGCTGATCAGTGATGGCTTCGATCTCTTCTTTTTCAAGATCGGACTTTTCATACCATTTCTTTAGGGAAAGGCTGATAGAGACCAGATGCCAGATGTTACTGGTCTTGTCTGGATCCTCAGGCCACACTCGGATGGCACGACCTCGCATTTGGTTGCTGAGCATAAAGCTACCGACAAAGCTAGCTAGGATCAGGGAATTGACACAAGGAGCATCCCAGCCTTCTCCCAGAAGAGACTTGGTTCCAATCACGACTTGGATGAGACCTTCTTGAAAGAGCTGGGTCACAGCTGTCACTAAATCATGTTGAGAACCAACTAAGCGAACTTTGAGAAAGTCATCAGGAGATAATTGGCCGACACTTTGGTAAGTCAATCGATCCTCTCCTAGAAGCTCTTCTAATCTTGGCTTAGCGACCGTCGGGATGATGACGATACTGCCGGTCAAGACAGCGATGGCAGGAGGAGTTGCTTAGCTCTAAGCTTTCCCTGCGAATAGATTCGAAATAAGAGAGCACTCCCAATTGAGTAAATTGGGCGTCCTTATCTCCTAGATGAACTTCAAAATCTTGGCGGATATAGTCTGTTAGGACCAGTTGGCGCAGTCGGCTTCCAAGAGCCTGGTATTCCGCCTTGAAAATTTCTCGGACTGCATTGAGTTTTCCGAGGGATTGATTGAGCAGGAGGTCTTGTTTTTTGTTGCGGACCAGTTTAACTTGTTTTCGATCGATTAAGCTGGCTGCTTTTAGTTCATGGAGGACTTGCTTCTCGTATTCCTCAGGTAGATTGTACCAGTGAGGTACCTGAAAGAGCAGACCTTGCAGGAGAATTTCAAGCCAGTCCAGGGTGAAAGCAGGTAGTTTCTTGGCTCCTAAGAGGTCCTGGAAACGTTTGGGAAAGACGATTCCCTTGCTTCGAAGAAAGATCAGGGTAGCAGAGAGATACTGGGGATCATTGAGCAATTCATCATCGCTGATCTGACCCGATAAGGCTTGGCAGTTTTGGAGGTATTGGCAAAAGAGGGGATCGGAAGTCAGTTGTTGCAAGAAAGCATTCTTTTGTTGGCTAAAGGCGTCCAACTGCTCTTGCTCTTCCTTGGTTGGAAAGGCAAAGTAAACATAGTCTTGGTGGGGACAAAGGGTGTCTTCTTTGACCAATTCGGGGACGGTGATTTCCTCATCGATCTCACCACACATGCGGATATAGCGATCCCAAAGGGCAGGATCCCCTTCATAGGGAGGGGTGGCGGTAAGGGAGATCATCTTTAAGTCAGGGAAGGCTTGACGAAAGGCTTCCAAACTCTTCCACCACTCATTACGCAGGTGATGACACTCATCCAAACAAAGGGTTCCGAGTGAGATGGCTTGGAAAGTAGTAAAGATATCAAAGCCTTTGAAATCAAATGTTTCAATCTCTGCCTGGTCATCGGTATCCTCAGCTTGTGATTGACCGACGACTTGGTTCATGGCGCTGTGTAGGGCCTGATAGGTAGCCACTGTAATCAGCTTAGGGTGTTTGAGGTCCTGAGAGATCAATTGCTCCGCTTGGCTTTCATCACTCAAGAATGCCTGGATAATCCGGTCCACCCATTGCTGACGAATGGTGACCGTAGGAGCCAAGATCAGGGTTGGCTGGCCAAAGCGTCTGATAAATTCGATTCCCAGGGTTGTTTTTCCAGAGCCAGGAGCTGCTACCAAATGTAGATGGCCATCCGCCATAAAAGCGTCACTCTTATCGAGAACGCGTTTTTGATAGTGTCTCCATTGGCCTGTAAAGGCTAGTTCTTGTAACATTGGTTTCCTCCCTTGTACTGTCCCCATTATATCATAGCGGAGGACAAGAATCTTTTGTTAGAAATTGAAGATTTCCGCTTTCTAATGAAAATAGCGAAGGGGAAATTTTTAGTGATAAAAAGCCCAATCAATGGATTAGGCTTTTCATGTTAGTCTTTCTTTGTTTTACGAGAGAGGCCAAAGGCAGCACTCATGCTGAGAAGACCAAGGCCAAGAGTTGTCAAGGCAGTTGAGGTCTTGCTTCCTGTATTTGGAAGGCTTGCTTCTTTTTGAGGAAGAGCTGCTGGTGCGATATAAACTTCCGTTTTCACAGGCTCGTTTTTAGCTGGTATGAATACGGTCGGTTTCGCAGGTGTTACAACAGCCGGTTTTTGAGGAGTAGGAGTCGGTGTTGCAGGCGTTTGGATGCTAGGTGTTTGTGGTTTTGCTTTCGCTACACGATGAGTTTTTGAAATCAACTCATACTTGTCTGTTTGGACTTTGAAGACACGACCTTTTTGGACGGTTTCAACGACTTTGTTAGCAAATTGAACGTTCAACAAGTCACCGAAAGTCTTTGTCGGATATCCAAGTAAAGACCATTTGTTCCGTTAACCAATGGATCAAAGTCTTTTTTGTCACCTGTTTCGCCAACTACGGTCAAAGAAATACCAGCATCTTGAAGGGCCTTCAGTGTTGCTTCTTTTGTCGGGAGGGGATTCTTAAATGGAGTATCCATATCGATTGGCTCGTCTGTAATGACGAAAGCAAAGCGATGGTTGTTTGCTCCAGTTCCCCAGTTGTAATCTGCTGAAGTGGCAATATGGTGTAATGGAACAGTAGTATTTTCATAGCTACCACTAGTTTTGATAGTGTTCAGAGCGGAAATAAAGCTTTCTGGATCACTTGTGAACTTAGATCCATCGAAATCATGGTATTTAACCTCTTTAGATCTTTCGTATTCAGCTAATCCTATACGAGCTTGAATTTTCTTGGCAGATAGATTGCGAACAAAGGTCTCGATATTCTTCATTGTATCATTGATGTGAGAATTCATCGAACTTGATTTATCAATGACAAAGACGATGTCTGATGTTCCTTGAACTTCTTTTTTATTGACGATATCTGCTTCTTTTGTCACTTCGACTACAGTTGTTTTATTGACAGTTTCTGTAGTTGTCTCAGTGTAGTCAGCTGTTTCTTTGGTTGATGTAGCTGTCTTGGTAGAAGAGACTGGTTTTGAAGTGCCAACAGGTGTGTTTGGATCTGCTAAGCTAGTCGTTTTGATGGTTGCTGTTGAGGTAGTGGTTGTATCTGCACCGTCTGTTTTAGCAGATGGGCCAGTTTTTTTAACGTCCACAGCGATGACATCCCCAGTTTTTGCTTTATCAGCAGGAACAACTGGTGTATTGGCTTTGGCGTTGATTTCTTCTGTTGCAGCCGTGATAGGTGATTTTGCTGCTGTAGTAGCTGCAGGAGCAGCTTGGGTTGTTGCAGGTGCAACGTCATCAGCAGAAGCAATAGTCGTTCCTGTGAAGACCGTTCCTAAAACAACGGAAGCTAAAGTTAAAGTTTGTTTACGTGAAATAGTATATTTTTTCAAAATACGTCCCCTTTTTAATAAACTTTTTTCTATCATACAGGTTTTTGAAAAACTTGTCAACGGTATAATAATCAAGGGTTTTACCGGCTTTTATATCCCTAATTATTGATAAAAAGCTGAGTGAGAAAAACATACACAAAATAATTTAAATATACAAATTGTGCAAAGAAAATAGGATTCCCACAAATTTGCAGGAATCCTTATTTTATCGGCATTTCTACTATATTTTTAGTCGTAAAAATACTAGCTAGTCACTTTATTTATGTTTCTAAATCAGGACAAAGAATGGAGGTTGTGATTAGCTTAGTAATTTTTCAAAGAATTGGATGACCTCCGGTTTGAGATTACTTTCCCTCGGTTCAACTAATGAAACGTAAAAGCTGATCCGTTCGTCTTCATCCATCGGAATGGCAATCAATTCCTCTTCATCATCTGTTAGTGCAAGATCTGCTAGTAAACTGATCCCCACTTGTTTACGAAGAAGTTGTTTTAGGAGCTGAATATCATCCGTCTGAAAGAAGGGCGTAGCCTCATGGTGATAGCGCTCATTCAACAGTTCAAAGGCTTTTAAATGAACAAAGTGCTCATCTGGAATGATAAAATCTTCATCGATGACGTCTGAAAATTGTAATACTTTTTTTGAGGCTAGTGGATGGTTGTGATGAAGGATATAGAAGAGATCTCGTTTGGCCATTTCTCTTACCTGGAAGCGATGATCTTTAATCGGTTCTAAACTCCCTAAAAAACTAGCATCTAGTTCTCCTTTGGAAAGTAATTCCAAAAGTTCGACAGACCCTTCTTGAACAGGATGGATACTTTGAAGAGCTGCAACATTACTGATAAAGGCGGGTTGTTTTCGGACAAGATAGTCAATGATGATTGGTGGGAAACCAATCGTATTGAATTGAGAGAGACTCCGGAGGATCTCTTTTTTAGCCCCTTGAATCTCAGGTAGGACCTTTTGAATATGTCGTAGCAAGATTTCTCCTTGGGGCGTTAATTTGAAAGTACGGTGAGAAGGATCGTGCGCGATTAATGGACAGTGAAATTCCTTTTCTAGTCGTTTAATCGCATAGGAAACGGATGGTTGACTGATCCCGTGTTTTTGGGCAACCCCAGTAAAGGATTGCTGTTGACTAAGATCAAAAAAATAATAAAAGTCCTTAAGATTCATTGGGCTCCCTCTTCTAAATAGACAGACATGGATAAGCAAAAATTATCCGTGATAGCTAATTTGACTATATGATTTTTTGTTTGTTACAATCTGAGGTGAGTCAGAGGACAATTAAAGGCTATCTAAAAGATCTTCAAAAATCGTTAGGATCTTTTCCCTTTTTCCAACTGGAAGTTGTTTAATTTTCATGTTTACTCTCTTAAGTGAAAGGCTGTCAGTAGGATCTGAAGACGCTTCGAGTGAATCAAAATTGAAGAATTCTTCAGGCGTTAACTCAAGAGCAGAAATAACTTTTTCAAGACTGTGAATGGTCAGATTCACATTTTGATTTTCCAATTGATTGATGTATTTTAATCCAAGATCTGCCCGTTCCGATAGCTCCTCTTGACTCATGTTTTCTTTTTTTCGCAAATATTTGACCTTTTGCGCTATATACCGTTGTAAATAATGTTTTGTTTTCATGTAACCAGAATACAAGTTTTAAATGACAAAAATAACACCTTAAACAAAACAAAGTATCTTATAACAAACATATTTTAGATTTATTATCTATGGCTTTTATAGGGATTGATCATCATAAGAAGAAAAAAGAATACCTGAAAACAGTGGATCTTTTGATGAGAATAACCTTCTAAAAGGTGGAAAGGAACAGGCTTTTTTAAGAGATGACCATGACTATCTAGGAAGTGATGGATAAACCTATTATTTTGTTATCTTTTGAAATCGCATCATTTTCGGTTGTATCGCCTGAACTTTCATTGCCTGATTCATTCATATTGTATCATATACATAACAAAGTGTCATTTAAAGAAAATAAGTGTTATAATTGAATAAACTAAATAAGGAGGTCACATGATGACTGCACATGATATTTTAAACAACCCTTTCCTTAACAAGGGAACTGCCTTTACTTTGGAGGAACGTCAGCAACTAGGTCTCATTGGCCTTCTGCCACCTTACGTTCAAACCATTGAAGAACAAGCAGCGCAAACTTATGCGCAAATGCAAACAAAGGTTAACGATTTGGAAAAACGTTTGTTCCTAATGGAAATTTTTAATACCAACCGTACTCTTTTCTATTACCTGTTTGCTCAACATTTGGAGGAATTTAATCCAATTGTATACGATCCAACCATTGCAGATACCATTGAAGGCTATAGTGACCTCTTTGTAGATCCCCAATATGCGGGATATCTTGATATCAATCATCCTGAAAATATTGAAGCTACTTTGAAAAACGCTGCTGGAGATCGCGAGATTCGTCTCATTGTTGTAACAGATGCAGAAGGAATTCTTGGAATCGGTGACTGGGGAACAAATGGTGTCGATATTTCTGTCGGGAAATTGATGGTCTACACAGGTGCTGCTGGAATCGATCCTTCTATGGTTCTTCCTTTAATCATTGATGCAGGGACTAACCGTGAAGAACTTCGTAACAATCCTAATTACTTAGGAAATCGTCACGAACGGGTTCGCGGAGATCGTTACTACGACTTCATTGACCAATTTGTTCAAACAGCAGAACGTCTCTTTCCTAAACTCTACCTTCACTGGGAAGACTTCGGTCGCTCGAATGCTGCTAATATTCTTGAAAAATACCGGAAACAAATTCCAACCTTTAATGATGATATTCAAGGTACAGGAATCGTTACCTTAGGTGGTATCTTTGGTTCACTGGATATTAGTGGTGAAAAATTAACAGATCAAGTTTATCTCTGCTATGGTGGTGGGACTGCGGGTGCAGGAATTGCCTCTCGTGTTCTTCGTGAAATGGTGAGTGAAGGTCTTTCTGAAGAAGAAGCCTATAAACGTTTCTTTATGGTTGATAAACAAGGTCTTCTCTTTGATGACATGGATGACCTGACCCCTGAACAAAAACCGTTTGCTAAGAAACGTGCTGACTTTAGTAACGCAGACAAGTTGACTGACCTGCTTGAAGTAGTGAAGACTGTGAAGCCAACTATTCTTGTAGGAACTTCAACTCAACCTAATACCTTCACTAAAGAAATCGTAGAAGCTATGTGTGAAAACACAGAACGTCCGATGATTTTCCCTTTGTCAAATCCAACCAAACTAGCAGAAGCTAGTGCCAAAGATTTGATTGAATGGTCAGATGGCAAAGCTTTTGTCGCAACAGGAATTCCTGCTGATACAGTTTCTTATAAAGGTGTCGACTATGTGATTGGTCAAGCCAATAATGCCTTGATTTACCCAGGTCTTGGTCTAGGTATGCTGGCTTCTGAAGCAAGTCTTTTGACGGATGAAATGATTGGAGCAGCGGCTCATTCATTGAGTGGTATTGTCAATCCAGGCCAACCAGGAGCTCCTGTCTTGCCACCATTCAAGTATGTAGCAGATGTCTCTATTAAAGTAGCAGAAGCAGTCGCTAAAAAAGCACAAGAGCAAGGTCTTGCGTGTGCTAAGGAAACAGATATGGCCAAAGCAGTTCGTGATTTGAAATGGTACCCAGAATATAAATAAGTAAATTTAATTGGGGTGTACGAGTGCGACTGGATGCCTCGTACGCCTTTTACTTGTATGTCCTGTTATATAGAAAGGGAGACTATGGAAATCTTTATAACGTCAATTCAGAGTATTGTACCCATTATCGTCATCATCATTCTTGGTTATTTCTTGCAAGTCCGCGGTTGGTTCCAAGAGAGTTTCGGAAATGACTTGTCTAAACTTATTATGAATGTGGCCATGCCCGTTGCAATTTTCACCTCTGTTCTTAAATATTTAACTTTAGATAAGCTGATTAGCTTGTCTGGCGGTTTGCTCTATACGTTTATCGCCTTCATTCTTGGTTACCTAGCGGCCTTTATCGCGGTGAAAGTTTTTAGAGTGCGCCCAGGACGCCGAGGAACCATGATTAATACCTTTGTCAATGCCAATACCATATTTATTGGTTTGCCTTTAAATATCGCTCTGTTTGGAAATCAAGCCCTTCCTTACTTCTTGGTTTATTATATTACAAATACAGTATCTACTTGGACATTAGGTGTCTATCTGATGACTTCTGATAGTAAAGAAGGGGCTTCAAAACAGGCTCAAAAATTTAATTGGAAGAAGCTTTTCCCAGCTCCTTTATTAGGTTTTCTCGTAGCCCTCGTCTTTTTGGTGTTACGTATTCCTGTTCCAAGTTTTGCGGAAAGTACCTTGACTTATATTGGTAGTTTAACAACGCCCTTATCTCTTGTCTATATCGGTATCGTCCTAGCTAAGGCAGGACTTAAGACGATTCGCTTTGATAAAGATACCATTATCACACTGGTTGGTCGTTTTATTCTTGCACCGGTCATCATGCTCTTGGTTCTGAAGTTCTTCTCTCCAAATATGGTGGCACCAGAATTTAGAACCTTTATGATTCAATCAGCAACACCAGCCTTGGCAGTTCTTCCTATCCTTGCCAATCAAGGTAAAGGCGATGTTGAGTTTTCAACGAATGTGGTCACTCTCAGCACAGTCTTATTTGTGATTGTGGTTCCAATTCTGCAGACATTGTTGGGATAGCATTTATATGAAAATGATGTAGTTTTAGTGCTATACATTCGTCAAAAGGACGTCGGGTATTATACTCGACGTCCTTTTAAACGGATGACTAGATCAACACATAGGTTTCAACCGCTTGCCCAGCCCCATTTTCATTATTGTCCTTTGTCACGACTGCTGCTTCGTCTTTCACCTCTTGAGGAGCGTTGCCCATAGCGACACCGATGCCTGCTTTTTTGAGCATAGGAAGGTCATTGAAGTTGTCCCCCATGGTGAGGACTTCTTCTAAGCTCAAGTGGTAGTGGTTGGCGAGTTCAACCAGAGCATCCTCTTTAGAGACGTGCTTAGCAGTAACTTCTAGGTAGTTGGCTTTGGAGAGATAAAAGGCGGTAGAAGGGAAGTCATCGGCAGAAATAGCACGATAGAGGGCTTGGATCTCTTCTGCATCTCCAATTAAGAGCAATTTGTGGAGGTGCTTTGTCGCATCCAGTAAAGGATCCAATAGGGGAAGAATGATAGGTTTTCTCCTGTAATCCGGGCCTCCTCTTGGCTCCATTGGTCGAGATGATCGGTCATCCAGTCTTTTCCACTATAGAGGTTGATCGAAACCTGAGGAAAGTGTTGGTTGGCCCAATCAATAAATTGACGGGCTTCAATCTTGTCTAAGGGATGCTCAAACAGAACCTGCTCTCCTTTTTGGATCAAGGCCCCATTGTAGCAGGCCATAGGACAGTCTTCTATGCCGAGCTCTTTGGCAATGGGTGCCATCCCTTTTGGAGAGCGAGCAGAGGCCAGCACGAAAGGAATCTTTTCACGCTTTAAATCTGGGATCAATGATGCTAACTGTGGATCGATCTGATGGTGGTCATTTAAGATGGTGCCATCGATATCGCTGATGATGAGACGAATGTGAGACATAAACTTACCTCCTAGTAGAGAATAGTGGTTTCGTTGCCGACTTGTTTAAGGATTTCAGGGCTTGGTTTTTGATCAGTAATCCAATAGTCAAATTGCTTGAGATGAGCGAGATAGTAGTTGGCATTTTGGGAGAACTTGCTGCTTTCTGCCACCAGCACCTTTGTACGAGTCCGCTCAAAAACGAGAGACTTGACCGCAACGTCTTCAGCATCCTCAAAGGTGACTTCGCCATTGGCTAAGCTACTCGCTCCAAAAAAGCAAGATCAAAGCGAAGATTGTCCAGTATTTGTGCTTGGTCCGCGACATAGTAGAAGCGGTTTTTGGGATAGAATTTTCCTCCTAAGAGATGAAAGTCAACCTGGGAATGGCTACTGAGTTGGATAGCATTGTCAAGGGAGTGCGAATAGACTGTAAGATCTCCTTATCAAGTAGGCCTGCCAAGCAGAGTGATTGAGGTAGAGGCATCGAGAAAGATCACTTGTCCATTTTGGATCCATTGCAGGGCTTTTTGAGCCATGGCAGTCTTTTCCTTGTTAGCCTTCTGACTGCGGTCTAGGTAAGAAGGTCCGGGTTCTTTGTTTAAGGGGAGAAGTCCACCATGGGTTCTACGTACTAGCTGGCGTTGGCTCAGAAGGGCAAAGTCTCTGCGGATAGTATCTTTTGAGACCTTGAAATAATCGACCATTTCTTTAGCGGATAGCTGTTTTCGCTCTTCTAAAAGTTCTAGGATTTTTTCAAGCCGTTGTTCCTGGTACATGAATTCGCTCCTTATTGCTGTTCTTGCCTTTATTGTACATCATTTTGCAAGCGAATGCAAGTTTTCTTAAGTGTATTTAAGTGTTTATGATCTCTTTCTTAGAAAATCTTATTCCTGACGTTTGTTTTAAAGGGGGAATTCTGCTATAATATGTCAAAATAACGTGGAGGTTTCCTTATGGCCAGTGAATATGAAAAAATGATTGCGGGTGACTATTATAGACCTGCGGACCCTGAATTACGGGCTTTGGCAAAAGCCTCTCGGGAGAAACAAGAAGCCTTTAACCAAGAAGTAGACCCTAAAAAAGGGGCCACCATCATCAAAGAGTGGTTTGGCTCTACTGGTGAAAACCTCTATCTCAATCGTCAGGTTCTTGTGGATTACGGCGTCAACATCCATTTGGGAGAGCATTTCTATGCCAATTACAATTTGACCATGTTGGATATTTGTCCCATTACGATTGGAAAGAATGCCATGATTGGTCCCAATTGCCAATTTTTGACCCCCTTACACCCGCTGGATCCAGATGAGCGCAACTCGGGTCTTGAGTACGGAGCTCCGATTACGATAGGAGACAATTTCTGGGCAGGAGGAGGGGTCACCATCCTTCCTGGTGTCACGCTGGGTGATAATGTGGTCGCTGGCGCTGGGGCAGTCGTGACCAAGTCCTTCGGTGACAATGTGGTCCTTGCAGGAAACCCAGCCCGTGTCATTAAAGAAATACCCGTCAAAAAGGAGAAGAGATGATCCATAAACATGAAATTCCGATTTTAGAGTTTGACGACAATCCGCAGGCAGTCCTGATGCCGACCCATGAGGGGTTAGACCTGCACCTACCTGAAAAATGCGTTTATGCTTTCTTAGAGGATGAGATTGACCGCTTTGCCAAAACTGTTGGAGCTGAGCAAGTGGCTACCTTTGTCTCAGCTACCAAGGCTTATCCAGTCTATGTTCTGGAGCACCAAGGGGAGAAACTCTGCTTGGCACAAGCGCCAGTTGGATCTGCACCTGCTGCCCAATTCATGGATTGGTTGATTGGCTATGGGGTGAGGAAAATCATTTCCTCAGGAAGCTGTGGCGTCTTGGTGGACATGGAAGAAAATGCCTTTTTGATCCCGACCAAGGCCTTGCGAGATGAGGGAGCTAGTTACCATTATGTAGCGCCTTCTCGTTATATCGAAGTGGACAGTCGTGCACTGACCGCCATCGAAACTGTCTTGAAAGGAAAAGATATTCCTTATCAAGAGGTCATGACCTGGTCGACGGACGGCTTTTATAGGGAAACACCTGACAAGGTGGCCTATCGCATCGAAGAAGGGTGTAGTGTGGTGGAGATGGAGTGTGCTTCACTTGCTGCAGTGGCCCAACTTCGTGGGGCGATTTGGGGCATGCTCCTATTTACCGCAGATTCTCTAGCAGATCTGGAAAATTATGACCAGCGTGACTGGGGCTCAGAAGCTTTTGAGAAGGCCTTAGAATTATGCCTAGAGATGGTTCATCACTTATAAGTCTTTTCTCTTTTTATGATACAATGAAGCTATGTTAGACAAAATATTTTTTAAACAATGGCGGGCCAAACTGACTCGCCTGTCTCCGGCAAGGCGGATCTTTCTCAGCTTTGCCTTGGTTATCCTGGTGGGCTCGCTCTTATTGAGTTTGCCCTTTGTCCAGCAAGTAAGCTCAACAGCAGGCTATATCGACCACCTCTTTACAGCAGTCTCTATGGTCTGTGTGACAGGACTCTTTACCCAGTCGGTGGCTTCGACCTATAACGGCTGGGGGCAACTCATCTGTATGCTCTTGATTCAGATTGGGGGCCTAGGGATTTTGACCTTTATCGGTCTCTTCTTTATGGAAAGTCGCCAAAAGCTCAGTTTCAAGGACCGGCAGACCATTCGGGATAGCTTTAGTTTTAGCAATAACCAAAGTTTGACCCGTTTTGTCCGCTCCATCTTTATTACCACATTTACCATCGAAGGTGTCGGGGCCTTGCTTCTCATGACTCGCTTTATTCCTCGCTTTGGTTGGGGTCATGGAATCTTCAACTCCATCTTTGTTGCGGTCTCGGCCTTTTGTAATGCGGGCTTTGATAATTTTGGGGGCGATAGTATGATGAGTTTCCAGACCGATTGGTTGGTCAATATGACCTTATCTGCCCTGATCATTACTGGGGGCTTGGGCTTTATGGTCTGGTTTGACCTAGCGACCAAGGCCCGCAACCAATCTGGACGCCGGACTCTTCGCTTTCATACCAAGGTGGTTCTCTGGTTGACAGCTGCGATCCTTCTCTTTGGGACCGTAACCAGCCTCTTGACCGAGTTTAATAATCCAGCAACGATTGGGTCCCTTCCATTGGGAGAGAAGATCTTGGTCAGCTTCTTCCAAACTGTCAGTATGCGGACGGCTGGCTTTGCCTCACTGGATTATACAGCAGTCCGACCTGTGACACTCTTTGTTTATATCCTCCAGATGTTCCTAGGTGGGGCACCAGGTGGGACAGCAGGAGGGATGAAGATCACCACCTTCTTGGTCTTGATCCTCTTAGCTCGCAAGGAATTGCTGGGTTTGCCACATACCAATTTAGGCAAACGAACCATCGCACCAGACTTGGTGCAACGTTCTTTGGGCACAGCAGTGATTTTCCAGTTGACCTTTATCCTGGGTCTCTTTGGCCTTTGTCTTGTGACGCCGGATGGTCAACGTTTTCTGTACCTGGTCTTTGAGGTGGTATCGGCTTTAGCGACAGTGGGCGTGACGGCCAATGTGACCTCGACCTTAAATGGAGCAGGTCTGGGGATCATCATGGTGCTCATGTTTATCGGTCGGATCGGCCCCTTGACCCTTATGGTCAGCTTGAACAATTACAAGGCCAAAAAGGCAGACGCCTTGCAGTATGCCAAGGCAGACATCATTATCGGATAGGAGAGACTTATGGCAAATCGAACCATTGGAATTCTGGGATTAGGGATTTTTGGACAGAGTGTCTTAAAAACCCTGCAGGACCAGGATGTGGATATCATTGCAATTGACGATCATGAAGATGTGATCAACCAGTATGAATCTATGATTACAACTGGAATTGTTGGAGATATTACGGAAATGGACCTCTTGGATGCGGCAGATATTGGGAACTGTGACACAGTCGTCATTGCGACGGGAGAAAACTTGGAATCAAGTGTCCTGGCGGTCATGCACTGTAAGGCACTTGGCGTCGAGCACGTCATTGCCAAGGTCAAGAATGAAGTGACCAAGGAAGTCCTTGAGAAGATTGGGGCTGATTTGGTCATCCTACCAGAGGTAGAAGCGGGGATGTCTCTAGCTAAGATGATCCTCTTCCAACACGGGATTGAAGTCTTCCAGTTGGATGAAGCAGTGGTGGTGGCTGAGTTTACGGTTCCAGCTAGCTGGGTAGGAAAAAGCCTTCAGGACTTGGCTGTCAGAGAGGAGCACCATCTCAATATTATCGGCTATCGAGATGCGGAAGACCAACCGCTTCATATTCAGATTGGTCCCGACTTTATCTGGCCTGAAGGGGTGCGTGTGATGGCAGTGACAGACAACCAATATTTAGATAGAATCCAAGATTTGTTAGACTAATAGTGTAATGGAAACGGCCGAAAGGTCGTTTTTTTCTTCTCTAGGTTAACTCTTCTTTAAGCGTTGATTGCTAAAGTAAGAGAAACAAAAACACTTCCATTGTGGGAATAGAAGGATGAAAGATGATATTTTTTAACAGAATACGACCCAAACAGCCCTTAAAAGAGCTCAAATGGTTTGATATTGGTATTGTGACGGCCATTCTTTTGGGCAATTCATTATCCGCTCGACCCAGCTGTTTTTAGCCAGTTTTCAGCCAGTCGCGCAGACTGCAGTAGCCACAAACAGTAGCAATACTGCAAGTGAAGGAGCTGCTTATTCGAGCAATATGACCTTGCAGTTGATCTTACTGGCTCTAGCTCTTCTTTACTTGCTGCTTCGTCGCTTTGATTTTAAACAATTGCCGATCCGCTTTAAGTGGTCCACCTTGATCTGGGTGCCCCTGCTCTTTGCAGCGATGGGACTTTTTGGGGATGTGATTTCAACAGTCTCGGGTGAATACAATTACCTAAGTCCGAGTCTTTGGCCCTATATCGATCCCATGCAGATCCTCCATAAGTTCATGGCTCTGAGTCCCATGGCAATTGCTTATGGTTTGCTCAATGGATTTTATGAAGAATTTTTCTTTTTGGGCTTAATGACTTCGGTAAGTGAGAAGAACAAGTGGAAGGCGCTGGCCTTTTCAACCCTGATCCGCTTTTCTTTCCATACCTATCAAGGGCTTCTCTGGGCCCTTGTGATTGGCGTCATTTATGGACTCTTTTATTACGTCATGTGCAAGAAGGTCGTCAAGAATCTCTTGCCATTTTTCCTCATGCATGCCTTGGCAGATATGTTTGGCTCGAGTCTCATGTATCTCTTGATCAATTGGGGAAGTTGATCTTATAAAATTTTAGGAAAGGCTCTGTCAAGTGTTGACAGGCCTTTTTTTGAGTGCTATAGTAAAATCGTAAGCGCTTACCTAGTGAGGCGAAGCAGATGAAAAGAGGGCGAGTCAGATGCCCTATAAAAAGAGGAGGACAGACAAATGGCAGGACCAGTCATAGAGGGAGAAAACTATCGGATCTCCGTATTAACGGAATCTTTGGTGCGCTTGGAATACTCAGAAGATGGTGTTTTTGAAGATGGTCAGACGCAAGTTGTACAAAATCGAGATTTTGGACCTGTTGCCTGCGAGGTTATAGAGACAGAAGAGGTCCTCGATCTTCATACAGAGCATCTCCACCTCCATTTTGAAAAGGGACCTTTTGCCCCGGATCGGCTTTTTATCGAACTCAAGGGTCAGTATGCAGTCTATGGGAGCCGGTGGCATTATGGAGATCAGCCGGAGACCTTAAAGGGGACCAGTCGGACGCTTGACGAGGTCGATGGGGCTATGGAGTTGCAAGATGGGATCTTGAGCAAGGCCGGTTATGCTCTTTTAGACGATTCCGCTTCCTACTTGTATGATGACGAAAGCGGGTTTAGAGCACGGCCCTATCCAGAAGTGGATTTGTATTTCTTCGGTTATGGGCGCGATTATCTAGGTGCCTTGAAAGATTTTTACCATCTGACAGGACAGCCACCACTCTTGCCACGTTATGCTCTGGGAAACTGGTGGAGTCGCTATTGGCCTTATACCAGTCAGGAGTACACAGATTTGATGGATCGATTCAAAGCAGAAGGGTGCCTCTTGCGGTCAGTGTGATCGATATGGACTGGCACAAGACGGCGATTCCTGCTCGCTTTGGAAGTGGTTGGACTGGCTATAGTTGGAACCGGGATTTGATTCCTGATCCAGCTGCCTTCTTAAATGGCCTGCATGAGCGTGGTTTAAAGGTGACCTTAAATGTCCATCCGGCAGATGGAATTCGCGCCTTCGAAGATGCTTATCCCATGGTCGCAAAACGCTTGGGACTGGATGCTGAAAAAGAAGAAGCGGCTAGCTTTGACTTTTATAGTCCAGCTTTTCGCGAAGCTTATTTCGAAGATGTCCACCATCCCTTGGAAGATCAAGGAGTGGACTTTTGGTGGATTGATTGGCAGCAAGGTAGTCATGGCAAGATGGATCCCCTTTGGTTGTTAAATCACTATCATTATCTAGACAATTGTCGAAAAGGCCAAGCTGGTCTCATCTTATCGCGTTATGGGGGTCCTGGTAGTCATCGGTATCCGATTGGTTTTTCAGGGGACACTATTGTGACTTGGGAATCCCTAGCCTTTCAACCCTATTTTACCAGCACAGCTTCCAATATCGGCTACACCTGGTGGAGTCATGATATCGGTGGCCATATGAGGGGCTACTATGATGAAGACTTGGCTCTTCGCTGGTTGCAGTTTGGGGTCTTTAGCCCGATCAATCGTCTCCATAGTTCTTGTAATGTCTTTAACAGCAAGGAACCGTGGTTTTACTCGCCTGAGACCTGTCGCTTGATGAAGCAGTATTTGCGCCTGCGCCATAGCCTACTACCTTATCTCTACACCATGAATGTGGCGACGCACGAAGAAGGGCTACCTTTGGTTCAACCCCTCTATTACCACTATCCAAATGAAGAAGAGGCTTATGAAGCGAAGAATCAATATTTCTTTGGTAGTGAACTCATGGTGGCGCCAATTACCGAAGCGCTGGATCCTGTCTTTCATAGTGCTTCTGTGAGTGTTTGGTTCCCAGACGGCGTTTGGTACGATTTCTTCCATGATTGGAAGTATGAAGGAAGAGGCAAGCTTACAGTCTTTAGGACCAGCCAGGATATTCCGGTCTTTGCACGTGCAGGAGCCATCATCCCTATGGATGCACAAGCACAGACAGGAGTGGACCTTCCAGAAATGCTGGACTGGCATCTCTTCCCAGGTGACAATCGTTCCTTCGTACTCGTCGAAGGAGAAGGAGCTAGCAAGGTTGAAACCCGCCTAACAGTCGATTGGGATGAAAGAAAGATTAGGATGGATCTGTCAGGTGATCTAGCGCTGCTTCCTGAAAAGAGACAGCACCGTTTCTTGCTCCATACCTTTGAGACAGCCCCTATCTTAGTGGACAATCAAAGTCAAGAAATTGCGATGGGTGAGCTGCAATCGTGTCCTATTGCTAAAGAAGATCGGATGTTTGAGCTCTTAAAATCTGCCAACCTGGCCTACGATAGGAAAAATGAATTATTTGCGGCTTGTTCAAGAGCCAAGGATTGGAAACAGTTGATGAAGGTCATCACACCTTTGGAGGAAGGCTTGCGCCAACGTCTCTTTGAAGTGATTTATTCCAGTGAAGAGGGAGAATACTTGTAAACTCTTGCAATTTCACCCCTATTTTTGTATGATGAAAATGATTTCACAATCATAAAGGAGAAGAAAAAATGGAACAAAAATGGTGGCATAATGCCGTAATTTACCAAGTTTATCCAAAAAGTTTCAAGGATAGTAATGGCGATGGCATCGGGGATCTCAAGGGGATCACGAGCAAGCTAGACTATCTGGAAAAGCTAGGATTACAGCCATCTGGCTCTCACCAGTCTACAAGAGTCCCATGGATGATAACGGCTATGACATCTCGGATTACGAGGATATTGCCTCCATCTTTGGTACCATGGAAGATATGGAAGAATTGATCGCAGAAGGTCATAAACGCAAGATCAAAATTATCATGGACTTGGTGGTCAACCATACCTCTGATGAGCATGCTTGGTTTATCGAGGCGCGTGAACATCCAGAAAGTCCAAAGCGGGATTTCTATATTTGGCGCGATGAGCCCAATGGTATTATTTCTGCTTTTAGTGGCTCTGCTTGGGAGTTTGATGAAGCTTCAGGTCAATACTACCTGCATAACTTTAGTAAGAAGCAACCAGATCTCAACTGGGAAAATGAGGAACTCCGTCATCAGATCTATGACATGATGAATTTCTGGATTGATAAGGGAATTGGTGGCTTCCGTATGGATGTGATCGATATGATCGGTAAGATCCCAGATCAGGAAATCATCAGCAATGGTCCCATGCTCCATCCTTACTTGAAGGAAATGAATCAAGCGACCTTTGGTGATAAGGATCTGCTCACGGTGGGAGAAACTTGGGGAGCGACTCCAGAGATTGCCAAGCAATACTCCAATCCGAAAAATCAAGAATTGTCCATGGTTTTCCAATTTGAACACATTGGCCTTCAATACCAACCGGGTCAACCAAAGTGGCACTACGCGAAGGAATTGGATGTACCTAAATTGAAGGAAATTTTCACTAAGTGGCAGACGGAATTAGGAGAAGAGGAAGGCTGGAATTCCCTCTTTTGGAACAACCATGATTTGCCACGGATTGTGTCAACTTGGGGGGATGATGGGGACTATCGTGTCAAATCTGCCAAGGCTTTAGCGATTCTGCTTCACTTGATGAAGGGAACTCCTTATATCTATCAAGGCGAAGAAATCGGGATGACCAACTATCCATTTAAGACCCTTGAGGACGTAGAAGATATTGAGTCGATCAACTATGCTCATGAAGCCTTAGAAAAAGGCGTGCCGCTCGAAGTGATCATGGATCAAATCCGCCACATTGGTCGGGACAATGCACGGACACCGATGCAGTGGAATGATGAAGCAGAAGCTGGCTTTACGACAGGTCATCCATGGCTTGCGGTCAACCCAAACTACAAAGAGATCAATGTGGAGGCTGCCCTAGCAGATCCAGACTCTATTTTCTATACCTACCAAGCCCTCATTGCTTTGAGAAAAGAGTACCCTTGGCTTGTGACAGCTGATTATGAATTGGTGGACGCAGCAGACAAGGTTTTTGCCTACAAGCGGGTAGAAGGAGAGCACGCCTATTTGGTGGTTGTCAATCTCTCCAGTCAAGAGCAAGACTTACCGCTCGTCAATGGGGTTGAAGAGGTTCTCATTACCAATACCAAAGTAGAACAAGTCCTCGAATCAGGCAAGTTGGCCCCTTGGGATGCCTTCTGTGTCAAATTAGCCTAATGGAGCAAATGAAAAAATAGAGGAAATTACTTCCTCGTAGAAGCAGGTCTTTCTCAATAGAGAAGGCCTGCTTTATTTTTAGGGGCTGTTCTTCTAGCGGAATCCGCTCAAAATCCGCTCAGAAATGGTTCAGGGACGCTTGGGCTATAGGAAATATTTATAAGGAGTCCTAGTTTTTACTTTTAATTTCTGGTCTCAAGGCCCATTAAATCTGTGTTATAGTTTTTGGCTATATCAAAATTCGTGTAAAAGCAATTATACAAGACGGCTATCTTCTGATATGATAGTGTCAATTAGAATTTTGGAGGACACAACATGTCAACTACAATTATCGGTTTCCCACGTTTGGGTGAATTCCGTGAATTAAAATTTACAACTGAAAAATACTTTAGAAAAGAAATCTCAGCAGACGAGCTCTTGGCAGCTGCTAAAGACTTGCGTGCTAAACACTGGAACATTGTTAAAGAACAAGGCATCTCAGAGATTCCTTCAAATGACTTCTCACACTACGACAATTTCCTTGATGCAGCCTTCCTTTTCAACGTCGTGCCTGCATCTGTTCAAAACTTGGATTTGACAGACCTTGAACAATACTTCGCTTTGGCGCGTGGTTACCAAGGTGAAAAAGGGGATGTTCGTGCCCTTCCAATGAAAAAATGGTTCAACACCAACTACCATTACATCGTTCCTAAATTTGAAAAAACAACAGAAGTGAAATTGGCTGGTCACAAGATTTTGATGAGTACCAAGAAGCCAAAGAATTGGGGATCAACACTCGTCCAGTAGTTGTTGGACCATTCACATTCCTTCAATTATCTGACTTTGAAGATGGTGTGAAAGCTGAGGACTTCGTAGACAGCTTGGTTGCTGCTATACCAAAAAGTCTTTTGCCAAATTGGCTGAGCTTGGTGCGACTCGTATTCAACTCGATGAGCCAGCCCTTGTCAAAGATTTGTCAGCTGAAGAAAAAGCTCTCTTCTTGAACCTCTACAACAAACTCTTGGCTGACAAGAAAGGCCTTGAAGTCTTGATCCAAACCTACTTTGGTGATGTTCGTGATGTCTACAATGACCTTGTAAACTTGCCAGTAGATGGTATCGGTCTTGACTTTGTTGAAGGCAAGAAAACACTTGAATTGGTGAAAGGTGGCTTCCCAGCTGATAAGACCCTTTATGCTGGTATTGTGAATGGGAAAAACATCTGGCGCAACAACTATGAAAAGAGCTTGGAAATCTTGGATCAAGTTCCAGCTGAAAAGGTTGTCTTGACGACTTCTTGCTCCCTTCTTCATGTGCCATTTACAACGGCTAACGAAGATTTTGAACCAGCTATTTTGAACCACTTCGCCTTTGCAGTTGAAAAATTGGGTGAATTGCGTGACTTGGATGCCATCCGCAATGGTCAAGGGGCAGAAGCTCTTGCTGCCAACAAAGAACTCTTTGCAACAGAACGCGTTGGAGCAAATGCTGAACTTCATGCTCGCATCGCAGCTTTGACAGAAGCAGACTACACTCGTTTGCCAGCTTTCGCAGAACGTGAAGAAATCCAAAAAGAAGCCTTCAAGCTTC
Organism: Streptococcus sp.; assembly: GCA_047241705.1. Classification (GTDB taxonomy): domain Bacteria; phylum Bacillota; class Bacilli; order Lactobacillales; family Streptococcaceae; genus Streptococcus. Next base: position 1,064,641 of record JBKTJB010000001.1, read on the forward strand.
CAGCACTTCCAACAACTACCATTGGTTCATTCCCTCAAACCAAGGAAGTTCGTGCTAAACGTTTGGCCTTCCGTAAGGGTGAATTGACACAAGAAGAATACGATGCCTTCCTTGCTGAAACGATTGACGAATGGATCAAATGGCAAGAAGAAGTTGGATTTGACGTGCTTGTACACGGTGAATTTGAGCGTAACGACATGGTTGAGTACTTCGGTCAAAACTTGTCTGGTTATCTCTTCTCTAAGAATGGTTAGGGTACAATCATTACGGTATGCGTGGGGTGAAACCACCAATCATCTGGGGTGATGTGACTCGTCTCAACCCAATCACTGTGAAGTGGTCTAGCTACGCACAAAGCCGTACAGACAAACCGGTTAAAGGTATGTTGACTGGACCTGTTACCATCCTTAACTGGTCATTCCCACGTGAAGATATCTATCAAGGATTCTACTCTTCAAATCGCTCTTGCCATCAAGGATGAAGTTCTTGACCTTGAAGCTGCAGGCGTGAAGATCATCCAAATCGACGAGGCTGCTCTTCGTGAAAAATTGCCACTCCGTCGTAGCGACTGGTACGAAGACTACCTTGACTGGGCGATTCCAGCCTTCCGTTTGGTACACTCAACTGTTGCACCAGACACCCAAATCCACACTCACATGTGTTACTCAGAATTTACAGATATCATCCCAGCTATCGACAACTTGGATGCAGACGTCATCTCATTTGAAGCTAGCCGTTCAAACCTTGAAATCTTGGATGAGTTGAAAGCCAAAAACTTCCAAACAGAAGTTGGACCTGGGGTTTACGATATCCACTCACCACGTGTCCCACAAGACGGTGAAATTGATCACACTATTGAAGCAATCTTGGCCAAAGTACCAAGTGGCAAAGTTTGGATCAACCCTGACTGTGGTTTGAAGACTCGTGGAATTAAAGAAACAAAAGAAAGCTTGATCAAGCTCGTTAATGCCGCTAAAGAAGCGCGTGAACACTTGTAAGAAATGTTTCGAGGACCTTCTATCATCGTGTAGAGGGTTTTCGAATCGTTCCTTTATCCTAGAAATAGTGAGATCAGAGTTCTTGATCAAAGAAACAAAAGAAAAGGATAGAATATGTCACAACACACACCGTCTCTGTCATTTGAAGTTTTTCCTCCAAATCCTGAAGTAGGCAATGCCAAACTCTTACGTGCTTTGGCAAATATGCAGGAGCTAGCTCCTCACTTTATTAGTGTGACCGCTAGCAATAATAAATACAATATCAAAGAGACGACGGTTGCTTTAGCCAATTACATTCAAAATGAATTGTCTATTCCGACGATTGCTCACTTGCCAGCCGTTTATTTGAGCAAGGAAAAAGTGGCCGATACTCTTCATGAGTTAGATGAAGTAGGGGTTCATCGGATTTTGGCTCTGCGTGGGGATATTATCCCTGGTGTGGAACCTTTAAAAGACTTTCGTTATGCAACGGATCTGATTGAGTTTATTAAAACAGAAGCTCCTCATTTTGAGGTAATTGGTGCCTGCTATCCTGAGGGACATCCAGATTCTCCAAACCAAATTTCAGATATTCAAAATCTTAAAAAGAAGGTAGATGCAGGGTGCTCTAGCTTGGTCACTCAACTTTTCTTTGACAATGAGCGTTTCTATGATTTTCAAGATAAGTGTACCTTGGCTGGGATCAATGTTCCTATTCATGCAGGAGTGATGCCGATTCTCAATCGCAATCAGGCCCTTCGCCTCTAAGACTGTGAAATGTTCATATCCCACGGAAGTTTAAAGCCATTCTGGACAAGTATGAGCATGATCCTGAGTCACTCAGAGCAGCAGGACTTGCTTATGCAGTCGATCAAATCGTTGATTTGGTTACTCAAGATGTGGCAGGTGTCCATCTTTACACCATGAACAATGAAGATGTCGCTTACCACGTCTACCAAGCAACAAAGGCGTTATTTGATCATCAACCGAATTTTGAAGTGAATTAATCAACACTTTTAGTAGGAAGTGTAGAGATTGAGAAAGAATCGTTCTCAATCTCTTTTTATTTGGGTAAATCACTTGCTAAAAGCCAACTTTTTTTTTATAGTATTAATATGAAGTTTTTGGAGGCGCTTGCAATGAAGAAAGATCTCACGTTAAAGTTATTTGGACCCCTAAGGTTGTTTTCAATCAGAAAGATATTCGGTTTTCTTTTTCGAAGATGGAGGCCTTGCTTTTATTACTTGGCGGTCATGGGCCGAGTCAACCGTGATGAAATCGCCGGTATCGCTTTGGGGAGATAAGGAAAACCAAGTAGCTCGCAAAAACTTACGGAATACGGTTTACCAAGCCAATAAAATCTTTGAAGGAGATATCATTGTCTCACCAAGCCGGAGTAGTTTGGCCCTTAATCCTGACTTGAATCTTTCGCTGGATGTTCAGCTCTTTGAAAGAGATCCACTAAGTGCCTTGGATCTCTATCGGGGAGACTTTCTAGAGGGCTTCTATGTCAAGGATGATGAAGACTTTGACCAGTGGGCTTCTCGCAAACGAGATGCTTATAGGAAGCTCTATGTCGAAAGTTGCTATCAAAAAATTGAGCAGGTCGGTTTTGCAGATCCTAGTATCGAACTCTTGCTCCATCATTTGGTAGAGCTGGATGAATTTGAAGAGAAAAACTACCAGCTCTTGATGGAGTATTATAGCTTCCATCATCAGCTAGGAAAATTTTTGAGACCTATTATAAGCTAGTCGATTTATTGGATCGCGAGCTCAGTGTGCGTCCCAGTCGAGCGATTGAGGAACTTTATCACTCGGTTTTGGAAGCCAAACGAACTCATAAACTGACCAATCGCTTGAATATCCGTGAACTTTCTTCTTTGGTCGGAAGCAAGAACTCTCGCAGCTCGAGGAATACCTTTCCTTAGTCGAGACGGGTGAAGCGGTAGGTCCTTTTCTCGTGATGGGGCAATCTGGAACAGGTAAGAAACGTCTGTTGCGGCAGTTGGTCTTGATGTCCAATCGCAGTTTTAACTTTATCAAGGTGGAAGGAAAAGCTACTAGTCAACGCTACGAAGGAAGCAGCTGGAATGATCTCAGACAAGCGCTAGAGAAACTGGGGGATGAGATGGGGATTTCCCTTCTGGAAGAGGAGGATGATCTCATTTCGGTATGGAATCAGCTTCAGAGCCTTAGCAAAGAAAAACCGCTCCTGATTCTGCTTGAAAATGCCCAGTGGTTCGATGCAGTGTCTCTAGAAAAAGTGAAACAACTAGAGGAGCGAAGAAACCAGGAGAAATGGCAACTGATTTTTACAGCTGAAGAGCCTCTGCCAGCTTCCTTCGTCAACTTCTTGGGGGGCTTGAAGGTAGAGAAACGGCTGTCCCAACTAGAGTTGACCAATTTTGCCCCAAGTGAAAGTCGTGCTCTCTTGAAAGGGGAACTGGGAGCAATAGAGGCCGGCAGTGATGGAGCAGATGGTCGAATGGAGCGAAGGCAGTCCGTTCTTGCTGTCCAGCTATATCGAAGAGTGGAAAGAAAATGAAAATTTAGAACCCTTGCCTGATATCATTCAAGCTTATCTTTCTCAGGAGCTTGGGGATATGAGCAGTGAGGAAGAGGCTCTTCTACACTACCTATCTTGTTTTCATAAGCCAATTTCTCTGTCTATCTTGGCGGAATTGACGGCTACAGAGCTTCCTGTTTTGACAGAATTAATCGAGCCTTTATCTGAAAGAGCGATCGTCTCAATCGTAGAAGAAGGAGAGGCTCTCATGGTTCAATTCTGCAAGCAATTGGTAGCTATGTACTTTTACCATCTTCTTTCGCCAGCTAGACGGCGGCTCTTCCACCAACAAATTGCGCAAAAATTGGAAGAAAGCTTAGAAGATTCGACGGACCTTCTTCTTTATAAGGAAATTGCCTACCAATACAAGCAATCCCAAAATCTTTTGCGTTCCATATCTTTTGAGTTGACCTACTTAGAAGAAATCCTTCAGCTGGAGCATGAGCTGTTTCCGATTTATTCCAAGGTAGATGAGGGATTCCTATCAGATGGTACAAATAGCCATTTGGACATTTTTGGAGAGCTATCTCGCATTCGCCAAGAATTAGATAACCTCTTTTCAAGGCACCAAAGAGATAGAGAATACAAGCATTTACAACTGCGTTACTTGTACCTAGAAGGTCGCTATTTTATTCGAAGTGGGGAGTATCAAAAGGGGATTCATGATATCCAAAAAGTCATCTCCTATGCGCGGGAACTCAAGCAATCCAGACTTCCTCTTAGAGGGTTATCGGCAAATCATTTATTATTGCATTCAAACGGAAAATATCTCTGAGATGGCCTATTATACAGATTTGGCTCTGGAAGATGCCATCCAAGCTAATAATCATGAGGTCATCGCGATCCAGTTGCGTTTGAAAGGCTTGTATCACCTGATGGTTGGGGATGAGGAACAGGCGACCCGGCATCTGTATCGCTCCATTGATTGCTTTAGTTTGACCAATAGCATGCAGGCCAAGTATGCCATTCAAATTGCAGCTTCTTTGGCCTACCTCGCTGAAATCGAGCAAGTGAGAGGCCATTTCCAAGTAGCGGTCACCACACTTAGAAGAGGTTCTGCGTTTGGTGGGAGATCAAGCTGTTGATTCCGTCCGTGTCGTCTTTGATATTGATCTTGGGATCGCCTATTATTGGAAGGGAGATTTGATCCAAGCTCGCCTCTGTTTTGACAGAGCTCAGAAGATTTTGTCCAGTGTTCGCTTCCCTTGGAAGGAAGAATTGCTCGAATTTTACCAATCTTTAATTGCTTGTCAGCAAGGGGATCAGGAGAAGGTTGCGGCTTATCTGGCTCGAAAAGAAAGGACGATGAAACCATCTGCCAATTCACGGGATAAGGGGATGGTTCATTATCTATTAGCTTACTTATCTGATCAAAAGGAGAAGGAGGAAGAGCTCGATCCTGCCCTGAGGACCTTCTTGAAAGAAGATAAGAACTACTACAAGAAGGTGGCAGAGCAACACTTGAATCCCTACAGAGATCGTCAGTTTCTTAAGAAATTAAAAGACCTGTAGTGTCTCTTATCTAAATCATAAGTGAAGGATAAGAGTCCATGCCTCCTTTCAGGCAAAGATCATTGTGTCTGAAAACGAAGAAAAGCATAGAAATACCCTAGCAATGGGTGTTTCTATGCTTTTTATGTGTGTAGAAATCATCTTAGTTCAGTTTTTGTTGCGCCAATATTTGGGTCAAGTAAAAGATAAAGGTCGCAGCAAGGTTTGAAGTATGGTTGTCAATGTCATGAGGAGGAGAAACTTCCACGACATCAAATCCGATTAGCTTTGCCACTAGCAGCAATGTGTTGGAGAAGCAGGAGGGCTAGTTTAGGATCGACACCAAGTGATTGGATGGCGCTAACACCAGGAGCAGAGCCGACCGCAAAGCAATCCATATCAATAGACAGATAGATCGCGGTTTGGTTTTCTAAAAATTGATCGATTCGATCCAGAATGGCTTGGTGGCTCATCTGGAAGAGATCTTGGCCAGTTAAAAAATCAATGCTTGGTGTTTTAGCAACGTAATTAAAGAGGAAGAGGTTATTATTGTGCTCTTGGATCCCCAGGATGAGGTAAGGGAAGTCCTGACCTTTTTCTTTAGCATGATCAGCCATTTGACGAAAACCTGTTCCAGAATTGGGACCGGTTTGGTCGTATGGTCGCAAATCAAAGTGGGCATCCAGATTGATCACAGCCAGTTGTTCATCTTTTTCTAAACTGGATTGAATCCCTAGATAGTGGCCGTAAGCAGTTCCGTGACCGCCTCCTAGGACAATGGGTTGGATCCCTTAATTGGTACATGCGCTGGATCGCTTGTGAGAGACTTTCTTGGAGTTCTTCTAGTGAATGGTTAGGCCCGTCAATATTTCCCACATCATACACTGTCACATTGGTTCCCCAGTGCCATGGAAGTTTGGCGATTTGAGAACGGATGGCTGTAGGGCCCTCGACTGCTCCTACACGCCCATTATTGATATAGACTCCTTTGTCGCTCTTAAAGCCGATGATCCCAAAGGTCATACCCTCAAATGGAGTGAGTGTCTCGTCGTTTAGGTCTAAAAATTTGGTGACCATTCCCCATTTGGCCGTGTAGGGATTGTCTTCGATGCTACCTTGGTAGTAGCTGTAGGTCATTGGATAGTAGTTTGTGAGCAAGCTTGTCGCCTCCTTATTTTTCTGAAAGCAGGCAGAGGCTGAGAAGATCGCCAGCCTCTGTTTTGCTTTATTCTTACTGTATCAGTATTGAATGCTTAAGTCAACTGCTTTTTCGATGGTTGCTAAGAATTCTTCGCTTTCGACAACAGCAGATGCTTTATTGAGTTCTTCAAAGATTTCGATATCTTTGTCAAATTCAATGAAGTTCAGTTTTTGACGAATCAGCTCATAAGCTGGTTTTGTCCCTTTACCAAGTTCATGATTTTCTGGCTTGAGATCCAAGGCTTGGCAGGCTGCCATGATTTCAGTAGCAACGATGCGACGTGAGTTTTTAAGAATTTCTGCTGCTTTACGAGCGGCAGTCGTTCCCATGCTGACGAAATCTTCTTGGTTTTCACAAGATGGAATAGAATCGACACTAGCAGGGTGAGCCAAAATTTTATTTTCCGATGCAAGGGATGCACAAGCATACTGGGTAATCATGAAGCCTGAGTTGAGTCCAGGGTGTTTGACCAAGAAGGATGGTAATTTACTGAGTTGGCTGTTGACCAAGCGTTCCACCCGACGTTCAGATACGTTCCCAATTTCAGAAAGGGCAATGCCTAAGAAGTCAAATGGTTGCGCCATTGGTTCACCGTGGAAGTTACCTCCTGAGATGACGTGTCCTTCTTTGGTAATGATTGGGTTTATCTGTGACAGAGTTGATTTCGATTTCAACTTTTTCTTTACGTAAGCAATAGAATCCTTGCTGGCTCCATGTATTTGAGGATACAGCGGAGTGTATAAGGATCTTGCACCACGTTGTTGAGTCGCAACAGTGGTATTCTTGCTTCCTTCAAGAAGGTTACGGATGTTGCGAGCAGTTGCCAATTGTCCACTTTGTGGGCGGATGGAATGAAGGTCTTCTTCGAATGGACTGGTAATTCCATTGTGAACTTCCATTGAGAGAGCACCAGCGATATCAGAGAGTTTGAGCAATTGGATACCATCATAAGTCGCAAGAGCACCGATACCCGTTAGGACAGTCGTACCATTGATCAAGGCAAGCCCTTCTTTGGCAGCTAATTGGATCTTTTCAATTCCAGCACGATCTAAGGCTTCTTGACCACTGAGAAGTTCTCCTTTGTAGTAGGCGCGTCCAAGACCCAACATTGGTAAAACCATATGAGCAAGTGGTGCTAAGTCTCCAGAAGCTCCGAGAGAGCCTTTTTCAGGGATATAAGGAGTGACTCCTTTGTTGAGCAATTCTAACAGTTTTTCAACAGTTGACAGACGAATGCCAGAATAGCCTTTCAAGAGCGAGTTGATACGGATCAGCATGATGGCACGAACGGCATCTTCTGGAAGTGGATCACCGAAACCAGATGAATGAGTTCGGATCAGGTTTTCTTGCAGTTGAACTGTATCTTCTGGAGAGATGCTGACATTACAGAGGGAACCAAAGCCAAGTGGTTACACTCATAGACGACTCGTTTTTCCCGGACAATGTCATCAACGATTTTACGGGATGCGATAACGGCTTCTTTGGCTTGTTCATCAAGCTCACATTGGGCACCGTGACGAGCTACAGCGATGACTTCTTCGAGTGTTAAGCTATTGCCATCTAAATGAATCAATTGAGTCATATAAAACCTCCGATTATGAATAGTTGTTCTGTGGAAGTAGTGTTGTTTACTTCGGTTTGAATACCAAACATGGGCCCATTGTCTATTGATCATAAAAATTGAAAAGAGTCATAGAGAAAAGGGCTCAGGTTTGACATTCGAGGAGTCCTAGATGGGCTAGGGAGCAAAACTGAGCTTCGCTCCCGTCTCTGTTCCCATCTACTGTGTAAAGAAAATTAGTGAGGAAGGGCTTTAGATTTATGTAGTTTATCGCCGTGGAAAACAAAGTAGAGTCCACTTGCGATCACGAGACCGATGGCACCCCAAACAAAGTTCATCAGGTTGTCCCCTGCAATCATCAAGATACTGACGACAACAGCTAGAACTGGGATAACGGGACCAAATGGTACTCGGAAGGTAACCTTTTTGTCTGGGTACATTTTTCTGAGTTTGATGGCTGCCAAAGCAGTTGGAATGTATTGGAAGAAACGGAAGACAACACTGAAGGTTGCTAATGATTCGAAAGAGCCAGATAACAAGAGTAAGAAAGCGAAGATACCAGAAATGATAATGGCAATGACAGGAGCATTCTTAGAGTTTGTTTTTCCAAGACCCTCTGGCAAGAGTTTTTCAGTTGCTAATGCGGCACCAAAACGAGGGACCATGATAGATTCACCAATGTTTAGACCGGCGATTGAAATGAGGGCTCCGTAAGAAACGAGTGGAGCTCCGATAGGGCCAATCATTTCGACAAATGCGTCTTGTACTGGTGCACTGGTTTGCATAATGCGACCACCAAGCATGGCGATTGTTCCTGCGATGATCAACATGTAGAGAACAGATACAATACTGATAGAACCTAGAATAGCGCGAGGAACGTTCTTTTCAGGGTTGCGCATTTCCCCTGCAACGATAGACATGGTTTCAAATCCGATGAAACCGTAGAAGATGTAGACGGCTGTACTAGAAATAGAACTGAAGAGACTTGTTCCACTTTCCAATTGAAGGAAAGGTGTGAAGTTGCCCTTGCTCACGCCACCGGAAATGAAGAAGATGGCAAAGAGTGAGAAGAGGACAATTGGAATTAATTTTGCAACAGTAGCTGTCAGAGTAAACATCTTAGAGGTTTTCAAACCGGCAATGTTCATCAGACTCAAGAGAATCAGCATACCGATACTGATCGGAAGGTTGTAGCCTTCAAATGCTGGGAAGGTGATGATGAAGATCTTAGCAAAGCCGGCTAACATGGCAGCCTCAAGCGATAACAGTAACGGCCCAACCGAGAATCCCAACGTTAAAGCCAACGAAGTCTCCGAAAGCGGCTTTTGAGTATTGCATGGCTCCACCGTTTTTGTCGAAGTAGCCAGCTGTTTCAGCCAGACAGGCTGATAGTAGCATGACGAGAACGGCTACTCCGAACATGACAGCTAGAGAGGCTGGTCCGAGGCCAGAATAAATTTTTTGAGGGAGGAGGAAGATACCAGATCCGATGACGGCGTTGATACCGTAAAGAGTGGCACCGCTAAAGCTGAATTTCGCTTTTTCTTGTTCCTCAATCGACTGTTTATGTGCTCCGTTCATAATGTTTCTCCTTTGTGAACATTATTGTAGTCCAGTCCAGATAGCAATCGGTTGCTCCCCAGACTGATGGGGTAAAAACGTGATTGTCATCTCTTGAAGAGGAGATGCTTGTTCGATCACCAGGAGCTCGTGAGTTTGGAGAGTTTGAGAATGATTGGTTCCCCATTTGAGTGTTAGTGGACAGAGAGCGTAGATCAATTGATAGCGACTCTGACTTTTGACACTCTCTTTTGGGGATATAGCACTCATATGCCCCTGATAAGAAGGTTTGTAAATCAAATTAAAGTCTTGACAAGTCCCTTGGCTAGATACAGGATCTCCCCCATCAAAGAAGTAGCTTTGAAAGGGGTTCAAAACCACTTCTTTATGGTGATGGGTGAGCCTGAATGGAGGCATTCAAGGGCATCAAGATTCGGTGGTAGCCCGTGAGATCGGTAAAGTTACTTTTTTCAACCTCTACCGTTGCAGTAGAGAGGCGGAAGTCAAAGGTCCGATCTGGATAGCTTCCTCCCTCTGGAGAGAAAGAGTTGGGTGGTTTGGCCACCGGACCAGGTAGAAATTTGATAATCTGTGGGGTAAGATGAAGGAGAGTCACCATAGGACGCCTTCTTTCTTAAAAGAGACCAGTGATATTGCCGTGGGCATCGATATCAATCTTTTCACTGGCAGGAACTTTAGGTAGGCCAGGCATGGTCATAATGGTACCAGTGAGAGCTACGATAAAGCCAGCTCCGGCAGCCACCTTAAGGTTACTGATTTTAACAGTGAAGTCTTTAGGTGCTCCCATCTTCTTCGCATCGTCTGAGAAGGAGTATTGGGTTTTGGCCATACAGATTGGGTAGTTTGAGAAGCCAAGAGCTTCCAATTCTTTCAGTTCGCGTTTGGCCGCTGGTGTTAAGCTGATGCCTTTACCACCATAGACTTTTGTGACGATCTTGGTCAATTTTGTTTCAATGCTGTCTTCTTCGTCATAGACATAAGAGAAGTGGTTTTCTTCTTGAGCCAGTTGAATGACTTTTTCAGCCAAGTCACGACCACCAGCTCCACCATGTGCCCAGACATCTGAGATGACCACATCTACATGGCGTTTCTTACAAGATTCATAGACAGCTTCTAGCTCTGCCTCTGTATCCAGTGGGAATTTGTTGATGGCAACGACCACAGGTAGACCATAGACTTCTTGGATGTTGGCCAAGTGTTTGTCTAGGTTTGGTAGACCATCGATAACGGCTTGGACATTTTCAGTTGCCAAGTCTGCCTTGGCAACTCCACCATGCATCTTGAGAGCACGGATGGTTGCGACGAGGACAACGGCAGCAGGTTTGAGCCCGGCCATACGGCACTTGATATCGATGAATTTTTCAGCACCGAGGTCTGCTCCGAAGCCAGCTTCTGTCACGACATAGTCTGCATATTTGAGGGCTAGTTTAGTAGCCAGCACACTGTTGCAGCCATGGGCGATATTGGCAAATGGTCCGCCGTGGATGATGGCAGGAGTATGTTCTAAGGTCTGCACCAAGTTCGGATGGATGGCATCTTTGAGGACAGCTGCCATGGCACCTCCAGCCTTGAGGTCTTTGGCTGTGACCGGTTGTCCTTGGTAGTTGTACCCGATAATGATGCGATCAAGACGTTCTTTGAGATCAAGGATATTTTCTGAGAGACAGAGAATGGCCATGATTTCAGAAGCCACTGTGATGTCAAAGCCATCTTCACGAGGAACCCCGTTTGTTTTTCCTTGAAGGCCATCGACAATATGACGGAGTTGACGGTCGTTCATGTCGACCACCCGTTTCAGGTGATGCGACGAGAATCGATGCCCAACTCATTGCCGTGATGGATGTGGTTGTCAATCAAGGCTGCAAGGAGGTTGTTGGCAATCCCAATGGCATGGAAGTCTCCGGTAAAGTGAAGGTTGATATCTTCCATTGGAACCACTTGGGCGTACCCGCCACCGGCAGCTCCACCCTTGATCCCAAAGACAGGGCCAAGAGAAGGTTCGCGCAGGGCAATGACGGCTTTTTCACCAATAGCTGAAAGAGCATCGACCAAGCCAACAGAGGTGGTTGTCTTTCCTTCTCCAGCAGGTGTTGGTGAGATGGCTGTCACGAGGATCAGCTTTCCATCTTCCTTATCCTTGAGTTGTTCCAGTTGGTTGCTATCAATTTTTGCCTTGTATTTTCCGTAGAGCGAAATATCGTCTTCGGTCAATCCAAGTTCAGCAGCGATATCGGTGATGGGCTTCATTTGGACAGAATTGGCGATTTCAATATCCGATAAAACCATAGAATCCCTTCTTTCTTTATTTTTATTTGCTAGGTTTAAGATAGACTTTCTAAAATGGTTTGGTAAATATTATCTGCAAGATCAGAACCGGTTTGGAGAAGTTTGAGTCCCTTGCCGTGGTATTCTTGGACGAAGTCTTGGTCCTTGATTCCTGAAATGTTGATCAAGACATTGAGCCAAGCACCTTGAAGGCCAGCTTTAAGATTCAGAGCAGCTACCCCTAGGTCACTAGCCGCATTAGTGTTGGACTTGCCAACAGCTTCTTTGGTGGTTTCAAGAGCTTCAACGATGAGCTCCATCATAGAGAAAGGAGATACTGTCGCATGTTTCAAAGCTTTTTGCATGGCTTCACGACGAGCAGCTTTCTCTTCTTCCGTTTCTTTTGGAAGATCAAAGACAGCTGATACGACGTTGAAGGCTTCTGTATCCTTGTCGATGGCTTCTAGTAATTGGTCTTGGAGTTGAGCGCTTTTTTCATGAACCCCTTTGATGTGGTCTTCAAATTCTGCGTATTTTTTCTTTCCAATGGTCAGTTCACAGACCATTTTTGTAAGGGAAATCCCATTCGCAGCAGATAGAGCAGCAGCAGAACCACCACCTGGAGCTGGAGCATCCGAACCAAGGACCTTGGCAAACTCCGTAATACTTAAGTCAACTAGTTTCATAGAACTCCCTTTCTAACCCAACAAGTGATTTTCCAAGACTTGTTTGCTGTAGTCAAAGTCTTCTAATTGCAAGTAGTATTCAGCTGAGTCGATCAAAGCCTTAGCAGGAGCAAGTCCGATGAGTTCTGTTCCGATGATGCGAACCCCGTAGCGTTGTGCTTCGAAACGAACGGTTTCAACGACACGATACAATGGGAATTGTTCCAAGTTGACCATGTTGATAGAGACTTGGGCGATGTTACGATCTTCTAACATGACACCGATCGCTTTACAGTATTTGTATCCACCGCTTGATCCGCGAATGATTTTAGAAATTTTATTGGCAATATCTAGGTCGTCTGTGTCAAGGTTAATATTGAAAGCAACGAGTGGCATACGGACACCGACGGCTGTAACCCCTGCAGTTGGGTGAATCTTGCGTTCGCCGTAGTCTGGCTTCCAGTCTTCTTCCAACAATTTTTCTGGCATTCCTTCAAATTGTCCTTTGCGCACTTTAGCCAAAGTTTTTCCGTTCTGGACGAGTTGCGGCATCTTCGTAAAGGAAGATTGGAATACCTAATTCGCGATTGATGCGTTCGGCCACTTTATTAGCGATTTCAACGCATTCAGCTGTAGTGATATCTTTGACCGGAACGAATGGACAAACGTCTGTTGCCCCCATCCGAGGGTGTTCGCCTTCGTGCTTGGTCATATCGATATTTTCAGATGCATATTTCACCAATTGGAAAGCTACTTCTTGAATGCTTTCTTCATCCCCAACGAGTGTAAAGACGCTGCGGTTGTGGCTGGCATCAGACGAGTAGTCTAATAATGTGACACCTGGGATGCTTTTTGCTGTGGCTACCAATCCGTCGATCACAGCCTGATTGCGTCCTTCAGAAAAGTTCGGAATACACTCAACAATTTTTGCCATATAATTACCTCTTTTTATAGGAGAAGTGGGGAGGAGAAGTCCTTTGTATTTTCCTCCCCTTTCTCAGTTTTTATTTTTTGATGTTAAAACAATTTTTGAACAGCTTCTTTGACCAAATCTTCGTCTGCAAGATAAGGAATAGTGATGTGGTCTGTTCCTGCATGGAGACGGTTGTATTCGATCGCTGTTTCAATAGCATGATCGTTCCGTGCCCAGTTCCGACGAGCAACCCCGCCCATGGTATCCCATGAAATAGCAGATTTGATAATTTCGTCGATCCGGTGGCTACCGTCTAGAACGAGACCGAATCCACCGTTGATGGCTTTACCGATACCAGTACCACCACCATTGTGGAGAGCGACAAGACTCATACCGCGAGCAGCGTTACCGGCGTAACATTGAACCGCCATATCACAAGTAACGTTTGATCCATCTTTGATGTTTGATGTTTCACGGAATGGAGCATCTGTACCAGATACGTCATGGTGGTCACGTCCGATCATGACCGGTCCAATCTTGCCTTGGCGAATGAGTTCATTGAATTTCAAAGCAATGTTGACACGGCCCATACAATCTTGGTAGAGGATACGAGCTTGGGTACCAACCACCAATTGGTTCTTCTCAGCATCGCGAATCCAGTTGTAGTTATCGCGGTCTTGGTAGCGACGAGTTGGATCGATCGCTTCCATAGCTGCATGGTCAGTTGCAATCAAGTCTTCGTGTTTACCGCTGAGGCAGACCCAACGGAATGGACCATAACCATAGTCAAAGAGCATAGGTCCCATGATATCTTCTACATAAGATGGCCAAATGAAGCCGTCTTTGTCATCCAAACCATTCTTAGAAATTTCCTTGATGCCTGAGTCGTACACGGATTTCATGAAGGCATTACCGTAGTCGAAGAAGTAGGTGCCTTTAGCCGTCAAGGCTTTGATCACTGCGAAGTGACGAGCCAAGGTTTCATCGACCAAACGATGGAAGGTTTCTTTGTCTTCTGCCAGCAAACGTGTCCGTTCTTCAAAGCTGATACCAACTGGGCAATAGCCACCATCATAGACGTTGTGGCAAGAGGTTTGGTCAGACAAGAGATGAACGTGAACTTGGTGTTCATTGACATATTCGAGCAAGTCTACGATATTACCATGGTAGGCAATCGAAGTGGATTCACCAGCTTCCAGTGCTGCTTGAGCCAATTTCACAGCTTCTTCGGCACTGTCGGTCACTTGGCTAATCCAGCCTTGAGAGTGGCGCGTTTCGATCCGAGAGCGGTCGACTTCAGCGACAATGGCAACCGCTTTTGCAATTTCAGCTGCTTTCCCTTGAGCACCGCTCATCCCACCGAGACCAGACGAAATAAAGAGCTTACCGGTCAAGTCGCCGTCATCAGGCCACACCGAGTTTAAGACGACCAGCATTGAGAAGGGTGTTGAAAGTACCGTGAACGATCCCTTGAGGACCGATGTACATCCAGCCACCAGCCGTCATCTGACCGTAGTTGGTTACTCCCATTTCTTCAGCGATTTCCCAGTCGCGCATATTGTCATATTCACCAATCAAGAGACCGTTAGTAATGACGACACGAGGAGCTTCTGGTTTCGATTTGAAGAGGCCTAGAGGGTGACCAGATTCAACCACCAAGGTTTGGTCTTCTGTCATGACTTCCAAGTATTTCTTGATCAAGTTGTACTGCATCCAGTTGGCGCAGACAGATCCTGTTTCCCCATAAGTGACCAATTCATATGGATAAAGGGCAATTTCAAAGCTCAAGTTGTTGTCGATCATGACCTGCATAGCCTTAGCAGCAGTGCATTTTCCTTTGTACTCATCAATTGGTTTTCCATAGATGCGATCTTTTGGACGGAAGCGATAGCCATA
The DNA here is from genome assembly GCA_047241705.1 of Streptococcus sp. Taxonomy (GTDB): domain Bacteria; phylum Bacillota; class Bacilli; order Lactobacillales; family Streptococcaceae; genus Streptococcus. The sequence continues at coordinate 1,079,757 of JBKTJB010000001.1, forward strand.
GATCCGACCGCGAGTTCTCAGTTCTTCCAGGAATTCTGGGATCAACTCTTGGTGGAATTTTTTAGGAATGTAACGCAAAGCATTTTTAAGGGCAATTTCGGTCTGAGCCTGCGTTAAGCGGAAGCCTCTATCAGGTGCACGACGGATGCCTTCTTGAAAAGTCGCCTTTTCAGGTAGGACATCAAAGTCAAGTTTGACAGACATAGCAGCTGCAATTTCTTTCTCGTCTATAAATGACATAGCAGAACCCTCCTTATAGTTGGACTGTGAATTTGTATTTTCTTTATTGTATCGAAGAAACGTCAATAAAGAGTCAAAAAAAAATATAATTTTTAATAAAGCAAAAAAAAATGAGGGAAAAACTTTTTGACTTTTTTTTGACGCTTTTCCTGTAGAATTGTAAAATGAATAACAATGGAAATAGAAAGGAATGTTTCATATGTCTGCTGATATCCTATTAACCCACTTTAACCAATTGTTTTGTCCGAATGATCTAGGCCATCCTCTCTATGGCAAAGAGATGGCAGAAGCAGCAAATCCTTTCCGATGCTTATATCGCTATTAAGGATGGAAAGATTCTTGCAGTTGGGACAGGTCAACCAGATCCAGAACTGATTGATGACCATACGGAAGTGAAATCCTGTGAAGGAAAAGTTGCGACTCCTGGCCTGATTGACTGCCATACTCACTTGGTCTATGGAGGTAGTCGTGAACATGAATTTGCGAAAAAGTTAGCGGGTGTTTCTTACTTAGACATCCTCGCCCAAGGCGGTGGAATTCTGAGCACGGTTCGGGCGACACGGGAAGCTTCTTTTGAAAATCTTTATGACAAGTCCAAACGACTGTTGGATTACATGTTGCGTCATGGGGTGACTACTGTCGAAGCCAAGAGTGGCTATGGTTTGGATTGGGAAACTGAAAAACGCCAGTTGGATGTTGTGGCCGCACTGGACCGTGATCATGAAATAGACTTGGTTTCGACCTTTATGGCAGCCCATGCGATTCCCAACAGAGTACAAGGGCCGTTCCCAAGAATATTTAGATCTCATTGTGGAACAAATGCTTCCCAAAGTGAAGGAAGAAAAACTAGCTGAGTTCTGTGATATCTTCTGTGAAAAAGGTGTCTTTACAGCAGATGAATCTCGCTATCTTCTTTCAAAAGCTAAGGAGATGGGCTTCAAGCTACGGATCCATGCCGATGAGATCGAATCCATTGGTGGTGTTGATGTGGCGGCTGAATTGAAATCTACCAGCGCAGAACACTTGATGGTGATTACCGATGAAGGTATTCAAAAATCTAGCTGCAGCAAAAGTGATTGGCAATCTATTACCAGCCACAACCTTTAGCTTGATGGAAGATACTTATGCACCGGCTCGTAAGATGTTGGACGCTGGGATGGCCATTACCCTAACAACGGACAGCAACCCAGGGTCTTGTCCAACAGCCAATCTCCAGTTTGCCATGCATCTGGGTTGCTTCATGATGCGCCTAACTCCAGTAGAAATTCTCAATGCAGTGACCATCAATGCGGCCTATTCAGTTGATCGTGCTAAAACAATCGGCTCTTTCGATGTTGGCAAACAGGCCGACATTACCATCTTTGATGCACCAAATCTAGATTATCTCTTCTATTTCTTTGCGACAAATCTCGTGACAGATGTCTACAAGAAAGGTCAAAAAGTCATTTAACTGACTCCATTTCATTTGGGACTTTGCTGGTTTGCAAAAATCAGCAAAGTCTTTTTTTAAAACCTATCCCTGTAGGGAATGGAACCACTTTAGTGGGAAATTAAAATTTGACGTTCAAAGAATATTTTTCTTACTTTCTGATGTACAAAAAGGGAAATTCTTGATAGAATAGAAGTAATATTGAATATTTTCTTCAATATCATCTGTTTGATTGAAAACAGATTGTTTAAACTATTGATCAAACGAACAGGTTGTTCAACAGACCTGTCTAGAAATTGTGAGGAGACAAGATGACTGTCGATTATAACAGCAAAGCTTACTTGGATAAAGTAGACGCTTGGTGGCGTGCAGTCAACTACATTTCAGCTGCTCAAATGTACTTGAAAGATAACCCATTGTTGAAGCGCGAAGTCGTTGAAAATGACTTGAAGGCTCACCCAATCGGACACTGGGGAACTGTACCAGGGCAAAACTTTATCTATGCTCACTTGAACCGTGCCATCAACAAATACGACTTGGATATGTTCTACATTGAAGGACCAGGTCACGGTGGACAAGTAATGGTATCGAACTCTTACTTAGATGGTTCTTATACTGAATTGAATCCAAACTATCCCACAAAATGAAGAAGGTTTCAAACACTTGTGTAAGATCTTCTCATTCCCAGGAGGAATTGCTTCTCACGCAGCGCCTGAAACACCAGGATCTATCCACGAAGGTGGAGAACTTGGTTATGCCCTTTCTCACGCTGCTGGAGCTGTTTTGGATAATCCAGATGTGATTGCTGCAACCGTAATCGGTGATGGAGAAGGAGAAACTGGTCCATTGATGGCTGGTTGGTTGTCAAATACCTTCTTGAACCCAGTCAACGATGGGGCTATCCTTCCAATCTTCTACCTCAACGGTGGGAAGATCCACAACCCAACGATCTTCGAACGCAAAACAGACGAAGAATTGGCCCTCTTCTTTGAAGGTCTTGGTTGGAAACCAATCTTTGCGAATGTCACTGCAATTTCAGAAGACCACGAAGCTGCCCACGCTTTGTTCGCTGAAAAATTGGATGAAGCAATTGAAGAAATCAAGAAAGTCCAAGCAGAAGCTCGTAAAGGTTCTGCTGAAGAAGCAACTCAACCAGTATACCCTGTCTTGATTGCTCGTATTCCTAAAGGTTGGACTGGTCCAAAAGCATGGGAAGGAACACCTATCGAGGGTGGATTCCGTGCGCACCAAGTTCCAATCCCAGTAGATGCTCACCACATGGAGCATGTCGATGCCCTTCTTTCATGGTTGGAATCTTACCGTCCAGCTGAATTGTTCGACGAAACTGGTAAACTAGTTCCTGAAATTGCTGAAATTGCACCAAAAGGTGACCGTCGCATGGCGATGAACCCAATCACAAATGCTGGTGTGATCAAACCAATGAACACAGCTGATTGGAAGAAACATGCCCTTCAATTCAACACACCAGGTGAAATCATGGCTCAAGACATGATCGAATTTGGTAAGTATGCGGCAGACTTAGTAGATGCAGAACCCAGATAACTTCCGTATTTTCGGTCCAGACGAAACCAAATCAAACCGTCTTCAAGAAGTCTTCACACGGACAAGCCGTCAATGGTTAGGACGTATGAAACCAGACTACGATGAAGCCTTGAGCCCTGCTGGTCGTGTCATTGACTCTCAATTGTCAGAGCACCAAGCAGAAGGAATGCTTGAGGGATATGTCTTGACAGGTCGTCATGGATTCTTCGCTTCTTACGAATCCTTCCTTCGTGTTGTGGATTCTATGATCACTCAACACTTCAAATGGTTGCGTAAGTCTAAGACACATACAACATGGCGTAAAAACTACCCAGCCTTGAACTTGATTGCAACTTCAACTGTCTTCCAACAAGACCACAATGGTTACACTCACCAAAGATCCAGGTATCTTGACTCACTTGGCTGAGAAAACTCCTGAATATATCCGTGAGTACTTGCCAGCAGATACCAATAGCTTGCTTGCAGTGATGGATGAAGCCTTCAAGGGAGAAGATGTGATCAACTTGATCGTTTCTTCTAAACACCCACGTCCGCAATTCTACTCAGCAGCTGAAGCAGAAGAATTGGTTCGTGAAGGATACAAGGTGATCGATTGGGCATCAACTGTTTCAGCAGATGAAGAGCCAGATCTTGTTATTGCCGCTGCAGGTACAGAGCCAAACTTAGAAGCTCTTGCTGCCATCACAATCTTGCACAAAGCCTTCCCAGAATTGAAGATCCGCTTTGTCAACGTTGTGGATATCTTGAAATTGCGTCACCCATCCGTTGATGCGCGTGGACTTTCAGATGAAGAGTTCGACAAAGTCTTCACAACTGATAAACCAGTCATCTTTGCCTTCCATGGTTATGAAGGCATGATCCGTGATATCTTCTTCAACCGTCACAACCATAACCTTCGTGTACATGGTTACCGTGAAAACGGAGATATCACCACACCATTTGATATGCGTGTGATGTCTGAATTGGATCGCTTCCACTTGGCACAAGATGCAGACTAATGCAGCTCTTGGAGATGCAGCAAGCGCATTTGCAGCGAAGATGGATGAAACAATCGCCTTCCACCATGACTACATCCGTGAAAACGGAGATGACATTCCAGAAGTTCAAAACTGGAAATGGGAAAACGTGAATAAATAAGAAAAGAGAGTGGGACAGAAATCGGTAATTCGTTAGAATTCGATTTCGTCGTCCCACCTCCGCACATGTTGAGTAGGGCTGTAAAAGCTGATGAAATCAGCGTAGTAGAAGCCCACTCAACCACTGCGTCTTGCTCGACAATCCAAAAATAATTGAGAGGCTAGGACTTTTGTCCCAGCCTCTTTTGTGATGAACAGCAAGTAACAAAAGGAAAAAGAATGAAAAAAGATGTTTGGAAAACACATATTTTCTAAAAAATGAAAGAGTTTTCAGAGAAATATTGAAGTAAAACCGAAAAAATAGTAAAATGGAAGAGCTGATTGCAGCAATTCAACTGTTCTGCGTTCTCCTTTTTGGAGAAGTGTTCTACATTAGAAAATGGAGTATTCTATGAAGAAAAAAATTATCTTGAAAAGCAGTATCCTAGCGGTCGCTGCAGGTCTTAGTGTTTTGGCGATCAATAGCGTTTTTGCAGACGAATTGCCTGTGCAGTTCATGGGCGTCAATGACTTCCACGGTGCCTTGGAACAAACAGGGACAGCTCGTTTAGAAGGCGAAACTGTGAAAAATGCAGGAACAGCCCCACTTTTGGCAACCTACTTGAACGATTCACAAAAAGACTTTGAAACGGAGAATGCCGGAACGCCTAATGCCAGCATCCGTGTGCAAGCGGGAGATATGGTCGGCGCTAGTCCAGCTAACTCTGCCCTCCTTCAAGATGAACCAACTGTAAAAGTCTTCAATGAAATGAACTTTGAATACGGAACCCTTGGTAATCACGAGTTTGACGAAGGACTTGGTGAATTCAACCGGATCATGAAGGGAGAAGCCCCAACACCTGGTCAATTCAACAAGATCGTCGATGAGTATCCTCATGAAGCTTCCAAACAAGAAGTTGTCATTGCCAACTTGGTTGACAAAGATACCAATAAAATCCCATTTGACTGGAAACCTTATACCATCAAAGAAATCCCAGTCAATGACAAGACCGTTAAGGTTGGATTTATCGGGGTTGTTACGACAGAATTCCCAAATCTTGTTTTGCGTAAAAATCATGAACAATACCGCGTTTTGGATGAAGCAGAATCGATTGCCAAATATGCGCGTGAATTAAATGACCAAGGGGTCCATGCGATCGCTGTCTTGGCCCACGTTGCTGCCACTAGTAAGAATGGTGTAGCAGAAGGTCCGGCTGCAGACATGATCAAAAAATTAAACCAAATCTATCCTGAAAACTCAGTGGATATCGTCTTTGCAGGTCACAACCACCAATATACAAACGGGATGGTTGGAAATACCTTGATCGTTCAAGGTACGTCTCAAGGGAAAGCTTACTCGGATGTCCGTGGGGTCCTAGATACGGATACAGCTGACTTTGTCAAAGCTCCAACTGCTAAAATTATTGCTGTAGATCCATCGAAAGGCAAAGCAAAAGATGCCAAGGTTCAAGCGATCATCGATGATGCCAATGCGACAGTTAAAAAAGTAACAGAAGCAAAAATCGGTACAGCAGACAAAGCTGAAAATATTACCCGTGAACTGAATGCACAAAAAGAAAGTGCTGTTGGAGATTTGGTCACAGCAGCGCAACTAGATATTGCCAAAAAATCAGGTTATCCGGATGTTGACTTTGCCTTCACCAACAATGGAGGAATCCGTGCAGACCTCGTGGTGAAACCAGACGGAACAGTAACTTGGGGTGCAGCTCAAGCAGTGCAACCATTTGGAAATATCCTCCAAGTAGTAGAAATCACTGGGGACCAAATCTACAAAGCTTTGGACCAACAATATGATGAAAAAGAGCTCTACTTCTTGCAAATGGCAGGGATCAAGTACACCTATACAAAACCAGCTGATGCAACAGAAGAAAATCCATATAAGGTCGTGAAAGCTTACAAGGCAGACGGAACCGAAATTGATCGCAACAAGACCTACAAGGCAATTATCAACGACTTCTTGTATGGTGGCGGAGATGGATTCTCAGTCTTCCGCGATACAAAATTGATCGGTGCCATTAATCCAGATACGGAAGTCTTTATCCAATACATCGAAGATGTGAATAAGGCAGGGAAGAAGTTGTCTGCTTCAATCTTGGGCAACAAGACATTTGTGGAAAAAGTGGAAGAAGAAACACCTACTCCAGAACCACAACCACAGCCAGCGCCAGTTGATCCGGTAAGTCCTGTAAATCCAGTCCATCCTGTAGCTCCAGTGTCTCCTGTTACCCCAACTCCTCAACCTGAAACTCCAGTAACTCCAGCTCAACCAGCTGCAAGTGAAACAAAAGAAGTGGCAACAAACAAACCAGTTGCTGTCACTTATCATACGGGTGGTCAAGCCGAAGTAGCTGCTACACCAGCAACTGGTCTTCCAAAAACAGGTCAAGATGAATTGGCTTCAACCGTCCTTAGCCTCTTTGGCATGACCTCACTAGCTTTAGCAGGATTTGTAGCTAGCAAAAAACGTGAAGGCTAAGTCGTTCATCCGTTAATCTTACCCCAAAAAACGTCCGTTCTTTTAAGAAACGGACGTTTTTGATGTCTTAGGCTGTTTTCTCCACCCAGACACTGCGGACAAAGAAGAGGCTGATCAGAGCTAGTGCTAGAAAGGCAACTCCAAGGTAATAATAGGGTTGATCCATTGTGGTAGATCGACCAGAGAGGTTGACAATCCCTCGGTAGAGGGCTCCGGCTGTTAGGGTAGCCACTCCTGAATTCCAAAGATTGAGGCTCAGGCGAGAGAAGCCTTTTACCATCAACTGTAGAAGCACTAGTAGGGCGCCACCGATCAAAGGAATCAAGAAGAGGTAGTGCATGAAGGCAGAGGTTTCGCCAAAACTAAAGTGTTCGTAGATACGACTTCCGACAAAGAAGAAAGCCGAGATAAGAATGTACCATAGGATGGTCTTTTTCAAGCGTTTTTTGATAGGATTAGTAACCGATGTAGACAATGTCACTCACCGCCCTTTCTGAGATAGTACCATTTGTTGTTGGTTTGTTAATAACTTGGCCATTGAAGTAAAGTGTAGAAGATCCACCCCCATCCAGGTTGTAGGCTGTTTTAACGCCATAAGACTTCATCACTTCGGCTAATTGGTAGAGAGATAGCCCTTCACTTTCTGAAGTCCGTCCATCTGACACGACGATAATGTAGTGATTTTCATCGATGATTCCAATCGCTGTCCGTGGATTAGATGCCATAGATTGCCCGACCTCTGAGTTGGTATCGACGGTAATTTCTCCATTTTCAACTAAGGAAGGACCGAAAGCGAGGAGATTGACGATCCCGTCTTTGACCAATTGATCCGCTGAGATCTCATCTTCATAGATAATTTTGAAGGATCCATCCTTGTAAATGGCTAGGTCACCATTGCTTGAATCTTCCCGAACGGTATCACGGTAGACCACTCCATTTCGGATGACGTATCCTGTACTGTTAGCCCCGTAATAGTCACCATTCACTGCTAGAATGGCACTGTTGTTGGCAGCTGTGACAGAGGTCTTAGCAGTCACGTTGGTTCCGTAAGTATTTTGTGCAAAGGCTGTTTTGAGGTAGTCAGATGAGCTGACTGTGATATCTGCAATGTAAACCTGGGTATTTTCAACCGTTTTTTCTGTTAGGCTTACCTGGATATTGTCATCTGAATAGCTAGTATCAGTCGTTGTAGCCGATGCAGCTGCTTTTTTGGCTGCCTTGGTGTCCGTAGTCGTAGCTTTTACGGTTTGGATGGCATCGGATAAGACAAAGGTCTTGAGCATCAGAGTAGCTAAAACTGCTGGTCAAAGAAGGCCAAAGCAGGCAGCATAGGTGTAGGATTTTTAAAAAATTTCATGGTGGGTAGCAGTCCTTTCTTTGAAGATCACTTTTTCTGGATCACCCATGAGACCAGAAAGAGGAGGAAGCCGACGACAATCTTACTGATCAGGAGATTGAGCCCGAAAGCAGTATAGAAGAGTCGAATCAAGAGCGTATCGAGAATAAAGAGGCCAAGAGCTAGACCAAAGTAGCCACTTCCAGTTTTAGCGACACTGTCTTTATTCTTAAAGACCAGGTGCTTATTGGTTGAGTAGTTAAAGATGGAACTCGTCACACGAGCGATCCCATTGGCTAGGAGAATACGTAGACTAATGGGCACGGCCATCATCACGAAGAGGAAGAAGGCGTAGACCAGATAGTCAACGATAAAACTACTCAGAGAGGAGAGGGCAAACTTGAACATGTCCTTGTAGATCATGAGGCCATCTCGAATAGGTCGGAAATGGGAGCCTTCGTTGTCATTGATGTAGACCGTCTCGATGGGAACTTCCACGATGGGGAAGGACTTGCTTGCTGCAAGGAGAACATTCATTTCATATTCATAACGCTGTCCGTCAACCTCAAGCATGAAATGCAAGAGATTCGTAGTGAAAGCCCGTAAGCCCGTTTGGGTATCGCTGACCGCCACCCCTGTTTGTTGCTTAAACAAGAAACGAGTCAATTTATTTCCGAAAGCAGAACGCAAAGGAACTTTTCCAGAGAAGGCGCGTGCTCCTAGAATAAGTGTTCCAGGATGCTCTTGAGATTGGTTAACAACCCTGAAAATATCCCAAATTTTGTGCTGACCGTCTGCATCAGCTGTGAACAATGCTTCCATAGGTGCCTCTTTCTAGGATGTAGGCATAAGCAGTCTTGAGTGCTTGTCCTTTTCCTTGGTTGTGCTCATGAGTCAGAACTGTCGCAAGACCCTCTAATTTGTCAAAGATCACTTTCTTGTCAGCGTCACTCCCATCGTCGATGACGATGATGTGGAGATCGCTCTTAGCGTGGACCAAGCGAACCAGTTTGACAAGATTCAGATCCGGTTGATAGGCGGGGATGATAAGATAATTCATAATCGTTCCTCGTTTCTTGAGATTTGTTGTAGCTAGTATAAAGACTCAAGCTTAAAGCTAACTGATATCAGTTTTCTTTAAGGAAAGGAGAGGAAGAGTGGGAATAGTTTCTTCTATAAAATGTCATTTTTTAGGACATTTCTTTCTTTTTTCTCGAAGGGGACGTCAAAAATCATTTTTTAAATCCTAAAGATAATTCTTGCCTTTGTTCGCAAAGTCTGGTATAATAGTTTCTTGTGAGTAAACCTCACTTACCCCCTTACCAAAGACAGGGGGTCATTAGTCCAAAAGGAGGAACATTATCAATGGCTAAATACGAAATTCTTTATATTATTCGTCCAAACATTGAAGAAGAAGCTAAAAACGCTTTGGTAGCACGTTTCGATTCTATCTTGACTGACAACGGTGCAACTGTTGTTGAATCAAAAGATTGGGAAAAACGTCGTCTTGCATACGAAATCCAAGATTTCCGTGAAGGACTTTACCACATCGTAAACGTTGAAGCGAACGACGCTGTAGCTCTTAACGAGTTCGACCGTCTTTCAAAAATCAACGGTGACATTCTTCGTCACATGATCGTAAAAGTTGACGCGTAAGAAATCATCCGAGGTGACTTATGATTAACAATGTTGTACTTGTCGGTCGTATGACCCGTGATGCTGAACTTCGCTACACTCCAAGCAATCAAGCAGTTGCTACTTTCAGCCTAGCTGTCAACCGCAACTTCAAGAGTCAAAATGGAGAGCGCGAAGCCGATTTCATCAACTGTGTGATCTGGCGTCAGCAAGCAGAAAACTTAGCCAACTGGGCTAAGAAAGGTGCTTTGATTGGGATTACCGGTCGCATTCAAACACGTAATTACGAAAACCAGCAAGGTCAACGTGTTTATGTCACTGAAGTCGTAGCAGACAGCTTCCAACTATTGGAAAGCCGTGCAGCACGCGAAGGGCATGCAGGTGGTGGCTATTCATCAGGCAACGGTGGTTTTGCTGGAAATGCAACCCCAAGCTTTGGTGGATCAGAACCAAGCAATGCAGCGCCAAACTTTGGTCGTGAAGAAAATCCATTTGGAGCCAATCCAATGGATATCTCGAACGACGATCTTCCATTCTAAGAATGGGTTTAACGAATTAAAACTATAAAGGAGAATTAAACATGGCTCAACAACGTCGTGGCGGATTCAAACGCCGTAAAAAAGTTGATTACATCGCAGCAAACAAAATCGAATATGTCGATTACAAAGATACTGAGCTTCTTAGCCGTTTCGTTTCAGAACGTGGGAAAATCCTTCCTCGTCGTGTAACTGGAACTTCAGCGAAGAACCAACGTAAAGTAACAACAGCTATCAAACGCGCTCGCGTAATGGCTTTGATGCCTTTCGTAAACGAAGATTAAAGAAAAGACCCGGGTGGGTCTTTTTTCAGGTCAAGTGGACCTCTTTTCTGAGCTTGAAAATAAAAAAGCGAGTAAGACCGCTTACGGGTCTTTTTTCACGAGCCTGGAAATATAAGAGGCGAGTTGAGGGTCGGTGGACCTCTTTTTCGAGACCCTTTTGGATCTTTTTTTGCGAGCATAGAAATATGATAGTGAGTTAGGTCCGTGTGAAGCTCTTTGACCTTTCCCGAGCTCTAATTATGCTATAATGATGGGAAGAAAGGTATCAGGGAGCGCAACATGAAGGAAGGTGTAATCATCAGGAGGATGATAAAGGCAGATATTGAGCACATCTCTCAAGCCTTTATCCACCAAGGGTGGCCAGGTAGAGAGGATATCTTGAATAGCTATTTTCAAGAGCAGGAGAATAGAGAGAGGGACGTATTAGTAGCTGAGTCGGATGGATTTGTGGCAGCGCTATATCACTATATTGCCTGCTGCCAAGAACGGCCCTTTCGTGGGAGTCTATCCTGAACTATCTGATTTTAATGTTTTTGAGCCATTTAGAAGTCGAGGGATTGGGAATCAACTCTTAGAAGAGGCGGAAAAAAGAGTCCGGCTACTTTCAGAGATTGTTACTTTAGGGGTTGGTTTACACTCGGGTTATGGCCCAGCTCAAAGACTGTATGTTAAACGAGGCTATATCCCAGATGGATCTGGAATTTGGTTTAGGGATCGCCCCTTGGCCCCATACAGTTCTTGTGAAAACAATGATGACTTAGTCCTCTATTTTTCAAAAAGGTTGAACAGGGAAATACAGTAAAACAAAAACGGATGAAAACTTCATCCGTTTCTTTTTAGCGTCGAGTTGCAGGTGCTGTGCTCGAACTTTTAATATTAAAGCGTTTCTTGAGGTAGAAGCGAAGGACAAGCGCTAGAGCTCCTAAAACGATGGCAAAAACATCTGGAATAGTTGGGTTGAGGACTTGTGGAAGTAAGGATGTAAAGGACAAGACGATGACCCAAAGGAACATGACTCCGACAAGAATCGGCATGGATTTCCAAAGAGAAGGACGCTCACTGCGATCTTTTGTGCCATCCATATACTGATAGAAGAAGTAGTACATGAGATACAAGAGCAGAGCCCCTGTCAAACTTCCAAGGATCAAGGTGATCAACCCATAGCCAGTACGACGCGGTGCGACCAAGTTCATAAAGGCGCTAATCGCAGCAAAGACACCAAAGATAAAGAGGAAGGAATCCAAAATCATAAGGGAGGGAGCATCGTTTAATTTCGGATGCTCTTTTTCATAGCGTTCTTTCTCGCTGAAAGAATTCGCCCAAACAGTTGGAGCTCCAAAAAGAGTCCGTGCCGGAATCCCTTTTCCTTGGTTTTCATGGATAGCTGGAAGGATTTCTTGGATGAGGCTTTCTGCTTCTTCCTCTGATTTCCCGTTTTCAAGCAATTGGTGTTTGGCGATGCGGATAAATTCTTGGTTTTTCTTGCTGAGTTGATTCAAATCAAATTGAGACATAAATACTCCTTAGATGTTATTAGTAGGTGTTAGAACCATTTTTTATGGATGAGGTAGACGACGAGAGAACCGGTCAGGGCAAAGGCGATGAAAATGATCAGCCAGAAGGCATTTGGTTCTCCATTGAGCGGTAATTCATTGTCCTTGAAGTTCATCCCGTAGGCTGAGAAAATCATGGTTGGGATGGACATGACGATGGTTACCATGGCCAAGGTCTTCATGATGTTGTTCTGGTTGTTGGAGATGATCGATGCGAAGGTATCGGTCATGGAGTGTAGGATATTTCCATAAATATCCGCCATCTCAATGGCCTGCTGGGTTTCGATCAAGGTATCTTCCAGCAGATCTTCGTCTTCTAAGTATTTCTTGATGTTACTAGTGGCGCTGGTCAATTTCTTGATCACGCGCTCATTGGTTTTCAGAGAGGCCTTAAAGTAGACGATGGTTTTTTCTAACTCCATCAACTCAATCAACTCTTCATTACGCGTTGATTTGTGCAATTGACTTTCAATCTGTTCACTCTTTCGATCCAGGGTACGAAGCGCAGACAAGTAGAGTTCGGCGTTACGATAGAGGATCTGAAAGATAAAGCGCGATCGCATAAAAGTATAGAAATTCCGCAAGCGTCGGTTGATAAAGATATCTAGAAGCGGCAATTTCTCCAAGCAAGTCGTGATAATAGCCTCTTCTGTCAGGATAATCCCTAGCGGAATCGTCACGTAGTAGGTCTGATTGTTCCGCTCTTCCTTGATGGGGACGTCGACGATGATCAAGGTATACTCATCTTCAATGGTCATACGAGACATTTCTTCCGCATCGAGTGGTGCCCGTAAGTCGGCAATATCGATGTTAAAAGCAGAGGCGATTTCCATCGATTCACTTTGGGAAGGGTTGACAAGGTTGATCCAGCTACCAGGTTCCAGTGTCTCTATTTCTTTAAATTCAGTCGTTGTCGATAAAAAGACCTGTTTCATGGTGCCTCCCCTTGTTTTTTTACACCTTAACATTATATCAGAAAAAGGACGGTTTTGGATAAAAGAATACTAAAAAATTTGTTATAATGGAGGTTAACAAAAAGGTGATTAGAGTAAGAATATGCAAGATAAAATTGTCATTCATGGGGCACGTGCCCATAATTTAAAAAATATAGACGTGGAAATTCCACGGGACAAATTAGTCGTGGTGACGGGTTTGTCTGGATCTGGAAAGTCCAGTCTTGCCTTTGATACCCTCTATGCAGAAGGTCAGCGCCGCTACGTGGAGAGCTTATCGGCCTATGCCCGGCAGTTCTTGGGAAATATGGAAAAACCAGATGTCGACTCTATTGACGGCTTGAGTCCAGCCATTTCCATCGACCAAAAAACGACCAGTAAAAACCCACGTTCTACAGTGGGGACGGCAACAGAGATCAATGACTACCTGCGCCTGCTCTATGCGCGTGTAGGGACGCCTTATTGTATCAATGGGCATGGAGCGATTACCGCTTCTTCGGTTGAGCAAATTGTCGATCAAGTCTTGGAATTACCAGAGCGCCAACGCCTGCAAATTCTAGCTCCCATTATCCGCAAGAAAAAAGGCCAGCACAAGAATATCATTGAAAAGGTCCAAAAAGACGGCTATGTTCGGGTGCGGGTTGACGGTGAGATCTATGATGTGACAGAGGTCCCAGAACTATCTAAAAGCAAGCAGCACACGATTGAAGTGGTTGTGGACCGAATCGTGATCAAAGAGGGCATTCGCTCGCGGCTCTTTGATTCGATTGAAGCAGCCCTTCGGATTGCGGATGGTTATGTGGTGATTGATACCATGGATGGCAAGGAACTGCTCTTTTCTGAGCATTATGCTTGTCCAGTCTGTGGCTTTACCGTTCCTGAATTAGAGCCCCGCCTCTTTTCTTTCAATGCGCCTTTCGGATCTTGTCCAGACTGTGATGGGCTGGGTATTAAGCTAGAGGTGGACTTGGATCTGGTGGTGCCAGATGATCGCTTAACCCTTCGCGAAGGAGCACTTGCTCCTTGGAATCCGATCTCTTCCAACTACTATCCACAGATGTTGGAGCAGGCCATGATCCATTTTGGCGTTGATATGGACCAGCCGTTTTCCGATCTTTCTCAAGAAGAAAAGGACTTGGTCCTCTATGGTTCAAATAGGCAAGGAATTCCACTTCCACTATGAAAATGAGTTTGGTGGGGTTCGCGATATTGAGATTCCTTTTGAAGGGGTCGTAAACAATATTCACCGTCGTTTCCGTGAGACCAATAGTGATTTCACCCGCAACCAAATGCGCTCTTATATGAACGAATTGACCTGTGCGACCTGCCATGGCTACCGTCTCAATGACCAAGCTCTCTCTGTTCGTGTCGGAGGAGAAAGGGGATGCATATCGGGGAAGTGTCAGATCTATCGATTGCGGACCACTTAAAAGCCGTGGACCAGCTGGTCTTAACGGACAATGAAGCTACGATTGCAAGACCGATCCTAAAAGAGATTAAGGATCGCTTGACCTTCTTAAACAATGTGGGGCTCAATTACTTGACCCTGTCACGATCGGCTGGGACCTTATCAGGTGGAGAAAGCCAGCGCATTCGCTGGCAACCCAGATCGGTTCCAACCTCTCTGGTGTCCTTTATATCTTGGATGAGCCGTCTATCGGCCTCCATCAAAGGGACAATGACCGCCTGATTGCCAGTCTCAAGCAAGATGCGCGATTTAGGCAACACCTTGATCGTCGTCGAACATGATGAAGATACCATGAGAGAGGCAGACTACCTGATCGACGTCGGCCCAGGTGCCGGTGTCTTTGGTGGAGAGATCGTTGCAGCAGGAACTCCAAAGCAGGTGGCTCGCAACAGCAAATCCATCACTGGTCAGTACTTGTCCGGCAAAGCGCAAGATTCCGGTTCCAACAGAGCGCCGTTCAGGGAATGGCCGCTATATTGAAATAACAGGAGCCAGTGAGAATAACTTACAAGACATCACAGCGCGCTTTCCTCTAGGAAAATTCATCGCAGTCACTGGAGTTTCCGGTTCTGGAAAATCGACCTTGATCAATGGCATCTTGAAAAAAGCCATCGCTCAAAAGCTCAACCGCAATTCGGAAAAACCAGGGAAATACAAGACGATTCAGGGGATTGAGCATATCGATCGCTTGATCGACATTGATCAAAGCCCGATTGGTCGGACTCCTCGTTCCAATCCAGCGACCTATACAGGCGTCTTCGATGACATTCGCGATCTCTTTGCTCAGACCAATGAAGCCAAAATTCGGGGCTATAAAAAAGGCCGCTTTAGTTTCAATGTCAAGGGCGGGCGTTGTGAAGCCTGCTCAGGAGATGGGATCATCAAGATTGAAATGCACTTCTTGCCAGATGTCTTTGTTCCTTGTGAGGTCTGCCATGGACGTCGTTACAATAGTGAGACCCTCGAAGTCCACTACAAGGAAAAAATATTGCAGAAGTGCTGGATATGACGGTCAATAAGGCAGTCGAATTCTTCAAGCACATTCCAAAAATTGAACGCAAACTCAAGACCATCCAAGATGTGGGCTTGGGCTATGTAACGCTGGGGCAACCAGCGACCACTCTTTCAGGTGGGGAGGCGCAACGGATGAAGTTGGCTTCTGAATTGCACAAGCGCTCTACAGGAAAATCCTTCTATATCTTGGATGAACCAACGACCGGACTCCATACCGAAGACATTTCTCGCTTGATCAAAGTCTTAGAGCGGTTTGTGGATGATGGCAATACGGTCCTTGTGATTGAGCACAATTTGGATGTCATTAAGACAGCAGACCATATCATCGATTTAGGACCAGAAGGTGGTGTCGGTGGCGGAACCATTATTGCGACCGGAACACCAGAAGAAGTAGCAGCAAATCCTGCTAGCTACACAGGACAATATTTGAAAGGAAAATTACAATGAATCAACGGATCAGCAACTTAAGAAACAAAATGAAAGCCCAAAACCTCAAAGCGGTATTGATTAACAATTTGAAAAATGTTTATTATTTGACCAATTTCTGGGGTTCAAACGGGACCGCTTTGGTGACAGAAGAACGCGTGGTCCTCTTTACGGATTCGCGCTACACCATCCATGCCCATGCGACTTGTTTCCCCTTTGTAGAGATTGTGGAAACCCGCGATGAGTTGACTGCAGCTGCAGAGATCGTTAAGGATCTTGGAATCAAAGAACTTGGTTTTGAGGACGAAGTGACGGTGGCCTACCATGCCCGCATGGCTTCTGTTTTCAGTGGCATCAGCCTTCAATCCCTAGCGAACTTTGTGATGGAATTGCGCTTGATTAAGGATGAAACTGAGATTGCGGCCATTAAAAAAGCTTGTAGCATCTCTGACCAAGCCTTCCATGATATTTTAGACTATATCAAGGTAGGGAAAACGACAGAGTTGGAAGCAGCGACTTTCCTCGATTTTAGAATGCGGGAGTTGGGAGCTTCTGGTGTATCTTTCGATATTATCTCAGCAGCTGGTGAACGCTCTGCCGATGCCTCACGCGACTCCAAGTGATCGGGTGATTTCAGCAGGAGATGCCTTGACCCTTGATTTTGGTTGCTTGTATGACCACTATGTCAGCGATATGACACGGACCATCTATGCGGGTCATGTCAGCGACAAGGAAAGAGAAATTTACGAAACTGTTTTGAAAGCCAATCAAGCCTTGATTGCTGCTGCTAAAGATGGACTTGGCTTCCGTGATTTTGATAAAATCCCACGTGATGTGATCGAAGGCAGCCGGCTATGGCCAATACTTTACTCATGGAATCGGTCATGGAATTGGGCTAGATATCCACGAAGAACCATACTTCAGCCAAACGTCTAAAGAAGCGATTCAAGCAGGGATGGTCTTAACAGATGAGCCAGGTATTTATATCGAAGGTCTCTCTGGTGTGCGGATCGAAGATGACCTCTTGATCACAGAAACAGGCTGTGAAGTCTTGACCCTTGCTCCTAAAGAATTGATTGTCCTATAAAATAGACAGTATTTTCTTAACCCCTGTGTAACAAACAAAGATAAGAAAAGAGGCCTATGAAAAAACGAAGTGTAATAGTTGGAATTCTTCTAGTAGTCCTGCTATTTGTATTTGCTCCTTCTGCCCATGCTGGTGTCGGTAATACAGATAGTGGTGGCAGTAGCTTGATTGATTCAGGTGGCGGTAGCAGTTGGTCCGATGGTGGCAGTAGCTGGTCCGATGGCGGAAGTAGTTGGTCTGGTGGCAGCAGTTGGTCTGGTGGATCCAGTAGCTACAGTTCTAGTTCTGGAACAGACTCTGGTGGTGTAGTGGCAGTTTTTGCTATCGTTGGATTGATTGGATTTATCTATAATATTGCAAAAGAGGCTAATGATAGTGATGAATCATTCTCTTCAAATAGTGGTCCAAAACGGACAACCGAAGAACGGGCCGGTCGACCAATTGAAAACAACTATGAAGCGATTCGCCGCATCCGTAAACTGGATCCAATGTTTGATGAAGACCGCTTCTTGTCGCAAGTCAAGCTGGTTTATCTTCAATTACAGTCTGCTTGGACAGAAAAAGATTGGAATTCTGTGCGGAACTTAGAAAGTACGAGTCTTTATGAGCAGCACTTGACGCAGTTACAAGAACATATTCGTGCCAAAACAACCAATGTTCTAGAGCGCGTGCGTGTGGAAGATTCCAAGATCAAAGACTTTATCGAAAATCCAGAAGGCAATGACCGCATCGAAGTCATTCTGTCATCGACGATGAGAGATTACATCCGAAATGATGAAACGGGTCGTGTGATCGAAGGGGATCCAACCAAAGATCTCTTTACCGTTTACCGCATGGTCTTCCTCCGTGAACATGGAGCGCAGACAGAGATCATTAAGAATTCAGAAGTCGTTAGTGATCATTGTCCGAACTGTGGTGCGCCATTGACGATTGATTCAATCGACAAGTGTGAATATTGCCAAGCATCCTTGAAGCACAATCCAAAAGATTGGGTCTTGGATGTCTACGAAGTTGTGGATGAAATTGAATTCTACAGATAGGAGAATGTATGGGATTTATTAAAGCAGCCCTTTCAGCGGGCATTTCAAGTTTCTCAAGATAGTAAATTTAAGGAAGCCATTACCTTGCCAGAAGCTGTTCCAACAACAGCTTTGGCCATTGAGGGACAGCTCTTGACCAAAGATCCAGATGGGCGCTCTCATCAGAGCAACCAAAATACAGGTCTATTGACAGATGGATCTGTTGTCATTGTTCCTCAAGGCTATGTTGCTCTCTTGGTCAATAATGGAACGTTTCTAGGAGACCTTCTAGAAGCAGGGAGCCACGAATGGCAAGCCGGTGAAAATGCCTGGTTGTTTGAAAAAGGTGGTGTGAAAGGAACGTGGGATCAGTTCAAGAACCGCTTCTCGTTTGGAGGCCAAGTGGTCACCCAACAAGAAATTATTTTTGTGCGGATGCAACCTTTTACAGGAAATAAATTTGGCACTCAAAATCCAGTCGAGTACTTTAGCGACCGTTACCAACAGCTTCTCAGTATTCGTTTTTATGGTCTTTATGATGTTAAAGTGGCAGATCCTGTACTCTTTTACATCAGTGCAGTCAGTCGTCAAATCACTGCAGATAAGCCGTTTACCTTGGAAGATGTGGCTCAGGGCACCTTGCGCCAAAATCTGGCACCAAAAATTGCAGTGGCCATTTCAAAATATACAGCAGAAAATAAGGCGGATATTTACAACATCAATGCGGACCAAGATGTTTTTAATGAAGTTGCAAAACGCGAAGTCAACAAAACTTGGACAGAATTATATGGTATCGAATTAACCAATGTCCTCATTGAAGATTTGAGCTATGATGCAGACAGTATGGCCAAGGTCAATAAACTGGACAGTGAATTGGCGGCGATGAAGTACAATACCATTGAAATCGAAGAACGTCGTGCTCGCAATGAAGCTTTGGTCGCAGCTGCTAAAAATGAAGGTGGCAATGGCATGAACATGATCATGGGGATGAATTTGGGTCAATCCCTTGGTAATGACCTTCAAAAACAAGCCTCTCCAGCTCAAGACAAGCCACATACCTTCTACATTGAAGTAGATGGAAAATATGTCCATGTCACCAAAGATGCGGATGGTAATATTGTGCCTGTGGACCAATAAGGAATAGTGAAGATGGAGTTGGAGATATAGAGATTCTAAGGACTCGTTCCTGTAATCTCTATCCGCCTTCTAGCCTTCCGAAAAAGAGAAAATTGCTGTTTGAGAAAAATCAAATAGTGTGTTACAATAAAGAGTAATCTATTTTTAAAAAAGAGGTAATAAAACATGATCGAAGCAAGTAAATTGAAAGCTGGTATGACTTTTGAAACAGCTGACGGAAAATTGATCCGCGTTTTGGAAGCTAGCCACCACAAACCAGGTAAAGGAAACACTATCATGCGTATGAAATTGCGTGATGTCCGTACTGGTTCAACATTTGATACAAGCTACCGTCCAGAAGAAAAATTTGAACAAGCGATTATCGAAACTGTTCCAGCTCAATACTTGTACAAAATGGATGATACAGCCTACTTCATGAACACTGAAACATATGACCAATATGAAATTCCAGTTGTGAACGTAGAACAAGAATTGCTTTACATCCTTGAAAACTCAGAAGTAAAAATTCAATTCTACGGAAGCGAAGTCATCGGTGTAACAGTTCCTACAACTGTTGAATTGACTGTTGCAGAAACTCAACCATCTATCAAAGGTGCTACAGTGACTGGTTCTGGTAAACCTGCTACAATGGAAACTGGTTTGGTCGTAAACGTTCCTGACTTCATCGAAGCTGGACAAAAATTGGTCATTAACACTACTGAAGGAACTTACGTTTCTCGTGCATAAGAGACATCTCAGGGTGTCAAATAGAAAGGAACTTCTATGGCAACTGAACAATTTGGTGACATCGTTATTGCACCACGTGTATTAGAAAAATTATTGGCGATTGCGACAGCAAAAGTAGAGGGTGTCTATTCACTTGAAAATAAGAGTGTTTCAGATAGCTTATCCAAACGCTCACTTGGACGTGGCGTCTACCTTCATACGGAAGAAGATGGTCAAGTTTCAGTAGACATCTATCTCTATTTGGAGTATGGAGTTGCTGTGCCATCTGTAGCAGTAGCGATTCAAAAAGCGGTCAAGTCTGCGGTTTATGATATGGCAGATGTAACCTTGGATGCTGTTAACATTCACGTTGTCGGTATCGCGACGGAAAAATCTCCAAAACCAGACTTGAAAGACTTGTTTAATGAGGACTTCCTCAATGACTGATGAAATTTTATTAGAATCACGTCGAGATTTGCGTGAGCGTGCCTTCCAAGCCTTGATGGCCTTGGAATACGATGGAGACATTGTTGAAGCTTGTCGCTTTGCTTATCTACATGACAAGGACCTAGCAGAAGACAAAGAAGTCGATCTTCCTGCCTTTCTCATGAATCTCGTGACGGGTGTCTATCAGTCAAAAGATCAACTAGACCAACAAATCGGTCAACATTTGAAAACCGGCTGGACTGTTGAGCGCTTGACCTTGGTAGAGAAAAACATCCTTCGTCTGGGAATTTATGAAATGACAGAGTTTGATACACCACAGATCGTCGCAGTCAATGAAGCGGTGGAATTGGCCAAGGCCTTTTCGGATGAAACCTCTTCACGATTTGTCAACGGTGTCCTCAGTCAATTTGTGACAGAAGAATAAGTAAAAGAGCCTACTGGCTCTTTTTTGCAAAAAATATCCCACAGTTTCTACTGAGGGGATATTGCTAGACACTTTTTCCAGAGTGGAGACTAACGGGCAAGAAATAACCGGTAGTCGCTACTTTTTTTCCTTCGATCTTTTGGAGTAAAAGATCCACCATGAGAATAGCAATGTCTTCGAGGGGTTGTTGGATGGTTGTCAGTTCAGGTGTATAGGTCTCAATGAACTGGGTTCCATCATAACCAATCACTTTCAAATCCTGAGGAATCTGAATATCTAATTCTCTAGCGACTTTCATGATCAAGATCGCCGTCAAATCATCGGAAGCAAAAATGGCATCTGGTTTGTGGTGGGTTAAAATCTGTTTGATTTCCATTTCTTTGCGAATAGGGGAGAAATCACTGGAAACATTAATGATCATGGACTCAGGTAGAACTGATGCAAATCCCGCATGACGCAAGCCTGTTGGGGAGTTGGAGTTGTCATTACCTGTGATCATGATGATCTTTTTAGCACCACTTTTGACCAAGGTTTCTGCTGCTAAAACTCCACCAGCGTAGTTGTCTGAAGAGACAACCGGAATTTCTGGGGAGAGGTTGCGGTCAAAAGCAATGATAGGAGCAGTTACCCGGTTGTAATCTTCAA
Organism: Streptococcus sp.; assembly: GCA_047241705.1. Lineage (GTDB taxonomy): Bacteria > Bacillota > Bacilli > Lactobacillales > Streptococcaceae > Streptococcus. Next base: position 1,101,270 of record JBKTJB010000001.1, read on the forward strand.
TGCCCAAATTATGACTTCCTGAAATGATACCATCTACCTGGTTGGCCTCCAACATTTCAATGTATTCGCGCTCTTTTTCGGAGTCATGTTCACTATTGCAGATAATGGTTTTATAGCCGTGTTTGAAGAGTTGGTGCTCTAGTTTGTCGATTAACTCAGCATAGAAAACATTGCTGATGTTGGGAAAGATCAAGCCGACTAACTTGGCTGATTTTCCTTGGAGGCTACGAGCAACATTGTTAGGTTTATATCCCAATTCTCGCATGGCTTCTTGGACTTTTTGGATCGTTTTTTCAGATAGGTATCCTTTTTTATTGATGACCCGTGAGACAGTAGTAGGGCTGACACCGGCGAGTTTAAGCGACATCAGTTAGCTTTGCGACCATAATCAAGTTCGTAGTAAGTTCCAGTAGGGGTTCCAGACTTGATCAAGATTCCATTTTGATCTGCATGTGGGTAGACCCGACCAGAAAATACTTTTTCTCCTTTATTGATAAAGATTTCAAATATCGAATTGTCAATGAAAATATTAGCGGTTGTCGCTTGGTTAGCGATTGTGCAGCTACGGCTCGTACCGAAGTCTTGGGCATATTGCTCACCAGCCTGGCTACGATCGACTGTGACCAATCCTTTAGCCAGATCAAATGTGAGAGCTAAGCCCTTCCCTTCTGCATCGGCAAAGAGGACGATTTCGTTCTGGCTATCCTTTTCAAACTGCAATTCCAATTCATAGCAGTTCTTGGTTTGAGCCTTGTTGGCAAATGCCTCACTCTCAGCGCGCAAGTCTTTGATGGCTTCAACTGGGTATTGGTAGAGCTTGCCATCTTTGATGGTTAATTCTTTGACCAGTGAGAGAGCTCCTTGGTAGTCATAGGAATCCGTTGGATAAGAAACGTCTGGAAGACCTAGCCAGCTAACAGTATAGGCACGTCCATCGGGAGCATTAAATCCTTGAGTCGCATAGGCTTCAAAACCATAGTCGAGATTATGCAATTCAGATACATCAACCATTTTGGCCTTTTCTGGGTCAAAGCTTGCCCCAATCTTGTACATATTTGGATAGATATTGTCATAATCAAGAACGGCTTTATCTAAGCCTTGAGGGCAGTATAGGAGAACGGGTTGGTCTCCTACAAAGACTAGGTTGGGACATTCCATCATATAAGCTGTCCGATCGTTTGCAAAATCCAAGTCACCGACTGTAACCCAGTTGGAATAGTCGTTATCTACAGCCTTATAGAGACGGATGAATCCTTTCTTCTCAAGGTTTTGACCACCAACGATAGCGTAGAATTGACCTTTGAAATTAAAAATCTGTGGGTCACGAAAGTGATCCGTAGAGTCAGCCGGTTGATTAATCAAGATTTTGTCAATTTTTTCAATCTTGCCGTCTTTATCCATCAAAGCACCTACTTGGTAAGGATGACGAACCCATTCTGCATCACGAACATTTCCGGTGTAGAATAAGAATAGTTTGTCACCAAACTGCATGGCTGATCCGGAATAAGCTCCATGGCTATCCAGATCTGTGTCTGGAAGAAGCGTTACACCAGTTTCTTTGAAATGAACCAAGTCTTCACTTTCTGTTTGTACCCATGATTTTAACCCATGGGCTGCACCAAATGGGAAATTTTGGTAAAACAAGATCCATTTTCCATCAAAGTAGGAAAAACCGTTAGGATCATTTAAGAGACCAGCTTTTGGCTCAACATGATAGTACGTATGCCAAGGAGATTTGGCCATATGATCTTGGATGGCTTGCTTTTCCTCTTTTGTCCAGTCTTCGTAACGTCTGTAACGACGTTCAGTTGTCCATTCCATTTTATTCCTCCGAATTTTTCTTACTTCCATAGTACCGATTTCCTATTAAAAATGCAAGCGATAAATGAAAAAAATGGCAAAAATGTCAAACGATTGACAGCTATTTTGCAGCCTGAAGAAAAGAGGAGAAGTTGAAAATTTATGAAAATATGAAAGAAAATGAAAATAAAAGTCTGATTTAAAGTGCTAAAAAGCGTAGTACAGGCCTGTTTTAAAATGAAAATAGTTTCATACTGTCAAAAGGTGTCATAAAAGTCCAAAAAGTTTCAAAAAAATCCTGCAAAACGCTTGACATATTTTCAATACGTGGTACAATTAAAAACGTAGAAACGATTTAACCGTTTACATTACAAAAAATAAGGAGATTTTTGCAAAATGTCAAATACAGAAATTGCAAAGCAGGTCATCGATGCAATCGGTGGGGTTGAGAACGTTAGCAGTGTTGCTCACTGTGCGACTCGTCTTCGCGTGATGGTAAAAGATGAATCAAAAATCAACAAAGATGTTGTTGAGAACATTGAAAAAGTACAAGGTGCTTTCTTTAACTCAGGTCAATACCAAATCATCTTTGGTACTGGTACTGTAAACAAGATCTATGATGAAGTAGTAGCTCTTGGCTTACCAACATCATCAAAAGATGAAATGAAAGCAGAAGCCGCTAAACAAGGAAACTGGTTCCAACGCGCGATCCGTACCTTTGGAGACGTTTTTGTTCCAATTCTACCAGCAATTGTTGCGACTGGATTGTTTATGGGGATTCGTGGTGCCATTGCTCAAGACCAGGTTTTGGCTTTGTTTGGTACAACAGCAGACGCATTTAAATCTACTGATTTTTATACATATTCAACAATTTTAACTGATACCGCGTTTGCCTTCTTCCCAGCCTTGATTTCATGGTCTGCGTTCCGAGTATTCGGAGGAAATCCTGTTCTTGGGATTGTAATTGGTTTGATGATGGTTAGTCCGACACTTCCAAATGCGTGGGTTGTAGCGGAAGATCCTTCTAAAGCAGCAACATACTTTGGTATCTTCCATCATGTGGTTGGATTCCAGAACTCAGTTCTTCCCGCTTTCTTCGTTGGTCTAATTGGTGCGAAACTTGAAAAGTGGCTCCATAAGAAAATTCCAGATGTCTTAGATTTGTTATTGGTTCCATTATTCACATTAACAATCATGTCATTCCTCGCTTTGTTTATTATTGGTCCATTCTTCCACAGCATTGAAGAATATGTACTGAATGCAACTAAGTTTATTTTAAATTTACCATTCGGACTTGCAGGGCTTCTTATCGGTGGGGTTCATCAGTTGATTGTCGTTACTGGCGTCCATCATATCTTTAATCTTCTTGAATCACAATTAATTACTGCAGATAAAAAAGATCCATTTAATGCAATCATTACAGCAGCTATGACTGCGCAAGCTGGTGCTACTTTAGCAGTGGCAGTAAAATCTAAATCTCAAAAAGTGAAAGCTTTAGCATTCCCTGCAACTATTTCTGCTTTGCTAGGTATTACTGAGCCTGCAATCTTCGGGGTGAACTTGCGTTATGTGAAACCATTCGTTATTGCTTTGGGAGCAGGTGCTGTAGGTGGTTGGATTGCATCTATGTTAAATCTGGCTGGTACAGGATTTGGTATTACAATTATTCCAGGTACACTTCTCTATCTAAATGGTCAATTATTGAAATATGTATTTATGGTTGTATTTACAACTGCACTAAGTTTCGGTTTGACTTATATGTTTGGTTATGAAGATGAAGCTTCATCAGTTCCTGCAGAGGACAAAGAAGCTGGTGCAATTATTGAAGAAGAAACAACTGGAGTTATTCCAGCATCTCTTCAAGACGAAACCATCATCTCTCCTATCGTTGGTAGTGCTGTAGCACTTGCTGATGTGAATGATCCTGTCTTCTCAAGTGGAGCGATGGGACAAGGAATTGCCATCAAACCAACTGAAGGCGTTGTCTATGCACCAGCAGATGCTGAGTAACTGTTGCTTTCCGCAACTGGTCATGCTTACGGTTTGAAGACAGCTAATGGTGCTGAAATCTTGATCCACGTTGGTATTGATACAGTATCAATGAACGGTGAAGGGTTTGATCAAAAAGTAGCTCAAGGCGATAAAGTCAAAGCTGGTGATGTCCTTGGTACATTTGATGCAGCGAAGATTGCCGCAGCTGGTCTTGAAGACACAACTATGGTGATCGTCACTAACACGGCTGACTTTGCTTCTGTCACACCTGTTGCAACTGGATCTGTTGCGAAGGGTGATGCGATCATCGAAGTCAAAGCTTAATCGAAATAATAAGTTCTCAAGGACTGGTCTATCATCTCCAGTCCTTGAATTTTATTTCTCAAAAAAAGGTGTGTTTTTTCTTTAGAGAAGAGAAAAAGATTGACTACAAAATATGCTATAATAAATACAGGATATTTTTCATAATAAAAAAGGAGCCAACATGACAAAATTATATGGAAGTTTGGAAGCTGGCGGTACAAAATTTGTTTGTGCGGTTGGTGATGAAAACTATAATGTTGTGGAAAAAGTACAATTTCCAACAACCAAGCCAATTGAGACGATTGATAAGTAGTATTGAATTTTTCTCAAAATTTGAGGATTTAGTTGGGCTTTGCGATTGGTTCATTTGGACCAATTGATATCGATCCAAATTCAAACACTTATGGTTTCATCACAACGACTCCAAAACCGAATTGGGCCAATGTAGATATCGTTGGGGCTTTCCGTCGTGCCTTGAATGTACCTATCTATTTCACGACAGATGTGAATAGCTCTGCCTATGGCGAAGTGGTCGCACGCAATAATGCGGGTGGCCATATCGAAAACTTGGTTTACTATACAATCGGAACAGGAATCGGAGCTGGTGTCATCCAACGTGGCGAGTTTATCGGGGGAGCTGGGCACCCAGAAATGGGGCACTACTATGTGGCCCAACACCCAATGGATGTGGAAAAAGAATTCAAGGGTGTTTGTCCTTTCCACAATGGCTGTTTGGAAGGCCTTGCGGCTGGTCCTAGTCTGGAAGCTCGTACAGGTATTCGTGGGGAAAACATTGAACTCAACAGCAATGTATGGGATATTCAAGCCTACTACATCGCACAAGCAGCAGTGAATGCGACAGTTACCTTCCGCCCAGACGTCATTGTCTTTGGAGGAGGAGTAATGGCTCAACAACATATGTTAGATCGTGTTCGCACGAAATTTACTGCCCTCTTGAACGGTTACCTCCCTGTACCTGATGTGAGAGATTATATTGTGACACCTGCAGTTGCTGGCAATGGTTCAGCGACCTTGGGGAACTTTGTCCTTGCAAAAGAAGTGAGCGAGAAACTTAAAAAATAAGCAGCAATTGTCTCTTAGAGGTTAGAAACAAGAGCGAGGAGGCTGGGACAAAAGTCCTAGCCTCTCAATTATTTTTGGATTGTCGAGCAAGACGCAGTGGTTGAGTGGGCTCTACTACGCTGATTTCATCAGCTTTTACAGCCCTACTCAACTGTGCGGAGGTGGGACGACGAAATCGAATTCTAACGAATTACCGATTTCTGTCCCACTCTCTTCTTTCGTCTACCTATCAAGAAGTGAGGAAGGAATGAAAAAGAATATTGTAAAAGATGTCTTATTCTTGGGTCAAAAGTCAGGAAGAAGCGACACCTGAGGATCGCACCTTGGCTTTGGATTTGCAGGACACTTTAAATGCTCATCTCCTTGAGTGTGTGGGTTTAGCGGCTAATATGATCGGGGTGAAAAAACGGGCGATTATCATCCGAATGGGAAGTGAAAATTTGGTCCTGTTTAATCCTGTTCTCCTTGAAAAGAAAAAGCCTTACCAAACAGAAGAAGGATGCTTGTCCTTGGTGGGGAGTCGGCCGACCACTCGTTATGAGGAGATTTCAGTGGCCTATCGAGATGTGAATTGGAAAGCAAAAACAATTCAGTTGTCAGGTTTTCCAGCCCAGATCTGTCAGCACGAAATGGATCATCTAGAAGGCATTATTATCTAGAAGTCATTAATGGAGTCGATTGGGCTCCATTTTTTAGTTCTTATAGAAACTTCTTTTCTTGACAGGGATCTTTTTGTGCTAAAATAGTTCTCATAGTAACTTTAAGGTTCTTAAGAGAGAACTATTTGGAGGAATGATGGAAAAGCCATTACAAGAATTAAAAAATTGGCCATCTCATTCACCTCATGGTGGAAAGAGAGGCTAAGAAGCGTGGGTTTGAATTTGGCGCAGGACCACAAGGTCAGGTATTGAGATTCTTATCTCATCGTGAAAAAGAGGAAAAGTGACCTTGATTCGGGATGTTGAGCAGGAACTTCATATCTCAAAATCCGTGGCCAGTAGCCTGATCAAGCGAATGGAGAAAATGGGTTTATTTATTTAGAGGCTAGTCCGACCGATAAACGGGCCAAGTATGTCTACCTAACAGACAGTGTGAAAGCCAATTTGAATGACATGAAGCAATTCTTTGAGGAAGTGGAGCAGAGTCTAGTAGGCGGGTGTATCAGAAGAAGAATTGGCTATCTTTTTCAAGGTTATGCAGCAATTTTATGAGAATATGAAAAAAAGGAGCGAGGAATGATCAATATATTTCGGCGCTTAACCGACAAAGAATGGGGCATGATTGCCCTTAGTACGGTCTTTATCTGTCTAGCGGTTTGGATGGATTTAAAGACTCCTGAATACTTATCTGATATCACGACCCTCTTAGCTAAGGAGGGACCAAGGTTTCGGATATTATGGATCCGGGAAGCAAGATGTGCTCTTCTTTGGAAGCTTTTAATGGCAGTTTTTGTAGGCTTTTGCTTCAAGAGTCGCTGCCAGCTTTACGACGCGACTTCGAGGAGAGATTTTCCATCAAGTGATGGATTACTCTGATGCCGAGATCAAGAAATTCTCCGTTCCTCTCTCTGACCCGGACGACCAACGATTTGACCCAGTTGCAAATCATGATTGTGATGGGGATGCAAGTTGTGACGCGTGGTCCCATTATGGCGATTTGGGCCTTGACCAAGATTTGGGGAAGAGCAGTGCCTGGACAACGTCTGTTGGGATTGCGGTCTTGATGGTCTTGATTCTGCTCTCTGTTCTGGTTCTTATTGCCTTTCCGCGCCAGCAAAAGGTTCAAGGTTTGACCGATGCTTTGAATGCGACGACACGAGAGAGTTTGACTGGGGTGCGAGTGGTTCGCGCCTACAATGCAGAAGCTTATCAAAATGAAAAATTCCAGGCTGAAAACAAGGGCTTAACCCGTCTAAATCTCTTTTGTTTATCGTTTGATGTCTTTAATGAACCCGGTTATGACAGTGGTATCAAGTGGGTTGACCCTGGCTATCTACTGGATTGGGGCGCACTTGATCAATGATATCGCCATGCCAAAAGATCCTACAAAGATCCTCGCCAGTCCTGCATTAGCGGATCGGACCAAGGTCTTCTCAGATATGATCACCTTCTCCTCTTACGCCATGCAGGTTGTCATTGGCTTTATGATGATGGTGGCCATCTTGATTATCCTTCCTCGTGCCTTGGTATCCGCAAAACGGATTAATCAGGTCTTAGCTCTTGAACCGTCTGTAGCCTTCCCAAGTGAGTCAAAAGAAACAACAGGCCAAGCAGGTACAGTAGAATTTCAAGACGTTTCCTTCCGATATGGACGGACTTCCCGTGCTGTGATTGAGCACGTGACCTTCTCAGCTCAGAAAGGACAAACCGTTGCCTTCATCGGATCAACCGGTTCTGGTAAATCCACTTTGGTCAATTTAATCCCGCGTTTTTACGATGCGACAGAAGGAAAGATCTTAGTGGATGGGGTGAATGTCAAGAATTATAGCCACCAAGAATTGAATAATAAAGTCGGCTATATCCCCCAAAAAGCTGTGCTCTTTAGCGGCACGATTCGCTCCAATATGGAATTTGGAGAAAGTAGTCAAGGAAAATTAGAGGATGAAGCGATTTGGAAAGCTCTTGAATTGGCCCAAGCCAAAGAGTTTGTGGCCGCAAAAGAGAAGGGCTTCGGATACAGAAGTAGCGCAAGGAGGAAGCAACTTCTCTGGAGGACAACGTCAACGTTTGGCCATTGCGCGTGCCCTTGCACGCAAGCCCGAGATCCTCATCTTTGATGATTCCTTCTCAGCCCTGGATTATAAAACGGATCGGATCCTGCGACAAGCTCTGAAAGAAGAGCTGGCAGATACGACCAAATTGATCGTTGCCCAACGGATTTCGACCATTATGGATGCGGATTTGATTTTGGTCTTGGATCAAGGGAAGGTCGTCGGTCAAGGCACCCACAAAGAATTGCTTGCGACCAATGAAGTTTATCAAGAAATTGCCTATTCACAATTGTCTAAGGAGGAGTTGGAACATGCATAAAACAAAACAAGAATCGTCCCTTTGGAGCCAACTTTCTCCCTATTTGAAGGGCTTCCACCTATTTTTCCTAGTTGCTATCCTCTTTTCGATCGTATCGAGTATTATCACGGTTATTGGACCGGATAAGTTAAAAGAAATCACGGATACCATCACAAAAGGGATGGGAGGAGCCATTGATATTGACAAGATCACTTCGATTGCCCTGACTTTAGCCATCCTTTATGGAGTTGGAGCACTGGTGTCCTACAGCAGTAGTTTCATTATCTCAACGATGATTCAGCGCTTCGCAGAACGCTTGCGCAATGCCATCTCTGAAAAGATCAATCGTGTACCTCTCAATATTTTGATAGCCATGAACAAGGAGATACCTTGTCTCGTGTGACCAATGACGTGGATTTGATGACTCAATCCTTTAACCAAAGTTTGGTTCAAATGGTCTCCTCTATTGTCTTATTGATTGGCTCCATCTTTATGATGTTTAAGACGGACTGGCACTTAGCTTTGACCGCTATCCTTTCCGTCTTTGCAGGCTTTGCTCTTTCTAGCATCATTATGGTCAAAAGTCAGCCTTTGTTTAAACAGCAACAAGATAATCTTGCCAAAGTTTCAGGCTATGTTGAAGAAATCTATAGTGGCCACAATGTTGTCATTTCCTATAATGGCCGTCATCAGGCCAAAGATCATTTTGATGCCATCAACCAAGATTTGTACCATAGCATGTGGAAATCCCAATTCTTCTCTGGAATCATGATGCCCTTGATGCAGTTTGTAGGGAATTTCGGCTATGTCATGGTCTGTATCGTTGGGGCTGTCCTCACCATTAATGGGGATATTATACCATCGGAACCATTGTGGCCTTTATGACCTATGTCCGCATCTTTTTACCCAACCAATTGGTCAAATGGCCCAAGGAATTGCCTAGTTGCTGATCAGCTATGTCTTTGCTATGGGACGTGTCTTTGAATTCTTAGACGAAGAAGAAATGGAAGATGAATCCCAAAAAACACGTCAATTGGAAACACCAAAAGGTCATGTCACCTTTGAACATGTGCGTTTTGGCTATTCACCAGACAAGACTATTATCCATGACTTTACAGCTGAAGCGAAGCCAGGACAGAAGGTGGCCATTGTTGGTCCAACAGGCGCTGGTAAGACCACCATGGTCAATCTCTTGATGCGTTTTTACGACATTCCGCTGGTAAAATTACCATCGATGGTGTGGATACTAAGGCCATGAGCCGTGAAGAAGTTCATGATGCTTTTTCGATGGTCTTACAAGATACCTGGCTCTTTGAAGGGACCATTCGGGAAAACTTAGTCTTTAATCAAACCGATATTTCAGATGAAGCAGTCGAAGCGGCAACCCGAGCGGTTGGGGTCCATCACTTTATTCGGACCTTGCCGAATGGCTATGATACTGTATTAGATGATTCAGTGACGCTTGTCCGTTGGTCCAAAAGCAACTCTTAGTGACCATTGCGCGTGCCCCTCTTGAAGGACGCTTCCTGCTCCTCATCTTGGATGAAGCAACCTCCATCTGTCGATACCCGTGCCAGAAGAGTTGATTCAAAAGCCATGGACAAACTCATGGAAGGCCGAACTTCCTTTGTCATTGCCCATCGGCTTGTCCACTATCCGTAATGCAGATCCTGATTCTCGTGATGAAAGGTGGAAATAATGTATCGAGCAGGGTAATCACCAAGAACTCATGAGCCAAAATAGGCTTCTATGCCTGATCTCTGTGAGCACACACCCACAGAAGAAGTGGCATGAAATCAAGATACAAGGCTTGTGATGATGTAAAAGTAGTAATAATAAGATAGAAGGCTGATTCTGTAAGCTGCCTCATCCTATTTTTATGCTTGTGAAGAAGGGATGGGAAAGACGATTCTTAGGTACGAGAAATGACAAGCGCGTCAAAATAGATCGTTCCTAATGTGAAAAAGAAGAAAAAGAAAGGATACAAAAAGAAGCCTGGCTTGGACATGGAGTTTCCCAGGATCGCGATAACATACTAGTAGTTTCAAAAATGAGATGACAGACAGGAGTGTCAGCTTGCCGAAGCCCAGTCTTCAAGATTGCCCGAAATTTTATCGTTGGCTAACCTCTGCCTTTTTCGAGAAAGCCACATCGTGTGCAGGTCCTTCAGGGCGAGATCGAATCTTGACGTTCGTGATGCCAGGCATCTACGGCCTGGTCTTTTTTGTTGGCTGTTTTTTTGAGAAAATCCTCAATGGGAGGAATCTGGCCTTATTATCCTGGATCCCGCTTCTGGGTTTGGTCTTGTTTAGCCTCTTTCGCCATTGGGTCAATGTTCCAAGACCTTATGAAAAATGGAGATTCAACTCCTTATTAGAAAAAAAAATTCATCCGGTCATTCCTTTCTCGAAGCCGACATGTTTTTTTCACGGCGACCACCATCTCGATGTGTGTCTGTCAGTTGTCGCTTCCGTTTGGAATGTGCTCGATGTCTCCCTATCTCTTCTATTAGCCCTTGTCCGAGTTCTTGGAGGGGTTCATTATCCCAAGGACGTTCTCGTCGCTTGGGGATTGGGACTCGTCTGGGGAGGACTCTTTTTGCTGGTTTGAATGAACAAATTCCTAAAAATTGACCTTTGTGTAAGAGTGAAGGATTAGTGTATACCTGTGAAAGTAGATTTAGAATAGGAGAGAAAATGAAGTACAGAAAAGCAAAAAAGCCAGATCTGCAGGTCAGGTGGTTCGAGTGGCCAGTACAGCTTTTGAGGAGCATCCCATTTCTAAAAGTCAACCAATAGATTTGGTGCGTGATACCCAAGCAGTATCCTGCCTTTTGGTACAAGGATGCCACTGATGCATCTCTTTGGTAAGGGATTTTCTCGGCACCACATTTGCCTTGTAGCGTAAAGATCGATGAAATTTGCTGCATGTTGCTTGCTTTTCACAAAAGGGACCCCAGTTCTTCCTGAGCCCGGTCTGCTCTTGGGAAATGGTGGACTAGGCTTGTGCTCAAGTTTAGTTTCCCAATAGAACATGCTGTCATCACTTCTAAATTCTATGAGCACACGGATACAGAACTAGACGCTCATAGTAGACTTTTGATCGGTACTCAGATAGCTTCTCGCAGTCGCCCCTAAACATCAACTTGGCGGGCTATGGCGAGTCGCTTTATGACAGAAGGAATTGAGGCGACTTCTCTTGGAGGAGGCAAAGGAGAAAAACTAGCCTTTATACCAATACGAAGGGAAATGTCTATTTTTGTTCAAAATGTGCTACAAGGAAGTCTACTCTAGCGAGATTAGCTTTAACCGTGTAGAAATGGGGAGCTGGTATTCTTGGAGGAACTAAAAAACACTAAGGTTACAACGTATAGTGTTTTTTCATTGTAGCTGTTAGAATCTGCTTGAATGCCTGAGTATTTTCATAGAAAGCGGTTCGTTCTTCTATGATAGCATACCGTCGGATGTTGGATATTCCGTAAGAGCTCAACAAGGTCTGGAGTGACTTCACGTAGCAGTTGCCCTAAAGACCAGATAGCCGTTGCAATATGGATCTGATTTTGCGAGGTCTCGATGATGTTCAGGAGTTTAGGGATGGCTGAGCGGTCATTAGCATTTGCTAGTGCGATAGTGGCGCGTGCGCTGGAGGATGTTCTTGCCTCGCCAGCTTCCAGCAACATGCCCGAATTTTTCCTTAAATTGTCCGTTTGACAGCTCGAGAAAAGGAATCCAACTCTGGATAGAGCCAGATCCAGGATCGATTTCTGTTGGCCAAGTGGATTATCCTGGCTCCCTTTGTTATAAGAGGCAGCTAATCTGACAGATGTCATCACATCCATAGATGACCGTTTTAGTTTTCTTGCGAAATTCTGAGGTCCATCATGCCCTTGTCCTGAGTTTGGAAAGACAAACAGCGTTTTGCATTCACATAGAGCCATCTCCGATTAGGCAGGAGGTTGGGCATGCATCTAAACTGGCGTCAGACGGTCTCCACAACCATGGTGAGACAGGGATGATCTGGTTCTGAATTTCGAGATTAGGTAATCATTTCCCCAAAAACATGTAAGAACCGTATTCTTTTGAAATGACTAAGCCATTTTTTCCGATAAAGCCAATTCCAGCTCGTTGGGCGACAGCCGTATCAACCAGTGCTCCAGTATCGACCAGCGCCCTTGTATTCAAAATCTTGCGTCATTTCTTCAATTCCAGCAGCTAAGCGGTTGAGCTTGTCTTGAAGCGGGACATAATGGTGAGTCTAATCCCCAGCCATTTTGGCGTAAATTTTCCTCTTTATAAGGCATGTTTTTTGAGGTTGTTGCTTGAGTTTGTGGGGGTAGGCGACGGCGCGATTGAGATGATCGTCTTTGCGGAGGAGAGACTTAATTTGGGGTGGATGCTGCTCTTCAATAATATCTTATGCTCGAATCCAGAATTCCGTCCTTCCTCAACGGCCAAGCGGAGCGATTTTTCCAAATAAGCAAAGTCATCAGCAGTTGTAAATCCATCTTTGAAATCCCAATAGAATGTGCCAGTTGGATAATATTTTCTTTTTAGTGTCATCTTTTCCATTATACACAAAAATGAAGATTCTGGCGAGAAAGGAAACGATCAGGAAGGGCTTTCAAAAGCTTTCTTTTTTTTGTATAATAGAAACATGAAATGTGAGGAGGATATTATGGTACAACCATTATTTTTACATTCAGTCATGCAGGAAAAAATTTGGGAGGAACACGTCTAAAAGAGGAATTTGGTTACGACATTCCGAGTGACCATGTCGGTGAATTTTGGGCGATTTCGGGCCCATCCGCATGGCGTTTCTAAAGTGGCCAATGGTCCATACGAAGGAATGGGATTGGATCAGCTCTATCAAGAGCACCGAGAATTATTCGGCAATCGTAAAGAGCCTGTCTTTCCTTTATTAACAAAGATTTTGGATGCTAACGACTGGCTTAGTGTACAGGTGCACCCGGATGATACCTATGCCATGGAGCATGAGGGAGAACTTGGAAAAACCGAAGGTGTTTGGTATGTGATTGCGGCTGACGAAGGATCAGAGATTATCTATGGACACTAATGCCGAGTCAAAAGAAGAACTCCGCCAGCCAAATCGAAGATAAAACTGGGATGCCTTGCTGACAAGAAGTTCCAGTCAAGGCTGGAGATTTCTTCTATGTGCCAAGTGGAGACCATGCACGCAATTGGATCTGGAATCTTGATTCTTGAAACCCAACAGTCGAGTGATACCACCTACCGGGTTTATGATTTTGACCGCAAGGATGCTCAAGGAAATTTGCGAGAGCTTCATCTAGAAAAATCAATTGATGTGTTGAATATTGGGGACCAGCTAATAGCCATCCAGATACAGTTGTGATCGATGATCTTCGGATGACGACCTTGGTTGCAAGTGATTTCTTTACGGTTTATAAGTGGGAACTTACTGGAAAAGCTAATTTTGAAAAGACTGCCGATTACAGCTTATTGAGCGTCTTAACTGGAGAAGGAAAATTGACTGTAGATGGAAAGGATTATCCTATTCAAAAAGGAAGTCACTTTATCTTGCCAAGCGATGTTGAATCTTGGACTCTGGAAGGGCAAGGTTTAGAATTGATTGTGAAGTCACCCATAAAAACAAAGGTTTGAGTTAATGCTGTGGAGCGACTCAAGCCTTTTTCATCTGGTATAAAAATTTTTTAAAAATTCTTGACTCTGACCTATGGGAGGGATTATACTATCCTTGTAAGGAGGAAATCATGTACCATATCAAAGAAGCTGCAGAGCTGTCAGGTGTCTCTGTCAAGACCCTGCACCACTATGACAAGATAGGACTTCTCGTCCCTGTCAAATCTGAAAATGGCTATCGGACATACAGTCAAGAAGATTTAGAACGATTACAGGTGATTCTCTACTACAAGTATCTAGGATTTTCCTTAGACCAAATAGCAGAACTCTTAGCTGAAGAAAAAGCTAACTTATTGCCCCATTTGACCAAACAGTTGGACTATTTGACTCAAGAAAGACAACGTCTGGATACCTTGATTTCTACCTTGCAAAAAACCATTCAAGAACAAAAAGGAGAAAGAAAAATGACCATTGAGGAAAAATTCACGGGATTTAGCTATCAAGATAATCAAAAATACCACCAAGAGGCGGTAGATGAAGTATGGTCAAGAAGTCATGGACCAAGCGCTTGAGCGCCGAAAGGGGCGTGAAGATGAGGCTACGGAAGCCTTCTAACCAAGTTTTTCTGCCTTGGCGCAAACCTCCAAGCTGGTTTGCCAGTAACAGCATCGGAAAACCAAGATCAAGCAGGCAAAACTGTTAGACGCGATTCGAACGTATGGATTTGACTGCTCTATAGAGGTTTTTGGCCATATCGGCAAAGGCTATGTCTATAACCCAGAATTCAAGGAAAACATCGACAAGTTTGGAGTTGGCACAGCCCAGTATACTTCGGATGTCATTGCCTTTTATGTCGAAAATCAAGCAAAATAAAAAAGTGAGAGTGGGACAGAAATCGATAATTCGTTAGAATTCGATTTCGTCGTCCCACCTCCGCACAGTTGAGTAGGGCTGTAAAAGCTGATGAAATCAGCGTAGTAGAGCCCACTCAACCACTGCGTCTTGCTCGACCATCCAAAAATAATTGAGAGGCTAGGATTTTTGTCCCAGCCTCGTTTTTTTCTTGGATCAATTTGAAAAGAAGCGGACCGATCTAAGAGAGGTTGGATAAATGAACACAATGAAAACTTTATGAGAATTTCCAATTTTGTTGACAGTCTTGAAAAAGGAGTAGAATAACCCCTGTTTTATGAAAAAGAGGCAGGGAATTCCCGGCCTCATGATCTTTTTCAAGGAGTTTTTTTATGTTTTCAACATTGAAAAAATGGTTTATTGGCCGTCCGTTGCAAATCTGGTGCAGAAAGTGAAGGCGGATTGCTTGGGAAAATGCAGGCCTTGGCTATGCTCTCTAGTGACGCGCTTTCTTCTATCGCCTACGGTCCAGAGCAAGTTATCTTGGTCTTGATGACCGTATCAGCGGGAGCCATTTGGTGGTCCATTCCAATTGGGATTGTGGTCCTGGTTCTCTAGCCAGTTTAACGATTTCTTATCGCCAGGTCATTCATGCCTACCCTCGAGGGGAGGGGCCTATATGGTGACTACGGAGAACTTGTCTCCGGAAAGCGGGTTGATCGCTGGTGGCAGTCTCTTGGTCGACTACATGCTGACGGTAGCAGTGTCTGTTTCTTCCGGTGCAGATGCCATCACGTCAGCGATTCCCTCTCTTCATCCTTATAATCTTCACATTTCCATTTTGTTGGTCTTGATCTTGATGCTGATGAACCTGAGGGGATTGCGCGAATCGGCGACATCGTTGATGATTCCGGTCTACCTTTCATTGTCAGTACCATTGCCTTGATCAGCTATGGTGTGATCCAAATTTTGACTGGTCAATTGGCCTATAACGCGACTGCTCATGTGGGTCAAACCATTTCAGGGGTTAGTGTCATTCTCTTTATTGCGGGCCTTTACGAGTGGATCAGCTTCACTAACAGGGGTTGAAGCCATCTCCAATTCGGTTCCTTTCTTTAAGAAACCAAAAGCAAAGAATGCAGCCTCTACCTTGACCATCATGGCTTTGATTTTAGGGATCATGTTTGCAGGGATTACCTTCCTCAATTACTGGGTGGGTGTCGTACCAGCAAAAGGGGTAACAACTCTAGCTCAAATGGCCCAAGCGATCTTGGGAAATTCTCCGGTCGGACAAGCCTTCTTCTGCGTTTTCCAATTATCAACAGCCTCGATCCTGGCAGTTGCGGCGAATACTGGGTTCTCAGCCTTTCCAATGTTGGCCTTTAACATGGCTAAAAACAAATACATGCCACACATGTATATGGAAAAAGGGGATCGTCTGGGCTATTCCAATGGGATTTTGACCTTGGCGGTTGGTGCCATCGTCTTGCTCTTGATCTTTGATGGGCAAACAGAAAGCTTGATTCCGCTTTTATACCATTGGGGTCTTCATTCCTTTTTGCCCTTTCTCAAACAGGGATGGTTATCCACTGGAAACGCCAATATCAAAAAGGGATTTCTCGAGTATTCGCTTGCCAATATCCTCGGGGCACTATCTGTTGGTGGTATTGTCTTGATCCTCTTGCTGTTCCGTCTGCGTGAAATCATGTCCTTCTTCCTATTATTAGCTCTTTTGCTTTGGATGTTCTTGAGTATCCGCAATCACTATGATAAAGTTGCGGCTCAATTGCGCTTGGGAGGTAAGATCGAAAAGACAAGTTATGCGGGCAATACCGTGATCGTCCTTGTTGGAAATGTCACTCAGGTAAGTGTGGGAGCGATGAGTTATGCCAATAGCCTCGGAAATGACGTCATAGCCATGCATGTCTCAACAGAAGAAACCAAGGTTAAAGATGCAGAGGGTAAGAGCAATTTAAGCACTATTTCCCTCATATTCGCTTTGAAAATGTCATGACGAGCTACTGATATTATTCAACCAACAGTTGAATTTGTCTCTAAAGTAGCTGAGGAAGCTTAAAGAAAAAGGGAATACTGTCACAGTCTTAGTCCCTCAATTCATCCCTAAAAAACATTGGCAAAATATTCTCCATAACCAAATGAGTTTGAAATTGAAGTACGCACTTCGTTGGCATGAAGAAGTGGTTGTGGCAAGCTATTCTTACCATTTGTCTGAATAACTATCGCATATAGAAAAGATGTCTGCTTGAGCAGGCATCTTTTTGGATTTTCTCACACGAAAAACCCCACTCGAAAGTCTTGTAAGATACATCCTTGATCTTGAAAAATGTTTAAAAATGCTAGAATAAAAAGAACATTTTAGATTTTGAAAAATCAAAGCAAGGAAAAAAATGGCAAATTTAGTAAAAACAATTATTGAAAATGATCGAAGGCGAAATCAGACGCCCAGAAAAAATGGCTGATAAGGTCTTTTTATATGAAGACCAAATGGCGGCTTTGACGGATGAGCGAATTAAAAGTGAAAACAGTTGAGTTTAAGCAACGCTACCAAGATGGTGAGTCTTTGGATGATCTCTTGTACGAGGCTTTTGCAGTTGTTCGTGAAGCTGCAAAACGGGTTCTTGGTTTGTTCCCATACAAGGTTCAGGTCATGGGGGGGATCGTCCTTCACCATGGTGACGTTCCAGAGATGCGTACAGGGGAAGGAAAAACCCTGACAGCAACCATGCCTGTATACTTGAATGCCTTGTCTAGGTAAAGGGGTACACGTTGTTACCGTCAATGAATACCTGACAGAGCGGGATGCAACAGAGATGGGAGAACTTTTACTCATGGCTTGGCCTTTCAGTAGGGATCAACCTGGCAGCAAAATCTCCAGCTGAGAAAAAGAAGCTTACCTCTGTGATATCACTTCTACTCAACCAACTCAGAGATCGGTTTCGACTACCTGCGTGACAACATGGTTGTTCGTGCAGAAAACATGGTTCAACGTCCACTTGAACTACGCCTTGGTCAGATGAGGTAGACTCGATCTTGATTGACGAAGTCTCGTACCCGTTGATCGTTTCTGGTCAGTACAGCTTGATACGAGCTAGCTCTATCACATAGCGGCGGATGCTTATGTGAAGACCCTTGACAGAGGACGATTACATTATCGATGTCCCATCTAAAACCATCGGTTTGTCCGATTCAGGGATTGATAAGGCAGAAAGTTACTTCAATCTTGAAAACTTGTACGATATTGAAAACGTAGCCTTGACCCACTTTATTGACAACGCCCTTCGTGCCAACTACATCATGATTTTGGATATTGACTATGTGGTCAGCGAGGATCAAGGAAATCTTGATCGTCGACCAATTTACTGGTCGGACAATGGAGGTCGTCGTTATTCTGATGGGCTTCACCAAGCGATCGAAGCTAAAGAAGGTGTTCCAGTTCAAGAAGAAACCAAGACTATCTGCATCGATTACCTACCAAAACCTCTTCCGTATGTATAAGAAGTTATCAGGGATGACAGGGACAGGGAAAACTGAAGAAGAAGAATTCCGTGAAATTTATAACATTCGCGTAATTCCAATTCCAACCAACCGTCCGATTGCCCGTATTGACCATCCAGACCTTCTCTACCTAAGCTTGAAATCAAAATTCAAGGCTGTTGTGGAAGATGTGAAATCTCGTCACGAAAAAGGGCAACCAGTCCTTGTTGGTACTGTTGCCGTTGAAACCAGTGATTACCTTTCTCAATTGTTGGTGCAAGCAGGTGTTCCTCACGAAGTCTTGAATGCGAAGAACCACTACAAAGAAGCGCAAATCATCATGAATGCCTGGTCAACGTGGCGCTGTTACCATCGCGACCAACATGGCTGGACGTGGTACCGATATCAAGCTCGGTGAAGGGGTTCGCGAACTCGGTGGCCTTTGTGTCATCGGGACAGAGCGTCACGAAAGTCGTCGGATCGACAACCAGCTTCGTGGACGTTCCGGACGTCAAGGAGACCCAGGTGAATCGCAATTCTACTTGTCTCGTGAAGATGATGTTGATGCGCACGTTTTGGTTCAGAACGGATCGGCAAGGGTGCTCGACGCTTGACGTTGATGAAGAAGAAGTCGGTTATTCGTTCAACATGTTTACCGTCAAGTAGAGGGAGCACAAAAACGGGTTGAAGGAAATAACTACGATACACGTAAGCAAGTCCTTCAATACGACGACGTGATGCGGGAACAACGGGAGATCATCTATGCAGAACGCTATGATGTGATCACAGCTAACCGCGACTTGGCTCCTGAAATCATGGCTATGATTAAACGGACCATCAAACGGATTGTCGAAGGAGCTAGCCACTCAAGGCTAAGGAAGAACGCATTGAAGCGATTCTGAACTTTGCCAAATACAATTTGGTTCCGGAAGATACGATTTCTGAAAGTGATATTGAAGGAAAATCAGACAAGGAAGTCATCGACTACTTGTATGGACGGGCAGAAGAAATCTATGCCAGTCAAGTAGCAAAATTGCGTGATGAAGAGTCTGTGCAAGAGTTCCAAAAAGTATTGATCCTTCGCGTGGTAGACAGCAAGTGGACAGACCACATCGATGCCTTGGATCAATTGCGAAATGCAGTTGGACTTCGTGGGTATGCGCAAAATAACCCAGTGGTGGAATACCAATCAGAAAGTTTCCGTATGTTTAACGATATGATTGGATCAATTGAATTTGATGTCACTCGTCTCATGATGAAAGCCCAAATTCACGAACAAGAACGTCCACGTACAGAACACAGCATTTCAACAACTGCTACTCGCAATATTGCAGCCCAACAACAAGATATTCCAGCAGAAATTGATTTGTCACAAGTGAAACGCAATGATTTGTGCCCTTGTGGTTCAGGTAAGAAATTTAAAAACTGTCACGGACGTAAACTTTAAGATCTCCTCTTAAACGTAGTGAGGAAGGGTCTAGGTAGCAGAAGGAGGCTGTATGGTATTCATTACAAAGAGTAATAAGATTGATGAGCAAGAGATCACTTCGCTTTACCGCTTGGAAGGTCCAGCCTTGGAGCGCAAAGAAGCGCGTGATCGAGAGTTGGAAGCTATTATCAAAGGAGAAGACCAACGGATCCTTCTTGTGATTGGACCTTGCTCTTCTGATAATGAAGAAGCTGTGATGGACTATGCCCGTCGCTTGGCAGACTTGCAAGAGCAAGTCAAAGATCAGATTTTCATTGTGATGCGGGTCTATACGGCTAAACCTCGGACCAATGGGGATGGCTATAAAGGCTTGATGCACCAACCAGATACACCTGCAGCACCAAGCTTTGTGGATGGTTTGAAGGCAGTTCGACATCTCCACTATCGTGTGATTACAGAAACTGGTTTGACAACTGCGGATGAGTTGCTTTATCCAGCAAGTCTTCCTTATGTTGAAGATTTGATTTCCTATCATGCCATTGGAGCGCGTTCGGTTGAAGATCAGGAGCACCGCTTTGTATCTAGTGGGATCTCTGCTCCGACAGGCATGAAGAATCCAACTTCTGGAAATCTTTCTGTTATGTTCAATGCGATTTATGCGGCTCAACATCCCCAAAACTTTTTGTTCAATGCCCAAGCAGTGGAAACATCAGGAAATCCTTTAGCCCATGCGATCCTTCGTGGAGGCTTGGATGCAAGTGGTAAGAATATTCCTAATTACCATTATGAAGATTTGCTAGCGGCAGCAAAACGCTATAGCGAAATGGGCTTGCAACATCCTTTCATTCTGGTTGATACCAACCATGACAATTCTGGCAAACAATTCGAAGAGCAAGTACGCATCGTGAGAGAAACCATGATGAACCGTGCTTGGAACAAGGATTTGGCAACTTTAGTTCGTGGTTTCATGATTGAATCCTATCTAGAAGATGGCCGTCAAAATGAGCCAGTGGTTTATGGTCATCGATTTCACAGACCCTTGCCTAGGTTGGGAAAAAAACACAGGCTTTGGTCAAAGAAATTGCAACTGATGAATAAGTAAAAGCGGCAGGGGCGGAAGGAGTGATTCTTTAGCCCTTCTCTTTGTCAGTAAAACGATACTGGAACAATAAATGGGGCGATAAAACAAGATGATCAAAGGAGTCATTGGGCATCGATATCGAAATCGATCGCCGGCGATTGAAAAAAGCCTATCAGAAGAATAATCGATTCGCTGAAAAGGTCTTAACCGAGGCTGAGCGAGAGCGCTTTGAGGAATTGTCTGGGAAACGGAAAATGGAATATTTTTAACGGGCCTGATGGTCCGCCAAAGAAGCCTTTTTCTGAAGGCAATGGGAACAGGGATTGACCGGTTGGTTTTCAAGGATTTAGTAAATTTTGTATCGATGCCCACGGAGCCCTTATTTTTCCAAGTCTCCTTTTTCTGGGAAGGTATGTGGATTTCGATCAGTCACGGCGGGGAGACCTAGTGTCGACCAGTGTCATTTTGGAGGAAAAAAATGAAAGCAAGTAAACATAGACCAACTGTTGCAAGAGTCGATTTGGATGCCATTGCCTTTAACGTGCAACAGTCAGTGAGCATATTCCGAGTCAAGCTTTGAAATATGCAGTCGTCAAGGCCAACGCCTATGGTCATGGGGTCGTTGCAGTAACCCAAAAAATTGGCGCCTCAGGGTAGATGGTTTTTGTGTTTCCAATATGGACGCGAAGCCCTCGAAATCCGTGAAGAAAGGCTTGCAACACCCTATTTTTGATTTTGGGAGTTGTGCCAAGTGAAACAGTGAATCTAGCCAAAGAGCATGACATCCGCTTAACGGTGGCGAGTCTTGCTTGGTTGGACCAATTGCTTGGAGAAGAAGCAGATCTTTCAGGATTGAAGGTCCATATCAAGGTGGATTCAGGAATGGGGCGGATCGGATTCCGAACTATCGAAGACATCAAAGTGGCTGAACGACTTCTCTTAGCAGCTGGAGCTGAAATTGAAGGAATCTTTACTCATTTTGCGACAGCAGATGAGGCAGATGATCGAAAAATTCCAAGCGCAATACCACGTTTTCAAAAGAAGTATTGGCCGCTCTTGAAACCCTCCTCCCATTGTCCATGCGAGTACTCCTGCCACTCTCTTGTGGCATGCGGATACGATTTTCGACAGCTGTGCGCTTCTTGGGAGATGTCACGTATGGCTTGAATCCGAGCGGTTCTGTGCTAGCCTTGCCTTATGAAATCAAGCCAGCCTTGAGTTTGGTGAGCGAGTTAGTTCATGTGAAACAGTTAGAAGCTGGTCAAGATATTGGCTACGGGGCAACCTATACTGACAGAAGAACCCCAATGGATCGGGACGATTCCTATTGGCTATGCGGATGGCTGGATCCGAGAGATGCAAAATTTCCATGTACTGATCAAGGGTGAGTTTTGGTCCCATTGTTGGTCGCGTTTCGATGGACCAGATTACTGTTCGCCTTCCAGAAGAATTGCCTCTGGGGACCAAGGTTACCCTGATTGGACGAGAGGGCGAGAAAGAAATCACGGCAACAGAGGTTGCGGACTACCGTGGGACCATTAATTATGAAGTGGTCTGTCTCTTGAGTGATCGGATTCCTCGTGACTATACAGGTGAAGAATAAGAAGAAGCAGGTGGGATTTTCCCGGATGGACCTGCTTTTTTATAAAAGAAAGGAGGAGAAATGAATCTACACCAACCCTTATCCGTACTGCCTGGAGTCGGTCCAAAATCGGCGGAAAAATTTAAAAAGTTAGGGATTGAAACCCTAGAAGATCTGCTCTTTGTATTTCCCCTTTCGCTATGAAGACTTCAAAACGCGCAATGTTTTAGAGTTGGAAGATGGGGAAAAAGCCGTCATCTCTGGGGTGGTAGCAACACCAGCCAATGTCCATATTATGGCTACAAACGAAATCGCTTGCGTTTTTCGATCAAACAGGGAGACCAAGTCATTGCGGTTAATTTTTCAACCAACCTATCTAGCAGACAAAATTGAGGTCCAGCAGAACAGTGGCGATTTTTGGGAAATGGGACAAGGCCAAAGGGAGTTTGACAGGTATGAAACTCCTGGCTCAAGTGGAAGATGATTTGCAGCCGGTCTATCGAGTGACGCAAGGAGTCAGCCAAAACAGCCTGGTGAAATTGATCAAAATAGCGTTCGACCAGGGCTTGGACCAGCTTTTAGAAGAGAATGTACCCCAAATCTTACGAGATCGTTATCAACTCATGTCTCGTTCCCAAGCAGTGCAAGCTATGCATTTTCCTAAGATCTGGCAGAGTACAAGCAAGCTCTTCGCCGGGTAAAATTTGAAGAGCTCCTCTTTTTCCAGCTGCAACTCCAAGTGCTAAAAGAAGAAAATCACGATGCCAGCCAAGGGATTTCCTTGGCCTGGAATCCAGAAAAATTAGCAGAACGAAAAAAACAGCTTCCTTTTGAGCTAACGCAAGCTCAAGAAAACAGCTTGAATGAAATCTTGACAGATATGGCTTCTCCTTATCATATGAACCGCCTCTTGCAAGGGGATGTGGGAAGCGGGAAGACAGTCGTGGCCGGTCTTGCCATGTATGCAGCCTTAAGCGCTGGGAAGCAAGCAGCCTTGATGGTTCCAACGGAGATTTTGGCAGAGCAGCACAAGGAAAGCTTGCAAAATCTTTTTCCAGATTTGCCAATTGCCCTTCTAACAGGAGGATTAAAGGCGGCTGAGAAACGAGAAGTCTTAGAAGAGATCGCCTCAGGAACAGCTCAACTGATTGTGGGGACACATGCCTTGATTCAAGAGGGAGTTCACTACCAAGATCTAGGCTTGGTCATTATTGATGAGCAACACCGTTTTGGGGTTTCCCAGCGCCGTATTCTTCGAGAAAAAGGACAAAATCCAGACGTCCTGATGATGACGGCTACCCCTATTCCCCGGACCTTGGCTATTACAGCCTTTGGAGATATGGATGTGTCCATCATTGATCAGATGCCTGCGGGACGCAAGGAAATCATCACACGTTGGGTCAAGCATGAGCAGTTAGAAGTGGTCCTCGACTGGTTAGTCAAAGAACTTGGCAAAGGTTCTCAAGCCTACTTTATTTCTCCATTGATTGAGGAGTCAGAGGCGCTAGATTTGAAAAACGCCCTTGCCCTCCAAGAAGAGCTAGAGACCTTCTTTGGACAGCGAGCACGCGTTTCTCTTCTTCACGGGAAGATGAAAAGTGAAGAAAAAGATGCCATCATGCAGGCCTTTAAAGAGCACCAAGTCGATGTTTTGGTGTCTACGACCGTTATTGAAGTAGGAGTCAACGTACCCAATGCAACCGTTATGGTCATTATGGATGCAGATCGGTTTGGTCTTAGCCAACTTCACCAGCTTCGAGGCCGGGTTGGTCGGGGAAGCAAGCAATCCTATGCTATTCTAGTAGCCAATCCTAAGACAGATAGTGGCAAGCAGCGCATGAAAATCATGACAGAGACAACCAATGGGTTTGTGCTGGCGGAAGAAGATTTGAAAATGCGGGGTTCAGGTGAAATCTTTGGAACCCGTCAATCTGGGATCCCAGAATTTCAAGTGGCGGATTTGGTAGAAGATTATCCCATTCTGGAAGAAGCAAGGAAAGTTGCCAGCCAGATCGTAGCCACGCCAGAGTTGGCGCGAACACCCCGATTGGCATTTGCTCTCCTTTATTTAGAAAAGAAAGAACATTTAGACTAGAATATAAAGGGAGTAGAGTGGAAATTCTTTGGATTCCACTCTACTCCCTTTAAGATGGCATTTTTACGGGCTTTGTATCTTGATGAAATGCGGACAGGACGAAGGTGGATCGATACTATCCACCTGAGGAAAGTTAGTGAGTCGTGTAGGCAAGGCACCATAGTGCTTTGCCGTTACACTAAGCTTGAACACGCCCTAAATGCTGTGTGAAAAGACGCCAATCCATACCTAGCAATCTGATGGACTTCTGCATGTCCAGTAGCTCCCTGATTTTGACTCTATCCGCTACGCCTTTTGTATCTTGTTAATTGAACACTGACCTAGATTGCTGTGTGCAAAAAGATGAATTCTCTAGTGATGCTTCTGTTCTCGGCGACAATTTCCGTCACTTGTGCATTTTACGGGCTTTGTATCTTATTTTACCCTTCGATATAGTCTTTGAGTTCTTGTCCTTTTAGGCCGGCATTGAGGGCGATGAGGAGTTTGATGCGCGCTTTGGGTGCATTTAATTCTTTGATGAAAAAGACACCTGCTTGATGGAGTTGGACGCCTCCTCCTTCATATGCGTAGACGGGTTCAGCGATTCCATTGAAGCAACGGGATACTAAAGCGATTGGAAGGCCTGCATCCATGAACTCTTGGAGTTTATGTGCCGTTTCTTTAGGGATGTTTCCATGCTCCAAAGGCTTCGATAATGAGGCCATCCAGCTTTGAAAGATCCAGCATGTCCAGCAGATCGGATTTCATCCCTGCGTAGGTAGCAATGATCGGAACGAAACCATCGATGGTATCGAGATCAAAGCGCACCCTTGGCTCGGCTGTTTTAAAGAAGAGGATTTCCTTTTTCATGACCAAACCTAGTGGACCGTGGGTTGGTGTCTGGAAGGTACTGACATTGGTGGTATGAGTTTTGGTGACGTACTTAGCCGCATGAATTTCATCGTTCATGACGACTAAGACCCCTTTATCGCGTGCTTTTGGATCGGCAGCCACTCGAAGGGCTGTCAGAAAATTATAGACGCCATCGCTTCCGAGCTCATTGGAGCTTCGCATAGCTCCTGTAATGACCACAGCGATCTCTGGTAACTCCATGGTATCCAAGAAATAAGCCGTTTCTTCCAGCGTATCTGTCCCGTGGGTGATGACGATGCCGTCGTAGTTGTGGGCTTCCTCTTTGATTTTTTGATATAGGGCTAACATGTGACGGGGGGTCATTTGAGGGCTGGGAAGGTTGAAGAAGTCCTCTGAGGTGACTGCAATCCCTTCAATTGGTGAAGTAACTTGGGTCATGGGATTGATTTCATTAGTAATTACTGCCCCAGAGTCATCTGCCGCCATCGAAATGGTCCCTCCGGTATGTAGTGCTAAAATTTTCTTAAACATGTGAAGCTCCTTGGAATATGTGATATAATTTATTTTATCATAAAAAGAAAGAAACAGTAGACATGGAAATAAAAGCAGTCTTTTTTGATATCGATGGAACCTTGGTCAATGATAGTCGAGCGGTCCTCAAATCAACAGAAAAAGCCATTCAGTCTTTAAAGGAAGAAGGGATCTATGTTGGCCTTGCGACAGGGCGAGGACCGGCCTTTGTCAAACCGTTTATGGAACGCTATGGTTTTGATTTTGCAGTGACCTATAATGGTCAGTATATTTTGACCAAGGACCGCGTGCTGTTTACCAGCCCAATCGATAAAAAGAGTCTGCACCAACTAATTGACTATGCTCGAGAACACCGTAAGGAAATTGCTCTCGGTACCAAGGATGGGGTATTTGGTTCTCGGATCATGAGTTTTGGGATGAGTCCTATTTCAACCTGGTCCAGTCGCTTTGTGCCCCGCAAAATGGCCCGTACAGTCAGTCGAGGATTTAACAAAGTGGTCAGCAAGGTCGTCCCACAAGATCAGGACACCCTCTATGCACTAGCGCAAGAACCAATCTACCAAGTGTTGATCTTATCGAGTCCAGAAGAGACTGCAAAAATTGAAAAAGAGTTTCCGCGATCTGAAATTCACACGGTCTAGTCCTTTTGCAGCAGATGTCCTCAACCCAGGGATTTCCAAGTTAGAAGGGATCCGCATCGTTGGTCAGGAATTTGGCTTTGACATCGATGAAGTGATGGCTTTTGGAGATTCTGATAATGACTTAGAGATGCTGTCAGGTGTTGGCTTGTCTATTGCGATGGGAAATGGGACGACCAGTGTCAAGGCAATTGCCAAGCATACCACGACTAGTAATGGCAAGGATGGCATTCAAAAGGCCCTGCAACACTTTGGTATTCTCTCAGAGAAAGAACTCTTTCTTTCTAAGGATGATCACTTCAATAAGGTCAAAACCTTCCATGGTGTGATGGATGGGGAAACCCAGGAGAAACCAGTTGTTTGGCAGCCTCAAGACGCCCTTTATCGAACCATGTTCAAGCAAGAGGAGTTGGTAGAATTTGTCCGAGCAGCTAGCACAAGTGAGGAAGAATTTGACCGCTCGGTAGCAGCTCTTCACGAAGCTTTGGATAAGGCTGCAGATAAGGTTCGGAGCAAGCATCCAGCTGAGATCTCCATGGTAGGGCAGGTTGATGCCTTAATTGATACCCTCTATCTGACTTATGGTAGCTTTGTACTAATGGGGGTCGATCCTGAAGAGGTCTTTGAGATTGTTCACCGGGCCAATATGGGCAAGATTTTCCCAGATGGAAAGGCGCACTTTGATCCAGTAACCCACAAAATTCTGAAGCCAGATGATTGGGAAGAAAAATACGCCCCAGAACCAGCCATCAAAAAAGAACTCGATCGCCAGCTGAAGGCCTACGAAAAACATGCAAAACAAAAAGAAGCAAAAAAAGACAACTAAAAAGAGTTTGGAGACAGAAAGTTCCATAACTTTCAGATTGAAGATAAAGTCTCGAAAACTTTCTTAGGTGAGTACGGATCGTCAGCGAACTATGCTATGAAGTTCCATGACTTAGTTTTGAGCCTAAGTGTCCAAACTCGAGTGCTAGAAACAATAGTGTTTCCAGCACTTATCTCACAGCGGAAAGTCTTTTAGCTTCAAAAATAAAAGTCATTTTGAAAGATCATTATTGTTATGTAAGGCAATAGTTTGTCTACATTCACAAAAGTTTGGAACCTTGTTCCAAACTTTTTCTTTCTTACATGGTTTTATCCTTATCACGTACCACTAGTAAGTCTACTTTGGCGTGGCGAAGGATATATTCTGAGGAGGATCCGACCATTAACCGTTCGAAGGCATTGAGTCCGGTAGCCCCGACCATAATAAGGTCAACCCCTTCCTTACTTGGGATATCATTGGCTAAGAGGACTTTTGGATTTCCCATTTCTACAACAGTCACAACATTTTGAACGCCGACTTTTTCAGCACGTTCCTTGTAGCCCTTGAGCAATTCATTAGCTTCTTCTTGCAATTCTTCGTAGACCTCAGCATCAAAAGTTGAGACACTCTGAAGGGCACGAGTATCGATGACGTGGGCAATAGTCAATTTAGAGCCGTTGCGAAGAGAAACGTTAACCCCTTTTTCAAAGGCTAATTCTGCTTCATGAGAACCGTCGACAGCGACCATAATGTTTTCGTATTTTTGAGACATAATCCTACCTCCTTATAGCTTGAAAACATGGATAGAATAGAAGGGAATCCTATTCTTTATACACTTATATTTTATCTCTTTTGAGCTAGAATGTAAAGGTAAAGTCTCGCTTTTCTGCTATATTTTTGCTGAATTTTTAAAGTCCTCGGTTTGTACTCTATTTGAACTAGTGGTATAATAGAGATAATTTCGTGAATCGAGGCAGAATATGAAGGAATATAATAAATCAAGCAAACTCGAACATGTCGCTTACGATATTCGTGGTCCAGTCTTGGAAGAAGCCATGCGCATGCGAGCAAATGGAGAAAAAATTCTACGTTTGAATACAGGGAATCCTGCTGAATTTGGCTTTACAGCTCCAGATGAAGTCATCCATGATTTGATCATGAATGCGCGTGATAGTGAAGGCTATTCAGACTCAAAAGGGATTTTTTCAGCTCGCAAGGCCATCATGCAGTACTGCCAGTTGAAAAAATTCCAAATGTGGATATTGATGATATTTACCTTGGGAATGGAGTGAGTGAGCTGATCGTCATGTCCATGCAAGGACTGCTCGACAATGGGGATGAAGTCTTGGTTCCCATGCCGGACTATCCTCTTTGGACAGCAGCCGTCAGCCTAGCTGGTGGGAATGCGGTTCACTATCTTTGTGATGAAGAAGCAAACTGGTACCCAGATATCGAGGATATCAAGTCGAAAATCACCTCAAACACCAAGGCTATCGTTGTCATCAACCCGAATAACCCAACAGGTGCCCTCTATCCAGATGAGATCCTGCTTGAGATTGTGGAGATCGCTCGTCAAAATAACTTGATCATCTTTGCGGATGAAATCTACGATCGCTTGGTCATGGATGGTGAAAAACACACGGCTATTCGCAAGTTTAGCGCCTGATCTCTTCTGTGTGAGTATGAATGGCTTGTCAAAATCTCACCGGATTGCCGGTTTCCGTGTTGGTTGGATGGTTCTGTCCGGACCGAAACATCATGTGAAGGGCTATATCGAAGGCTTGAACATGTTGTCCAATATGCGTCTTTGTTCAAATGTCTTGGCTCAACAAGTTGTGCAAACCTCTCTTGGAGGTTACCAATCCGTGGATGAACTCTTGCTTCCAGGTGGTCGAATCTACGAACAACGCAACTTTATCTACAAAGCCATCAATGATATTCCAGGCCTCTCAGCTGTTAAGCCAAAGGCTGGTCTCTATATCTTCCCTAAGATTGATCGGGACATGTACCGCGTGGATGATGATGAACAATTTGTTTTAGAATTCTTGAAGCAAGAAAAGATTCTCTTGGTTCATGGCCGCGGCTTTAACTGGAAAGATCCAGATCACTTCCGGATCGTTTACCTTCCACGTGTCGATGAGTTAGCTCAAATTCAAGAAAAAATGACTCGTTTCTTGAAACAATACAAACGTTAATTAGATAAAGGATTGAAGAGGAAAGTCTTCAATCTTTTTTTGATTCATTTTATAAAATCCATGTCATCGAATCGACATTTTTCTGAATTGCGCATAATTGTAGAAAAAATAAATAATTTTCAGATAATTTGATTGAAATTCCCACACTTATATGATATACTTGAGCTGACTATATGCGAGGTTTATTATGGCAAACTTATTAGAAAAGACACGTAAAATTACATCCATCTTGAAACGGACTGATGAACAGTTGCAGTTCGAGATGCCTTATAATGATATTGCCCAGCAATTAGCGGATATTATCCACTGTAATGCCTGTATCATTAATAGCAAGGGAACCCTTCTTGGTTATTTCATGCGTTACAAGACCAACAATGACCGGGTAGAAGCTTTCTTTCAAAATAAAAAATTACCAGAAGATTATGCCAAGGCAGCTAGTTTGGTCTACGATACAGAAGCTAATTTAGATGTGGACCATGATTTGAGTATCTTTCCGGTCGAAACCAAGTCTGAATTTCCTGATGGCTTGACGACCATTGCGCCTATTCATGTTTCTGGGATTCGATTGGGTTCCTTGATCATTTGGCGCAATGATAAACAGTTTGCGGATGATGATTTGATCTTGGTTGAGATTGCGAGTACCGTGGTAGGGATTCAAATGTTGAACTACCAACGCGAGGAAGACGAGAAGAATATTCGTCGTCGGACAGCGGTGAATATGGCTGTCAATACCTTGTCTTACTCTGAATTGCGGGCTGTTTCTGCCATCCTTAGTGAATTGAAAGGAAATGAGGGACAGTTGACTGCTTCTATCATTGCAGATCGGATTGGCATCACTCGCTCTGTGATTGTCAATGCACTTCGGAAATTGGAGTCAGCTGGTATTATTGAAAGCCGTTCTCTTGGAATGAAGGGAACCTATCTCAAAGTGTTGATTCCAGATATCTTTGAGGAAATTAAGAAAAGAGATTACTAATGACTAAAGCCTTGATTTCAATTGACTACACTGTCGATTTCGTAGCAGATGATGGTAAACTTACGGCAGGTGCTCCTGCACAAGCCATTTCTGAGACCATTGCTCAGGTGACCCAATTGGCCTTTGACCAAGGAGCCTATGTCTTTTTTGCCATTGATGCGCATGATGTAGAGGATCCATTTCATCCTGAAAGCAAGCTCTTCCCACCTCATAATATCATTGGGACCAGCGGACGGGATTTGTACGGCCCTTTAGCAGATTTTTATCGGGAGCACCAAGCGGATCCACGCGTCTTTTGGATGGACAAGCGTCATTATTCTGCTTTTTCAGGAACGGACCTAGATATCCGCCTGCGGGAACGTCATGTAGATACAGTTATTTTGACAGGTGTCTTGACTGATATCTGTGTCCTCCATACAGCGGTTGATGCCTACAACCTCGGCTATCAGATCGAAGTCGTGGAACCTGCAGTAGCATCGCTTACTCCTGAAAATCATCAGTTTGCCTTGAATCATTTCAAGCATGTCTTAGGGGCAATCTTGGTAGACGACGCACTAGCTGTATTAGAAACTAAATAAAAAAATTGTAATAGAGGTCATAGACACTTGTCTAGGCCTCTTTTTCGGGCCTAGAGATTGTCTTCCTCTCTTGAAAATGGTATTCTAATGGTAGCAAATAAGGGGGAGTTATGAATAAAAAAGCTGTCGTATTTTCAGCGGATCTATCTTATATGGAAAAGTTGGAAACCGCTATGAAGTCACTGTGCGCCCATCAGGATCAGTTGAAAATTTATGTCTTAAATGAAGATCTACCAACGGAGTGGTTTGCTATCATGAATCAGCGCTTGCGCCAGCTGGATTCAGAAGTGATCAATTGTCGGATGTCTCCCGAGCAATTCCAATCCTTCTCGCTTCCAAGTGATCATATTCACTATGCGACCTATTTCCGTTACGCTATTCCAGAGATTGTGGAGGAAGAGCGAATCCTCTATTTGGATTGTGACATGATCTTTACACAGGATTTATCGCCTTTATTTGAGGTTGATCTAAAAGGTTATGGACTGGGGGCAGTGGTAGATAAGCCAACGACGATAGATGGATTTAATGCTGGACTTTTGGTGATTGATAAGACTTGGTGGCAAGAGCACCAAGTGACAGAGAGCACTTTTGACCTTACTCGCAAAGTATCATCAACAGGTCTACGGAGATCAAGGAATTTTGAATCTGTATTTCAAAGATGCGTGGTTTCCATTACCTTGGACCTATAATTTACAAGTAGGGTCTGATAAGGATCAATACCTCTATGGAGATCTAGAATGGTATGATGCCTTTCAAGGGATTCCGGCGGTCATTCACTACACCTCTCATAATAAACCATGGACCTCCAAACGCTTCAATCGTTTTCGGGAACAATGGTGGTTTTACTATGCCCTCTCTTGGGAGGAAATTTTGCTTCGAAAACCGATTTTGAAGCAAACCTATCAAGACCTAGTGGAGAATTTCCTTATCATGCTGCCATTTATACCCATACAGCAGATATCCACGAGTTGGAGACGTTGTTAAAAGAGTTGCCAGAAGTAGCGATTCATG
Organism: Streptococcus sp.; assembly: GCA_047241705.1. Taxonomy (GTDB): domain Bacteria; phylum Bacillota; class Bacilli; order Lactobacillales; family Streptococcaceae; genus Streptococcus. The sequence continues at coordinate 1,133,194 of JBKTJB010000001.1, forward strand.
TCCTTGCCCATAGCCATTTTGGTTTTAACTTGGTGCAATTGGAACGCTACCCCAACCTCTTTCTTTATCCCTCTTTTGATCCCTTGACCAGTCGAAAGGTCTTAGAAAAATTGGATTTCTATTTGGATATCAATCCTTATGATGAGGTGGATCAGATGACGCAAACGATCCAGCAATTGGGCTTACCGATTTTCTCTTTTGAAGGAACCAATCATGTGGAGAATGGAGAGAATCAAGTATTTGCGGATGATCAGGTGCAGGAGATGGTGGCAGCGATTCGCGATTATTTAAAGAGAAATGAGAAGAAGCATGGAAACAAATGAAGTAGTGAGTATCATCATTCCCATCTATAATGTAGAAGCTTATTTGAGACAATGTTTGGAAACGGTTATCTATCAGACTTACCCACATTTAGAAATCATATTGGTCAATGATGGTTCGCCAGACCAGTCAGAAGAGATCTGTAAAGAATTTTTTAGGAAGGATGCGCGCATCCGCTACGTTCGCCAAGAAAATGGGGGCTTATCTGCTGCTCGGAATACAGGGATTGAGCTAGCGACTGGGGATTACATCACCTTTATTGATCCAGATGACTGGGTGACGGAGGACTATGTAGAAGTGCTCTATCGCCAACTTCAAAAGTATAATGCGGATGTTTCCGTAGCCAACTATAACCTCTATGATGACAGTAGTAGCAAATACTTGATCAAGGTAACGGATGATGATTATTCAGAGACTCTTTATGAGGGGAGAGAGATCATGGACCACGATGCCATCCAGGAGACCAGAGATATGGCCTGGGCTTGTGCCATGATGAAGCTCTATAAGCGTAGCTTATTTGAAGGGCTTCGTTTTCCAGTCGGAAAAAATGTTGAAGACAACTTCCTGATGTACAAGCTCTTCTTAAAAGCCCATCGAGTAGTTCATACGGAGAAATGTATTTATTGGTATCGCGTGGGGCGTGCTGATACTCTGTCCCAGGTTTGGACCGAAAAGCGAGTCGTCGATGAGATGGAAGCTAAGCAGGAGAAGTTGGCTCTACTGGGGATGTTGGGCTATGATTTGACTTGGCATCGCTATATCTACAAAACGCGCTTGAAACGGGCCCTTGAAAAATTAGAGGAAGCAGGCTTGCAAGGGACAGAAACCTATGAGCGCGGGTGACCAAACCTCCGTTTTGTTGAAACGATGGACTAACCCCTTATTGATGAGAAAGGATCAGCATGTTCATTATTGCATCAGAGCAGACCCAGAGAGCTGGATCGCTTGCAAAAATACTTGAACAAACTTAGCCAGCCCTACCGAGTATTTGTGACCAATCTGGAAACAGATTTAGATCAACAGACAGAGAGTCTTGCGACCTTTTTTACCCAAAAGACCCAGTATCAAAATTGGAAAACCTTTTATTTTTCAATGATCTAACAGTTCCAGAATTATGGGAATGTTGGACACTAGGGATCACGACCTATCTTTTTGATGGGGAGGAACGTCGTGCCAACGTGGTTTTGCGAGAGGATATCTTGTCACGAACGGTTGACAGAGTGGAATGGTTTGGTCAGGGAGAAGAGATCGTATCCATTGATGTCTACAACCGCTATGGCTGGAGAAGCAAACAGAGTCTCCTTACGGAAGCTGGCCAACCCTATTTAGACATTTATTTGAACCGTCAGCAAGAAGAAGTTTTGCTTCACTTTGTCTCGCAAGGAACCTTTTTACTTCAAACTCCTAAGGGACGGGATCGCCTGTATGCCAGTAAGGAAGAGCTGCAAAGAGCTGTTCTAGAACAAGTTTTTCCGGAAGATGAAGCTATTCTTTTACTGGACAAGGCATTTCTAGATGTTGTGAAAAAGATACCAAAGGAAAGACTCGCCTACTGTGCCAGTGATGCGCATGATCTAGACGAGATCAAAGAACAAGTCAGTCAGATTTTGTTGGTAGAAGATGGTCCGTTGAGGGAGAAAAAGACGGGATCACAGCCTTGTCAGGGCTGGTAGATGTGGAGCAGGAAAGTTTTCAACCAGAAGCCCTGGTCATGACGGCTTCTCAAGAGGTCGAAGGCTTATCTCGCCTAGTCCATCAATTCCCACAAGTCACCTTTCACATTGCTGCTTTGACGGCTATGGGGCCGAAATTAACAGACTTAGCAACTCGTCCCAATGTGCGCCTCTATCCAGGGATTTCGCTGGACAAATATGAGGACTTGTTATCCAGCTGCTCTATTTATCTGGATTGCAACCAGGGAGAAGAAGTATGGAGTAGTAGTCTTCATGCTCTCGAAAATGGGCAAATTTTGTTTGGTTTGAAGAGCACGGTGCATCAGGAAGCCTATAAAGACTTGAGCACGATCACAGATACAGTCGAAGAAATGGAACAGCAACTAGAAATATTACTCCAGCATCCAGAGAACTACAAAGAATTGGTAAGAGAGCAGGCACGAATTTTGAAACTGCCTGAGAAAGAAGCTTTGGAAGAGCTGTTTAAGCGATTAGAGGGAGGGACCGCATGACCATTTATACCTTTAATCTATTAGTGGGATTCGAACCCAATGGGGTCGATGTTGCCCAAGCCTCTCGGGCAAAGATGCTCCGGGGACTGGGAGTAGCAGCGAAGTTTATCTTTACCACTTGGCCCACTCCAGAAAAATTGGCCTATTACCTCTCATTGGGGCACCGGGATGAGGAACTGCTTTTTGCTCATTTAGCTTTTACGGATCAACAGACTACGGTCCCTCAAAAGACGGTAGGGGCCTTGCAAATGGAGTTTCAACTGACTCGTCTGGATGTTGTTGAAAAAACGGAAAGAGTCATTCGCTACCAATTTGCGGATGGAAACGCCTTGAGCTTTCATTTGGATCCCTATCATCCAAACTGTGTCCGCTATGTAGACTATCTTTTGGCTGGAAATAGGATCAAGCGAGAGTATTATGGAGCTTGTAAACTTGTCACAGAGTATTTTCAGTATGGTAGTGTTGTCAGACGGATCTATCACCATCAAGATGGGACTATCGCTTTTGAAGAATCGAGGTTAGGTGGAAGCTGGCTCTATAAACTGGGGTCTGAGATTTTGACCAACCATACAGAAGTGATGAGACGTTTTTTGTCGCAGCTGTCGCTAAAAGAAGAAGATCTGATTCTGCTTGACCGGGCTTCGCGCATGGATTTTGCCCGCCCTTTGTTGGAGAAACCTGCTTCTTCAAAGCTCGCCATGGTGTTTCATTCGGAGCATGAATTTGAAAATGGCCATCTCAATTATGAATATTATTATGTGTTCAAGTGTGCTAAACGCTTCGATTATTTCATCACGGCAACGGATCTTCAAAAAGAAGTCTTGGAGCAGACACTTGCTAAACAAGGATGCCAAGGAATTCCAATCTATAGCATTCCGGTTGGGCATCTAGAAGAATTGACAGAATCACAAGGAGATCGACCTCCTTTAGTGTGCTCACAGCTTCCCGTTTGGATCCAAGAAAACGCATCGATTTGGCTATTCGAGTAGTGGCCCAAGCTCATGAAAAACTCCCAGCCCTTCAGTTTGATATTTATGGGAAGGGTGGAGAAGCGGACAACTTGCGCCACCTGATTCAGGAGCTTGCAGCACAAGATTATATTCACCTACGCGGTCATGCGGATCTTCAGCAGATCTATCCTTGCTACCAAGCCTACCTCACCACTTCTCAGTGGGAGACCTTTGGTTTGACTTTGATGGAGGCGGCTGGAGCAGGTTTGGCCTTGCTGGGCTTTGATGCCCGTTATGGTAATCCAACTTTTATAAAAGAGGGTGAAAATGGCTTTTTGGTACCTTATAGCGAGACAGTGCCAGAAGAAGAGTTGGTGAAAGAGTTGGCAGACAAGCTGGTCCAGCTCTTTGAAAGCGACCTCGCTCTATTTCATCAGGCTTCTTATGACTTGGCCTCTTCCTACCTCGCTTCTAACGTCCAGGAAGTCTGGAAAGAGACTCTAATGGAGATGGGGCAATTCGGCGGAAAAGAAATATAAAATGAAGAATCTGTAGCGACAAAAAAGTCCTACAGATTTTTTTCTAAGGCAAGCAAATTGGGCTAAATTATGGTAAAATAGAGGGTATTGAAAAATCATCATTTCACGAAAGGAAGCAAGATGAAAATAACGCAAGAAGAGGTAACCCACGTTGCCAATCTTTCAAAATTGAAATTCTCTCCAGAAGAGACAGCTGAGTTTGCGACAACTTTGTCGAAGATTGTCGACATGGTGGAATTGTTGGAAGAAGTGGACACAACAGGCGTTGCTCCAACAACGACCATGGCGGATCGTAAGACCGTATTGCGTCCGGATGTTGCTGAAAAAGGGACGGACCGTGACCGCTTGTTTAAAAATGTACCTGAAAAAGATAACTATTACATCAAGGTACCAGCTATCCTAGAAGATGGAGGAGATGCCTAATGTCATTCAACCATAAAACCATTGAAGAGTTGCACGACCTCCTTGTCTCTAAGGAAATTTCAGCAACCGAATTGACCCAAGCGACGCTTGACGATATCAAGGCGCGTGAAGAAGCCGTCAATGCCTTTGTGACGGTGGCCGAAGAAGCTGCTCTTGCACAAGCCAAGGCCATTGATGAAAAAGGAATCGATGCAGACAACCTCCTGTCAGGGATTCCACTCGCTGTCAAAGACAATATCTCAACAGATGGTATCTTGACCACTGCGGCTTCAAAAATGCTCTATAACTACGAGCCTATCTTTGATGCGACAGCGGTTGCCAACGCCAAAGCCAAAGATATGATTGTCGTCGGAAAGACCAACATGGATGAATTTGCCATGGGTGGATCTGGTGAGACTTCTTACTATGGGCCAACCAAGAATGCTTGGGACCACAGCAAGGTGCCTGGTGGATCTTCTAGTGGTTCAGCAGCTTCTGTCGCTTCAGGTCAAGTCCGTTTGTCCCTTGGTTCAGATACTGGTGGTTCTATCCGTCAACCGGCTGCTTTTAATGGGATTGTTGGTCTCAAACCAACTTATGGAACAGTTTCCCGTTTTGGTCTCATTGCTTTTGGTAGCTCACTCGACCAAATTGGACCATTTGCACCAACGGTCAAGGAAAATGCCCTCTTGCTCAATGTCATTGCCAGTGAAGATGCCAAGGACTCGACATCTGCCCCTGTTCGTGTAGCTGACTTTACTTCTAAGATTGGTCAAGACATTAAAGGTATGAAGATTGCCCTTCCTAAGGAATACCTCGGGGAAGGTATTGACCCAGAAGTCAAAGAAACCATCCTTAATGCGGCGAAACACTTTGAAAAATTGGGAGCAACTGTCGAAGAAGTTAGCCTGCCACACTCTAAATACGGGGTTGCCGTTTACTACATCATCGCTTCATCTGAAGCATCTTCAAACTTGCAACGTTTCGATGGGATTCGCTATGGTTTCCGTGCGGAAGATGCCAAGAACTTGGATGACATCTATGTGAACACTCGTAGTCAAGGCTTTGGTGATGAAGTCAAACGCCGGATCATGCTGGGTACCTTTAGCTTGTCATCAGGTTACTACGATGCTTACTACAAGAAAGCTGGTCAAGTTCGTACCCTCATTATCCAAGACTTCGAAAAAGTCTTTGCGGATTACGACCTTATCCTTGGTCCAACAGCTCCAAGCGTGGCCTTTGATTTGGATTCGCTCAACCATGATCCGGTTGCCATGTACTTGGCTGACCTCTTGACCATTCCAGTCAACTTGGCAGGTCTTCCAGGAATTTCGATTCCTGCAGGTTTTGCGCAAGGTCTTCCAGTTGGGTTGCAATTGATTGGTCCCAAGTATTCTGAAGAAACCATCTACCAAGCTGCAGCTGCCTTTGAAGCAACGACGGATTACCACAAGCAACAACCCCTTATTTTCGGAGGTGACAATTAATGAACTTTGAAACAGTCATCGGACTTGAAGTCCACGTTGAATTGAATACAAACTCAAAAATTTTCTCACCAACCTCTGCTCACTTTGGGAACGAGCAAAATGCCAATACCAATGTGATTGACTGGTCTTTCCCAGGGTGCTTCCTGTCTTGAACAAGGGTGTTGTGGACGCTGGTATCAAGGCTGCTTTGGCCCTGAATATGGATATCCACCAGCACATGCACTTTGACCGTAAGAACTATTTCTATCCTGATAATCCAAAGGCCTACCAAATTTCGCAATTTGATGAGCCAATCGGTTACAACGGTTGGATTGAAGTGCAATTGGAAGACGGCTCAACGAAGAAAATCGGGATTGAACGGGCCCACTTGGAAGAAGATGCTGGTAAGAACACCCACGGAACAGACGGATTCTCTTACGTAGACCTCAACCGTCAAGGGGTGCCATTGATCGAGATCGTATCTGAAGCAGATATGCGTTCTCCAGAAGAAGCCTATGCTTATTTGACAGCCCTCAAAGAAGTCATCCAGTACACAGGTATTTCTGACGTCAAGATGGAAGAAGGATCGATGCGGGTCGATGCCAATATTTCCCTTCGTCCATACGGTCAAGAGGAATTTGGTACCAAGACGGAGTTGAAAAACTTGAACTCCTTCTCCAACGTCCGTAAAGGTCTTGAATACGAAGTTGAGCGTCAAGCGAAAATCTTGCGTTCAGGTGGTGTCATTCGCCAAGAAACACGCCGTTACGATGAAGCCAACAAGAGCACGATTCTTATGCGTGTCAAAGAAGGAGCAGCGGATTACCGTTACTTCCCAGAACCAGACCTTCCATTGTTTGAAATCTCAGATGAGTGGATTGAGGAAATGCGCACGGAGTTGCCAGAGTTTCCAAAAGACCGTCGTGCTCGCTATGTGGCAGAGCTTGGCTTGTCTGACTATGATGCCAACCAATTGACAGCGACGAAAGTCACTTCTGACTTCTTTGAAGCAGCCGTAGCCCTTGGTGGAGATGCCAAGCAAGTGTCTAACTGGCTCCAAGGTGAAGTGGCGCAATTCTTGAATGCAGAAGGCAAAACGCTGGAAGAAATCCAATTGACACCAGAAAATTTGGTCGAAATGATTGCCATCATCGAAGATGGAACGATTTCATCTAAGATTGCCAAGAAAGTCTTCGTTCACTTGGCGAAAAACGGTGGCGGTGCGCGTGAATACGTCGAAAAAGCTGGATTGGTACAGATTTCAGACCCAGAAGTCTTGATCCCAATCATCCACCAAGTCTTCGCAGACAACGAAGCAGCTGTAGCTGACTTCAAGTCAGGGAAGCGGAACGCGGACAAGGCCTTCACAGGCTTCCTTATGAAAGCAACCAAAGGCTAAGCCAACCCACAAGTAGCCCTTAAACTACTTGCTCAAGAATTGGCGAAGTTGAAAGAAGAGTAATAGAGAAAGACCAGCCGAAAGGTTGGTTTTTACTATCCATAAAATTGTGTTAGAATAGGATAGACCATTACATATCAACTGGCATTAGGAGGAGTTACATGAACAAATTTTTAAGAGTCTTATTTGTCCTGGTTATCATTGCTATGTTTGGAGCGATTATCTTCCAGCTATTCTTTCCATCCTATATGGGAAGCCATTCGGGATACGGTGTTTCTGTCGGTTGGCAACGAGAGATTGGGATTTGGAATGTGGCAGTTCTTGTGATCTTGATTGCTGTCAATCTCAAATACGATTGGTTTTATCTTCGGGCGGTTCTAGTGGCCTTGATTCATTGGTGGGTTTGGGATCGGGACCAATCATCTCTTCAGTTATTTTCACTATCATCTGCCGGTCAATGGGATCGGTGCGCTTGAAAATTATCTCCTTGTCCTTGGTTGGATTGTGGGCTGGAGAATAGAGAATCTTCACGAATCAAGAAGAGGTAAGAAGGAGCAGTCGAAGGGCGGCTCTTTTTTCATCTTCAGTTTTTTCTTGACAAAGTTTGTGAAAAGGCTTACAATGGATTGTATAGAGTTTCCTGAAAAGGAAAATGCAAATCATGGAAATATAAAGGAGATTATCCTATGGCTACTATGAAAGCAGCTCGCTGGCATGCAGCAAAAGACGTTCGTATCGAAGAAGTGGAAGTACCTGAAGTACAACCACATCAAGTAAAGGTGGCAGTTAAGTTCACAGGGATCTGTGGGACGGACTTGCATGAATATTTGGATGGACCGATCTTCATCCCAACTGAAGAACATGTGTATTCTGGTCAAAAAGCACCGGTTACTTTGGGACATGAATTCTCTGGTGAAATTGTAGAAGTCGGAAGTGATGTGACTCGTGTCAAAGTTGGGGATCGCGTGACGATTGAACCAATTTTGGCAAGACATAACCTGAATCGGTGACTATAACCTTGATCCAAACTTGAACTTTGTCGGCCTTGCTGCAGATGGTGGCTTTGCCAAATATTGTGTCCTTGACGGGTGATCATTGTCCATGTGATTCCAGATGGCTTGAGCTATGAACAAGCTGCGCTTACAGAACCTGCAGCTGTGGCTGTTTATGCCGTTCGTCAATCTGCATTGAAAACTGGGGATACAGCCGTTATCTTTGGCTTGGGTCCAATCGGTCTTTTGATTGTTGAAGCCCTTCGTGCAGCAGGAGCATCAAAAATCTATGCGGTTGAATTATCTCCTGAACACGCCAAGCGAAAGCAGAAGAACTGGGAGCAATCGTTGTTCGCCCAGAAGAAGGAGAAACAATCGTCGAAGCCATCCATCGCTTGACAGGTGGTGGATGCAGATGTTTCTTGTGAAGTGACTGGAGTTCCAGTTGTTTTAGGTCAAGCCCTTGCAGCTGTTCATAAAGCTGGGGAATGTATGGTCGTATCTATCTGGGAACGTGAAGCTAGCATCAATCCAAATGAATTCGCTATCCAAGAAAAATCTCTCAAAGGAATTATTGCCTACCGTCATATTTTCCCTAAAGTATTGGAATTGATGGAACAAGGCTACTTCTCTGCTGAAAAATTGGTTACCAAGAAAATTAAATTGGAAAATATCGTTGAAGAAGGATTTATTGAATTAACACAAGATAAATCTCAAATCAAGATTTTGGTTCAACCTGAATAAGCGAATAAATTTATATGAAATATATGAGGCTGAAACGTTTCGTTTCGGCCTTTTATGATACAATAAAAGTAAGGAATAGATTTTGGAGGGGACTATGTCAAAGACGATGAAAGGAACACTCATGACCTTGATCGCCGGGATCGCTTGGGGACTTATCCGGAGTTAGCGGGCAATATTTAATGGTTCATGGATTTACTCGGCTATTGAGTTAACAAATCTCCGTTTAGCTGTTTTCTGGAATTGTCCTTATTCTTCTTTCCTACGTTGCAGATAAGGAGAAGTTTTAGGCCTTTGCCAAAGATAAATCTTCCCTACCTTCCCCTTCTTATTTTTGCCTTTTTAGGATTGTTATTGACTCAGTTGACCTATTTAGAGGCGATTGCTGCAGACTAATGCTGGGACTGCTACGGTGTTACAGTATCTCTGTCCAGTGGGAATTTTAGCCTATACCTGTATCAGTGATCGGGTGGCCCCTACAGTAGCAGAAGTGTTTTCGATGCTTCTAGCGATTGGTGGCACATTCTTAATAGCAACCCATGGTCAACTCAATCAATTGGCCATCAATCCCAAAGGTTTGGCTTGGGGAGTGGTGTCAGCATTTGCCTATGCCCTTTACATCATTCTACCTCTTGAACTTAATTCAAAAATGGGGAGCATGCTGGTGATTGGTAGTTGGGATGACTATTCCAGGAATCCTAATGCTCCCTTTAGTGGAGACTTCTCTCTTCTTCTGGAAACTACAGACATCGATAATCCTGGATGGCCGCTTTTTGGCTTGGTGGTGATTGCGGACGATTTTTGCCTATACAGCCTTTCTGAAAGGGAGCCTCTCTGGTAGGAGCCGTTAAAGGAAGTCTTGCTGGCGTCCTTTGAGCCTGTTTCGGCAGTTTTCTTTGCCTTTGTCATTATGAAGGAGCATTTTTATGGTTGATGTGATTGGGATGGCCATGATCCTCCTTGCAGTTCTCTTGATTTCCCTCAAGGATTTCATGATTCAAAAAGAAAAAGGAATCTTGTAAAACCAAAACCAATCATATTTTAGTTAAAAGGTTGAGACGAAGGTCTTGGCCTTTTTGTAATCCTCGCCCTCTGAGGGAGAGTTATCACTATATAAGCGTATACATCGCTAGAAAAGATGTTAAAATAGAACAAAACTTTTTAAGGAGATGAGGATGAAAAAGATTTTTAAATGGACCCTATTTGCTGTAGCGACCTTGAGTTTAGCGGCTTGTGGAATCAGTGCTCAAAAGACAAATTCGCAGCAAGCAAAGACGGAAAAAGCAGCGAAAAGCTCTGCATCTGACTGGTCAAGTCGAGGTGAGTTTAAAAGGAGGGCAATACATCAAACCACCTGTCCTCAATGACTCAGAAGACGGAAGCTATTTAGCCCTTCAATTGGAATTTAAAAATGTTGCCAAAGAATCTATCAACGTGTCGGATTCAGATATCACCATTTACGATGCGGATAATAACAAGGTCAAATTGCAGTCAGGAATTTATGACCACAGTGAAGCCTTCCAACTGCTCAAGAGTGATCAGTTGGCCCAGGATAAAAAATTAACCGGCTATATCGTTTTTCCAGTCGAAAAAGGCAAGAAGTACGAAGTGCAGTATGAACGAAAAACCTATAGCTCTGATAAAAAATCCAAGCCTTTAAAATTTGCGGTGGATTCTTCTCAGTATGAGGACAAGGTGGAAGCTTCCACTATTCTAGCAGATGAATACATCAATCAAGTTTACTTCAGTGGCCAACGAAAGGTCAAAAAGGATGACGCTTTTGTTTTGGGAACTGATTTGAAAAAGGAACGCAGTGATTTCCGTGCGAAATTTGCGGCTGATTTTACTCGTCAATTGCATGATTACCAATTCCCTGAAGAAGAAGTGACCCAGTTTATCGATGCTTATGAAAAAGAAAATGCTAAGCGTGCGAAATTAACCTATAAGGTTAAACAATATCTCCCGGACAAGGTGGTCATTAGTCTAAATCCTGAGACGGTCAGCATGGAAAAGACGATCTTAAACCACATGCAGACCTTCTATCAGGAACATCGAAAAGACTATCCAGGGATCATCGAAGCGAACCAGGCTCAAAACAAAGCCTATAGAGAGGAAATGATGGCTTCTCTTGCAGATCGTCCCTTGACGACGCCGGATCGGTACGACTACCAGTTGACCTTTGTTAAGAAAGATGGCAAATGGGAAGTAGAAAAAGCCTACAATAGTGATAGCTTTATGGAAAAATTCGAGGGAAATCTTTCTTAATGCTGAAGTTGGCACTCCTAGGATAGGAATCTAGGAGTGTTTTTGTCTATAGTTTGAAACTATATCAAAACCCAAGAAACAAGAATTAGACGGAAACACCTATTAGTGATAAAATAATTTTAAGTTCGAAAGGAGATGAAGGCTTGTGTCTTTTTCTTATGAAGAGTTAGCAGAGATTCGCCACTATATCCACCAACACCCAGAATTGTCTGGTCAAGAATACCAGACAACCGCCTTTCTAAAAGAGCGTCTTGAAGAGTTGGGGATTCGTATTTTAGAGAGTAGATTAAAAACTGGTCTGATTGCAGAAATTGGGTCCGGCCAACCGGTGGTGGCACTTCGAGCAGATATCGATGCCCTTCCGATTTTGGAACAAACGAATCTGCCCTACCAAAGTCAGAATCCAGGCGTCATGCATGCCTGTGGCCATGATTTTCATCAAACCAGTCTTCTGGGAGCAGCAGCTCTTCTCAAGGAAAAAGAAGACCAGCTTGAAGGAACCGTACGCTTGATCTTTCAGCCAGCAGAAGAAATCTTCAGAAGGTGCTTCTGATGTTTTAGCAACAGGACTGTTGGAGGATGTTCAAGGAATTATTGGTTTTCACAATATTCCCCAGCTTAAAAGCAGGGCAACTTGCCTTGAATGCTGGAGCCATGATGGCAGGGGTTGAGAAATTCAAGGTTACTGTGACAGGGGTTAGTAGTCATGCTGCGAGACCAGATTTGGGAGTTGACACTGTAACGGCCGTCACAACCATGGTTCAGAACTGTACAATTATTAATTTCACGGACCGTTTCTCCCTTTGAAACAGCTGTTTTGTCCATTACGCACCTGGATGTGGGCTCAACCTGGAATGTGCTCCCAAAATCAGGCTATTTTGAAGGAACCATTCGTTCTTTTAATCCGAGTGTGCAAAGAGACTTGAAAGGCACATTTTATTTCTATCATTCGACACATTGCAGAAAAGTCTGGAAGTAGATGTGGCTTTTGAGTGGGGTGTGACCCCGCCCGTTACCTTTAATGATGAGGAATTGACGCAGGTGGTTTGGGAAGCTTCACAAGATTTGGCTGAAGTGCTTCCAGCAAATCCTTCTACTGCTGGAGAAGACTTCGCCTTTTACCAAGAGCGAATTCCTGGAGTCTTTGCCTTTATCGGTTCGAATGGAGAGCCGGACGCGCCAGACCTCCATCATGATCACATGACCATCGATGATGCAGCCTTTGAGGTGTCGGTTCCCTATTATGTTGAAAATGCGCAAGCTTTATTGCGATATTTTAAAGCCAAAGAAGTGTGATAAAGAAAAACTATCACCTCCATAAAAAATATATATTAGGCAAGTAAATACATTTTTGATAAAATATAAAAATACTTTTAAAATGGCGTTTTATGTGCCTGAAACGAATAAGGAGATCCTATGAATCTAAAAAAAGTGATTAAGTATTCTGCTTTAGGATTAGTTGCAGTCCTTGCAACCAGTGCTTTAGTAGCATGTTCATCTGGTAAATCAGCCAGTGGTAAGAAAACCATTGAAGTTGGGACTGTTGGAACAACCAAACCATTCTCTTACGAAGAAAAAGATGGCAAGCTAACCGGTTATGAAATCGAAGTTTTGCGTGAAATCTTCAAAGGTTCAGACAAATATGAAGTAAACTTTAACAAAACAGAGTGGTCTTCAGTCTTTGCTGGCTTAGATAGTGACCGTTTCCAAATCGGTGCCAACAACATTAGCTACTCAAAAGAGCGGGAAGAAAAATACCTCTATCCAAATCCATATGCTCGCAATCCATTAGTATTGGTCGTACCAAAAGATTCTTCTATTAAATCGTTGGATGACATTGGTGGTAAGAAAACAGAAGTTGTTCAAGGAACATCTACTGCTAAACAATTAGAAGATTTCAATAAAAAACATTCAGATAATCCAACTGACTTGCAATACACAGATGGAACCATTCAAACCATCATGGCTAATCTAGCGGATGGTCGTACAGATTACAAGATCTTCGAACGGATCTCAGTAGATACCATCATTCGTGATCAAGGCTATGACAACCTGAAGGTTATCGAGCTTCCAAGCGACCAACAACCTTATGTGTATCCAATTATTGCAAAAGAAGATAAAGAGCTTCAAAAATTCGTCAACAAACGTATCAAGGAACTCTATGACAATGGAACCCTTGAAAAACTGTCTAAAAAATACTTTGGTGGAGTTTATCTACCAGAAGCAAAAGATATTAAAGAATAATATTTAATTAAAGGAGACTTCAAAATGAAATTGAAAAAAATTCTTGGTTTAACAGCTCTTGCAGCTATTGCAACATTTGCTCTTGCAGCATGTGGTTCTTCAAAATCATCTAGCAAAGATGGTGAAACAACTGTAAAAGTAGGTGTCATGACTTTGAGTGACACTGAAAAAGCTCGTTGGGATCAAGTTCAAAAGAACTTGGATGACGCTAAAACAGGAATCAAATTGGAATTCACTCAATTTACAGACTACTCACAACCAAACGTGGCTGTAAAAGATGGTAGCGTGGATATCAATGCTTTCCAACACTACAACTTCCTTGATAACTGGAACTCTAAAAACGACAATGCCCTTGTTGCAGTAGCAGATACGTACATCGCTCCAATCCGTCTTTACTCTGGTACAGAAAACGGTAAAAACAAATACACTTCAATTAAAGAAATTCCTAAAGGTGGAACAATTGCTGTACCAAATGACCCAACAAATGAAAGCCGTGCCTTGTATGTCTTGCAATCAGCAGGTTTGATTAAATTGGATACTAAGGATGGACAATTGGCAAACGTGTCAAACATCAAAGAAAATTCAAAAGATTTGAAGATTTCTGAATTGGATGCTTCACAAACACCATCTGCTCTTCCATCAGTAGATGCTGCAGTCATCAACAATACCTTCGTTCGTGAAGCAGGCGTTGATTTCAAAAAGCTATCTATGTTGAAAAGAAAGACAACAACTCAAAACAATGGTACAACGTGATCGCTGCTAAGAAAGATTGGGAAAAATCTGATAAAGCAAAAGCAATCAAAGAAATCATCAAAGCCTATCACAAAGACAATGTGAAGAAAGTGATCGAAGAATCTTCAGAAGGAATGGACCAACCAGTCTTCTAAGATTCGATCTCAAGTGTATGAAGGAGGTGGAGAAGCAATTCTCTACCTCTTATCGTGTATTAGGAGGAATGCATGCCTTTTGCAACAGAAGCGGAACAAATCCGTAAATTTGAAAATGATGAGGTCGCACAACATTATTTTGAAGTGTTGCGAACCTTGATTTCAAAAAAATCCATCTTTGCCCAACAAGTTGGTCTCAAGGAAGTAGCCAACTATTTGGGGGAAATTTTTACAGCTGCAGGAGCCAAAGTCGAAGTTGATGATAGCTATACAGCACCTTTTGTGATTGCCAAATTTTCTCGCCAAATCCTGAAGCCAAAACCATCATTTTTTATAACCACTATGATACGGTACCAGCTGATGGAGACCAACCTTGGACGGGAGATCCTTTCACCCTATCGGTTCATTATGGGACCATGTACGGTCGAGGGGTTGATGATGACAAGGGACATATCACGGCTCGTCTCACAGCTCTTCGAAAATACATTCGTGAAAGTGGCGATTTGCCAGTCAATATCACCTTTATCATCGAAGGGGCAGAGGAGTCTGCATCGACGGACTTGGATAAATACTTGGCCAAACACAAGAAACACTTGCGTGGGGCAGACCTCCTAGTTTGGGAACAAGGTACCCGAAATAATCAGGGTCAGTTGGAAATTTCCGGTGGTAGCAAGGGGATCGTCACCTTTGATATGGTGGTGAAGAGTGCAGAAGTGGATATTCATTCCAGCTATGGCGGGGTGGTGGACTCTGCTTCCTGGTATTTGTTAAATGCCATCGCAAGCCTACGTGACAAAGAAGGCCGAATCTTGGTAGATGGGATTTACGATCAGATCCAAGAACCCAATGAACGCGAGCTAGCTTTGATCGAGCAATGTGCCAACAAAGGACCAGAAGATGTTAGTGGAAACCTATGGTCTAACCCTTCCAATCTTGAAGGAAGACCGAAAAGAATTCCTGCGCCGTTTCTATTTTGAACCAGCCCTGAATATTGAAGGCTTTGGCTCTGGTTACCAAGGCCAAGGTGTTAAAACGATTCTTCCAGCAGAGGCGCGTGCTAAGATGGAGGTGCGCTTGGTTCCTGGACTGGATCCCAAGGATGTCTTAGAAAAGATCAAGCAGCAATTGAAGAAAAATGGCTATGATCAGGTCGAATTGGTCTATACTCTCGGTGAAATGAGTTACCGAAGTGATATGAGTGCCCCATCGATTTTAAATGTCATTCGGCTGGCCAAAGATTTCTATAGTGAAGGAGTCTCTGTTCTTCCAACAACAGCGGGAACAGGGCCAATGCATACGGTCTTTGAGGCTTTGCAGGTGCCAATGGCAGCCTTTGGAATTGGCAATGCCAATAGCCGTGATCATGGGGGCGACGAAAATGTGAAAATCGCCGATTATTACACCCATATTGAATTGATAAAGGAGTTAATAGCAAGTTATGAGTAAAGCAATGATTCAGCTGGACCACATTGATGTGACCTTCCAGCAAAAGAAACGTCAGATCCAAGCTGTCAAAGATGTGACCATTCATATTAATGAAGGTGATATCTATGGGATTGTAGGGTATTCCGGAGCGGGGAAATCGACCTTGGTTCGGGTGATCAATCTCTTGCAAGTGCCTAGCGCCGGAACCATCACTGTGGACGGAGATGTGATTTATCAAGATCAGGTGACCTTGAAACCGGCTGCCCTTCGGGAGAAACGTCGGGATATCGGAATGATTTTCCAACACTTCAACTTGATGGCTCAAATGACTGTCGCAGAAAATGTAGCCTTTGCTCTTAAACATTCTAAATTGAACAAAGAACAAAAGAATGAGAAAGTGGCGAAATTGTTGGAACTGGTTGGTCTATCTGACCGTGCAGAAAATTACCCAGCACAATTGTCTGGTGGTCAAAAGCAGCGGGTAGCGATTGCGCGTGCCCTTGCCAACGATCCAAAGATTTTGATCTCAGATGAGTCAACTTCAGCCTTGGATCCAAAGACGACCAAACAAATTCTAGCTTTGTTGCAAGAATTGAACAAAAAACTTGGTTTAACCATTGTCTTGATCACCCATGAGATGCAAATTGTCAAAGATATTGCCAATCGGGTAGCTGTCATGCAAAATGGCGAACTGATTGAAGAAGGGTCTGTTTTAGATATCTTCTCGAATCCGAAAAATGCTTTGACGCAAGACTTTATCACAGTTGCAACAGGAATCGATGAAGCCATGGTGAAAATCAATCCAACAAGCGATTGTTAAGAACTTGCCTGATGATTCGATGTTGGCGCATCTCAAGTATGCAGGTTCTGTGACAGATACAGCCATCATCAATGATATTTACAAGCAGTACCAAGTATCTGCCAACATTTTATTTGGGAACATCGAGATCCTTGATAACACGCCTGTTGGAGAGTTGGTGGTCATCTTATCAGGTGAAAATCAAAATCTGGAAACGGCCAAAGCTGAGTTAGAAAATGCAGGAGTTTCCGTGACTATTGTGAAAGATGGAGAAAAGCATGATCCAGTTAATTCAAACATATTTACCAAATGTCTATAAATTAGGGTGGTCTGGCCAGTATGGATGGGGAACCGCTATTTACTTGACTCTTTACATGACCGTTATTTCCTTCATTATTGGTGGATTTTAGGTTTGGTGACAGGGCTTTTGTTAGTCTTGACCCGTCCAGGTGGTGTCATCGAAAATAGAATCGTTTTCCAAATTTTGGATAAGATTACTTCCTTTGTTCCGCGCCATTCCTTTCATTATCTTGTTGGCCTTTATTAATCCATTGACCTACTTGCTCTTGAAAAATACCATCGGTCCTACAGCAGCCCTTGTTCCGCTGTCCTTGGCTGTCTTTCCATTCTTTGCCCGCCAAGTCCAAGTGGTCTTGTCCGAATTGGATGGAGGTGTGATTGAAGCAGCGCAAGCTAGTGGGGCAACCTTCTGGGATATTGTTGGTGTCTACCTTCGTGAAGGGCTTCCTGATTTGATCCGTGTGACAACAGTGACCATCATTTCCTTGATTGGAGAAACCGCCATGGCGGGTGCCGTTGGTGATGGAGGATTGGGTACCTTAGCCATCAACTACGGGAAAAACATGTTTAACAATGATGTCATCTTTGTGGCGACCTTATTGATCCTGATTCTTATCGTTCTAGTCCAATTTATCGGGGACTTCCTTTCGAAGAAAATTAGCCACCGTTAGGATCAGTATCCAATGAATAGAATAAATGTGAATCATATGAAACAAGTCGGGGCCTTCGTCTTTCTCTATTTTCTTGCGATTGGACTGTAGGCGTCTTAGCTTGGAAATCTGGTCGATCATCAAGGAAATATGTTTTATGCTCCTGCCTTTTCAGCCTTGTTGGCGGACGATTACCGCTGTCTATCTTGAAAAAATCAACGAGTTGGATCTATCTTTAGTCGTTGGTCTGCGTGATCGGTTCTTCTTTCCTTTTCACGTCATGGTGCACGGGCCTTTATTCCAGCCTTGATCGCCGGAAGTTTTGCGGAGATGGTCGCTTCAAGTGGTCGTTTTCGCTCGAATTTACGAAATGCCTTGTCTTTTGTCATTTTTGCCTTTGCGACAACAGGGCCCATTCTTATGATGTGGTTCTATCCAGCCAGTTACCGCATGTCGTTACTGGATCGTGGTAAATCGATAGACTATGTCAATCGGGTGATGGTATCACCAGATCTAGCGACCATCACTTGGTTTGTCCTCACGAGTCATACTGGGTGCTGGATTAGGAGTGGGGACTATCGAACATCCTTCTTCCATTATTGGCCAAAAAAGGAGATAAAGATGCACAATAATTTACTAGTTCTTCAGTCAGACTTTGGTTTGGTGGATGGAGCAGTATCAGCTATGATTGGGGTTGCTTTAGAAGAATCACCAACCCTTAAAATTCACCACTTAACTCATGATATTACCCCCTACAATATCTTTGAAGGGAGTTACCGTCTCTTTCAGACAGTAGATTACTGGCCAGAAGGGACAACCTTTGTTTCGGTGGTCGATCCTGGTGTCGGTTCTAAACGAAAGAGTGTGGTAGCTAAAACGGCAAAAAATCAATACATTGTCACTCCGGATAATGGGACTCTCTCTTTTATCAAGAAACATGTAGGGATTGTTGCTATCCGTGAGATTTCAGAGGTGAAGAACCGCCGGGCCAATACAGAGTTTTCTTATACCTTCCATGGCGCGATGTCTATGCCTATACAGGAGCTAAGTTGGCCAGTGGCCATATCAGCTTTGAGGAAGTGGGACCAGAACTCAGTGTCGAACACATTGTAGAAATCCCAGTGGTGGAGACGGTTCTTGAGGACAATCTTGTTAAAGGAGCAGTCGACATTCTAGATGTGCGCTTTGGTTCTCTTTGGACTTCGATTACTCGGGAAGAGTTCAATCATTTGGAACCCGAATTTGGGGAACGCTTTGAAGTGACCATCTATAACAATGACATGCTGGTTTACCAAAACCAAGTAACCTACGGCAAGTCTTTCGCCGACGTGCGGATTGGACAGCCAATCCTTTATATCAATTCCCTCTACCGTGTTGGTCTTGCCATCAACCAGGGATCCTTTGCCAAGGCCTATAATGTAGGAGTTGGAGCTTCTTGGCATATCGAGATTAAGAAAATGGAAAATTAATAGGAGATATCAGAATGAAACAGAAATCATTATTTTCAATTAAAGATGTTGTAGCTATTGGGGTTGGAGCAGCCCTCTTTGTCGTGATTGCTATGTTGCAAATCCCTGCACCTGCACCGAATACGAGCATTCAGTTGCAATATGCCCTTCAAGCTCTCTTTAGTGTAGTCTTTGGCCCAATTGTCGGCTTCTTAATCGGCTTGATTGGTCATGCCATTAAGGATGCTATGTCAGGTGGTCTTTGGTGGACTTGGATCATTTCAAGTGGTTTGTTTGGACTTTTTGTTGGTTTCTTCCGCAAACAAATCGGTGAATTCAAAGGGGAAGTGACAAAGAAAGAATTAATTGTCTTTAACGTCGTTCAAATCGTATCCAACCTTGTGATCTGGGGCTTGATTGCTCCGGTTGGAGATGTCTTGATCTACAAGGAAAGTGCCAATAAAGTCTTCCTACAAGGTGTTGTTGCCGGTTCATTTAATGCTTTAACAGTAGCTGTTGCAGGTTCTCTTCTCTTGATTGCTTATGCACGGACTCAAACAAAAGATGGAAGTTTGACCAAAGATTAAACGTACAGAAGAGTAAGTCTGAAACCAGAGCTTTTTTTATCAAAAATATTTTTTACAAAATGTAAGATATATATTGCAAAATAGAAAATATAGTGTATAATAAAGCTATAAAAACAAGAAAGGAAAATCATGTGGCGAAAAATCTCAAATTAAAAATGGCCCGGGTCGAGCATGATATGACCCAGGGGGATCTTGCAGATGCCATTGGAGTGACGCGCCAGACCATCGGTCTGATTGAGGCAGGGAAATATAACCCAACCCTCAGTCTATGCCTTGCCATCTGTAAGACCTTGGATAAGACGCTGGATCAACTGTTCTGGGAGTAACAGTTTTAACATAGAAAGAGGAAACATATGAAACAAAAGAAAGAACCAATTGTAAAAGATGAACGGACCATGCTACTTGATGGAAAAATCGCAGGAGAACTTGTCCTTGGCATGACCTGCTTTGTTGCCCTATCCGCCTTTGTGAAATCCAGTATCCTGGACTTAGACCTAGTCGCTTATCTCCCTGAGATGTTCCTTTTGATTGCCATGGGAGCCTATGCCTTTGTGAGAAGGATCAGTTCAGGGATTGATGTTCGAGATATGTTAGAAAAAGATAGCTGGTTGAGTCGCCTTGGGTCAGGTCTATTCTTTGCTGTGCTTGTGACAGCTATGGATGTGATTGGAAAGCGAGAAGCAATGAGCTTTATGCTCGAGTCCCAAGTATCTGGTCAAAATTTTATTAGAAATTCTCGTCTTTGCCCTCCTGACAGATCTGCTTGAAAAACCACTTGCTCTTATCAATCGGAAAAAACAAGAGAAGATTGAGGCAGAGTTAGAGGATGAAGAATAAGGGGGAAGAGATGAGATTACAATTGCTGAACAAACAAATCATAGATGAACGAGAAGAAGGTTTAGCTAATAAGGCTGGTGCTGAGACGGCTGGTTTTCTTTTCCTTGCCTTAACTATTTTTAGTGTAGGATCCATTTTTACATCTAAGGTGGGGCTCAGTCCAATCATGGTGGTAGCCTTACTCATCGTCTCAGGATTGTATTACTCTGTTCGTTGTCAACGATTGGGTGTGAGATTTATCAGTTATAGCTATCTAAATGCGACGGGAATTGTAGCAGTAACCTCTATTCTCTCCTTGTTCATCTGGGCCCAAAATTTTCAATTAAACCAAGCTGTCTATCATTCCAATCCCTTCCATTCAAAATTTTTGCTGGTGCTTCCTATCACATTTCTCCTGAATCTTCCGATTGTATGGGGGATGAATACCCTTGTAATGCTCCTTGCAAAAGTATGAGAAAAACGCTATGAAGCCTATCTGGATCAATTGGAAAGGAAGAGTAGGAAGTTGGAACTTGGTGTCATCGTGTAAAAGTCTGGAACCCCAGGCTTTTATTTTTCAGTCAAATAAATTGCATTCGTTTTCTTGGGAGAGTATACTGGTATAGTTGAATGAAAAATTCTGATAATTTAATCTTAGAAAAGAGAATGACATGGCAAAACCTATTCGTGTATTACTTTATTATAAATATGTTCCCATCGAAAACGCAGAACAATTTGCGGCTGATCACTTGGCCTTCTGTAAATCAATCGGCCTTAAAGGTCGTATCCTAGTCGCTGATGAAGGGATTAACGGAACCGTATCTGGTGACTACGAAACAACGCAAAAATACATGGACTACGTTCACAGCCTTCCAGGGATGGAAGACCTCTGGTTCAAGATTGACGAGGAAGAAGAGCAAGCTTTCAAGAAGATGTTTGTACGTTATAAGAAAGAGATTGTCCACCTTGGTTTAGAGGATGATAATTTCGATAATGACATCAATCCCCTTGAAACGACAGGTGCTTACTTGTCTCCAAAAGAGTTTAAAGATGCTCTTCTCGACGAAGATACCGTTGTCCTTGATACTCGGAATGACTACGAGTACGATCTTGGTCACTTCCGTGGAGCTATTCGTCCAGACATCCGCAACTTCCGTGAATTGCCACAATGGGTCCGTGATAACAAGGAAAAATTCATGGACAAGCGTGTTGTCGTCTACTGTACTGGTGGAGTCCGCTGTGAGAAATTCTCGGGTTGGATGGTGCGTGAAGGCTACAAAGATGTTGGTCAATTGCACGGTGGTATCGCGACTTACGGGAAAGACCCAGAAGTTCAAGGCGAACTGTGGGATGGGAAAATGTACGTCTTTGACGAGCGGATTGCAGTCGATGTCACAACCATGTCGATCCAAGTGTTGTCGGAAAAGACTGGTTTGATGGAACGCCATGTGAACGCTATGTCAACTGTGGAAATCCTTTCTGTAACCGTCGCATCTTGACCTCAGAAGAAAACGAGGACAAGTACCTCCGTGGCTGCTCGCATGAGTGCCGGGTTCACCCTCGCAATCGTTATGTCGAAGAACACAACTTGTCACAAGCAGAAGTTCGTGAGCGTTTAGCCCTTATCGGTGAGACGCTTGATGGAGCACCTGCATAATGGAAACAAACAGTCTGAAAGCTCAGGCTGTTTTTATATGGAAATTGGTTGAAAATTGTGCTATACTTTAGGTAAGCGATTTCACAAAGGAGAAAACAAATGAGTATCGTGTTTTCAATCAAAAATAAAAAGAGCTTATTTGGCTATCAGAAAGTACTCGCAGCACAGGAAGTTCTTAAATTAGTGGAAGGGTTAACAACCTACAACTATGATCCTGCCACCCTTCATCGTCCCTTAAATGATTTTGAAAGCTTGAACTGTATCGTATTTGGTAAGAGCGGCCTTCCTCTGCAGTTACGCTATTTTGATGAGGAAGAGTCTTATCAGATTCAGGTGCCCTCTTTTGCGATAGAAGAAGATTGGCAGTTGGCCCTTCGATGGCTCAGTCGCCTAGGAGAAGTATTAGGAACGGAGATTGTGGCTAGCGACGGCGTGAGCTATACTCCAGATTCTATTTTCCATTTTGATTATGAAGTCGTTATCCTAGAAACGCTGGGTAATGTGACGAAAGAAAAAGATCTAAAAGAGTTTGAAGTACAAGGCTTCGCTCATCCAGTCTATTTGGATCGGGATACAGTGCAGGAAGTATTGAACCATGTCCATCCACTAGAAGCCTACTCTGCCTTTATCAAGAAGATTCAATATAGTGCAGCTTATTTCAGTCAAGTCCGTTTTTATCAACAGGAGGAGACAGGAGCCTTCTTAGCCAGCTATAGCTTGACAGAAGATACGGATACGGTCTTGCCAAGCGTGCCACATGTTCCTGCAGAATATGTAGAAATTGTGGGCTTAGCGGGTATCATTGATTGGCGAGTTCTATTGGTTGCGATCGATGGAGATCCGGATAAGCCAGAGAATTACCATCCAATTGGGTCTCTTGCTCTGAAGAATCTATTGGCAGCGCTAGAGCCAGATGAATTCCAGCTGCTAGATGCTAGTCAAATTGAAATCAAAAAATTGTCCAAAGAACGGTTGCTAGAATTAGCGCAGTTGGAAAACAAGTAAAAAATATCGCAGTGAACTGTCCTTCCGACGTTTGATCCGAAAAATCTAACGTCTGGGAGCAGTTCTTTTTTATACTCCTTCCTTTGATCAAAAACCAATGACTAGGCTAATTGTGGTATAATAGGGGCCTAGAAGTAGAATGAAAGAGGTGCACGAAATGCTGTTAGAAGAATTTGATGCCAATCGACAGGCGATTATCAATCCACAAGACTTACACCAACCAATTGAAGGATTTCCCAAAGTAGTCATCTCTTGCTTTTCAAGAGTAACTTTTGCTCGCCTCCTTGAAAATTATGAACATGAGGTCATTGCAAGAACCTCCATGGCCAATTTTGAAGTCGTGGTCTATGGGATCACTATTGGAGACCAACAGATTGGTGCCTTTAATGCACCAGTTGGGGCTGCTTCCTGTGTGGGGATTATAGAGGACCTGATTCAATTTGGGATGGAAAAACTGGTGCTCTTTGGAACCTGTGGGGTTTAGACCGTGATATCGAAGCGACTTCCATCATCATTCCAACGGCTGCTCTTCGCGACGAGGGGACCAGTTACCACTATCTTCCGGCTAGTGATGAAGTGGAAGTAAACAAGAAAACCCTCCCTCTCTTCCAAGCCTTTCTGGACAGTCACAAGGTTTCTTATCAGTCAGGAAAAGTGTGGACGACAGATGCACCCTACCGGGAAACCATCGACAAGATGAAGCGACGAAAGGAAGCAGGAGCCATCTGTGTGGATATGGAATGTTCGGCAGTGGCAGCCTTAGCAGCTTATAGGGGCTTTGAGCTCTGCCATTTCTTCTACGCAGCTGACCACCTCTCGGAAGAAAAATGGGATATCCGAACCTTATCTAGTCATGAGGATTTAGATAGCAAGGATCGAATCGCGGAGTTAGCCATCCAATTTGCGCTCTTTTGGGAAAAGGCAAACTAAATGAAAGAAGCAATGATTGAACTGAAGGATTTTTCCTTCCAATACAAGGCACAGTCTGAGCCAACTTTAAAAAATCTCAACTTAACCATTTATAAGGGGGAAAAGGTTCTGATTGTTGGGCCATCTGGTTCTGGGAAGTCAACCATTGGCCAGTGTCTAAATGGGATTATCCCCAATATCTATAAGGGAACCAGTAGTGGGCAATTCCTCATTCAGGGGAAAGAAGCCTTTGATCTCAGTATTTATGAGAAATCTCATTTGGTCAGTACGGTTTTGCAAGATACAGACGGCCAGTTTATCGGTTTGAGTGTCGCAGAAGACTTGGCTTTTGCCCTTGAAAATGACATGGTGGATCTGGGAACGATGAAAGAGCGTGTGCAGAGTTGGGCAGAACGCTTAGATTTGATGAAGCTCTTGGATCATCGGCCACAAGATTTGTCCGGTGGGCAAAAACAGCGAGTGAGCTTAGCAGGTGTCCTGATTGACGAAAGTCCGATCCTGCTCTTTGATGAGCCACTGGCTAATCTAGATCCCAAGTCGGGTCAGGATATTATTGATCTGATTGATCAGATTCATGAAGAACAGGGGACGACCACCTATTATCGAACACCGTTTAGAGGATGTACTCTACCGTCCTGTCGATCGGGTTATCTTGATCAATCAAGGACAAGTTCTCTTTAATGGTCGACCAGATGAGTTGTTGAGGACGACACTGCTAGCTGAAAATGGGATTCGAGAACCTCTTTATTTAACAACTCTTCGCCAGCTTGGGCAGGATATCGATCAATTGGAGCATCTAGATCGTCTAGAAGATATCGAGCTTACTGGTGTGAATCGTTCCATTCCAGAAGCGACCTTTACTAAAACTGGTGAAGCAGAAGAACTATTGAAGTTGGAGCAGATTTCCTTTGCCTATCAAGAAAATCATCCGATCTTAAAAAATATATCCCTCAGTATACCTAAGGGGCAGCGCTTAGCGATTGTCGGGAAGAATGGGGCAGGAAAATCAACTCTTGCGAAAGCCATCTGTGGATTCATTACCACAGAAGGGCAATACACCTCTAGAGGTGAAGATATCAAGCAGGAGAGTGTCAAGGAACGGGCTGAGCGAGTCGGTTATGTCCTACAAAACCCCAATCAAATGATTTCGACCAATATGATTTTTGACGAAGTCGCTCTAGGTTTGCGCTTGCGGGGGTAGTATCGGAAGAAGATATCAAAGAGCGTGTCTATCAAGCACTGAAAACTTGTGGTCTCTATGAGTTTCGTAAATGGCCGATTTCTGCCCTCTCATATGGGCAAAAGAAACGGGTGACCATTGCCTCTATACTAGTTTTAGGACCAGAAATTTTGGTCTTGGACGAGCCGACAGCAGGTCAGGACCAACGCAATTACACTGACATCATGGAATTTCTAGATAGCTTGCAAGAAAAAGGCCATACCATTGTCATGATTACCCATGATATGCAGCTGATGTTGGATTATTCTGATCGTGCCCTTGTAGTATCAGACGGACAAATTCTAGCAGATCTCCCACCTGCAGAGCTGTTCACTCATCCGGATATTTTACAAGAGGCTAATCTCAAAGAGACTTCGATTTTTGCCTTAGCCAATCGATTAGGAATGGATCCCTTGGCGCTAACGCAGTTTTATATGCAACAGAAAGGAGCAGGTCATGAATCATCGATTAGTCGGCTACCATGAGGGGACGAGTTTTCTTCATCGCCTTTCAGGTGCGAGTAAGTTACTCTTTCTTCTTTTTGTATCTCTTGCGGCCATGTTGAGTTATGATACCCGGCTCCTTCTAGGAATTGGTGTGGGCGCCTTACTGTTATTCTCTACAGCTCGTATTCGATTTCGGGATATTTCATTTGTACTTGCATTTGCTTTTGTTTTTGCACTGTTAAATGTTGTCATGGTCTATCTCTTTGCCCCCCAGTATGGTGTAGAGATCTACGGGGCAAAGACGGTACTGATGAAGGGGTGGGGCTCCTATAGTATCACCTTGCAGGAACTCTTTTATCTTTTTAATCTAGCTCTTAAGTATGTCTGTACCATACCTCTAGCCTTGATTTTTTTGATGACGACCCATCCTAGTCAGTTTGCTTCAAGCCTCAACCAAATTGGCGTATCTTACAAGATTGCCTATTCTGTCAGCTTGACTCTGCGTTACATTCCTGACGTACAAGAAGAATATCAAACGATTAAATTGTCTCAGGAAGCCAGAGGGGTGGAGTTGTCCAAAAAGGCCAAGCTGATCCAGCGGATCAAAGGCAATTTGCAAATTATCTCTCCCTTAATCTTTAGCTCACTTGAGCGGATTGACAGCATTTCTACGGCTATGGAATTACGTCGCTTTGGTAAAAATAAAAAGCGGACCTGGTATTCTCATCAAGCCATGGAAATGAAAGATTATGGGATGATTCTATCAGCCTTAGCTGTTCTGGTCTTGAGTATTGTCCTGATCTTTGTCAATCAGGGACGTTTTTACAATCCATGGAGGTAATGACATGTCAGAAACGATTTTAGTAACAGGAGCTTCAGCTGGCTTTTGGTCAAGCGATTTGCCGTCGCTTAGTAGCAGATGGATACCGTGTGATCGGGTCAGCTAGACGCATCGATAAATTACAGGCCCTTCAAGAAGAGTTGGGAGAAGCCTTTTATCCCCTGCAAATGGATGTGACGGATCTTTCTCAGGTAGATCATGCACTTGCCAGTTTGCCAAAAGCTTGGGAGAGAGTGGATGTTTTGGTCAATAATGCTGGCTTGGCCCTAGGCCTCGCCCCAGCTTATGAAGCAGAGGTTGCAGACTGGCTGACCATGATTCAGACCAATATTGTTGGTTTGACCTATCTGACAAGGAAAATCTTGCCCCAGATGGTGGAACGAAATGATGGCTATATTATCAATTTGGGCTCTACAGCAGGAACTGTGCCTTATCCAGGGGCCAATGTTTACGGGGCATCCAAGGCTTTTGTCAAGCAATTCTCCTCAATCTTCGGGCTGATCTAGCTGGCAAGAAGATTCGTGTCAGCAATATTGAACCCGGTCTTTGCGAAGGGACAGAGTTCTCTTCTGTTCGCTTTAAAGGAGACGAAAAACGGGTAGAAGCCCTCTATCGAGATGCCCATGCCATTCAGCCGGAAGACATTGCCAACACTGTAGCTTGGTTGATCCAACAGCCCAAGCATGTCAATGTCAATCGGATTGAAATCATGCCGGTTTCCCAAACCTTTGGCCCTCAACCTGTTTATCGTGACTAAAAAGAGAAGCAACCACTCCACAAGGGGTTGGTTGTTTTTTATCTTTCCTCTGGTATAATAGAAGGCAAAGTAAGGAGAAAAAGATGACAGCTGCCTTAATTATTGGTTCTACAGTTTGTGATGTGATGATTTACTTGGATCGTTTGCCGAGTCGTGAAGGAGATGCCCATATTGATCACCAGCAATGGTCTGTGGGAGGTTGTGCCTTTAATGTCGTTAATATCCTTCATTTTTGTCGCAACCCTACCAGTTTGTCTCGCCAGTCGGTTCTGGGATGTATGGTGATTTTATTCGGAGAGAGTTGAACCAATTAGGGATTTCCTCTAGCATCTCATTAGAAGGGGCCAATGGTTGCTGTTACTGCTTTGTAGAGTCTGATGGTGAGCGGACCTTCTTATCGGACCACGGAGTGGAGTATAGCTTCCAAGCAGAGTGGCTAAAAGAGATTGAGACGAGATCGGTTTGATTACATCTACTTGTGTGGCCTTGAAGTCGAGGAGCCAACTGGTCTTGCATTGGTCCAGTCTGTTTCAGCAACTAGAAGGCCAGGTGATTTTCGCACCTGGGCCACGTGGACTCTTGATTCCAAAGGATCGACTGGAAGCAATTTATGATCTGCATCCGATTCTCCATGTTAATGAGGCTGAAGCACTGGCTTTCTCAGGGTGCAGAGAGATCCAGCCAGCCATCGAATACTTGTATCAGAGAACGGGGCAATTGGTCATTGTCACCTGGGTGAAAAGGCGCGGTTGCCTATGATGACAACTGGTATGAGGCAGACGGTTTTCCAACAGAAGTCTGTCGATACAGTAGGCGCTGGAGATAGCCATGTGGGAGCCTTCATATCCGCCCGTTTAGAAGGCTTAGATATGACGCAAGCCTTAAGATTTGCCAACAAAGTCTCTAGCCAGATTGTTGCAAGTAAGGGAGTTCATCTGACAAAAGAGCAACAAGAAGCCCTGCGAACAGAATTGAAACAAAAATAAAAAAGAGAGTGGGACAGAAATCGGTAATTCGTTAGAATTCGATTTCGTCGTCCCACTTCGCACAGTTGAGTAGGGCTGTAAAAGCTGATGAAATCAGCGTAGTAGAGCCCACTCAACCACTGCGTCTTGCTCGACAATCCAAAAATAATTGAGAGGCTAGGACTTTTGTCCCAGCCTCTTATTTGACTTTATCCGCTTAGCCCTTTGTATCTTACTGAAATGAACACGGGCTGTGGATTGTGTCAAAAGATGAATCCTCCTAGAATCTTTTGGATTCTGCGTCGAATTCCCTATTTTGACTTTATCCGCTTAGCCCTTTGTATCTTACTACAATGGCCGCTTATTGGGCATGCCTGCTTTTCTTGGGTATTTATTGGGGGTTTCCTTTTTCTTTTCGACAAGAGTGATATAGCGTGGATCCCCATTTGGCAATTCATACTGTAGATTGTCTTCCAACCTTACTAAATAGCAGGTTGAGGGCATTTTTGGCTTCTTCCAACTCTTCTGGAGCATTGCTGGCCTTGAGAGCAAGAAGCTGTCCCCCTACTTTCAGGTAAGGGATGGTCAGTTCAGAGAGGACCTGCATGCGGGCAACAGCGCGGGCAGTTACGATATCAAATTGGGCACGAAAGGCCTTATCTTGCGCAAAGTCCTCCGCACGTCCATGGTAGAAATGAACTCCGCTCAAGCCCAACTCTTCAGCCAGCAAGTGGAGAAAATTGATCCGCTTATTGAGGGAATCAATGATGGTCACATCCAGCTCAGAAATAGGATCTTCATGGGTAGGCTTGGAAAGCCGGCGCCAGCTCCGATATCCAAGAGACGGATGGGTTGGTTTTCGATCAGGCCCTGTAAAATGGGTGCGATAGAATCATAAAAATGCTTGAGATAGACTTCGTCTTTTTCGGTGATGGCAGTGAGATTAATTTTCTCATTCCATTCCACGAGGAGCTCAAAATAGCGTTCGTATTGCTCTTTTTGACGATCAGTTAATGGAAAGCCGAGGTCGGCTAAACGGACATAAAATTCTTCTGGTTTCATGCTTTTATTTTACCACAAAATAAGGGAAATTTGATATACTGGTAGAAAGAAATGAAAGGAATTCAATAAAATGATTTGGATTATTCTTGGGATCATTGTGGTCCTTGTGTTGATTGTAGTAGGAGTTTACAACGGTTTGGTGAAAAGCCGCATGCAGACTCGTGAAGCATGGAGTCAAATTGATGTGCAATTGAAACGTCGGAATGACTTGATTCCAAACTTGATCGAAACCGTTAAAGGCTATGCCAAGTACGAAGGAGATACACTAGCAAAAGTGACTCAACTTCGCCAACAAGTGGCTCAAGCTACTTCACCTGCAGAAGCAATGGCGGCCAGTGATGCTCTTTCCCGTCAAGTGGCAGGCATTTTTGCGGTTGCTGAAAACTACCCAGACTTGAAAGCTAACACCAACTTCATGCAATTGCAAGAAGAATTGACCAATACAGAAAACAAAATTTCTTATGCCCGTCAATTGTACAACAGTGTCACAAGCAATTACAATGTGAAATTGGAAACTTTCCCAACAAACGTAATTGCTGGAATGTTTGGCTTCAGACAAGCCGAATTCCTTCAAGTGCCTGAAGAAGAAAAAGCTGTACCAAAGGTGGATTTTAGCGGATTAGAGACTAATATGCTCTTTGACCAAATTGCAAGCAATAAAAGGAGAACCTGGATTCTCCTTATTGCTTTTTTCATACTCTTGGCCCTCATCGGAGCAGGCCGTTGGCTACCTCTGGTTAGGCTCCTCACTTGGTGGCGTCATCCTAGCTTTGATTATTGGTGGGATTTATGCCTTTAGCATGATTTTCCAATCAACCGAGGTCGTCATGCGGATGAACGGGGCGCGTGAGGTGACCGAAGAGCAAGCCCCTCAACTCTACCATATTGTCCAAGATATGGCTATGGTAGCTCAGATCCCCATGCCTCGGGTCTATATTGTGGATGATCCTTCTATGAATGCATTTGCGACAGGGTCCAATCCTCAAAATGCTGCTGTTGCAGCAACGACAGGTCTTCTAGCTGTGATGAACCGTGAGGAATTGGAGGGAGTCATCGGACACGAAGTCAGCCACATTCTGCAATTACGATATTCGCATCTCTACGATTGCAGTTGCTCCTTGGTGAGTGCCATCACCATGCTTTCTAGCATTGGTGGCCGGATGATGTGGTGGGGCGGTGGTCGTAGCCGGGACGATGATCGAGAAGGTAGCGGTGGTTTGGAGATTGTTATGTTGATCCTTTCCTTGCTTGCCATCGTTTTAGCGCCATTAGCAGCGACCCTGGTCCAGTTAGCCATTTCTCGTCAACGGGAGTTCCTAGCAGACGCTTCAAGTGTCGAATTGACGCGGAATCCTCAAGGGATGATCAATGCTTTGTTAAAACTAGACAATAGCGAACCAATGCAACGACATGTCGATGATGCGAGCAGTGCTCTTTTATCAACGATCCTAAAAAAGAATCCGGCTTTCAAAAGCTTTTATACCCACCCACCCATTGCTGAGCGGGTTGAAAGATTAAGAAATATGTAAAAAAATCCATCAAGCAGTGGATTCAGATTGAAGACACCATCATCTTTAGAACCTTTCCTTGCGGTGAGTACGGACGTCAGCGAACTTCTATGAAGTTCCATGACTTAGTTTTGGATCTAAGGTTCCAAAACTCCCCGAGTGCTGGCAGCGAACTTGTTTCTAGCACTTTCTCACGGCGGAGGAGTTTCAGTAGATGATTGAATCACTCTAAAGAATAAAAAGTATTTATCTTTATAGAAGTTAATAGAATTGTATAAAAGATAACTTTGTCTTCAAGCTCAATCCACCAAACGGTGGATTTTTTATTTGGTAGTTAAGAGGAGGGTAGTGAAACCAAGGATGGCAAAGAGTCCCCCACGCTAGGGAAAGGCCCAGATAGCTAGACTAGGAAAAGAGAGCTGTCCCAAGTGGCATGGCAAAGCTGACCATCAGTCCCAAAAAGCTAGAGGTAGAAGCTAATTTTTCAGCGGGTAATTTGCTCATTAAAAGACTGGAAACTTTTGGGTTGATTTTTGCTACAAGATAACCAAGGAAAGTGATGAGTAGAAGGGAAAGGAAGTCCCAGTGCACCAGAATATTTGTGAGCCCAAGCATAGTCAGCCCACCTGCGATCCAAAGGAGGATATGGTGGAGCGATTGCTTGGAAAAATAATCGTGGGGTGTCAAACTAGCCCAGACCATGCTTAAAATAGTCACTGCCTCTAAGATCAAGAGGGATTGGCTAAAGCTCAACTGAAAGAAGGGGGAGTGAAGCAGTTGCAAATTGTAGATACCTGAGATGGATCCCCCAAGGGCATTGATGAGAACCAATGAGAAGAGCAACTTGCCAAAGTGGTGAACCTCCTCATCTGCAAAAATACTTTTGGCGTTCTGGTACATCTCTTGGCATTCGTGTACTAAAGAATTCTTACTTTTGGGCTCAATGACGGGATCATGTGTCAGCTGCTTTTTTCTAATCAGAGACAGGTAGAAGACAGGAGAAAAGTCACTGCATTGATCGAAGCGACCAGGGCAAAATTTTGATGGCTGATAGCTAGCAGCCAAACTCCTAGAGCTTGTCCAGAAATCGAACAGACCATACTAAGCAGTTGGTTGAAGGAATAAGCCTCCATTAAATCCTCGTCTGGGATGTTCTTTTTCATGATAGGGAGTTGCAAGCCTCCGCGATAATCACTCAAACAATCTGAAACAATGTTTAAAAAGCAAACAATCGAAAAGGCTAGGTAACCCGGAATCTTGGTCATGAGGGCAATAAGGATGAAGAGGATAGCTTGAAGATAGCCAATGCGGATCAACCAGTTAGCTTTTTTCTTCGTGCGGTCAGCCTTCATCCCAACAAAAATGGTAAAGAGGCTAGGAATAAATACAATGAGATTGGCAATGCCAACTGCTAGGCTCGGTTGCGGCATACTGGCAGCAAATACGACAAAGACCAGATTGTAGATGGCAGCGCCAAGGGTATTTAAAAAGCGTGAAAGACTAAGTAAGGCAAAAATTTTATTACGAGCTAAGAGTTTCATGAGCCTTCCTCCTTCACGTGATCAGTTGCTAGGACTTGTTTGATAGATCGAACGATCTGTTTGAAGAGGTCTAGTTTCTCATCATCAGAGAGAGATAGTTCCTGATCCTTCAGATAAACGCTAGTATGTGAGAGAAGAAAGCGGAGGGAAGTGGTTTTTTAGTTTGGTCATCATGGAAGAACCTTCTTTCTTTACTTGATAGTCCTATTGTAAAACCTAAAAGCAAGAAAAAATTAATGTTGCATATTTTCAGCAAAAACTCACAGAGTAGATCTGTGAGTTTTTAGGATTTATTGATCAGTTCTTGCAGGCCCTGTTTGTAGTAGTTGGCACTGTCCTTACAATCCAGAATAGAGAGAACCTGGATGGCCTGTTCCATCTTTTCAAGACCGATTTCTTTTTCTCCCTTTCGATAGAGAAATTCTCCTTTGGCGTAGAGATAAACCGTCCGATGGTAGGCTTCATTTTCGGAGTAAAAGTGGTCCTTGATCAACTGATCAAAATAGGTTGCATCTTCAAATTCATTTGAACTAATGGCCAGAAAGAAGCCATTAAGAAAAATAGAGTTAAGGGCAGGACGAGAGGAATCTAGGAGAAGCTTGAAATCCTCCCTTTGGACCAACTCCTCTGTGTATTGTCGATAGAGGCGACTAGAGAAAAGTGGAGAGGTCAGAGAGAACAGGTTCAATTCAAAATTTCCCCAGATCATGACAGAGAAGAGATAATCATGGAGGAAATCCAGTTCCTCTTGGCTAGCGGTGAGCTCCACCTCAGGATAGAAGCCAAGCATTTGGGCCTTGAGAATAATGCTGGCTAAGAGGTCTTCTTTTTTGTGATGTTTCTGATAGGCTAGCTGGTAAGTTTGGTACAAGGCTTGGTCGTGTTCCAAGCTCATGTTTTTCATAGTGCTCTTTCAACAATTTGGGAATAAAGGAGTGCTGATCGATTCCAGCTAGATGAGAAAACTCACTGAGGCTGGTTTTGATCTGTTGAAGGGCCTGAAAAAACCGTTGCGTGGTCAGGTCATTTTCTCCTCTTTCAAATCGCGACAGCATAGAGCGCGAAAATTCGCCACCCGTAGCTTCCTCTAAAGAGATGTGGCGACTTTCACGTATTTGCCGAAAAACTGCTCCGATTTCTTTCATGAATTCTCCTCTATCTAACATTGCTCAATGCCCTAGCCAGTGACCCTCTTTGTTGTCCAAGAGATGGTGGGACCTTGTGTACAACACCAATTGGCCTAGTTACTGTATCTTTTTTCATGATTATAACAAATTTTTGAGGAGACTTCTTGGTTGAGGGGCAGCTTCATGATATACTAGTAGTATCTAGAAGATTTGAGGACAAAAGAATGAACTTATATACACAAGAAATCCGTAAAAATCCTGAAGGACTAGCTTTTGATCAAGAGTTGGATTTGTTAAAGGATCTGCAAAAGCGTAATTCAGAAATTCTTGATTTAAAGAATGTGACAGCGACAGGTCGAGTAGCCTACGATACAGGCCTCTATATCTTGGATTACCAATTGACCTATACCATCGTTTTGGCATCTAGCCGCAGCATGGAACCCGTTGAGCTTCAAGAGAGCTATCCTGTGACAGAGGTATTCGCTGAGGACGCACAGTCAGAGGCAGATATCGAAGCTCTTGAGGAAGATCTGATCCTTCCCATTGAAGGGGGCAGAATTGACCTGAGTGAAAGCGTGGCAGATAATATCCTGCTCAATATTCCTCTCAAGGTTCTCACTCCGGAAGAAGAGTCCGGACAACGGCTTTATCGAGGGGCAATGATTGGAAAATCATGACAGAAGAAGAATACCAAGAAGCTCAAGCTCTTAAGAAGGAAGAAAATAGTCCTTTTGCTGGTCTCAATGGTTTATTTGAGGAAGAATAGGCTAGGGATGACAAATTAAAAATCTAAACATAAATACAGGTCTTTTCTTTGAGGAAAGACCTTCTTTTGGTATACTAGAATTTATAAACAACAGAGGGGAGACCTCTGAAAAAAGGAGAAAAGTATGGATACATTATTTATTCCAGGCTGGTTGATAACAGGTCTCATTGTTGCTGTCATTATTGTATTGATTTTGCTTGGTCAAAGGGCTACGTGAACGCTAAACCAAACGAAGTTGTTGTTATTACACGGTCTTCGGAAACAACGCCACTTGCGCGGGAAAGCTGGTTTTATGATTCCCTTTGTCGAACAGCGCTCTTATCTTGATATTGAGCAATTCTCGACAGATGTTCGGACATCTGAAGCAGTCCCAACACTGGACTTCATTAATGTCCGTGCCGATGCAGCTGTTAAATTAAAAATCGGTACAACCGATGAGATGATTGCCCGTGCCGCAGAGAACTTCTTGAACTGGAATACGACAGATATTTCCAATTCTGTCCAAGATGTCTTGGAAGGAAACTTGCGGGAAGTGATCGGTCAGATGGAGCTCCGTAAGATGGTCAATGACCGTCAAGAGTTTGCCTCAAAGGTGCAAGACAACGTAGCGCCAGATTTGGCTAAAATGGGGCTTGAAGTCATCGCCTTTACGGTTCAATCCTTCTCTGATGAAGGGGGAGTCATCGATAACCTCGGGATTGAAAATGTTGAAACCATTAAGAAAGATGCCTTGATTGCCAAAGCCAAAGCAGAACGCTGAACGCAAGGAAGTCGAAGCAGAACAAGATAAATTGGCTAACGACAAACGCGTCGCTGCCGATCTTGAAATTGCGCAGAAACAAAATGAACTGAAACTCAAACAAGCAGCCCTCAAGCAAGAAGCAGATATTGCCCAAGCAAAAGCGGATGCCGCTAAAGGGATTGAGGCAGAAGTGCAACGTCGTGAACAAGAGCGCGTGGCAGCTGAAGCCAATATCATGAAACAAGAAAAAGAAGCGGAAGTCAAAGAGCGCGAAGTTAAGGTTCGTGAGCAAGAATTGGATGCCAACATCCGCAAGCAAGCCGAAGCTGAAAAATATGCGCGTCAACAAGCAGCCGAAGCAGAATTGATCGAACGCCAACGCAAGGCGGAAGCAGAACTCTTCGAAACACAAAAGAAGCCGAAGCTCGGAAAGCCCAAGCCGAAGCTGAGAAATTTGCCCAATTGCAAGAGGGCCGAAGCCATCGAAGCCAAAGGTCGTGCGAGGCTGAAGCCATTCGCTTGAAACTAGAAGCTGAAGCCAAAGGTTTGGACCAAAAGGCCGAAGCGATGAAGAAAATGCAAGAAGCAGCCATTACTGAAATGGTGGTCGACAAATTGCCTGAAATTGCGCGTGCTGTCGCAGAGCCATTGACCAGGGTGGATAAGATCACCATGTACGGCGGAAGGCAATGCTTCTAAGATGGTGGGCGATATTATGCAAAGTATCGACCAAGTCTCTCAAGGAGCTGGATTTGATATTCGTCAATTGCTAGCAGGAGCTCTTGGGGTCAATATGACGGTCAACAAACTCAAAGAAGGAGAACAACCGGTCATTGAAGCAGAGGAGTTAGCTTCTAAAGAAGATTAGTACCATTCTTAAGAAAGTGTCTGAGAACTGTTTCTCGGGCACTTTTGTTTTGAAGATCAAATGACTTGCATGATCTTCTCCCTCTTGGAGAAGGCGGGAAGCTATTTTCTGCTTTCTTTTGAGGAAGGAAAATGGTAGAATAAAGGCAAACTATAAAGAGGAGTGTCACATGACTAAAGCAAACTTTGGTGTTGTTGGTATGGCCGTAATGGGTCGTAACCTTGCCCTTAATATCGAATCTCGTGGCTACACAGTTGCCATTTTTAACCGTAGTAAAGAAAAAACAGAAGATGTTGATTGCTTGCCATCCTGATAAGAACTTTGTGCCAAGCTATGATATCGAAAGCTTCGTAAACTCAATCGAAAAACCACGTCGTATCATGCTCATGGTTCAAGCAGGACCTGGTACTGACGCAACCATCCAAGCCCTTCTTCCACATTTGGATAAAGGCGATATTTTGATCGACGGAGGAAACACTTTCTACAAAGATACCATCCGTCGTAACGAAGAGTTGGCGAACTCATGGTATCAACTTTATTCGGTACGGGTGTATCTGGTGGGGAAAAAGGTGCCCTTGAAGGTCCTTCAATCATGCCTGGTGGGCAAAAAGAAGCGTATGACTTGGTAGCTGACGTTCTTGAAGAAATCTCTGCAAAAGCGCCTGAAGATGGAAAACCATGTGTGACTTACATCGGTCCTGATGGAGCTGGTCACTACGTGAAAATGGTCCACAACGGGATCGAGTACGGCGATATGCAATTGATCGCAGAAAGCTATGACCTCATGCAACACTTGCTTGGACTTTCTGCAGAAGACATGGCTGAAATCTTCACTGAATGGAACAAGGGTGAATTGGACAGCTACTTGATCGAAATCACTGCGGATATCTTGAGACGCAAAGACGACGAAGGTCAAGATGGACCTATCGTAGACTACATCTTGGACGCTGCAGGAAACAAAGGAACTGGTAAATGGACTAGCCAATCAGCGCTTGACCTTGGTGTGCCATTGTCACTCATCACTGAGTCAGTATTTGCCCGTTACATCTCTGCCTATAAAGAAGAACGTGTACACGCTAGCAAGGTTCTTCCAAAACCGCTGCCTTCAAATTTGAAGGAGATAAGGCTGAGTTGATCGAAAAAATCCGTCAAGCCCTTTACTTCTCCAAAAATCATCTCTTACGCACAAGGATTTGCGCAATTGCGTGTAGCTTCTAAAGAAAACAACTGGAACTTGCCATTTGCGGACATCGCATCTATCTGGCGCGATGGATGTATCATCCGTTCTCGTTTCTTGCAAAAGATCACAGATGCTTACAACCGCGATGCAGATCTTGCTAACCTTCTATTGGATGAGTACTTCTTAGATGTCACTGCTAAGTACCAACAATCAGTTCGTGACATTGTAGCTCTTGCTGTTCAAGCAGGTGTACCTGTACCAACCTTCTCAGCAGCCATCACTTACTTCGATAGCTACCGTTCAGCGGATCTTCCAGCGAACTTGATCCAAGCACAACGTGACTACTTTGGTGCTCACACATATCAACGTAAAGACAAAGAAGGTACCTTCCACTATTCTTGGTACGACGAAAAATAATCTTGCTCTATGGTCAAACGAGTTCTACTAGTAGAAAATGAGAAGCAAATCGCTCGCTTCATTGATTTGGAACTTCAAAAAGAGGGGTATCAAGTTGATGTGGTCGAAGATGGAAAAGCGGGTCTGGCGTTGATTGCTGCGACCAAATATGATCTGATCTTGTTTAATTACGATTTGTCAGATATGTCTGGTGAAAGATTCGCAGAGGAAATCAGTCGGATTCGCCCAGCTTCTGTTTTGATTGTTTTGGATAGCCGCGAAAAAATTGCTGAGCACAAAGAGAGTATTGAGCGCTTTGCCGTTTCCTATATGGTCAAACCTTTTGTTGATCAGTGATTTAGTCAGATAAAATCACAGCTATTTTTAGAGGCCGTGATTATATTGACCAACATTGTAGCCAGATGAAAATTCCAACCTCTTATCGGAATTTGCGGATCGATGTGGAACACCATACTGTCTATCGAGGGAAAGACATGATTAGTCTGACCTGCAGAGAGTACGACCTCTTAGCGACTCTGATGGGAAGTCAGGGAGTGGTGACTCGTGAGCAATTGCTGAGAGTGTTTGGAAGTACGAGAATACAGGTGAGACCAATATTGTTGACGTCTATATCCGTTATCTTCGTGGGAAAATTGATCTTCCGGCTCAAAAAAGCTATATTAAGACCGTTCGTGGGATTGGCTATGCCATGCAAGACGAACTAGAATGAAACATTCGAATCCTTAAAGGGTTCGAATGTTTTTATGTTCAAGGGAAACGTTTGCGTTTGAAAAGGATGGGTTTTGAAAAGATTTGGCTTAAAAAGATAAAAAAGATAAAATTTGGAGAAAAATGAATGTAAGGCTTTACAAATTTTTAAAATATGGTATACTAGAAACAAATTAAGCGCAAACGTTTTCTTAAAACAAAGCCTTAAACAATATAAGGAGGTTGAATGATGAACAAAGGATCATTCAAAAGTTTATTTAGCTTTGAATTCTGGCAGAAGTTCGGTAAGGCCTTGATGGTCGTTATCGCTGTCATGCCAGCGGCTGGGTTGATGATTTCAATCAGGGAAATCTATCCCTATGATCAACCCGAATGTGTCTCCACTTGTTATTACAGGTGGGATTCTCGAACAAATCGGTTGGGGGGTTATCGGAAACCTTCACATCCTGTTTGCACTCGCTATCGGTGGTAGCTGGGCCAAAGAACGTGCAGGGGGCGCCTTTGCAGCTGGTCTCTCATTCATCTTGATTAACCGTATTACCGGTGCAGTTTTCGGAGTGACATCTGCAATGTTAGCTGATAAAGCTGCAACGGTTCACACAATCTTCGGTGGATCAATTAAAGTTGCGGACTACTTTATCAGTGTTCTTGAAGCACCAGCTCTGAATATGGGGGTATTTGTAGGGATTATCTCAGGTTTTGTTGGAGCAACAGCCTTCAATAAATACTACAACTACCGTAAACTCCCAGAAGCCCTTTCTTTCTTCAATGGGAAACGCTTTGTCCCATTCGTTGTTATCGTCCGTTCAGCTGCTACAGCCTTGGTTTTGTCAGCCTTGTGGCCAGTAGTTCAATCAGGAATTAATGGATTTGGTGTTTGGATCGCCAACTCCCAATCAACAGCTCCAGTATTGGCACCATTCTTGTTTGGTACCTTGGAACGTCTTCTCTTGCCATTTGGTCTTCACCACATGTTGACCATTCCAATCAACTATACTCAATTGGGTGGTAGCTACCAAGTACTTACAGGTGCTGCCAAAGGAACAACTGTATTTGGACAAGATCCACTTTGGTTGGCTTGGGTAACAGACCTTGTTAACTTGAAGAAAGCAGATCCTAGTCAATATCAACACTTGCTTAAAGCATACACTACCAGCTCGTTTCAAAGTTGGTCAAATGATCGGATCATTTGGTATCTTGATGGGGGTTGTGGTGGCTATCTACCGCAATGTGGACCCAGATAAAAAAGAAAAATACAAAGGGATGCTTGTTGCAACTGCTCTTGCAACCTTCTTGACAGGTGTTACAGAACCAATTGAATACATGTTCATGTTCATTTGCAACACCATTGTACATCGATCTACGCCTTTGTTCAAGGGTGCTGCCTTTGCAATGGCTGACTTGGTTCACCTTCGTGTCCACTCATTCGGTTCAATCGAATTCTTGACACGTACCCCAATGGCTATCAACGCTGGTTTGGCACTAGATATCTTTAACTTTGTATGGGTAACAGTCCTCTTTGGATTTATCATGTACTTCATTGCCAACTTCATGATTAAGAAATTCAATTATGCGACTCCAGGACGTAATGGAAACTACGAACAAAATGATGATGCCCCTTCAGGAGATGGTGCAGACAGCTGGAGCTGCTACAAGCTCAGCAAGCTCACAAGTGATTAACATCATCAACCTTCTTGGTGGACGTGCGAATATCGTAGATGTTGACGCATGTATGACTCGTCTTCGTGTAACTGTTAAAGATGCTGAAAAAGTCGGTACTGAAGAACAATGGAAAGCGAAGGCGCTATGGGTCTTGTCATGAAAGGACAAGGTGTCCAAGCGATCTACGGACCTAAAGCTGACGTATTAAAATCTGATATCCAAGACGTTCTTGATTCAGGTGAAGTCATTCCTGAAACACTTCCTAGCCAAATGACAGCAGTTCAAAAAGCTGAAGCAACCTTTAAAGGGTGTGACTGATGAAGTGCATTCCGTTGCAGATGGTGAAGTGATCAACATCGAAGATGTGAAAGATCCTGTATTCTCACAAAAAATGATGGGTGACGGATTTGCAGTTGAGCCTGAAAATGGCCACATCGTTTCACCAGTTGCTGGTAAAGTTACTAGCGTCTTCCCAACCAAACATGCCCTTGGTTTGGTAACAGATAATGGTTTGGAAGTCTTGGTTCACATCGGTCTAGATACTGTTAGTCTTGAGAGGAAAACCATTTGAGGTTAAAGGTTTCTGAAGGTCAAACAGTGGCTGCTGGAGACCTCTTGGTAGAAGCAGACCTTGATGCAATCCGTGCAGCTGGTCGTGAAACTTCAACAATTGTTGTCTTCACAAATGCAGATGCGATTAAATCCGTTAAGGTCGAACATACTGGTAAATTGGCAGCAAATGCACCAGTTGCAACAGTAGAATTATAAAAGACATCGGCAAAGAAAATGAGGTTGGGGCAGTGCACCCGGCCTCTTGCCGTTTCTTGATTTGGAGAGAAGGAGAAATCAGGGGATGAAATTTTTAACATTAAATTCCCATAGTTGGATGGAAGAGAATGCTCAGCAAAAATTTGAAACCCTCAAGGAACAAATTTTAGAAGCGCAATATGATGTGATCTGTTTCCAAGAGGTCAATCAAGAAATGGCCTCAGAAACAGTCGAAACAGATGAGTATTATCAAGCTTTGCCATCATCTGTAGCGATTCACAAGGATCACTTTGTTCGCGTATTGGTAGAAGAGTTAGCTGCTCATGGACTCCACTATTATTGGACTTGGGCCTACAACCATATTGGCTATGATCACCTCAATGAGGGTGTAGCGGTTCTTTCGCGTCAACCCTTGAAGGCGGATGAGATTTTGGTATCCAATATGGATGATCCAACGGACTACCATACTCGTCGAGTGGCCGTCGCCCATACGAGTGTGGATGGCAAAGAGATTGCTGTTGCCAGCGTCCATCTTTCTTGGTGGGACAAAGGTTTCCAATTTGAGTGGCCACGCATTGAGAACTACTTCAGCCAAGTAGGCAAACCTTTTATTCTAGCTGGTGATTTCAATAATCCTGCTGGTCAAGAAGGGTATGAAACGATTCTATCCAGTTCGCTAAAACTTCAAGATAGTTTTATCGAAGCCAAAGAAACAAAGGGGACTTATACTGTAGGTCCTGGAATCGATGGCTGGACGGATAATCAAGTTCCATTGCGAATCGATTACGTCTTTTGCAAGTCCAGAATGGGACATCCAGCGTCTACATGTCATTTTTGATGATCAAAACAAACCCCATGTCAGTGATCACTATGGCTTAGAAGCTGAATTATCACTTTAATATAAATGGAGAGTCGAAAGGAAAACGATTTTATTCAATCGTCCTTCGACTCTTTTTTATGGATCAATGAGGAGCAAGCATAGGGGATTCTCCTGTTCTTCTGCTTTCTTTACGATTCAATTTATGGTAAAATGAAGTGTTAAAACAGTTTAAGGAGGTAGCAAATGCGTTGTCCAAAATGTGGTGGAAGTAAGTCTAGTGTGGTGGATAGTCGACAAGCTGAAGATGGGAACACCATCCGTCGTCGCAGGGAATGCGAAGAATGCCATTATCGCTTTACTACCTACGAACGAGTGGAAGAGCGGACCCTAGTGGTTGTCAAAAAGGATGGGACACGCGAGCAATTTTCTCGTGATAAAATCTTTAATGGTATTATCCGCTCAGCTCAAAAACGGCCTGTTTCTAGTGACGAAATCGAAGAAATTGTAAACCGGATCGAGCAAAAGGTTCGCAGCCAAAGTGATAATGAAATCAACAGTGAATATATTGGTTCGTTGGTCATGGATGAGTTAGCAGATCTAGATGAGATCACCTATGTCCGTTTTGCTAGTGTTTACCGGAGTTTCAAGGATGTCGGTGAGTTAGAAACCCTCTTGAAACAAATTACGAAGGGAACCAAGAAGAAAAAGGAAAAATAGATGAAGCCCAATACGCCTTTCGCATTTTTAAAAAATAATCTTCTTCCACCGGCAGGGGCTGCATTGGAGCAGTATTACCTGCCTATTTTAGAGACAGAAACTGTAGCAGTTTATCGTTATCTGCTCGCCTCTTATGATCAGGGTGAAAAACAATATTTACTTGCTCAAATCCTCAATCACTTGAATATAGGATTTCCACAGTTGCTGCTCGCCTTTGATCGTTTAATTGCTATGGGGTTGCCTGGATCTCTATGAGGAAGAAGTTGGGATCACCATCCAGTTACATGCTCCTCTTGCGTCAGAAGAATTTTTTTTCGAATGCTGTTTTTAAACGCTTGCTTGAAAAAAGATTGGGGAAAAGGCTGTGGAGGGATCTGCTCCCAGCACGCTCTTTAGGAACTAGACGGCAAGTTTCCTTCTCGCAAGTCTTTGGACTAGATGCTGGGGAGACGACCGTTCTTCCAAGTAAGAAACAGCAGTTTGATATGGAGATGTTTAAGCGAATGATGGGGCGTGATGGACTTCGTTTTGCGGATGAAGGAGAAGCGACTCTTGCCCTCTTTGCCATTGCAGAAGAACAACAATGGACCTGGTATGAAACTTATCTCCTGGCGAAAGAAACAGCTGTAGACCGTACTGTCTCTCCAAAGAGAATGAAGCAAAAAGTTGGCTCCAGGCTAGCCAGGAGCAACCCCGCATGTCCTATAGCCGTCAGGAAGAAACTATTCTGAGGGAAGCTAAGGCAAAATCCAGCTTACAATTTCTAGCGGAGATTAAGAAGGCGCGCCATGCGACCATTACGCAGAGCGAACGCAAGACTCTATCTAAGTTAGCTGATCTAGGTTTACTAGATGAGGTGATCAATATTATCTTATTGTTGACATTTAATAAGACCCAGTCTGCTAATCTCAATGAAAAGTATGCTTTGAAGGTAGGAAATGATTTTTCTTATCAAGGGGTCAACAGTGCAGAACTGGCGATTTTAAAAGTTCGAGAACGCCAGGAACAAGCTAAGGCTCAAGGAAGCAAGGGGATGAGTCCTACATCAGCCAAGAGCAAACACAGTAATGTTCCCAAGTGGAGTCAACCAAACTATCAAAATCAAACCAGTCAAGCAGAAAAGGTGGATCTTGCTAAAGAGAAACAACGCCTGTTAGAAAAACTGAATCAAGGAGGTGAGTAGATGGAAAGTGTAGGTCAAACCATGTCTCACATGAACCGTGCGCGTCAATTTAACTATG
This sequence comes from Streptococcus sp., assembly GCA_047241705.1. Taxonomy (GTDB): domain Bacteria; phylum Bacillota; class Bacilli; order Lactobacillales; family Streptococcaceae; genus Streptococcus. Next base: position 1,176,557 of record JBKTJB010000001.1, read on the forward strand.
AGGATTTGGTCGCACAGATCTTGGCAGACCAAGAAGTGGCTGCCTTTATCAAGGACCAGTCTTTGTCTGAACAAGAAATTCGACGGAGTATTTCAAAATTTAATCAATACATTAGTGAACGCAACCGTTTCTTATTGGGAGATCCGGATTATATTGCCAAAGGTTATAAGCCCATCCTCACCATGAATGAAGGCTATGCGGATGTCGCTTATGAGGAGACGCCAGAGTTAATCGAAGCCCAAAAACGAGCTGCGATCAACCAACGTCTCAACTTGATCAATCTCCCTTCAACCTTGAAAGAGGCGAGTCTAGCTAAGGTAGAGCTCGATGATAAGGGGCGATTTGAGGCCTTTGAAGAATTAGCCAATTTTGTGGCCAACTATCCAGAATATCAAAAGGGGATCTACCTCTATGGTGATTTTGGAGTAGGAAAGAGCTACATGATGGCAGCCTTGGCTCATGATTTATCCGAAAAACGCCAGGCCTCTACTACCCTACTTCATTTCCCAAGTTTTGCTATCGATGTCAAAAATGCCATCAGTTCAGGCTTGGTCAAAGAAACCGTCAATCAGGTGAAAAAAGCCGAAATTTTAATTCTCGATGATATCGGTGCGGAACAGATGTCAGCCTGGGTGCGAGATGAAATCTTACAGGTGATTCTGCAGCACCGAATGCAGGAAAATCTCCCAACCTTCTTTACTTCTAACTTTAATTTTGAAGAGTTGGAACGTCATTTTGCGGCTTCGCGCAACGGAGATGAAACCTGGCAGGCCAAACGTGTCATGGAGCGCGTGAAATTTTTAGCCAAGGAAATCCATTTGGAAGGAGTCAATCGCCGATGAATGAAACCATCCGTTTAATGAAATCTCATTTTTCTGTTCGCCGTTTTAAGGAAGAAGCCATCAAAGAAGCTGACCTCAAGGAAATTTTATCAGCTGGGCAGATGGCATCAAGTTGGAAAAACTTTCAGTCTTATTCTGTGATTGTGGTCAAAAGCAAGGAAAAGAAAGAAGCTCTTTACGACTTGCTTCCTCAAGAAGCGATTCGCCAATCAGATGTCTTTCTCCTCTTTGTTGGAGATTTAAACCGCGCTGAAAAAGCTGTCAAACTTCATGAGCAGGATTTCCATCCTGAAGGGGTGGACAACTTACTGATCACCTCAGTGGATGCGGCTCTAGCAGCTCAAAATACGCTATTAGCAGCTGAAAGTCTCGGCTATGGTGGAGTGATTATCGGCATGTTGCGCTACTGTTCAGAAGAAGTCGCAGCACTCTTCCGTCTGCCAGACTATACCTATCCTGTTTTTGGGATTGCTCTCCGGAGTACCTAATCAGCAGCATGCGGTGAAACCACGTTTGCCATTGGAGCAGGTTGCTTTTGAAGAAGAATACCAAGAACAAGACCTATCGGTTGTGACTGCCTACGACAAGGTTCAGGCAGATTATGCTGGAGCGCGTGTAACGGACAGCTGGAGCGAGCGTCTTGCGGCTCAATTTGGTCAGCCTGAACAAGAAGAGACCAAAAAACTACTAGAAAAACACAAACTATTATGAAATGAAGAGAGGCGTTCTTGAACCGAGGTCTCGCCTTTCATTAGAAAAGAGGAAATCATGGCCCTACCAACTATTGCGATTGTAGGCCGTCCCAATGTCGGAAAATCGACTCTCTTTAACCGGATTGCCGGTGAGCGGATTTCCATCGTTGAGGATGTAGAAGGAGTCACTCGTGACCGCATTTATGCAACAGCTGAGTGGTTAAATCGAAAATTTAGTATCATTGATACAGGGGGGATTGATGACGTAGATGCCCCATTTATGGAGCAAATCAAGCATCAAGCAGAAATCGCCATGGACGAAGCAGATGTGATCGTCTTTGTTGTTTCTGGAAAAGAAGGGATCACGGATGCGGATGAATATGTCACTCGTATCTTGTATAAGACCCATAAACCGGTGATTCTTGCAGTCAACAAGGTGGATAACCCAGAGATGCGCAATGATATCTATGACTTTTATGCCTTGGGACTGGGTGAGCCACTACCGGTATCCTCTGTCCACGGGATCGGAACTGGGGATGTGCTCGATGCCATCATTGAAAATCTTCCGAATGAAACAGAAGAAGAAAATCCAGATATCATCAAATTTGAGCTTGATTGGTCGTCCAAATGTTGGAAGTCGAGCTTGATCAATGCGATTCTCGGGGAAGACCGGGTCATCGCAAGCCCGGTTGCTGGAACTACACGGGATGCCATCGATACCCATTTTACCGATGCAGATGGCCAGAATTTACCATGATCGATACAGCTGGTATGCGCAAATCTGGTAAAATCTATGAAAACACTGAGAAATATTCTGTCATGCGTGCCATGCGTGCCATCGACCGTTCAGATGTGGTTTTGATGGTTATCAATGCCGAAGAAGGGATTCGGGAGTATGATAAGCGGATCGCTGGCTTTGCTCATGAAGCTGGTAAAGGTATGATCATTGTTGTCAACAAATGGGATACTATTGAAAAAGACAACCATACCATGAAGCAGTGGGAAGATGACATTCGCGATCAATTCCAATACCTTTCTTATGCGCCGATTGTCTTTGTTTCTGCCCTAACTAAACAACGCTTGCACAAGTTGCCAGACATGATCAAACAGATCAGTGAGAGTCAAAATACGCGGATTCCTTCAGCTGTCTTGAACGATGTGATTATGGATGCCATTGCCATTAATCCAACGCCGACCGATAAAGGAAAACGCCTCAAGATCTTCTATGCGACACAAGTGGCAACCAAGCCGCCAACTTTTTGTGGTCTTTGTTAACGAAGAAGAACTGATGCACTTCTCATACCTCCGTTTCTTGGAGGACCAAATTCGCAAGGCCTTTGTTTTTGAAGGAACTCAATCCATTTGATTGCGCTGAAAACGGAAGTAGGGAATATGCGAAAAATAACTGTTTTGATGAAATTTTTGGTTACTAGCTTCATCATTGTTTCTTAACAGCTTGTCAGTCAACGCGTCAAGAAAAGTATCAGGGATCATATGGAAATGGGGATGAAACGACTATTCTAACTGTAAAAAACAATGAGATCCTTAAGACGGAGCTCTGGAAGAACTACCTGATATTGATGTTTCTGATTCATTAGCATTTAACTCAGCCAAGGATAGTTTGCTTGAAAATTATGGTCATATCAAGGGAATGGACTATTCTGTTGAAAAATCTAAATCAGGCCATTTGCAGATTCTATATTCCTTATGCTTTTTGTATGATGATAGATTAACCCAAGGAAGAAAATGAGAGCTAGGTTTGTAAATTTCGAGCATGATTTAAAATCTATCTGTTTCTCTTGTTTCTTTGTTCATCGTAAGCTTGAGCAAGTAGAAGAAAAAGTCTTTTGATCTTATTGTTGGGGATTTTATTGAAGAACAGGTCTTGTTTTTTGTCTCTTTTGTGTGGGCTTATCTGTTTGGGATCTTTCCTCTCTATTTTCCTCATTCTGTCTAATGTCGCTCAAACAGTTAAAAGAAAAATCATGGATAGCTGATTGAGGTGAACTCGTGTTACGATAATCAGGTGAAAGCTGTCAAGACTGTTTAAGTGGGGAATTTGGAATAGTAAATGGCCTGAAAACGTCTATTTTAATAAGTATTATCTTTTCTTTAATTTTACTTAAATATGGTATAATAAAGGGATTAATCTAAGGTGGTAAACATGGCAAAATTAATTCCTGGGAAGGTTCGTTCACAAGGAGCCTTCTCATGAAGCTGGGAAAGTTTCCCTTCAGGAAGTAAAAGAAAAATACCTGTATTTTCGGGTGGAAGAAGAAAGCTTGCGGTACAGTTTGGACGACGATGCCGTTTTTTGTAGCTGTGCTTTCTTTCAAAAGAAAAAATTCTGTACGCATCTAGCAGCTGTAGAAGCTTTTTTGAAGAATGATGACAGTGGGAAAGCTGCTCTTACAAGCCTTGAAGAAGACGCCACGGCGACTGAAGAAACGCAGGAGAAGGTCTCTTTTGGAAGTTTGTTTTTAGACCAGGTCCTTCCAAAAATCGAAAAGAAAGAAACTCGCTATGTCTTATCAGCAGTTGGGCAGGAGGATGAATACTCTGGTCAATTCTTGTGGACCCTTCGCATTCGTCGCTTGCCAGACGAGCGCTCTTATGTGATCAGAGATGTACTAGCTTTTTTGCAGACCCTTCAGAAAGAAGGCCACTTTGCAATTGGCAAAGGTTACTATGAACCCATTTCTTATTTAGAATTTGATGGGCCTAGTCAGGATGTGATCAATTTCCTACAAGGCTTGGTCATAGATAGTGGATCGAAAGAGCAAGATTTCTTTCCCAACGCTGGGCGCCATCTTTATTTTCCACCGACTCTCTTTGAAGAAGCTGTAGAATTACTGATGAATTTGGATTCTTTCCTCTTGCAATATAGCTTGTATGATTTTTCTGAAGTCTATTTTCAGGATGTCCATGGGGAGGAAGATCTCTTTCATTTTCAGGTGGAAGACCATGGTGATTTTTACGAATTGATCATTACGGAGCCACAAGTGAAGGTTGTCGAGTCGGCTAATTACCTGTTTCGAAATGGAGTTTTCTATCACCTGACGCCCCAACAGCGAACCCTATGAAGGCCATCCAAGATCTTCAATGGATCAGGATCATAAAAAGCACCTGCATTCGGTCCAACGGATCAGGCAAACTTTCCTATAGTTTAAAAGAGTTCAAAAAACCGGGGCAAATAACAGCTCCGACCAGCTTTTTAATCCACGATTCCTCCAGAATTTCATTTTGATCTAGCACAGGACCAGACTGTATTACTGGATGTAGTCTTTCAATACCAGGATCGTGTGGTGACCACGCGTGAGGAACTTCTCAATCTTCCTTATTCCAGTGATTTCGATAAGGAGCAAGAAGTCTTTTCAACTATGCTAGCAGCAGGTTTTACAGACGACTTTTCTTCCCAAAGAAGTCCTTTATCAAGTGAGCAAATCTATCCATTCTTTCACCAACAGATCCCAACTTTTGAAGCCTTAGGAGAGGTTACCCTCTCTGATAGCCTTTTAGATCTTTATCAAGTGGAGCGTCCAAAAATTGATGTTAAAACCAATGGCAGTCTACTGGAGATCGGTTTTGACTTTGAAAGTGTGGATCCAGCTGAAGTGGATCAGGTCCTCAAAGCTCTTGTGGGGAAGCAGATTATTTTGTCAGCCATACAGGAAGGTCCTTGTTTTTGATGAAGAAACCAAGAAGATCAGTCGAGCCTTAGCAGATCTGCGAGCGAAAATGAGCAAGGGTGGGAAACTACAAGCCCGCCGGATTGCTGCTTATCAGCTATCTGATTTGTTGGCAGATCAAGACAATGTTCATTTTTCAGAAGAATTTCGAAATTTAGCTCATGATTTGACTCATCCAGAAGACTTCAAACTCCCTCAGATGACAATCCAAGCGACCCTGAGGGATTACCAAGAGACAGGGGTCAAATGGTTCTCCATGCTAAATCATTATGGTTTTGGTGGTATTTTAGCGGATGATATGGGGCTTGGGAAAACCCTGCAGACCATTTCCTTTTTGACCAGTGTTGCAAAAAAAAACTAAAATCTTAATTCTAGCTCCGTCCAGTCTCATCTACAACTGGAAACAAGAATTTTCAAATTTGCTCCTCAGATGGAAGTGGCAGTCGTCTACGGCCTCAAGCAAGCATCTGCGATGAACTCATTGCAACCAATCCTCAGGTAGTCATTACGAGTTACGCCTCTTTCCGTCAGGATGTGGAGGAATACCAGAAAAATCAATATGAATACCCTAATTCTAGATGAAGCTCAGGTCATGAAAAATGCCCAAACCAAGATTGCTCAACACTTACGTGGCTTTGAGGTGCCGCATATATTTGCGCTATCTGGGACACCGATTGAGAACCATGTGGAGAGCTTTGGTCCATTTTCCCAAATTGTTCTTCCTGGTCTGTTTCCAGCTAAAAAAGAATTTCAAAAGTTGAGTCCTGAGACTATTGCGCGATTTGTCAAACCTTTTGTCCTGAGACGGAAAAAAAATGAAGTGCTCCAAGAATTACCGGACTTGATTGAAACAACCTACCACAATGAGTTGGATGAAAGCCAAAAAACGATCTATTTGGCTCAATTAAAACAAATTCAAGATCGGGTTCGAACCTCTAGTGAGGAAGAACTAAATCGGAGCAAGGTGGAAATTCTCTCGGGTCTCATGCGCCTTCGCCAAATCTGTGATACCCCCGCCCTCTTTATGGAAGACTATCAGGAGATAGTGGGAAATTGGAGAGCCTTCGAGATCTTTTGGGTCAAATCAAGGATGGTGAACACCGGGTTTTGATCTTCTCTCAATTTAGAGGCATGCTGGATATCCTAGAGCAGGAAATTGACCAGCTTGGCATGACCTCCTTTAAAATCACAGGTTCTACTCCCGCTAAAGATCGACAAGAAATGACCAATGCTTTTAATGCAGGTGAGCGCCATGCTTTTCTCATTTCTCTGAAGGCTGGAGGGGTTGGATTGAACCTCACTGGTGCCGATACGGTCATCTTAGTCGATTTGTGGTGGAATCCTGCAGTGGAAGACCAGGCTATTGGACGTGCCCATCGAATGGGACAGGAACAAAATGTCGAAGTTTACCGCATGATTACTCGTGGTACGATCGAAGAAAAAATCCAAGAACTGCAAGCTTCCAAAAGACACTTGGTCTCAACGATTTTAGATGGAACGGAAACACGATCCAGTTTATCGGTTGAGGAAATTCGTGAGATTCTTGGAATTCAGTCAGAATAGCTTGAAAAATTCTGTGAATAGTTTATAATTAATGGAGTGTCGAAAGGAAGAAAGCATGACAGAAAAATATTTTCCTCAAGTAGGGGATAATGAGTTAGATGTTAAGAGAGATGTTCCACATGAACCTGTACGATGAAACAGATTTGATTAGTAACATTACAGGCGACTATGTGGATAAAAATTATTTGGAATGGCAACCGATTGCTGAAAATACCAAACCTAAGCATCCTTACCACCAACCACTAGAAGAGCCCCTACCGAAAAGACGGCCAGTAAGAAAACCTGATTTTAAAGAGCCGATTGATAAAAAAGCCCTGCCACCCGTTATGCAGAGGAAGCGGAGAGAGCGTGCGCGTGAAGATCTGAAAAGAAACGCACAGCTCCCTATCTGACAACGGATCCAGCAGCTACCACAAGTAAGCGGAAAAAACCGTTTATTTCAGAACGGAAACCCGGTCAGCCAACGGCTCCCTTCCAAAAGGAAAACCCAGGCGAGTTATTGAAATATAGCAAACGATTGCGACAAGATCAGTTGATCCTTGCAGAGTTCGAATCTGCAGGAGAACCAGAAGTGGCAGAACCGACTGAAAAGAAAAACAATTATGATTTCTTAAAGACTAGCCAAATATACAATAAAGATCAGCACAAGTTGAAACCACAGCCGATCAAACAAGAATTGGATTTAACCCATCTAGATCAAGAATAAGGAGAAAACATGTCTAACACATACCATTTTATTGGAATTAAAGGAGCAGGGATGAGTGCTTTAGCCCTCATGCTTCACCAAATGGGACATACGGTTCAAGGGTCAGATGTTGAAAAGTATTACTTTACGCAACGTGGCTTGGAACAAGCAGGAATTCAAATTTATCCATTTGATGTGAAAAATTTGGAAGGCGACAAGATCCTCATTGCCGGGAATGCTTTCCGTCCAGATAACAATGTGGAAATCGCTTATGCCGATGAGCATGGCCTCAACCGTATATAAACGCTACCATGAATTCCTTGGCGAATTTGATAAGCGTGACTTCGTCAGTATGGGAGTTGCCGGAGCACACGGGAAAACCTCAACAACAGGGATGCTTTCGCACGTCTTATCAAATATCACTGATACCAGTTATTTGATTGGTGACGGGACAGGTCGTGGCTCTGCAGCAGCCAAATACTTTGTCTTTGAATCAGATGAGTATGAACGCCACTTTATGCCTTACCATCCTGAATACAGCATCATCACCAATATTGACTTCGACCATCCAGACTATTTCACGAGCTTGGAAGATGTCTTTAATGCCTTTAACGATTATGCCAAACAAATCAGCAAAGGCCTCTTCATCTACGGAGAAGACAAAGAATTGCGTCGGATTACCTCCATCAGCACCAATTTATTACTATGGTTTTGATAAGGAGACGAACGATTTTGTAGCAAGCAACTTGCTTCGCTCAACGACTGGTTCAACCTTCGTTGAGCGAAGAACGTTCATTTCCGTGGAGAAGACTTGGGGCAATTCCATATCCCAACTTTTGGTCGCCACAACATCATGAATGCCACAGCAGTCATTGGTTTGCTTTACATTGCAGGATTTGACTTAGATTTGGTCCGCGAGCATTTGAAGACCTTTGCTGGAGTGAAACGTCGCTTTACTGAAAAAGTAGTCAATGGAACAGTGATCATTGATGACTTTGCGCACCATCCAACGGAAATTATTGCAACCTTGGATGCAGCCCGTCAAAAATACCCAAGTAAAGAGATTGTGGCTATTTTCCAACCACATACCTTTACACGGACCATTGCCCTCTTAGATGAATTTGCAGAAGCCTTGAATCAAGCAGATGCTGTTTACTTGGCACAGATCTATGGTTCTGCACGGGAAGTCGATCATGGCGATGTGAAGGTTGAAGATTTGGAAGCAAAAATTGTCAAACGTTCAGCGATTATTACAGCTGAGAATGTTTCTCCTCTTCTTGACCATGACAATGCGGTCTATGTTTTATGGGGGCAGGAGATATTCAAACCTATGAATACTCGTTTGAGCGTTTATTATCCAGTTTGACAATAGACGTACAATAAGAGATGATTGAGTCTGGAATCGAGTGGTTCCAGACTCAAATTTATCTGTCCGCTGAAGAATCATGAAATGAGGGAAGCAGAGATGATGATTCGATCAATCACCCCAGCTGATCAAGAAGCAGACTGTTGTTGCTAGAAGAAGAACTTCATGACAATGAATGCTTTGACAGCAGGAGCTCACTCTAGAGGAAATACTGGATTCTAATTTGGCCTTTTCTATTCTTGCAGAGCAGGATGGAGATATTGCGGCTTACTTGTTGGCGACAGAAGACCAGCATTTAATGGATGACCTAATCGTATTGCGATTAGCAGTGAGGCCAGCCTTTCAAGCTCAAGGCTATGGTTCTATTTTGATCGCTGCTTTAAAGGATCTGGCTGTTCAAAAGGAAAAGGAAGCCATTTGGATCGATTGCCCAGAAGACTTACTATCTTATTTTTCCCAGCAAGGATTTCGAGATGAAGCTGAGTCTGATCGAGGTGTCCGTATGGTTTGGGAACGATAGAAGGGGTAAATGATGAAAGAAAAGATTCACATTAGACAGGCAGAGCTGCAGGATTTGGATGCCATCGAGCGCATTGAGCTTGAGAATTTCTCAGAAGAAGAAGCGATTGCGCGTGAGATTTTAAAAGATCACATCGAAAAGATTCAAACGACATTTCTTGTAGCAGAGTGCCAAGGTCAGATTTTAGGCTATTTAGAAGGACCTGTTAGACTGGAGCGCTATTTGATCGATTCCTCTTTTTCAGAGGTTGAAGATCTAAGTCAGTTAGAACAGGGCTTTATTTCCATTACGAGTCTATCCATTGCTAAAGAAGCTCAAGGACTAGGAGTGGGAACCCTTTTGCTTGAAGCGATGAAAGAGATTGCGTTGAAAGATAATCGCCAAGGGATCAATCTGACCTGTCATGATTATTTGATTCCTTATTACGAGAAGCAAGGATTCACCAATGAGGGTCTCTCGAGAATCCCAATATGCGGGTGAAGTTTGGTACAATCTGGTCTGGGAAAATGAAAAACTTGATTAAATAGGTATTTTGAAGAAGAGGCGGATTTGTATTGCTTTTCTAAATCTTTTAAGATATAATATTAAGGATTATGATGAGGGAGGTCAATTATTTGACTGATAAATCACAAGACAGTGAGAAGTTATTAAGCTTCAAAGAGCAGATCCTCAGAGACTTAGAAGAGGCCAATGAGCAACTTCTAAAAATCGAAAAAGAGTATGATCTACCTGATCGAAGCATTGAAACCCCTTCTTCACTGAAAGAGGAGGAAGAAGCAACACCACCTCCAAAAGTAAGTAATCTGCTGTTGGCTCCCACAGAAGATACCAGTGGAGCCGGTAAAGGCGACTCCTGCTGTGGAAGAAAGAGTGAGCGTCACAAAGCCTGCTACAAAAAGAACCAAGTCAGGAACCGGTAGAGGAAAGCTTATCGCGCTCTTCTCGTAACCAGCGCCAACAAAAACAAAAGAAACAAAATAAAATCGCTAAACGAATTGTGCGGACAGTGGTCAGCCTTTTGCTGATTGCGATCGTGGCTACAGGGATCTTTGCTACGACCTATATCCATTCAGCTGTCAAGCCGATGGATAAAAATGCAACAGAATTCGTGACGGTTGAGATTCCAGCAGGTTCAAGTAATCGTGAGATTGGCGCGATCCTTGAGAAAAAAGGACTCGTGAAAAATGGTCAGTTCTTTAACTACTATACCAAGTTCAAGAACTATAGCAATTTCAAATCCGGTTATTTCAATTTGCAAAAAGAGCATGGATCTAGAAACCATCATCCAAAAACTGCAAGAAGAGGGAACCAAAACTCCTCAGGCTCCAGTTCTTGGAAAGGTCACGATTCCAGAAGGTTATACGATCGATCAGATTGCGACGGCTATCACCACCGATGTCTCCACTAAGAAGGCCGGCAAGACTCCATTCAAGAAAGAAGATTTCTTGAAGGCTGTCCAAGACGATGCCTTTATTGAGAAGATGGTGGCCAAATATCCGAAACTCTTGGCGAATCTGCCAAGTAAGGATTCTGGTGTTCGCTACCGTTTAGAAGGTTATCTCTTCCCAGCAACTTATAACTATGGCAAAGATACCACAGTGAAAGAAATGATCGATCAGATGCTGGCGGCCATGGATCAAAACTTAAGCCCGTATTATGAAACACTTGAGAGCAAGAACATCAATGTAAACGAAGTATTGACCCTTGCTTCCTTGGTTGAAAAAAGAAGGGGCGACAGATCAAGACCGCAAAGACATCGCAAGTGTCTTCTATAACCGCCTGAACCAAGATATGCCTTTGCAAAGTAATATTGCAATTCTTTATGCCGAAGGAAAGCTTGGTCAAAAGACGACCTTGAAAGAAGATGCAACGATCGATACAGAGCTAGATTCACCTTATAATATTTATAAGAATACCGGTTTGATGCCTGGTCCAGTGGATAACCCTGGAGTATCAGCGATCGAAGCGGCGGTGAACCCAAGTAAGACAGACTACTTGTATTTTGTTGCAAATGTCGAAAATGGTGAAGTCTTCTTCGCTAAGACATACGAAGAACACAATAAAAATGTTGAAGAACACGTCAATAGTAAATTGACACAAGCAAGTTCAAACTAGAAAAAGCATGTGGCGCGTCCACAGCTTTTTCATTCAAATAATAGAAAGAGAAGAATAATGGCAGAAAAAACATACCCAATGACCCTAGCAGAAAAAGAAAAATTGGAACAGAATTAGAAGAATTGAAATTGGTCCGTCGACCTGAAGTGGTAGAACGGATCAAGATCGCTCGTTCATATGGTGACCTCTCAGAAAACTCTGAGTACGAAGCAGCAAAAGATGAACAAGCTTTTGTTGAAGGTCAAATCTCTAGCTTGGAAACAAAAATCCGTTATGCAGAAATCGTCGATAGTGACGCTGTTGCAGTAGATGAAGTAGCGATCGGAAAAACCGTTACAGTTCAAGAAGTTGGCGAAACAGATGAAGAAGTATACAGCATCGTTGGTTCAGCAGGGGCAGATGCCTTTGCTGGTAAGATCTCTAACGAAAGCCCAATTGGTCACGCATTGATTGGTAAGAAGACAGGTGATGTTGTCACTGTTGAGACACCAGCTGGAAGCTACCAAGTGAAAATTTTGAACGTAGAAAAAACAGCGTAACTATAAAACGCAAGCCCTCCAAGAGGGCTTGTTTTTTTGTGCTCTTAATCTTTTTGTGAGAGTGAAAATTCTTTGCTGACTGAACGATATCAAAAAAAGCACTTGAACCTTGGGGTTCAAGTGCTACTGTATTCGCTAGAATTAGTAGTTTGTACTACTTTCTATTGCGTTGTTTTCCTGCATTGCGGTTGTTTTTTGGTTTGTGTTGGATTTGTGTCGTTGCAGTAGGTGTGACATCTTTTTTCACGCGGTGACTAGTCGCTTTTGGAGGATTGTTTTTGTATTCCTCAGCGACGCGCTTGCGAAGATTTGGACGAATCAAGTAGTTGATGACAAATTGTTGGATAATTTGGATCACCCCACCGACTACCCAGTAAAGAGTCACTCCGGCTGAAGAGATCAATGAGAAGACACCGATCATGATCGGACTCATCAGTGATGCTTTGCGCATGCTTTCCTTTTGGGTTTCATCTTCAATTCCATGAAGAGAGCATACTTTGGATATAGTAAAGAACTGCTACGATTGCTGTCAAGAGCAAGCTTGGTTTGCCGAGAGCAATGCCAAGGAAGCTACTATCTGCTACCCCTTTGGTGTGTTGAGCTGCAAAGAAGAGAGCTGAGAAGAATGGCATTTGGATCAAGAGTGGCAAACACCCAACTCCACCAAACATGCTAACTCCATTTTCACGTTGAAGCAGACCATTAATTCCTGTTGCGCCAATAGCTTTTCTTCTTGTGTGCTAGCGTTCTTCATGCGCTCTTGGATTGGCCCAAGGATAGGTTTTAAGTAGTTCATCTTTTCAGATTGGTAGGTTGCCTTCCATGATTGGTACAAACCAAGTGGCAAGATGATCAACCGCACGATCAAGGTGACGATAATAATTCCGATCCCAAAGCCCAAGCCAAGGTTGTTGGCAAAGAATTTGATGGCTTCGCCCATTGGACGGCCAAGAAGATTCCAGATCAATCCAGTCGGATTTCCAGTTTTCCGATCGACACTCACGCATCCTGATAAGAAGACAAGCGAAGCTAGTCCCATCGATGCAAGTAATGCAAGTTTATTTTTTTTCACAAATAGTTCCTTCTTTTTTTTAATGTTACCTTTCTATTCTACTGTTTTTTTTGAAAATACACAATAGTTCTCTAGTCTTAATTTGCAATTTTGAAGTCCCTATAGTTTTCAAAGTTTGCGAGCGTAACATCTAAATAAGTCACATGCGCAAAAGGCGTAGGACCTTTGCGAATTTCTTGGATGAATTTGGCCATTTGGCTACTAGACTCAGCCTGGGCCAGAATGCCAACTGTTCCGTCGTCATTATTCCAGACACGGCCAGTGATCCCACCGATCTCTAAAGCAAGACTGTAGACTCCCCAGCGAAAGCCAACCCCTTGAACCCGTCCTTGGGCAATCATTTTTACCTTTTTCATGTGCGACCTCCTTGACTCGAAGAAATCTATCTGAGGTATGATTTCTTCTTTTTCTTTGTGCTATAATAGTTCTATGAATATTATAACGTCTAAATCCAATAATGTAATCAAAAATGCTAAAAAATTACATCAAAAAAAATACCGGACAGATTCTTATCTCATTGAAGGCTGGCATCTGTTTGAAGAGGCAGTAGAAAATCATGCGAAGATTCGGCAGGTCTTTGTTTTAGAAGCCTATTTAGACCGGGTGGAGGACATCCAAAAGTCAACTACGTGACTCGGAGATTTTAAGCCTCTTGGCAGATTCGAAGACTCTCGGGATTGTCGCAGAGATTCTTCTAGAGCAGCAGAGCTTCCGGATCAGCTACAAGGGCGATTCCTCATGTTGGAGGTATGTCAGGATCCGGGCAATGTTGGGACTATGATTCGAACAGCAGATGCAGCAGGCTTTGATGGTGTCATGCTTTCGAAAGCCTCCGCTGATCTATACAGTCTCAAGACCCTTCGATCCATGCAGGGCAGTCATTTCCATATTCCTATCTGGAAACTGGATCGAGAAGAACTATTGGAGCGAGCTGGCAATCTCATCTAGCAGTTCTCGCAACGACGCTTTCAGAAGCTTCCATTGACGACCGTCAGCTTTCTCAGACCGATCAGTTTATCCTGGTTATGGGCAATGAAGGAAATGGCATCAGCCAGGAAATGGCGGCACAAGCAGACCAGCTGGTTCATATTCCCATGCCAGGTCGGGCCGAGAGTTTGAATGTTGCAGTGGCAGCAGGAATTTTGATGTTTTCTTTAAGGAAATTTTGAGAAAAAGAAGTATACTTAACCTGTAAGAAGAAGTTGATGGAAATCTTATTGGGAGAGCCTATCAAGGAAAGGTGGTGATCTGATGCAATATCATCGTGACAAAGAATACATGACCTATGTAGGCCATCTGATCAGCATCCTAAGGTTCAAAAATTAGCTGACATTCCCCACCATATTCATTCCAATCGTTTGGAGCATTCCATTCATGTTAGCTATACCAGTTATAAACTGGCTAAAAAATTTGGTTGGGATGCTAAAAGTACGGCTCGGGGTGGCCTCTTGCATGACCTCTTTTACTATGATTGGCGCGAGACCAAGTTTACGAAGAGTCACGCCTGGATCCATCCCCGCATTGCCGTGAGAAATGCACGAAAGATCACAGATCTCAATGCTAAGGAAGAAGACATCATTATTAAACATATGTGAGGTGCTACCCTTGCCCCGCCTCGCTACAAAGAATCCTTCGTGGTGACGATGGTGGATAAATACTGGGCTGTTAAGGAAGCTTCAGAACCTTGGCGTAAAAAGATGGCTAAAAGAGATTTTTCATCGAAAAATGTTAAAATCGTAGTAAACAAATTTGAAAGGAACTTGTTAATATGTATAATGATTCAGTAATCCAAGAACAAAGTGGATTGAATGCTTTTTATAACAAAATCTACTCATTAGTTGGGATCGGTGTGGGGATTTCAGCCCTTGTGTCTGGCCTGATGATGACAGTCTTTCAAGACTTCTTCGTACAAATCTTGACAACCGCACCAATGGTTTACTACGCAGCAGTGGTTGTAGAATTGATCTTGGTCTTTGTTGCAAGTGGGAAGGCTGTTAAAAATAGCCCGTCTGCTCTTCCGATCTTCTTGATCTACTCAGCTTTGAATGGCTTTACCTTGAGCTTTATCATTGCTCGCTACATGCAAGCAACTGTCTATAAGGCTTTCTTGGTCAGTGCCTTGATGTTTATTGTCATGGGAGCTATCGGACGCGTCGTGAAAAAAGACCTGTCTGGAATGGGACGTGCCTTGATGGGAGTCTTGATCGGTGTGATCATCGCTTCTGTTGTGAACATGTTCTTGAGAAGTTCTGGAATGGACTATATCTTGAGTATTATCTCGTCTTCCTCTTTGCAGGATTGACAGCTTGGGATAACCAAAAGATTCGCTATGTCTATGATCAAACAAATGGTCAACCTGCTACAGGTTGGGCAGTAGCAATGGCTTTGGAACTTTATCTTGACTTTATCAACCTCTTTATCAGCCTTCTTCGTATCTTCGGAAGAAACGACTAATCAAAGAGAGATTGAGCTGGGGCAGTTGCCTCAGCTTTTTTTGTCTTCCGACTTGTGCTATACTAATAGTGACTAAAGAATAGAAATGAGCGATTATGAAAACACCTTTTGTAACCCGTGAACAATTAGAAAGTCTGACCCAAGAATTTCTACCCCTTTCCATCTCTATGATGAAGCAGGAATTCGTGAAACGGCTCGTGCCCTCCATCAGGCTTTTGCTTGGAATGAAGGATTTAAGGAATACTTTGCCATCAAGGCAACTCCTAACCCATCGATCCTAAAAATTTTGCAAGAAGAGGGCTGTGGTGTCGACACTGCCAGCTATGTCGAATTGTTAATGGCGGATAAACTGGGCTTTAGTGGAAAAGAGATCATGTTTTCTTCTAACAACACGCCAGCGGAAGAGTTCATCTATGCTCGTGAATTAGGGGCAACGATCAATCTGGATGCCTATGAAGACATTGCTTTCTTGAAGTCTGTGACCAGCATTCCCAAGGTCATTTCATGTCGCTATAATCCAGGTGGAGTCTTTGAACTGGGAACCGATATTATGGACAATCCGGAAGAAGCCAAGTTTGGAATGACCAAGGAGCAATTGATCCAAGCCTTTATCGAGTTGAAAGAACTAGGTGTGGAAGAGTTTGGCATTCACGCATTATTAGCTTCTAATACTGTATCCAACGATTACTATCCAGAGCTAGCGCGTCAACTTTTTGAATTGGCAGTGGAAGTTGTCGAGAAAACAGGTGTCCATTTGGGCTTCATCAACCTCTCTGGTGGAGTTGGAGTCAATTACAAGCCAGAGCAAGAACCAAATGATATTGCCATTATTGGGGAAGGCGTGCACCGCGTTTTTGATGAGATTCTCAAACCGGCAGGACTTGGTCATGTGAAAATCTATACTGAGCTTGGTCGCTTTATGCTAGCTTCACACGGTCTTTTAGTGACGATGTGACCCATAAAAAGAAGACATATCGGACCTATGTTGGCGTTGATGCTTCAGCTGTCAATCTTCTTAGACCAGCTATGTACGGAGCCTATCACCATATTACCAATATGGATCGTCCAGATGGACCGACTGAAGTGGTCGATGTCGTGGGAAGTCTCTGTGAAAATAACGATAAATTTGCCAAACAACGAGAACTACCCGTGACGGAGATTGGAGATTTACTTGTGATCCATGACACTGGAGCCCATGGATTTTCAATGGGGTATCAGTACAATGCTAAGTTGCGTTCAGCAGAAGTTTTGCTTCAAGAAGAT
Source organism: Streptococcus sp. (assembly GCA_047241705.1). GTDB lineage: Bacteria > Bacillota > Bacilli > Lactobacillales > Streptococcaceae > Streptococcus. The sequence continues at coordinate 1,193,357 of JBKTJB010000001.1, forward strand.
GGGCAGGCCCGTTTGATTCGTCGAGCAGAAAAACCAGAAGATTATCTTGCGACACTCTACGGCTTTGACATTGAAAAATAAGCGATTGTCTGATATAATGATAGTTATGTAAAAATAATGGATCGGAGAAAATTTTATGAATCTCTTTTTAGGAATTTTGTTGATTATTTTAGCTTTCTTTGGTGGGATGATTGCAGGAATGTTCTTGCTTCGTCGTCAATTTGAAAAAGAATTTGCATCAAACCCACGTTTGAATGTTGAAGCAGTCCGTACGCTTTTAGGTGCCAGCGGCTAACGTCCAAGCGAAGCAAAAGTTCAACAAGTCTATCGCCAAATTGTGAGCCAACAAAAATCAGCAATGGCGAAAAACAAGAAAAAATAAGAGTGGGGCAATCTCACGATAATAAATGAGAGGGGCTTGGAGGAATTTCTTAGTCCCTCCTTTTGGAAGGAAGAGATATGGATAACCGACCGATTGGTTTTTTAGATTCTGGAGTAGGGGGCCTAACTGTTGTCCGCGAATTGCTCCGTCAGCTTCCTCACGAAGATGTCGTCTATATTGGAGATTCAGCGCGTGCACCTTATGGTCCTAGACCAGCAGACCAAATTCGCGAGTATACTTGGCAGATGGTGAACTTCCTTCTGACCAAAAATGTCAAGATGATTGTCTTAGCCTGTAATACAGCGACGGCAGTTGTTTGGGAAGAAGTCAAAGAGAAACTTGATATTCCCGTTTTAGGAGTGATTTTGCCCGGAGCTTCGGCAGCCATTAAATCGACGACCCATCAAAAAATTGGGGTCATTGGGACACCGATGACGGTTTCTTCTGGAATTTATAAAGAGAAGATTCAAAGTCTGTCACCAGACATGGAAGTCAGCAGTTTAGCTTGTCCCAAGTTTGTTCCTTTAGTGGAATCAAACGAGTTGGCATCCAGTGTGACAAAAAAGGTGGTTTACGAAACCCTAAAACCACTAGTTGGAAAGGTTGATACCTTAGTCTTGGGATGCACCCATTATCCCCTTTTAAAACCGATCATTCAAAATGTTATGGGACCGGATGTCAAATTGATTGATAGTGGGGCAGAGTGTGTTCGGGATATTTCCGTTTTATTAAACTATTTTGAGCTCAATAAGAGTCGCGAACTCTTAGAGCAGACCCACCGCTTTTATACCACTGCAAATGCCAATAGCTTTGCAGCGATTGCCGAAAAATGGCTAGAACGTTCAGTGAATGTGGAGCACGTAAATTTATGAGTGACAAACTATTTGAATACAAAGATCCCCAAGATTGGTATATTGCCCAATGGGGAGAAGATGCAGACTACAAACCAATTTAGTCAAGTGCCTGCGGAAGCTTCCACTCTGTTAGACCAGCTGGAACTTCTCTTTGCCAAGGATCCTGAAGGATTCCCTCTCAATCTATCGGTGATGCGCTATGGTTCAGCCTTTCGTTTTCTGACCTTTTTGACCGAAATCTTGAATGAAGTCAAGGGAAGAGCTTTTGAGATTGTACAGCGTCAAGGAGCCTTGCTCTTGGTTGAAAAAGGAAAATTGCTTTACTTGCATTTGCCAAGTGATGGGGTGGATTTGGAAGCCTTCTTGGGTCAAGACAAGGTCAAAGATACGATTCTTATTGCGACTCGAAATGAGGGAAAAACCAAAGAATTCCGTAATATGTTTGAAAAGCTGGGCTTTGAAGTGGAAAATCTCAATCAATACCCAGAGCTTCCAGAAGTCGAAGAGACAGGGATGACCTTTGAAGAGAATGCCCGCCTAAAAGCTGGAAACGATCGCAGAGCTAACTGGGAAAACAGTCTTAGCGGATGATTCAGGTTTGAAGGTAGATATCTTGGGTGGCTTACCAGGGGTTTGGTCAGCTCGCTTTGCGGGAGTTGGTGCGACAGATGCAGAGAATAATGCGAAATTATTGCACGAATTAGCCATGGTCTTTGACTTGAAAGACCGTTCAGCCCAGTTCCATACGACCTTGGTGGTTGCAAGACCAGGCAAGGAAAGCCTAGTGGTGGAAGCAGATTGGCCAGGATATATTAATTTTGAGCCCAAAGGGGAACACGGTTTTGGCTATGACCCTCTCTTCTTAGTTGGGGAAACGGGCCGTGCTGCTGCTGAATTAACGCTAGAAGAAAAAAATACACAATCACATCGTGCTTTAGCTGTTAAAAAGTTATTGGAGGTATTTCCATCATGGCAAAGCAAACAATCATCGTTATGAGTGACTCGCATGGAGACCGCTCCATTGTTGAAGCTATTAAAGAAAAATACCTAGGCCAGGTCGATGGGATCTTTCACAATGGGGATTCTGAACTAAAAAGTGATGATCCTGTCTGGGAAGGGATCCACGTTGTCCAAGGAAATATGGATTTTTATGATGGCTATCCGGAACGCTTGGTGACCCAACTAGGGCCAACACGGATCATCCAGACCCATGGGCATCTCTTCCAGATCAATTTTAGTTTTCAAAAATTGGATCTGTGGGCCCAAGAGGAGGAAGCAGATATCTGTCTATATGGCCACCTTCATATCCCAGATGCTTGGAAGGAAGGAAGAACCCTCTTTGTGAATCCTGGATCTGTTAGCCAACCTCGTGGTCTGATTCGCGAGTGTTTGTATGCCAAGATAGAGATTACCGATTCGAACTTCAAGGTAGAGTATTATACGCGAGATCATGAATTGTACCCTGAATTGACAAAGGAGTTTAGCAGATGATAGCAAAGGAATTTGAACGTTTCTTGCTGGCGCAGGAAGAGACGTTCTTAACTCCTGCCAAAAATTTAGCGGTCTTGATTGATACCCACAATGTAGACCATGCGGTTTTGCTGTTGAGCCAGATTAGCTATAGTCGCATCCCGGTAGTGACGGATGAACGCAAGTTTGTGGGGACGATCTCCCTAACGGATATTCTATCTTATCAATTGAAACACGAGATTCCTGAGGAGACTTTTGCTTCGATGGATATCGTAGACGTTGCAAAGAAGGAGGTCGGGGTCATCGGCTTAGACTTCAATTTGACAGAAGTCCTTCACAAGTTGGTGGATGACTCCTTCTTATCAGTGGTGGATGAAGAAGGGTATTTCCAAGGGATTATTACGCGGAAATCGATCCTCAAAGCCATCAATTCGCTGATGCATAATTTTTCAAATGAATACGAGATGATTCCAAAATGAAAGAATTTATTGCAAGTTTTATTGATCAAAAAGAACTAAGTGAAAATTCTCAGTCAGCCTATTTCTATGATTTGGACCAATTTATTGAATCAATTCATGGAAAAGTAACACCGACGAATTTGAGAATTTACCAAGCTTCGATTAAAGATTTTAAACCGGCGGTTCAAAAACGAAAATTATCCGCTGTTAACCAATTTTTATATTATTTGTATCAAGAACGCTTTATTTCTGAATACCATCGTTTGGTCTTGCCTAAAATTCAACCGGCCAAGACCCATGATCGTGAATTGTTGGATCTGACCCATTTTTGGGAAGAATCAATCAATCCACAGGGACGCTTGATGGCCTTATTGATTCTGGAGATGGGCTTATTGCCAAGTGAGATCCTCCAAGTCAAGGTCGAAGATATTCAGCTGGACTTTCATGTCATTCGAGTGGGCAAAGATGGCCAAAAACGGGTTTTAAAAGTTCCAGAGCCTTTACTGGATGAGTTGCAGCTCTTCCTCGATGGTGTCTATCTCTTTGATAATAAAGGAAAATCATACTCTCCGTCAGTGGGGATTCCGACAGTTAGAAGCTTTCTTGATCGAAAAAGGCAACCAAGACCTTTCGGCACAATCAATTCGTGAGCAGTATATTTTGAAACAACGTGAACTCGGTGTGGATCTCTTTAGTATTGCGCGCGTGAATTGGGCCTAAAAACCATGGTGACATTAGAAAAATATAAATAATGGATATTAAAATAAAAGATTTTGAAGGGCCTTTGGACCTCTTGCTCCACTTGGTCTCTAAATACCAGATGGATATCTATGAGGTACCCTTGATTGAGGTGATTGAACAGTACCTGGCTTATCTGGCGACTCTCCAGGCTATGAAACTAGAGGTAGCAGGGGAATACATGCTGATGGCTAGTCAACTAACCCTGATCAAGAGTCGAAGACTTCTTCCTAAGGTCGCAGAGGAAATGGATGAAGCAGAGGATCTAGAGCAGGACCTCCTTTCTCAATTGGAAGAGTACCGTACTTACAAGCAATTAGGAGAGTTGATGGCCTCGCAGCATGAGGAGCGCGCCCTCTATTATTCGAAACCGAAGATGGAATTGGTCTATGACGATACCGAATTACTTCATGATCGCACCACGGTGGATCTCTTCTTGGCTTTCTCAAAACTATTGACCAAGAAAAAAGAAGAATTCCGCCAGAACCATACAACCATTGTCAAGGATGAATACAAGATTGAGGATCTGATGGACCAGCTGCGTCACCGATTCCACGATCGTTCACAAGTTCTCTTGCAGGACTTGTTTCACAAGCAGACGGATCTCCAAGAGGTTATTACCCTATTTCTTGCAACCCTTGAATTAATCAAGATTCAAGAGGTCACAGTGGTACAGGATAGGGCTTTTGGAGAAATTTACTTAAATAGGATTGAACATGAGCAAATTAGCTGAAATTGAAGCACTCTTATTTGTAGCGGGTGAAGAAGGAATTACTGCCAGACAAATCGCAGATCTTCTCTCTTTACCCCCAACAGGTGTGGTGCAAAGTTTAGAAAAATTGGCCCAAAAATACCAGGAGGACACAGATACCAGTCTGTGTTTGATGGAGAACAACTTCCCGTTATAAATTGGTGACAAAGGCAGACTACGCTTCGGTTTACGAGACTATTCTAGAACGCCTATGAACCAAAGTTTGTCTCGGGCTGCCCTTGAAACCTTGTCAATTATTGCTTATAAGCAACCGATCACCCGCGTGGAGGTCGATGATATTCGAGGTGTCAATTCCAGTGGTGCCATCACCAAGCTACTGTCATTTGATCTGATCCGTGAAGATGGAAAAAAAGAAGTCCTCGGGCGTCCCAATTTGTATGTCACGACGGAGTATTTTTTGGATTATATGGGGATCAATCATTTGGAGGAATTGCCAAAGGTTGAGGAAGTGGACATCGATCCAGAAGAAGGTCAATTATTTTCAGAGAGAACAGAGGAACTAGATGAGAATTAACAAATATATTGCCCATGCAGGCGTAGCTAGTCGTCGCAAGGCCGAAGAACTGATCAAGCAAGGCTTGGTGACGGTCAATGGCCAAGTTGTGCGTGAATTAGCGACCATCATTAAAACCGGTGATCAGGTTGAAGTAGAAGGGACTCAATCTATAACGAAGAAAAGGTCTACTATCTTTTAAATAAGCCACGTGGCGTCATCTCCAGTGTATCGGATGATAAAGGGCGGACAACTGTCGTTGACCTTTTATCTCAAGTACCAGAGCGCATCTACCCAGTAGGACGTTTGGACTGGGATACATCTGGTGTCTTGATTTTGACCAATGATGGTGATTTTACAGATGAGATGATTCACCCGCGAAATGAAATTGATAAGGTCTATGTGGCGCGTGTCAAAGGGATTGCCAATAAGGAAAACTTGCGTCCCTTGACGCGAGGGGGTGACCATTGATGGAAGAAAACTAAGCCAGCGACTTACGAGATCTTAAAAGTGGATGTCGAAAAGAACCGTTCAGTGGTTCAGTTGACCATTCATGAAGGGCGTAACCACCAGGTTAAAAAGATGTTTGAAGCTGTGGGACTTTTAGTAGATAAACTCTCCCGAACCCAATTTGGAAATTTGGACGTCTCAGGGCTACGTCCGGGTGAATACCGTCGCTTGAACAAAAAAGAAATCAGCCAGCTGCACAATCTAGCAGTGACTAAATCTAAAAAGCATGAAAACAATCCTGATTGCGCTGGTCAGAGGCTATCAAAAATGGATCTCTCCCTATTTCCGCCTTCTTGTCGCTTTCAACCGACCTGTTCCAATTATATGATCCAAGCGATTGAACGTTTTGGAGTGAAAGGTGTCTTGATGGGAATCGCGAGGATTCTACGTTGCCATCCGGGAACCAAAGCAGGACCAGACCCCTTGCCAGAGCATTTTAGCCTGAAGCGAAATGAAGAATCAAAATAGGACGATCGCAAATAAACAGAAACACCCTTAGAAATTATTTTTCTAAGGGTGTTGATTTTATACAAAAGTTGTCTATCAGCGTTTAGACCACGTTTTAGGGAGGAAGAGTAGAATCATTGGATAGATTTCAAGCCGTCCGGCAATCATGGCTAAGGAAAGTAATAGTTTTGAAATCGGACTAAAGATGGAGAAGGTTTGACCTGTTCCAATCATAGGTCCAATGTTGTTGAAACAACTAAAGACAGCGCTGACAACCGTCATGAAGTTATTATTGTCTAGACTGACTACAAAGAGCAGGCCGATCGTGATAAAACTGTATATTGTAAAGTACTTGGAGGATCTGATGCTGTGTATCACTTATCGAGTACCGTATCATTGACATGCAAGGTCAGAACGCGATTCGGAGACAAGGTCGAAAGAACCTGATTTTTTGCGATTCGCCATAAGGTTAAACACCGAATGACTTTAAGCCCCCCAGCGGTCGATCCAGCAGAACCACCGATGACCATCAGCATCAAGAGGATGAACTGAGAAAAGAGAGGCCATTTTTCCGTCGTTCCATAACCAAAACCGGTAGTGGTGATGATATTGGAAACTTGGAAGAAGGAAATCTCAAAACTCTTAGCGACATTGGCATAGAGATGAAGGACATTGTAGGCGATCAAGACACTGGACACGAGGACGATGGTAATGTAGGTCCGCAATTCCTCATCTTTAAAGAAGGCCTTGAATTTTCGGATCATGAGGAAGTAGTAGAGGTTAAAGTTAACCCCGAAGACTAAAACCCCGATGCTGACCAAATAGGTGATCAAACTGCTATTGTAGTGGGCAATTCCGTCGTTAAAAACGGTAAAGCCCCGGTTCCAGCCGTCCCCATAGCGATGACAAAACTATCATAAAGGGGCATGCCAGCCAGGAAATAAAGAACTACAAAGAGGAAGAACAAGCCCAAGTACAAGAAGTAGAGGATTTGAGCTGTGTTTTTTAATTTGGAAACGACCTTGCCAAAAACTGGACCAGGAACTTCTGCCTTCATGACTTCAAGGTGGCTGTTCTTGTTATTGTCCATAATCGCAAGGGGCGAAGACCAATACTCCCATCCCCCCAATCAAGTGGGTGAAACTGCGCCAAAAGAGAAGAGAGTGGCTGAGGACACCCACATCATCTAAAATCGTTGCCCCTGTTGTTGTAAAGCCGGAGCTGACTTCAAAGAAGGCATCGATAATGTTTGGAATTTGCCCCGAAAAGACAAAGGGAAGGGCACCAAAGAAGGACCAGAGGATCCAACAGAGTGCTACAATCAGGACTCCTTCTTTAGCATAGATGTGAAAGTCCTTTGGTTTGTGAAAACTACCAAGGAGCCCCAGCCCAAGTAAGATGGCCATGGTTACCCCAATAGAGATAAAGACCTTGGAAGGTTCCTGATAGATGGCAGCGACCACTAAGGGAACGATCAGGAGCGCTGCCTCGATTAAGAGGAGCTTGGACAAGAGGTAACGAATCATGCTTCTATTCATCAGGCTTACCTCTCCAACTAAATCGTAGATTTTAGTGACATTTTGAATCAAAGGTGGTTACGATAATCCGATCTCCTGCCATCAAGCGAGTCATCTCCATTAGGGAAAATAGCCTTACCGTCTCGAATAATGGCGACGATCAAGACGCCTTTTTCAATTTCAATTCAGAGAGGGGGATATTGGGTTGGTTTATTGTCTTCCTTAATTTGGAACTGCAAGGTTTCAATCCGGCCATTGCGACATGGTGCAAAGCTTCTAGGTTTGAGAACTGTGCATTGTAGCGTCCACGAATAAAGTGCATAATGGTGTCTACGGCGATGCGTTTTGGCGTAACGATACTGGTCATATCCTGATCGCCAATAATCTCCAACAGACTAGTTCCGGTTGACCCTTGGTAATGTTCTTTTTGACGCCGACAGAATCCAAGAACATAGAGGTGATGATGTTTTCTTCATCGACCCCTGTCAAAGTAGCCACAGCATCGAAGTTATTGGCACTCTCTTCTAAAAGAATGTCTTTAGCAGTTCCGTCTCCATGGACGACATAGAGATCAGGAAATTCCTGGCTAAAGAATTCCGCTCGTTCACGATTGACTTCTAAAACCTTGAGATCGATCTTGCGGCGTACATCTTGAAGAATATTGAGTAGGTAATAGGCAATTTTCCCAGCACCAATGATCATCATGCTTTTAATGATCTGAGGGCGAACATTATTGTGGAAGAGAACGACCTCGATCCGGTTACCTGTTACGAAAATCTTGTCTTGAGGTTCCAAGACAAAATCTCCGTTTGGAATGGTGAGTTCGTTGCCACGCTCGATTGCACAAACAATGACATTTCCGTATTTCTTCCGGAATTGGGAGAGGCTCATATTGCAGAGATTGCTATCTGGCTTGATCTTAAATTCCATCAAGGCTACCCGACCATTGGCAAAATGCTCCACAGAAAGGGCATTTGGGAAGTCAATGATATTGGCAATATAACGAGCTGTCAGCAATTCCGGATTGACAACTAGGGAGAAGCCCAAGATATTTTTCCTTGAAGTAGGAATTAGAATATTCCGGATTCCGTACCCGAACGATGGTCTCTTTGGCTCCCATTTTTTTAGCCAAAACAGCAGAGACCATATTCACTTCATCGTACTCGGTCATGGAAATGAAGATGTCGCAGTCTTCAACATCCGCTTGCTCCAAGATCTTGAAGTTTGCCCCATTTCCTAAAATTCCAATGATATCAAACCGTTTGGTAATATGGTTAAGAACGGATTCGTCTTTTTCGATCAAAATAACATCGTGGTTTTCAGCAACGAGAGAACGACAAAGGGCCGTTCCGACCTTTCCTCCACCAACAACAATAATTTTCATAGAATACCTCCAGAGTATGCTTCTATCATACTCTATTTTCAAAGAAAAATTCATCTTTTTAAAGGATTTTCTGGTGGAATTTTGAGAAGCTAAGAACAAGTAGGAAAAATCGTCAAAAGAGTAGAACGAGGAGGGATTGAAAACTTTGGTAAAGTTTCTTAAAAAAATCTAAAAAACTATTGACAGGAGCTTCAAAAGTGTTATACTTAGAAAGTACCTTCGTTGATTTACCTCAAACCTGTTGTGAGTTAAGTTAATGAAGCTGTAACCACGCTGTTTGCTGAGCTTGACTCCGGGCAGTGTGGCTATTTTTTTATCAGAAAGAGATCGAGTATGAATATTGAAGAACTGGACTACCAAGAGTCAGCTTGCTCAAAACCCACATCGTCTTGTTCCAACCTCAGATTCCACAAAATACGGGAAATATTGCACGGACTTGTGCGGCGACCAATTCCCCCTTGCATATCCTTACGACCCATGGCTTTTCCGATCGATGATCGCAAAATGAAGCGAGCAGGACTCGATTATTGGGACAAGCTGGATGTCAGTTTTTATGATAGCCTGGAAGAGTTTATGGAAGCAGCGAGCGACGGTCAGGTACACCTGAGTGTCCAAGTTTGCAAATCAGACCTATTCGGACGTTTCTTATCAGGATGGGAAGTCCCATTATTTCTTGTTTGGACGCGAAGATAAAGGATTGCCGGAAGAATTTATGCGCCAGCACGAAGAGAAGGCCATTCGCATTCCGATGAATGACGAGCATGTCCGTAGTTTAAATGTCTCCAATACCGTCTGCATGATTGTCTATGAGGCTCTCCGCCAGCAGGGCTTTAAGGGGCTGGAGTTGAGCCATCGTTATGAGCACGACAAGCTCAAATAAGAACGAAAAATTAAAACCCGAACGATGTAATCTATAAAGTTACAAAAACTTGCCTAGGCAAGTTTTTTGTTATCATAAAAGGGTCTTCAGGGCAGGGTGTAATTCCCGACCGGCGGTGACTTTACTAGGAAATGTTCTTTTCCATACTCTAAAAGAAGTCCGCGAGCGCAAGCTGATGTGGTGTGACTCCACAACCGACAGTATAGTCTGGATGGGAGAAGACGAGAGACGAATAGACTGACATCTATTCTGATCTGTTTAGAGCTGACGCATAGAGATAAAACGTTAGGTGCTATGATTGACTAACGGTGTTTTCAATGGGGACCAGCTAAAGTGACTAGAATGTTCTCTAGTTTAAGCTTTGTTTAAATAGTTTAGAGTAGAATGATGGGGTAGACGTCTTTCCAGCTTCTCTAATTTTTAAAAAATTGGAGGAACCTGTTACTGACAAATACACGTAAACTGACCCTAGTGGCTGTTTTATCCGCATTATCTTTTATTTTGATGTTCTATCAATTTTCTTTCTTGATAGATTTCTTCAAAATTGATTTGAAGTATCATCGCCATTTTGTTGGCTTTGGTCTTGTTGGATTTTAAAAGTGCTGTTTGGGTGACCTTGATCCGATCTGTTCTTAAATTAGCTCTTAATAATAAGGGACTTGAAACTTTGATCGGACTACCAATCAATATCATTGGAGTTCTTGTTTTTGTTCTTGCTTTTGCATGGATTTGGAACAAGGAACGGACCCATGGCCGATTTGTCCTGGCTACGATTATTGGAACGATTAGCTTGAGTATCACGATGGTATTGGTGAACTATGTCTATGCAATCCCTTTGTATGCTCGCTTTATGAACTATGATATTTCGAAAACACTAGGGCTTGTCCACTATTTAGCTGCAATGGTTGCACCCCTTTAACCTGATCGAAGAGAGTGATTTGGGCCATCGCATTTGGATTGATCTACACTCTTTTGCAACCGATTTTGAAAAAATATGAAAAATAAACAACAACATTGGGCGAAGGCAAGCTTCGCCCTTCTCATTTTTGTCATTCTCGGGTATGTGATTCGTTTCTACCCGCAACAATTAACTGGTTTTGATAGCGCGCTTCAATCTACTATTCGAGGCGATCTGCCTGCACCACTGACAGCCTTCTTTACCAAGGTAACCCATGTCATGGATACCAAGATCATTGTCATCTGGGTGGGTCTTTTGCTAGCTGTCTTTGCCTGTAAGAAATGGTACAGCGAAGCCCTCTTTCTGGGGAGCAATCTGGTATTGACTGGTCTTTTGGTTCTTCTTCTAAAGAATATCTACCAGAGACCGAGACCAAGTATTCTTCATCTAGTAGAGGAAAAAGGCTTTTCTTTTCCAAGTGGTCATTCACTGGCGTCTACCCTTGTTTTGGGAAGCTTGATCATCATTGTTGGCCAGCATATAAAAAACAAAGCGGCCCGCTATTGTCTTCAGGGGCTTCTGATTCTGGGAATTGTGACCATTGTGGTCTCCCGTATTTATGTCGGGGTCCACTATCCTTCAGACGTTCTCGGCAGTATGATTTTGGGCCTTGCTGTCTTGCAATTTGAGTACCCCTTGTACGATCGCTTGCGGTTTCAATGGCGTTTTACAGGGAAGCAAAAATAACTAACAACTAGGAGTTGGACTCGTGTTTTGAGTTCGACTCTTTTTTTGCTATAATGAAGGGTATGAAATCCTACAATACCTTGAATGATTATTATCGAACCTTATTTGGAGAAAAGACCTTTAAAGTCCCAATTGATGCAGGCTTTGATTGTCCTAATCGAGACGGAACAGTCGCCCACGGTGGCTGTACTTTTTGTACGGTCTCGGGTTCAGGAGATGCCATTGTGGCCCCAGAAGCTCCAATCCGAGAACAGTTTTACAAAGAGATTGATTTTATGCATCGGAAATGGCCAGATGTGAAGAAGTACCTGGTCTATTTTCAAAATTTCACCAATACCCACGATAAAGTGGAAGTCATTCGAGAGCGGTATGAACAGGCCATCAATGAACCAGGAGTGGTAGGAATCAACATTGGTACGCGTCCGGACTGTTTACCAGATGAGACCTTGGCCTACCTAGCAGAGCTGACAGAGCGCATGCATGTGACGATTGAGTTGGGTCTTCAGACGACTTATGAAGCGACGTCTGAATTGATCAATCGGGCCCATAGTTATGATCTCTATGTTGAAACAGTCAAGCGTATTCGTAAACAGGTGCCTAAGGCAGAGATCGTCTCACATTTGATCAATGGCCTTCCTGGGGAGACGCATGAGATGATGGTGGAAAATGTTCGCCGTTGTGTGACTGATAATGAAATTGATGGCATCAAGTTGCACCTCTTGCATTTGATGACCAATACACGGATGCAACGGGACTATCATGAAGGACGACTTCAACTCATGAGCCAGGAGGAGTATGTCAAGGTCATCTGTGACCAGTTGGAGATCATCCCCAAACACATTGTCATCCACCGGATTACAGGGGACGCGCCACGGGATATGTTGATTGGCCCTATGTGGAGTCTCAACAAATGGGAAGTCTTAAACGCCATTGAAACTGAAATGCGTCGGCGTGGAAGTACCCAAGGATGTAAGCTAGAAGAAAAGGAGACTGCCGATGCTTCGACCACTTGAAATGGCCCATCAATTTTTAGCAGAAGTCATCACCAAAGAAGATGTGGTGGTGGATGCGACCATGGGAAATGGACATGATACGGCCTTTTTAGCCCAACTAGCAGGCCAGGTCTATGCCTTTGATATTCAGGAGCAGGCACTTGTAAATACTCAAGAAAGATTGGAGAAGTTGGGTCTTCAACATGTCCAGTTGATTTTAGATGGCCACCAGCATGTGGACCAATATGTGGAGACCCTCAAAGCAGCTATTTTTAATCTGGGTTATCTGCCATCTGCAGATAAATCGGTCATTACTCTTCCGGCTACTACTATTGAAGCGATGGAAAAAATCTGTGCTCGCCTAGAAAAAGGTGGTCGAATGGCTTTGATGATCTATTATGGTCATGGGGAGGAGACATCGAGCGTGATGCAGTGCTGGACTTTGTCAGCCAGCTCCCACAAAAAGAATATACAGCGACCATCTACCGGACACTGAATCAAGTGAACCAACCACCGTTTTTGGTCATGATTGAAAAATTAGAAAGCTATCGTCATGGATAAAGAATATTTAAAAAATAAAATTGAAGGATTGAGACACCATTTTGTCGAATCAACCATTCACGAGCGTGCAATCGGTTTTTATGATGAAGCCCATATGACCAAAAGATGCTCAAAATTAAAAAGAAATTGGTTGCGCTTGAGATGGAGCGGTGCCAAAAAGAAGATTGAGCACAAGGATGTAACCAAGACAGACCAAAAGATTGCGGAGTTAAAACAGCAATTCGAGACTTGCTGCCAAGAACGTTAGGGAGGGAGGAAGATGGAATTACTCCTTTATGCAGTGATCTTCTCGATGATCTTGATCGTCTCAAATGTCACCAATAAACTTGTGCCGAGCCTTCCTCTGCCTTTGATTCAAATCTTACTAGGGATCGTTTGGGCCCTCTTTGTCCCAGAAGAAAATTTTCATCTAGATACAGAGCTCTTTCTGGCCTTGGTCATTGGCCCTCTGTTATTTCGAGAGGCAGAAGAAGCAGATATTACTTCTGTCTTAAAGCACTGGCGCATCATTCTTTATTTGATTTTTCCAGTGATTTTTATCTCAACCATTAGTTTGGGCTGGGCAGCTCACTCCTTGTGGCTGAGCCTTCCTTTAGCAGCCTGTATGGCCGTAGGTGCAGCTCTAGGTCCAACAGACTTAGTAGCCTTTGCTTCCCTATCTGAGCGCTTTACCTTTCCAAAGCGGGTTTCAAATATCTTAAAAGGAGAAGGGTTACTAAATGATGCCTCAGGTCTAGTTGCCTTTCGAGTGGCCTTGGCGACCCTTGCGACCGGAAGTTTCTCCCTTGGAGAGGCAGGGATTTCCTTAGGAATCTCCATTATAGGAGGGTTTGCAGTAGGGATCTTGACGGCCTTTGTGAACCGTTGGCTGCAAACATTACTCTTGAGTGTTCGCGCTAGTGATATTGCCAGTGAAGTGTTATTAGAATTGAGTCTCCCGTTATTGACTTTTTTCTTAGCAGAAGAACTCCATGTGTCTGGTATCATCGCTGTGGTCGTGTCAGGGATCCTAAAAGCCAGTCGCTTTAAGCACATTACCCTTCTTGAAGCCCGGGTGGATACTGTGAGCCATACCGTCTGGAATACGGTCAACTTTATCTTAAATGGGTCGGTCTTTGTGATTTTGGGAATGGAACTAGAAATGATCGCCAAGCCCATCTTAAGTAGCCCCATTTACAACAATCTTCTTTTAGTTGTTTCTGTCTTTCTTTTGACAACCTTGCTCTTTTAATTCGTTTTGTCATGGTTTACCTCTTTTATTGGTTCCGAACGGCTCGACTAAAAAAATCATTGAGAAATTATCTGAAAGATGCCTTATTGCTGACCTTTTCGGGTGTGAAGGGAACGGTTTCGATTGCGACGATCCTTTTGATTCCAACCAAGATCGAAAAAGAATACCCTATCCTACTCTTTTTAGTGGCAGGAGTTACCCTTGTCAGCTTTATTGCTGGCTTAGTGGTACTTCCAAAATTATCAGAAGACAAGGAAGAAACCAATGACTACCTGATGCAGATCGCGATTTTAAATGATGTCGTCATGGAATTAGAAGCAGACCTAAAGAATAGCAAGCACAAGGGGCCCTTGTATGCGGCAATTGATAACTACCATGGTCGCATAGAAAGACTTGATTCTAGGCCAAGAAAACAGGCTCATTCAAAGGACTGGGAACAGTTGAAGCTCCTGATTTTGAGTATTGAAAGTGACGGCTTGGAACAAGCCTATGAAGAAGGGAAGATTCGAGAGCGGGGCTACCGCGTCTACCAACGCTATCTTCGCAATATGGAGCAACGTGTCAATCGCAATCTTTCGTCTCGTTTAACCCTATTACCTCTTGGTGTCTTTCCGTCTCTTGCGTTTATTAGTTCATGAGATCTTAACTTTTGGGTCTGGCTTGCGAAACTGGTGGACCCGAGGAAGACAGTAAGTTAGAGGCCATTGATTATGAGCCAGATTGCGGCCCTTTATCTGGCCAATACGGAAATCATTATCGAAAGTTTGGAAGACCTCAAGGGGGTTTATCGGAGCAGTTTGATCTCTTTCCTACAAGAATCTCGTCTGAGAGAGACAGCTATTATTACCAGTGGGGCCTTTGTGGAGCGGGTTATTAATCGCGTGAAACCAAATAATATCGATGAAATGTTGAGAGGCTATTATTTGGAGCGTAAGATTATTTTTGAATATGAAGCGCAACACCTGATTACCGCCAAGCAAGCGCGCCGTATGCGACAAAATGTCAATGAATTAGAAAGCTATTCCCTAAGAGAAAGTGCCAATACGCTTCCATACGATTTAATCGAGTATGCACGGAATCGTTGAGATAAGAGTAAAAGAGGCTGGGACAAAAGTCCTAGCCTCTCAATTATTTTTTGGATTGTCGATCAAGACGCAGTGGTTGAGTGGACTCTACTATGCTGATTTCATCAGCTTTTACAGCCCTACTCAACTGTGCGGAGGTGGGACGACGAAATCGAATTCTGACGAATTACCGATTTCTGTCCCACTCTCTTTTTGCTTTATTCATTTTCTTTTCAGTTGTGCGATTTCTGGTTTGACAAAGAGTCGCTCATCACCAAGATCAATAAGGGATACTGGTGCTTCATAAAATTGGCTAAGGACATGAGGAGTTAGGATCTTTTCCTTTGGTCCTTGCTCAACCACTTGGCCATGTTTGAGTAAGAGGACATGGGTCATGTCTGTTGTAATTTCCTCGGCATGGTGGGTGACGTAGATCATGGTAGGCGCGTGATCCAGTTGTTTGATATGATGGATCTGACGGAGGAGTTTTTCTCTGGCAAAGAGATCCAATCCACTAGAAGCTTCGTCAAAAATGATCAGATCTGGCTGGTCCATGAGGCTTCGTGCAATGAGGACTGTCTGCTTTTCTCCCTGGGAGAGCTCCCGGTATTTGCGACCGATCAAAGAGCTAGCCCCGATTGAAGTTAGCATATCCCGTGCCCAGTTTAGTTCTTCCTCCCCGTAAGCAGCATATAAGATACTACTCTTGTATTGACCAGTTAGGACAATTTGTTCTGTCAAAAGATGCTCTGGTAGTCTTTCTGAAATAAAGGAGCTAACGATCCCAATACGCTTCCGCAACTCAGGAATGCCCCCTTCTCCAAAGCGGGTTCCAAGGACCGTTACCTGGCCAGAACTAGCCCAGTATTCAGACATAAGAAGTTTGAGGAGAGTCGATTTTCCTGCCCCATTGAGGCCTAAAATGGCCCAGCATTCATTTTCTTTTACTTGCCAGTTAATCTTTTTTAAAAGGGCTTTTCCATTGCGGATCAAATTGACGTCTTGTAGTTCAATCAAATTATTCATAACTTCATCCTTTTGATTAAAATCTCCTTTATTCTATCATAAAATATGGTAGAATAGAAAACAGGAGGTAAGGAATGTTTCGAAATAGTAAATTGTTATTCTGGACATGTGAGATCTTATTATTGACGGTGATTTTCTATATTTGGAAATCAATGGGGACTTTGATTTCTCCATTTGTATCTGTTCTGAATACCATCCTCTTACCATTTTTAATTGCAGGTTTTTTATATTACATTACCAATCCGATTGTTGAATTGTTGGAAAAACACTTAAAAATCAAGCGTGTGTTTGGGATTTTGATCACCTTAGTACTCTTGTTTGGGATCATTGGCTTAGGGATCTTTTATCTGCTCCCTATCTTAATTAATCAGTTAACCAGCTTGATCAATTCAACTCAAGGACTTTACTGGGAAGTTCAAAGTTTGGTTCGAAAACTCTCGACCAATCCTTTGTTCCAGAATGTGAATATCCAGTCGACGATTCAGCAGTTGAATCTCTCTTATATGGATATCCTACAAAATCTCTTGAATAGTGTGACCAACAGTTTAGGAAGTGTGGTTAACACCATTGTCAATACGGTCTTTATCTTGATCATGACCCCTGTCTTCTTGGTTTATTTCTTGGTCGATGGGAAGAAGTTATTACCGATGTTGGAGCGGACCATTTTACGCAATGACAAACTCCACATTTCAAGTCTCTTGATTAGTTTGAATGAAACGGTCTCTCGCTATATTAGTGGGATTTCGATCGATGCCTTTATCATTGGAACCCTAGCCTACATTGGCTATAGTTTTATTGGATTGAAGTACGCTTTGGTCTTTGCCATTTTTTCTGGATTGGCCAACCTCATTCCATATGTAGGACCAACCATCGGGTTGATTCCGATGATCATCACCTATGCCTTCACAGATATGGATATGATGATCAAAGCAGTCATTTACATGTTGATTATCCAGCAGATCGATGGGAATATTCTTTATCCGCGTATCGTTGGAGGCGTGATGAAGGTTCACCCGATTACCATTATGGTTCTCTTATTGCTCTCAAGTAATATCTACGGCATTATCGGGATGGTCGTTGCGATTCCAGTCTATTCGATTGGAAAAGAAATTGTAAAATTCTTGGTGAATCTTTATGATAACCACCGTGCTGCTAAGGAACAGAAGAAAAAAGAAGAATTTGGTATCATTAATAAATCATAGACTCTAGCGCCTATATGGGCCTTAGAGTCTTTTTGTACATTTTTTTGAAAAATGCTGGAAAAAAGTCAACAAGTGCTATGAAATGTGTTAAAATATAAGTGATTTTGAAAGAAAATATGAAATTAGGTAGGGAAAGATGAGACTGCTCTTATCCAAAAAACAAAGACGTCAACTCCAATTGCTAGAAATCTTGATCAAGGAAAAAAGATGGTTCCACTTGAAAGAGTTGGCCAAGCGTTTGGATTGTACAGAACGTTCGTTAAAAGAAGATTTGTCTAATCTTCGTAGTACATTTGATGACTTTTTAATTGGAATCATCTACCAATGGGATCAAGATCAGTTATGAGGATTCGGTTGAGGCTTGAGTGATTTACCATCACTTTTTAAAAGAATCACAAGCGTTTGCTTTGATTGAATATCTCTTTTTCAACAAGGATGTTTCCAATGAATATATTTGCAGAAAGTTTGATTTGAGTTACCAATCTTTCTACCGCTTGATTCGGACGATTAATCAGAAGCTTCAAACCAAATACAATGTAAAGATTGATTTGAAACCCTTGAACCTTGTCGGAGATAAGAGATTGACGTTCGTTTCTTTTATGCCCAATATTTTGCGGAACGTTATTACTACATGGAGTGGCCTTTCCCAGAATTTAAGGAAGAGGCGGTGACCGATTTGATCACCTTCTTCTTCAAGCTCTATGGCTATCCATTGACCTTCTCTGTACTCAGGTCTTATAAAGTTCTCTTGACAGTCTACTTATCACGGATTAAGCAAGGTTACTTCATCGACATGCCAACGAACTATGATGTGTATAAGGACCAGTATCAAGGGGTGACCAATGTCGAGGAGATGTTGCGCTACTTTAGCTTGCAGTTGGGTGTCGAGTTGAATGAAAAAGTGCTGGAGCAATTCTTCATCATCTTCATTCAAGAGAATTTCTATTTCAGCCCAGAAAGCTTGATCGAAGCTGCAGAAACAGATCCTTATGCCAAAGAATCAACGACGCTCATCAGAGATATGTTCAAGGATCTATGCTATACCTATGATTTAGACATTGAAAATCTGGATGAGATGTTGATGCATGTCCATAACACGTCTCATCTCGATCGGAAGGAATTATTCTCTGAGTTTCTTTTATTTGATACCAAGACCAATACCAACGAAGATTTCATGAGCATCTTCCCAGCCTTCTATGATGATTTGAAGGAGCATATCATCACTTATATGAAGACCATGAAGCATGATCTGAATGAAGAAGATCATCAAGCACATGATCTACACGGTCTACACTCACTGGGAACGTCTCTTGCCGCAGTTATTGCGCCGTCGGAAGTCTATTAAGGTCTTGATTATCAGTCGTTTTGACGATCACCATGCCAAATCCATGATCGATTTTCTAGATTTCTACTGTACGGATAACTTTGAATTTACGCAGATGATCAAGTACAATCTAACAGTGGATGATATTGAAACTTCGGATGCAGATGTGGTGGTGGCCAACTTTATGATGCCTGAATTAAAGAAAAAACCTTTTATCTGTACAAGTAGTCTCTCATCGCTTGAGCTGGTTGAAAAACTCAATGCCTTCTTTTATGATTTTACCAGTGCAGAACACTAAAGACAAAGTCTTCTTAGAAACTTTCCTTAGGTGAGTACGGACGTCAGCGAACTTCGAAGAAGTTCCATGACTTAGTTTTGGAACTGGGGTTCCAAAACTCCCGAGTGCTAGAAACAATCGTGTTTCTAGCACTTTTCTCACGGCGGAAAGTTTCAGTGTAGGTTTGAATGAAACGATTATATATTTTGTTTTAAGTTTTCAGCGTCACTTAGGTTATTTTATGTGAAAAACAAAGTGTTCACATTCTAAAATCAGGACCTGGTCCTGATTTTTTGATGGTAAAAAAAGAAAATTTTATAGAAGAATGCAGGCTCTCCTATTTTGTGGTATAATATACGATATTATATACTGGAGGAATTTATCCATGGAAGACCCTGGCAGTCAGGAAATTTTACTGGAATTTATTTTATTGATTGTTTTGACATTATTGAACGCCTTTTTCTCGGCGGCTGAAATGTCAATGGTATCGTTGAATCGCTCTCGTGTAGAGCAAAAGGCTGAAGAAGGGAGATAAAAAATACATTCGTCTTCTTAGCGTATTGGAACAACCGAACCATTTCTTATCCACTATTCAGGTGGGGATCACCTTGATTAACATCTTATCTGGGGCGAGTCTTGCAGAAAGTCTCGGTCATGTCATTGCTGGATGGATGGGCAATACCAAAACAGCTCTTGCAGCTGGAAGCTTTTTATCTCTAGCATTTTTGACTTATATTTCGATCGTATTTGGGGAACTCTATCCGAAACGAATCGCCATGAACTTGAAAGATGAGTTGGCTGTTCGAACAGCTCCGATTGTGATTCTATTAGGAAAAATTGTCAGCCCCTTTGTTTGGTTGCTTTCAGCGTCGACCAACCTTTTGAGCCGTATCACGCCAATGGAATTCGATGATCGGATGAAAAAGATGACGCGGGATGAAATCGAGTATATGCTGACCAATAGTGAAGCAACACTGGATGCTGACGAGATTGAGATGCTCCAAGGGATCTTTTCATTAGATGAAATGGTAGCGCGTGAAGTCATGGTCCCACGGACAGATGCCTTCATGGTTGATATCAATGATGATACCAAAGAAATTATTGAAAGTATCCTTAAGCAAAACTTTTCACGGATTCCTGTCTATGATGATGACAAGGACAATGTCATCGGCCTCATCCATACCAAACGTCTCTTGAACGAAGGATTTATCAATGGCTTTGATAATATTGTCTTAAGAAAGATTTTACAAGAACCTTTGTTTGTTCCAGAAACTATTTTTGTGGATGATCTTTTGGAAGAGTCGCGCAATACACAAAATCAAATGGCCATTCTGCTTGATGAATATGGTGGAATGTCTGGACTGGTCACTCTTGAAGACCTCTTGGAAGAAATCGTCGGTGAAATTGACGATGAGACTGACAAAGCGGAAATTGATGTCTTTGAAATTGCAGACAATACTTATTTTGTACAAGGAGCCATGTCACTAAATGACTTTAACGAATATTTTGATGTTGAGTTGGAAAGTGATGATGTGGATACCATTGCAGGGTATTACCTGACAGAGGTTGGGCGAATTCCGACCTTGAAAGAGCGACTCAGCTGTGAAGTCGATAGTCAAAAGAACACCTCATTTTGACAAATGACAAAGTAAAAAATGGTCGTGTGACCAAGGTGAAAGTTGAAATTTCTGAAATCGTCGAAGAAGATAGGAAACCAAATCAAAGAAGATTAGAAAACAGAGGCCTGGACGTGTTCCAGCCTCTGTTTTTCTTGTCAGGGATAGTTGAATTTTCAAAAATTTGAAAAATTTCTGAAATAGTCTTGACAGCTAAAAAAATTAAGGTAAGATAATACCCATAAATAAAGAAAGCAGAAAATAAACATGAAGCAACAAGCCATTTCAACTCAAAAATTCTACTTTAGCTACTTTAGATAGTGTTTGTAGACATGATCTCATGGATGCAAACCCACTAACAATTTGTTTGTATCTATGTGGCTAAGATTTTGACGATGGTCCATAAAGCTAGTATCTAAATGGACCGAGGTTTTGTAACTTGTTGGAGAATTTCAAGCATCCGTTTAGAGAATGATCTAAGCGGATTTTTTGTTTATTTGCAGAAAAGGAGTCAAAAAATGAAAGTAGTGAAGAAATTACTAGCACCTGTCCTGGTTGTAGGACTGCTGTTAACATCATTGGTGACCTTACACCATCTGAAGGATGCTAAAAAGGACAATGTCTTTCGGATTGGGATTTCCCAGTACATCACCCATAAGTCGCTCGATGCAACACGAAAAGGCTTTATCGAAGAGTTGAAGAAAGAGGGCTATGTGGATGGGAAAAATATTCAGATCGATTTCCAAAATGCTCAAGGGGAGCAACGAAATCTGAAAAACATTTCCAAACAATTGGCGGAAGAAAGTGATCTCGTCTTTGCGATTGCAACCCCTTCGGCTCAAAGTTTGGCCAATACGACGAAAACAACGCCAGTTGTCTTCTCGGCTGTGACCGATCCATTGGCAGCGAAATTAGTGAAAAACTTGAAAGAGCCTGGTGGCAATATCACAGGGACAAGTGACCAGTCAGACGATGCGATCTCTACACAGGTAGACATGATTAAGCAAGTACTTCCAACGGCGAAAACAGTTGGGATCCTCTATACGCAAAGTGAGCCTAACTCAGTTGTCCAAAAAGACAATGCGAAGAAGATCCTTGAAGCTAAAGGCTATCAAGTGGTTGAAAAAACCATCCTCGATAGTAACAATGTGAAGGCTGCAGCAGACAGTATCATGTCAGAAGCAGATATCGTCTTTGTTCCGACAGACAATATTATCTCTTCTACAATGGACACTGTTAAACAGGTCTCCATCAGTCATAAGGTGCCCGTTTTTGGTGGATCTGCTGAAATGGTAGCTACTGGTGGCTTGTACAACTTTGGTACTGATTATGAGGAATTGGGAAGACAAGCTGCTCGGATGGCTATTCGCATCATGAAGGGTGAGAAACCTGGGAAAGTCGCAGTTGAAACACCTGAAAAATTAGAATTGCATACCAATAAAGAGATGGCCAAAGAGCTTGGAATTGATATTAGCTCGTTGAAGGTAGAAAAATAGGAGGTTTGAGATGAATTTCGTTTTATCAAGTTTATCAGAAGGTTTATTGTGGTCGATCATGGCGATCGGTGTTTACTTAACATTTCGAATTTTAGATATTGCCGACATGACGGCAGAAGGAGCCTTTCCACTTGGGGCAGCAGTTGTATCCTCCCAAATTCAAGCAGGAAGAAACCCTTGGCTTGCAACTTTGATGGGCTTCCTAGCAGGAATGATCGCAGGATTGGTTTCTGGGGTTCTCCATACAAAAATGAAAATTCCAGCCCTCTTGACAGGGATTGTCACTTTGACCGGTCTCTACTCTATCAATATTAAAATCTTGGGGAGTACCCAACCTCTCTATTAGTGATGCCAGTACCATTTTCAAAAGTGTCATGAAATTGGGCTTGTCCAATGAAGAAGCTGTCTTTTTGATTAGTATTTCGTGCTTGATCATCGTCTGTATCTTGTTGACTCTCTTAATGAAGACGCAACTTGGCTTGGTTTTGCGCTCGACTGGTGATAACATTCCAATGAGTGAGGCCAATGGGGTCAATGTAGATAACATGAAGATGTTGGGCTATATGATTTCCAATGGCTTGATTGCCCTTTGTGGAGCCATGTTTGCGCAAAATGATGGTTTCTCAGATGTGACTTCTGGTACAGGGACGATCGTAGTCGGTTTGAGTGCGGTGATTATTGCTGAAGTTTTGATCCACGAATTGACCATTGGTTGGCGCTTGCTTTCCATCGGGGTTGGAGCCATTGTTTACCGTTTGATTATCTTAAATATTTACGAGATCCCAAATCTCGATCAAAATATGGTTCGTCTCTTCAATGCGATCTTGCTCGCAATTGTCTTGTTCGCTCCTGAGGCGCAAAAACGTCTTCGTGTTCGCGGATTGAAGTTAGGAAATAAGTAGGAGAAAAGTATGGCAACCATTATTATCCAATTGAAGGTATTCATAAGACATTTGGAAGCAGGAACAGTCAATGAAAACCATGTCTTAAAAGGCTTGGATCTACAAGTAGAAGAAGGGGACTTCATTTCGGTTATCGGTGGAAATGGAGCTGGGAAATCAACCTTGATGAACATCTTGGCAGGAAATCTAGTCGTGGATGAAGGGGATATCTTGCTAGAAGGTAACTCCATCAAAAATACGAGTGTTCGTAAGCGTGCGAAAGATATTGCGCGTGTCTTCCAAGATCCTAAAATGGGGACAGCTTCACGTTTGACCATTGAAGAAAATATGGCGATTGCCCAACGAAGGGGGAAATCTCGTGGTTTGAGCTGGGGAGTTCGGGAAAAAGATCGTGAATTATTCCGTGAAGCCTTGAAGGAACTGAATATCGGTTTAGAGAACCGCCTCAAAGTCGATACCCAATATTTGTCTGGTGGGCAACGTCAAGCCTTGACCTTGGTCATGGCAGCCTTGGTCAAACCGAAACTCTTGCTTCTGGATGAGACATACCGCGCTGACGCTCGATCCTAAGACTAGTGAAATGGTCATGGAATTGACACAAAAGATCGTGGAAAGCCATGATTTGACAACCTTGATGATTACGCATGATATGAACCATGCAATTGAATACGGCAACCGCTTGATCATGCTCTACCAAGGCAAGGTCGTTGTCGACGTCAAAGGAGAAGAAAAGAAAAACCTAACGGTTGAAGATTTGATGCGCCTCTTCCAACAAAACAGTGGTGAAACCCTGGTTAGTGATGAATTGGTGTTAGGATAAAATGAGAGTGGGACAGAAATCGGTAATTCGTTAGAATTCGATTTCGTCGTCCCACCTCCGCACAGTTAATTAGGGCTGTAAGCTGATGAAATCAGCGTAAGTAGAAACCCACTCAACCACTGCGTCTTATAACTCAACACTCAAAAACAATTGAGAGGCTAGGACTTTTGTCCCAGCCTCCTTTATTTCCTCCGCTCTGCATAGTCGACAAAATGAAACTTGTCTAATTTGTGCCGGCTTTCGGTGAATTGGAATTGCCGTCCGTCTGCTAAGTGAACTTGAGAGCGGACCGTCACCACGTGTTTGTCTTTTCCAAGATCAGTAAGATTTTGTCGCGATTATCGATTGGTGAAATCAAGATTTCTTTTTTTTGCATAGCCAATCTGCAATTTCAAGTCTTCTTCTATATATTGGTAGATAGAGTGCTGGGTAATTTCCTTAGTCAGGCCAGGGATCAGCTCTCTGTCTAGGTAATCAATATCTAAGACAGAAGCGACGCCATCCACTACCCGTTGCCGGGTTACTTTCCAAACCAATCGGTGAAGGGGAAAACCTGTCTTTTTAGCTCCTTTTTCATCGATACTGATCTTTTCCAAACGAATGACATTGGTTTCTGAGTGAAGACCAGATGCTTTGACGATTTCTTGGTAGCTGGTTAGTTGGGAAACGGGGAAGTCAAAGTGAGCTTGCCTACAAATTTGCGACCCCATCCCTTGAACAGTCTCGATAAAGCCTTCTTCCTGCAAGAGCTCAAGCGTCTCTACCATACCTGGGGCAAGGAAATGAGTGAACGTGGTGGTTGGAGTGCTCTTTTCTGGAATAACCATGACCAACCTCGTGCCTTGAATCGCTTTGTAGATATCGAGAACTTCCGCAATGAAGG
Organism: Streptococcus sp.; assembly: GCA_047241705.1. Taxonomy (GTDB): domain Bacteria; phylum Bacillota; class Bacilli; order Lactobacillales; family Streptococcaceae; genus Streptococcus. The sequence goes on from JBKTJB010000001.1 coordinate 1,218,301, forward strand.
AGCGACCATGCTCATGACCAGCATTCACTTGTCACGTGGGACTCCTTATATCTACATGGGTGAAGAGATCGGCATGATTGATCCAGACTATGATTCGATGGCAGATTATGTGGATGTCGAGTCCATGAATGCTTACCAGATGCTTTTGGATCAAGGTCAGTCTCCTGAGCAAGCCTTTAAGATTATCCAAGCCAAGTCTCGTGATAATTCTCGTACACCCATGAAATGGGATGCTTCTCTAAATGCTGTGGTTTTCAACAGGCACTCCATGGTTGAAAGTTGGAAGTCTATAAAGATATCAACGTTGAAAAGGAAATGGATGGTCCGATCTTTAAATTTTATAAGAATTGATTTGTTTGCGCAAAGAAATGCCCATCATTTTCAGAAGAAGCTACTTGCCAGCAATGGAAGATAGTCAAGAAGTCTATGCCTTTGAACGCCACTTAGACGGTCAAAAACTCTTGAGTACTCAATCATTTCTATGGAAGTGAAGTCGAAGTAGCGATTCCAAAAGACTAGCAAACAGGGCGCGTGCTCTTGTCAAACTATGAGAATGTAGAGCTTGCTGAAAAAGTAATTCTGAAACCGTATCAGACACTGGCAATTTTAGTTTAAGTTCTTGACACTTCGATCTTTTGTGTCGAAGTGTTTTTCTCTTTGAAAAATATATTTGAAAGCGCTTGAAAACGCAAAGTCATTCCCTTATAATAAAAGAGGAAAACTTTTTAGGGATGGAGAAACGCATGAGAAAAAACGGTAAAAAGATTCGCTTACTGGGAGTAGCCACCTTATTGGCTAGTCAGTTGGGGGTCTTTAGCAATGCCCTCACGGTAGTTGCAGACGAGACCACAGCTTCGACTTCAGAGCCAGCACTTGTGACGAACACAAAGCGGCGAGGAAGGCTCGACAAATCATTCGACTTCTGCTACAACAACAACTACAGAAGCTACGACGAGAGCTTCGAGGGATAAGAGAAGAGACATCTAGCAGTTCCTCAGACGATACTGATGAGAAAACGGTTAAGATCGGGGAAATTCAAGGGGAATCGCAACGCTCTCCACTGGAAGGCCAAAAGGTAGCCATCAAAAATGCAGTGGTGACGAAAACAGACCGCTATGGTTTTTATGCTCAAGATATTGAATCGGATGGCAATAGTCGGACCTCTGATGGGATTTATGTTGTTTCCAAATACAAGGTGAAAGTCGGCGACAAGGTGAAAATCACCGGTACCGTCAAGGAAGGCTATATGGAAGAGAGGTTACCTTGGGAGCTGGGAAGACCTTTAAGGAACCGACAGAATAGTTTAACCGGTGACCATGCTGGTCGATGCTTGGCTCACAAAAGATGGAACAGCCCCTCTTCCAGAAGCTGTGAATCTCACTGCGGGCATGCCAGCAGAGGTGAAGCCTAACCCGACGGCTTATGCTCCAGAAACCGATGCCCTCGATTATTGGGAAAGCCTGGAAGGAATGCTCACGGTGGTGAAGAAACCGCATGTCCTTGGTCCCCAGTACAAAGGAGATATCTATGTATTGGGAGAAGATTTTACACAGGCCTTCCTTTAAACAATATTGGTGGTCTGAATCTACGGCCACATGCGCAAAATACAGCGACGATCCCGATTTATGTTGGGAATCAGTTTGTCGCAAAAGCCAAGGATTACTTTGCAGAAGATGTGACAGGAGTGGTAACGTATCGGAGATAGCTTTTATAAGTTAGAGCCTACTCAACAGTTGACAGTTCAAGACGGTGGCTTGCAGCGTCAAGCAGCTCAAACCCAACCAAGTGAGGACAAGCTGACCATTGCTTCCTACAATATTGAAAATTTCTCGGCCAACAATGCCAAAAATGAAACCCCAGAGGATAAGGTGATTGCGCTGATTGCCAGATTCCTTTATCCATGAAATTCACAATCCAGACATCATTACTTTGATCGAAGTGCAGGACAATAATGGTAGTGTGGATGACGGGACGATCAGTGGTGTTGAAAGTGGACGCAAACTAGCCAATCGGATCAAGGAATTGGGTGGCAAGAGCTATGAGTATACGGAGGTTGCTCCAGTAGATGGCGCTGACGGAGGAAAGCCTGGTTCTAATATTCGTTTGGGAATCCTCTACAATCCAGAACGCGTGAGCTTAGCCAAAAAAGAGGCGGCCCAACTAGCAGCCTGGCGGCCACAATTTGACATGGGACACCTGGTTAAAAATCCAGCTCGGATTGCCCCTAATGACCCATCGTTTGATCATACTCGCAAGTCCCTAGCCGTTGAATTTGAATTCAAAGGTCAACCAGTTGTGGTGATTGCCAATCACTTGAAATCAAAAATCGGAGATGATGCTATTTATGGGGCAAGCCAACCAGCAGTGGAACATACCTTGCCAACGCGTGAAGCACAAGCCAGTGTCATCCATCAATTCGTCCAAGAAGGCTTGAAGCAAAATCCGAAGACCACCTTTGTATTGACGGGTGATTTTAATGACTACGATTTCTCAACCACGGCCCAGATCCTTGCTGGCAACGAACTAACCAACTTAATGGCTCAACATGATGTAGGCGATCGCTATTCTTATTTCTACCGTGGAAGCAATCAAGTTTTGGATAACATTTTTATCTCAAACAACATGGCGGCTAAAGCAAAGGTTTGAACCAGTCCATATCAATGCTTCCTTTATGAAGGAGCATGGTCGTGCATCCAGACCATGATCCTGTCTTGAGTCCAAATCGACTTTAGTGGAGCACAAACTCCAGGAACGCCGACGGATGATCAACAAGGAAATGCAGGACAACCAACGGATCAAGCCAGCCCTTCTTTCATCGAGATACAGGGTCTCAACTAGTCCCTCATCAGGCTCAAGCCAATGAACAAGAGTTCACCATCTGAAAGCAAAGAAAGGGCAAGAACGAAGATGAAACTAGAACGACAAGGAAGAAGGCAGCAACAACAGAAACCAAGACACCAGGTAAAACGGAAAATCCTTCCATCTACTGGACAAGAAACAAGCTATCTAGCTCTTTTGGAGTGGCAGTAGCTACGATGATTCTTGTTTGGTACAAGAAGAAAAAGACGACTCACTAGCGTGTTTTTATAAGAAAGATCTAAAAGGAGTCGCTGGCTCCTTTTTTCTCTAAAATACAGGACAGATAGTCCCATATTGGAAACTGTACTAGGACAATAGAAAACTACTGAAAAAACAGATTCTTTTCAAAAGAAGCTTAAACTCTTTAAAATAGATGGAATCGTGTTATAATAAATCATAAAACGTTTTCAAGAGAAGAGGTTCCTCAATGGAAAATGAAACAGTTGACTATGGAAAAGCTAACAGGAATGGTACACTCAACAGAAAGTTTTGGTGCAGTAGACGGGCTGGGATCCGCTTTATTGTCTTCCTTCAAGGCTGTGTCACGGTGTCATGCTGCCACAATCCAGATACTTGGGCAATGGAAACCAACAAGTCCCGTGAGCGGACGGTGGATGATGTCTTAGAAGAAGCCCTCCGCTATCACATTATTGGATTTTGGGGCGAAAAAGGGAATCACTGTCAGTGGTGGAGAAGCCCTCTTGCAGATTGACTTTTTGATTGCACTTTTTACTAAGGCTCAAGAGTTGGGCATTCATTGTACGCTGGATACCTGTGCCCTTCCTTTCCGGAATACACCTCGTTATTTGGAAAAATTCGACCGCTTGATGGCGGTGACAGACTTGGTGCTTCTTGATATCAAGGAAATCAATGATGAACGACACAAAATTGTGACCAGCCATACCAATAAAACGATCTTAGCTTGTGCCAAGTACTTGTCTGATATTGGAAAACCAGTCTGGATTCGTCACGTTTTGGTTCCCAGGTTTAACAGACCGGGATGATGATTTGATCGAGCTTGGGAAATTTGTTAAAACTCTTAAAAATGTCGATAAATTTGAAATTCTGCCTTATCATACAATGGGGGAATTCAAATGGCGTGAATTGGGCATTCCTACAAATTGGAGGGTGTGAAACCACCGACAAAAGAACGAGGTTCAAAATGCCAAAAGATTTGATGGAAACAGAAAGTTACCAAGATTACCTGAAACGGGTCAAAGGATAAAGAAGAAAAACAGTTGGCAATCCCAACTGTTTTCCTAGTTAATCATTGTTCTTCCCTTTCTTTATACGGAAAAACGTGTTAAAATAGAGTGAATCTATAAATGAAATAAAAGAGGTAGAAATATGTCAAAAATTCTTGTTTTTGGTCACCAAAATCCTGACTCAGATGCCATTGGTTCATCCTGTAGCCTAACTGCTTATCTTGCAAAAGAAGCTTACGGTTTGGATACAGAAGCGGTTGCTCTTGGAACTCCAAATGAAGAAACAGCTTTCGTCTTGAACTATTTTGGTGTAGAAGCACCGCGCGTGATCCACATCGGCTAAAACGCAGAAGGTGCAGAGCAAAGTCATCTTAACAGACCACAATGAATTCCAACAATCTGTTTCAGATATCGCTGCTGAAGTAGAAGTTTGCGGTGTAGTGGATCACCACCGTGTGGCTAACACTTTGAAACGGCAAGTCCACTTTACATGCGTTTGGAACCAGTTGGATCAGCATCTTCTATTGTATACCGCATGTTCAAAGAACACGGTGTAGCAGTGCCAAAAGAATTGGCAGGTTTGATGCTTTTCAGGTTTGATTTCAGATACCCTTCTTTTGAAATCTCCAACAACACACCCATCTGATAAAGTGATTGCACCTGAATTGGCAGGGTTGGCTGGTGTTAACTTGGAAGAATACGGTCTTGCAATGCTCAAGGCTGGTACCAACTTGGCAAGCAAATCAGCAGAAGAATTGATCGACATCGATGCTAAGACCTTTGAACTCAACGGAAATAATGTCCGTGTGGCTCAAAGGTCAATACAGTTGATATCGCTGAAGTCTTGGAACGCCAAAGCTGAAATTGAAGCAGCCATCCAAGCCACAAATGCGGCTAACGGCTACTCTGACTTTGTTTTGATGATTGCAGATATCGTGAACTCAAACTCAGAAATTTTGGCTCTTGGTGCTAATATGGACAAGGTAGAAGCTGACTTTCAACTTCAAACTTGAAAACAACCACGCTTTCCTTCCAGGTGCTGTTTCACGTAAGAAACAAGTGGTACCACAATTGACTGAAAGCTTTAATGGGTAATTCTTAAGGAATATTTGGAACTGTTAATTTGACTATTCATAGAAGGTGATAGTATGATGCGATTGATTGAAGGACTGCGCTTTTTGGTTGAGGTTGTGGCAATCCTTGGTCTTTTCTCCGTGTCTGTGATACAAATTTCTTGGCTGGAAAAATCCCTATTTTTTCTTCTAGCAGTTCTATTAATCTTATTTTGGGCGCGATATATGGCGCCAAAATCTCCACATGCTTTTAAAAAATGGCGTCGCCTCGTTGCTGAGATATCTATTTTTATTTTAGTTAGTGGTAGTTTTTGGTATTTGTATGGATTGCAAATAGGAATCCTCTACTTAGCCCTGTCTTTTGGAAGTTTAGTGCTACTTTATTATTTTCAGCTAGAGTGATTCTTTAGAATTATAGTTAATGAATTATTTAAATGGTAATTTTTTAGCTAGAGATTGACTCTGAAGAAAACGATGTTTTCCATATAGCTAAAGGAGTTTCGACTCCTTTTTTTCTAGGAAGAGTATGTTAGAAAATGGCGATTTGATTTTTGTGAAAGATGATACAGAAATGGGGCAGGCTATCCAGGCTTCTACAGGTAACTACGGTCACGTGGCTATCTTTTTGGACGGACAGGTCTATCATGCTACGGTGGAAGGTGGCGTCCTTACCCAGGATCCTGAGGACTTTTTGAAGCTGGAAAAGGTCTATGACCTTTATCGCTATCCGAAAATCCGAGTCTCAAAGGAGGTCAAAAAGTTGTCAGGAAAACCTTTTAGGTTCTCCCTACAACGCTTCCTTTTATCCAGATGGAGATGGTTTCTGTTGTTCCCAGTTTGTAAGCGACAATTCTTCCCTATTTTTTTGATACCATTCCGAATGAAGTTTGGAGAGGAGAGAGAAGAGATTAGTTCCTTTTGGAAAGCCTACTACAGAGAACTTGGCCTAGCCGTTCCTCTAGATCAGCCCGGGACCAATCCGAGTCAGTTAGCCCAGTCTCCCCATCTACAGTTTAAAGAAAGGTATTTGGATGATTACCATCATTAATCCCACACGTTTGACACGTCAGCCATTTTTCAAGGACTTGATCAACTATTTGGATCAGCACGACGATGTGATCCTGCGACAAATCAAGGCCCAATTTCCAGATCAACCAGTGGATAAGCTGATGGAGGAGTATATCAAAGCGGGCCTTCATCCTAAGGGAATAGTAAACTACAGCACTCAACCTGCCCTTCTTGGAGTCAGCTGATCTTATTGAGCTTGGATCAGAGAGGTCTTTGATCCGAGAGGATGAGTGAGATTTATCATCGGAACTGAAAGCCTAAGCTCTTCTAAACGGAACTCCAGCCAACACTGCGGTGAAGCGATTCTCATAGAGGAGACGGACTTCGCGCGTAAATGCACGGACTCTATGCCAATTACTTGCTACAAGGTGATGACACCGAGTATCCATCGACAGAGGATCAAGAAAAGCTACTATGCCATCTTGGGAGATGTCATTCCACAGTATGCTCTTAAGTATATGACCAGCTTTTTACTCAAATTTCTCAAAAAAGAAGTAGTCCAGCAAAAGCGCAAGGACATCTTTGTCGATAGTTTAGAAGTCTTAGGTTATATCCGCAAAAATGATGAAGGCAAATATGAATTAGCAGTGGACTTGGGACAAGGAAAGACTGATGTTTAGTAAACAATAGAAAAGGCTAGGAAATTTTCCTAGCCTCTGATTGAAGACAAATTCATCTTAAAAACTTTCCTTAGGTGAGTGCGGACGTCAGCGAACTTCTAAGAAGTTCCATGACTTGGTTTTGAACCTAATGTTTCAAGCACTTTTCTCACAGCGGAAAGTTTTGGTGTTTTCTTGATTCATTTTAAAAATTTGAACTGATTTTTTTCTAGAATCGCTTTGCTTATTTTATTTTTAACTAGTTTATTTACATTACAAGGCTAGGAAATTTTCCTAGCCTTGTTTCGTTTGATTAAAGATAACGTTCAGCGATGGGCGGCGTCACCCGGATACTCTTCTTTAATGCCATTACTGACGATTTGGTAGCAGTCAGCTCCTTTTCCAGCGATAATGACAGCATCTTCAGGCTTGCTGGTAGTTGTCATAGCCCGTTGAATGGCTTGTTCGCGATCTGCGATTTTCTCTACAGGGCGCGTGATGTAACTACTAATCTCTTCAGCGATGGCCAAAGGATCTTCATAGTTGGGGTCATCCGCTGTGAGGAAGAACTTGGATTTCAGGATGGTCTTCTAAGAGTAAGCCAAAGTCCCTTGCGGCGGCTCTCTCCTTTATTCCCAGTTGATCCGAGAACTAGTGAAATCGTCCCCGTTTGATGGGTTTCGACAACTGAGAGCAGTTTTTAAGACTGTCACCATTATGAGCGTAGTCGATGAAGACCTTAGCGCCGTTTTTCTGGTCAAGACTTCCATTCAGAGCGCATGGAACGCGCGTCTTAGCAATCCCCTTTTGGATATCCTCAAGGCTCGCACCTAGACGAAGACGGGCAAGACCCAGCTTTGCTACAGCATTTTCTTGGTTAAAATGGCCAATCAGTTGGATTTCATAGTTTCCAGCTAATTTACCAGTGGCTGAGAAGCTGAAGGCCTTGGAATTTTCAATTTGATTCTCAGACTGGCTTCCATAAAAATCGTGGTCTTGGTTCGCGACTTGGTCCGCTAAAGCTTGGAAATGATCCATATCACTATTGATGACAACGGCATGGCTATTCTTCATGAGGAGACGTTTGTGGTAGAAATAATCCTCAAAAGTTGGGTGTTCAATCGGTCCAATATGGTCTGGACTGATGTTGAGAAAAACACCGACGTCAAAAGGTCAGGCCGTAAACCCGCTTCACCAGATAAGCTTGACTGGAAAACTTCCATAATAAGGGTGGGTCCGATCATTGGCTACTGCCTGAGGCCATCATGGCAAAAAGATCCAAGCTGCTCTCTGGCGTTGTCAGGGTCGATTTAAAGAAGTTTTTACCATCCAGTGTTGTATTCATGGTAGACAGCGCATAGCTGGTCGGTGACTTTGTTCCAAAATATGGTAAGCAAAGTAGGCCGCTGTTGTCTTTCAGCCTCAGTCCCTGTGAAGGCCAATAGTTTTAATTGTTTCTCCAGGGTGCCCATAAAACTCCATAGCAATTAAGCTCATGGCCTGTTTGATATTATCATTGACGAGGATGGCAGGAATACCAACTCCATAATCTTTTCAGAGACATAAAAGCCGAGTCCATTAGAAATAGCCTGTTCCAGGTATTCTTTTTTGAAGCTGGCCCCTTTGACAAAAAAGAGGGTGCTAGCAGAAACCTTACGGCTATCATAGCTAATGGCATCAAAACTTGTTCCTTCTAGATGGTAGTAGTATTCACCATTTACTAGAACTTCTCGGAAATTTTGGTCATGTTTTAAAATGTTGAGGGTTTGTTCAATTGTAATCATAAAACTATTGTAAACCTAAAAGTCCTATTTTACAAGTGTCATGGAAAGAGTTTATAATGAAGAGAAGAAGAAACGAAAGAGGACACCAATGAGTCACGAAACAAAATGACCAGCAAGCCCAGATGCTTCGCGGGACTGCCTGGATGACAGCCAGCAGCTTTATCAGCCCAGCCGTTTGCTGGGAGGCTGCTTATATTATTCCTTGGTATATTTGGATGGGCAAATATGGGCCACAAGCCAATGGTCTTTTTACAATGGGCTACAATATCTATGCTTGGTTTCTCTTGATTTCGACAGCCGGAGTACCCGTAGCTGTTGCTAAGCAAGTATGCCAAACTACTAATGCCAAGGACCAAGCGGATCATAGCTTTGCTTTGATTCGGGGGCTGTCTCGAAATTTATGGGAACTCTAGGCCTAGGATTTGCCATTCTCATGTATCTTTTGTCTCCTGTCTTTGCGGAAAGGCCTTTCAGGTGGGGGAAAAGAGTTGATTCCGATCATGCAGAGCCTTTCTTGGGCTGTCTTGATCTTTCCTTCGATGAGTGTCATCCGGGGATTTTCCAAAGGTTTCAACAATATGAAGCCATATGCTATTAGCCAGATCGCAGAGCAAGTCATCCGGGTCATTTTGGATGTTGCTCACGACCTTCTTCATTATGAAGATTGGCTCAGGTGATTACGTGCAGGCTGTGACGCAGTCGACCTTTGCGGCTTTTATTGGTATGGGAGCGAGCCTTCTGGTGCTCTTTTTATTACCTTGCAAAGACAGGCTTGCTCTCTTCTATTTTTAAGAAAGCAAGAGGGAAGTGAAGGGATTGACACTCGGGCTCTCTTGATTGATACGATTCGTGAGGCTATTCCTTTTATCATCACAGGTTCCGCGATTCAGCTCTTCCAAATTGTTGACCAGATGACCTTTATCAATGTCATGTCTTGGTTCACGAGATTATAGTCAAAAGCGGCTCTTGGTCATGTTTAGTTATTTCTCTGCTAATCCAAACAAAATCACCATATTGATCTTGATTGCGGTAGCGACTTCGATTAGGGGGAGTTGGGATTCCTCTGTTGACAGAGAATTATGTGAGAAGGGGGACCTAAAAGCGGCTGGGAAGCTCGTACAGGATAACTTGACCATGTTGCTGGCTTTCTTGCTTCCAGCCACCTTTGGTGCAGTAGAGGTGCTGGTGTTACCGTGGGAATGAATCCTTTAACCTTAGCAATACGTAACT